>JAJFLB010000010.1 GCA_021772915.1 Gammaproteobacteria bacterium | reverse complement strand
ATGGTGCTTGGCGAGCTTTGTGCGAGAGCAATCCCATGGTTCAAACAAATACTGAAAGTATTCGTTTTTGGTCTTGCAAGGTGCAATGGCCCGTTTCTCAAAGTACTGTGAGCAAAGTACGCCAATCAATGTCAGATTATTGCGTAGGAATGAAAGCTGACCGAGGTGGAAGAACGGGTGGCTTTAAGCCGCAATTCCAGCAAACCTGAGAGTCCGGTTTTGGCCGCAGTTATAGCCATTCTCATGTAATGACACTCCGGTATGAGGCACAAAGCGGCCTTTGGAGTTGATGCAGGTGCAGACACACGGAAATCATTTGCATCAAAGCTCTGGCATAAGCCGGTACAGTGTTTTCCGGCCTGGGCTGTGTCTCGATTTAACTATCCCGGCGGCTTCTAGTTTCGCCATAGCTCGATAGATTTTGTACCGGTCCAGTCCCAGGACAGCTAATTGTCTTATTGGTAGCTTGCGCCACTTGCCTGTTGGGTCCATTGCTTCGCCCGTGGTTAGCAGCGCATAAACTGCAAAACAGTTGCGGCCCAAATCATTCGCTGCACCTGCCCGTTCAGTGGACGGAATCGAAAGGTAGTTCTTGCTCTTTTGAGTAGGCCTGCCAGTTATACACTCGGCTGGGATATCTTTGTCCTCGACCTGCCTCCAATCCTCTTTTTGACTATGACTTTTGCCGTTTGCCACAACATCACTCTCCTATAGGTATATCTCTTAGGATAAATATAATAAATAGAATAAAGGACGGGTGTGCAGAGCTAACGCACTACTCCTGTGCGATAGCTCCGCACCTAACCCGTGCGTTTTTATCGTCAATATTGCACGCCTCCATAACCCGGTCCCACATTTCTCTCCCGCTTCCGTCCATGTAGCGGTCTGGGTAGCTCACTTTGTCAGCGTCGGACCGGATAGCGAAACCGTCTAAAACTATTTGTCCGGCTTGCCGCATAATTGCCTGCATCCGTTTAACGTGGATGTCGATACAGTCAATGCTACTTTCTATCAGGATGGCATCGTGTATAGGCGCACAAATTTGTATTCCGGCCTCCATTGCCATGATGGCTGCCAGGCGTAACATTTCGGCTCCGTTTGCCTGCATCGGGAAGTTCTGCACGGACCTCGGGTTTACCTCTTCATTCATCGCAATCTGCCACCCGAATGTGGTGTGTAGCCGGTTGTGTAGCATGGCGTGGTCCACGACACCTTGTGACCATCGCCAAAATATCCGGTAGGTTTCTTCGTGCGCTTCAATCAAGTGCCTGGCGGCTATTGTCGGGCCACCTATGCGCTGGGCCAGGCTGTGCTCACGCATCCCGTAACTCAGGCCTAATACGGCAGACTTACAGCGGTCGCGAGTAGGTTTGTGGGTGGCCTTGGTAGCTCCGACGGGCGCTAACCCGGCCTGAATTGCAAAGCTCAAATAGGGATCTCCGGAAGTATAGGCGTGCTGCATCTTCAGGTCGCTGGATAGCTTGGCGGCAATGGCGACCTCCTGGCTGCTGAAGTCGATGTATGCCAGCGCTTTCCCCGGCTCCGGTTTTATTAGTCCACGAATCCACCGCGACGGCCCGAATATGAATCCGCTATTGCTAGGTGTGTGTCGGCTTGTATTGGCCCCAAAGGGAGACAGCAGGCAACGGTTGCGCCCATCAATGCCTACGGAAAGGTCATTTAGGCGCAATTGGCCCAGGCTATGTCGCAGTTCGTGCAACGGGGCTACCTGAGGATAAGCTTTTGCCATTTGTCGAAATGTAGCGTTATCTAATGCCGGTTGCCCTGTCGCAGTCTCGGGCCAGGGTATCTTCTCGCGTCGCAGCCATTCGATGAACTTTGCTCGTTTGAATGTCATACCGTCAAACACACCAAAAGCGGGGTCTATCCTTTCGATCAATTGAAGTTTAATGTGGTCCCAGTTTTGCCGTAGTTGGCCCAGAAGATCCACGTCAATCGGTATCCCCCTAAATTCCATTTCTGCCACAGCGTCCATGTAGCGTCCGCGTAACAGTGCCCGGTCAAGATCACCGGGGTAGCGGACGATTCTTTGTGTAATCGGCCCGAATAGGCTTTCCAGCGCGTCTACGTCCGTCTGGCAGTAGTCTAGTATTGCCCGGCGGTCTTGTGCCGAATATGTGGTGTTACAACGGTCTTCCATGATCAGATCACGCATGCTCCGTTTGTCTTCGTGTCGCATACGTCGCAACCCGAAAAATGACAATGTATCCAACAGGCTTCTGACCTGGTCAATACCCGGGTAGGTCATGCCGTTGGTCAGGTTGCGAATCTCGGGGTAGAAATCCAACACCCAGTAAGGAGAATCCCATCCCAGGGATCGGAAACAGCCCAGCTCCGCACTGGCGAAGAAGGCGACAAAGAGCGCGTCCTTTCCGGTATTGAAGGGTGGCTCTGGGCCTAGTTCGGCGGCCCAGAGTTTTATTACCCTCTTGCTGAGCAGTTCCCTGGCAACCATACAGCGCACAAGTGGGCGCTCCCCGGCTGGCGCGTAAAATTCGAAATCGCAAAACCAGATTTCCCGGAAATCGCCCAGTTCCATCAGATTGCGCCGGTCAATTGCTGAATGAGCGGGTGGTCTGGCTTATCAACAATCAGGCCCTTGAAGCCTAGGCAAACCAACTCGGAAAAAGTATGTTCCGGCCACTCCGGTTCTGGAAGCTCCGCGGTTGCCAGAAAGATCTGATAAGCGCCCAGTGACATATCGGCCCTGACACTCACCCATTGTTTTTCGGCTAACTGGGCGGCTTCCAGTGCAGATTCATGCCAGGGATTTAGTTTGCCGTCTTTCCCCAGTTTCAGGGGCCACAGGGCCAGTACACCTTGTCGGGTGATATAGGTCACCAGCCGGGCGGGGACTACAAGCTCATAGATCCCCGGTTCTGACATCATTGCAGGCGTAACCAGATAGGTTTCTCGCTCCTCTTTCATTTCCACAATCCCTATGTCCATACGATAATCTTTGCTGGGGTGCACTCGGATAAAGTTTGTCTTATTCGGCTTGCGGACCGGGACATGGGACATGAATCTCTGTATCCCCAAAGTCTCACTGAAGTCTTGCTTCAAACGCAAACTATCCAAATCAAAATCTGAGGTCACATCTGTCTTCTTAGTTGTCTTCGTAGCCATTGTCTGTTCTCCTAATTTGTGGTGCGTTCTTGGGCCTGCCTGCTTCGGGCGATTCCTCGACCCGATGAAAACTAACGCCGTGATGGGTGAGTTCGCTTAACTCCAATCCAGTCAACTGGGCGGATTTAGTCAACACGTTCCACTGTTTTTGATTCAGCGAAATGGCCGGTGGGTAACATTTGTAGTTGCGCTGGTGGGTTTCGAGGTAGCCGTCAATCATCGACAGTAGCGCCAGCCCGCGTGTCCTTAGTCCAGTAGTCAAAAGCTCTCTTGAAGTGCCGTACGGGCAACGCAATTGGTTCCTGATGGCGTTCATGAGGGTTCACCAGTGGAGCGTGCGACGATTGAAGGCGCGTAAAGTTGCCGGGCCAGATCCATGTCGCGGATCATTGTCCGGCCAATACCGGCGCGATTGCTTGCTGTTGGGCTTCCCGCTGCTCGTCCCAGCCTTCAAGGGTGGCAAGTTTCCAGCGTTTGGTGTTGGGTCCGATTGATTCCGGTGGTGGTAAGTGCCTCATACGAAGCCAGCGCCAAACTGTCGGGCGACTGACTCCGTATCTGGCGGCAACTTCACGGTCTGTGAAATAGAGTTTTTCTTGAGTGCTCATGGCGTTGATTCCTGTATCCTTGAGGTTCAGAATCAATATTGAGCGGGCTAGTTTCCTAATAAAAATCTATTTTAATATTATTGCGGCTTACATCAATTTTATCTGCTATCTGGCTTACATTCTCTGTCTCTCCAGGCTCCAAGAACTGTGTCTATATGTATATCAAATCCTTTCAATTGGTCACTAACAATCTGGCATGCGTTTGGCTTGTTGACGGAGCTAGTGGCCGTAATGTCACCTGCTTCAAGGGCTAGGCGAACAGCAAACACAATCGCGCCATTGCGTAGTTCCAAGCTGGAATACTTCGGGCGTTCAACTTCACCCCGAAAGCATTGATCTCTCAGTTCCACAATCGGCTCCGGTATAGGTGCCACATACTTGATTGGGGCACCATCTATTCTTCTGATGTGTGTGCGATAGGCCGGATCCAAGAAGTACTCACAAGCCTGCCATGATATGGCGTCATGTGGGGCTCTATCGACAAGCTTTTGGATTTTGTGGTCTTTACCGAGGGCCGCACGAAAATCTTTCCATGCATCGACACTGCCTTTGTCGCTAAAGTCATCACCTCGATGCTGAATTGCGAATGCGGCAAGTAGTCGAGCCAAAGCCGGTTGATCTGGTCCCAGCTCTGGAACCAGGTGCTTGAGCCTATGCCCTCCAGTTTTGTGCTTTCTTCGGTTTGCCTCGCTGTAAAAGTCTTGCCAGCCGTCCAGTTTGTCCATCTCTTCGATAATTCTTTTTGATATGACCTCATCCATGGAAAACTTGCGAGGCCTCATGCCCTCGCCTCCAACTTAATCACCGCCCCACCAGCCTCGGAATAGCCCAGGAACTTGGACCACTCACGCATAAGCCGTAACCGTTTCGCCCATAAATCCGAACGCCGGTATGCTTTCTGGATACTGTCGCCAACGGAATGCGCCAGCGCCATTTCTGAAACAAAGTCGGGAACGTCCACAACTTCATTCGCCCATGACTTAAACACTGCTCGGAAGCCGTGAACCGTGGTGCGGTCAATCCATTTCATGCGCTTGAGAACGGCAAGCATTGACATATCCGAAAGAAATTCAGAACGCGGCGCAGGGAAAATAACGTTGTCACTGATACCCTCCACACGTTGCAGCACAGAAAGCGCACCATCAGACAACGGCACAATATGCGGTAAGTTCATCTTCATACGTTCGCCTGGAACATTCCACGCTCCCCGTTTGAAGTCGATTTCAGACCACAATGCGCCGCGTGATTCACCAGAGCGTAAAGCGGTCAAAATGGTGAACTCCAGGCACCTGGCCGCCACGCCATTTCTGTGGCGTAACTCTGCCATAAACTCTGGCGCGTCATTCACTTGGAGGGCGCGTAAATGGATTGTCTTGTGTACGTTTAATCCGGATGGTAATAGTTCTTTTAGATTGTCATTCCAGCGGGCTGGGTTGTCGCCCTCTCGGTAGCCCTTGACTGTTGACCAGGACAATACACGTTCCATTCTGCCGCGTAGTTTCTTAGCCGTTACCGTTTTGGTTTTCCACAAAGGCCGCAACACTTCCTCCACATCAGTTCTATCAATTTCAGAAACAATCCGGCTTCCGATTACTGGCAGGATCTGACGATTCATTGATGATTCCCAATGGTGAACGGTCTTTTCTGAAAACTCTACGCTCTTGTCAGCCCAGAAGCCCTGCCAGGCATCTTTAAATGTAATTCGGCGGGATTGGTCAGCTTTCATGGTTTCGCGTAGCTGGCGGCGTTCCTCGATAGGGTTACGGCCATCCCTCACCTGTCGCCGCAACTCTCGCGCTTCCTCTCTGACCTCTGCCAATGTATATTCACTAGTAGAACCAATGCCGATATTGCAGCGCTTACCAGCAATGTGGGTACGGTAAACCCAATAGCGGGTGCCTGATGGCCTGATCTGCAACAGCAAGCCAGGTACACCACCAACCGGATGATGGCCGGGTTTCGTAATTACTTTGACTTCGAGGTCTGTGAGTGTGTTTGCGACTCTTGGCATAATATCCACCTAAACGTAAGCCTAAAAAGTGTGTACACGGATAATAGGCGGTAATCATGGATAATACAAGTGTGGTGGTAAGATAGGCTATTTATTACATAGATTCAGTGGCTTATATCGTTTCATGATCAGGTATAATCAGCCATGATTCATGGTTTGGGTGCGCGTAGGGAGCGCCAATCAAAATAACCACACACGAGTTCAGGTTCCCAATCCTATTCCCGTGTCGGGGTGGTTTTATTGCTCTTACATCCATGCGCCATTAACTTCAATTTTTCGGCTCTGGAAAGCTTTTTAATAGCGGCTTCTCGTTGTTGCGCACTGCTGCGATCCGGATGGCTCTCACTATAGACAACTTCCACTGGTTGTCTGCCCCGAAAATAACGTGCACCTTTTTCCGAACCACAATGTTCATCAAAACGGCGTTGGACATCGGTTGTTACACCCGTATACAAGCTATTGTCACTGGCCCTGATGACATAGACATACCACTTTTGTTCATCGCTTGGCTGTCCCGTCACTGCACCGCGTCCCCAGATTTGTCATTCAACACGGCGAACCACACCTCGGTTTTTGCTGCGTTTGTGAGCTGACCTTGTGCCCATAGCACTGGAACATGGTAAGTCACGGGGAACAGATGATGCCGCTCTGGCTGATTCAAATCGCGAATTACCGAATTCCATCCATATAATCCAACCGTAAACTACAAACCAACGATAAACTATAAAAACCTACTCAAATAGACATCAACGTGATAAACAAGCTTTTTATCTCCCTGCTGGCCAGCATGCTTTGTACCGACTACGCCCGGGCCCAGACACAACGTCTGATCAATACACGTGATACGTATAAATACCTCAGCCGTCCCTAGGTGATAAATGGGAAGCGAATTATGATTACCTCTGTTTAGAACTGCAGAAACAATTATGAATGAAAGGTGCGTAGCAGGTGTAGTTTTTCTCAGCAAGTTGTTGGTTTCTCTGACTCTTTTGAATTTATTCAATTCAGTGGCGGTATCTGCCGCTACTATTCGACTCGGGCCAGGTTATGACCGCAGCCACAATATCAGACGCATTTGGTTAATGTGCAACATTCTGTTGAATCAGGAATTGTATCGAACCTGATATCACTTATTACCAACTTGTTCAAAAATAAAATGGGCGCCTTAGTGGCAGTATCCGCCCTTCTGTTTTAGACCCACGATCAAGAAGAAGACCTTTTATTCAGAGGATACAGATTCTGTTATCGGTTTGAACCGGAGTAATATTAAGGCCAGTGCGACTGCCCCTGGTTGTTGCCGCCACCGTTTTTTTCCGTGTGTTTCGATCGACGATTATGCAGTAGCCCTGTTATGATTTGCCGTATTCAAAAGGAGTGGGGCTGTGCAACAAAATCGACATGTTGAGGCGGCGACCGCGCTGGCCGCAACGTTGAACATTGAAAATTATAACGTGGCCGAGATGCTGCTGACGCCGCAGTGCCAATACAAGATTGGCGAAACCACAGTGAGTGGGTCGGTCGCAATCATCGAGTCTTACCGGCTTATCGGGGATTGGGTCAAGGCGACCTTTGAATCGTATTCTTACGAAAGCAAGGTTGCTGCTGATGGTGACGATCAGGCAATCATCACCTACCGCGATCGAATCCGACACGGTGAACATCGACTGGATCACCACTGTCAGCAGGTCGTGAAAGCCGACCAACAAGGAAGGATCTTTGAAATCCGACACGTCGATCTGCCCGGTGAGCCGGAAAAGGTTGCGGCATTCAATGCCGCATGCGGCGTCTCGAAGCCGCAATGATTGTGGGCGAACTCTACCCTGAAGACTTGCTAAACAATGAGCCGGGGTTGACGCTTGATTCCATCTCTTCTTCTCGGTTGGGCTTGTCTTGCCATACTAATAACCTCTGTAGGCCTCCTTGTATCTGCCTCCCAATTTGATGAGATATCGGATTCATTCAAGACGCTTTTTCCAAAGTTCGGTAATTTTTGCCTTTGGCAAAGAATCAGGAATTATCAATGGGTTTAAAAACCACTCTGCTTTTGATCGTGTTTGCTTTGTTCACGGGCTGTTCCGAACAGTCACAGGCAAAACCAGAATTGGCGTTTGATTTCAAGTCTGCAACCCATAATATTATTCCTCTGGGTCCCAACGGTGCCTGGGATGCTGCGGGTGTTTACAATCCTTATGTCGTCAAGTATGAGGGTATTTTTTACCTGTTTTACTTAGGCAACACCGAAGTGGGAAACCCGCAAAGTGCCTCAATGGGATTTGCGACATCACAGGATGGCTACAATTTTGAAAAATTTTCTGGAAACCCGATTTTTGATGATAACGGGACGGTGGGGTTCTTCACGCTATTAGTGGAAGATGACGGCTGGACCATGCTTTTCCGAAACAGCGAGACCTTAAATTTGATGCGGGCCACAGCAAGCGGCCCAAAGGGTCCCTGGGTTCTGGATGAAGCTCCAATTTGGGAGCCTGACCCAACATCTTGGAGAAACGCCAGCTGGGGATTGGGGTTGTTCAAGGTTGGTGAGCAATACAGATTGTATTTTCAAGGCAATGCCCGCTATCAAGGTGAGCCAAGAACTCCCAACCCAGGATTGGGATTGGCTACCTCAAATGATACCAAGAACTGGGTTTTTTATGATGACCCCAACACTGGAGATCGATTCAAAGGGTCTGATCCACTGATTTTTGAAGGGGAAAAAGGTAGCTGGCATGAGCTAGGGGTTTCGGGAGGAAACCCAATCCATACAGAAGAGGCCTGGGAATGGTTTTATTTTGGCTACGGTCAGTACCTGACCGAGGAAAATTATTTTCACATCGGCTATGCCACCAGCGACGACGGCACGCATTGGCAAACCTACGAAGATAATCCGGTTGCTAAAGTTGAAGAAGAATTGTGGCCCTTGATGACCACCATGAAAATTGATGACACATATTATATTTATTATGACCACGAATTTGGCAGGGGCGGGATCTCACTAATGACGGGGAAAATTAGCAAATTGGTTTCAAAATAAAGTAGTGACACCTCAAATAGAAAGTTCGGCAGTTCCGAGTACTAATTATTATTGTGCTGGTAACTCGTGCCAAACAAACGGTCACAAATCGGATAGGTGATATTAAAATTGTAGTGGTTCATCAGACGCCGGTCGTGATGCAGGGTATGGTGACACCTGAGCGTGGCCATGAAAGGTAGCTTTGAGACCCAACTGTTTTTATCGATGTGATAGCAGAAGTGAAGTAATTCGTAATTGAGGAAGTAAGCCTCTGCGGTAAATACGAACAGATAAGCCACGTTGGGGGAGAGCAGGAAGTAGAGTAACAGCCCTACCGGTAGGGCGAGACAACCAAAGAAGAACAATAGCATGATTGGTGGAAACAGCACCGCCTTGAAATCCTTTGAATTACCAAAGGTGGTTTGGGCTTCAGTAAAGAAAGCGTGGTGTTCCATGGAATGGCGCTGAAACAGCAGCTCCAGCCCGCGTGTTTTATGGTGCATGGGGCCTTTGTGTCCCAGATATTCGGCTAGGTTGGCGTATAGGAAGGTGATCGGAATAGTCAGAAATTCAAGGGCTTGCACCTGGTCTAGTGCGGCGAGACTACCAATGATTACCAATGAGGTTATGCTTACGGTCAGGCTGAAGTGACGCCACCCGCTATAGTTCGACGCGATAAATTTTTGACGATAGTCAATCCTGAATTGCTCAACTTGTGCGCGTGTCATTGCCTTGATATTTCCTGTTGTGAGTATAGGTCGTGCTGTAAGTTTAATTGCGAAAGACGGTCTAATATTATTGGAGCCACCATTTTGGAGCCACCATTTTGGAGCCACCATTGTTTAACAAGAAAACTACAATCCGGAAAGCAAGCTGGGCGATAAAATTGCTGTGCCTGACCTTACTGTTGCCCACAGCAATACCGGCTGAAGGTCAAACCATCCTCAAGATTGGCCCGCCCTTGAAGGGAGCCTGGCTCAATTCGTTAATGCCCGGACAGGGGTATCTGATAGAGATCGTCACGGATCCTCCGGTTATTTTTGTCGGCTGGTTCACCTTTCCAAGAGCGTCCGATGCCCCGCAAAACGACCCGGTCAGTCACCGCTGGTACACCATCCAGGGAAACTACTCCGGCTCCAGTGTGGAGGCTCTCATTTATGAAACAGCTGGCGGCTCGTTTCTTGGCCCGACTCAAATCCAGACTGTTCGCATTGGCGTGGCTACCATTCGCTTTACGGGTTGTAATACCGCTGAACTGGATTATCGGTTCGATGATACCGGCGAGAGCGGCACGATCATCATCGTGCGTGCAATACCTATTGATGAAACAGCCTGTGACTCCCTGCTGGAGAACCCACCGGTTCCGGATCAGATAGCGTCCAGCCAGACCAGCGTTTTCATGAACGTCGGCTTGCTGGACATGCCTTCCGGTGAGATTCGCTCCAATCAGATGGTGGTGGTTGAAAATGGTGTCATCACACATGTTGGCAACCACAATCCGGTGCTCATACCTGCAGATGCGGCAATCATCGATGGTAGTTCGCGCTACCTGGTACCCGGCATGGTGGATACCCATACGCACCTGGCCACCAATGTGCGTGAATTCCTTGGGGCCGTGGTACCATCATCAGCCGAGGAAGCAGCCCGCAGCCAACTAATATTGTATCTGGCCCGGGGTGTCACCACGATCCTTAACAATGGTGACTTTGGCGAAGCGCTGCCCCGTTGGGGTACTGAAACCGAATCAGGAGAGCTTGTCGGGCCCAATATTTATGCGGCCCAGTATGCCCGTGGCAATAACAATACTTCAGACGGTGGTCCTCCTGACCGCGCCGTCACCAATGCAAGCCAGGCACGTGAATTCACCAGGCAGGCGTTTGCCGACGGCTACCAGTTCATGAAGGTCTACAACCAGACTCCCCGCGATGCAGCGCTCGCCATACTGGATGAGGCGCGCATACTTGGAATGCCGGTGCTGGGTCATTTCCCACAGACCATGAGCAGCAGGCAATTACTGGATAATGGGTTGGCCATGGTTGCCCATTCCGGTGCCTACCTGTGGAAGTTTTTCAGGAACAACATCAACACCAGTGACGCTCTCATCGCCGAGGCCATACAAATGACCCTTGATAACGGCACCGCCGTTACGGCCACGTTGGGCATTGAAGAACTCATCGATCAAATCTGGTGCAATGACCCTCAGGGTGTCGCTGCCTACTGGGCACGGGAGGAAACCCGTTACATGCACCCCACCACGGTCAGCCTGAATAACCGCAGCATCACTTCGAACCGCTGGAACCCAGGTGGCTGCAACCGTGGCGCCTATGTTGGGGTCACAAATTTCCTCAGAAAATTCACACTTGCACTCCACGAGGCCGGCGCAACACTCACGATGGGCACCGACTCCCCGACCGTACTGGGCGTGCCCGGTTTCTCAGCAATTGATGAAGTACAGGCATTGGTTAACAGCGGCATACCGCTCGTGGATGCCATCCGGATGGCAACCTGGAATGGCGGCAGATTTATCAGTAGCAAACTCGAACTCGCCGTGCCGTTCGGCGCAATCCGGGATGGTTGGCGTGCCGACCTGGTATTGCTGGACAGCAACCCCCTTGAGTCCACAGAAAACCTTGAAGATATCGTTGGGGTTATGGCCAACGGCAACTGGAAGTCAACCGCCTGGTTCAATACGCAGCTTGAAATAATCGCCGAACAGTACGGAAACTGATTATCACTATGGTCTAAGATCTGTGGTTCGAGAGAAATTTCTGGCATGCGGGAGTCTGGTTCAAACCCCGTGGGCCAGGTTCGCTTTCCCTTTGCGCTTACCAGGTCACTGGGGTTTGGTAAATTTCAGGGTCATCCTGTCGCTCTCACCAATCGCCGCATACTTGGCGCGATCCTTGTCTTCCAGGTCAAAGCTGGGCGGGAGTGTCCAGACACCTTCGGGGTGGTCCTTGGTGTCCTTGGGATTAGCATTAATTTCGCTACGCGCCGTGAGTTCAAAACCGGCCGCCACTGCCATTTCGATAACCGTCTCTTCGGTCACGTAACCAGAATCAGCCATCGGGTCCTGGGGCTGATCCGGGTTACCGCGGTGCTGCACGACGCCTAGAACCCCACCGGGTTTCAGCGCTTTGTGGGAAACCTCGAAAGCCCGCTCCGCGACGCCATTTTCCATCCAGTTGTGCACATTGCGGAACACCAGCACCAGGTCGGCGCTGTTATCAGGGGCGATGTCCACGTAGCCCGGAGGTGCAAACACGGTGACATCAATCTTGTCGTAAAGCTCGGGTTGGGAAGATAGCTTGGCGACATATTCGCGACCGTTGCGGCGGTAATAGCTGCTGGCTGAATTGATGTCATAGCTGGCTGCAAACAGTTTGCCATCATCACGCAGATAGGGTGCGAGGATCTCCGTATACCAACCGCCACCACCGGGTGACATTTCCACCACCGTCATGGTCGACTCAAGACCAAAAAACGAAAGTGTCTCAACCGGATGGCGGGAATCATTGCGAGCCGCATAGCCCTCGGTGCGGTGCTCGCCGCTTGCCAGGGTCGCCAGGCGCCCTGAGTTCTCGTTGGCAACGCCACAGCCACTGACGAGCAGCAATGTGGTGGCTGCCAGGCAACTATTTAGCATTCGTATCTTCATGAAGGTCTCCGACCCGGTTTCGGTTGTCATTATTGTACATGCATGATCCATTTGCCGGTGCCGTTCCCTGGCGACGCCTTGCTCGTTCATGGGACAGTCAAAACCGGGGTAAGCCCGGCGTTCACAGTTCGGTCGCTAAGCGATTGCTGCATATGCAAAATCAAACCTGATAGCACCTATACCCCCTGGATACTTCAGATTCCAAATGATGTAGTCGAACCCGTATCCGGCACGGACACAGAAACAGCCTAGTACAAATTACTGGATCCGACCCCAATAAGTGGGTGCAATATGGGGGTTAACCGTGCTTGCCAACAGTCCAGCCCGTACTGTCCTTGAGGTATTTCTCACCCCTCGAAATCGGCAGGTCCTCCAACGTTGATCCCATGGAATCGTTCCATCGATTTAAATATCCAAACAGCGCAATCACCGCCATGATTTCCACGATGTCGGGGTCAGACCAATGGGCCTTGAGCTTACGGGTAATTTCATCATCCACCCCGTTGGGCGCTGTGGCCGCAGCAAAAGCAAAGGCAAGCGCGGCTTTTTCAGCCTCGGTAAAATGTTCCGAGGTCTCGTAACTCCAAACCGAGTTAAGCCGTTCCTCAGTGCACCCAAAGCGCTCAGAAGCCAAAATCATGTGCGCCTGGCAATAGCGGCAACCTGATACGTAGCTCGTGATATACCCAAGCAGACGCTTGAATTCAGCGGTCACTTCACCATGGCATTCCATCACGGCCATATTCAAACCCGTAAAGGCACGCGCAATTGCAGGGTGATAGGACATGGTACGCACGCTATTGGGGATCACCCCGAGCGTACCCTTAAAGAACTGCATTTCATCCAGGAGCTTTGGCTCCAACTCATCTTCTTCGAGTGGTCTTACGATCGGCATGGTCTGCTCCCTGAGTTTGCGAACGGACCCGTCAGGATCCGGTAATTGTTTATCTTGCCGGCAAGCTCAACCCTCCAAGCTGCCCACGAGAATTCTGTCAACCTTATAACGTAGGAACCACCAGCACACAAGCCTCAACAACCGGAAACTCCAATTACAACCGCGGTTGCTCTATAACACACCGGCTAATTCGATTCGGTTATGTCTGCATATGCATTTCGGTTATATCTGCATAATAACTACTTCGTTCACAGCGCCACGTTGGAGACCTAGAGTCGAGTCTGGCTCAAAACGGTGATACCCATGTTAAGCGCACTACGAACGGACAACTCGCCGTTCAACGAACAGCAACTGAAATTGCTGCAAAGCAGCATCGGCGGGCTCGACCCAGCCCAATCGCAGTGGCTAAGTGGCTACCTTGCCGGTAGTTTAAAGCAAGCCGTGCCATCAACGCTGTTACCACATACAAAGACAGCACCTGCACTGACGATTCTCTACGGCTCAGAAACAGGTAACGGGGAAGCCATTGCGAAGGCCCTGGCCGCCGGCACGGAACGCGAGGGTGTGAGTGTCAAATTACAATCCCTGGATAATTTCCGTCCCGCGAATTTGCGCAAACTCGGACACGCTGTTTTAGTCATAAGTACGCACGGTGAAGGCGATCCACCCGAGGAGGCTGTCGATCTGTTCGCCTATCTTGACAGTGAACGCGCACCCCAACTCCCAGATCTGAACTTTCGTGTGCTGGCATTGGGTGATCGCAGCTACAGCCTGTTTTGTGAAGCAGGCCGCAGACTGGATCAGCGTCTGCGGGCGCTGGGGGCGATAGCCTTTGGTGATCTGGTCGAGTGTGATGTCGACTACCGGGCAACCGCCGATGCCTGGAGCACGGAGGTGACCACCTACGCCAGGCAGAATCTGGTCAAAGAAGATTCCGCAGAACAAATCAGCAACTCAGCTGCCACTTATCTGAGTGTGGTTCCTGACCAACCCCGTTGGAGTCGGCAAACGCCCTTTAAGGCAGAGGTTGGGAAGGTACAGCAGATTACCGGTTCGGGATCAGGCAAAGAGGTTTTTCACCTTGAACTGTCACTGGAAGACTCAGGTCTGCAGTACCAACCGGGTGATGCCCTGGGTGTGTGGGCGCCAAATGACCCGGAACTGGTCGACCAAATTCTGGAACAACTTGACATCAAGGCTTCAGAAACCGTTGTACTCAACGATGAGGAGCTCACCATCTCCAAGGCCCTGACCGAGCGTCTTGAAATTACCCGCTTGACCGCCGACACCGTAAGAGACTTTGCTGCCGCCGGCAGCAACGAAGAACTCGCGATTCGGTTTGCCGGTCTGGATACCGATCAGCAACGCAAATTCATCGAGCAAAGGCAACTGGCAGACCTGGCGGATGAGCACCCTACCCGGGTCGGCGCCCAAACCCTGACGGACCTGCTGCGGCCACTAAGCCCGCGTTCCTATTCGATCGCTTCCAGCCAGCAAACTGTGGATGAAGAGGTACACCTGACCGTCGCCGATTTCCACAGCAATGCCATCGGAATAGGTCGGCAAGGGGTGGCCAGTGGGTATCTCAACCAACGCCTGGTTTCCGGTGATCAGGTACGGGTATTTCTGGAATCCAACCGCCGTTTCCGGCTGCCGCAGGACGGTCACGAGGGCCGTCAGGCACCCATTATCATGATTGCAGCCGGCACCGGCATCGCACCCTACCGGGCCTTCATGCAACAACTGGAAAGCGAGACGGATAGCCAGGGTACCGGCCGCGATAGTTGGCTGATTTTTGGCAACCCGCATCTGCGTACTGACTTTTTGTACCAGAAAGAGTGGTTGCGCTGGCGCAAGTCCGGTTTACTCAGCCGCATCGACACTGCCTGGTCGCGTGACCAGGCTGAAAAGCACTATGTGCAGGCTGTCGTGCGTGAGCAGGCCGGGAGACTTGAGCGTTGGTTACAACGTGGCGCACATATTTACCTGTGCGGCTCCCTGCCAATGGGTCAGGCAGTTCAACAGGCACTGGAAAGCGTATTTGCAGAGCAACGTGGTCTTGAACCTGCAGCCGCCATCTCGGCCATCGCCGATCTGCGCCGTGCGGGACGGTTGCACAAGGAAATTTACTGATGAGCACACCCGTCGCGGGCAAGGCCAACCCCATGGAAGACATCAAGTCGGCCAGCAACTACCTGCGTGGTACATTGGCTGCAAGCCTGCACGATGGTGCAACCGGGACGATTGCCGATGACGATATACAGGTCAGCAAATTTCACGGTATTTACCAGCAGGACGACCGTGATGTGCGGGAAGACCGGCGCCACCGGATGCTGGAGCCCGATCACAGTTTCATGGTCCGTGCTCGTGTTCCCGGTGGTGTATGCACACCGGCACAATGGCTGGCTCTGGATGAGATCGCCACACGTTGGGCCAACCATTCACTGCGCCTGACCACCCGCCAGGCATTTCAGTTTCACGGGGTCTTAAAACGCGACCTGAAAACCAGCATCCGGGCCATCAATACCTCGCTGTTGGATACGATTGCGGCTTGTGGCGACGTGAATCGTAACGTCATGTGTTCACCTTTGCCCGAGTTATCCGGGCTGCATCGCCAGGTCTACCAGGCAGCGGTGGCCGTCAGTGAGCACCTCACCCCCAACACCAGCGCCTACCACGAGATCTGGCTCGACCGCGAAAAAGTAGCGGGAACGGTCGACAGCGAGCCAATTTACGGCGCCACTTACCTGCCACGAAAATTTAAAATCGCATTCGCCATCCCACCACAAAACGATGTCGATGTTCTGGCACACGATCTCGGCTTTATTGCGACTGAAAATGACGGCGAACTGACCGGCTTCAATATCACCGTGGGCGGTGGCATGGGTGCCACCCATGGCGACCCGACGACCTATCCCCGTTTGGCGGACGTGATCGGATGGTGTAGTCCAAAGCAGGTCACGGAAATCAGCCAGGCCATCGTGACCATCCAACGCGACCACGGTGACCGCAATAATCGCAAACACGCGCGTTTCAAGTACACCCTGGAAAAACATGGCCTAAAGTGGTTGCACACAGAGCTGGAACAGAGACTGGGCTATACACCCGAGTCGGCAAAGCCCTATGTCTTTACGGGTAACGGCGACCGCTTTGGCTGGCAGCAGTCGGACAACGGTCTGTGGCACCTGCTGCTGTTCACAGAGAATGGCCGCCTGGCGGACACACCAATAGCATCTCGGCTGACCGGAATGCGGGAAATTGCCCGGATTCATACGGGTGATTTCCGGCTGACGCCGAATCAGAATGTCATCATCGCCAATGTCGAAGCATCGCAAAAGGACGCCATCGACGACTTGGTAAAACGGCATCACCTGGATACCTATCGGCAGTTGTCACAGCTGCGTCTGCATTCAATGGCCTGCGTGGCACTACCGACCTGCCCACAGTCCATGGCCGAAGCGGAGCGCTACCTGCCCGACCTGCTCGGGAAAATTGAAGACCTGCTGGAACTACACCAATTGCGTGACCAACCCATCACTATCAGGATGACGGGTTGCCCAAACGGTTGTGCACGACCCTACCTGGCCGAGATTGGGCTGGTGGGCAAGGCGCCAGGACGTTACAACCTGCACCTGGGCGCAGCCTTCGACGGTACCCGATTAAACCAGATGGTAAAGGAAAACATCGACGAGGCTGAAATCCTATCGACCCTGGACCAGATTTTTGGAGACTACAAGCGCCAACGTCAGGAAGGTGAGTACTTTGGTGACTTCCTGCTCCGGACCAAGCAGGCCCTGCAATTGGAATTAACAGACAATGGGTAGTGTGGCGCTCAAACTATGTGTGCCGGAACCTGGCCAGAGTTGGTCGGAGTCACAGTTATTTGCAGTGACCCCCTGTCTGGAACGGCTCACCGCTGCCGAACGGGTGCAGTGGGCACTTGATTACCTGCCTGACGAGCCCATCCTGACCTCAAGTTTCGGGGCACAGTCAGCGGTCATGTTACACCTGCTTACCCAGCACCGGGCAGATATCCCGGTGGTGTTGATAGACACCGGCTACCTGTTCCCGGAGACCTATGAATTCATTGATGAATTAACCAGCCGCCTAAACCTCAATCTGAAGGTCTTTCGTCCTGAATTGTCACCCGCATGGCAGGAAAAACGCTTTGGCCGTTTGTGGGAGCAAGGTATCAGGGGTATTCGGCAATACAACCAGTTCAATAAGGTGGAACCGATGGCCGAGGCACTCACTAGCCTGGATGCCGGCACCTGGTT
Organism: Gammaproteobacteria bacterium; assembly: GCA_021772915.1. Classification (GTDB taxonomy): domain Bacteria; phylum Pseudomonadota; class Gammaproteobacteria; order Xanthomonadales; family SZUA-36; genus SZUA-36. The sequence continues at coordinate 33,114 of JAJFLB010000010.1, read as the reverse complement.
TAGTGGTCTGCGCCGCAGCCAGTCAGAAAGCCGTCGTGGAACCGGTATCGTCCAGGCCCACGGTAAGGTGGTCAAAGTCCACCCCTTGGCGGACTGGACCGACCGTGATATTCACCGCTACCTCAAAACCCACGAGTTGCCCTACCACCCGTTGTTCAACGAGGGTTATGTTTCAATTGGTGACCGTCACACCAGCCAGCCGCTGAGCGTGGTGGAAAATGACGAGGAAGCGCGTTTTTTTGGTTTGGTCCGCGAATGCGGTATTCACGAACCGGAACGCTTCAAAGGTTAAAATCTCCACAACATGATTTGAATTTCTTGCTACCAAAAGTCGGATGCTTGTGCACCGGCTCGAGGTTCGGGAAGCGCACGATATTCTCCCCTTCTGCAACCCCGTGGATGGCCTGGTCGATGCCGCTGCGGGTCGAGCCCGGCACCACCTTTTCCAGGAAGCCATACATGTATTCACTGAGAAAGCGGTCCCTGCGAAAACCCACCCAGGTGGTAAGAACGGGAAACAAACCACTTGCGTTGATGGCCACCAGACCGGTATCGAGTTCCTCGTCATGCGCCATACAGGCCAGAATGCCAATCCCCATGCCCTTGCGCACATAGGTCTTGATGATGTCCGGGTCCTGGGCGGTAAACACCACATTGGGCTCAACCCCGACGGCACTGAAAACCTGCCCCAGCGAGGACTCCTCGGTAAATGAATAGGTATAGGAAATGATCGGGTAGCGCACGATATCTTTAAGACCAGGATTCTTAACACCGACCAGTGGGTGGTCAGGTGGGACAAGTATGATTCGCTCCCAACTGTAAATGGGCAGCGTCACGAGGTCTTCAAACAACTCGCTCTGCCCCGAGGCAATGGCAAAATCCGCCTCGCGGTCCAGTACCTGTTCGGCGATCTGCTCGGAAGTCCCCTGGTGCAGACGCAGGGTTATACCCGGGTACTGTCGCTGGAACGACTCCAGCATATCGGGCAGCACGTAGCGTGCCTGTGTGGGGGTGGTCGCAATGACCAACTCAGCCTGTTGCTCACCGGCAAGCTCACTCGACAGGGACTTGATATTGTCCGCTTCGGAAAGTATCCGTCGGGCGCGTTTGACCACCTGCTGACCGGCGTCTGTGAGTGCGGTCAGACTCTTGCCCTTACGTACAAATAGCTGCAACGACAATTCGTCCTCAAGCAGACGGATTTGCTTGCTGACCCCTGGCTGCGAGGTAAACAATGCCTGCGCAGCAGCGGTAATGTTTAATCCGTTGTCCACGGTGGCAATCAGGTATTTCAGTTGTTGCAGTTTCATAATCTGTTTCTCGTACTCTCTTTAATCTTTACTCATCTCAGGCATTTTTCAAGTCCAAAAAAAACCACCCGCTTTTTGGGCGGGTGGTTTTGCAATCATTCTTTCAGGAACAGATCAGCAGGCCACTCGCCCCGAAGGCGGCAGACACATACAGATACGAAGCACGGCGTTGTCGTTAAGCATTACAAGCTGATCCATTGGATTCAGTACTCAGCATAGATACAAAGACCCACTGACTCAAGGATTTATTACACACGCAAAAATAAGCGTGTAAATGGGTACGACCCGCTGCTGTCCCACATGATCTGAGAGTTCTGTGCAGAATTGAAGCTATGACTATGACTGCGGGATACGCGGTTAACGTGGATATGGCTTCGGTACGCCAAGTGCGTGTGGGATCTTGTCTCAGGACACATCATTAACCCCTCCATGGGGATTCGGTCGCGACTTGGCCCAGGCCAGTTTCTCGACCGGTTCCCGCTCTCACCTTCTCCTTGTCGCTCACGGTCCTGAGACAAGATCCCACACTCCCGTGGCTGGGAAGGATTGTCGTGAATGCCCGATACTTCGATGTCAGTTGGTTCTAGGGCTCACGGAGATGAGCTGTGGTGGGTGTCTGCTGCCAGGACCGTGAGCGACAGGGAGTCGCGACCGAGCTCACATGGACGTGTTCACAGCGAGTCCTGACAGTAGCTACCCACCACAGCGACCCATCATTGAATGAAGTGGGATAGCAGTGGTACGGCTAAATTTTGAAGTGCTTGCGGGTGATAATCGAGAGGGGATTGGACCTGGATATACAGATATACAGTTTTGTATATTCCCGGATTTGGGATTTTCGTTCCTGTTTTCAGCATCAAAACCTGATTTATGCACCATTTTGGTGCGCTTGTGACTTTGCTGGGTCAAAATTTGTGCTCACTACCCGGGAAAGGACCTTAATTCGAACGGTTTCGGGGAGTCTCACTTTCAGTTCGTGCTGGCGCGATTCCTGCATATACATTACCCAGCTTCCATTTATAGCGCGAACTAACGAGGAGTCCCGCATGCAACTGGTTACCGCCATTATCAAGCCATTCAAACTGGATGACGTCCGAGGTGCCCTGTCAGAAGTAGGTATCAAGGGTATAACCGTCACTGAGGTGAAGGGCTTCGGGCGGCAAAAAGGGCACACAGAACTTTACCGGGGTGCCGAGTACGTGGTCGACCTGCTACCCAAAATAAAAATCGAAACGGCGGTCACCGATGATCTCGTTGAACAGGTCGTCGAAGTCATCGTCCAGTCAGCCGCAACCGGAAAAATTGGTGATGGGAAGGTCTTTGTGCAAAAGCTCGAAGACGTCATCCGCATACGCACCGGCGAGACCGGTGCCCAGGCCATTTGAAGCAGAGAGTATCTCATCATGGAAAACCAGATTTTTGAACTCCAATATGCCCTGGACACCTTCTTTCTGCTGATTTGCGGAGCACTGGTCATGTGGATGGCGGCGGGCTTTTCACTGCTGGAGTCCGGACTTGTCCGGGCCAAGAACACCACCGAAATATTGACCAAGAATATCGCGCTTTACGCGGTTGCCTGCATGATGTACCTGGTGAGTGGCTACGCCATCATGTACGACGGCGGCTGGTTTCTGCAGGGTATTGAAGCATTTGGACTGGTAAAGGTTCTGGCCGATTCGGCCAGTGCCGGATTTGGCGGTGACGGTGTGTTCTCTCCCGCTGCTGATTTTTTCTTCCAGGTCGTTTTTGTTGCAACGGCCATGTCCATCGTCTCTGGTGCTGTGGCCGAGAGAATGAAACTCTGGTCCTTCTTGATCTTTGCGGCGTTCATGACCGGTTTTATTTATCCGCTGGAGGGGTCATGGACCTGGGGCAGCAAGGACGTTTTCAATCTCTTTAACCTCGGCGATCTGGGCTTTAGTGATTTTGCCGGTTCGGGCATCGTCCACCTCGCAGGTGCTTCGGCTGCCCTGACCGGTGTACTCCTGCTGGGGTCAAGGAAAGGCAAGTACGGGCCCCGTGGCGAGGTCATCGCCATACCCGGAGCCAATTTGCCGCTGGCCACCCTGGGCACTTTCATCCTGTGGATGGGCTGGTTTGGATTCAATGGCGGCTCGGTTCTCAAGCTTGGTGACGCCGCCAGCGCACACACGGTTGCCATGGTGTTTCTAAATACCAATGCGGCTGCGGCTGCCGGCCTTGTCGGTGCCCTGATGACTGCCCGGTTCTTATTTGGCAAGGCCGATCTGACCATGGCGCTCAATGGTGCATTAGCAGGCCTGGTGGCGATTACAGCCGAACCTTCAACGCCAAGCGCCCTGCAGGCATCCCTGTTCGGTCTGGTGGCTGGCCTTCTGGTGGTATTCAGTATCCTTGGAATGGACCGCCTGAGAATTGACGACCCGGTCGGTGCGATTTCCGTACATGGTGTGGTCGGACTGTTCGGCTTGTTATTGGTACCACTGACAAATCCTGAATCAAGTTTCAGTGGTCAATTGATCGGTGCACTGACTATCTTTGTGTGGGTATCCGGTGCCAGTTTCCTCGTCTGGACCGCACTCAAGATGACGCTTGGAATTCGGGTGGATGAAGAGGAAGAGTACGAAGGTCTGGATATAGGCGAATGCGGTATGGAGGCCTATCCTGAGTTTACTTCAGCCCAGTAACGAGGCACAGCTGGTGTTCCAGTGGCACACTCCATTCAGCTGGATGACTTTGGCACCCAAAGCCCACCTGACTGACTTTGGTCTTTGCTTCAATTACTCAATTGTTGGGTCCAGCACCTGGTCTTCATTCTTGATGTTTTCATTTATTTCGCGCAGCAGTTGATTCATGTCCGCGAACTCGTCGGTATAGTTTGTATTTTCAGCGTACTCATTAACGTATTGTTTTGCTTCTCCAAAGTATTCTCCGACAAGCGGAAGGTCGACGAGCATGGTGAGCACCCAAATAAACACACCCACGACCAGGGTCATGCCAACCGTAACGCCAAACCCCCTGGCTATTCCCGCCCTGAAGTTGACCCACAAAATTCTCTTGCCTGATTGCAGGTAGTTCAGATAATCCACCACTCCTGCCGCTTCGAATATCTTTACGAGCTCCTTGTCTGGTGAAGCTTTCGGCTTTGAGTTCATTTTGGAACCTCCGGTTTTTGTGGGATGAAGACACTATATGCAAGCGGTAAAGACATATCAATTTGATTGATCTTCCGCACGGCTAACGGGCTGCCAGTGGCAGATTAGCCGTTGAAGCAGGTTGACGCTCAAGCTGGGGTGGGTATTTAATTAACTCAGGTGTCCGGTTCTTGCCAATTTCAGGTAACATCCCACATATCATTCATCCACCCAATGACCCAAAGAAAATGTTGGCACACAAGCCCCTAGAATTTGATTTCCTGCGACGCGAACTGATCGGTGCAGATGCGGCCATCCAGACGCCATATGGTGAGCGTCTGATGGTCTACGCGGACTATACCGCCTCGGGTCGCTGTCTGTGTTTTGTCGAAAACTACCTGCGCCAGCTGCAGCGTATCTATGCCAATTCGCACACCGAGGACGACATCAGCGGACGCTCTATGACGCGCTTGTTGCAAGAGGCCGAGGCCAGTATCAAGCACTCGGTCAATGCGGGTGAAAGCGGCCGCATTATCACCAGCGGCAGCGGCGCAACCAGCGCCATCGACAAACTGCAGCAATTGATCGGCATTGCACTGCCACCGGCCACGCGGCAGCTTTTTTGCAATTTGATCACCCAGACCTTCGGTGCGGAAAAGGTTGACTTGCTCAGTAAGCATCTTCACGCCAATCAGCCCGTTGTCTTTATCGGGCCATACGAACACCACTCAAATGAAATCTCCTGGCGTGAAAACCTCGCCACGGTCGTTTCCGTGCGGCTTGATGAAGAAGGTGGTATTGATCTTAAACACCTCGAAGAACTGTTACAGGATCCCGCCTACAAAAACCGGCCAAGGATTGGTTCTTTCTCAGCGGCCTCCAATGTCAGCGGGATAAGATCGCCGGTGCATGAGATCGCTGCGATGTTGCACCACCATGACGCCATTGCCTGTTTTGATTATGCCGCCAGTGCACCCTATGTACAGATTGACATGAACCCGCCGGCCGGAAAATACTCCGGAGATGCGTCACTGGATGCCATTTTTATCTCGCCACACAAGTTCCTCGGTGGCCCCGGCTCAAGTGGAGTACTGGTGTTCAATGAACACTTATACCACCGCGAACTGCCACCCACGGTTGCCGCCGGTGGCACCGTAGATTACGTCGGCCCCACCCACCAGGACTTCATCACGCACATCGAAGAGCGCGAGAAACCAGGCACACCGGGTGTTCTGCAGGTATTGAAGGCCGCCATGGTATTTGAGATCAAGGATAACGTCACCACTGACCGGATCGAGGCACGGGAACACGAGTTACTGGAGAAGGTATTCACACGCTGGCTGGCCAATCCCGCCATAGAAATTCTTGGCAATCAAAACCCCGCAAAAAGAGTAGGAATAGTCTCCTTCAATGTGTGGGCAGATGGGGACAAGTACCTGCACCCCAAATTTGTCACCACCTTGCTCAATGACCTGTTTGGCATCCAGTCACGCGCGGGTTGCTCCTGTGCCGGACCCTATGGGCATAATTTACTGAAAATCGACGAGCAGACCTCGGAGGCCTATCGCAAGTGGATCATCGATGGATATGCGGGTATCAAACCCGGCTGGTGCAGGATCAGCCTGCACTACGTGATGGACGACCTGGAGGTCGATTACATTCTTGATGCAGTCGATTTTGTTGCCCGTTACGGGGAACTGTTCTTGCAACTGTATTGTTTTGACCTGGGTGACGGCTCCTGGAGCAAGCGGGATTCTCCCTGCAACCTTCAGAAGTTTTCCTTACAAGCCGCCCTGGAAGCCGGTATGGCAGAGCGAAAACCCATGCCCTATGAGACCCGGCAACAGTGTTACACAAGCTACCTGGAAGCCGCGCATGAGCTCGCTGTCGAGTTACAACAAAAACGTCCTCAAAAAGGCTGCTTACTGGATGGCGAACTGGGTCAGCTACAGTTTTTCTGTCTGCCGGAATGCTGCAAGGATTCCATCACTATTTGATCTGCTCCAACGGCAATACCGTCGTGTTTTTTTGCTGCTTGAGGGCAAAACTCGTGTTGACCGTGCGCACCACCCCGATTTTTAACAGGTATTCGCTGAGAAAATCCTGGTAGGCGGCCATGTCGGGCGCCACCACCTTGAGCATGTAGTCATGTTCGCCGCTGGTGGCGTGGCACTCCAGTACCTGGGGTGCCAGCATAATGGCGCGGTCAAATTTCTCCACCGTCCTGGTCCCATGGTCGTTGAGTGTGACATGCGCAAACCCCAATATGGAGAGCCCTGCTCGCTCGCGATCCACCACGGCAGCGTAGTGGGAGATCACACCCGATTCCTCCAGACGCCGCAAACGCCGCCAGCTGGGTGAGGGTGACAATGAGACCTGCTTGGCCAGGTCCCGGTTGGACAAACGGCCATCATTTTGCAGCGCAGTTAAGATCGCGAGGTCCAATCTATCCAGTTTCATTGGAATTTCCTAAGCATTTTATCGACTTTATGGACATTTAATACCTTATTAATGCCATACATAAACTCGAATGGCAATTAAATATCCGCTCAATAGGTATATTATTTCTCTCAATCCAAATATCTGGAAATACTGTCCATGACCAGTGTTACCCACCTTCCACAACCCGACGTCCGGCATCCTTCACACACCAGCGAACTGGACTGGCCACACATCGTCTACCTGACCCTGTTGTCCCGTGCGATCGACGACCTGGAAGAAAGTGAACTGGTGCCAAACCGCGAAGTGTTGTACCAGTTCTCTGCCCGTGGCCACGAGATGGCACAGATCATCCTGGCATCCCTGCTGAATCACCCCGGCGATGCGGCAGGTGGCTATTACCGTTCCCGCCCGTTCCTGCTGACACTGGGTCTCGAATTGGATGAAGCACTCGCCGGTCCCATGATGCGGGCGGGGGGAATGAGTGACGGCCGTGATATCGGTGTGGTTTTCAATCTGCCAAAGAACAATAACAAGGCCACTTTTCTGCCCATGAGTGGTGCCGTCGGGGCACAATATACCCCGGTCTCAGGTTGGGCAGAGGCCATCGTTTACAAGACCAATGAATTGCAAGACCAATCCAGCAAGGGCGCGATTGGCGTCGCCCTGGGTGGCGATGGCTCTACTGCCACCAGCGGCTTTTGGGCAGCACTCAACACAGCCACCACACGCAAACTGCCGATGCTGTTTTATATCGAAGACAACGGATACGGTATATCCGTGCCTTCCACCGCGCAAACACCCGGTGGCAATATTGCCCAGAACCTGGCGGCCTTCGAGAACCTCTTCATATTGGACGGTGACGGATGCGACCCGCAGCAGGCAGCAGCCCATCTTGAGCGTGCGGTGCAACATGTACGTAATGGACACGGACCGGCGCTGGTTCGTCTGACGGTACCGAGATTGTCCGGTCATTCCGGTCAGGACACCCAAAAGTACAAAAGTGCTGAGCAGATCAGCACCGAAAAAGCACGTGATCCCCTGCCCCGTTTACGTGAGTTTGTGCTGGCTGCTAACAAGATGACCGAATCAGCCTGGGCAAACTGCCAGGCCAGGGCGACTGCCGACGTGCGAGAAGCATTGGCCAGGGTGCGCACCCGTCCGCAGCCCGATCCAGGCTCGATTGGACGATATGTATTCAGTGAAAACGATGCAAAGGACCGGCCAATCCTGCAGCAACAAGGTGGACTGTGGCCCACGGGACATGAATTTACGCCGGGCACGAACACCATCCAGGCAGAGAACGAGCGAATCAACATGCTGACCGCGATTCGCCGCACACTGGATGTCGAGCTGACATCTAACCCCAGGGTAGTGGTGTTTGGTGAGGACGTCGGTCCCAAGGGCGGTGTGCACGCAGCCACCCTGGGTATGCAGGAAAAACACGGTGACGGCCGTGTGTTTGATACCAGTTTATCGGAAGAAGGGATTATCGGCCGTGCGGTCGGGATGGCCGCCGCCGGTTTGATGCCTGTGCCCGAAATACAGTTCCGCAAATACGCAGACCCGGCTGAAGAACAACTCAATGACTGCGGCACAATGCGCTGGCGCACGGCGAACCGCTTTGCGGCACCGATGGTGGTGCGCATCCCCGGCGGGTTTTTCAAGGTCGGTGACCCCTGGCACAGCCAGAGCAACGAGGTGAAGTGGATACACGCCATTGGCTGGCAAGTCGCCATGCCGTCCAACGCCGAGGACGCCGTCGGTCTGCTACGCACGGCCATGCGTGACAACAACCCGACGATCTTTTTTGAACACCGCTCCATGCTCGACAGCGCCTGGGCCAGACGGCCCTGGCCCGGTGATGACTACGCGATTCCATTTGGGTCTGCAAAGACTATTTGTACGGGCGAACGCCTGACCGTAGTGAGCTGGGGCGCCATGGTGCCACGCTGCGAAGCGGCTGCCGACAAGCTGGGTAGGGATATCGAAATCATTGACCTGCGCACATTGTCGCCCTGGGATAAGGACACCGTGACCGCTGCCGTCAGCCGCAGCCACCGCTGCCTGATCGTGCACGAAGACAACCTCACCGCTGGTTTTGGTGCGGAAATCGCCGCTTACCTGACGGAAAACATCTTCTTTGACCTCGACGCTCCACCACGACGCCTCACCATGCCGGACGTACCCAGCCCACATAATCCGCTACTCATGGATGCCGTGGTCCCACAGGTCGACGGTATCATGGCCGCCATGGAAGAATTGATCGCATTCTGATGCTTGAAATTCGTTTCCCAGAAGACCAGCAGGAAGGCACCGAAGCGGTTGTATCGCGTTGGCTGGTCGCTGCAGGGGACCCGGTGGCGGCCCACGAGCCGGTGGTGGAAATTGAAACCGACAAGGTGGTGGTTGAGGTCGCAGCGCCTGAGGCCGGCCGCATAGCCGAGATCTGTATATCGACTGATGGGGCGGTTAATGCCGGTGACGTTTTGTGCACCCTGGAGACCGGAAGCAGGACGGCAAACGAAGCGCAGGAAAAGTCTGAACCTGATCCCAGTACACCCGAAGCAGACACAAGTCTGCAAGCCAGGCATGACCGTCTGAGTCCCGCGGTACGTAAACAGGTGCAGCAACACAATCTTGATATTGGTGGAATAGACGGCAGCGGTAAAGACGGCCGCATTACCCTGGCTGATGTGGAAGCCTTGATCGGGGCTCGCACACGTAAAGCCGGTGGGTCAAATCAACCACAAGCCGTCACCCCGGGGTCCGATGACACCAACTCGGAAATGATCCCACACACCCACATGCGCAAAAGTATCGCAAAGCACCTGGCCGACAGTCTGCTGCACACCGCACCGCATGTCACGGCTGTTTTTGAGGCGGATTTGTCCACTGTCATGCAACATCGATCAGCCAACAAAGCAGCCTATGCCGACCTTGGCACACCGTTAACACTGACCGTGTATTTTATCGCGGCCACCGTCGCCGCCATCCGAAAAGTGCCACAGATCAATAGCCGCTGGCACGAAGATCAGCTGGAAGTGTTCCGCCATTTCAACATCGGCATCGCCACGGCGCTGGGTGACGAGGGTCTGATCGTGCCGGTATTGCAGCATGCCCAGGACCTTGATTTAGAAGGTATCGCATCTAAGCTGGCCGATCTCACCAGCCGTGCCCGGGCAGGAAAACTGGATCCTGAGGACGTTCGCGATGGCACCTTTACCATCTCCAACCATGGCGTTTCTGGCAGCCTGCTGGCCACCCCAATCATCATCAACCAGCCACAATCTGCCATTATCGGTATCGGAAAGATTGAAAAACGCATCAAAATCAGGGAAATTAATGGGGAAGACGAAATACTCATCCGACCCATGTGTTATCTCAGCCTGACTGTTGATCACCGGGTGGTGGATGCCCATCAAACCAACGCGTTTTTAACCGAAATGGTCAACACGCTGGAAAACTGGTCTGTTTAAACCAGCCATGAAGGAATCTGAATGAAAATTGAAAGTTACGCCTGTGGTGCATGGGCAAAGGGCAACGACGCCGGTGTTGAAGTACGTAACGCCATCAACAGTGAGCCCATCGGGCAGGTCACCAGCAAGGGTCTGGATTTCGCTGACATGCTGGTCTATGCACGCAACAACGGCGGTCGATCACTGCGGCAGATGACCATCCATGACCGCGCCAATATGCTCAAGGCACTGGCAAAACACCTGCTGGATAAAAAAGAGATGTTTTACGAGGTTTCCGCCAAAACCGGCGCTACCCGTGTCGATGGCTGGGTGGATATCGAGGGCGGTATCGGTACCGTGTTCGCCTATTCCGGCATCGCCCGGCGTGAACTGCCCAACGAGACCTTCGCGGTCGAAGGCGATATTGAGCAACTCTCAGCCAAGGGCAGTTTTCTGGGCCGCCATATTCTCACCCCGAAACACGGTGTCTCGGTGCATATCAACGCCTTCAATTTTCCCTGCTGGGGTATGCTGGAAAAAATCGCACCCAGCCTGATTGCCGGTGTTCCCGCAATCGTCAAGCCCGCAACGGTTTCCGCTTACCTGACCGAAGCCATGGTCAGGGAGATCATTGCGTCCGGTATCCTGCCCGAGGGCGCATTGCAATTGGTTTGTGGGGGCGTGGGTGATCTGCTCGAGCATCTGGATGAGCAGGACAGTGTCACCTTTACAGGCTCGGCCTGTACCGGGCGAATGCTCAAGGCCCACCCCAACATCATTGCCAACAGCATTCCATTTAACATGGAAGCCGATTCTCTGAATTGCTCCATACTGGGGGCCAATGCCGGCGAGGGAACACCTGAATTTGATCTGTTTATCAAGGGGGTGGCCCAGGAAGTCACCGTCAAGGCCGGTCAGAAATGTACCGCCATCCGCAGGGCCATCGTTCCACGGGACCAGGTCGACGCCGTAATCGCAGCACTCAAGGTCCGTTTGGACAAAACCCCGGTCGGTGACCCGGCTACAGAAGGTGTACGGATGGGCTCGTTGGTCGGCACCGACCAGCGTGAAGACGTCTGGGAAAGTGTCAATGAACTGGCCAAGACCTGTGAAGTTGTCCATGGCGGTGAGCGTGATTTCGAGGTCGTCGGTGCCGATGCCAAAGCGGGTGCTTTTTTTCCCCCCACACTGCTGCACTGTGACAAACCGTTGGCAACCTCTGCGGTGCACTCGGTCGAGGCCTTTGGACCGGTCAGCACCATCATGGCGTATGCCGATGAAGAAGAGGCCATCGAACTGGCCCGGTTGGGACGCGGCAGCCTGGTGGGCTCGCTGGTCACAGCCGACGACAATGAAGCTGCCCGGATTGTGCTGGGAACAGCCGCGTGGCATGGCCGTATGCTGGTGCTCAACAGCACCTGTGCAAAAGAATCTACCGGCCACGGCTCGCCACTGGCACCCTTGGTGCATGGCGGCCCCGGTCGCGCCGGTGGCGGCGAGGAATTGGGAGGTAGCCGGGCCATCAAGCACTACATGCAACGCACCGCAATCCAGGGCTCACCTGACACCCTGACCGCGATAACCCGACAGTACACCACTGGTGCCACGCCAAAGATTGACCCGGTGCATCCATTCAGAAAGACCTTTGATGAACTGGAAATCGGCACGTCCCTGCTGACCCACCGGCGCACCGTAACCGAAGCCGATATCGTTAATTTCGGCTGTGTCTCGGGTGATCATTTCTACGCCCACTTCGACGAGCTGGCGGCAAAAGATTCCTTATTCGAAAAACGCGTGGCCCACGGCTATTTTGTAATTTCGGCCGCAGCCGGTATGTTTGTTGACCCGGCGCCGGGACCGGTGTTGGCCAATTATGGTCTGGAAAACCTGCGTTTTATCGAACCCGTCGGTATCGGTGACACCATCCAGGTGCGTCTGACCGCCAAGCAAAAGATCCACAAGGCTAAGCGTCCGGATGAGGAACGCGCCACCGGTGTTGTGGTCTGGGATGTGGAGGTCAAAAATCAGCACGATGAAACCGTGGCTGTCTATGACATCCTGACCCTGGTTGAACGGGCTGACGACTAGTCGGCGTTGGGTTTGTCTCAAAGTTCCCGTGGCATTGTCACTTTAACGAAAGTGAGCTGCCGAAAAATCAATAAATGAAGATCTGTGCAATTAGCAGACACAAGTCGCCTGCCCCCATGTGACAAATGCTCGATCCCTCAACGTTCGGTAGTTCCTTGCAGATAGTAGGTGTCTTTGTTGGCGGAACAAGTTGTTCACCAGGCCATGAAATGATAAAAAGCGTTGCGCTTGACCCGGCGATTTGAATCGTCGCATTTGACGTTCTTGCTGTCGAGTTGGTTGATGAGACACCTCCGCACGGTTGTTCTCATATTGGTCGGTGATATGGGTCAGAGAACGTCTAATGGATTCATATGATGTCTGAATGCCACGGACTGCAAGCAATTCTTCGATATCACGAAAGCTGAGAGTAAAACGGTGATACAACCAGACTGCATGGCTAATTACTTCAGGCACAAAGCGATGTCCACGATAGGGATTCTCTGATATGTGCATGGGATTATTGTCACCTCTGCTGCTTAACGTGACAATACAGTCGTTCATGGGAAAAGAAAACTCCACCACGGGGGCCGGACAAATCTGGTTCAATTTGTGGGGTGAATTATGCTTGGAGGGTGAAAGAAAACACTTGTATTGGGGCCCGGAACAGCATAACGTGCGTGCGTCTGTTGGTATCTCGCCTCGCAATTTTGCTTGACCAGGTCCAGGCAGGCTACAGATTGATTGCGCTCTCACTAAGTCGTCACAGTAGTTTAACTGCGGTTTCTCCTGTTATTGATTGTTTTGAAGTTCATGGTTGGTCCGTATTTTTTAAATAGTTCAAAGGAATATCAAAATGACTATAGGTACAGTTAAGTGGTTCAACGACGCGAAAGGGTTTGGATTTATCACGCCTGAGGATGGCGAAAAGGATGTGTTCGTACATTTTTCTTCTATCCAGGCCGGTGGTTTCAAATCCCTGGCAGAAGGACAACGTGTCAGTTTCGACATCACCGAAGGTGACAAGGGCCCGCAGGCAACCAATGTTGCTGAAGCCTGAGCTCTAACGCGCTGATCTACTAGAAGACCCCGCCCATCGGCGGGGTTTTTTACACCTGGCAAGAAACATCATCAAATTGGTATTCAATCGTGACCTGCCCGGTGTACGGGGAAGTCAACTTGTTGGCGGAAAGCACTTTATTCATGGCAACAACCGACTCTTCGCAAACAGCCGTTATGCGTCGATTTGCAGTCCGCAGAATTTAGGTTCGATGAGGTCGTCGCAGAACTGCAACGGCGCGGCTGGGAATAGTCCGAAGAAAGGGGAGCACACCCTACGCCAACGCTCCACCCCATCATTTAATTTGCAACCTGTTGGACGCAGGCACGCAATCGGGTTCTGGACTTCGATTAGTAGTTCCATCTATAGTCATTGTTAATCACGCCACAAAATCAAGACTTAGAGAACCACACATTTTGTCATTGACATAAACCAGATCCCTTTAAAAGGACGCATTAACGTTGACTCATCTTTCGATAATTGCAACCACCGCTATTCTTGCCGCCGGGGCATTCCAACCGACTGGTTTTGAACCAGCGACCATGACGATACCAGCTTCCAGTCTCCTGGAAGAAGACATGCTCAAGGGCGACCGCTATACCATCGCAGAAACAGTAACCGTAGAAGGTTACATGCATCACTACGCGGTTGAGTCTGAATTTGGCCAGTTCACCGCCGTCGGGGACCGGGCACTGACCAAACTCTTGCATGAAATTGATGCGATCGCAGAGCTGATGGAAGTGAAATCCGGCAGCGCCGGAAAGGATGCAGTCGTGGGTGCAGTCGTTGAAACCGGCCAATCCCTGGCCAATCTTGCCATACACCCGGTTAAATCTGTCAAAGGAATATCGGCAGGTGTCGCACGATTTTTCAAACGCACCTCCCGGAAGGCCAAAAAGGTGGGTAGTAAAGTCAGCGAGAGAGTCAGACGTGATGACAACAAGGGCGCCAAGGAGTCCGGCGAGGAGGCGGATGAACCCGGTCTGACGACCCAGCTGACTTACTCTTACCTGGGGATAAGCAGGGCCCAGCGAAAGCTGGCCAGGGAATTGAACGTCGATCCCTATTCTGATAACGAAGTACTGCAAGCTGAATTGAGCCGCGTCGCCAGGATTGCGGGACCCGTGCGCAAGATCACCAGGATCCTCATGCCGATCCCTTCTTTTGTGGGGATCAGTGCAAATGTAAGCGAATTGGTCTGGCGTCTGAGTACCACCGATCTGCTAATCATGAACGAGGAGAAACTGGAGTCATTGGGATACGAGGATGAAGAGATCAAAGCGTTTTTTGAAAACCGGGTATTCTCCCCAACAGAGCAGACGGCACTTGTGGCAGCCCTGGAGTCCCTGGACAAAGTGAAAGGCCGGGAGGTTCTATTGAGCATAGCAATCTCCGCAGAATCTCAAACCGAGGGCGAATTTGTGGTCAGATTGGCCCTGGTTACCCAGGTTTATCACAAGAATATAGAGCCCGTTACCGAGCTAGCAGCCATTCCGGACGGGCTGGTCCCGGTAGCCATAACCGAAAGGGGGAATGGATTGATTATTACCCCGCTGGATCACCTGTTGTGGACAAGAGAGATCGCCTCGGCCACGGAAAAACTCGGCAAACTGATTGGTGATCAAAACTCCACCGGCAAAAACCTGATGTGGGTTGAGGGCCGGGTTTCAGACCGGGCACTAACTCGGTTGGGAGCAAATGACTGGGTTACGTCAGGAGAAGATTTTCAGGACCTGGAAGCAATGATCACGGAATAGTGTAACGCTAACCCTCGTCACTGAGCGATTGTAGTAGCTGCTGCGCACCGCGAACGGCAGAATTGAGCGTCAACAGTTTCCTGGCCCAGCTCACCGCTTTTTCAGTACGGCCCATATCCCGATTGATGGTGGATAATGCAAACAGGATATCCCGGTTACCGGGATGCAGCTTGTGCGTCTTCGTCAGCACAGAAATCCCTATCTCAGCTCGGCCGGTCGAGTTCAGGGCAACTCCATTTACATAGGCATAACGGGCGGTGTTCGGGTCCAGCTCAACAGCTTTTTGTAGTGCAATCAGTACTGGAAGTGACTCACCCTGCCGGACAAGTGCCAGACCCAGCGAGTGATGTAATGCAGCTGCGTCAGCCCGGGCTGCCTCGATACGCACAACACGGTTATCGTCCTGCAAAAGTGGGCCGGCAAGCGGCTTACGGTTCGCGAGGGGAATGGAATCCATGCTGCGCACGGGCGGCCATACGCACCAGCGGGCTGGGGTCATTGGTCGTAGACGTAGGTACGCTAGCTTGCCGAGTCACCTCGACGACAGCTGCAGACTCCTGCAGCAAACCTAGAAACAGCAGTGCAGTAATGAATTTAAATGGGGGATCCACAATGGAGTCCTTGGAACGCTCAGCATGAGGGTTTTTCCGATGATGTCACATCTTAGTCGCTTTCTTCCGCCTTAACAGATTAAAGTAAGGATACCCTGGGATTGAGTGGGGGTAGAAAAATTGGGGCTTTCATGAACAATGCGATCGAATTGACGCAGAGAATATATGATGACCATTCTCCCAGTTAAAAACATGTCAAATTATGAAACTGCGATTGAACACATTCATGAGTTGATGGACGCTGAACGCGGCACACCGGAAGACGATGGACAAAAAAACTCAAAATAGGTTCTGGGGCATTGTGTTCTTGGTAGCATTGGTTGCGGTGGTCGGCTATTGGCAGACCGGGAACGATAATGCAGGTGAAGGACAGGCAAGCGTAGAGACGGCCATGCTTGAAAGTGGCGATATCATCCAGACGGTAGCGACCTCCGGGTCGGTCAGACCACTGATCACGGTTGAGGTGGGTTCGCAATTGTCAGGACAGGTCGCAGAAATATATGCGGACTTCAACTCACCGGTCACCAGGGGCCAAGTGATCGCCCTGATCGATGCAAAGACCTTTGAGTCGCGGGTGTTGCAAAGCCGGGCGGACCTGTCGGTCGCCGACGCGACAATTATCGTTCAGCAAGCCAATATTGACCGCGCAAAAGCTAATTTGCGTAAGGCAAAACTCGAATATGAAAGGGCGGAACCCCTGGCGAAATCCGGCACCGTGTCTGAAGCTGAGTTCGATACCGCATTGGCGGGTTTTGAATCCGCCAAGGCCGACCTGACGGTAACGGTGGCGCAACTGCAAAATGCCCGGGCCAACAAAGAACAGCGAAAGGCCCTACTGGAATCAGCAGAAATTGACCTGGAGCGAACCCGCATCCGCTCACCTATTGATGGTGTGGTTATTGAGCGCTCGGTGGACAAGGGACAGACCGTGGCTGCCAGTCTGTCATCACCCGTGTTGTTCAAAATCGCCCGGGACCTGACTGAAATCCAGATCGAAGCGAATGTTGACGAAGCCGATATCGGCAACATCGCGGAAGGAAACGTGGCAACTTTTACCGTTGATGCCTATCCTGATTCAGGGTTTTCCGGTTACGTGGGACAGGTACGACTGGCACCCAATGAGCTGAATAATGTGGTGACCTACACGGTCATCATCACGGCTTCAAACCCACGCCGAACACTGTTGCCAGGTATGACTGCAATTGTGGAGATCGTGACCGGAAAAAGCGAAGGTGTACTGCGGGTGGCCAATGCAGCCGTTCGATTCAAACCTGCTTCCGGCTCAAAACTGGCCACACTGGCTCCAGATACCAACGGGAGCAATCGCGCAACAAGGAGATCTTCCGGGTCCGGTGGCGGGCACGGTGGTGGCACGGGCGACATCGGTCAACTGAAAACACAACTGGGTCTGGATGACGCCCAGGTCAGCTCGATTGAAGCTGGATTGAGATCAGTGCGCTCACAAATGCGCGGCCAGTTCCAGGCGAACGCCGGGACATCGGCTGACGGCGACAGAACTGCCATGCGGCAGCAGATGCGACAGCGGATATCCGCAATATTTGAGGCGCAGCTGAATACAGAGCAGTTCAGCAAGTACCAGCAGCTTCAACGCCAGCTGGGCCAGACCCGGCCGAGTGTTTTGTGGATCAGGTCAGATGATGGTGAGATCAAACCCATTGGGGTTCGGCTTGGAATCAACGACGACAGGTATACACAGGTAATATCCTCGGATTTGAAAGCGGGTCAGCAGGCCGTCACCCGTATCCGGGAAGCCGGCAAATAGGCCTTGGCTGGGCAATGAATACCGTGAACGGGTCAAGCCCTCTTGTTGAGTGCACAGGAGTTTGCAAGGATTATCACATGGGTGGTGAGGTCATCCATGCTCTCAGGGACGTCAGCCTGCAGATTAATACTGGTGAGTGTGTTGCAGTGATGGGTCCTTCGGGTTCGGGCAAGTCAACCCTGATGAATCTGATCGGCGCACTGGATGTTCCCACCCGTGGGGATCTTGTGGTTGGTGGTCTGAATTTGTCCCACCAGGAATCTGACACCCTGGCCGGATTCAGAAACCATACCATTGGTTTTGTGTTCCAGCAGTTCAACCTGTTACCCCGTACCAGTGCCCTTGAAAACGTCAAGTTGCCGTTGTTTTACTCGCGTGAACCTGAGCCTGATGATGCCAACGCGCGGGCGATAGAATGCCTTGAGCTGGTGGGTCTTTCCGACCGCATGGATCACGACCCGACCCAGTTGTCCGGCGGGCAGCAGCAACGCGTCGCCATTGCGCGGGCACTGGCCAACAAACCCTCCGTCATCCTCGCTGACGAGCCCACGGGTGCCCTGGACACAAAGACTTCGGTGGAGATTCTGGATCTGTTTCGCAAGCTCAATGACTCGGGCATTACGGTCATTGTCGTCACCCACGATCCGGAAGTCGCTGCAGTGACGAACCGGAATCTGCTGTTCAGGGATGGCAGAATTGTTGATGACCTTGGTACAGGGCATGGGTAGGCAGGCGGCATTGGACCTCTGGAAAACCACCGGTATCGCCCTGGTCGCACTGCGCTTGAATGCAATGCGCAGTTTTCTGACCATGTTGGGCATCATCATCGGTATTGCCTCGGTGATTGTCATGGTTTCCGTATCCAGTGGCTCGAAGAGCGAAATTGAACGCGCCATTGATCAACTTGGCAGCAACATGCTGAACATCAGACCTGGGACTTCAACCACCGGTGGACGCCACGGCGGGGCAGGCTCCGCGGCACCGTTTACCGAGAAAGACATCAAACGGCTGCGCGAGAAATTTGTGTTCCTGGATGGAATTTCAGGCAGCGTCAGCTCTTCCGCGGCCGTTGTATATGGCAACCGCAACTGGACCACCGGTGTCATTGGTATCCACACCGATTACATCAACGTTCGCCAATGGGTAATCGAGCAAGGGCGCAATTTCAGCGATCGGGAAATCCGCTCCGGTGGCAAGGTCGCCCTGGTGGGCCAGGCTATTATTGAAAACCTGTTTGACGGCAGTTCACCCATCGGTGAGCGTATCCGCATCAAGAATGTCCCTTTCACGGTGATCGGCGTATTGCAGGAGAAGGGCGAGTCGTCCTTTGGCCGAAGCCGGGACGATGTCATTTTCATACCCATTTCAACTGCACGTATGCGCGTTAGCGGCCGGAGTACACGTTCGAACCCGGATATGGTGGGCAACATCTACCTGACGGTTGACCCAGCCCTGGATATCGACAATGCCGAGCAAGAACTGGTCGAATTTATGCGCGAATTGCGCAAACTCAGCCCGGGCGCCCAGGATGATTTTTCGGTGCGGAACTATTCCGAGTTTATCCGCGCCCGCAACGAAACCTCCGCCACGCTCGGGCTTCTGCTGGCGGCCACCGCAGCCATTGCCCTGGTAGTTGGCGGCATCGGGATCATGAATATCATGCTCGTTTCAGTCACCGAGCGCACCCGGGAGATCGGCTTGAGACTGGCACTGGGTGCGCGCCGGAAAGATATCCTGATGCAATTCCTGGTGGAAGCGGTAACCTTGTGCCTGATCGGCAGTTTCTTCGGGGTTGTTATTGGTCTCGGCGCGGGCGAAATGATCAACAGGTTCAGTGAAATCTCGGTCTTGCTGAACGTTCCCATCATCTTCATCGCGATCGGGTCGGCGGCATTTGTCGGTATCTTCTTCGGATACTATCCAGCTCGAAAGGCATCGGTAATGAACCCCATCGATGCGTTGCGCTATGAGTAGGTGTAGCAAGGTAGACTTCGGAGGGCAGGACTCTTATCCTACATAATATGGTCAACCTTGATTAATCCCCCATGACAGAAAAAAAGCGCCGCGACTTCTTCCATGTTATTGACACACGCCCTTTTAGTCGACCACTGCTGGACGAACTGGTTGAATTGACCACAATGGCCAGAACCCTGGGGCAAACCAAGGCGGGTGCCATTTTTCTCAAGGGATTGTTGCAGCACAAACGTGCAATGCTCTACTTTACCCAACCCTCGACACGTACCTTTCTCTCCTTTAACAACGCCTGCCAGATTCTCGGCATGGGGACGAGTGAGATTCGTGACCGATCTGTGTCCTCAGAGGTGAAGGGGGAAACATTCGAGGACAGTATCCGCACCTTCAGTTCCTATGTGGATGTCATCATCATGCGCACGCCGGGTGATGGCCGCGCTGATAACGCGGCAGACCTGATGGACTCCATCCCGCGAAAAATCCCCATTATCAATGCCGGCAGTGGCAAGGATCAGCACCCCACCCAGGCCTTGCTCGACGTCTATACCTTACAGCGAAGTTTTGAATACCGGGGGGGTATTGACGGCAAGGTAATCGGCATGATGGGGGACCTAAAGCGTGGCCGCACGGTCCGGTCACTGAGTTACCTGATGAAAAATTACCACGATGTCCGTCTCGTGTTTATTGCACCGGGCGCATTTCAGATGGAAGAGGACATCAAGGAGCACCTCAAGTCACACAATATCGAGTTTGAGGAAACGAACGACATGCACGCGGCCTTGCCGGAACTGGATGCCCTGTACGTTACCCGTATGCAGTCAGAACATGATACCGGTGAAGAATCCCAATCTTTTGACTATGCCCAATATTCGATCACCACGACGGAGTTGGAACCCATGAAATTCGATGCAGTCATCATGCATCCTCTCCCCCGGGGGCCTGAAATCCACCCCGATGTCGACCACGACCGCAGAGCCGTTTACTGGCGCCAGGAACGCAACGGCATGTGGATGCGGGTCGCCATACTCATAAAACTGTTTGGACTGGAACGACAAGTGGCTGCGCAAGCGGACGGCCACGCCCTGGAGCCTGCGGCTGATTAGTTATTTTTTGGGTTTGAAATCCAGGTGATCGACCTCCATCCTTTTACGACCCTCTTCCGGTTCGGTTAGGGCTTCAGCTCTCACCAGGCTCGCCTGGCTACGTCTGGCAAGTTGTTGGTATTCACGTGTGGCCCGGCTTTTCCAGGTGACTTCCTCAAGTGAAAGCTTGCGTTTGATTTTTGCCGGCACACCCACCACCAGGCTACGTGGCGGACACTCAAACCCCGCTGCAACAAATGCGGCCGCACCGATGATCGAGGATCCACCGATAACGGCGTCGTCCATGACCACGGCGTTCATGCCGACCAGCGCATTGGCGCCAATGTGGCAACCATGTAACACGGAGCCATGTCCGATGTGGCCATCGCTCTCAACAATGCAGTCCTTACCGGGGAAAGTATGCAGCACACAGGTATCTTGTATATTGGCTCCATCGGAAACAACGACACGCCCAAAATCTCCGCGCAAGCAGGCATTCGGACCGATATAGCACCTTGCGCCGACAATGACATCGCCAATTAACACGGCCGTCTCGTGCACGTACGCTTCAGGATCAACGACCGGTGTGATTCCCTCGAGACTGTAAACCGGCATGTGAAAAGCACCCGCAAAAAAATAATTGAACGCATGATACATCATTGCCCACGACCACGGCATCCCGTAGAAGCGACGACCCGGTCGTCGCGAACCCGGCAAAGGGTTCCCGAAGAATAAATTCTTCAGTCCCACAAGTCTCGCCGCGAACATGGCAGAGCTACCTGTAGGAGTGACGACCCGGTCGTCGCGAACCCGGCAAAGGGTTCCCGTAGGAGTGACGACGCAAGTCGTCGCGAACCTAGCAGAGCTTCCCGAAGAGTAAACTCTTCAGTCCTACCAATTTAGTCCCCCGTTTTGTATCCTCTCTCAAGCTTATCTTCCAGGAAAACATCATGGCTTTTAGCACCATCGAGTTCGCCATTGACGCGGGCGTAGCTATACTGACACTCAATCGTCCCAAGGCGCTCAACAGTTTCACCTCTGAAATGCACGCCGAGATCCGCGAAGCCATGACGCAGGTGACGCAGGATGACGGTATTCGCTGCTTGTTGATTACCGGTAGCGGCCGGGGGTTCTGCGCGGGCCAGGATCTGAGTGACCGTGCATTGACTACCGATGGCGGCGCACCAGAACTCGGTGAGTCGGTGGAGAAAAATTACAATCCCTTGATCCGCAGCATCATGGGTTTGCCCAAACCGGTCATTTGTGCCGTCAATGGTGTGGCGGCCGGAGCCGGCGTAAGCCTTGCAATGGCTTGTGACATTGTGTTGGCCGCACGTTCGGCTAGTTTTATCCAGGTGTTTTGCAAAATCGGTCTGGTGCCGGATTCGGGTGGCACCTGGAATCTACCGCGTGCAGTTGGTCTGGCGCGGGCCAAAGGCCTGGCCATGCTCGGTGACAAACTAAGCGCTGAAACCGCCGAAGACTGGGGTTTGATCTGGAAATGTGTTGATGATGAAAACCTGCAGGAGCAAGCACAAAAAATGGCCCGCCACTTTGCCACCCAACCCACCCGTGCGCTGGGAAGAATCAAGCAGCTGCTGAATGCATCCAGCACCAATACTTTACTTGAGCAAACCGAGCTGGAAAAAGAAGCCATGATGGAGCTCGGCAAAAGTGATGATTACCGTGAGGGTGTTGCTGCCTTTATGGAAAAACGGCCACCGGTGTTCAAGGGTGCTTAAACCCGTAGATAAAAATGTGCTGGCCCAACAATGCGCAGAGGCATTGTTCCGTCACGATCGCGTATCAGCTGATCTGGGTATTTGTATTGTCGAAGTAACACCGGGCCACGCGACCGCAACCATGGAGGTTCGTAATGACATGGTCAACGGTTTCGATATTTGCCACGGCGGCATGATCTTTTCACTGGCGGACTCCACCTTTGCCCTCGCGGCCAATTCACACAACCTGGTGGCTTACGCGATGGGCTGTCATATTGAGTACCTGCGCCCCGCACTGAAGGGGGATAAGTTGACCGCACAGGCAACCGAAATGTCCCGGACCCGCCACACGGGCAGCTATGTGGTCTCGGTCATCAACCAGCATGAGAAAACCGTTGCTGTTTTTCACGGTCGCTCGTCTACCCGTGAAGAACCGTTAATTCCCAAGCAAGGATTACCAGAAAGCCATGAATAACGCCTACATTTGTGATGCCATCAGAACCCCAATTGGCCGCTACGGTGGCAGTTTGTCAACAATACGTGCTGACGACCTCGGCGCCATTCCGATAAAAGCCCTGCAGGACAGAAATCCCAAGCTGGACTGGTCGCGGGTCGATGATATCTATTACGGCTGCGCCAACCAGGCCGGTGAAGACAACCGCAATGTGGCCCGCATGAGTAGCTTGTTGGCAGGATTGCCGGCAACCGTACCGGCGGCCACCATAAATCGCCTGTGTGGTTCCGGTATGGACGCAGTCGGCACGGCTGCCAGGGCCATTCGCAGCGGTGAGGCTCAGATCGTAATCGCAGGCGGTGTCGAATCCATGAGCCGCGCACCATTTGTTGTACCCAAGGCCGGCGCGGCATTCAGCCGTTCCGCCAAAATCTACGACACGACCATGGGCTGGCGTTTTGTCAATCGTCTGATGAAAGCCCAATACGGTGTCGATTCAATGCCGGAAACCGCAGAAAACGTTGCCGAGGAGATTGATGTCGGTCGTGACCACCAGGATGCTTTTGCACTGCGCAGCCAGCTACGCGCCGAGCAGGCACAACAAGCCGGGGGTTTTACGGATGAAATTGTTGCGGTTTCAGTACGACGGCGTAAACAGGAGCCACTTATTTTTTCCCAGGACGAGCATCCGCGCGCCGGCAGCACCCTTGAAGGACTGGCAAAATTGCCCGCGCTGTTCCGCGAGAACGGTACAGTCACCGCCGGTAACGCCAGTGGTATCAATGACGGTGCCTGCGCGTTGTTGCTGGCGGGCGAGGAAGCCGTCCAACATCACGACCTGCAGCCCAAGGCGCGTGTCATTGCCATGGCAACCGCCGGGGTAGACCCGCGTATCATGGGTATCGGCCCGGTGGACGCGAGCAAGAGGGCTCTGAAACTGGCCGGTCTGAAACTGGAGCAAATGGATGTCATTGAACTGAACGAGGCCTTTTCCGCCCAGTCACTGGCCTGCCTGCGTCTGCTCGGTCTGGCCGATGACGCCGAAAACGTCAACCCCAACGGCGGTGCCATTGCCCTCGGCCATCCCCTGGGAATGAGTGGTGCACGTCTGGTCACGACCGCCATGTACCAACTACAGCGCAGCCAGGGGCAATACGCCCTGTGCACCATGTGTATCGGCGTCGGGCAAGGTATTGCCGTTATCATTGAACGGGTTTGAGCCGGTCAGCGGAGAGTCACACGGGACCGTAGGACCTGTAGGACCGAAGAGCTTGCTCCTCGGGAACTCTTCAATCTCGCACAAATCACCAGCGTGCGACGAATAGACCGTGCGATGCCAACAGGATTCCCAATGCGAAGCGCGCATCGGTCCTGCGGAACCTGGGTGGTTCGGGTGTATTGATGGCGTTGGGTTCCCGATGCGCAGCGCGCATCGGTCCTACGGGGCCTGGCGACGGTTAACAAATGCCATATAGAAATGATACACTCATAGGATTGCTCGACCTCATTTTAGTATCAACTAAAAAACCTTTATGCAGACAACCCTATGGTGAATCAGGACAATGACAACGACCCCCGTCTGGTCGCTTTTGAAAACAAGGTTGCTGCGGATCAACGCATCGAACCAAAAGACTGGATACCGGATGCGTTCAGGAAAACCGTGTTGCGACAAATGTCCCAGCATGCGCATTCCGAGGTCATTGGAATGCAACCCGAAGGCAACTGGATCACACGTGCGCCAACACTGCGTCGCAAGTTAATTTTATTGGCCAAGATACAGGATGAAGGCGGGCATGGCTTGTATCTGTACAGTGCCGCCGAAACCCTGGGTACCAGCCGTGAGGAGATGGTAAAAGCCCTGCACGAGGGTAAGGCCAAGTACGCCTCAATTTTTAATTACCCTGCCCTGACCTGGGCGGATATGGGCGCCATCGGCTGGCTTGTGGACGGCGCGGCCATCGTCAATCAGGTCTCCTTGCAGCGGACATCCTATGGCCCCTATGCCAGGGCCATGGTCAGAATCTGCAAGGAAGAGAGTTTTCATCAACGCCAGGGTTACGAGTCTATCATGGCACTGGCACAGGGCAGCAAAGAGCAAAAAGAAATGGCGCAGGACGCGCTGGATCGCTGGTGGTGGCCATCGCTAATGATGTTCGGGCCACACGATTCGGATTCCGCCCACAGTGGGAGGTCGATGCACTGGAAACTGAAACGTGAAAGCAACGATGTCTTAAGACAGCGTTTTGTCGATCAGACCGTACCACAGGCAAAGTTTCTAGGTCTCGAGATCCCGGATCCGGACCTGCGGTGGAACGAGGGAAGCGGTCGGCACGATTTTGGTGAAATCGACTGGGATGAATTCCAACGGGTTATCCATGGAGACGGTCCCTGTAACCGGCAACGTCTGAGTCATCATGTCCAGGCTCACGAGGACGGCCGGTGGGTACGCGATGCCATGCGTGCCTATGAATCGAAACGCCAGGCACGTCAGGTCGCCTGAGTACCGGAGTAGTGTAATGAAGCAACAAGAATTGCCCCTGTTTGAAGTATTTCTCCGGTCCCAGCGCGGTCTCGATCACCGCCATGTCGGCAGTTTGCACGCCGAAGACCCTGAGCAGGCGTTGGAATACGCACGTGATGTGTATCTGCGCCGCAGTGAGGGTGTCAGCATCTGGGTGGTTCGCTCCGGTGACATCACCGCCTCACAGGAAAGTGATGTGGCCTCGTTTTATGATCCCATGGATGACAAGCCGTACCGCCACGCCACCCACTACAAGCTTCCCAAAGAAGTGGACAACATGTGAGCAAAATGCGGGCTAACAAAACAGATCTGGTTAACTACTGCATCGCCCTGGGAGATGATTCGTTGACCCTGGGCCACCGTCTGTCGGAATGGAGCAGCAATGCTCCGTTCCTCGAAGAGGATCTTGCCCTGACCAATGTTGCACTGGATTTTATCGGCCGGGCACGCATGTTTTATGCCTACGCGGCCGACCTTGAGGGTGGAGAACGTACGGAAGACGATATTGCCTATTTGCGGGATTGCCGCGAATATCGCAATCTCCTGATCAACGAATTGCCCAATGGTGATTTTGCCATGACCATGGCGCGTCAGCTTCTGGTTGATGTTTATGACCTGGGCTTCTTTACCGAACTGGCCCAGTCGGGCGATGCCAACCTGGTTGCCATCGCCGCGAAGTCGATCAAGGAATGCCGTTACCACCTGCGACGCAGTGAGGAGTGGGTCAAGCGCCTGGGTGATGGCACCACTGAAAGCCATCAGCGGGTGCAGGACGCATTCAAGCAATTGTGGGGCTACTGCCCCGAATTGTTCGAAATGCCGGAACGCGAGCAACGGCTGCTGGGAGAGGGGATCGCCGTTGACCGGCGCACGCTGAAGAAAAACTGGGAATCGGTCGTCCACAAAGTATTGAAAGAGGCCACCCTGGACATTCCGGACAACAGCTGGGCAATCAGCGGTGGCCGTGACGGTATACATACCGAGCACCTGGGCTATTTGCTGGCCGAGTTGCAGTTTCTGCAACGGGCTTACCCCGGTCAGCAATGGTAGTGTCAGCAGACCAGGACCAGGCGGCGGTTCTGTCACCGGCAAGAGACGCGGAATCAGCCCGCTTGATGAAGCTGCTGAATGCTGTGTGTGACCCGGAGATACCCGTCCTGACACTGCAGGATCTTGGTGTACTACGAAACGTTTCAGTCCGTGACGGCGAAGTTGAAGTGACCATCACGCCCACCTATTCGGGCTGTCCAGCAATGTCCGCAATGTGCCAGGACATTGAAGACACGTTGGCGGCGGCTGGCTATGAGCAGGTCACCGTAAGTCAAAGCCTGAGCCCGACCTGGACCACCGACTTTATGAGCGATGCCGGCCGCAACAAATTGCGGACTTATGGCATAGCACCTCCAGTTCTGCGAAGGACGTCGCATGCCGCTGACGACGACAGCGGACAAATACAAGGTATTGAATGTCCTCAATGTGACAGCAACCAGGTTGAACTCATCTCCGAGTTCGGCTCTACGGCCTGCAAGGCCCTGTATAGATGTAAGGATTGCCGCGAACCCTTTGACTATTTTAAATGTATCTGATTAATTGCAGGAACAAGTCCATTTGAGTAATCAATTCCACACCATAGAGGTAGCCAAGCTACGCCAAAACACGGACAACGCGGTCGTTGTCACCTTTGCCGTGCCTGCAGAACTGGCCGCGACTTTTGCCTTTACCCAGGGCCAGTATCTGACCTTGAAACAGAACATCGACGGGGAGGAAGTTCGGCGTTCCTATTCCATCTGTTCGGGTCTCGATGATGGACATCTGCAGGTGTCCATCAAGCAGGTAGAGGGTGGGCTGTTCTCAACCTGGGCCAATGAAGAACTGCAGACTGGAGATACGCTGGAAGTGATGCCGCCACGTGGTGATTTTTTTACAGCCATCGAGCCAGAGCGCAGCAAGCACTACCTGTGCATCTGCGCCGGCAGTGGTATTACCCCGGTGCTGTCCATCATCAAGACGGTATTGGCACGTGAACCGCAAAGTACGGTCACGCTGCTCTACGGAAATCAACGTACTTCCACGATGATGTTTCGCCAGGAGTTGACGTTTCTGAAAAATGCCTACCTGGAGCGTTTGCACTGGGTCAATATATTCAGTCGAGAACCACAGCCAACGGACCTGCTCAGCGGCCATCTCGACAACCGTAAGGGCGGGGCGCTTAACCGGCGTCTGATCAACATCCGCGGTTATGACGAATTCTTCCTGTGTGGTCCCGAAGCGATGATTTCAGAAGTCTCACGGGGGCTCCGCAGTGAAGGGATTGCGGAGGAAAATATTCATTTTGAGCTGTTTGCTGCCTCGGCCGAAAACGCACGCAAGGCGGTCGAGCGGCATCATGTACGTGCCCGTGAATACAAGGGTATGGTCAGCCAGGTCAGTATTGTCTCGGGTGGCCGCAAGTATGATTTTGAGTTGAATACCGACGGCGAAAACATTCTGGACGCCGGTCTCAGCAACGGCGTTGACCTGCCGTTTTCCTGCAAGGGTGGGGTCTGTGCCACCTGCAAGGCCCGTTTGCTGGAAGGCAAGGTGGATATGGATCTGAACCAGGCGCTGCGCCCCGAGGAGATCGAGCAAGGTTACATCCTGACCTGCCAGTCGCACCCGATTTCGGAATACGTCGTAATTGACTTCGACCAGGTTTGAGCCACCATCCACACATGAATCTTCAGGCATCAACCACCACCATCGATCAGTTCCTGCAGGCACGGATGCGCGATGGCAACATCAGCTCTACCGCGCTGGTGTTTACACTTTTTTGTGACGTGGTGACCCAACACGGGGGTGAAATCTGGCTGGGCAGCGTCATTCACGCACTCTCACCGCTGGGTATCTCTGAACGACTGACCCGAACTGCTGTGTTTCGACTGGTCAAGGACGGCTTGCTGCAATCACGCAAACAGGGCCGCCGTAGTCATTACCGCCTGACCAGCACCGGCGAGCACTATTACCATCGCGCCGCGAGGCGAATTTACGCCAGCAACCAACCCGCATGGGATGGTGTCTGGACCTTGCTGTTTGCCTCACTGGTACCAAAAGAGAAACGCGACGCCCTGCGCAAAGGTTTGCTGTGGCAGGGCTACGGTACTTTGGCGGCTGGTGTTTTTGCCCTGCCCTACAGCGACCGCCAGGCACTGAACGAACTGCTGACAGATCTAAGTCTGGAGGACAGTGTTGTACAAATGCAGGCGCAAGCTGATCGGGACAACCATCCCCAAATTATGCAAAGACTTGTCATGGCCCGCTGGGATCTGGAAGATTTACGGCACCGTTTTGCCGGGTTTACCAAGCAGTACAACCAGATCCTGAAGTTCCTGCGGCAAGAAAACCGGGCATCAGGTCACAGCCTGTTCCTGCTACGGGTTATGTTGATACACGAATACCGCAGGATACTGCTGCATGACCCGGCATTACCGGCCACCATGATGCCATCAGACTGGGAAGGAATTGCCGCGCAGTCGCTGGCGGCCGATATTTACCGGCTGCTGGCAGCGCCTACCGTAACCTGGGTGAACCGCGAACTGGTCAACGCCACCGGCGCGCTTAAAGGTGGCAACAACCTACTAAAAAATCGATTTGTTTAATATGGATAATCCCCAATGAACCCAGCCAATGTAAGTCCTCCCGTTACGCTTGCCAAGCACGGCGATGTCGCTGTTATCACAATCGATAATCCGCCGGTCAATGTGCTGTCACACGCCGTGCGCAGCGGGCTGCTTGAATGCCTGAGCCAGGCAGTAGCTGATGCAGACATTCGGGCCGTGGTCATCATCTGTGCCGGCAGAACCTTTATCGCCGGTGCCGACATCACTGAGTTTGGTAAGCCACCGCAATCACCCAGTCTTCTGGAGGTCGTTGCCACACTGGATGACTGCCCCAAACCCATTTTCGCTGCTTTGCACGGTACGGCTCTGGGTGGCGGGCTGGAAACCGCACTCGCCTGCCGTTACCGCATCGGGCTGAAAACCGCCCGTATCGGCTTGCCGGAAGTCCACCTGGGTCTGATACCCGGTGCTGGCGGGACCCAGCGCTTGCCACGTGTTGCCGGGCTCAACAACGCCCTGGAGATGATCACGAGTGGGCGACACGTCGGTGCCGAGGAGGCGCTGGCAATGGGGGCTATTGATGAGGTCGTTAACGGGGATGACCTGTTGGCCGCCGCCATTGACTTTAGCCGACGAACACTGGCACAGGGAAACCTCAGGTCACGCACCAGTGAACTAGAGCTAGAAGATTCAGCCGACAACCAGGATATTGTGAGCACCTGGAAAAAACGCGTCAGCAAAAAGGCCCGTGGTCAGGAGTCCCCACTGGTCGCGCTGGAAGCGATAAGCCAATCCATCAAGCTGCCCTTTGCCGAGGGTTTGCTAAAGGAACGCGAATTGTTTTTGGGTTGTATGGGCTCCGCACAATCCAGGGCCCTCAGACACATCTTTTTCGCCGAGCGGGCAGCGGCCAAATTGCCTGACTCAATCCCGAATACACCCACCGACATCAAGTCAGCCGCAGTGATCGGCGGCGGCACCATGGGTCGTGGTATTGCCATGTGCTTTGCCAATAAGAACATCCCGGTGACCGTCGTTGAAATGCAACAGGAGCAGCTCGACCTGGCGCTCCGGGCCATTGACAAGACCTACGCCAAGATGTCGTCCAGCGGTCGTATCAGCGAACAACAACACCGCCAACGTATGGCCCTGATCAGCGGAAGTTGTGACCATTCGTCTCTGGCTCGGGTGGATGTTGTCATCGAAGCAGTCTTTGAGAAGCTCGAGGTCAAACACGCAATCTTCAGCTCACTTGACAAACACTGTAAGCCCGAGGCCATCTTGGCAACCAATACTTCCTACCTGGACATTGAAGCCATCGCCTCTGCGGTGGGTGACCCATCGCGGGTATTGGGGATGCACTTTTTCAGCCCCGCACATATCATGAAACTGCTGGAGGTTGTGCGTACGGGCCAAACCTCCACAGTAGCCATATCCAGCATGATGAAACTGGGTAAAATTCTTGGAAAACGTAGTGTATTGGTGGGTAATGGCTTCGGATTTGCCGCAAACCGCATGTACTCCGCTTATGGGCGCGAAGGTCAGCAGATGCTGCTCGAAGGTGTCACACCAACACAACTCGACCAGGCCATGAAGAACTGGGGAATGGCCATGGGGCCGGCTGCCGTACTGGATATGTCGGGTATCGACATCGGCTACAACGCACGCAAGCAAAACCCAAATCCACCCGCTGATCCCAGTTATTTCCGCCCCGCTGACCTACTGGCGGAGCAGGGTTATTTTGGCCGCAAGACCGGCCGCGGGTTCTACCGTTATGATCCGACAACCGGAAAGGCCCAGGAAGACCCCGAGATCATCGAGTTGATACGTGCAGAGGCACAACGACTGAACGTGACGCCTGTAGAGCTTCCAGAGAGTGAAATTCAAAAACGCATGGTCGGTGCAATTGCCACGGAAGGTGAAGCCATATTGACAGAAGGAATCGCCACCCGCGCGAGTGACCTGGATGTCATCTGGGTTAATGGTTACGGCTTCCCCCGTTGGCGCGGCGGGCCGATGCACTACGCCTCTGAACAGGGTGATTAACACACATATTGCACCTTGAGTCCGAATAGCATAGGGTTCGGATTTACAGTAAAAGACAGCAAGGTTTCGGCTGACATGGTACACAACACTGAGATTGATTTGGACCACATGGCACAGTCAGCCGACCGGGCCAGCGCCCTGATGAAAACACTGGGCCACGCAGACCGTCTGATGATACTTTGTCATCTGTCCGATGGGGAAAAGTCTGTAGGCCAAATTGCCAGATTACTCGAAATTTCACAGTCACCCGTGTCGCAACACCTCTCTAGAATGCGCAAAGAAGGTATCGTGACTACACGCAGGGAAGCACAGACAATTTATTATTCGATTAAAAGTGGTGAGGCATCCAAAATAGTTGAATTACTTTACGAATTGTTTTGTGCACCCACAAACCAGGACACCTGAAATCCCATCCGGTAGAGCTAGCAAATACTCGTTATTTTTTGTTTGTGCTTGATTTTTTTAAACCTCAGCGTTTATATTTGTAAAGCTTACATTAAGCTTATTTAATTTAATCAGCTTAATTCACACCATTATTAATCCGTGCAGGCCGTCTCAAAAATGTGAGGCCACATAGGGAGTGTCACCATGCAAATAAAGCGTTTCAATCAACTGATTTCAACCCTGGCCTTGATCATTATTACGACGCCTCTGTGGGCCACCAATGGGTATTTCACCCATGGTATCGGCACCAAGAACAAGGCAATGGCGGGTGCCGGTATTGCCATGCCTGAAGATCCGATTGCGATTGCAAATAACCCAGCCGCAGCCCTGGCCACGACCGGAAAATTTGACCTGGGTATATCGGTTTTCAGCCCATCACGCAGTTATCAAACCACCGCCAGTCAGATTAACGGCAACTTCGGCGCTTTTACGATTGGCCCCAACGATATAGAAAGCGATAACAAAACATTTTTTATTCCACATGCTGCCGGGAGCCGGCAACTCAGTGATGAAAGCGCCATTGGCTTTGCTTTTTATGGCAGGGGCGGGATGAATACAACCTGGGAGGGTGGAACCGCTTCGTTCGATCCGGATGGGCCGGGACCGGCGCCGGTGATGACTTTACCCGGAACATTTGGTGGCCACGCTGCTGGCGTTGACCTGAGCCAGGCAATGCTGGACCTCACTTATGCACGCAGTGCAGGTGAGAATTTTAGCTGGGGTATTTCGCTGGTACTCGCAGCCCAGGCATTTGCCGCCAGGGGCGTTGGCTCTTTTGCTGGCTTCACCGAATTTTTTGCCGCCAGTGGTGGCACGGCATTTCCGTCTAACCTGACCAATAACGGTCATGAGTTCTCCTTTGGCTTGGGTGGTAAATTCGGAATACAATTGGAATTAAGCGAAGCCGCCAGCTTTGCTATCAGCTACCAAAGCAGACTCTATATGTCTGAGTTTGATGACTACGCGGACCTGTTTGCCGAGAATGGTGACTTCGATATCCCGGCTAACCTCAAGGCGGGCCTGACATTTCGGCCAAATACGGGCCGGGGCCTCGCATTCAGTTTTGATGTCGAACATACCTGGTTCAGCGATGTGGATGCCGTGGGCAATCCCATCAGTAATATTTTTGCCTGCCCCACGGCCGGCCGGGGTGGCACTGCGGTAGCAAATTGCCTGGGCGGCGCGAACGGTGCCGGTTTTGGCTGGGATGATATGACCACTTACAAGTTCGGTGTGCAGTGGAATAGCAGTGATGATCTGACCTGGCGCGCGGGTTTCAGTCATGGTGATCAGCCCATTCCTGGTAGCGAGGTTACGTTTAACATCCTGGCACCCGCCACACCTGAAGACCATCTGACTTTTGGGTTCAGCCGGGTAATGTCTTCCGGCAATGAGCTGAGCATGGCGCTCATGTATGCGTTCAACAACTCAGTCAGCGGAAGCAACTCCTTTGATCCGACCCAGTCGATTACGTTTGACATGGATCAGTTCGAAGTCGAATTCAGTTACGGCTGGCGTTGAAAGAGAAGGGGTCAGAGTATTGACTCTGATAATCCTCTAGCCGCCTCCTAACTCATGTGGTACTCGTTGAAGTGCAAACCAAAACGAACCACACAAAATTAGGAGACGACCATGACACTTTATTGCGGAATTGACCTACATGCCAACAATAGCGTGGTGG
>JAJFLB010000009.1 GCA_021772915.1 Gammaproteobacteria bacterium | reverse complement strand
GATAACTACGGATTCAGAGGTACCCAGATGTTTCAGGACAAGACGCAGACAGCAGAGAATGGCCCGGTCCTTCTCAAGGGCTGCACCAAGAGTAGGCGCCCTCAGGCGACGCAGTGGGGACATCTGGGTACCTCCCTGCGGACGAGCTGGGAAGCGGTCGTCCGTGGTGCCGCATCACTTGGCAAGGACCGGGCCATTACCTGCGTGCTGCAACCCTACGGTCAACCACTTCCCAACTCGCTGAACTCGCAGTTATCACAGGGACGGAGTACTAACAGTCATAGGATATGTTTTCTTGAAAGAACACGTTGAAGAATTGTTGATTCAGGCTCTCCTGCACCTGATACGTGATGGTGTACTGTCCGAGGATTGCGACATTATTCCGCAACTGGAACGGGCACGTTCACCGGAGCATGGTGAGTTTGCTTCCAATCTCGCAATGGTGCTGGCCAAACGATCAGGTCTGCCGCCGAAGAAGCTGGCAGAGGCAATTATCGAGAAGCTCCCGCGCTCACGCCAGCTGAAACGGGCAGAGGTCGCAGGGCCGGGGTTTATCAATTTCCACATGAACCACCTGGCTCTGACCGGGGTGGTTAAAGATGTCCTGTACCAGGGGGATGCCTACGGTTGCCAACCAGCAAACCCCGAGCACGAAATTACCGTTGAGTTCGTTTCCGCCAATCCCACCGGTCCGCTGCACGTTGGTCACGGTCGCGGTGCGGCTTATGGCGCCAGTCTCGCAAGTATTTTGCAGGCTGCAGGTTTTACGGTACAACGTGAGTATTACGTGAATGACAATGGTCGGCAGATGGACATCCTTGCGGTCAGTGTCTGGATGCGTTACCTGGAACTATGTGGCGAACAACTACGTTTCCCCCAAAATGGTTACCAGGGTGATTATATTTACAATCTTGCCCGCGAGGTGCGCAAGGAGGTCGGTGACAAGTGGCGTCACAAAGGACTGGACGTGCTCGACCAGTTGCCGCCTGATGAGGCCAATGGCGGTGACCGCGAACAGCATATTGATGCATTGATCCGACGCGCACGTGAACTTCTCGGACCTGACGGATACCCTACATTTTTTGAAGCCTCGGTGAACAGCATACTCATCGATATCCAGCAAGACCTGGCGGAGTTTGATGTCAACTTTGACCACTGGTTTTCAGAAAAAGAACTTGAAGACAGCGGGGCCATTGAACATGCAATCAAGAGACTGAAAGACAATGGTCACCTGTATGAGAAGGACGGCGCAACCTGGTTTCGGGCCTCCAAACTCGGTGATGAAAAGGACCGGGTGGTAATACGTGAAAACAACCGGGCCACTTACTTCGCCTCGGACATAGCCTATATTCTGAACAAGTTTGAACGTGGCTTTGAAAGGGCCATCTATGTGTTGGGTGCGGATCACCATGGATATATCGCCCGCTTGAGGGCTGCTGCTGCAGGACTTGGCGAGGACCCCGACCGTCTTGAAATCATCCTGGTCCAGTTCGCGGTACTCTACCGGGCCGGCAAGAAAATTTCGATGTCAACCCGCTCAGGGGAATTCATCACCTTGCGTGAACTTCGCGATGAGGTTGGCAGCGATGCGGCCCGCTTTTTTTATGTGATGCGCTCCCATGACCAGCACCTGGACTTTGACCTGGATCTGGCTAAGTCAAAAACCAATGAGAACCCGGTTTATTACATCCAGTACGCCCATGCCCGTATTTGCAGTGTATTTAGAAACCTTGAACAAATGAATGAAACGCACAACCCGGCCATTGGTGAGGCCGCTTTGAAGCTGCTGACAGAGCCGCACGAAATAACCCTGCTACGTACACTGAGCCGTTACGCGGAAGTCATTGAGACCGCCGCACGCTCACGGACACCGCACCACCTCGCGTACTACCTCCAGTCTCTGGCCGGCGAGTTTCACGCATATTACAATTCCCACCAATTTCTGGTGCGGGACGAGAATATTAGAAATGTGCGCCTCAACCTGATCCATGCAGCCCGTATAGTCCTGTCCAATGGCCTCGCCCTATTGGGCATTTCAGCACCGGAGTCCATGTAATGAAAAAAAGACAACGTGGAGCGCTCAAGCGAAACTCAAGGGGCGTACCGGCCTGGTTTTGGCTATTGGGGGGAATTCTAATTGGGCTTGGCCTTGCATTGGTACTGATGTTTAAGGGTTATCTACCGGAGCTGAAGCGCTCCATCACCGATGACAGGAAGCCGGCGTCTTCTGAAGCCGCGCTGGTGGACATGGAGAAACCAGACACAGACTCACCAAAAAAGCCACGCTATGACTTTTTTAAGGTGCTGCCAGAAATGGAGGTCGTCGTGCCTGAGCAGGAGCTAAGTCGCAGGGCGGATCCTTCACCGAACGTTGCCAACAACAGGCCAGAAAGTTATATATTGCAGGCGGGATCCTTCCGCAACACCGCGGAGGCCGAACAGATGAAAGCACGACTGGCATTGCTCGGATCGGTGGCCAAGGTGCATACCGTAACGGTTAACCAACAAACCTGGCACCGCGTCAGGATCGGACCGTTTCAGGGGGCTCGCGAGACGGATAAAATGCGGCGTTTACTGGCCGAAAATAAAATTGACACGCTGGTGATGCGGGTCAAGCCTTGAATATCTAGGGAGCCTCTGCATATAAGTTGGGTTGTTCAGCAAGGCTTGTTTTTTTGGAACTGGCAATGTTGTCTTGCCAGCGCTTGAAGGACGCCCACAAAACTTCACCGTCCCACGGTCCAGAGTCACCGCCTGAGAATCCGGTGACATCAAGTTCTTTAATCGCCTGGTGCAAATCCCGATCATCGCTAAGCAGCGCGAAATCACCCATGCTGCCCCGCATATTCAGCGGTGCATAATGCCTGACCCACTGCGATAACTGCCTACGTGCATTAGTTGCGTCCCCGTTTTGGCAGGTTCGCCGGAAATGTTTCAGCAGGTCTTTTTCAGCCAGTAAATCTGGTTCATTTCCGTTTTCACTCAATACCGTGGTCTGGCCGCGCCGATAGAGTGCGTACAGTGTCAACAACCATAATATGAAAAACACGCCGGTAGTAGACTTCCACAGCACGGCGTCACCGCTCACCACCACACCGCCGTTTAGCACAGCGCTGTCAATAGTGGACACAGGGCTCACTGCCGGTGGTAAAACGCCAGGGGTAAGGTTCAGCTCAGATGGCAGTACTTCGAGCGTATGTGCTGGCAAAGTCGCTGTTTGTTGCTTTTGAGAAACCGTATCCCACCAATCCAGACGAATCTCGGGTAATACAAGACTACCCGGCTGTTCGGGCACGACAGCGTAGCGAAACTCCTTGTGACCCAGTACCCACTCACCATCGTCTCGGCTAATGCCCTGGGGCTGATCCGGGTATATCCGGACATTGGGCACCTCAGGCCAACGTGGTTCCTCCAGCATATTTTCCTCAAGTCCAACGGCATCCATGATGACGGTGCGGGTGACCGGCTCCCCAACATGCAACTTGCCACTGTCAGAAATCTGTTGTGACAACGTGATGCGTCGTGCGGGCAACCAGTAATCACCCGTGAACTCAACGGGACGTGGTCTGATTTCCAGGTTTAAGGGATCACTCTCCACTTTCAGGCGGCGGCCACGGACAGTCGGCTGCCACAGGCGATCCGACGGACGTTCTATCAGGCGACCGCTTAATTGCATAGGTGGAATTGTCAATGTACCGGACCGCTCTGGAAATATGGCATAACGCCGCTCCAACACCCGGTAGCGATTTCCACTACGCTCAGCCTGGTAGGGTACCTCGTCCAATAATCGTACCGAAGCCTGCGTGGGTGCTGGTGGATTAATTGCGGCTTCTGTAAGGTTACTCTGGTAGAAAATCCTGACAATCAGGCCCAATTGTGAATGCACATAGTAGGGGCCGGATTCGGGTTCCAGCAGCAACTCGATAAAAACCGGCTCGGGCTCTCCCGGCGCGAGCGCCGGAGCCGCTGAGACTTTCAAGCGTAGTGGCGGTGAAGACGCACCCGGAAATTTCAGCGCTGGTATAAGCAGATTGCCCGCGTGTCGGGGCTCAAGTGTGACGACCAACTGCACACTCGCAGTCTGGCGGCCATTCACAAATGACATCTGTGTTTCGGTGCGTCGGTTCAATACATCAAAGTCCGTCTGCAGGACGCCAAGATCAGTGTCTAAACTCTGATCGGTGTCACTTGTTTTAAGTATCAGCGTTACGGTCTCGCCCACGACCGCACTATTTCGATCCAGTCTGGCCGTGATTGGTGCTGCCATCACCAGGGTATGGACGAATAACAACAAGATGACCACCGATATATGCTGTAAAACCCTATTTATCATTTTTGCTCACCACGCCTTGGACTCGTCAGCAGGTGCCCCACGACGCTGGTGCTGGTTACGAAACTTGCGCCGTAACAAACCACCGGGATCATCCGGAATCCGCCGTAACCACTGTTCCATCGCCTGTGCGTCTTCTTCAGACCAGTTTTGTGCAACTTCTGACTGTGAAGGATCACTGCTCTCCTCACCCTCGTCTTCCTCATTGGGCTCTTCATTCCCTGGTTGGGAATCCTGCTCGTTCTCGCCGGATTGCTCCTCAGACTGTTCACCTTCATCAGACTCATCGTCAGATGAATTTTCACCGGAATCCTCTTGCTCCTGTTGCTGTTGTTCCTGCTGTTGCTTCATTTGCTCTACCAAAGCACGGTTGAACACTGCATCCTCCATTCCCGGGTTTTGCTTAAGCGCGGTGTCATACGCGTCGATGGCCGCCTCAAACTCACCAGCCTGCGCCAGCGCGTTACCCCGGTTGTAGTTGATGTCCGCCTCATCAAGCTGGGACCAGGACAGACCGGCACGGGCGTAATCGCCACTGCGGTACAGGGCTTCACCTACGATTGCCGGATCTTGCGCCAGGGCTACAGCATCGTTGCTACGTTGTTGCTGCAGAGCGATCTGGGCCTGCTGATCCCTGCTCAACCACAAGTCATCCCACAAACTCGCTTCCACACTGGTGCTGACCAGCATTCCCGGCAGTATCAACAGTGGCAACATAAACAGCAAGCCGCGTCGGAAGCCGAACGCAACCAAAGGCAACAATACCAACACGAGCCACGGACCGGTATCTTTCCAGCGCTCACTCAGGGCGTCATCACGACGGGTAAATTCATTGTTTTTGGTGGACGCCCACGGAGACTCGTTGGTGTTGAGTACAGTCAATTCTGAATACTTGCCACCACCCGCACTGGCAACGGCCTGTAAGGCATCACGTTGTAATCGCGCCACCACGATATTACCCTTATTGTCGTTGACAAACCCATCACCACTCGGGATCGGGGCACCCCGCGGTGTGCCCACTGCCAATACCGAGGTGTAAACACCCTGTTTCGCCAGTTGTGCCGCCACATCAGCCGCGGCAGGGTTGCTACTGTCAGCGATCAACAGGACCTCCCCACCGGCAACACCAGAACGTTCCAACAACTCAGCGGCCAGCTCCAGCGCCCGGTCCGGACGACTCCCCGATACCGGGATTACATCAGGTCGTAAAGCCGGCAACATATTCCTGATGGTATTGGTATCACTGGTAAGCGGGGACACTACGAATGCGTCCCCGGCATAGGACACCAGTCCTGTTTGCCCCTCCAGTGCTTCAGTTAACATGTCGGACAGTCTGAAACGTGCCTGCGTTAGTCGGTTGGGTTTCAGATCTTCTGCCAGCATGGACAGGGACAAATCCAACACCAGCACACGTGCGTCACGTGAAGAGAAGGAACTGTCAGGTAATTTCTCCCAACCGGGCCCAGCCAGGCTAACAGCCGCAATGAGCCATACCAGTCCAGCCAGCCAGGGAGCAACTCGAGATGGCCGGGTCGCCGCCGTGCCGACGCTGAGCCAACGAAGCAAATGCGCATCGCAGATCTTGCCCCAGTCACCGGATGGACGACGCAGACTGCGCCATAACATGGGTATGATTATCGCCAGCGGCACCGCCAGCAGCCACATCGGACGAATGAAATGTAAGGGCCCCATATCCATCACGTCGTCACCGTTCGCAGACTAAGCGGTCGAATCGAGAACCACGCCGCCAACAATGCAAACATATAGGCGATGCCCATCGGCCAATAGAACAACTCATCTACCGGCCGAATAATTTCAACGTCGCTTTCAACCGGCTCAAGCTCGTCAAGGATTTCGTAAATTTTCTCCAGCCCCCTGGCATCACGAGCCCTGAAGTAACGGCCACCGGTACGCTCTGCAATTGTTTGCAAGGTTTCCTCATCCAGATCAGCGGATGGATTTACCACACGAGACCCAAAAAAATCCCGAACCATCATCTCGTCAGCGCCCACCCCAACGGTATACACCGTCATACCGTCGCGAGCGGCGAATTCAGCGGCCTGCAGGGGTTGGACTTCTCCCGACGTATTGGCACCGTCGGTCAACAAAATCAGTACACGGTCGGATGCCGCATCATCCCGCAGACGCTTAACCGCAAGACCTATGGCATCACCAATAGCTGTTTCACGCCCGGCCAGACCAATTTCTGACTCATCCAGCAAGGTTGCCGTGGTCTCGGTATCAAAGGTCAAGGGGGTTTGCAGGTAGGCGCGGCTTCCAAACAGGATCAACCCCACCCGGTCACCGTGACGACGTTTGATAAACTCACCTGCCACCTTTTTGACCACCCGCAATCGATTCACTGCGGTTTTGTTCAGGATCATATCCTGTGTATCCATGCTGCCGGAGATATCAACTGCCAGCAGCAGGTCACGCCCGGTAACCGGCAAACTTTCAATTTCCCCGACCCATTGCGGCCGGGATGCTGCGAGCACTAATAACAACCACACCAATGCTGCCACCATTGCAAGCCAGGGTCGTCGCATCCAGCCGGTTTTATCCTGAACCACCTCTCCAAACCAGGGCACCCGCATTGCCTGTAGATTATTGCTCGATAAAGCCGGCAGAATTTGCCGTAACAACCAGGGCGCGGGCGCCAACAGCAGCAGCCATGGCCAAGCAATAGCAAAACCGCTGGTAAGGGCTTCTTCAGCCATATTGTCGAATCCATTGCCGGGCCAGGGAACTGATAACAAGTGGGTCAAAACTCACCGCTGGGTCGTACGGTCCGGAGGCCATTACACTCAGCGCGCTGGCCTGCTTGTTGGCATCGAATCTCTCACCCAAAAAATCTGACCATTCAACACCTGTCATCACTGCACAGCGCTCACCGGGAAATGCACGCAGGGCAACCAACTTGAAAATTCGGTTGAGTATGGACAAATAGGCTTGCGGCTCAAGTTGCGGGTCAACCGTTGAATTCAGGTGCTCAATCCAGGCCAGCATTTGCTGCCTGCGCCTGCGGTGCTGATATCGCAGGGCCAGACGACGCCCCAACCATACCAGCACTGCCAGGAGCACCAGTGCCAACAGCCACCACCCCGGTGCTGGCGGCCACCACATCACCGCTGGGGTGGCATGGATATCACGTAATTGTGACAACAGGTCGGGATTCACGCCGCACGCCCCACCAGAATTTGCAACTCGCGACCGAGCACATCCACCGCGTCATCGGTCGTCTTCAGGATCAGCCAACCACACTTATGTCGCTGAAACATTCGCCTTGGCATATCCCTGTGGGCCACGCTCATCCGGTTAAACTGCTTGCGTGGCAGGGTCTTGTATGTGTCCAGCATGGAGCTTTGTTCACCATCGGAAATCGGAAATCTTCCTGCAGGTAAATCCTGCTCTGCCGGATCCATGACCTGGCAACCGATGACATCATTGTGCTGGCGCAACTGCGAAAGATGGCGGTGACATTGCTCGTCCAAACTGAAAAAATCACTGATGATCAGCACCAGGCTGCCGGGGCGCACGGTGTGCCGGACCCGCTCCAGCGAAACTGAAAGTGGTTCCTGGCCTGCAGCCAATGACTCCGGGTTTAACCAGTCCACCAGGCCCTGGATGACCCGCATGGCACCCCTGCGACCACCCGCCGGGCGAAATTCCCGGTGCTTATCCGGTGCAAACAAAAACGCGCCAATTCTATCCCCCCGACGTACCGCCGCCCAGGCAATCGCAGCTGCCAGGTGCCCGGCGGCAACAGATTTCAGCCGTGTACGGGTTCCGAAGTAAAGACTTGAACTTGCATCCACGACAACCAATACCGGTCGTTCACGTTCTTCCTGGAAAATCTTGGTGTGGGCCTTGCCAGTTCGCGCCGTTACACGCCAGTCCATGTTGCGTATATCGTCACCCGGCAGATAATTGCGTGACTCTACAAAATCAACACCGCGGCCGCGAAAACGTGACCGGTAGGCACCCGCCAGCGCTGAAACTGAAGGTCGGTGCATTGGCAAGCTGAGTGCGTTACAACGGGGTTTCAGTGCAATCAACTCGGTGGCGCTCAAGTGAATGCCGGCCAAGAGCCTGTCGGGTTTGACCGATCGTGGCGAGGGAGAGCTGGTTTGAGTCAGATTTATCGGTCTGTTAAGGCGAATAGCACCGCTATTCAACGCAATAGAACGGAAAATCTGGCCAAATCCAGTTCTTCCGGAGTAGATCATGTTAAATCCGACAGGCTCTTGAGGTCATGGAGCAGGAACCAGGTCCAGCAGGCGATTTACCAGATCATCCACGATAACTCCATCGGCTTCCGCCTCATAAGACAAAAGCACACGGTGACGTAATATTTCGTGTATCACCGCATGAATATCATCAGGGGAAACAAAATCCCTGCCCTCGAGCCACGCGTGTGCGCGCGCACATCTATCCAAACCAATTGTGGCACGTGGGCTTGCACCATAACTGACCAGGTGATTCATCTCTGCATCCCACTTCCCCGGGTCTCGTGTCGCCAGTACAAGTTGCACAATATATTCCTGCAATTCTGGCACCATGTGCAGATCCAGCACCTGTCTTTGTGCAGCGAATACCTGTTTTTGCGTAACGAGCATTGTGGCCTCGGGTTGCTCGCCCAGTTCATCACGGGCCTGCCCTCTCGCAAGCTCAAGAATATCCTGCTCAGCCTGCGCCCCGGGATAACCAATGGAGACATGCATCAGGAAACGATCCAGTTGGGCCTCTGGTAACGGGTACGTACCTTCTTGTTCTATCGGATTCTGCGTGGCCATCACGAGGAACAGAGGAGACATTGGGTACGTTATCCTGCCCACGGTGACCTGGTGCTCACCCATTGCTTCCAGCATGGCTGACTGAACTTTGGCCGGTGCGCGGTTAACTTCATCGGCGAGAATCATGTTGTGGAAAATTGGCCCCTGCTGGAATTCAAACGTGCCCTCCTGTGGCCGATAAATTTCCGTACCGGTCAGGTCAGCGGGCAACAGGTCGGGGGTGAACTGGATGCGATGAAAATCGCCTTCGATACGCTCCGCCAGTACTTTAATGGCCGTGGTCTTGGCCAGACCTGGCGCACCCTCCACCAGCAAATGACCGTTGCAAAGCAAGGCCATGACCAGACGCTCCATGAGTCGCTCCTGGCCAATAATGAGCTGGTTTGCTACTTTGCTGAGCTCCCTGAACGCGGCTCGCTCCGGATGATGAAGTTCATCAGTTTGTGATTTTTGCTCGACTGATTCCATTGCTTACACCTGCTGTTGCCGCTCCATACTTTGGAGATTATTGATTTATAAGTGCGACATGACGCCTTTTCAACCGCCTATCGTCTACTAAATACGGGTTACTGCATCAGTGTCATTGGTCACGGACGAAAGAAAACCCTCATTTTTTTGGTGTGAGAACGGCCCCTAGTAATCCTGTGGATCCACATCCACCGCCCAGCGGAGTCGACGGGTTACAGAAATCTTCCCGATTTCTAGTAACCACTCATCCAGTTGTAAGTGTAACGCCGAGCGCGTGTCAGCCTGTACCAGCAAATACCATCTATACCGCCCACTCCTACGCTCCATCATGGCCGGGAACGGGCCGTAAATCTCAGCACGTCCAGCCGGAAAACGTTGCTTCGCCTGCTCCAGGAACCCCCTGACATCTTCTTTGTGCTGAGCATCCGAACGTAGCAAAGCCTGGTAACT
Source organism: Gammaproteobacteria bacterium (assembly GCA_021772915.1). Lineage (GTDB taxonomy): Bacteria > Pseudomonadota > Gammaproteobacteria > Xanthomonadales > SZUA-36 > SZUA-36. Next base: position 128,587 of record JAJFLB010000009.1, on the reverse strand, counting down.
GAATGGTGGCAGGCAGGCGGATTTCCGGTCAATGCTCAAATTGTTTGCAAAGGACTCGTAGCCTGAATTCAGCAATACGCTGAGCGCGGCATGCTCCGGATAGTGGGTTTGCAACAGAACCTCACCAGACAACTCGTCCCGACCGGCGCGACCAGCTACCTGCACCATCAATTGCCCCATTCGTTCCAGGGCCCGAAAATCCGCACTGTACAAAGCCTGATCAAGGTCGACAATAACCACGAGTGTAACCTGGGGAAAATGATGTCCCTTGGCTAGCATTTGGGTACCCACCAGCAAACAGGACTCTCCGGCTTTGACGATTTCTGACAAGCGCTCAAATTCACCCTTTCTGCGCACGCTGTCACGGTCAAAACGCAGCAATGGTGTTGTGGGAAAAGCATTACCCAGAACCTGCTGTAGTTGCTCGGTACCCTCGCCCGCCCCTTGTAAAGCATCTGCGTTGCAAACCGGGCACATCACGGGCACACCTGTGCCGCTGTCACAATGGTGGCAAAGCAAAATGTGTCCGGCCTTATGCCACGTCAGGTTTGCATCACAACTTGGGCATGCTGCATGCCATCCGCATTCATGACACAGCATTACGGGTGCATAACCCCGGCGATTAAGAAAAACCAACGCCTGATGACCCTTTTCCAAGGTTTCACCAATGGCTTGCATGGCCGTTACGGAAACGCCGCCCCGGGTCGTTTGCTGACGCAAATCCAAAACCCGCCATTTTGGCACTGCTGCCCCGGTTGCACGTTCCCTGAGACGATGCCAACTGTAACGGCCTACACTGGCATTGTTGAAGCTCTCCATTGATGGGGTTGCAGTCCCCAACACCACCGGTATTCCCAACCCCGCCGCGCGTTTTACCGCCACATCACGGCTTGAATAGCGAAAGCCATCCTGTTGTTTAAAGGAGGCGTCGTGCTCTTCATCCAGGATAATCATTTTTAGCCCAGGGATGGGCAAGAAAAGCGCTGAGCGGGTACCCACCACCAACCGGGCGAGTCCATTTCTGGCCTTTGCCCAGGCTTTCAGACGTTGACCCTCACTTAAACGAGAATGGGTTACAACCGGCTCGAAACCCAGTCGCTTGTGAAGACGTCTGAGCAACTGCGGTGTCAACCCGATTTCCGGGACCAGCAATAATGCCTGACCACCGGTTTGCAAAACCTGCTTCAGCACTTGTACGTAAACTTCGGTTTTGCCACTGCCGGTAATTCCATCAAGCAAATGGCAGTGGAAGCGATCAAGTTTACTGCCCATAGCATTGATCGCCACCTGCTGCTCAGCATTGAGTACCGGTCCTGCTGTCGCTGTAAGCGTGGGAGCCTGTTGCGGCTCGGCCTTTGTCCAGTGTTGTTCCATCAAACGTGCCAGAGTCTTGCGCCACGCCGGTGAAACCTCACGCAGCTGGGATCCACTGACCGCACCATCGCGCATGGCCTTGAGTAACCGGAACTGGGCCGGGATACGCCCGACTGCCTGCTGCAAGCGTTCTTTGCCCGCAGTGGTGAGGCAATACTGCAGTTGCGGTGACGGCAGCATCCCGCCTGGCCGTCTGAGTAAAGGCGGCAGCGCATTGAAAACCACTTCTCCGGGTGCGTGCTTGTAGTAGCACCAACACCATTTGAGCAACTCAAGAGATTCACCGGTCAACACCGTCTGCTGACCATCGGGACAAGCAATCAAGCGGGCCAGTTTTGCTCTCGGTAAATTACTTTCCGCGACAATTTCAACAACAACGCCGATCAGACGGCGAGGACCGAATGGCACAACGACCCGTGAACCGGGCTGGGGATAAGACCCATTTTCCAGCGGCAGATAATCAAATATCTGCCTCAGTGGCAGCGGCAGCACGATACGCAGAATTGACTCTGGGGCAGGGGATTGCATATCGCTGAATTCTAACAGTCAATACAGTGGCTGTGGGCGATCACTCAAGGTGTAAGACCGATAAGCTTGCTGATCGGGAAATTATCGGTCTCGCATGGTGTGTGTTCACGACCACCCTTCCCGAAGAGCGACGCTCTTCGGTCCTACAAGACCTGCCTGGGAAAGGTTGGTGTGCATGGAATACCCTCCACGCAAGCGCTCTCGTCGGCTCCGCAGGCTTCCCGGAAAAGTATTGGGCCAGGAGTTAGTTAAGGCCGTCTGATACCGGGGCTTTGTCCAGTATTGAGAATTGTCTGGCCAACGCGAGTTCGTCGTCATTGAGCTCTACCATATCCCCTACAATGCGCGCCGACTCGCGCAACAACAGGTCAGGCCGTGCGTCAGCGTCCTCTTCAGAATCTGCCGACTCTTCGTCGTCCACAATGGCCTCGGCAGGCTCACCAGCAGTTGCCAGCGTATCTGACTCTTCAAGCAGGGGACCGTCATCATGCTTCGATCGGGCCTCCTTGCGGGCTTTGCGCTTGGCCTCGGCTTTATCCATTTCCTCTCGACGTGCGGACTCCAGCAACGAAATCTCTGTCTTGTCCTTGTTCCGGTTGAATTCCTCAACATCGTCGCGCAACCAGCCAAACTCCTGGCTGCTCGTAATTCTGTCCTGATAACGAAAATCGGTAACTGCAACCATGCGTTCCAAATCACCATCAGCCTCAAAACTGGCCGGAGCGATACTGGTCCATGGCAGGGCATTATCAAGTGAACGCTCACCGTAGTCTTCAGGATCTCCGGCGGAAGGAAAATGAATATCTGGCTCCACGCCCCGATTCTGGGTAGAACCCCCGTTTACACGGAAGAACTGGGCCATTGTGATTTTCAGCTGTCCCATTTTACCGTTCTCACTGGGCTTGGCATAATCATCAAGATCAACCAGGTTTTGCACCGTGCCCTTACCAAAGGTGGTTTCACCTATGATCAGACCCCTGCCATAATCCTGAATCGCCGCCGCAAAAATCTCAGAGGCGGAGGCACTGTAACGGTTCACAAGAACTGCAAGCGGGCCTTCCCAGGTCATTCCCGGCTCATTGTCTTCTTCGGTGCTGATGCGGCCATTGGCATTGCGTACCTGCACCACAGGGCCCTCATCAATGAACAGACCGGTCAGCGTAGTGGCCTCGAGTAATGAACCACCGCCATTATTTCGCAGGTCCACAATCAGACCCTGGATGCCCTCGGCCTTCATGTCATCTATTAAGCGCCTTACATCACGAGTTGAGGACCGGTAATCCGGCAGGTTATTTGCCCGGCCGCTGAAGTCCAAATAAAACACCGGCAGGTCAATCACGCCGATCTTAAGCGCACTTTCAGCCTCACCAGGCACTTCTATGATGCGGCTTTTGGCGGCCTGCTCTTCCAGTTTGACCTCATCACGTACGATATCAATGATCGTTGAAGGACCACCAACACCTGTGTCCTCATGCAAAACTTCGAGACGCACAATTGTATGCTTCGGCCCGCGGATCAGATCCACCACATCATCGACCCGCCAGCCAATGACATCCTTCAGTTTACCTTCAGGCCCTTGCCCTACTGCAGTCACGCGATCGCCAGCCTTGAGACGACCGTCTTTGTCAGCGGGTCCACCGGGAACCACCCTGGCGATACTGGTGTATTCGTTTTCACGCCCCAGTAATGCACCGATACCCTCCAGCGATAAACGCATCGAAATTTCAAAATTTGCAGAACTTCGGGGTGACATATAGGCCGTATGCGGCTCTATCGATTGCGCAAATGAATTCATGAAAAACTGGAAAATGTCATCTGAATTGAGTTCAGTAATACGCCGGTTGAGATTCACATAGCGGTCATCAAGCGCCTCAACCGTTGCCGTGTCTTCCTTATCGGTCAATCGTAACCGCAGAAAATCATTTTTTACCCGCTGACGCCAAAACTCGTCAAGCTCCTTCTCAGATTTCGCCCACTTGATTTCACTGCGATCCCATATGTAGCTCTCGTCAATGGTGAAATCCATTGGCTTCTTCAGCTCCTCGCGAGCAAATTCCACTCGATTGCGTACACGCTGAACGTAAACATTAAATATTTCGTAGGCAGGCGCTGGATTGGAATGCTGCAACGCATCGTCCAGAAGCAGGCGATAAGACGCGAACTCCTCGATGTCGGAAGCCAGGAAAAAACTGAAATTGGGATCCAGTAATTCGAGATACCGATCAAAAATCTTCTTCGAGAGCTCATCGTCCAGACTTGTATCCTTGTAATGCCAATTGGACAGGAACCTAGTCGTAATGCTGCTACGAACCCGTTGCTCCACGCTAGGCTTGAACTGCACCTGTTCTTGCGGCTGAGTTGTGGCCCATACAGACGCGCTGATAATGACAAATAATAAGAACTTGAATACTCTCAAACCTATTTACTCCAACAGTTAATTGCGACCTTAAACCCTTTTTCGCTAACTTACAGACCACAAACCCGGCTTTGAGTTGCCGGGCCCGGTTAAATTCGCAACTATTTAAGCACTGGCCGGCTCGGTAACGCAAGGGTCAAAAGTTTAGACGATCTTTGTCCGGTGTAGCGTAACGCATAAATGGAACCCATCAACGGTACACTACACTCGGACCAAATCAGGCGATCAGCCCTGACTCTTCAGCCATCAAATCGGCATGATAAGAAGATCTGACCAAAGGGCCCGAAGCCACGTGTGTAAAGCCCAAACCGTAACCCAACTCGGCCAGGGCTTCAAATTCTTCCGGCAACCAAAAGCGCAAGACCGGATGGTGGTGCGGAGTCGGCTGCAAATACTGTCCCAGTGTAAGCATGTCCACGGCGTGCGAGCGCAGGTCTCTCAGAGCCTGCTCCACCTGCTCGAAAGTTTCGCCGAGACCTAACATGATCCCTGATTTAGTCGGAATATCCGGGTGCTGTGCCTTAAAGCGATTGAGCAGTTCCAGCGACCAGGCATAGTCTGCGCCCGGTCTTACATTCGGGTATAAGGGCTCGACGGTTTCGAGGTTGTGGTTAAACACGTCCGGCAGCGAGTCCGCCAGAATCTTCAATGCCCTTTCCATACGGCCCTTGCCGCGAAAATCAGGCACCAGTATTTCCAGCTTGATAGCTGGGTTCAATTCACGAATGCGGTCCAGGCAGCGGGTGTAGTGTCCGGCGCCACCATCACGCAGGTCGTCCCGGTCCACAGACGTTATAACCACGTAACGCAACTGCATATCCCGGATGGTGCGTGCCAGGTTTTCCGGCTCGTTGGAATCGGGTGGCTTCGGCCGGCCATGCGCCACATCACAAAAGGAGCACCTGCGGGTACATATCTCGCCCAATATCATGAAGGTGGCGGTGCCCTTGTTGAAACATTCGTGAATATTAGGGCAGGTGGCCGCTTCGCAAACGGTCACAAGCCCCTTGTCACGCAAACGTGATTTGAGTTCTGCCACTGCATTACCCGCTGGCAACCGAACCCGGATCCAGGGCGGCTTACTTAATGCGGGCTTACCCGATGCAAACCGAGACTTGTTCCGTGCCAGTTTATCGGCCCCCAATTCCTTGCTGCCGGGCTTCTTCCGACCACTAACACGAATGGGAATTTTGCTTTTCCCAGTCACCCGACGACCTTCCGGCTTGTGCGTGAGTTGAGACCGTCTTCCGACTGACAGACACTGTCGTAGTAGCCCAGGAAATTACTCAGGCATCTAATCAGCCTGTCTTCCGCCTCTGCCATTGAAGTCTCTGCAAACGCCACCAGATTTGTCACCTGCAATCCTTCGAACCCGCAGGGATTGATGCGCTGAAATGGCTCGAGATCCATTTTGATGTTGAGCGCGAGACCGTGAAAAGATTTGCCCTTGCGCACCCTGAGTCCCAATGCGGCAATCTTGACACCATCGACATACACGCCCGGGGCACCTTTGACACGCTCCGCGTCAATCGCGTAACTGTTTAACACGTCAATGATTGACTGCTCGATGCCGGTCACCAGTTCCCGCACACTCATACCCAGCCTGCGAATGTCGACTAAAGGATAGGCAACGATCTGACCTGGGCCGTGATAAGTTACCTGACCACCCCGGTCCACCTGAATTACCGGTATGTCACCAGGTGCGAGCAAGTGCTCTGCACGACCCGCCTGACCCTGCGTAAAAACCGGCGGGTGTTCAACCAGCCACAACTCATCGGGCGTGGATTCATTGCGTTGATCTGTAAATTCCTGCATGGCACGCCAGACCGGCTCATAGTCTGATAAACCCAGACGACGGACCATCAGGTGAGCGGTTTCAATAAACTTCCTGTTGCTTTTGGGCTTAGAGAGCATATCACCCAGTACCGACGAGCTTGTTCTCCGGCAACCCAACAGAGGGCCACGGGACTGACGAAATCACTCGCCGGAAACCTGGAAAGATTCGTAGGACCGACGAGCTTGCTCTTCGGGAACAGTTTACACAACTGCGATGTTCCCGACGAGCAAGCTCGTCGGTCCTACACTGCGTCACAATGCCACCAATACCTGTTCGCAATCTACGAGTTCCTGGTAAATGAGATCCAGTTGGGTTTTTGATTGTGCGTCAATGGTGATTGTTACAGAAACAAAGTTACCCTCACCGCTGCTGTTGGTAGTTATTGCCTCATCCTCAAAAATACTTGCGTGATTCAGCACGATACTTGTAACCAGCGAAGTAAAGTCGTTTTTATTCTTACCCATGATCTTGACCGGGAAACGACAGGGAAATTCAAGCAGGGTTTCTGTCTTCGACTCCCCCGGCACCGGCGAGTCTGTAATCGAATGACCGGAGTTCATCAATCGTCACCAAACAGGCTACCGACCCACATGCTGATGCCATCCCAGGTACGGCCAAAAAATCCCGCCTCTGCCACGGACTCGAGGACGATCAACCCCCGATTGGCAATGACCTCTTGCTCAAGCCGGATGGATATCTGCCCCACCTGTTCATCCTTGGCCAACGGCGCGATCAACTCCGGCCGCATTTCAACCTGTGCATCCAGATCATTGTAACGACCACGTGGAATGGTTACGAACAGATCATCAAGAATCCCCAGGGTGATTTGATCCTGTGCACCTTTCCAGACTTTGCCATGAGCCAACTCCTGACCGGCTTTATACAACTGCACGGTTTCGAAGTACCGAAATCCATAACCCAACAGACTCTGGCTCTCACTAACCCGTGATGACTCTGAACCGGAACCCAGCACCACGCTGATCAGACGCATACCATCGCGTTTGGCCGAAGCGGCCAGGCAATAACCTGCAGCCTGGGTGTGACCGGTTTTCAAACCGTCAACCGCCGGGTCACGCCACAAAAGGTTGTTACGGTTATGCTGGCGTATCTCATTGAAACTATATTCTTTTTCAGAATACCAACGATAGTAATCCGGAAAATCCGCAATCAAAGCAGCACTCAGCACTGCAACATCTCGCGCCGTGGTGTAATGGCCCTCTTGCGGTAAACCGGTTGCATTCATGAAATGACTGTTTGGTATCCCCAATTGCTCGGCATACAGGTTCATCAAAGCAGCAAATGCCTCTTCAGTACCCGCCAGGTGCTCTGCCAGCGCAACGCTGGCGTCATTGCCGGATTGGATTACCATACCTTTTATCAACTGTTCAACCGTCACCTCCATACCAGGCTCAATGAACATACGAGAGCCGCCCGTACGCCAAGCCTTTTCGCTGATGGCTACGGCATCTCCCAGCTTGATGTTGCCATTGGCGAGCTCCGCAAAGATGACATAACTGGTCATCAGCTTGGTAATGCTGGCGGGTTCAACAGGGCTGTCCGGACTTTTTTCAACCAGCACGCGACCACTGTTGAAATCCATCAATATATAGCTGTTTGCACCCAGTTCCGGTGCTGCCGGTGTGGGTATCCTTATCGGTGAAACTGATGGGCTTTGCGCCAGTGAGCCAAAAGACATCACCATTATTAACACCATCAATGGCCAGAACTTGTTCATGATCAACTGTGTTTCCCTAAATCTCTTAACCGAAGTATCAGCGCTTAACTGTGTGCGGCCGCTCGTAACCGAGTTCAACGACACGACGTACACCGAATTCTATCTCCGTTTTTGAAGCATAAGGCCCTATCCACACCTTGTACAATCCACGGCTTTTCTGTACCGAAACCGGCTTCAGGTGCGCGGCCAATAGTTTCCCCGCCAGTTTGTTGGCAGCTTTACGCTTTTTGAATGCGCCGACCTGCAAAAACGTTCCATCCGCAATTTTAACCGACGATCTTCTGCGGGTCTCGACATCGATGGCACGTACGTCGACCCGCGCGGTCCCGGTTTTGTCTACTCCCAACCTGATGGCTGCCCCGTATGACAGATCAATGATGCGACCGGCGTGAAACGGGCCACGGTCGTTGATTTTTACAATCATTTTTTTGCCGTTATCAAGATTAGTGACTTTTGCATAGGTCGGCAAGGGCAGGCTTTTGTGCGCTGCCGTCGCCAAATGCATGTCGAACAACTCACCACTGGAAGTGCGTCGGCCATGAAACTTGCTGCCGTACCAGGATGCAACCCCACGTTCGTGATAACCCTTGCTGGATGACAATACCCTATAGGTCTTTCCCAACACCGTATACGGCGAACGATTCCCATATCGGGCCAGTGGTTCGTCTCTGGGGACGGCATCCCGGACATCCGAAGCCCTGATATTCCGGCTTGAAGGGCCATCACTTTTAGCTTTTTCCCGGTGCTTTTCCCCCGCACAACCCATCAATAGCAATACCGACACCGCTGCGGGAAACGCCAATCTCTTCATCAGGGACCGTCCATACCCTTAAGAATTTCCCGACTCAATTCGTAAACTGCCATGGCGTAACGTGGGCTTCTGTTATAACGGGTGATGACATAAAAATTTCTGAAAGTCAGCCAGTACGTATCGTGGTTTTTCTCAGCCAATTTCAACACCGCCGCTGGTAATCCCCGGCGTAAAGCGCTCGAGCCCTCGAATCCCAACTCCTGCCACTCAGCCACACTCAGTGTTGGTTTAAAGCTCTGGGTTGATACTTTCTCAAGTGCCGTATCTGCAGATATCCGAACGCTGCTGGTCACCGGCTGACCCAATTGCCACCCGTGCCGGTGGAGGTAATTTGCAACACTGCCAACGACATCTGCTGTTGAGCGCCACAGGTCACGGCGACCGTCTTGGTCAAAATCCACGGCGTATTCGCGATAACTACTGGGCATGAACTGACCCATCCCCATCGCCCCGGCATAGGACCCGGTTATTTCATCGGCTGGCAACCCTTCCTCGTTGGCAAGATTGAGATAGTGCAACAACTCCGCGGAAAAGAAGGGTGTCCTGTCCCGGGATAGATTCTGTGGATAATAAAAGCCGAGCGTCACCAAAGCATCAATGATCCGGTAGCTACCGGTGATGCGCCCGTAAAATGTTTCTACTCCGATGATGGCCACGATGATGGCCTCGTCCACACCGAACTGCCTTGCTGCCGTCCTTATCAGCTCACGGTTCTCTTCCCAGAAATCGATTCCCTCGTGAATTCGCTTGCTGGTCAGAAATATAGGCCGGTATTCATGCCACGGTTTGCCTTCCGCAGGACGGCTGATGGCATCTACTATCGATTGCTTGTATTCGGCCTTGTTGAGTAAAGCTTTAACATCACTCTCGGACAAACCACCTTCTTCAGCGACACGCTCCAGGAAAGCGTCCATTCCAGGATGCTCGTTTGCAAGCACCGAGGTACAGAAAAACAAACACAAGACCAGTTTTCTCATTGCTTTATGAACACCTGCTTTGAACATTACCTTATGAATTTCCTGTGACCGTGGATGGACATTAAGACGCCGAAACCTATCAAAAGTGTCACGGCCGATGTCCCACCATAACTGATCAACGGCAAGGCTACACCAACGACCGGCAATACCCCGGACACCATGCCACCATTAACCAGCACATAAACGAACAATGTCAGGCTAAGACTGCCGGCCAGCAACCTGGAGCCTGTATCACGTGCGTTACTGGCAATGTGCAGTCCCCTGGCGATCAATAGAATATAAACCAACATTAAACCCATGACACCGATCAAGCCAAATTCTTCAGACAGTACAGCCAGGATAAAGTCCGTATGTCTTTCAGGAATAAACTCAAGATTTGACTGTGTTCCCTGCAGCCAACCCTTGCCGGAAAGACCACCCGAACCCACTGCAATCTTGGACTGGATAATATTCCAGCCGTGCCCCAGTGGATCGGCCTCAGGGTTCAGAAACGTACGCACTCGATCACGTTGGTACTCCTTCATAATCAGCCAAAGCACCGGCATGGCCGCAGCCATAACGGCGCCTAAACCCAACAATACACGCCACCTTAAACCGGCCAGATACAGGGTGAATACACCGGAGGCTGCAACCAGTAACGCGGTTCCAAGATCAGGTTGCCGCGCAATCAGCAAGGTTGGAACTAACAGAATCAACAACGCAACCATGACCGCTTTGAGCGCAGGTGGTAACACCCTGGCGTGTAAGTACCAGGCCACCATCATCGGCACCGCCAACTTCATCAGCTCGGAGGGTTGAAACCGAATCAGACCAAGATCAAGCCAACGTTGTGTGCCACGTCCAACACCCAGGGCCCAGGTCGCCAGTAACATGATTATGCCAATGACATATAGCCACGGCGTCCAAATTCTCAGGGTGTGCGGAGGCACCTGGGAGATCGCCAACATGGCAACAATCCCCACACCGAGGCGTACAGACTGGCGATAAACCATCTCCAAATCTTTACCAGACGCACTGTACAACACCAGCAACCCAAAAAAGATAACCAGCACGAGCAAGACCAGCAAAACCGGATCCAGCCGGGGCACCCCCATCCACACCGGCATTCGACGCCTCACGGAGTAAGCTCCTGGTCAAGCCAGGCATCCAGTGTCGCCCGCGCCACAGGCGCCGCCACTTTTGAACCGGCGCCACCATGTTCTACCACCACAGCAATTGCAATCCTCGGTACATTTACGGGCGCAAAAGCAACGAAAAGCGCATGGTCACGAAGATGTTGAGCCACCTCTTCGTCTGTGACAGTTGCGTCTTGGTCGAGCATGTAGACCTGAGCTGTACCCGTTTTACCGCCCACTCTGTAGCGGGTATTCACAGCAACCTCCTTTGCGGTTCCAAGCGGGCCATTGACCACCCGATCCATGCCACTGAGAACCGTTTGCCAGGCCCGTGTATCTTTCACCGGCACCTCGAACGCAATTGGGGCGTTGGTACGTTCAGCCCGCTCATCACCGGCCTTCTTAGCAGCATACAGCAGCCTGGGCGCATGCCTTTTGCCGCCATTGACAAGTGTTGCTACAGCATTGGCCAGCTGCAATGGTGTTACCAGGTTGAAACCCTGGCCAATACCGGCAATTACTGTTTCACCGGGATACCAGGGCTCGCCATGGCTGTTTTGTTTCCATTCGCGAGACGGTAATAAACCCTCGCCCTCACCCGTCATGTCCACACCCGTGATCGAGCCAAAACCAAACTGGCTCAGATAGGCGTGCATGCGGTCAATACCCAGATCCAGTGCCAGCTGATAAAAATAGGTGTTGACTGATTGCTCCAATGCCGTTTTCATCGTTACCCAGCCGTGTCCACCATCCTTCCAGTCATGATAGGGTCTGCTGAAACCTTCAATATAAAATGTTCCACTGGAAAACATCCGCGTTTGTGGTGAAACCACTTCTAACTCCAGACCCGCCAGACCAATGAAAGGTTTGAGGGTAGACCCAGGCCCGTAGGTACCCATAAGCGCGCGGTTGAATAACGGGCGGTAGGGTGTGTCGAGTATGGCCTTGTAAGCTCGTTGACTGATTCCGCTCACAAAATCATTGGGATTGTAGGCGGGCTTGCTGACCAACGCGATGATGCTGCCATCTGCAGGATCAATGGCCACCACAGAGCCCGGCCGCTCGCCCAGCGCGTCCCACGCGGCCTGTTGAACGGCGACATCGATCGACAGCACGAGGTCGGTTCCTGCGATTGCACCACGCCGTTCCAGTACCCGCACAACCCGACCCCGTACATTGGACTCAACCCGTTCAAAGCCACTGGTGCCATGCAGTATTTTTTCCCGATACCGCTCAACACCAATTTTGCCGATCGTACGTGTACCACGGTAATTACCCTTGTCCAACCGGGCGATGTCGTGCTCGTCAACTCGGCCGACATACCCGAGTACATGTGTCAAAAGTTCACCATACGGATAACTTCTTGATAGGTAGGAAACCACGTCCGCGCCTGCAAAGCGATGTCGGTTGACCGCGAAGCGCGCAACTTCCTGTTCACTCAAGTTGAACTTCACCGGCACACTGTCAAACATCTGGTAGTGGCGACGTGTTTTGTGGAAACTCCTTCGGACGTCTTCATTGAGCTCAACCAGAGTGGACAACTCATCCAGCAGGGCATCGAGACCATCGGTTTTTCCCGGCACCTTCTCCGGCACTATTTCCAGTCGGTAGGCCGGGCGATTTTCTGCAATTACCCGTCCACGACGGTCGTAAATTAGGCCACGATTGGGAACCAACGGCCGTACATTTACACGGTTGCTCTCAGATCGGGTAGAAAAATTTTCGTAGGCGATAACCTGCAACCACACATAGCGTCCGACCAATGCCAAGAGAAAAACGATCACAAAGGCCAAGCCGGTTCTGGCCCGGTGTTCAAACAGGCGCCGCTCCTCCCGGGAATCTTTGATGGAACGTGTGTCGGATCGACCGATCACGACCGCCCCGAGCGCATGCGGGCTCGTAGCCGATCCAGCAACAGAAATAGCCAGGGCCACAGGGCCATACCTATCAGTGGCGGCAGCCAGTGCTCCCATGTGGGTATGGGCTCGCCAAGTAGCACGATAATCCAAATCAGGATGATACGATCATTGACCAGCAAGCCCAATACACTTAGCGCCTGTTGCCAGGGTGGGAAAAAACGCAATCGGTACCGAAACCGTTGCACCAGAAATACCATCACAACCAAACTCAACGCATGTAGCCCCATCAAGCTCCCGCTCAGAATGTCCACCACCAAACCCACCAGGAAAGCCAACCCCAGGTTAATTACACCAGGCGTCTCAAGGGTCCAGTAAACCACCACCAGCGCCACCCAGTAGGGCTTGAATGGCAGCAGCATTTCCGGCAATTTCACCATCGATAACAAAACAGCTGACACTATGGTCAACACGACCAGGCCGCGGCTTTCCCGACCAAGGTTCACGGCTGTTCCGCCTCAGACGGAATAATCAACAATACTTCCCGCCCACGGTCAAGCGCCGCATAAGGCAGCACATAAACCTTGGCAAAGGTATCACCGCTGTCGCGGTCTACCCCTCCCACCTCGCCCACGGGGAAGCCTGCGGGAAAGCGGCCACCGAGACCTGAGGTCACGATCATGTCACCCACACCGACATCTGCCTGCAGTGGTACATCCGGCATTAATAAGTGATCAGTTGACCCGGCACCGTAGGCTACCGTACGCAACCCTGTCCGGTTGATCTGTACCGGCAATGCATGATCCGGATCGGATATCAGCCGTACCGTTGCGGTGTGCTGAAGCACGTTTTCAACCTGACCCACAATACCCAGACCATCAATAACGGCTTGTCCGACAACCACTCCCTCATTGGCGCCTCGGTCAATCCAGACTTTGTGCGAGAACGGATCCAGGTCAACACGGATCATTTCTGCAAACTGAAAATTGTAGCTGCGTCCCCGGGTCGTCTCGAGCAGGTTTCTCAGTCTTTGGTTTTCCTGTACCAGGGATGCCTGGGTTTGCACTGCACCCGCCGTTTTCAACTGCTGCTCCAGCAACTGCCGGTTTTCCGTGATCAGTTTTGTTTGGCTTCGGGTGAGTTGTTGCAATGACCGCAGGACCACGGCTGGCCACCCAAGCAGGCGGAACACCGGTTCGGCTGCCAACTCCATCACGTTGCGTATCCGGGGTACATAGTGTCCCCGCTGATCCATCGACATCAGTACAATGGCCAGCAGAACATACAGCATCAGCCGCGCCGTACGTTTGCCTTCCCCGCCAAACCAGCGACTTGAATCTGGTGATTCCTTATGTACCAATGTCTTGTCGTATATCCAGAAGGCCGGGTCTGATCACGTGACCCGAAAAAATTACTTCCCCAGTGATCCAAGAAGGTAGGTTTGGGGGACCACTAGTACTCCGTCCATGTGATAACTGCGAGTTCAGCGAGTTGGGAAGTGGTTGACCGTGGGGTTGCAGCATGCAGGTAATGGCCCGGTCCTTGCCAAGTGATGCGGCACCACGGTCAACCGCTTCCCAGCTCGCCCGCAGGGAGCTACCCAGATGTCCCCACTGCGTCGCCTGAGGGCGCCTACTCTTGGTGCAGCCCTTGAGAAGGACCAGGCCATTCTCTGCGGTCTGCGTCTTGTCCTGAAACATCTGGGTACCTCTGAATCCGTAGTTATCACATGGACGGAGCACTAGCTGGTGGTGAAAAAATCGCCGCGGCTCTCATCTATTAATTCCAACGCTCGGCCACCACCTCTGGCGACACAGGTCAGTGGATCGTCGGCCACGAATACGGGCAACCCGGTCTCTGAGCTGATCAACCGATCCATTCCTTTTAGTAATGCACCTCCGCCGGTTAACACGATGCCGGTTTCCACCACATCCGAGCACAACTCAGGTGGTGTTTGCTCCAGTGCGGCCTTGACCGCGTCAAGGACGCTGGTCAGATTCTCTGTCAAGGCTTCCAGCACCTCGTTGCAGTTGATAGTAATCCTCCGCGGCACACCTTCGGCCAGATTGCGTCCGGATACCGCCATCTCCTGCATTTCATCGTCAGGAAAGGCGCGACCGATCTCGATCTTGATCTTTTCCGCCGTGGACTCGCCAATCAACGTGCCGTAATTGCGTCGCACAAAATTGACAATAGACTCATCAAACTGATCACCGCCAACCCGCACGGAGTTGGAATACACCAAGCCGTTGAGCGATATCACCGCCACCTCCGAGGTGCCACCACCGATATCCAGCACCATCGCGCCACGGGCCTCGTGCACGGGAATGCCGGCACCGATTGCGGCCGCCATAGGTTCTTCCACCAGGAAAACCTCACGTGCACCCGCGCCCTCAGCCGACTCCTTGATGGCTTTGCGTTCCACCTGGGTGGAACTACAAGGCACACACACCAACACCCTTGGACTGGGGCGCAAAAACCGCGATTCATGCACCTTCTTGATAAAGTGCTGCAGCATGGCCTCGGTCATGTTGAAGTCAGCAATGACACCATCCTTCAACGGTCTGATCGTACGTATGTTTCCCGGCGTACGGCCCAACATGAGTTTGGCCGCCATACCCACGGCGGCCACCGACTGCGGCCCACCTGGACCACGATCCATACGCACGGCAACGACCGAAGGCTCGTTCAGGACGATGCCCTGACCACGTACAAACACAAGCGTATTGGCAGTACCCAGGTCAATCGAAAGGTCATTGGAAAAAAGACCACGCAGACTCTTGAAAACCATATTGTTATGTTCCGGTGGAAAAAGCCATGATCAGGGCTGGATAATGTAGCAGTCAGCTTACATTTCAGCAAGCAGCGCTGGTGGTTTGCATCGTGTATTTACCGTGCGCTACACAGGCTAATCCGGTTCACCACGAAGCTGTTTTTGATAAATTTGCAGCCACCGCCTGAAAATCCGCTAAAATGCCGCCTTCACCTACCCGACATTCGATAACAGTACGGAAAACTAGCATGTCAGCATTAATCTGTGGCTCCCTGGCCTACGACACCATCATGGTATTCCCGGAGCGTTTCAAAGACCACATCTTGCCAGACAAAGTGCACATCCTGAACGTGGCCTTTGTGGTTCCGGAAATGCGTCGTCAATACGGCGGAGTAGCCGGCAATATTGCCTATAATCTGAAGCTTCTGGGTGGTGAGCCCTTTCCGATGGCAACCGTTGGCGATGATTTTGGTCCCTATCAGAGACGTCTGGATACCCTTGGTATCTCGACCCGCTACGTCCGTCATCTTGAGGGAGAGTTCACTCCACAGGCTTTCATCACCACGGACGTCGATGACAACCAGATCACAGCATTTCACCCGGGGGCCATGCAGGAAAGCCACTTGAACAAGGTAAGCGACACCAAAGGCATGACCCTCGGTATCGTGGCACCTGACAGCAGGCAGGCAATGCTGCAGCACAGCCGGGATTTTAAAAGCCTGGGTATCCCACACATTTTCGATCCTGGTCAGGCCATGACCCTGTTTGATGGTGAAGATCTGAAGACCTTCATTCAGCAGGCCGACTGGCTGGTCGCCAACGACTATGAGTTCCAGTTAATCCAGGAGCGTACCGGCTTGAGCCAGGAACAGGTTGCCGAACAGGTGGAGGCTTTGATTATCACCCGTGGAGGAGATGGCTCCAGCCTGATCACCCGCAATGGTGAGGAAAACATAGAGGCAGTAACACCTGTAAGCGTTAAGGATCCGACGGGCTGTGGCGACGCTTATCGTTCCGGATTGATTTATGGCTTGCAAAACGACCTGGGCCTGGTCACAGCCTGTCGCATAGGTTCAGTCATGGGCGCGTTGAAAATCGCTGTACAGGGTCCACAAAACCACACTCCAACACCGGATGAGATTACAAATTGCTTCAAAAACGCGTTTGGGTATGATTTTATAAGCTAAGAAAAGAAAATCAGGGACCGCTTTTTCAGTTGACAACCGATCCCGGCGAATGGAAAATTCACGCCCCCGGCCGCAATGGTCTGGTCAAGGTAAAGGTGATGTAGCTCAGCTGGTTAGAGCGCGGCATTCATAATGCTGAGGTCGGTGGTTCAAGTCCACCCATCACCACCATCAATTTTAACCGGACCAAACAATGGCTACTTACCCACACACCAGGATAGTCGCACAGGTCAAACTCAAGTTTACGCAATTTTGAAATGCTGACTGTCATCGTCTCATATGTGACTGCTAACAAGTGGCAACTGCTACGTTTCAGCATAGTAGGTTTGACAACGTTCGCATTGAATTTTGTTCTGGTGTGGTTATTTTATGGCGTAGTCGGGCTCGATTATCGTATTGCTGTCTCTATTGCCTACACACTCACAATTATTGCTCACTTTATGCTAAATCGTTCGTTTACTTACGGCCTTGTAGGTATGCCTGAGATTCCCAGCACGATAAGGTACGCCTTCATGCTGTTTGTCAATTACCTGATTCTGCTGGGTGTAACAACCGCAACGGTTGAACTATTGGGTCTTACACCCTACTTCGGGGTTATTTTTTCGGAGTTTGTAACTGCTTTTTCCAGTTTCTTAATGATGAAGCACTTTGTTTTTGCACAACAGGAAAAAGACCAGTGCGCTGGGTAGGTACCGGTTACGCCGATGTTCTTCCAGCGCCATAACACCAAGTTGGGAAAATCAATTACTCATGGGCGTGTATTTGTGGAAGAATAGCTTCTGTCTGTCTTTACCTCATCAACGTAGGAGGGAACAGTAATTAAGCCGAAACTGTTACGACCAAAAGGCATCTGCTTGTGAGGACAAAGATTCTTGTCACTGGGGCGGCGGGCTACATAGGCGCAATCCTCTCTCGCAAACTACTGGATCGAGGTCATGTGGTATGGGGTATCGATCGCCTGCTTTTCGGCGGTGCCGCGATCGCGGATCTCCACAATCATCCGCTCTTCCACTTTATTGAGGGTGACATTGTCGATCCCGAGACCTGGGTCTCGCCATTGGCGGAGGTAGACGCTGTCGTTCACCTGGCAGCCATTGTCGGCGACCCGGCCTGCTCGCTCTCCCCCGGATTGGCTCGGAAAACCAACCTTGACGCCTCAAAGGTTCTCTTTCGGGCCGCGCGTGACGGTGGTAATGTCAAACGTTTTGTTTTCTCTTCAACCTGCAGTAATTACGGGCGGCAGCAGGACGAAGACTACTGCCATGAATCAACCCCATTGGCACCGTTGTCGCTTTACGCCGAAACCAAGGTCGAGTTCGAAAATTACATCCTGCAGACACCGGTACGTCCCGATTTCTCGCCGACTGCCCTGCGCTTCGCCACTGCATATGGTCTTGCACCGCGCATGCGGTTCGATCTCACCGTGAACGAGTTCACTCGCGAAATTGCGCTCGGGCGGGAACTTGAGATCTATGGACAGCAATTCTGGCGGCCCTACTGCCACACGGAAGACCTGGCCGAAGCCTGCGCAAGAGTGTTGGAGGCCGACCGCAAGCTGATCCACCAGACGGTCTTCAATGTTGGCGATACCGATGAGAACTACACTAAGGAACAGCTTGCAGCCATTCTCACCGAACTCTCCCCGAGTGCACGGATTTCCTACGTTCACAAGCAGGAGGATCCGCGAGACTACAAAGTTAATTTCGACCACATCGCCACGACCTTGTCTTTCAAGATCACACGACGGGTCAGTGACGGCATAAAAGAGATATACGAACACCTGGTGGCCGGTACCTTTAACGACCCCGACGCCGATGTTTACAATAACAGCCGCGGAGCCCAGCTGTGAAGGCGATCATTCTTGCCGGCGGATTGGGGCAGCGGCTCCGCCCGTTTACCGAGATCATCCCCAAGCCAATGCTGCCGGTGGGGGAGAGTTCGGTTTTGGAGATCGCCGTGCTCAGCCTCAAGACCTTCGGCGTCACCGACATCTTCGTCGCCACTTACTATCGAGCGGACTACGTGCAGGCATTCTTCGGCGACGGGTCAAATTACGGTCTTAATCTGCATTACAGCGTTGAGTCGAAACCACTGGGTACCTGCGGTCCACTGAGCCTGCTGAAGGAGCACCTTGCCGAGCCGTTCTTCATGATGAACGGAGACATTCTGACCACCCTGGACTTCGGCAAACTCTACGAGTTCGCTCTCGGCGTCAACGCTGACCTTACCGTCGTCACGAAAAACATCACGACACCCTTCAATCTCGGCAAAGTCATCTCTGAGGGTGACTACATAACGACCGTGGAGGAAAAACCAGATCTCGAGCACCAGGTGGTCGGCGGAATCTACGTGATCAAGCCGGCATTGTTGGACTTGATTCCAGAGAACACGTATTACGGGATCGATAACCTGATCAAGGACATGCTGGCGCAAAAAATGCCCGTTGCACGCTACCTTATCGAAGACTACTGGCTCGACATCGGCCAGGTCGATGATTACCAGGTGGCGCAGGAGGCTTACGACGAACACTTCGTACACCTCTCCGAAGGGCAAGTGGACGAATGATTACGAGTCGATCTTTCTCTGCAATTATCCCGCTGTACAACGAAATTGATTGCCTGCCCGCCACACTTGAAGAGATATACTCGTACCTGGAATCTACGTTCGCCGACTTTGAGATCGTCATCGTTGAGAGCGGCAGCACTGACGGCAGTGCCGCTGCTTGCGACGCTTTCGCCACCGGGCGAACCGAGATCTCCGTGATCCACGAAACCGAGCGCAACGGCGCCGGCTCAGCACTCCAGCTTGGATTCGAAAACGCCGTCAAGGACCTGGTCTGCACGACCTGGATCGATCTCCCCTTTCCAATCGAGTCAATCGCACGCGCCGTACCCTACCTTGACGACCACGATGTCGTGCTGAGCTATCGCTCGCCAGATGACAGGGCTCTGTTTCGCCGTGCTCAATCCGTGATCTACAACTCGCTGGCAAAATTCCTGCTCGGCATAAGGGTTAAGCATGTCAATTCCGCCTTTCGAGTGTTCAGGCGATCCGTCGTCCAGTCTGTTGTTTTCCGCTCCCGTGGCTGGCTCGTCGAGGGTGAAATCATCTACCGGCTACAGCAGATGAACGTCGTCTTTACTGAGATTCCCGTTCAACTGATCGACAGACAAGTTGGCACTTCATCCGTGACCTTCTCCACACCCTTTTACCTGCTACGCGATCTCCTGTCGTTCTGGTGGTCAGAACGCATTCGCCGGCACCCCGGACTGTCGTGATCGCGGCAATCGTTAGCGGTGACGATTTCGGGCTCGCACCGGCGATCAACGAGGGCATCCTCAAAGCGCATGTGCATGGTTGCCTGACCAGCGCATCTTTAATCGTCGTCGGATCGGCTGCCGAAGAGGCTGCAGCGGCAGCCCTCGACCATCCGAAACTCGGTGTTGGCCTGCACCTGACCCTGGTAGCAGAACGCCCACTCTCGGCATTGAACGACGTTCCAACCCTCGTTGGTGCCGACGGTCGATTCTGTTCCAGTGCCACTACCTTCGCCCAGCGCTGGACCAGAGGGTTGATTCGGAGGGACGAGGTTCGTCTGGAGATTCGTCGACAACTCGAGAGGTGCGGCGAACTCGGAATTGAACCCACCCACCTCGACTCCCATCAGCACCTCCACGTGCTCCCCGGGCTGACCGACCTTGTCGTCCGGGAAATGCAACACGCCGGTATTGGGCGGTTGCGTATACCACTCGAGCTAGGCACTCCGGCACGAGCCGGCTGGACCCGCCGTCTCAAACGGTCGCTGCTGAACATGATGGCGCGGCGCGCTGCCAGTTCCGCCCGGCGCGCCGGCTTGTTGTTTCCAGATCGGTTCTCTGGCTTCCTTGGAGCCGGTAGAATTGATGCTGAGTCCCTGGTTGAGCGTGTCCTCTCTCTCAAGGAAGGTGTCACCGAGCTGGCGCTGCACCCCGCTGTTGGGGTTGGCCCGCCACACCCAGATCTGGCCTCTTGGGGTTATCGCTGGGACACCGAGCTCGCAGCCTTGCTGGACCCCCGTGTGCGGGACGCTCTGGTAAAGCACAAGGTTGAGTTGATCAACTACAAACGGATACGCTAGCCGATATGTGGAAGATTCCCTTGTTTGATATTGATTTTGACGCAAGAGAACACGAAGCCGTACATGATGTGCTGGACTCGGGTTGGCTCACCATGGGCGAGATTACCGAGAATTTCGAACGGCGTTTCGCCGACCTGGTCGGAGTGAGGCACGCCATCGCCGTAGCCAACTGCACCGCAGCGCTGCACCTGGCCAATCGAGCCGTGGGAGTTAAACCCGGGGACGAGGTCATCTGCCCTGCCTTGACATTTGTTGCGAGTGCCAACTCGATTGCTTGTCTCGGCGCAAGGCCGGTCTTTGCTGATGTTGAGAGCCTCGACAACTTGAATCTCTCTCCCAACGACGTCGAGGCCAGGATCACACCACGCACTCGTGCAATCCAGGTCGTGCATTACGCCGGCTATCCGGCCCCGGCCGATCAACTCGCCAGGATCGCTCGACACCACGGGTTGGCTTTGATCGAAGACTGTGCACATGCGCCCGGAGCCCTAAGCAATGGTCGCCACTGCGGTGCGATCGGCGACGTTGGTTGTTTCAGTTTCTTCTCCAATAAGAACATGACAACGGGTGAAGGTGGCATGCTGACAACCGATGACGACAGCCTGGCAGAAGAAATCAGGCTTTTGCGAACCCACGGCATGACGTCATTGACACTGGACCGCCACCGCGGACACGCATTCAGCTACGACGTGAAGGCGGCTGGCTACAACTACCGCCTCGACGAGATCCGCTCGGCAATCGGTCTGGTCCAGATGGACAAGCTTTCAGACAACAACAAGCAGCGGGCACGGGTCACCGCCCGCTACCACAGCATGTTAAAGCCGCTGAAAGACGTGACGATACCGTTCACCGAATCAGCTGACACTCCGAGTTACCACATTATGCCGGTACTCGTGGCACCGCACGTGGACCGTTCCGCCCTGATGCTTGCGCTCAAGGATCGGGGCATCCAAACCAGCATCCATTACCCGCCGATCCACCTTTTCTCCTACTACCGGGACCGTTTGGGGAGCATTTCTGGGCAGCTTCCCAACACCGAGGAGGTCGGGCGACGCGAGCTGACACTGCCACTATATCCTGCAATGACCAACGATGACGTAGACTTCGTCTGCAACTCTCTCCATCGGGTACTCAATGATCAGAGCAGTTGACGGGCCCGCATTCCTCCGGGCGGCCTGGCCAATCATGCTCACCGAGCCAATATACTGAATAACGATCGTTAGCGTAGATCCTCTCCAGACCCATGATCATTTCCCTCTTGATCAGCAAGTAGTAACCGCCATAGTCGCGGGCAAGTCGCCTGTAGTCGTCTGCTTCGAGCCTACGGAACGTTTTTGTGATGTTGGTATTCCGCCCCGGTTCGTCACCACCATTGAAGGCGGTCAAACGCCCGTACCATTTTGCCAGCCCAGCCTGGGTGTAGGCCACGCTCTTCCAACGCACCGCGACGGCACGATTGCATAGATAGGCCACCAGACCACGAGTGGGAGTTGTGAGCACTACAGCGTTGCGCTCGGTGTTGGCGTCGATCCATTCGCAGACATCGTAAATGGCTCGTGCACGGCTCGACCCACCCCCATTCTGGGAGTAGGCGCCACGTGGGAATGCCTGTAATTTTACAAAGCCATCGGCGAAACGTTCAGCCCCGACCCAGAAGAAAAAGCCGGCAGCCACCAGGGCCAGCAAGTTGCGCCTATCTGCGTGTACCAGCCACCTCGCGAGCCAGCGCACGAGAAACAGCAGGCCAATTACCTGAAGCAGTGTCGTTGGCACCCGAAATGGATAGGTGTGGAGGATCTTCAGGGCGAAGTCGAAGGGAGAGAGCAAAAGTGCTACGAAATACGACACAAGCGTCCAGAGTACGAACTCTGAAACCAGGCGCGATGCAGAGTGCACGGGGTCGAGAAACCGCGCCCGCACCAATACCCAGCCGAGCGCGGCGGCGGCCGCCACCTCAGCGAGCTCCCAGTTCCAGGTCTGCGGCACCAGGGCACCCGCATTGCGATAAAAGATGTAGACGTGGTCGAGGTCGTAGATGGTGTCGACAGTGGGCTCGAGAAGAACCGTTGCTACATAGTACATGGCCACCGAAGCTGCCGCGAACCAATACCCGATGGCAATGAGACGCTCCCGACGCACACCCACACCCTGGCTCCATGCAGTGAGAGCAAGAGCGAGCGTACCCCATCCGCCAACCAAAAAGTGGAAGCTGGTTGCCAGCCCCGCAAAGACGGCAGTTCGTTTCAACCTGCGATCCAGCAGTGCGTTCAGAGCGAGCAACAGAAAACCGTAGGCCAGCACATGCGCCTCGAAGCGCTTGAAAAGAGAGTCGCTGGCATCCAAAAAGGATTGACCTAGCCAGATGTAGATACCCACGGCGACGCAAACCGTGGGTGCATTGAGCCTGATTCTTCTTCCAATCATGGCAAGACCCAGGCTCAAAATGGCAAAGCCGGTCAGACGACCGATTATCGATACCGCTACCAGGGGCAGGAACTTGACTAACGGATAGAGCACCACCACGAAGGCAAGCCTGGCAGTAACCGGCTCATTGAGCTGCCAGTCCCCTGGTAGCCAGTCCGGGTTCGCGAATTGCTTGGCCAACGCCAACACATCGAGTTCGCTCTGCGTGACATTCTCACCCACTGCAAAGTTGATGGAGAGCAACGCAAAGACGCTTGCCACCATCATCGGCAGAGAGGCAAGCAGTGGGCCTGTTTCCGTTAGGCCCAACTGCATAGCAATGCGTCTGGAGGCGTTAATTGCATAGACTAGAAAACCCAGTGGTATGAGTAACTCCTTGTATTCACTCGCGTCCCAAATACGGACGAACTCGCTTCCTCCCAGCAGGAAGACGACTTGCACGAAGACAAACACAGCAAGGACCGACACAGGGAGGGCACGTTCACCGCTTGACAGGTCCGGTTTCCGTACTGCCTCCCATGCGTACATGACGAGCACCGCCAGGGTAAACCAGAATGGGAACTGCGCGAAGGGTGCGTTCCAGTACACATAGTTGAAAGCAAAGGCGGGGGCCGCTGCCAGCAACACCGTGCGGTCCGGCAACCATGCCCCCCAGTTTTCAAACCGCTTGAGCCAAGAGGTTCGTTCGCGGACAAGCGGTAAGACAATCAGTAAAACAAACGAACCGACGTAGTAAACCGCCTCAGCCAGCGCCGTGTACATGTTGTGGAAGTTAAGTTCATTACGTTGGCTCAATTGCAGCACGAATTCTGGTGTGTCGAATTTGAGAGCACGCTGAAACCATGATACTTCCTCAAATCCGATTAGCAGGAATACCACAGCCAACCCCAATCCACAGACCTGGGCTGCCAGGCCCGGTCGTGGTCGTGTGGCTCTCATCCGCATAATCAGCCAAAGGAAGTAACCGGCTGCTGCAAAGCTCGCCATCGCCGATGCGTGCTCGATGAGTCTGTCTTCTCTTCCCAGGCTGTAGAACTCCCGCGGCGACAGGTAGAACACGAACGTGAAAAACACAGCGAGTATTGCGGTCAGCCAGGGCAACCTCCTCAAAAATTGCGGGCCGGCCCTCGGAGCATTCGACATCGATGGCCCCGGGCGCTTTACCAACCAACGCAGCGAGAGAACCGCAGCGACTGCCAGCAGGGTTGTCCGCACGAGGAAGATATCGCTAGCAGAGGGCGGCACCTCATCCTCGAAAAACCGGTAGTGGGTCACGAATAGATCGAGCAGATACACCGACACGACCATGGCTAGAGCAGCGAGGGCATTCCAGTGACGCTCCAGTGAGGGCATCATTCCGCCGCCCTGCCGGTGAACACACCGACCATTTCACGGCCACCGGCGATCAAGAAGTGGTTTTCAAGTCCACCAAGCCGGTCAAAAAAACCGACCAGTGTTGCACTGTCGAATCGACGACCGGTGTAGTTGGCTCCAACGCCGATCGGCCGGGTGAAGTAGTTGGCCAAAGCGCTCACAGGGGAGACTCTGGAGTGCGAGAGATTTCGCACTGTCTCCGCGATAATCGCCTTTTCACGTGCCGCGCAGATCAGCTTACGGGCCACTTCCTCGGACCTGGGATCGAATTGGTAAAGGCTCGCGTGCAGCACAACGTAATCAGCCTTGGGGATCGAATCCTCAAGGACATTAAAGACCCGAGCCCTGACCCCGCGCTTTCTTGCCCAGGCTACAAGTGCGGGCGAATTGTCAAGACCGACATAATCCACGTCCTTTGTCTTGAGATACTTCAGAAAGAGCAGACAATCGCCACAACATACTTCCACAACAGAGGAACCTCGTGGGATCAACCGAGCCAGCGCCTCATAACGCGCTACGAAAAAACGCCCGTACTCGATACGTAGCAAAAGGTGAAACAGTGACCGGTAGCGGTAGAGGGGCCAACCGAAAGACACGTTACGTAGCGCATCGTTAGGGCTCGCGACCTGTAGCGGATTATCGTCTTGACCTCCGGGGTCACCTTTGGCAATCGGGAGAGTGTGTTCACGTTTCTGTTTCAACGCAACCCCTCCTTACTTATAAAATCTCAATTCCAATGCATCATCAAAGCAGCCCTCTAAGTAGGTCAAAATCCGCGTCGACGTTGGAGGACCCGTTTTGTCACGAACACATCACTCACGGCGCAAACACCAATGACCGGCAGTGGCCTTTGCTCATTAAACTGTGATACGAAAACCGCTAAGGCACTGGCATTATAGCCGGAAAAGCTGCCCACTGGAGTCGCTGCTCACACTTGAGTCCAACACACGTGAGACGTGCAAGACGACCAGCGAATACTGCTGGTAAGTGTGCGCGTCAGGCTAAATAATATTACCCAGGTCTCTCCTGATAAAGTGTTGACCATCCACAAGGAAGATCATCAACCCGTCACCTGCACCTGAAAACACCGTGCGTTTATTGAGCTGTAATACATATCAAACCCAGCCCTTTCCATCTCTATTGCCCGACACAAGGGTTACCTTAAAGGTTGAAACTACGCTACAGTTTGATACATAACCACGACGAATCGCTGCTGGCAGATTGAGCAAGGGCAGTTCAAACTAACACCGATGTCGCAACCAAAAACTCATAACAACCACATCCTGATTGTCGATGATGATGAAGCTTTGTCGGAATTAATCCGCAGTTTTCTAACATCAAATGGGTTCGACGTGCGGGTCGTTGGCGACGGTGCAAAAGCAGTTGGTTTGATTGAGGCGGAACCACCTCGTTTGATCGTGCTTGATTTGATGCTGCCCGGCATTGATGGGCTGAGTGTTTGCCGGCAGGTGCGGCAATACTATGACGGTCCGATTTTGATGTTGACAGCGTTGGCCGATGATATTGATGAAGTCACAGGCCTCGAAGTTGGTGCAGACGACTATCTGGCCAAACCGATTCGTCCACGGGTATTGTTGGCACGTATCAGGGCGCTTTTGCGGCGCGCCGATGGGGTTGCAGATGATCAAACCGCCCCACGTTGCATAGAAGCGGGTCCTCTCAATATTGACCGTGGGGCACGCGAGGTGCGCAGCGATGGCGTATTGGTAGATCTGACGGCTGCAGAATTTGAGTTGCTGTGGTTATTGGCACTGGAATGCGGGCATGTAGTCAGTCGTGAGCATTTGCACGACAAGACGTTACACACCATCTATGACGGATTGGACCGCACCATTGACCTTCGTGTCTCGCGCCTGAGACGCAAAATTGGCGATGATCCAAAGCAACCCCAGAAAATTAAAACCGTACGCGGTCGCGGCTACCTCCTGGTGGACCGATGAAAGGCCTGTGGCTGAAACTGTTTCTGGCCACTGTTGGGTCAACGGTACTGATATGGCAGGTGTACGAGTGGGTGTGGCTGCCTTACGCCTACGACTTGCAAACCGAGTCCATGGAGGCAGAGGTTGTAACCCGCTCCGGTGCGCTCAAGCAACAATTCGCAAACCTGTCAACCGACCAATGGGAATCGGCAGTGAGCGCCTACAACCAGAGTTCAAACGATTTTCTGGAGTTGGTGAGAGATTCTGACGCAAAGTGGGCAGAACTTTACGCCATGTTGATCGCCAAGGGTCTGGACGGTCTGTACGTCGATGGAGAGGATGGCGTAGCACTCATTCTGCTTCCAGACGACCGCAGCATGCTTCGAAACGAGGTGTTTTATTTCGATCTGGAGCCCTCGCTGGATATTGCGCTCTGGTTGTTTGTAGTGGTGGCGTTGGTCGTGCCTGGGGGGCTATTGTGGTGGCTTGTGTTGCCGGTTCGAAATCGCATGCACAAAGTGTCACAGACACTTGATCAGCTGTTCGATGACGGTCCAACCACCCCACCACTCATCGTGCAGGGTGACGGTGCACTGGGCAGTGTCGAGTCGAGCCTCAACCGGGTGACTGAGCAACTGGTCAGCGCAATCAGCGAGTGGCAAGAAAGTCTTTCCGCGCAACGCGACCTGTTGCACGCGGTCGCCCATGAGTTCCGCGGCCCGATTGCCCGACTGCGTTTCGCCCAGGACATGTTGGCTGAGACTACCGACGATGAAGAGCGGCGCGGGTTGGTCGAAAAGATGGATGCATCAATAGCAGAACTGGATGACCTGGTACGCGAGGTGCTCGGCTACTCACGTGTGCGTCACGGAGGATACCGGCTACAACACGTTGACGTGGATCTCGACAGCTTGCTGGATGGGGTTTGCGCTAAAGTCAGACAGGTGTACCCGACGGTGGAGATTGTGGTACATCCCGACAGTGAGAGTCACTCGGTTTACGTCGATGAACGCTTAACTGAAAGGGCGGTCATCAATGTTGTGAGGAATGCGGCACGCTACGCCGCTCGGCGCGTCAACATAGAATTGCGTGCTGATAGCCAGCAAACCGAGGTCATTATCGGTGACGACGGACCCGGGATTGCACCGGGTAAAAGGGACCGTATTTTCGAGCCATTTACCCGCCTGGATGCCAGTCGTTCACGCGACTCAGGTGGTAGCGGGCTGGGGTTGGCGATCGTGCGAGCCATCATGCAACAACACCAGGGCAGTGTCGTGTGTGAAGAAAGCGAACAAGGTGGTGCCCAGTTCCTTCTGACCTGGCCACGATAACCCAGTGTAGCGTATCGCCATCCAGTCCTGATCCACACAAAACGCTACAAAAGCCTCGAATATCACAACAATTGAGCTACTAAAACACGCTACAGACGGCGTCGTTGAGCTGTTGAAATGGGTACATGGCCAGGTAGAAAAGCTAACTGGTCCTGACTCTAGCAAACAGGAGACAGCTCATGACTACGAGATTAACGCAATTCGCCAGCACTTTATCGCTATTGCTGGTTGCCCAACTATCAGTTGCAGGTGACTACCTCAACAAGACCAGAATGGCCCCGGACACAACAACGGGTGGAACGGTGAAAATCGTGGGTGGTGGTCCCTCTACCGAAGGACAGCAGCGGTGGATTACCTCGCTCCAGTATGAAGGCGAACACTTTTGCGGTGGGGCAGTCGTAGGCAGCGAGTGGATATTGACCGCCGCCCATTGCACGGTTGGTGAGACGGCCGGCGACCCGGGACTGAGTGTCTGGGTTGGGGGCCATGACCTGTTTCTGACCGATCAGGGGTTCCGCCGTGATGTCGTACAGATCATCGTCCACAGCCAATACAACGACTCGACGCTGGAAAATGATATTGCACTGCTGAGATTGGCATCGTCGTTACCCGATTCAATACCCACCGTTTTACTGCCAACCATGGCGGTGATGAGTGGCGCCGGGGCACCCAATCAACCGGCAACGGTCTCGGGATGGGGCGCGTTATCGGAAAATGGGGGTTCACCCGATCAAATGCACCAGGTTACCCTGCCTATCGTTACCAATTCCGAGTGTAATTCACCCTCAGCTTATGACGGTGAAATCAACAGCGCGCAGATCTGCGCCGGTCTGGCCGAAGGCGGCAAAGACTCCTGTTATGGAGACAGTGGCGGGCCGCTGTGGGTGACCAGTGGCAGTAGCGAATATCACATCGGTGTAGTGAGTTGGGGAGAGGGCTGTGCCCAGCCCAATAAGTACGGCGTTTACACGCGTACCTACAGCCATCGTGACTGGATCCTTGATAGGATCGGCAGTAACGGCGGACCCACGGATCCGACTGACCCAACCGATCCAACCAATCCAACCGATCCGACTGATCCGACCGACCCCGGTGACAGCTGTCCGAATCCGGCCCCACCGGATCCACTACCACCCGTGGCTGAAAACGCCCTTGACACTGGTGAGACTATCGCTGGTCTGAGTGGTGCAGAAGGCACAGTCCGCCAGTACTATATCGACGTTCCCAGTGGACAAAGCCGGCTCGTGATCAAGACCTGGTCTGGCAGCGGCGACGTCGATCTGTACGTGGCGAGAGGGCGTGAAGCTTCACCGGACGACCACGACTACGCTCCTTACCTGTTTGGCAACACGGAGAAGGTCAGAGTGAACAATCCGCCCGCGGGTCGTTGGCACATCACCTTGCATGGCTACGAAGCGTTCAACAATGTAATGTTGCGGGCAACAATTACCCCGTAGAACACCAATTCTTTAGCCCTGGGCCGGCAAGGAGGCTTGCCGACCCTTTTTTTGGTACGACACATTTGGTCTTGCAGTGCATGGCTCAAAATGTGGTTTCGTTGAGTTGCCCCTATTTTTCAAGTATGTCCTTGCTCATGGGTATTACAGTCATGAATTTGCCAGGCTCACATTCATACTCGTACGGTTCCGCGGCAATGTAACCGAGCGAACGGTACAACCGTTCCCCGGGCAACGTGGCACCTAACTCCAGACGTCTGAAACCGAAACCCCATGCTTCTGATTCACATCGTTCCACAATTTGGCGTCCAATACCCTTACGCATATGGTCCGGATGAACAAAAAACGCCCGAATCCTTCCCGATTCAGTGGCCGGATCCCGCGGCTCATCATCTTTACCGGTGATGGCATCTCCACCAAACAACGTCTTACGCCAACTCCAACCACCACAGCCGACAATCAAACCGTCAAGCTCCGCCACGAAATAGGTCCCATCTTTTACTAGCTGTGTGTCCAGCCCAAATGCACCCTGCAAGGCAAGCTCAATCTGCTCTGGGGTATAGTCGCTTTCTGCAATTGCTCTGGCGGATTGATCGATAACAGCCAAGATGGCAGTGGAATCGTTGAGGGCTGCCTGTCTGATAGTTATTTTTTTTGGATCTTTCATGGCTTTTATAATCTGGTGCAATATCTGATTCGAACTACTTATGTGCAGCTAGACTGCCTGTTTCTCCAATTCATTCTGGTCCGTGTGTTCAAAAGCTTTGCCATAGATATCCACCCAGGTGGTCTCGGTGTAAGTGAGTGTGTTATTGCCCACAGTAATTTTGTGGTTGAACGCTGTGGTACGGGCGTTATCCCGCATGAAGGGTGATTGGATTATTTGCCAGTCCTCGTCATCCAGCCCGGCAGACACTTCCAGTACCGTGTTGCCGTCAGGGTTCGCCTCACCATTATGGGGCCCACCGGCAAGCACGCAAACTGCACGGGGAATGGCCAGTGAATGCATAATGGTTTTGCGGTCTGCATCCCACAACCAATAACCCGTCTCGTCGTGAAATATCTCGTGGTCCGACTTGCGCTTAACGACTTGCTCGTAAGAGACGACACTCAAAACCTGTAGTTTGGCGTTGCTTACGTTCCCTGCGGCAGTAAACGTAATGGTTTCATAATAGGCCTTGTTCTCCACGCCATCCGGCCCAGGCGCGACATCCTGACCTTTATCACCCTTCCAGGTACCAATGAGTTCCGTTAATGGTCCATAATCGACTGTTGTACTGTTGTTCACTTTGTGCTCCTCAGAGTAATCGGTCGTGGCTGACTTTAGGGTCCTGGTGCTTCCTCATACAAAGAGTCTGCTCGCTTCATTCGTTGTGTCCGCTCCATTGGGCTGCCACCACTGGCCGCGATATGAGCATATATAACGTAAATACGGGATCTGAGACTCTCATTCCAGGGTGCCAGCGAAAGCACATAGTCGAAAATGCGATAAGTCTCAGTTAGCGACAACCCCAGCAGAAATTTTTCAAACCCCACGAGAAAGATATCTTCTGCAGTAAGTGTCAAGCCGAGCCGGGCACTCTCCGGACTATCCGCCACAAGCGCTGCCAGGTATCCCGCATACGCCTTTCGTTTGAGCTCAATAATAAACTGGTGATTTGAAACAAACTTGTTTTGCTCTTCAGTCTTGTAGTCCCACGGGTAATAAAACTCATAACGGGGGTAATCAAGGCTGTTAACAACGGCTGTGCTGACCGCTTCCCGAATATGTTTTTCATCGGCCACAAAATGTGGCACAACGGCCTCGGCCGAGCTTAGACCATACGGTGCGAGGCTTTGGTATGCCTGGTGGTTTTCTGCAAACTGCCGACTCATGTGATTGATGCTAATCGGAATGGCCTGTTTGGAACCAATTAAAATGGAATTGAAGGGCCCTCTCTTGCGCGCAGGTAAAAAGTACCATAGTTGTACATGGGCAAAGCTGTCGGAAAACGTTCTAAGGATCATTTGATACTGTTCGGGTGGCAATGTTGTCGGAATCCACTGCGCAACCAGGCCGCCGGGTGCCAGGTGCCGGTTCAGAAGTTCATAATATTCGAGGGAGTATGAAAATCCATTGGATGCATATTCATCAGCGGTCTTTTCATCTGCCGTAATGACCTGGTAGGTTTTTGATGTCGTACGCAGAAAGTTACCGATATCATCATTTACAATTTCCAGGCCCGGGTGTTGCAGGACACGATGGTTTTCTTCAGAAAACCAGTCGGCACCCTCGACTACACCGGGTTCGATCTCCACCCCGGTGATGTTCTCTACCCTGGGGTGACGAAAGCTTTCACCCAGGAGGATACCCGAACCCACAC
Organism: Gammaproteobacteria bacterium; assembly: GCA_021772915.1. Taxonomy (GTDB): domain Bacteria; phylum Pseudomonadota; class Gammaproteobacteria; order Xanthomonadales; family SZUA-36; genus SZUA-36. The sequence goes on along the minus strand of JAJFLB010000009.1, from coordinate 96,972 downwards.
CGATGGAAAGCTCAGTGGCAACGTCCTGCAGCAGCAGCTTTGGCAAATGTGCCAGTAGCAGCTGCTTGAACTCGACCATCCCGGTGCCGCCAATGACGATGCCGTCCACACTCATGTGCTTTTCTTGCTTTGCGGGGTCCCAAAACACCTTGGTCGTCGCTGACGGGCCCTCACGATAGAAAAGTGTTTGCTGATTACTGGTTTCGCCTTCCGATGGAAACTGAAAATCAAGCGGCGCGCGACTCATGGTGAACGCTGACAGAACCAGCAACGTGGGCAAAACCAACCGCCAGGCCGGATGTCTTGACCGGGGTGTCAGCCGTAAGAACAGAATAACAAAACCCAAGCCCGCATTGAGCGCCGCCATGGCCAGTATTCCCTTTTGAATGCCCAGCCAGTTGAGCAGGATAAATCCAGGCGCCAGCGCTCCCAACACGTTTCCAAACGTGTTGACGGCGTAGACCCTACCCACCGATGCGCCGGCATGTTGTGGATCTTTGACACATATTTGCCCCACCAGCGGGAAGGTCGCCCCAATGAGCATGGCGGGAATCAGCATGACCAGGAAGGCCACACCAAAGCCAGCAAAGACAAGTGGGAAAATCTGGCCCGCCGTGTCCACCAGATATTGGTTCAGGGAGCGGGTGTCTGAAACCAAAAACAACAGCGGTAATGCCAGTGCTGAAAAGGTACCGAGCAGCACCTGGACCCAGCCAAAAATGACACATCTATCTACGCTTCTTCGCAACAGGAATCGGATCAGATAGCCGCCCAGCGCTATACCGGTTAGAAAGGAACTCAACATGGTTGTGAGTGCATAGGTTGAGTTTCCAAGCACAAAAACTAGCGATCTTGTCCAGTAAATCTCATAAGCAAAGGAAGTGAAACCGGATAACCCCAATCCCAGCAGGATAATCCTGGTGGTGACGGGGCCGGGGGGGCCAATCTTACTGGCAACGACTTCGTCCAAATCCTTTGGGGCCGACAGTTTGCCGGACAATGTCGCTGGTATGCGAAAGGATGCAATCCAGGCGATGACCCCGACCATCAGGTTACCCATCACCGCACCGTAGACCGGAACATGGACGCCGTATCTGCCGATCAGGAAAAACCCGGTAATCAGCACACCTACCACTGCGCCCAATGTATTGACCGCGTATAGCGTACTGAGATTGATCCCCACCGTGTTCGTCCTGCCCAGCAGAAATCGGCTTAGTACGGGTAACGTTGCCCCCATCAGCAGGGTGGGTAACATGACAAGTGCAAATGCCAGCACAAAGCGGACGAAACCAAAACTGGCAGCGGACGAACTAACAAGTTCGTAGATGACCGTGTGCGCAGGACCTATCTGGCTTAAAACCAGATGAGAAGCAAGTGCGACCAGGGCAATGCTGAGTTCGAGCCAGGCATAAAGCCGTAAACAATGTCGGCTTTTGTCGGCAAATTTACCAATCTGCCAACCGCCTATGGCCAAACCCGCCATAAACGCAGCCAACACGGTTCCAACCGCAACTGCGGTCGACCCGAACACACTCACCATCATACGGGTCCAAACGACTTCGTAGGTCAGCGCCAGGACGCCGGAAGTAAAAAACAACAACAGGACAAGCGCAATGCGCGGCGTCTGTGTTTGCTGTTGGTTCGTTTTCAACGGGAATATGACTCCATCGGGTATACCTAGTGCCCCTTCAAGGTGATATTGCCATGTTCAGAGCTAAGCAGATGATCCAAGACAAGGCACAGTCCGCAGACAATGGCTGGTCCTTGTTAAGGGCTGTAACGCCGTATTGGATCATCTGCTTAGCTCCCTTCGGGCGAGCCGGGAAGCCGTCGTCCGTGGCGTCGGCTGAAGGCGCCTACTCTTGGTGCGCTTCTTGGCAAGGACCGGGCCATTACCCGCGAAGCGCCTCTTACGGTCAACCACTTCCCAACTCGCTGAACACGGCAATATCACCTTGAAGGAGTACTAGTTCCCGCCCACAAGGGTGATTGTCAGTATGCTTTGTCCACGGCGTCAGCTACCAGCTCGCGCAGTTGCTTGTAACCAAAGCTGGGCAAGGGACGACCATTGACAAAGAACTCCGGTGTGGCCCGGACTTTAAGGGTTTTGCCATCCCTCACATCCTGCTGAACCACGCCCGCAACGGCGGGACCATTCATATCAACCATCAGTTTCTTGTGGTCCATTGCCATGCCGTTCAATATGCCCCTGGCCCGCATGGGTTGAGACACGTGGTTGGCGACCCAACGATGCTGGCTGTCGAATAACAGCTCCAGGGCCTGCCAAAACTTACCCTGCTGATGGGCCGCCTCCAGCATTTTTACAACCTGGTCCGAACCCGTGTGGAGTGGTGCGTAGCGCACCATCAGCCTGACTTTCCCCGGATACCGGTCAATCAACTGTTTCACCAGGGGATAGAAATCCCGACAAGTACCGCAAGCCGGGTCAAAAAATTCGACAATGGTGACCCTGGCATCTTCGGCGCCCTTGACGGGAGCCCCTGCCCGTTCCACCACTCCCTGGTTTTGACCCCCCGATGATCCCCGCTGTGTGGCCTGGTTATTTTGGAATAGTACCGTGGCAACAACAAAGCCGACCAAGACCAGCCCGGCGACGGAAACAAATAGTGTTTTCCTGCTCATGATGATTCAATCCTATGTGTATAAAGCAACAAAATACAGACCAGCGTAAACGTCAACAAAGAAAGCGTTGGTAAATTCAAAAACCCAAATAAAGAGATGTGGGTCTCCGAACAGGGGATGCCCTGTACACAAGGCTGGGCAGCTTCAGGGATGATCCCGGCTACCAGCAAGACATGGTATAACGCAATGACCCACCCCAAAGCCGCCAACGCTCCCGCAATCCGTACCACCTTGGGATCATACGGAAACAATCCAATCGCCAGAACCAGTACCAGGGGATACATGGCGATGCGTTGATACCAACAAAGAACACATACAGGAATATCCATTACCTCACTGGAAAAAAGGCTGCCCAAGGTCGCGACAGCGACCACGATCCAGGTGGCAAAAAGCAAGGGCCAGCCAGGTTGAGTTTTCTGGGGACTGTTCACTGACCTGTTCCTGTTAGAAGACAGAATTCCCGTGACTATGCAGCAGGTGAACTCATGGGAGATGAGTGGCAAGTATGGACAAGCACAACAAAATACCCACAATAAGTGAAAACTGGTCCTTCAGGGAATACAAGACCGGATCATCCGGTAAGGTGCCACGTACCGAGAGCACCCAAAACCGCAAGGTCCACACGAGCAGCAAGGAGAGCGCAAACCAAAGCCGTTGTGGTGAGCGATAGACCAGCTCAGGCACCGCCACCACGGAAAGGAACATACCCAGCACGATCAACGCACCAACACTGAAACTTATACCCAGGGCAATCAGCAGAGGAAGATCCTCTTCCTGGTAACCGCGTCGATTATCTGAGTGGTCGTCACGCCTGGTCCTTTTCACCAGTTCTGTCGTTCGCTTAACCGCAGACAGACCACCAAAAAACAGAAAAACGAATACCGGCAACCACGGTTTAAACGCGCCACCGATCAAAGCGACACCCATCGCCATGCGCAAGGTATACATACTTGCCAGCGTAACCAGGTCCAGTAACACCAGGGTTTTGAGGTAATAGGAATAGATCAGGGATAGGAGCATGTAACCGGCTAGAAACGCCGCGAATACACCATTGATGGTAACGGCCCATGCCAATCCAAAGATACACAGGCCGACAGCGCCCAGCGCTGCTGCTGATGTCGTAATGCGGCCGCTGGCCAGAGGGCGTTGGGATTTGGACTTGTGGTGCTGATCAGCCTCGCGGTCGAGCAAGTCGTTCAACACGTAGGTTCCCGAACAGACAAGGCTGAGGGCAAGGAAACCCAACAAACATTGCATCACGGTTTGGGAGGAAAGTAACTGGGGCGTCAAGGCGAGCGGCAGGAACACCAAAGTGTTCTTTACCCAATGATGCACGCGGAGCTCTACCAACCAGACGATCGGTCCGGTGCGTAGATTTGAACTCAGCCTCTGATCCGTCGCGATATCTGCGGTTCGAACGGGTGATTTCACCCTGCTGTTGCCTGCTAGTCTACTGAGAATTCAAGTAGTTCTACCGGGGTAGCGGTCGCCGTCCCTGCCATGGCCCAGTACTGGGCGTAAGTTGCAGCACCGATCTTGGGCCCCGCAGCGCCGGTTGTCTTGTTGATCTCATGGAGGCCTTTGCCTGCTGCGAACAATTTGGTGGTATCACCCGGTTCTGCGGCCAGACTTTCTACCTCATTGGGCGCCAGACCCAATGACCCCACCGGCGTTTCAACACCCGTTGTGCGGTTGATCTTGAGTAACTCAGAACCCTTTGTAGCAAAACCGGAAGTCACCGCCCACAACTGCCCGGTTGCGTCACAGACCATACCGACGACACGCCGATCAAAGGTCAGGTGTCCGCCGATCAGTGTACCGATACCGGTCGCCGCGACGATGCTCAACAGTTGACCCTGGTGTGGTGGCGTGGCGTCCCAGTCAACACTGTAAAACAATCCATCGATGGCGCAAAAGGCCAGACTTTCGAGATTAACCGGGCCGACCGCAACGGCACCCACATTGGTGCCGGTTGCGCAGGGACCGGCTGAAAAGGTGTGCAAAAAAATCGGTGAGCCGGCGGCACCCCCCGACCAATTCAGTCCATACAGCACACCGGCACCGTTGTAGGCCAGACCCGAGGTGAAACCAACCCCAAAAACTTTGTTTGTCGGTGGCGGAGTAGCGCAAGTAGTGTAGGCCGGTGGCACAGTGGTGGCGGCGGTGGCTGCATTGATATCGTCGAGCGTTCCGCCTCCGACGGGGGGCTGGAAATAAGCCTGCATGTTGCCCGCATTCAGCGGTCCGGCATACGAGAAAACGGCAATTAACCCAACAACTATTGTTTGTTTCCCAAACTTCATACTAATGCTCCAAAATCGAAAAGCGCCCCTGCGCAACACAGAGGAAAGTATAAACAAACGTCAGGAATCTGTCGATTATCAATACCGGCGGCATGTTGGACTCCCGGTACCGGCTGCGGAGTGTTTATCCCGACGACGCAACGGCTGAGGAAGTGGCAAGCATGTAACGCAACCATTTTTGTGTAATGTTCGCAACGGATTACCGCTCTTTCAGGTTGCACAGATTCTCGGCTACAATGGGCTCTTTTTGGGTCCTTGGTAGCAAACTACATGATTCAGCGTCTTGCTTATGGTTTATTGTTGTCGGGTGGTCTGTTTACCATCCAGGCACTGGGCGCAACAACGGATGAGCGCCCGTGTGAAAATGCACCATCGGTTAAGGTAAGGGTCACAAACTCAGGTATATATCGTATCCCGGGTGGTGATCTGCGTGAAGTTTTCGGCTGCGCTGCCTTAAAGCTGGAGCAGCTACGGCTATCCAGCGGGGGCGAATCAACACCTTATTCAGTGGTGGGCATAACGCCAAGCACGCCGGGGGATCTGGTGTTTTACGCCCACCACCTTGCCGGATCGAACTCCTATTACAACGAGTTCAGCCCATACAATACCTACTGGCTCACGCAGGCAGAAGAACCGGCCAGTCGGATCATCCCGGCACTGCAGGGCGGGCGTCATCAAGATGCTTCCGTCCTGCGGTCCTGGACGCACCTTGAGAAGGACGAACTGCGGGTGCGTTTTCCCGGTCATGCCGATGCTCCGCAACCCGAAGTCTGGTATTGGGCGAGACTCAACTCGATTGATCCTGAACCGTTTGTGGTCCCGCTGGACTTACAGCAAATACAAACCGATTCCTCACCCACGATCAGGATCGGGTTACGCGGGTGGTCTACACCACCCACTTGGATCCTCTCCGATATGTCCGATCACCGGGTCGAGGTGTTTCTGAATGGCCAACTGATAGGCTCTGGAGAGTGGCAGGGTCAGGAAGAATTCATAATTGATATCCAGTCGATACCTGTCGAAGTACTCAATGACGCCGGCCCCAATAGCCTGTCACTTGGCGTTCCGGAACGAACCCCTGAATCCAGCTTGAATCCACTGGCCGATGCTGTCCTGCTGAATTGGGTGGAGGTGAACTACCCCCACACAGGATTGCTACCCGCCGGTCAACACAAGCTGCACGTCAAGCACCAGGAAGGAGGATGGTTTCAAATGTCTGGTGAGAGTAAAACGCCCCCGGTGCTGGTGGGTGAGACGGGTCAACAACTGAAGCCCATTGAGTCGTATCAGCGTGACAATCAGTTCTGGCACCGTTATGCGACGCTTCAAGACACCTCGACTTACGTGGCAGTGGTGGGTGATGTCTTTCACCAGCCGGTTGCCATGGTTGCTGATAATCCGTCAAACCTGCGCAATACCAATCAACAGGCAGACTACCTGATGCTTACCCATCGGCGTTTGCGTGAGGCCGTCGAGCCACTCGCCGATTTTCATCGGCAACAGGGCCTGACTGTCCAGGTTATCGATATCGAGGATGTCTACGACGAGTTCAATGAAGGTGTACTGGCACCAACTGCCATTCGTGAATTCATCAGTCACGCCTACCACAACTGGCAACAACCCAAGCCTCGCTTTGTATTACTGGTCGGTGACGCCAGTTGGGAGGTACACAACGCTGTTGGGAACGACCGGAACTACGCCGACTGGACTTTCAGACAACACGAGAAAAGCCAATTTGCCAAGAACGGGAGTGATGCGTATGCGGACAGTCTGATCGCAGCCGATCGCAACCTGATGCCGACCTGGCAAGTCGACACCTACGAAGGCTATGCCGCCAGTGATAACGTTTTTGTGACCGTGGATGGCGATGATTATCTGCCTGATTTGGCCATCGGCAGATTTCCGGTCAGCGACCCGCTCGATGTCAGCGCCATTGTCAACAAGACAATAAACTATCACCAGCAGTCTGAAGTCGGGCCGTGGCGACGCAAGGTGTTGTGGATAACCAACGAGCAAACGGGTTTCCAGTGGACCAGCAATCAGCTGGATCAAACCCTGGGAGAGAACGGCTTTAGCGGTACCAAAATCTATCCATCGGCACAAGAAAAAGACAACGTCAGGCATCAGGAGGAGTTGCAAGACGCCTTTAACGACGGTCAGTTAATCGTCCATTTTCTGGGTCACGGTGGACGCTATATCTGGCGTACCGGCCCACCCGATTTTCGCAAGAACCACGACCTTTTTACCCTGGATCATCTGGATCAGCTCACCCCCACCACACGACTGCCGTTTGTGTTGAGCATGACCTGTTACTCGGCACCCTTTGATCACCCAACAGCCGATTCGATCGGTGAAAAGTTTCTGCGTATGCCTGACCGTGGAGCAATAGGCATTCTGGCTGCTTCCTGGCGCAATTCACCCACTCAGAATTTCAGCCAGGTCATGCTCAACGAGCTGACCCGGCCGGGAACCATGGGCGAGGCCGTGATGCGCGCGAAGCAAAAGTCACAATCGAGCCGGATGATGATTGAAACCTACAACCTTCTCGGTGATCCAGCTGCGCGTCTGGCCTTGCCGGGACACCATATCAATCTCACCATCAAGCAGCGCAACGATTACATTGAGATCAAGGGCAAGGTAGTGGACGCCGCTTTCAGCGGCCAGGTGGTGATCGACTTGCAAGACACCCTGGGCAACCTGATCCAAAGCAGGCAAGCAAAGTTACGACGGGGCAAATTCAAGCTGCGAGTGCCAAATGACCCGGTGGAGCCGGTTGGCGAGATTCGGGCCTATGCCTGGAACCCGAAACGTCACATCGACGCTATGGGCAGCATTGAGGTGTCACCGGCAATGGCCTCCAGCAAATCTGTCGGGGCTCCCCGGCAGGTCAGCCGCGCCGGCACATCAAAACCCCTGGTTGGAGACTAGGAAGCTAATATGCGAAATATGATAATCCCCGCTCTGGTAATCCTGTTGCTGGCTTCCGCTTCTGGCGGCACAGCGGAAAACAACGAGGTGTCCAACCGCATCAAATGGTCCACCGCCAGTGAGCTGAACAATTTTGGCTTTGATGTATTTCGTGGTGACGCCGAAGAAGGTCCATTTGATAAGATCAGCCCACGCACCATCGCCGGTGCCGGCAACTCCGACACACCCAACCGCTATGAATTCGTTGATGCCAGCATAGAAACCGGAAAAGCCTATTGGTACTATGTGGAGAGTATCTCCATGTCGGGCGAGCGTGAGAAATTCACTCCAACCTTTCAGTCCAAACCAAAATTTCCGGCTACGGAGCCTTGATTTTGACGTCGGCCTAGCCAGTCAAAAGTGACCTGGCTTCCCTATCTCCTGGTTTTATTGGTTCTGGTTTTTGTCCGGCTGACAATCCGGCGCGCCCTGGGTCCGGTCGTGGGAGTGGGTGATGAGTGTAGCTATGTGCAATGCGGTGCGCAGACCGACCCCTATGCCCCGGGGCAATTTCTCAGGGTCCCGTTGATGGCCTGGTTGTCAAAACAGGCACACTGTTACAGTACTAATCCTGAACAAACGCTACGTTCTGCCACCACTGCTGCTTCAGCACTGACCTCCCTGGCAAGTATGCTAAGTGCACAGCTTATTGGTGGTACTCAAGCCGCACTCGTCATCGGGTTGTTACTCGTGCTCATGCCCGGTCGGCTCATCCTCAGCCAGCATGTCTGGCCGGACATCTGGCTGGGTCTGTGGTTGTCACTGGCCTGCCTGATCCTGGTTTACCCTGATCTGCCGTCAAACCTGCGGGCAGCATTGTTGGGTATAGTGTCTGCCCTGGCCTTTATGACCCGATTTGACGCCCTGCTGCTGGCACCCTTCGCAGGCTTTGCCCTGACACCCGGGCCAATCCGGGATTGGATCTTTGTTCTGGCGCCAACATTGCTTGTTTTTGCCTACTCGTCCGTACGCAATGCCCGTCGCTATCAAATTCCCTGGCCAGACACCACATGGATGTTTAACCTGATGATTGCGGCAGGCGAGACCGAAGGGCAACAAGGGGGCAAGCTTCGTGTCGAAGGAGAAGTTCTAAAGACCATTTCAGTCTGGAATGGGATGACCCACCCTGACCGGCTTACCCATAGCGTCACCAGTCTTCGCAGGCTGTTGGTGCGGCCGTTTCGAACCTTCTGGAGTGTGCTATTGCGAGCGTGGGCAAGCCTGGGGCCAGACAGTTTTGTGTTGCACCGGTTACTGCCCCCCACTGGCTTGGGTTATCCTGAAATTTCCCCTCGTCTTCTTTACCCATTACAAATTGTTTTGGTACTCGCCTTTCCGCTGTTTACTTCGGCGACGTTTTTGGCGCTACTGGTGTCCGGGTCAACGACACCCGTCATACTCTGGCCGACCCTGGCACTGGCAGCAGCCAGTCTGATTCACAACCGCACCCGTTATCGCCAGGCATGGCTGCCGGGTGCTGCACTGTTGCTTGTCTCGACTGTTTACGAACCCAATTTTTGGCCAACGCTATTGAGCACCCAGAGTACTGTGGAGTGGATCGCTGGTGTTGGTCTTGCTGTTACCTTGGTGTTATTCCGGGTTCGTCCAGATACCGGCGAAACCCTGTAATGGACCGCAGTACGTACGGCTGGGGCGGTGTTAGCACCGGTACCCCTGCTTATACTTTTGCGCCCACATCAGTCAGAGACCTAAAGCAAATTTTCAGCTCCGGAGAACACAAATCCTTCCTGGGTCGTGGTCTGGGTCGGTCCTATGGTGACTGCGCACTCAATACCGACGGGGCACTGATCGATTGCCGCTTTCTGAATCGTCTTTTATCTTTTGATCCCGAAACTGGAATTCTGAAATGTGAGGCAGGCGTCAGTATCCTGAATGTCAACCGCCTGTTGTCCACCACTGGCTGGATGCTACCAGTGGTCCCCGGCACCCAGTGGGTTACCATTGGTGGTGCAATTGCCAATGATGTGCATGGCAAGAATCATGTGCAGGAAGGCTGTTTCGGTGCGCACTTGATTGCCCTGAAACTAGCCCGGTCCAACGGTGAGGTGTTCGACTGCAGCCTCGAGAGCAATAACGAGTTATTTGCTGCCACAATCGGCGGTCTGGGTTTAACTGGATTGATCCTGAGTGCCAAACTGCAATTGCGACGCATACAATCCCTCACCATGAAAGCCCGGCGAATTCCATTTGATCAACTGTCCACACTTTTTTCCCTGGCGGACGAGCATTTTGAGGCCTGGGAATACCATAGTGTCTGGCTGGACCCTGCCACTGGTTGTCGCAAAGGCCATTACATCATGGCCAATCACTCGCAGAGGCAAGGCAATCTGACATGGCCAGCCAAACGACGTATCCGATTTGGAGTGATGGCTGGATTTCCCTCTGACCTACCGGGCCGACTGGTGATGAAGACCGGCAATCTCTGGTATAGAAGGGGAATCAGGTCCGGTGCCCAGGAGACAACGGCGGATGCGGTACTTTACCCACTGGACCGCCTACCCGATTGGAATGCGCTGTTTGGCAAACCCGGCTTTTTTCAACACCAGAGTGTATTGCCGACGGCAGTCGCGGAGTCTGCTCTGGATGAACTGTTGAGCGTCATTGAAACTAGCGGTCAACGCGTGTTACTGGCGGTGGGAAAATGGTTTGGACCCCGATCCTCACCCGGACTGATGTCATTTCCGGTCCCCGGGTTTTCCATAGCCCTGGACCTTGCCAACCATGGCACGAAAACCCACAAGCTGCTGGATACACTCGACGGTGTTGTTGCGGACTGCGGTGGCAAACTCTACCCTGCCAAGGATGCCAGAATGTCGCCAACACTGTTCACTAGCGGTTACCCCAAACTGGAACAATTCACCCAACAACATGATCCGCTCTTTGCTTCGGACTTTTGGCGCCGGATGGAGCAATCAGGATGAAGAGACCTATTAAAGCAGCCTTGGTGTTTGGTGCGACCTCTGCCATCGCAACCGCTTATTGCCGCATACTGGCCTCACGTGGGGCTGTTTTGCACCTGGTCGGCCGCGATCACGATGCATTACAAAACCTGGCCGGCGATCTTGATTTGCGTGGAGCGACAAAGGTTTCCGTCGCTGTGGCGGATTTGTGTGACACAGAACAACACAAAAAACTCGTCACCGAGGGCTGGGAAAGCCTCGGTGAGCCTGATCTCGCATTGTTGGCCCACGCCACGCTGGGTAGTCAAAGCGAGGGTGAAACTGACTGGAAACAACAACGCACGCTCATCCAGACCAATCTCATCAGCCCCCTGTCACTCCTCACCTTGCTGGCAAACAGATTTGAGCAGCAACACAGTGGTTGCCTGGCGGCTATCAGTTCCGTGGCGGGGGATCGTGGCCGACCATCCAATTACATCTATGGTGCCACCAAGGCGGGGCTTTCCTGCTACCTCGGTGGTCTGCAGCACCGCCTTGCAGCAACTGGTGTGCGGGTGCTCGACTTGCGCCTGGGTCCGGTTGATACACCGATGACTGCGGGACTCTCAAAGGGTCTGCTGTGGTCCACGCCGGAACGTGTTGCCCACGCCATGGATGGAAAGCTTGCAAGACATCATGGCACGGTTTACTTGCCAGCCTATTGGCGACCCATTATGGGGGTTGTCCGGGTGCTACCAGATATTCTTGTTCAGCGGCTTGGTATTTAGACCACAAGCTAGATTGCACACCAACCAACACCCGGGTGTCCGGGCAATCGATTGAGTTACTAGAGAAAAAGGAGGGTAGAAGGAGGGGGTGTCTCCCGCTTACTCAACACTTTGAGCAAGCGGGAGACGGTCAATCTTAGTCGACAGAAAAGCTCTTGAGTTGGACGGGCACGTTAGCATTTGTTGCTCCCCAGCCGGCATCCTGACACATAAACCGGGTGAGCAAGTCGCCTGAGAGGGCATCGGCACTGGGCTCCATAAACTCATGCTTGCTCGTAACGTTCTGGAGAAAAGTTTCGTCCCAGTGGCTGAGTGAACTACCACCTTCGAAGGGACTGGGACCATACAGCATCGCATGACCGCCATTTATGCCGCCAGACAAATTTGCACCGGCAATATTTGCATCAACGTTAGTGCTGGTCCAGTGCAACAGGGGATCAGAAGTGAAAGCAGCCAGACGCGCAGCATCCGTCCCCATCGCGGGGAGCAAACCAGTCCCGTGGAGCTCCATGAACCTGGAGTAGTAGTCAGTTTGACCGAAGGCCCCGGTATCAGGTCCGTCCCCGTCGTTAAAGAGCTCCCCGGTAGCACCGTTCATAAACGAAGAAACGCACAGGCCGTGGCCGATTTCGTGGAGTGCCGTGCTGAAAAAAGATACGTGGTTCGCAGGAGCCACCCGGTTATCCAGCGCGTAAAACCATTGGGAGGTACCTATGCAGCTAGCATGACTATCAAGCTGACTGTTAAAAGTCGCATTGATGTCTTGTGTGCCAGCGTTTAAATCTGAAAGGGCAATTTTGTTGGCCAGAGGCCCCGGAAACCACATATTGGCTGCTGGAGCATTGGCGAAGTTCGAGTGAACATTATTGCTTCCGGCAGAACCAAGCGTAAAGGTCCCCACGCAAGTACCCTGAGGGTCCATTTTGGCTTGCACGACAGTCGTTATAGTACTATTGAGTGCAACGCCCCATACGGCGGCGGCGGCCTCAATTGATGCCCTGCGTTGTGCCCCCAGATCGGCTCCGGGATTGCCTGCAGCGGTTGAAGGGGCGTGAGCGGTAGCGGTAGATTTAAATCCTTCCGTAGCGCCGTCCAAACTATAATCCATGGTTATCGTCGCTGCAGCCTGGACCTGACCCACTCCGGCCACCAAAATCGTGGCCAGAAACAGACCAGCGGTCACATTGCGACCACTTATATTGTTACTCCTCGCATTGATATTAGTCATTATTGATCCCCAACCCTGGCTTCTTGTTCGGCTTGCAGAAATTCACCAAGCTCATGAGCACCTGCCGAAGCTCCGGCATGCCCCACCGTAACTTTCCCGTCCGCTCCGACACTGCCAACCATCACGTGTTGAAAACGACCATGGAGATCAACGACTGATGCCCCGTTCACTCCCGCTTTCGCCCCCAGATCGCCACTATCGGTACGTAAGCCCTGCAGCAATTCCATGGTAAGGGGTATGGATTTCGATCCAGCGAGCAGGTTACGTGTTACCACACCGGTTTCGGTATTCAGGTACGCAACTGTTACAGGTGCTGGTTCAGCCCTTCGATCCTGCGCCAGGGCAGACCCCGTTATCCCGATAAGGAGCACAAAGACCAAACTGCCAAGTACATATAATCCGTTCTTTTTCATAAAATTATCCCCGCCATCATTAAAATACATGATCATCCAGTGTCTAGCATAGCATCACCGTAAATGAAAATCATTACTGCAACAGCTCCCGCAACGCATGGACAGTGGCTTCCACACCCAAACGCACCGACGCTTCGCCCTTGACCTTGAATAAAGGCGAATGGTGGGAAGGAACAGCCTTGCCACCGGCTTTTTCTGTATCAAAGTCAGCCTGCGGCGTGCCACCCACGGCAAAATAGGTACTCGGAATATATGGATCAGCGACGAAGAATGGAAAATCTTCCGCCCCCATACCTTCACGTTTGACCTCGTGGAATATATCTTCACCCAATTTCTTGCGCCACACACCCCTGAGCCTCTGGGTTAGCTCGGTATCGTTCAGTGTCGGCGGCACCCCTTCATGTGACACCGTCACTTCCGGCAGCATGTCGTCGGGCAGGCCCGCAACCTTACCCAGGTTTACGGCCACACGCTCGATCCCATCCAGCAGCAACTTGCGGGTTGCAGCGCTTTCGGAGCGTACCGTCAGTTGCAGGTGGGCCTGGTCTGAAATGATATTGTGCTTGGTGCCGGCGTGAAAAGAACCCACCGTAATGACACCCGGCTCACGTGGCGCCAGCTCGCGGCTGATCACGGTCTGCAATGCCACTACAATCTGGGAGCCCAGTAACACCGGGTCCACACCCCGGTGCGGACTGGCACCGTGGGCGCCAATGCCTTGTATTTCAATGTCGACAGTGTCCGCACCTGAATAAGGAGAGCCAACAACCGCGATTAACTTGCCGGTCGGTGCGCCAGAGGTGACATGAAACGCCAGTGCGTAATCCGGCTGGCCAAAGCGCTTCCAGATACCATCTTCCATCATCATCTTCGCACCACCTACCCGCTCTTCTGCAGGTTGGCCGACCAACATCAAGGTGCCAGACCAGGTGTCTTTTGAATTCGCCATGGCCCTCGCGGTACCCACCAGGCTGGTGATATGTACGTCGTGTCCACAGGCGTGCATGACCCAAACCTGGTTGCCGTCCCAGTCTTCCTGCATGGCTTTGGATGCATACGACAGACCGGATTTTTCCTGCACCGGCAGGCCGTCCATATCTGCACGCATCATGACCAGGGGGCCAGGGCCGTTTTCCATAATGGCAACAACACCCGTGCCACCGACACCTTCGGTGACCTCGAACCCCGCTGCACGCAGTTCTTTGGCCAGACGCGCCGCAGTCTCCGTCTCCAGGGCTGACAATTCCGGATTACGGTGAAAATATTCGAACAATGCTCCAAGATGTTGTTGGTAGTCTTTTTCAACCACTGTAGATAGTTCATCCGCAGCGATCGGCTGCACATGTAATACGCCGACAAAACCGATTGCAGCGAGTAATTTTCCTGGTAAATAGCGCATAAACCTACCCTTGTATGTTTCTAGGAGTGCGTAGGCTAGCAGAGCTGTAAACGCATAGAAAGTTCAATCTGGGCTTTGTAGTGTGCTATTCAGGTGACATTACGTTGGTATCAGTCAGAAAGGGGTTGTCAAAACTCACTCGCTCACCAGCCCGCTTACCGGGTATGGGAAAGAGCCGGGCCGAAAGTGGTTTCTGGTACTTGGTGGCAAGCGCTGCCACGTCTCCGATCATGGCCCTCAGGTTTTTAACCGACGTATCACCCGGCAGGGGGACGACATCCAGACCGGTGCCACACACACTTGAATACAACAACAACTCGGAAATCCCATACCTGCCCTCGCTGGCCCGCTTCGCCAGGACGGAGTCCTCCAGTACGGGCAACATCAGACCGGAGTAGCCACAGGTTTGTACGTCCAGGTTCTTGAGTACATCCGTAACTGCTGCACAACCAGCAAGCGTCGAATGGCCTCCGAAGGGCGCCCCGGTCAGTGCTTCGATCGCCTGACCAATGCTGGCGTCCAACCCGGGTGCAGGTGAGGCATCAATACCGAGGTAATTCCATCGATGTTGCCTTGCGAGTTCTTGCCCACGCGCTGCCACGGGGCCAAGTGCGTTTTCCATACGCGCCTTGAGTTGCCGCTGCGCCTGTTGGAAACCATCTGCACCCTGAAATGCAGCCGTTAACAGGTTCGGGGATTCAAGACCAATACTGAAGGCCCTGGCTGACGAAAAATAGGCGGCCGGGAAGAATGGCGTCCCTTCCGGGACAAAGGCCACGGCGGCAAAACGAAAATTGCCCTCCCCTCCGGGGGTGGACTGCGCAATGGCCCGGATTGTTTCCGCCGCCGCGCGAAGACTTTGGTGGTGTACTCCCTTTTCGCGTGAGGCGACACGCACCGTGAAACTGATATTTTTGGTCTGTTGGACCAGTTCCGCTGCCCAGGCTGCAAATTCCCGGTGATGTTGATCATCGGTGATAACCGGACCAATGCTGCACATGACGTTGTTGTCTACGGCAAACTTGTCGAGCATCCGCAGGGCTTGCAGTACCGAAGGTTTTTTCCAGTCCGGCAGGTATTCCGCCACTGGCTGGGTCGCGATACGTAAAGTCTGAACTTCATACCCCTCGTCCGCATATGCCTTGCGAGCCTGCCTCAGAAAGGCCACGGCGGATTCGGCCGGGGAGAGTTTGATGCCGTTTTGAAATACCACCCCGGCGGTGATTGTCCTGATACGAAAGTCCCGGCTCGCACTACTGGTGCCAAGCGCTCCAGCAAATGGCCAGGTCAGACCCAGACCAAGCAAACCGGTGAATTCACGTCTGGTCAGATTGAGTGTCGGTCTGGTCATGAGTCACCCGTTTGTAAAGTACTTATTGTCGCCAGGATAACAGCAGGGATTTCACAGCTTACCTGTCGCTGGTAATCGTAATAGACAATGAGTCCCTCACCCTCGGCAGCGACCTGCCTGAGTCTTTGGCTGCACACGAGGTATTTCATGGTGAAACGCCGGGCCCGAATATCCTCGATCACGGTGGCAATCTGGATCGTATCCGGATAGGTCAGGGGTGCCCGAAAGTCACAACGGGTGGAGGCCAGTATTGGCCCGATCTGGGTCTTGTCCTTGTGATCAACAACTTTCATTTTTTCAAAATATGCAATCCTGACGTCTTCGAAATATCGAAAATAGACCGTGTTGTTGAGGTGCTGAAAGGCATCCATATCGCCCCAGTGCAATTCCTGCGTCAACACGATCGGGTATTTTCCAAGTAAATCATCCATATTTATTCCAAGGTGTAGCTACAGTCTCCGCATTTCGCACCAATGTACAGACCTTTGGCGAGTATTGAAATATATGTCCTTTGCCGATGGTCCTTTTAGCCATGTACCAGACCAGGGAGGCAGGGGTCTGCCTGCGAACCAATGAATTTTGATGAACCGAACCTAATAGGAACTGTTACGGAAGCCGGATCGGGCCCAGATGGGTCCGATTCCCATGGTGAAGGAAGACGTATCAAGCAAACCACCAGTATTTGCCCCCATTGCCTGGTGCCGGTGGATGCGCAGGTATTTGAGCGGCACGGCAAAGTCTGGATGGACAAGAGCTGTACCCGCCATGGCCGGTTTTCCGCACTACTGTCAACCGATATTGACCATTACTTCGAGTCTTCGGTGCCGTCACTTCCCGGGACATCCTGCTGTGGCAGCAGTTGCGCTCCTTCGCCCGTCGAGCCGGCAAGCTCCACATCTCCCAACATTTCGCCGTCAGCCGATTCCGTACAGTGGGCCAACCACAGCTGCAGCATACTGATCGAAATTACCGAACGCTGTAATCTAAGTTGCCCGACCTGTTTCGCCGGATCTTCGCCCCAGCACGCAAGCATGATGAGCCTGGAGGAATTTACCCGTCAGGTGGATCAACTGGTCGCCGGTGGCAAGTGTGGCTCGGACATGATCCAGCTATCCGGTGGGGAGCCCACCCTCCACCCTCAACTGTTTGCGATGATCGACCTGCTGTTCCAACGTGGCTTTGGCCAGGTTTGCATTAATTCCAACGGTATAAAACTGGCCCAACCGGCCTTTGCCGAACGTCTGGCAGACTGTGCGCGCAGAAGTAACGGAGGCTACGTCTTTGTCTATCTGCAAGTTGATGGCTTTAAGAGCAGCACATATAAGGCCTTACGAGACCGGGCTGACTTGCTCGACCTCAAGCAGCGCGCCCTGGATAACTGCCAGGCCAACGGTATCTACGTCCATCCTGTGATGACACTTACCCGCGGTATCAATGACGATGAGGTGGGTCGTTTCGTGCAACTGGCGGTGGACAACCCCAGCCTCAAGAATGTCGTCATCCAGCCCGCCATGTATTCGGGCCGCTATGACAATCCCCGTCGCCAGGACCGCATTACCCTGGCAGATACAGTGGATTTGATTTGCACCCAGTTCGGTGTGTTTTCACCACGGGACTTTACCCCCATACCCTGTTCGGACCCCAATTGTTTTGCCGTGGCAGTGGCGTTTCGCACGGCCGATGGGCTGCTCCCCATTTCGCGCTATTTTCCCCGGTACGAATCCTGGAGCAGTGATGAGGCCCAGGCGTTGATCGGTGCGTTCACGGACACCATTGATGGCCCGCAGGCCATCTCAGAAGCCATTCACTGGATCACTTCGGACGGACAGATCGGCACTGTGTTGCAGGATCTGGATGATGAAGGCGTCGACCACCTGCTCGATCTGCTGGTCGAGAGCCAGGCCGAGGACGCCTATATCTGGGACAATTTACTCACCATTAGCATCAAGCCGTTCATGGATGCGTGGACCTATGACCAGGATCGTATCGATCAGTGTTGTGTTCACGTCCTTGACAAGGACGGTAACCCGGTGTCGTTTTGTGAATACAATGCGATTAGCCGGCCACGTATGGGACAACCCCCGGAGACCAGGTTAAACCACGAGAAACCCAATGCATGAGGGTACGTTCGTTTTCCTTTGCGCTCCTCGTACTGGTCCGGCCCTCAACGGGGTTTCATCGGAGTCAGACGTGATTTTCTCCCATAGGGTTATCCATGAGCTGATCAGGAAATATACCCTCGACGGGGGTGAGAAAGTCGATTATGCAGCCTGGAAAGACGCCCATGTCGACCTGACAGCACTGGACGACCAGGTTGCCCTGATCGCCAAAACCAGCCCGCAAAGCCATCCGGAATTGTTCCCCACAAGCAAACACCGTCGCAGTTTCTGGATTAACGGTTACAATGCGCTGGTCCTGCACGCTGTGCTTGAATACTGGCCGCTGGCAAGCGTTCGTGACGTTAAAATCAGTCTCAGCTCAAGACTGGTTCAGGGGAAGGGATTCTTTTACGACCGCGTGGTCGTGGTTGGAGGCAAGGAAACCAATCTCTACCGGCTGGAGCAGGAAGTGCTGGAGCATCAAAAAGACCCACGACTGCATTTTGCACTGAATTGCGGCAGCACCTCCTGCCCGCTGTTACGGCCCTGGGAATGGACCGAGGAGCAACTCGACGAGGCGGCGCGTGAATTTGTAAATAATTCTGAAAATGTGGTGATTAAAGACACAAAGCTGGTCCTCTCAAGTATTTTCAAGTGGTACCGGAAAGACTTTCCTGAGGACATCTACAGCTATTTGCAACAGTACGCGAACAACGACCTCAAACAGCAGCTGCAGACCGCCAAAGACAAACGGTACCGCAAACGCTACCAGACCTATGACTGGTCACTCAACACCCGTGACAAATAGCTCGCAACCCGATTCTTGCTGCTCGGCTTTCTATGAGCAGGATTGGGTTCGGCAGCTGGCTGAGGATGTCTTTCATCCCGGCGGCGAAGACCTCAGCAGAAGAGCGGTTGCGGCCATGGGTTTGCCCGCCCACGCCAGGATCGCCGATCTGGGTTGTGGTACCGGCACTACGGCCCTGATGCTCGCCCGTGATTTTGAACTTCACGTCAGTGCCATAGACGTCAGCTCCAGCAATATTGAGCGAGCTGTGGAACGAGCGGAACTGGACGGTATTTCGGTCCGGTTTTCCCAGGCAGACGCCCATGGGTTGCCTTTTGATAACGGTGAGCTCGATGCCGTGCTTGCCGAGTGCACCTTTAGCCTGTTTAGCGACCAGACCACTGTGTTGGCTGAAATAAGACGGGTTTTGAAACCTGGAGGGCGTCTGGCGATCACTGATATGGCCACGGGTGGTGTCCTGGCCGACGATATTACTGAAATCCTGGCCCCCTGGACCTGTCTGGCCACCGCAGTGGATCAGGCGTCCTACAGCAAGATGTTCGAGACCGCGGGATTCGAAATTCAATCCCTTGCCGATGAGAGTACCGGACTACTCAGCCTTATTAAAAAGCTGAAAAGAAAACTGCTACTGCTGGGTACCGGAGCCTTACTGGCCAACCAGGATCTTCAGGGTTTCGACCTCAAAACCATCAAGTTTTGGCTCGACCGTTTTGAGACTGAAGTCAAGCAGGGCAGCATCCGTTATCTCCATTTTAATTTAAAATCGTAAATGCTATTGCGAATCATTCGCATTTAGACTACGATGCAGCCATCGTATTTTGTATTTTAAATATAGGAGAAATAATGATGTTCTTTTCCAACAGACTTAGCCGTCTTTTGGGCACCGGAATGCTGGTTTTCTTATTGGCCAGTTCGACCACATTTGCCCAGGGCGATAACACCGAGCTTTTGGCCACGCTGGCGTCACTGCAACAACAGATCGATGAGCTGAGACAGCAACTTGACCAATCCCGGCAGCAGGGCGTTGCAACTGAAGCAAAGGTTGAGGCAGTTGCAGAAGTGATCGACGCCGAACTCCTGCAGCTACCTGCCAGCAAACAGTCCATCGTTAGCGGTTACGGCGAGCTTCACTACAACAATCTCGACGCAAGCGATCCGTCACGAGACCTGGAAGAGGTTGATTTTCATCGCTTTGTGCTCTTGTTTGGTCACCAGTTCAATGACAAAACGCGCTTCTACTCCGAGCTGGAGGTAGAACACTCATTAATCGGGGGCGGCGGCGGTACCCCGGGTGAAGTGGAGTTGGAACAAGCCTTCATCGAGCACGACTTGAACCCGGGGCTGCACCTCAAAGCAGGCTTGTTTTTACTGCCGGTCGGAATTCTCAATGAGACCCATGAGCCACCAACCTTTTACGGCGTGGAGCGCAATGATGTTGAAAACATCATTGTACCCAGCACCTGGTGGGAAGCGGGGGCTGGACTCAACGGTCGCTGGGGAATGGACTGGAGCTGGGATTTGGCCCTGAGTTCCGGCTTACAAATGCCGACCTCGGGCGGCAGTGCCTTCCGGATTCGCAGCGGCCGTCAAAAAGTTGCCAAGGCGGTGGCGAGCGACGGGGCGATAACCGCACGTTTACGTTACCTGGGGATCGCAGGGCTGCAGGCGGCCGTGACCGTACAGTACCAGTTTGATCCGTCACAGGCCGCCAACGACGGGCTTGATGATGGCACCCTGGTGGAAGCTCACGTAGACTACCGGCGCGGTGACTTTGGTCTGCGTGCCCTCTTCGCCCGGTGGGATTTTTCCGGCGCTGCCGTGGAAGCCGCAGACGCTGATAAACAGACCGGTTGGTATGTGGAGCCCAGTTACCGGGTCACTAACCGGCTCGGCCTGTATACGCGCTTCGAAGACGTCAGGGGCGCCCGCGGCCGTGACCGCTTTGACCAGTGGGAATTGGGGCTGAACTGGTGGTTGAATGAAAATGTGGTGTTCAAATTCGACTACCGTGACCGCAATCATGATTTGGCCGGCGAGAGTGGCCGGGACTTTACCGGTATAGATTTAGGGGTGGGTTACAGCTTTTAACGTGATTGAAGTGATGAAAAAAGTATTATCATTGCTACCAATAATCAGCCTTGCGATGCCACTACCGGCGACGGCAATATCAGTCTATGAGTCCCCGGTGGATTTTGTCAGCAAAGCGTTCAACGGGTTACCACCTGAGCCCGCCGTGGTCTGGCTCAGTGGCGCCAGGAAATTGGCGGTGACCAAACTGCTGGGTCATGATTACCCGGCCTTGCGCGTGCGCTACTGGTGCAAGGCAGGGCGTTCGGCCTGGGTTCTTGAGGAGATTGGCAAAGAGTTACCCATTACCGTTGGCGTAATCGTCGTCAAGGATTTCATCAAGAGTTTGCAGGTGCTGATTTACCGGGAAAACCGAGGGGGTGAGGTTGCGACACCCTCTTTCACCGATCAATTTAATGCTACCGGACTGACCCCAGAAGGTGACCTTGGAGCAGTAATCGATGGCATTTCGGGTGCAACCCTGTCCGTGCGCGCATTGACCCGATTAGCTACCATGGCTCTTTTTCTGCACTCTGACACCGGTTGTAGCGATGGCACGTAACAATTCTCAATCCTCAGCGGCACGTCGCCGACACCGTTGGTTTGGTGCGTTTGCAGCAATATTCGTACTGTTTATGGTGCTGAGCGGTCTGGCCATCAACCACGCGCCCGGTCTGGGGTTTGATCAACAGCGTGTTGAGAGTTCAATCCTGCTGGACTGGTACGGTCTTGGCGAGCCTGAGCAGTTCAACAGTTTCGCAGTGGATGATGACTGGCTCAGCTTTGCCGGTTCGCAGCTCTACCTCAATGACAGGCATGTGACCACCACCACCAACGGCATCGGGGCAGTGGCCACCACCAACATGCTGATTGCCGCCGGCAGCGACGAATTACTACTACTCAGCCGAACCGGTGAATTGATAGAACGGCAGGCCTGGGGTCCGTCTGGTGCGGGTCTGATTGAGGCACTTGGACAACTCGAGAACGGAGACGCTGTTATCAAATCCGCCCATCAAATTTGGTTAACCGATGTTGGTTTTTTGCAATGGAGACCTGCAGAAGAGCCATTGACGGTGTCCTGGTCTTCCGCCGGACCTGCACCAGAGACCTTGCGGCAAAACATATTGCAGCATTATCGTGGCCGCAGTTTGAGCTTTGAGCGTTTACTGCTGGATTTTCACAGTGGCCGAATTTTCGGTACCGCAGGCGTGATTATTTACGATCTTTTGGCATTGGTTCTCGGGTTCCTGGCCGTCTCCGGTCTGGTACTATTCTTACGGGGACGACGCAACGGTGCGGGTAATGGCACACAGCGGAAGCAAGATTGATCAGCGACCATGACCGGAACGAACCGGTCATGTCCAAAGCGCGACGGACAGCTTGGACACCGGGAACTTTTCAAACCGGGCCCTGCCATACGGTGAGTACCCCCAAATGTTATGATGTCAGCATGAAATACGTCTTTTTGGCCATTTTTGTATTGTTCGCGACGCAGCCTGTGCAGGCCGTGACCTGCGATATGCATGGTGACCAGGAGATGTCTCACTCCCAGCATGGTGACATGCAGGACCACGACGCCCAATCCATGGACTGTTGTGATCATGAGCCTGCCGACACGCAGGATAGCTGTGATTCTTTGTCCGCTTGCGGTGCAGGTTCGGCAAGTAGTGCGGCGACGGACGACATGACACCGTCGTTAGGTTTTTCGGCCACCACCGGGCCATTCCTACATGCTGCCAAAATCCCGGTGTTCAGACCCCATTCTCCACCCTTCAGACCACCCATCGCCTAGACAATTCATAGCCGCGATCGCTTTAGCAGCGGTCTTCCTTCGATTGTTTGTTATTCAGGCTCATTTGACCAACCTTATGTGCCTGTGGTGTGGAGAATACGATGTATCAACCAATGACCCACCAGGCGTTTAGCCGTGCGACGGCACTTGTCCTGTTTTTACTGACTACTGCAAGCGGTGTCTCCGCTGCCGAGCTGACATTACAGGCGGCCGAACAGCTTGCGCTCAAGGATGACTTCACACTACAGGCCATCAAGGCCAGAAGCCGGTCACTGACAGAGCTTTCGGTAGCCGTTGCGAGTCTTCCCGATCCTCAGCTCAAGCTGGGTTTTGCCAACCTGCCGACAGATACCTTCCAGCTTGGCCGGGACAACATGACACAGACTGTCATTGGTGTTCGGCAATCGTTTCCACGTGGTCAAACCCGCACACTCAACAGCACACGGTTGCACAAATCTGTCGCCCGCAGTGATGCCGAGGCGGAGGATCGCAAATTCACCGTACTATTGGCGGTCCGGGAGGAGTACACCCACATCTATCTGCACCGGGAACGACAGAAAATCCTGCAACAGTCCCTGATTGTTTTTACGGACCTGGCCGAGATCACCCGTGACTACTACGCCACCGGTCGCGCCCAGCAACAGGATGCCGTGCAGGCGCAACTGGAAGTATCCAAGGTTGAAGAGCGCTTGACCCGTATTCAACAGCAGGAAGAGGAAGCACGCGCCCGACTGACTGAGTGGATTGGTTCCGACGCCTATCGTGATCTCGATCCACACTGGCCACATATCGCCCAGCCAGCACCCGCGCCGCAGATCGTCGCAGGTCTCGTTGAGCATCCGCGCATACGTGCCTGGCAACATGAGATTGCCAAGTCCAGAACCACCGAGGAAATAGCACGCCAGGCCTATAAGCCTGGCTTTGCGGTTGACCTGGCGTACGGCGGTCGCGGTGGGCAAAATCCTGACGGTACTGACCGTTCCGATATGTTGTCGGTACTTGTCACGATGGATATTCCGTTATTTACGAAAAGCCGTCAGGACCGCGTGCTGGCATCCAGTATTGCCGATACATCGTCTATTCAGTACGCCCGGGACGATATTTACCGCTCAATGAGAGCCCGGGTAAATCAAAATGCCGCAACGCTGGCACGTGAACAGGAACGTCTCGAGCTATATGAAGATCACCTGTTGCCGCAAGCGGCTTTTAACGCCGAAGCGGCTTTTGAAGCCTATCAGGAAGCGGTCGATGACCTGACCGCGTTGATGCGTGCCCGAATCTCCGAATTTGAGCTTCAATTGAGCCATGCAGCCTTGCTTGCGGACGAGGTCGTGACCCGCGCCCGTCTGCTGTACCTTCAGGGAGAGCCCTCATGAATTTGAGAAATAGATCGACAGGTAAAGCAATTTTGTCGCTGCTTGTTTCTTCGCTGCTCGGTCTCGCCACCGGCGTGCTGATTAGTCATTTCGCCATGCAAGGCCAGAGCGCTGGTGACACGACTGACAACAGCGGGAACCCTGCCAGAGAAGTTCTTTACTGGGTGGCGCCAATGGACGCGAACTTTCGTCGCGCAGAGCCCGGCAAGTCTCCCATGGGTATGGACCTGATTCCCGTTTACGCAGATGCAGGGCTGGATAGTGATGCTGTCCATGTCAGCGCAGCCGTTGAACAAAGTCTAGGGGTACGCGTCAGCAAAGCTGAACGACGATCACTTTGGCGCAAAGTTGAGGCCACTGGCTATGTCGATTTCGACGAGTCCCGCGTCAGCCAGATCAACTTGCGCACCGAAGGGTGGATCGAACGCTTAGTGGTTAAAAACGAGGGTGAGCGTGTCACCAAAGGACAACTGCTGTTTGAGTTTTATTCACCACAACTGGTCAATGCTCAAAAGGAGTATGTCCAGGCCAAACGGCGCGGTGATGATCCATTGGTCGCTGCGACCGAGGAAAAATTGTTGGCGCTGGGTATGGTACAGGCCGATATAAGACAACTTTCTGAAACGTCGCGGGTGATCAACACGGTGCAGGTGTTGGCCCCACAAGATGGCACGGTTACCAGCTTGAATGTTAAAGAAGGCATGTTTGTCAATCCGTCCACCGAGATCATGAGTCTGGCAGACCTTTCCAGTGTGTGGTTGCAGGCCGAGGTTTTTGAATCACAGATCGACTGGGTAGCACAAACACAATCTGCCGAAGCACGACTGAACTATATGCCCGGTGAAGTCTTCAGTGGCCGGGTTGATTATGTATATCCGGTGCTTGATCCGAAGACCAGGACGTTGCAGGTAAGACTGCGCTTTGATAACCCGGAAGAGCGACTCAAGCCCAATATGTACGCCCGTGTGACGATTTTTGGAAAATCCCACCCCGGGGCTCTGAGCATTCCCCGCGAGGCACTGATTCGCGGCCAGGAGGTTGACCGTGTCGTGGTGGCGCTGGGTAATGGTGCATACACGGTTCATGAGGTCATGAGTGGTATCGAAAGCGGCAACTGGGTGGAAGTAATCACCGGTCTGGAAGAGGGAGACGAGGTGGTTACTTCGGCGCAGTTTCTGATCGATTCAGAAGCCAGCCTGGCCGGCAGCATCAGGCGGCTTGATTCCCGCAGCAAGACTGACAAAGAAGATGGCAGGCAAGCGATATTTGGTACTGGCGTGATCGAAGCCATAGATTCGATATCCCGTCGTATCCGTATCAGTCATGGTCCAATTGAAGCCCTTGGTTGGACCGCCATGACCATGGAATTCGACGTGCTGCCGGCTGTGAATCTGGACACCGTCAGTATTGGCCAAAACATACACTTTTCGCTGGGTCAGTCGGACGTGGGTGACTATGTCATCCATGTTATTCATCAACCGGAACCCGCTGGTGTAGAAAAACCCAAGACACAAAACCGGGAGGATGCCTCGTGATCAAGGCAATTATTCAGTGGTCGCTGAACAACCGCGTCCTGGTGCTGTTGCTGACCGGCATCCTGGTGCTCGGTGGCCTGCAGGCGATAGCCACCACCCCGATTGATGCCTTGCCCGATCTGTCGGATGTTCAGGTAATCATCAAGACCAGTTATCCGGGGCAGGCCCCCCAGGTCGTCGAAGACCAGGTCACTTATCCCTTGACGACTACCATGCTGGCAGTGCCCGGTGCCGTCACGGTGCGGGGCTATTCATTTTTCGGTGATTCCTTTGTCTATATTATTTTTGAGGATGGTACTGATCTTTACTGGGCTCGCTCAAGGGTGCTGGAATATCTGAACCAGGTGTCCGGAGACCTGCCGTCAGCGGCCAAGTCTGCACTCGGTCCGGATGCCACCGGGGTTGGTTGGGTGTACGAGTATGCATTGGTCGACCGGACGGGTGAGCATGATCTTGCCCAATTGCGCTCCATACAGGACTGGTTTCTGAAATTTGAGTTGCAGACCGTACCGGGTGTCGCGGAAGTCGCAACCATTGGCGGTATGGTCCAGCAATACCAGGTCGTTCTCGACCCGGATGCGTTGCAAGCCTACAACTTTTCCCTGGCCCATGTACGCAGTGCCATTCAACACGGTAATCATGAGATCGGTGGCTCCGTGGTCGAAATGGGTGAGGCCGAGTACATGGTTCGTGCTACCGGCTACCTGACATCCATCGCTGATTTGCAAAAGATCCCACTCGGTATGGATAACAAGGGTACACCGGTGAGGCTGGAGGACATTGCCGATGTCAGGCTTGGACCGCAACTAAGACGCGGCATTGCCGAGTTAAACGGTGAGGGCGAAGTTGTAGGTGGCGTCGTGGTCATGCGTTATGGTGAAAATGCCCAGACTACAATCGCCGGTATCGAGCAGCGTCTTGCAGAGCTAAATGCTAGCTTGCCGGATGGTGTTGAAGTGGTGGAGACGTACAATCGTTCCGCTTTGATCGACCGTTCAGTTGACACCCTGAAGGTGAAGCTGGTGGAGGAGTTTCTGGTCGTGGTGCTGGTGTGTATTCTTTTCCTGTTCCATTTTCGCTCATCAATGGTGATCGTCCTGTCGCTGCCGGTTGGAATCATCATTGCCTTCCTGGTGATGCGCTTCCAGGGTCTGAACGCCAATATCATGTCCCTGGGTGGAATCGCCATCGCGGTCGGTGCCATGGTCGACGCCGCCATTGTCATGATCGAGACCGTGCATAAGAAAATGGAGCACCCAGATTACGACCCGAAGAAGCACTGGGTCGTCATCAGCGATGCCGCCATTGAAGTCGGGCCACCTTTGTTTTTCTCATTGTTGATCATCACCCTGAGCTTTTTGCCGGTATTTACTTTACAAGCCCAGGAGGGCCGGATGTTTGCACCACTGGCATTTACCAAGACCTACTCCATGGCCGGCGCAGCACTGTTGTCCATAACCCTGGTACCCGTATTGATGGGCTACTTTATTCGCGGGAGGATCACCCCGGAGTACAAAAACCCACTTAACCGCTTAATGACCTGGGCCTACCGTCCATTGATCAACTTCGTTACCCACCGGCCCTTGTTGGTATTGGCGGTTTCAACGGTACTCATGGTGGTCGGGATGTGGCCTGCCACCCAGTTGGGTTCAGAGTTCATGCCGGATCTGAATGAAGGCGATTTAATGTACATGCCCTCAACGTTTCCGGGCATTTCCATTGGTAAGGCCCAGCAGCTTTTACAGCAAACGGACAAGCTGATCAAATCAGTACCTGAAGTAAAGCGCGTGTTCGGTAAAATCGGTCGGGCCGAGACCGCGACTGATCCCGCACCATTAACCATGGTTGAGACCGTCATTCAACTCAAGCCGGAAACTAAATGGCGCACCGGTGCCACCATCGACAGCATCAGGGCAGAGTTGGACCAGCGTCTGCAACTACCCGGGGTAAGCAATGTGTGGGTGTGGCCGATCAAAAACCGCATCGACATGCTCGCCACCGGTATCAAGACCCCCGTGGGTATCAAGGTTGGTGGCGCAAATCTGGCCGTTATCCAGGATATCGGCAAGGATATTGAAAAGGTACTGACAACTGTACCGGGAACCACCTCGGCCTACGCTGAGCGGGTCGCCGGGGGGCGCTATGTTACCGTGGATATCGATCGTGAGGCCGCATCTCGTTACGGTCTCAACATGGTTGATGTCCAGGATGTCGTAAGCACCGCTATCGGCGGTATGAATGTCACCGAAACCGTCGAGGGGCTCGAACGTTATCCGGTTAACCTGCGCTACCCTCATTATATGCGGGACTCTCTGGAGCAACTAAAACGAATACCCATCGTCACACCATCTGGTCAGCACATTACCTTGCAAGCCGTGGCTGAGCTGCGTATTGAAGACGGACCGCCGATGATCAAGAGCGAAAACGCCCGTTTGAATGGCTGGATTTATGTTGATATCAGCGGTGTGGATCTGGGGACTTATGTCGCCGCAGCCCGCAGGGCGGTGGCGGAGCAGATTGATTTACCCGCAGGGTATTCCATCACCTGGTCCGGTCAATATGAATACATGGAACGGGCCAAGGAACACCTGGCGATCGTGGTCCCGATTACGCTCGTAACCATCATGTTGTTGTTGTTTTTGAACTTCAGGAACATCGCCGAGGTGCTGATCATTCTCGGTACTTTGCCCATGGCCCTGGTCGGGGGTCTGTGGTTGTTGTACCTGCTGGACTACAACATTTCAGTCGCGGTCGGCGTGGGTTTTATTGCCCTGGCCGGTGTGGCAGTAGAGATCGGCGTGATTATGCTGGTTTACCTCAAACAGGCGATGGAAAGAAACCGACAGGAAGCAGAGCGGGCGGGCAGAACGTTCCAACGCTCGGACCTGGAAATTGCTGTGCACGACGGTGCCCTGTTACGGGTTCGCCCGATCATGATGACGGTCGCTGCCATTATTGCCGGTTTGCTGCCCATCATGCTGGGTGGCGGTACCGGGTCCGAGCTCATGCGTCGCATTGCCGCACCAATGGTCGGTGGTATGGTCAGCGCCACCGTGCTGACTCTGGCTGTTATTCCTGCAATATTTCTGGTTTGGCAGGGTACTAAATTGAAAAGAGACCCTTCTGGCTGAACAGCCGATACTGTTGCCGGCTCAGGCAATCTCTGCCACGGCCGGCAACGGCTTTCTTCGGTGCATAAATGCGAAAACGCCAATGTATAAGGCCGGATCAACCAGGGCCCTGAACAGGGCGAAAGAAATAGGACGCCAGCCGATTAAGATATAAACTCTTCCTACTGAGCGTGGTGCAAACGAGCATGAATGACAACCAGCCTGCGGTAACGGTCCTAAAAATAGACGGCATGCACTGCGCGTCCTGCCAGGCACCCATTGAGCGGGCGCTAAAGGAAGTGCCCGGCGTTTCCACAATCAGTGTAAATCTGGCCGATCGTGAAGTGTACGTTGATGGCACTACCGGCGATGCCGTATTGATCACCGCCGTCGCAGAAGCCGGTTACGAAGCAATTATTAACCGGGAGGGGTCTTTTGAGGAAGCGGACAAGGCCAATCGGGACCACTACCGTCAGTTGATCCGCAATACATTGCTGGCACTGCTCGTCGGTATCCCCTTGATGATTTTTGGCTTTTTTGAATCAGCAATTGATTCAAGCTGGACACCCCTGCGTTGGTTTTGGCTGTTAACTGCGGTCCTTACCCTCGGCGTGTTAATGCTTGCAGGACGGCACTTTTTTGTCGGTGCCTGGCAGGCATTCAAAGCACACTCAGCCACCATGGACACCCTGATCGCGCTCGGCACCGGCATGGCATGGCTATACTCGACCATCGTCGTTGGCTTTCCGGAACTGGTGCCCGAAATTGCTCGTCATGTTTACTTTGAAGCAGCCTCCATCATTATTGGTTTGATCAATTTGGGCCAGGCACTCGAGCAAAAAGCCCGCAGTCGAACCTCACAGGCCATTCGCCGCTTACTGGATCTGCAGGAAAAAATGGCCCGGGTGGTACGTGACGGTCAAGAAATTGATCTTCCCGTTCAAGTCGTTGTTGCAGGTGATTTGTTGCGTGTACGTCCCGGAGAAAAAATTGCCGTTGATGGCGTGGTAACCGAAGGGGAGACCCATATCGACGAATCCATGCTGAGCGGTGAGCCGGTACCGGTAAGAAAAACAACTGGTGAGGAGGTCTCTGCCGGGACGCTGAACAAGACCGGCAGCATTCTCTACTGCGCGACCAGGGTCGGCGCAGATACTGCTCTGGCCCGTATCATCAAAATGGTTCGCCAGGCGCAAAACTCAAAGCCCCCCATTGGCAAACTGGCCGATGTTATTGCTGGTGTTTTTGTACCTGCTGTCATGTTGATCGCCCTTGCAGCGGCCCTGGTCTGGTTCAATATCGGACCCGAACCCCAGGCAGTCTACGCCCTCGTCACCGCTGTTACTGTTTTGATTATCGCCTGCCCCTGCGCACTCGGACTTGCGACACCCATGTCAGTCATGGTGGGTGTTGGCAAGGCAGCTGAAGCCGGAGTGTTGATCCGTAACGGCGAAGCATTGCAGACCGCCAGCCGCTTGACCACCATGGTCCTGGATAAAACCGGCACGATCACCGCCGGTCGACCCGAGGTTGTGGCGGTTGTAGCCGTTGGTGGCCAATCTGAAAGTGAGGTGTTGCGATTGGCTGCGGGGCTGGAGGCCGGCTCTGAGCATCCTTTGGCCCGGGCTGTTATGGATGCCGCAAAAAACCGTGAGCTTGAGATACCCAAGGCTGACAACTTCAAAGCTGTAGCCGGACACGGCGTCAGGGGTAAAGTCAATGGCCATGAAGTGCTTTTAGGTAACAAAAAGCTGGTACAAGGCGCCGGCGTGACGCTTGACGCTGGCGCAGCCAAAATCGGCCAGGACATGGCAGAAAAAGCATGGACACCCATGTTTCTTGCAACAGACGGCCAGCTTTCAGCCATTCTTGCCGTGGCCGATCCTATCAAGCCGGATTCGGTTGAAGCCATCAGGCGTTTGCTCTCAGATGGTCTTAAGGTCGTCATGCTGACCGGTGACAATCAGCGCACCGCCAATGCGGTAGCCGACCAGGTCGGTATTAATGAAGTCAGGGCTGAAGTGTTGCCGGATGACAAGAAGAACCTGGTTGCGGAATTGCAACACCGGGGTGAGCAGGTGGGTATGGTCGGTGACGGGATCAACGATGCACCGGCACTGGCGCTCGCCAACGTCGGATTCGCAATAGGCACCGGTACAGATGTTGCCATTGAAAGCGCGGATGTCACCCTGATGCGTGGATCACTACACGGCGTGGCCGATGCCATCGCAGTGTCGCGTGCCACCCTGCGCAACATCAGGCAAAACCTGGTGGGTGCATTTTTCTATAACGCAGCAGGTATTCCATTTGCTGCGGGTGTTTTGTATCCCTTTATCGGGGTGCTACTCAATCCTATTATCGCGGGTGCTGCAATGGCCTTTTCGTCGGTAACCGTCGTAACCAATGCCAACCGCCTGAGGTTATTTGAATTTGGCGGGTCTTCCTCGTGAGCGACTTCCTGGTTAACGTCGCAGGACTGACACTCATGGCTGCCGTGGTTTGGTGGTTCTGGCTAGCCGGAAAAAGAAAAGCCGTAGCGGCGAGCGACGGGGTGATTGACATCCACGTGGTCGACGGTGTGTATAAACCTGACCGGGTCACCATTCCGACTGGAAAAACAACCATATTCAGGTTTCTGCGGGATGACCCAACAGCTTGCGCCGAGGTGGTGACGTTTGACGGTCTTTCAGTTAGCCGTGAATTACCTTTGAACAAAGCAGTAGAGTTGGCAATTCGTTATGACGAACCCGGTGAATATACCTTTGCCTGTCAGATGGGTATGTATCGCGGTCATGTGTTGGTCAACTAGTCAGTGGGCTTCGTTTTTTGTTAGTCTGGTCACACCTGTCTCAAGATAATGCATCGTCATGAATTCACCCGACCCGGCAAGACATTCGACCCATCCACTCCGTACCAAGTCACCGTGGCTCAACCCGCGACGAAAACGCTTCTGGTTTGTCGTGGTGGTGGCGCTGTATACACTGGTGGGTTTCTTTGTCGTACCGCTTATTGTTAAAAACAGTGTCCTTGACCTGATCCAGGAAGACCTCGGTCGCACCGCACACATCGAAGCAGTCGAATTCAATCCATACCTGCTGAGTCTGGGCGTACATGGGTTTGAGATGAACGATACCGACGGTGTGAGGCTCGCGGCCTTCGGTGAGTTTTCCGTCGATTTCCAGCTTTCAACTTTGCTGCGCCGGGCATGGACGTTTGGCGAAATCCGAATGGTGGGCTTCTATTTCTATTTTGAACGATTTAACACTTCGGACACCCGGCTCAACCGGTTATTAACTGACGTGGCCAGGGACCAACACGGTGAACCCGCCGTGGCAAATGGGGGAAAATCAACATGGGGCTTTAATATTGACGAGTTGGTTCTTGAGGGCGGAAGTCTGGACCTGGCTGATCAGAACACAACGCCAACGGCTAATATCGGTATCAGGAGCCTGCAGATCAAACTCACCGGCATCAACAGCCAGGATGGGAAGCGGTCTCCGCTCAGTCTGTCCGGTAGCCTGGAAGAAGGCGGAGGTTTTGGCCTTGACGGATCACTGCGTATTGCCCCCGAATTCTCACTTACCGGAAATGCCCGAACCCGGGGTCTGGCTCTATCGGCTGGAGAGCCTTATGCGCAGCAATATGCTCGCGTGCTGATCGAGACTGGATATCTGGATAGTGATGTCGAAATCTCCGCAACCGCCAACGAGGACATCACGGTCAGTGGAGCGATCCAGGTTACTGACCTGGAGGTGAAAGACACCATTGAGAATGAGCGGTTGCTGGGCTGGAACGAGTTAGACATTGACCATTTTGACCTGAATTTGACGGCGGGGAACCTGCGTCTTTCGCACCTGGTATTCGCACAGCTCTTTAGTCGTATTGTCATATTCAAAGACCTGTCTACCAATCTTGCCAGTCTTGTGAATAAACCGACGGAGGGCTCAACAGAAGCTGACGAAGACACTTCCGAAACCACCAAGACAAATCAATTCAATATCATCGTTGGTGGCATCCGGGTAGATGATGGTGCCATGGAGTTTTCAGACCTGTCACTGCCCCTGCCTTTTGCCACTTTCATCACAAACCTGAACGGAGCCGTTTCCAGCATCGCAACAAACAGTTCTGAGCCAGCCAATATCAAACTGGAAGGACAAGTTGATGAGTACGGTCTGGCCCGGATAGACGGCACAATTAACATGTTCGATCCGGTTCAGCATACTGGCATTGTGCTTGAATTTCGTAACTTGCTGATGTCCGAACTGTCGCCGTATACCATCCAGTTCGCTGGCCATGAGATCGACGAAGGGCGGCTGGACCTTGAGCTTCAGTACGCTATTGATGAGGGGCGACTTCAAGGTAGCAATGATATTGTCATCAGCGACTTGTTGTTGGGTGGCAAAATTGAACACCCGGATGCGGCCAGCTTGCCATTGGGTCTTGCCGTAGCCTTACTTAAAGATGCAAATGGTGTCATTGACATCGACTTGCCCGTTGAGGGTGATATCAACGATCCGGAATTTAGAGTCGGTGGTGTCATCTGGAAGGCATTCACGGGGTTGATCACCAGGGTGGCAACGGCACCGTTTCGATTACTGGGCAAGCTGATCAGTAGCGATACCGAGGATCTCGGCGAGTTTCAGTTTCTCGCCGGACGTTTTGACCTGACACCGCCCGAGTTGGAAAAGATTACCCAACTCGAAGAGGCCCTTAGGCTACGCCCGAATCTTGTTGTCGAAGTCAGCGGGGTGATTGACCCGACGATTGACATACCGGCACTTAAATACATTCACTTACATGCCATTTTGCTGACATTGCTCGGTGAGGACAGCAAGGAAAATGATGATGAAACCATGCTGTTGGATACCGAAACCCGCCCCCTGCTGGAATCTTTGTTTAAGGAGCGCTATCCCGATGCCCAACTGGCAACTCTCAAAGCCCAATACATGACTCCAGCTACAAATGAAGCTGAAAGCAAAGCCGTACTTGATGAACTCGCCTACGTAGCCAAACTAAAGGACCGGCTAATGGCGGCCGAAATCATCGGCGAACATGAGCTTGTCGGTCTCGCGCAAGCACGGGCCGAGATCATCAAAACCGCATTTCGAGCCAGCGGGAAGCTGGATGAACATCGGGTCAGAATCGTAAAGCCCCGGGAAGTCGTATCTGAAGATGGGGAGTGGGTCAAGTTGGAGTTGGCTGTTGCCAATGGATAGTCTCTCGCCACCAGGCACGGCGTGGGTATGACACGCGGGCCTTCTGATTATTCCAAAACTTCAGAAGGGCAACAAACCTCGTAGGGTACGATACCATCACGGCTTTCGTACCAACCACGTGACCCGTTAACGACACGCACTGCAAGCAGCATCACCGGCACCTCGATCAGCACACCCACCACCGTGGCCAGGGCAGCTCCGGACTCGAAACCAAACAGGGCAATGGCCGTTGCAACGGCTAATTCGAAAAAATTGCTGGCGCCTATCAAGGCCGAAGGCCCGGCCACACAATGTGGCGAGCGGACCTGTCGGTTCAGCAGGTAGGCCAATCCCGAATTGAACAAAACCTGGATCAGGATCGGTATCGCCAGTAACGCGATCACCAATGGCTGAGCCAGGATTTGCTCACCCTGAAATCCAAACAGTAAAACCAGGGTAGCCAGCAGGGCCCCCAACGAGAATGGCTGCAAACGCCTGACAAGCTTGGCTAGTCGTTGTTGCCCCTGTTGTTGTTTTTGTACGGCTCTTCGCCACCAGCCCGCGATAATTAAAGGCACAACGATGTAGAGCAAAACCGATAGCAGCAAGGTATCCCACGGTACGGAAATCGCCGACAGTCCCAGCAACAGGGCCACTACCGGAGCGAAAGCGAACACCATGATTACATCGTTTAAAG
Organism: Gammaproteobacteria bacterium; assembly: GCA_021772915.1. Taxonomy (GTDB): domain Bacteria; phylum Pseudomonadota; class Gammaproteobacteria; order Xanthomonadales; family SZUA-36; genus SZUA-36. Next base: position 62,301 of record JAJFLB010000009.1, on the reverse strand, counting down.
CCACCTGAGAGAGGGTGAAATGTGGTTCCCCACGCATGAGATGGCTCCACACGAAGACCATGGCGGTACAGGGTGCCGCCGCCAGAATAATCAATCCGGCGATATAGGACTCTATCTGTTCCGTCGGTAACCAGGGGCGGAACAGGTATCCAATGAATAACCAGGCCAGCAGCGCCATGGAAAAGGGCTTTACTCCCCAGTTCACGAGCAGTGTTACACCGACGCCCCGCCAGTGCCGGGCCACACCCCGGAGTTCACCCAGGTCGATCTTCAATAGCATCGGGATGATCATCAACCAAATAAGCACCGCCACCGGCAGGTTGATATGGGCTATCTCGAGACTACCCGTGGCCTGGATAAAACTCGGGTATTTGTTCCCCAGCGCGATGCCGGCAACAATGCAAAGCGCAACCCACAGTGTCAGGTAACGTTCAAACAGCCCCATTTCACTACTGGTTTTTGATTTCATTCACTACACTCAAGCAGTCCCGGACCAGATACGCCACGATCAGGTAATCATGTGAATGTCCAAACGTACCATGAAGTAGCCCCGATGTGGAATACTACACGCAGTAAGAAACGAATCAGGAGTACATGCTGTTGCGAAGCGCTCGCTTTTGGTCTCGCGCCCTGCACAAATGGATCGGGCTTGTCATCGGTTTGCAGGTGCTGATCTGGTTGGCCACCGGATTGTACATGGTCATTGTGGACCTGGACTTTATCCACGGCGACCCGTTGGTCAGGAATATGAGTCTGCCCATTGCTGTCCCCGATCCATCCAGCGTTACCCTGTCATCACTATTGTCTCGATATCCCGGAGCAACACGTATCGGTCTGCGGCCCGTGGCCGGAAAAACTTTCTACACCGTTACCACCCCGCAAAACCGTTTCCTGATCGAGCCAAAAACCGGACAGGTGAAATCGCCACTGGATGAAAAAACCGCCAGGGACATCGCAATATTCCATTTCAATGGCAACGCCCCAATTAGTAAAGCCTCGCTACTCACCTCCGACCCACCGAAGGAAATCGGGCGGCGTGCCCTGCCATTGTGGCGAATTGATTTCGATGACCACTTCAATACCAGTTTCTACATCAACCCCCATACCGGCGCCCTGGTTACCCGTCGGCACCAATACTGGCGCATATTTGATTTTTTCTGGATGTTGCACATCATGGATTACCGCGAACGCGCCAATGCCAACAACCTGCTGCTGGTGGCCGCAGAGATTATCAGCCTAATGTTTACAGTTACCGGTTTGTGGATGTTGCTCTATAGCTTCGGGCGTCGTAACAGAACAAGACAGAGGGATGCCTGATGAGGTTTCTCAGGAAGCTGCATAAATGGACCGGATTAGTAATTGGCATACAGGTGTTGCTGTGGGTTATCAGTGGTCTGGTAATGAGTCTGCTCGACCCGGAAAAAGTCAGTGGTCGGCAGTGGGTCAATGAATCAAGTCACGTTGATCAGATACCCCGGGCTGGGAATATCCTTGAGCCCGACCAACTGCCTGTTTCCCAGTTTTCGGATGTTCGGGAACTCAGTTTGGAGTTGAACCACGGGGAGTCGGTTTACCGTGTCCGACACGCCGACGGTGTGAACATTATCAACGCCATCGATGGATCTGTCCTGGTATTCGGCGAACAGGATGCCGGTTTGCTGGCACGCCAGGATTTTGCCGGAAATGGTGATGTTCGCGATATTGAAGCCGGTGTTGCACCTGACCTGGAAACCCGTGGTAACAAGGGCCCTTACTGGCGTGTGAATTTTACCGACCAGGCCGACACCTCAATTTATGTTTCGGCATCCACGGGGGATATCCTGGCAAGAAGAAACAGCCATTGGCGTATTTTTGACGTCTTCTGGATGTTGCACATCATGGATTACTCCGGCCACGAGGACCTCAACAACTCTCTGGTCATCATCGTGTCCCTGGTGTCCTTCTGGATAGGGCTCAGTGGATTTGTTTTGCTGTTTGGCAGTTTTAAACGCCGTGATTTCAGATTTCTCACGCGTTATGTCAATTGAAAGATATTTCAATCTCCCGTTAAGGGGTTGAAGACCAAGGACCTAGTTGAAGACAAGCAACCAAACACAGGAGCACGTCAACTCTTACTACGCCGCCTCCGTGAATAAGGTCACCGATTACCCGGTACTGGAGGGGGCGATAAAAGCGGACGTTTGTGTAGTTGGTGCAGGTTATACCGGTGTCGCCACCGCGCTGACCCTGGCAGAACGTGGTTATGCTGTGACCCTGGTTGAGGCAAACCGCGTAGGTTGGGGTGCGTCGGGTCGTAATGGCGGCCAGTTGATCAACGGCATTAGTGGTCTGGCCAAAATCCACAAACAACATGGTGAGGGTAGTGCCGCCGTACTCTGGCACCTGAAATGGCGAGGCCACGATATCATCCATGATTGGGTTGAAAAATATGCTATTGCTTGCGACCTGAAAAACGGCTTTGTCCAAACAGCATTGAAATCGCGCCACCTGGCTGAGCTGGAAAGCTACGCCGAAGAAATGGCGCGACATGATTTTGCCTACAAGTATGAAGTCTGGGACCGGGATAAGACCCGCTCCATGCTGGGTACAGATAGCTATGTGGGCGGATTCGTCAATTACCGGGACGGCCATTTGCACCCACTGAATCTGTGTGTTGGCGAAGCGCGTGCAGCGCATGGATTGGGTGTGCAGATATTCGAGCAGTCACCTGTGCTGAGAATCGAACATGGCGTCAAACCGAAAGTTTTTACCGCCAATGGGCATATTGAAGCAGACTCCGTAGTGCTGGCCGGCAATGCCTATCACCGGCTCGAACCGAAACACCTGTCCAGTCTCAGCTTCCCCGCAGGCACCTATATCATCGCTACTGAGCCACTTGCCGATGATCTGGTCAACGAGATCAACCCGCTTGACCTGGCCGTGTGTGACTTAAACGAGGTGGTGGATTACCACCGGCTGTCGGCCGACAAGCGCATGCTCTACGGGGGGCGGTGCAACTACTCCGGGCGCGAACCCAGCAGTGTAAAAGCGGCCATCGGGCCACGCATGCTGAAAATCTACCCACAACTCAAGGACGCGCGAATTGACTATCAATGGGGTGGGATGATTGGCATCGTACTCAACCGTATCCCCTTGCTGGGTCGTATTCACAAGAATGTGTATTACTGCCAGGGTTATTCGGGCCATGGCGTCAGTGCCAGCCACTGCCTGGGTGAAATCACAGCAGATGCAGTCACCGGCACGCTGGAAGAATTCGACCTGTTTGCCAGCCAGAAACACTTCCGGATCCCCGGTTCACAATGGCTGGGCAACCAGTTAATCGCCATGGGTATGTGGTACTACCGCATGCGGGATTTGCTCTAGCCACGGAGCAAGCGGTCTTTTTACGGCCTTCCAGTTTCCATCCTTTACTCCACGTTTAGCTTTGAATAGCACTTTCTGCCATTTCCGAAACATGTATAGTCGGCTTCTATATGTGATTGAAATAAAACACTAAACATATACCCATTGTGAAATTTCTTAAGTGTTTAAACGAAATTTTCCTGTCTTAAGACTTCCTTAAGCTTGCCCCCTTAAGCTGCAAGCATCCAAAAACGCAAACAGGAGAAAGAAGATGGAAAACCAGATTAACAAAACACGGGTTAAACGCTACTCACATCTCGCCAGGCGACTGCTGGTGCTGTCAGCCATACTGCTGGCACTGCCTGCTCACGCCGTGATGCTTACCAAGAGCTTTACTGGTGTGTGGCAACAGACCAATCACGAGAGCCAGGGCTTTAACTTCCAGGTCATTGACCAAAATGACGGTGTACTTCAAGCCGCCGTTTTCTGGTACACCTACGACAACGCAGGTAACCCGATGTGGTTGTCAGGACTGGGTAATATTGAAGACAACATGGTTGAAATACCCATGTTAACGGTCACCGGCGTGAGAAATTTGCAGGCCAGTGACCCAGACAGCCGTGAGGAACATGTACTCGCAAGTATTATTTTCGAGTTCGATGATTGCGATCATGGAACAGTCTATGTCACACCTTTGGGCACACCCGGTGGTGATGATAAAGCCAACACGATTAGCAGCTCTGGAGCAATCGTAGAGATACATCGTCTTACCCACACCAAGGGATCAACTTGTAGTGGTGGTATTTCCGATGACACCGAACCCAGTCAACCCGACGAGCAGGACGAGCAATTTCTGAAAAACATGGGCATCTATCCCGCCGGCAACACACGAGCCAAGTTCGAGCAATATCGGGAAAGCAGTTCTTTTGAGGTCGAAATAGAGGATATTCCGCAAGGTTTCTATGGCCTGAGCGTAGGTGGGCTCGCCGTTGGGCAAATCAATGTAACCACGAGCAGTAATGGTACGGAAGGCAAGTTAGAGTTTAACTCGCCAGCAACTGGCGACCGGCCTCTGCTCGACTTTGATCCTCGTGGACAACTATTGGAAATTCTTGAGGGCAGTACGGTTTTGTTCAGCGGTGAGCTTAGCGCAACGAGCGGATCGATCGGTGATGACGGCAACGACGATGGCCATGATGGTAACGGCGACAACTGCAATGACGATAGCAGCAACGACGACGGTAACGACGACAACAGTAATGACGACGGTAACGACGACAACTGCAATGACGACGGTAACGACGACAACTGCAATGACGACAGCAGCAACGACGACAGTAACGACGACAGCAGTAATGACGACGGTAACGACGACAACTGCAATGACGACGGTAACGACGACAACGATGACGGTAATGACGACGGTAATGACGACGGCAATGACGACGGCAACGATGACGACTACACGCCTCCTTATGGAAACACTGAAATCGAGCGCAGAATGTCTAACACCGGCGTATACCCAAGAGCCAGTGGTGAAGTCGAATTTGAGCAGCACAGCAATCGAGTAGACTTTTCTGTCGAAATTGAAGATGTACCGTTGGGTAACTATGGGCTTTATGTAGGTGGTATTGAACGGGCCACCATCACGGTTTTCTCGGATCACGATGGAAATGAGGGTGAGGCTGAATTCAGTTCACCAGTACGGTATGGCAAGTTGCCACTCGATTTTGATCCCCGTGGACAACACATCGAAGTTCGCCAGGGTACAACCACCATCTTGGAAGCGGATTTATAGGCATGGCACTAAGTGCGTGCAGTTAGCTTCACAAGACCCAACCAGCGCAGTACCTACTGCGCTGGTTTTTTCTCACAATCAGCCATCAGCCCGGCGAATGCTTTATGTTCAAGAATATCTCGAAAACTGTATTTGCCCCTGCTGGTCAACAATATCGAGTCTGAAATCAACATGAACAAATGGAAAACCTCTACTCTGATGATTATCATCGGATTTTCTTTTTTTATCAGCCAGCCTTGTTTTGCCGAGCTCGATGCGGATATTCTTTACCTGCAGCGGCGCTGGGCTGAAGTTAATTACCACCTGGATGGAAAAACGCGTTTAACCGCCTTCGAAACCCTGATGGGTGAAGCCTCTCTTGCTGCGGCACGTCATCCTGATGCCGCATCGATATGGATCTGGAATGGCATCATAAAATCCACCTATTCCGGCGCAAGGGGCGGTATAAGGGCGCTCAAGCTTGCCAAAGCCTCGAAATCAGACCTGGAGCGGGCGCTGGAAACTAAAGCGGATGCCCTGCGAGGTGCCGCTTACACCAACCTCGGTGTGCTTTATTCCAAGGCGCCCCGTTGGCCAATCGGGTTTGGAAATGATAAAAAGGCTGAACGACTATTGCTCAAGGGCATCACTATGAACCCGGGGGGTATTGACAGCAATTACCACTACGGCGAGTATCTGATTGGCCAAAAGCGCTACCGGACAGCGGAATCATACCTACTCAGAGCTCAGGCAGCGGCAGAACGCCCTAACCGTCCAGTGGCCGATACAGGCAGACAAAATGAAATTACACATGCATTATTGGCAATAAGAGAAAAGTTGTGTGATTAACGCTGGTCCTTCTTCAAGGTAGCACTGGTATGCAGATACTGTTGGTCGAAGATGATCACGCACTGGCGTCAGCACTAAAAGAGGCCCTGCATAAGCAGGGTTACTCGGCAAATGTCGTCGGTACTGGTGAGGCGGCTATATACGTCATTCAAACCGATCCCCCGGATATCGTCATTCTCGACTTGGGCCTTCCCGACATAGACGGCATCAACGTACTTAAACGAGTACGGCAAAAACACATCGACACACCCGTATTGTTGTTGACCGCACGTTCCCAGTTGGACGACAAAATTATTGGGCTGGATAGCGGTGCAGATGATTACCTGGCCAAACCCTTTGAAATGACAGAACTGTTTGCCCGTTTACGGGTTTTGACCAGAAGGCTCAACACCAGTGGTACCGCCAAAATAACCGTGGGTGATGTATGTCTTGATATCAATGCAAACTCAGTAGCATTGAGTGGCGAAGAGCTTGAACTTTCTCGTCGGGAGTACATGCTTCTCAAAAGCCTGATGGAACATGTCGGGAGAGTGCAAACCCGTCACACACTTGAGAGCCGACTTTATAGTTGGGGTGAAGAAGTGGCCAGCAATGCACTGGAGGTACACATCCATCACCTGCGCAAGAAACTGGGCACTGAATTTATTCAGACAATACGGGGTGTAGGCTACAAGGTCAGTCAGCCGTGAAGTCCATTCGAATATTTCTGGTAGCGGTCATTCTTGCAGTTTTTTCACTGTACAATTTTTTGGCTGCACTTGAAGGTTACCAGTACAGTATGGCAGAAGCTGAACGACTATTTGACAAGCAGCTTCTGGACACTGCCAAACTGATTGCCAGCCTTCATATTGAAGACTCCAGAGCAAATATCGATCAAAACAGCGCAATCACGTATCAGGTCTGGCAACAGGATCACCTCATTTCCTCATCAGACAATGTGCCCGCTACTGCCATTGCCCCGCTGGATTACGGCTTTAACTATAGTAATTTTGGAGGCTACAGGTGGCGAACCGTTACCTACTTCAATACCGAAAGCCCTTACTGGGTTATCGTGGCCGAACGGACAGACTTGCGCTATACACTGGCCGAGAATGTAATCCTTGAGTCTGTTTTCCCGATCATTCTCGGTTTGCCGGTTATCGGTCTGTTGATCTGGCTAATTGTCAGCCAGGGCCTCAAGCCTTTGCGCAGACTTGCCACTGAGTTGGGAAACAAGCAACCACATGATCTGAGCCCCCTATCTGCCCGCTCCACAAGTCATGAACTAAAACAAATTGTGCGATCGTCCAATAAATTGCTTAAGCGTCTTGAAGGGTCTTTACTGCGGGAAAGACAATTTGCCTCCGATGCAGCCCATGAGCTGCGCACACCGATCAGCGCACTCAAAGTCCAACTCCACAATATCAGTAAGGAGATCCCGACCGATAACCAGAATATCCGGGAACTGGTTGTTTCAACCGAAAGGCTTGGACACATTGTTGAGCAAATTCTCGACCTGCACCGGAGCTCTCCTGACCAATTCAATGCCTCCTTTACTTCCCATAACCTGGCGGGTCTCGTAACCGAAGTCATGGCCCAAGAGCACCACCAGTTTGAAAGCAAGAATCAAAAACTGGAGTTTGATGGCAAGCCCTGCAAGATCTCTGGAGATCGTTTCGCACTGGTTACCTTATTACAGAACCTTTTGAGCAATGCCAACAAATACACACCGTTTGGCGGCGAAGTGTTGGTTTCCACCACGGAATCAGAAGGTCGGGTAGTACTCACCGTCGAGGACTCGGGAAGCGGTATTGAGAAAGAGCAGCACGAGGCCATATTCAGACGATTCTACCGAATCGGCGGAGACCGGCATCAGTCCGGTGTACCAGGTTGTGGTTTGGGCTTGGCTATTGTACAAGGGATAGTTGAGTTACACGATGCATCGATAACTATCTCATCTTCGAGATTTGAAACGGGTACTGCCTTTCACGTCAACTTCCCGGTAGATGAGTCCACTAAACCAGCGGTCGCCTACAGTTAACGGAGTTAGCATGACAATTAATATGAATCACACTATCACCGGCCGGTTCCATGTGCTTCTGGGCTTGGTGGCTGCGCTGCATAGTCTTACTGCGTTTGCAGCAACACCCATTATTGAGGTTGAGATCAAAGATCATCTGTTTCACCCCGCCGAGATCGTGATTCCACCCAACACCAAGGTCAAACTGTTGATTACAAACCTTGATCCTACACCCGAAGAATTTGAGAGTTATGAACTAAATCGGGAGAAAATCATTAATGGCAACAGCAAAACAGTCGTTTTTGTGGGTCCCTTGCCGCCAGGAGAGTACCCTTTTTTTGGTGAATTTCACCCAAAGACAGCACAAGGCAAAGTGTTAGTCCTAAGCGAATAGCAGGGAGACGGTATGTTGATAAGTTCTGTCATTCTCATTCTCCAGGAAACCCTGGAAGCCGTTATGGTGATCAGCATATTACTGGCAATCAGTTATGGGCAGCGGCGTAAAATCACCTGGCTGGCATGGGGCTTGGGGGTGGGAACTCTGCTTGCATACCTGTATGCCAGTCATATGAGTGAAATTTCCGAGTGGTTCGATTATGTTGGACAGGAAGTGGTTAATGCCTTTCTGCAAATTTCAATATCACTGGTGATCATTGCTTACGCCTGGACCCTTTTCAAAGGACCACTAGCCAATGCGCAGAACCAGCGAGCAGAAACCCACTGGGGTTCTGGGGTAGGTGCCTTTCTTGCAGCAGGTATCGTTGCCCTGGCCATCGCTCGCGAAGGTGCCGAAGCAGTACTTTATCTGGGTGGTTACGTTCAACAAAGTAACTTTCAGTCGGTAATGACCGGTAGCTTTATCGGCTTCAGTATTGGCATAAGCGTTGGAATCCTGCTTTTGTACGGCTTATTAGGTCTCCCCGACAGATGGCACTTGTGTGCACCGGTTATTTTGCTGGCACTGATTGCCGGCAACATGCTCTCGCAGGCGACATTGCAACTAACCCAGGCCGATTGGATCTCATCCACACGCCCGTTGTGGGATACCTCGGCCTGGTTGGCTGAAAACTCGGTTACCGGTCAACTCCTTTACGCACTCATTGGTTATGAAGCCACACCATCGATCATCCAAATTGTCAGTTATATTGCAGGAGCGGCTTTGGTCATGGTTTTTGCGGCGCTTGGAAAACACAACCGGCCACCGATCCAGGACGGGTTCGGCCAACCGGTAAGCGATGATTGAAATGATACGAATCTATTCGACTTTCTTGTCCCTCGGTCTATTGCTCTTGTATGCCGGCGATAGTCCGGCAGTCGGGATACTGGTTGACAAAATTTATCACCCCTATGTCCACCCGTCTGAGCAAGAAATTGAATGGCGTATGATTTTTCAGGATGAGCAATCTTTTGTCGCCGACGACACGTGGCAACATCAACTGGCCTACGGGCGCTCACTGAATGAAAGGTGGTTTGGAGAAGTTTATCTGATCGGAAAGAAATCAGATGCCGGGGGTTTTGATATTGAAGCCTACGAGGTAGAAGCCCTGTGGCAACTCACCGAGCAAGGCGAATTCTCGGCTGATTGGGGCATGCTGTTTGAGCTAGAGAGGGAAGCTTCAGAAGACAAATGGAAGCTGGCCACGGGTCTCCTGGTGGAAAAGGAATGGCGAAAATGGAGTGGTGCAGCCAACTTTTTTATATCCGGCGTGTGGGGTTCCGATGTTAAAAATGAACTTCAAACCAGACTTGGCTTGCAAGCCCGTTACCGTTATTCAAGATCATTTGAACCCGCCATTGAATTCTACAACAGCGAGGGCGCCCGTGGCATTGGCCCAGTACTTCTGGGTCAGACAAGGATAGCCAATAGCCGCAAACTGAATTGGGAAGCGGGCGTTATTTTTGGACTCAACAGTAAGAGCCCGGACCATACTTTGAGATTACTGATTGAGTTTGAATTCTAAGGCCTGCGCTTTCTTCACGAGGCACGAATTCCTCTTCACTAACTACCGCAGCTGCGTTTCAACAAAGGCATCCATGTGAAAACTTGCATGCTGTGGCAAGTAGGTGAATTCGGCGCCTTGCGGACAAGCTCTGCGCGACGCACAGCCCAGCTTCCGGCACGGCGAGTCCGGGTCGGAACCAAGGTAGTTGATGCAGCTGTCCACACAGTATTCACCACCACTGAACGCTTCCACCGGGCAGGCATCCAGACAGGGCTTTTGCTCACACTCAAGACACGGAGAGGTAAACCCCGTTTCTGCAACCAGGTCATTTGGTGACTCAGAAAAAGCCAGCGCAAAACGATAGGCGTGCCACAACCCGAAGCGTTCGTGGATAAACATTGAGAGCCGCGATTGCCTGGCCTCACGCGATTTTCCGGCCCACCGAAGAAAGGGCTGAAAAGGCGGACCTTCAAAGGGATAGACAGCGCAACTGCCCAAACTCAGAGCGATTTCATCTCCGGCCCGCTTACTCCAGCGATCAAGCGGATTGGGTCGGCCATCATGGTACTCCTGGGAGCGGCTAAAAACCGGCCAGAACGATGATCCCCCATTGCCTACCAAAAGTAGTTGCCGGGCGGGACAACCGGGTGCTATTTCCGGCACTTGATCCTCACTCGAAACGGGCAATGAGCCCAGTACCAGTAAACCCCAGGGTCTAAGTAACGCATGGACATCAGTTTGTTCAGTCATGGCCACAAGCACGCTTCGTGGGGCTGTCAACCCGGGACAAAACATCCTGAATCGGTGGCCTGCCCGTTGCCGTCGCCGTGATCCGGGTTTCCAGAAAAAGATCGCCATCGACGTCGTGCTGAATATGCTTCTCGTCACTGTCCAGCTTAATCTCAATTATCCCGGCACCGGCCTCAGTTGCCAGCGCCTGAGCCTGCTTTGTGGCCAGTTCCCTGGCGGTTTCGACGGCCTCTTCCAGCTTGTCGAAGTGAATGGGTTCACGGTTACTGTGGACGATAAATTGTCCGTTCAGTGGTTGCGTCACGGTGACATGTGAGCGTTGTATCACGCTACCCATTACGGCCCCATAAGCATTGGCCACCGCCGCATGCTCGGGTAAAGCGAGTTTTGCACCCAGTCGCTTTGCCGCGTCCGGGAAGAAGGCCGCAGCGGGTGCGCCGACCGCCACCACCGGGTGGTCTGCCGCGAACCCGAGCTGAAACAGGGAGCCGGTTTCCACGGTACTACCGGCAGCATCACCGGACTCGTATATAAGCTCGGCCAACATCCCCGTCAGGCCTCCAACGGCTGACCGGTCCAGCTTATTGTGGTGATGCAAGCCGGCTTCTATCATGACTTGAGAAATGCGTTGATTGACGCGCTCAAAAACGTGTTGACTGGGTGTGAGGGCATCACCCTCCTGCCAGCGTCCCAAACCGTAAATGTGGCGCATTTGACGCGCCCAGAGCAGCGCTGCCAGGTTTGCTGCCTCCAAATTCCAGTGTGTGCTCAGACCCAGCACGTGGGCAGCGTCACTGGGTGTGAAACCACTGTAGACCACCAGCCCCAAACGTTGCAGGCGGCTTATGGCTCGTGCGGTTTCACGATCTGTCTCCACGATTGAATCCAGCTCGACCGCTTGCCCGTTGAGCAACTCCCAGGCCTTGAATTCTGCCGCCGAGCAACCGGACAATAACAGCTCGTTGTGCTCAAGTTGCAGCGCAAAAAGATTATTACGGCGACTCGGGGCCTTGTTTAATTGTTGCCTTAGCGCATCCAAAACAGCAGGAAACTGATGGGCAAGCAAGCTGAGCGGGACCACGCGGCGGGGACCAATTTCGATGCCCGTGCCCACACTGAAACGTACTTCACTGTCACCACCAAGGCCAACTGAAATCACACGTACAGCTTCAACCATGGGCTTCCAGTCACCGATACGCACACCATCATCGCCCAACGCCGCCTGGCCGTCGGTTACCACCGCAATGTCGGTGGTGGTGCCACCCATATCAGCGATGATGGCATTGCCGGCTCCGGTCAGAGCACAGGCCCCGACCACACTCGCGGCTGGCCCTGACAAGACCGTACCCACCGGTTGGCGCAAGGCGGTTTCAGTATTAACCAAAGACCCATTACCCTTGACCATCATCAGCGGGGCCTGGATTTCCATCAATCGCATGATTTTCTGAACCGCCATGATCAGCTCGTGGATGATGGGTACCATACGGGCATTGAGCGCAACAGTCAGCGCCCTGCGTGGCGCGTCCAGATCGGTGGCCAGTTCATGGCCACAGGTCACGGGTTTGGCGCACAAGTCGAGAACCAGCTTCCGCAGACGTACTTCGTGAGCGGGGTTTCGCACCCCGAACATGGATGAAATCGCAAAGGTGGAGACCTTGTCTGCCAACGCCAGAATTGCAACGCCGGCAGCCTTCTCATCCAGGGCTTGCAGCTCATTACCACTGGCGTCATGACCACCCGAAAGCGTAATCACCATCCCTGGCTCGAAAACTTTCAGCAGACCACTTTTTTGGACTTGCTGATCCCGGTAGCCAGGCAGCAACACACCCACAGGCCCGCCCCGGCCTTCCACGACCGAATTCGTAGACAAGGTGGTGGAAAGCGCCACCATTTCTACGCCACGCAGCGTTTCCTGTGGCAGTTCTCTCAGTGTATTGGCAATTCCCAGGGTGAGGTCATGCCGGGTAGTCAGGCATTTGGCGGTAGCAACAATCTGCTGATGAACGTCGACCAGCACCGCGTCTGTATAGGTGCCACCGGTATCAATACCCAGCCGAAGACTCATGGCATCAATCTATTGGATTTGAAGGCTTTGCAACACCCCCGGATTTAACCACAGCTTCGAGTATGTCGTCCGGAAACTGGGCTTCAAGTTGCATTAGCTGTTGTTTGACAGCCTGCTCGATATCGCCCTCGCAGCGGCAGCTTTCGCGACGCCAATCTTCCAGGAAGGCATTGCTGGATCCCCTGCCGGCACGCATTGCCGCCCGGTCAATGGCCAGTTCAAATTGCTTGGGTAATACTCGTTTGTAGCGCTTTCTCCCCTGTTGCCCGATGACCTGTGCCGGAATGTCGCGCCAATAGATGGTGGTTAGTTTTGGCATCTGGATTAGTGCTCCAAAGCAGGTTTTAGAACGAGTGAAAGCGGATCATCACCACAGTGCCGGTAATGATAGTCCAGCCCAAGGAATTCCGCCTGTTCCCTTGCCCTGGTCTGCAAATCCTCCGCCTCGGTCTGCGCCAGGTACACAACTCGCTTGTAATTGCCAAAATACACCGGCATCAACTGTGGCTGTCGATCCAACCCCAGACCTTTGACGACCAGACGTTCAAAATTTTGTACAAGAAAGTCAGTGAGATAAAAACTACCGGGTTCTGCATCTGCAAGTTGGTGAAACAGCTCGCTGCCGGCGTAAAACTCGTAACAATGGGCCCCGGGAATACGCTCTATATTGTATTCGTCCAACATTCGGTCGAGCATGCCACCCGTGCCGCAATCTGCGTAGGCGACGTATACCTGATCATAGTGAGCCGCCTGAGACTCTATTTTTTTCTTCACTGCCGCCGGAATCTTGTCCGGCGTATTGTGCAATTCCGCCGGCAGGCATTGGAACTCTATATGACTCCAGCCGTTTAGGTTCTTGATTCGAACCAACTCCCTGGCAATCGCACCGCAGGCGATAACCAGTGTAGTGTGTCGGGCGGATTGCATACTCAAGAAGCCATGGTGTAGTGCATCGTAATTAATGGTGCTTTCAGAGGCTACCTGTGGTTGCAATGCAAGACGGGGCTCGCGGGGAATGGCTGGTCCTTTCCAAGAGGCCTAACGCGGCAGTGCTGCCACAGGTAGCCTCCCTTCGGGCCAGGCGCAATACGGTCATCCGCTGTGTTATGCCCCCTTGGGGTAGAATGGCTACCCCGGCGGGAACCTGCCTTACGGCTAACCACATTGCGTCTGGCTGAAAGTGCCATTAATTACGATGCACTGCACGAGCGAGCAACTCCCTGGCAACGTCCACGGCTGTCGCCGCGTCACGGCAATACGCATCGGCACCGATCGCTTCACAAAATTCTTCATTCAGAGGGGCGCCCCCGACCAGCACAATGTAATCCTTACGAATGCCTTTTTCAATCATGGTATCAATAACCACTTTCATATAGGGCATGGTGGTGGTGAGTAAGGCCGACATGCCCAGGATGTTTGCCCCGTTTGATTCAATCGCCTCAATGTAAGTCTCTGCCGGGACGTTGATTCCCAGATCGATGACCTCAAAACCGGCACCCTCCATCATCATGCCAACCAGGTTCTTGCCGATATCGTGGATGTCGCCCTTGACCGTACCCACGACGATTTTGCCCACGGGTTTGGCGCCGGTTTCGGCCAAAATCGGTTTAAGAATCGCCATCCCGGCTTTCATCGCGTTGGCCGCCAAAAGTACTTCAGGAACAAACAGGATGCCATCACGAAAATCGACACCAACAATGGTCATCCCGGCTACCAGTGCTTCTTCGAGTACTTTCGTCGCACTCCAGCCCCGGTCCAGAAGTATCTGGGTGCCCTCGGCGATCTCCTCGGCCAATCCGTCGTAGAGGTCATCGAAAATCTGCTCTACAAGTTCATCGTCCGGCAATTCCGACAGGATAATGTCGTCATCAAATTCGTCAGTCATCGGAATTCCAGTCCTTTTTCAGCATAGTAATTCTTAACAAGGACCAGCCATTGTCTACGGACAGTGCCTTGTCCTGATTCATCTGTTTGGCTCTGAACATGGCAATATCACCTTGAAGGAGTACTGGTAATTAGTCTGCTTTCCAACGGCCGTTATCGGCACGCATATCTTCTGGCGCGAGCCGGATCGGGAAGTTGGCCCTGATTCTCGCATCGGCAGACGGTTTGATGTAGTCCGGGTAATGGCTGGCCAGTACGCACTTTACCTGTTTGTGTGCCAGTTCGTAAATAGCTTCTTTTTCGCCAGCTTCCCACTCACCGGGTGTCCGACGATCAGAGACGCCGGGGTACAGGTATTCCGTTTGCATCAGCTCCAGTGTCTGTGGTTGGTTCAGGAAGTGGCCACTCCCGAAAACGGCTTCCTTGATCACCTCGTAGGACAGTGTTTCCTCGGTTACTTCGATGCCCCGCAGTAGTCGTTGTACATTCCCCAGCATGTCGTTGTCGATCACCATACCCTCGAATGACTGGCCAATGAGGCCGCCGACAATACCGGGGTAAGCTGACACCAGGTTGCTCCCCGCCAATGCCAGTGCTGTGGAGGTAATCGCCTTTTCAAAACCCGCCTGGGTATCCATGGTTTTTGAATCCGTCATGCCACAGGCGGCACTGGTGATAAAACCAAAATGATTACAGAGCTGCGCCGTGGCCGCCATCACCAATGCAGCTTCACCACTGCCCCCGGTGAATGAGCCGGTTCTAAGGTCGGAAATAAACGGCCACATCCCAAAATTGATGGCCGCGCCCGGTCGCACCAGATTCACTACGGCCATACAGGCAAGGGTCTCAGCAAAACACTGCGCCAATGTTCCGGCCAGTGCGGCCGGGGAGGTAGCCCCCGCCTGGGGTGCCACGGCGACATCGCTCACCAGCCCCAGCTCCGCCAGCTTGACCAGTACCTGTGCATTGTCCTTGCCAAAACGTAGCGGTGAGACAATTGGACAACCGCCAATGGTGCAAAACGGACGTTTGAGAAAGCCACCTTCTTCACCCAGGTAGGCATCAAACAAGGCGATGATCGGTTCAATGTGACCGACTTCGGCGATACCCAGGGAAAATGCCTTGCGTGTACCAGCCAGTTCAGCATAAGCAATGTTGATGTCGTGAACATACACGTCACCGCTGTATTCTGCGGCGATAAAGGGCTGGCCGAACGAATGGATATGCTCCAGCGTATCCGCCAGACGAGCGGCATCATAAAGGTCAACCAGCTTGGTGGGACGAAAAGACTGGCTTTCATAATCAAGAATGCTTACCGCTTCACCGGCGGTCGAAAAATATACACGTTCTCCGCTGATCTGTTTATCAAAAACCGGATCGGGTGCATAGCACACGTACTGCCTGGCTGAAATATCAATTAAGTCTTCAACCAGTGTACGTGGAAACCGCAGCCGGTTGTCTTCCCCCAGAACACATCCACCGGGTAGTGCGTAGTGCAATATTTCGGGAATCGGATCCCCAACCCCGACATTTTCAAGCAGTTCCAGGGCCGTGTTGTAAATTTGCCCAATATCCTTTTCGCTCAGCGGTTTGTATGCCCCGCCACGCATACCCGGTTGCACGGCTTGTCCACTGACGCCTGCTGCACGTAGCGCATGTCTCGCCCCCCGCCCGCCACTACGGCGTGGGTGCGTTTTGCCTTTCATTGTTTCAGTCACCTTTCACCATCGGCCACTGGCCACGCCCATCATTTCCCTGGGCAACAGGATTGGGTATTGCTCACGAACCTTTGCATCTATTGCCGGATCGATGTACTTCGGATAATGGCTGGACAAAATAGATTTCACCCGCTCACCTGCCTGCCGACGGATATCCGGTGAACCCGCAGCCTCCCACTCTCCTGGTGTGTTGCGATCCATCAGGGCCGGATACTCATACTCAGTGCGCATAAGATCCAGGGTTTGAGGCGCCCGCAGGTAATGTCCTTCACCCTGCACTACCTGCTCCATAACTTTGTAAGACAGCGTTTCCTCGTTGACTTCTATCCCGCGCACCGTGCGCAAAACAGAACCCAGCAGATCATTGTCGATCACCAGGGATTCCAGAGACAAGGCCATCAGGCCCCCCAACATACCGGATGACTCGGACACATTGTTACAGCCGCTTTGCGCCGCCAGTGCAATGGCCAATGCTTTTTCGTACCCAGCCTGGTAATCCGGTAGCTTGGAGTCGGTCATACCGGCACCAACGGAGCTGGGCAAACCGTAGAAATTTATCATCTGGGCCGCAGCAGCACTTACCAGTGCCTCTTCACCACTGCCACCCGTGAATGCCCCCGTGCGCAGATCAGATACGAATGGCCAGGAACCCACAATGACCGGGAACCCTGGCTCCACAACATTTACCATTAACAGCGCCGCGAGCGCTTCAGCCACGGACTGAGCCACAGCACCGGCCAAGGCCGCAGGGGCCGTTGCACCCGCCTGTGGGGCCACGACGACCCAAACAGGTGCACCAAACTTGATGGATTCCACACATACTTCACTATTTTCTTTGCCGTAGCGCAAGGGTGAGATAACCGGACAACCGCCACCATGGCAAAATGGTCGCTGGTGAAACTTATCCTCTCCACCGGCAATCAAATACAGCATTTCCAGCGTGGGTTGCACGTGGGCTGCATCGTTAAAAGTCAGGGCCGTGTGTTTGCTGGTCCCGGCCACACTGGCATAGGCCGTATTAATATCGCAGGTAAGCTGGTTTTCGATTTCGGTAGCCACTACCAGCCGTGAAAAGGCATGAATGTGCTCCATCCGGTCTGTGAGTCGTGCCGCATCATAAATATCAGGTAGCGTCGACGGGCGATACGTGGCCGCACCCACATCCAGCATGTTGACCGCTTCCCCACCACCATAGGTATGTACACGGGGACCGCCAATCTCCAGGTCGTGCTTTGGGTCACGTCCCAGGAACTGAATGTCCCCGGGAGCACTGGCGATAATATCCTCGACCAGGCCCTTTGGAAAACACAAGCGCTCCTGATCGTTAATGAAGCAGCCCCGTTTGAGTGCACACTCCTTCACCACCGGGATCGGGTCACCCATACCAATGTTCTCAAGCACTTCTAATATCGTGTGGTGAATTTGCTTCTCATCCGCACGGGTAAGTGGTCGGTACCGACCGCCCGGTAAACCCGCCCTTACCGCACTGGCCACGGGTGGGTTATTCTGGCGGGCCTTTCTACCCCTGCGCACGATGCTCATCACGGAGCTTTGTAAATGCCTGAAACCAGTCTGCTCATATCGGCAACCCCTGGCAGACCAATCCATGCCGGTAGTGTTACACCCGCATTGCGGATAGTTTTCAGCCAATCGATAAGCGCATGCGGATCGCAACACATTGTCAATCTCTCTGGCAGCAGGAGTGACTCCGGATGGAGCTCTGTGCTTATTTTACACCGTGCCTGACGGCAAAGTCTCGCTCAGCGAGTCTACAAAACAGCCTGTCTCCGACCCATCGGGTCCAGGTTATTCCTTAAAGCGCGCTAATGCCTTGACCGGCTTTTGAGAGTTTGCCATGCTCAGCACGAGCGCACTGTTGTGTGCTTGTTTTTGTTGCGAGGAACTCCTGGTTCCGTCATCAAGGAAGTGGACTTTCATGTTGGATTTACTGCAAAACTGGTTACTAGGCCACGGCATCGGCGAAAACCTCGCGTTTTATTTTTCACGTGTCGGTGTTTTTGTCGGTGTGCTGATTTTGAGCATTATCATCAATCGTATTGCGAAGCACTTTGTATTGACCGCACTCGCTTTTGTCGTCTCCAGGACCAAAACAAAGTGGGATGACGCGGTACTGGGTCAAAAAGTACTGAACCGTCTGGCACGACTTGCCCCGGCGATGGTTATCTATGTGCTCACCCCCATGGCGCTTGCCGGACTGGATCAAACCATCTCCATGGTCACCAGCGCCACCCTCATTTACATGATCATCCTGCTGATGTTGGTGCTGGATTCTGCCCTGAATGCAGTCATTGATGTTTACCGCTCTTACGAGATTTCCAAAGAGATTCCGATTAAGGGGTTTGTCCAGGTATTGAAACTCCTGCTTTATTTCTTTGCGGTCATCTTTACGATTTCAATCATTCTGAACAAGACACCCATTTACCTGCTGAGTGGACTTGGCGCCCTCACCGCGGTACTGATGCTGATATTCCGGGACTCGATACTTGGCTTCGTAGCTGGCATCCAACTCACTGCAAACCGGATGGTGGCGCACGGCGACTGGATCGAGATGCCAAGATATGGAGCCGACGGCGATGTGATGGAGGTCACGCTCACCACCGTAAAAGTACAAAACTTTGATAAAACAATCACCACGATCCCGACTTACGCATTGATCAGCGAGTCGTTCAAAAACTGGCGTGGCATGCAGGCGTCAGATGGCCGGCGTATCAAACGCTCGGTAAACATTGACATGAACACCATTCGTTTTTGTGACGAGCAGATGTTGGAACGGTTTGAGAAAATTCAATATATTTCCGCCTACATTGAAAGCAAGAAAAAAGACCTGGAAGCCTTTAACACCGCAGCGGAAGTGGACAACGCAAGTCTGGCCAATGGTCGACGTATGACTAACATTGGGACCTTCAGGGCTTACGTACAGGCATACCTGCGTAGTCACCCGGAGATCAACCCGGCCATGACATTTCTGGTGCGGCAACTACGGCCGACCGAGCATGGCCTGCCGATTGAGATATATGTTTTTTGCAAAGACAAAAGCTGGATTAGTTATGAGGCCATCCAGGCGGATATATTCGATCACATTCTGGCGGTGTTGCCGGAATTTGAACTTGGTGTCTTCCAGAACCCGGCGGGAGGAGACTTTCGGGCACTCACCGGTCGTTAATCCGCCCACCCGTAGCTAGCCCAGGGTACAGCAGATCAGCAGCTTAGCACCAACCTCAAGGTTACAGTAATGATGGAGGTTTCGCCGGTAATGGCGGGTGACTCAACCACGGCAACGGTCACTTCCTTTTCATGAACCAACGGAACTTCTCCTGGCCCCGGGCATTGCAGGGTCACGTCAATAGCTGACTTGCCAACGTCGTTTCTGAACAGGTCGACTTCGGTCGCTTCCAGTGTCAGCCTGATTTTAACCGGCAGTCCACACTCACCTACGGGGATTTCTATCGGTGCTGGCGGGCCGGGGGGTTGCTGGACAGTCCCGGAAGGCAAGACGTGTTTTTTGACCTTGATCGTGCCTTTGCCCTTCAGACCCTGGTTAAATGCCTTGGCCTCTATCCAGTAACGCCAATCCTCTCCGATTGGTCCTTCATGGCCCTCCTGCAAAATCGAGAATGTAAGCTTGCCTTCCATATTGTCTTCCTTCCTACTTTACTTTCCCCGACCACAGAGCTGTTTACAAGAAATCGACCTTAGCACACCCACGGAGCCTGGAACGACGGATCCCACAATGTATTGTAATCACCGACACGATGCAGATACCATCTCAATATGCGGGCCGAAATCCACAGTTTATTGACAACCACACCGCCAACATTCACACCGGCTGACGCGGTACTTATTGCCGCAGACTACTTTGACATTTGTGCACAGGCCAAATTACTGGACAGTGAGCGGGATCAAAATTTTCACCTGGAAGGTGACAATGACCAACGCTATACGTTGAAATTTGCCAACCATGCCGAACAACTGTCAACCATCGAGTTCCAATCCGGGGCGCTACGCCATATTGCCACGCAGGACGCAACAATCCCTGTGCCGAGGGTCATACCCAACCGTAATGGCCAATTGCACTGCAAGCTTGAACGAGACGGCAAAACCCACATGGTGCGCTTGTTCAGTTGGCTGGATGGCACGCCGTTACATGAAACGACAAACGACCCGCTATTGGCCGACACAATTGGCAAGCTACTGGCACGGCTGGGTCAGGCGCTCCAGGGTTTTGATCACCCGGGCTCAAACCCGCCCTTGTTGTGGGATATGAAGCATGCATCCGGACTGCGCGAATTGCTGTTAAACACTGAAGATTCCGATTTGCGGCAATCGATCGAACACACGCTGGACCGGTTCGATAACCATGTACAGGCCAAGCTGCTGGTCTTGCGGACACAGGTTATCCACAATGACCTCAATCCGGATAACATTTTGCTGGATAAAACCAACCTGCACCGCATCAGCGGTATTATTGACTTCGGAGACCTCGTCAAGTCCCCATTGATTATCGATCTGGCTGTAGCCGCAGCTTATCAGCTGGCAAGTACTGATGATCCTCTCGCAGGGGCGCTACCCGTGATCGCAGGCTATCACAGTGTGTGCCCGCTACAAGACGCCGAGATGGACTTGCTTGTTGACCTGATCAGGACACGCCTGGTGACAACGTTGGTTATCATGGCGTACAGGACTAAACTGTTTCCACACAACCGACAATACCTGATGATCAGCTACGAGTCGGCCAGGCGTCACCTCCTCAACTTCACCCAACTGAGCACAGATGAGGCACGACAGCGGATTGATAAAGCGTGCAATGTGGACCACAGGCAAAAAACCGATTGATTCAGCTCACAACCTCAAGTCCTCAATTGCCAGGCTTTATGCATTGCTTTGATTGCAACCTGCAGTCATGCTGTTTGTCCCTTCCGTTCCGGGTAGAGGTCCAGTAAGCCAGCTTCACTGGCCTCACATATCCCACGTTCGGTAATCAAGCCAGTCACCAGCCGGGCGGGCGTGACATCAAAAGCAAAGTTACAGGCACTGACCCCATCGGGTGTAATTTGCACACGGTCAACTTCCCCGGCCGTGTTTTTGCCTGCAACGTGGGTTACTTCCGTGCTGTCACGTATTTCGATCGGGATTTCATTGAGGCCATCTTTCGTTTGCCAGTCGATGGTTGGACCGGGCAGGGCAACGTAAAACGGCACACCATTGTCCTTCGCTGCCAGTGCTTTCAGGTAAGTACCAATTTTGTTGCAGACATCACCATTTCGAGCGGTTCGGTCGGTACCTGTAATACACATATCTACCTGAGCATGCTGCATCAGGTGACCACCGACATTATCAACAACAACATCGTGTGGTACACCGTGGGCCGCCAGCTCCCACGCGGTCAGTGCTGCCCCTTGGTTTCGCGGCCGGGTTTCATCCACCCACACATGCAACGGAATGCCTTCATTATGTGCCTTGTAGATAACTGCCAGTGCCGTACCCCAATCCACGGTGGCCAACCAACCGGCATTGCAGTGGGTCAGTATTTGAAAGGCTCCGGAATCATCTGGTTTTTTCTGCCACAACCTGCGAATAACATCCAGGCCATGACGACCAATAGCCTGATTGATCGCAACGTCTTCATTGCAAATATCTGCTGCCATCACGTAGGCCTTCTCTACCCGTTGCTCCCTCGGCAAGCCAGAGAGTAACCTCTGTGCTTTGGCCAACGCCCAACGCAGATTTACCGCCGTTGGACGTGTAGCGAGCAGCGTTTCGCAAGTCTCAACCAGGTGCGTAGCAGTTGGGTTTTGACGCAACGCCAAAGCCACCCCGTAGGCTGCAGTCGCACCAATGAGGGGTGCACCACGTACACGCATCACGGCAATTGCTTCAGCCGCATCTTCCAGGTTTTGCAAGGTCTTGATGATGAACTCATGTGGTAAACGGGTCTGGTCGATGATGTCCACCGACCATCCGTCTTCGTTTAGCCAGATAGAGCGGTAAGCTTTGTCATTTACTTTCATATACAGATCGTAGCATCTCATGCTTCAGTCGGACTTAAAACCAATCTGCTATTTCTTTATACTTGCCAACCCGATCATCAATGGAAACATTCTATGTCGCGTTTATGTGTTTGGTTGTCACCCGTTTTTCTGCTCGTATCCTGCTCTCCAAAAGAGTCCGTGGTCGACCTTGGTCACGACTATTTTTCTTATGCCAATACACGACAATTTGTCACCGAGCACCTGCAGCTGGATTTACAGGTTGATTTTGACCGGCAGGAACTGGCGGGCACGGCCACACTGAAAATGAGCCGTCTGGACCCGGCAGCTACGGAAATTTTTCTCGACAGCCGTTCTCTGCATATCGGCAACATTACGGTAGCAGGCGAGAACAATGTAGCCGTGACGGCAAACTTTCAGTTAATGCCAAGCGACCCGGTACTGGGTGAGGCCCTGAAAATCACCCTGCCTGAAAGCCTGGGTAGTGCGCCATCCATACTCGTGACCATCCAATACAAGACGGATCCAAAAGCTTCCGCACTGCAATGGCTGCCCCCGGCACTCACCGCCGGGGGTGAGCACCCGTTTATGTTCAGCCAGTCCCAGTCCATCCATGCCCGTAGCTGGGTTCCGTTACAGGACACGCCCTCGGTGCGCATAACCTACAACGCCACCATCCATACACCGGCCGATCTGCTTGCGGTCATGAGTGCTGATAATGACCCGCAAACCAAACGCAATGGTGAATACCACTTCAATATGCCACAACCCATACCGTCCTACTTGCTGGCGATTGCCGTGGGCAATATTTACTTTGCATCTATAGGTGGACAAACGGGTGTTTACACAGAACCCGAAATCTTGGCGGCTTCCACCTTCGAGTTTGCCAGCACCCAGCAAATGCTCGACACAGCCGCAACAATGTATGGTCCCTACCAATGGGGCCGCTACGACCTTCTGATCCTGCCACCAAGTTTTCCCTTTGGCGGTATGGAGAACCCGAGACTGTCCTTCATCACGCCCAGCGTACTGGCTGGTGACCAAAGCCTGGTGT
Source organism: Gammaproteobacteria bacterium (assembly GCA_021772915.1). GTDB lineage: Bacteria > Pseudomonadota > Gammaproteobacteria > Xanthomonadales > SZUA-36 > SZUA-36. Next base: position 38,912 of record JAJFLB010000009.1, on the reverse strand, counting down.
CGTTGATTGCGCATGAGCTGGCGCACTCTTGGTCCGGCAACATGGTCAGCAACAAGACCTGGCGAGACATCTGGCTGAATGAAGGCATTACCAGTTATCTTGATGCGCGTTTGATGGAGGTGCTGTTTGGAAAAGCACGCGCGGATGAAGAGCGTGTATTGTCCTATCGGGAACTACAGCAGGGGCTTGAAACCGTCAGTCCACCCATGCAGGCGCTGGCACCGGTGGAGCGATTGGAAAACCCCGACCGGTCCCAGGGTAGTCTGCATTACCACAAAGGCCAGCTGTTCCTGGAGCACCTGGAGCATATTTTCGGGCGTGAAACTTTCGACCCGTTCCTGGTAGATTACTTCAATCACTTTGCCTTCCAGTCCATCGCCACGGAGCAATTTCTCGAATATCTGGACGACAACCTGTTGCAAGAATTTCCCGGCAGGTTCAGCCGTTCTCAGGCACAGGAGTGGCTTTTCCAGCCGGGCCTCCCTGGTGATGCCCCGATTCCCCATTCAAAGACCCTCACAGAAGCTGAAAGCATGGCCAAGGCATGGGCCACGGGTGAGCTTTCCGTCGAGGATATCCCCATGTCGCAATGGAGTCCGCAAGCGGCGGTGTACTTTATCAATAACCTGCCCTCTGACCTGCAGCAGACACAGATGGACGAGCTCGATGAAACGTTTGACTTCAGTGGAACACGTAATGCTGAAATTGGCCGCGCCTGGTTCATACAGGTTGCAACACGGCGACATATGCCTGCCTACAAGGCCCTCGAGGCCCACCTGAACCGTTATGGACGTACCCGGTTGATTAACGTTGTGTACAGGGCATTGGCAGAAAATGGCGAAGACGCTGACCTGGCACGTGAGTTGTTCGCGGCAGCACGTAGCAAGTATCACCCCCTGACCATTACCGCAATCGAAAATCAGCTCGGTACGTCGAAATAATCTCAATTATCCGGTTTTATTTGGCTGATAATATTGTTAACCTTTGGGCTCGCACCGGACGCCAGTACACTGCTTGTCCCCCCAAGTGGGCCTCTATACCCCTTAGCGGGCCTTGATCACGGATGAATTCATCGTACGCAGTGCGTCCGGTGCGAACCATTCTGGCTCTCTTCAAGGGGTGTACAATCTATGGGTCTCATATCCCACCTTCAATGTACCGGCTGCGGAGCAAGCTACGCGGCTGACCAAGTTATGAATCTGTGTCCGGTGGACCAACGACCGGTGGAAATCATTCTGGATCTGGCGCGTTTGCAGGCAGAACAGCCAGACCTGGCCTGGTACCGGCCTGAACAGAAGAACATGTGGCGTTTTGGCGGGCTGCTGCCACTGGACATCAACAACCCTGACGATCTGCCACATATTTTCAATCTCGGTGAAGGCCACACACCATTGCTGGACTACAACGATCACCCACTTGCTCAAAAAGGCGGTTTTTCGCTGTTTGTCAAAGACGAAGGCAAGGCACACGCCGGTTTTGGCGCCAACCCGACACAGAGTTTTAAAGACCGGGGTATGGCCATGACCATATCCATGGCGCACAGGGCAGGCATCGAGAAACTGGCTGTGCCAACCCAGGGCAATGCGGGTGACTCCCTGTGTGAATACGTACGCGCGGCAGACCTGGAGGTCGTCGTTGCCATGCCGGATAACACACCCATGCCGATACTCGGTCGGGTGGCTGCGCTGGCCAGCCAGTCTGAAAAGTTTCACCTGGAGCTGGTCACCGGCACCATCCGCGAAGCCGGTGCTTTACTCAAGGAAAAATGGCTGGCCAGAGGATATTTCAGCGTGGCAACTTTTCAGGAGCCGGGTTGGCGAATCGACGGTAAGAAAACCATGGGGCTAGAACTTGCGGAGCCCAAACACCCCGGTGATCCCTGGCGCTTGCCGGATGTTGTAGTCTATCCAACCGGTGGTGGCACCGGCGTGTTGGGCATGTGGAAGGCCTGGGGTGAGCTGGAATGCATGGGTGTGATCGATAGCCACCGCCCACGGGTGATCTGTGTACAGAGCGAAGCCACCCAACCTGTAGTGACTGCTTTTGTAAACGGCGCCACCGACACTACACCGGCAGAAGCTGGCGATACGCTGGCCTATGGTGTCAACGTGCCCGGTGGTGTCGGCCACTTCAAAGTGCTGGATATTATCCGCCAATCCGGCGGCTCGGCTGTCGCTGTCGCCGAAAGCGACATTAACGCGGCACTCAGCCAGATTTGGCAGGAAAAGTGCTGGTGGGTGTGCCCGGAAGGTGCGGCCTGCCTGGCAGCGCTGCCTGCTCTATTCGAAGACAAACTGATAAAGCCCGGTGACCAGGTGGTGGTATTCAACACCGGCTCGTTGGAAAAGTATCTGCCTGATTTACGGTATTTGCTGTAGCCCGCATATTACGCCAGCCGATATCGGACCTCACCATAATCAAATGAATTAGTTGAATTAAATGTCATTTTCATTTAAAAACCCCGATTACATTTTATACCCAGCCCGATATCTATCCCGGTCCTGGCTGGTAGCCCAGGCCAGTCTCTCGACCGGTTTCCGGTCTCACCTTCTCCAGATACAACTGAACTTGAGCTTCCCTCAGACCATAGCTACGGCTATGGTCTTCAGTCCAGCCCGGCGTCCAGTCGCATCTGTCCTTCGCCATCATGGCCAGCCTCTCAACCGATTCCCGGTCTCACCTTCTCCAGGATACTGGTGAAATATGCGGGCTGGCCCATAATGGCGTCGTCTGCCAACGTACTGCTAGAGCTGTTGCGCTACGCGCGAGGTCACCACAAGCGTATTTGGCTGGCGACGCTGTGTTCTGTATTGAACAAGCTGTTCGATGTCATGCCGGAGATTCTGATTGGTATGGCCATTGATGTTGTGATACGGCAGGAGCAGTCCTTCCTGGCTGATTTTGGAATTCTCGAGCCGTTCAAGCAGATGCTGTTCTTGGGCTTCATTACCATCATTGTCTGGGCGCTTGAATCCCTGTTTCAGTTTCTATTGCAGGTCTTGTGGCGAAATCTTGCACAAGACCTTCAACATGACCTGAGGCTGGATGCTTATGGGCATCTGCAGGACCTTGATATGGCCTGGTTCGAAGATTCATCTACTGGCAAACTGGTCGCTATTTTGAATGACGACGTCAATCAGCTGGAGCGGTTTCTCGATGGTGGTGCCAATGCCCTGATCCAGGTAGCCACCTCTATTACCGTGGTGGGTGCCGTGTTTTTCTATGTTTCTCCGCAAATTGCCCTAATGGCCTTCATGCCGATTCCCGTCATCGTTATCGGCGCTTTCTGGTTCCAGCGGCGCGCGCAACCACTGTATGACAATGTACGTGAAAAAGTGGGGGTTCTCAGCACCCGTCTCGCCAACAACATTGCCGGTATTGCTACCATCAAGAGCTTTACACGTGAGCGACACGAGTTACAGCAGTTGCGGCGGGAAAGTGAAGCCTATGTCGCTGCAAACCGTGGTGCAATTCGTATCAGCTCCGCCTTCATTCCCATCATCCGAATGGCTATTTTGGCAGGGTTCGTGGCAACACTGATCTACGGCGGCAAGCTCACGCTGGATGGGCAACTAAACGCCGGCGCATACACGGTACTCGTATTTCTGACACAAAGACTCCTGTGGCCCCTGACACAGCTGGCTGTGACCGTTGATCTGTTTGAGCGTGCCATGGCCTCGAGCCGGCGTATTCTGAACTTGCTGGAAGTGCCGGTGCACACCCGCGGTGGCTTTACAACTTTGCCCGCCGACCAGGTCAAAGGATCGTTGGCTTTTGAACACGTCAGTTTTGCCTATTCCAACGGTGCCGCGGTTTTGCACGATATCAACCTGCAGATTGCAGCAGGTGAAACCATCGCCATAGTTGGTCAGACAGGTTCAGGAAAAAGTACACTGATGAAGCTGTTGTTACGCTTTTACGCACCTACCACAGGGCACATCAAGCTTGATGGCACGGATCTGACCGAGCTTGAAATACCCAGCCTCAGAGCTGCTTTCGGTCTGGTCAGCCAGGATGTGTTCCTGTTTCATGGCAGCGTGGCTGAAAACATCCAGTATGGACGTCCAAACGCAAACCAGGTAGAAATTGAAACAGCTGCCAGGTCGGCCGAAGCACACGAATTCATTTTGCAGCTGCCGCAGGGCTACGGCAGTATTGTCGGCGAACGCGGGCAAAAATTGTCAGGTGGTCAAAGACAACGAATTTCCATCGCCCGTGCAGTGCTGAAAAACCCACCGGTTTTGATATTGGATGAGGCAACTTCGGCGGTGGACAATGAAACCGAAGCCGCCATCCAACGATCCATGCAGGTGATCACGCGTGGGCGAACCACGCTGGTAGTCGCGCACCGTCTGTCGACCATTGTCAATGCCGATCGCATTTATGTACTCGACCGGGGCCGTATTGCTGAGCAGGGTAGTCATGCGTCACTAATAAAAGGCGATGGAATATACGCAGCCCTGTGGCAGGTGCAAACAGGCGAGCACACTGTGGTGCGGTCTTCAGCAGGGCAAACTAAAGAATCAACATCCGATTAGTCATATTCAGCCGGTGTTCATCAACGGATTGTGATACTGGCACGGTCACCATTGTCAAATCATCCAGGAATCCACATGAAAACTATTTCCATTTGTCTGTTGATGCTTTTTGTCAGTGCTTGCAGCAGTTCAACATTAATCAAAGCATCGGACCCCGATGCACGTATTTATGTTAATGATGAGTTTATCGGTGTCGGCGAAGCAACGTATTCCGATAAAAAAGTCGCGTTTTCGAACAACTCTGTCAGGCTTCAAAAACCCGGTTGTGAACCCGTACATTACAGCTTCCGACGTAATGAAGATCCGGAAGCTGGTGCCATTGTAGGGGGTATCCTGGTGGTCGTCCCGCTACTTTGGGTCACCGAATACAAAAACGAGCATAACTACGAATACGACTGTACTTCCATCGACCGGAATGAAAGCGATTCCTGAATAGCTGCTGCACAAGATGCCGGCGCATCCGGTTTGGGAACGCGAGCTGCCATTTCAGGATCGCTGATTCAATTGATGCCTGATTACCCGGCCTTCGACCATAAAGATAACCTCTTCCGCGATATTGGTCGCCATGTCAGCAATTCTTTCCAGATACCGGGAGGAGGATAGCAACCCGATCGCCCTGTTAATCGTGGTGATGTCCTTTTCGATCAGGTTCTTGACGTCTTTGTACATCTGGCGGTGTACGTCGTCCACCAGATTGTCCATGGCAATGACATCCCGGGCCAGATCAACATCAAGTCTTACCAGTGCGTCAAGACTGCTGTGTACCATGGTCTGAATGCACTCACACATCGATTTCGTGAAGGCCGGCGGGTGGGGAATCGGGTCCTCGGCAGACAGATAAGTGGCCCGCTCTGCAACGTTGATTGCAAAGTCACCCATTCGCTCAAGATCGTTATTGACCTTCAAAACCACAACAATAAATCGCAGGTCCCCGGCAACAGGCTGATTCAGTGCGAGGGTTTTCAAGCAACTCTCCTCGATTGAAACTTCCTTTTCATTGATGAGCTTTTCAAGGTCTACCACCATTTCGGCCAGGTCGGGTCGACGTTCATTGAGCGCATGAATCGCATGATGAATGGCTGTTTCGACCATATTTCCCAGCTCAAGAATGTCTTTCTTCAGTTGTTCTAGGTCTCTTTGCAAGTGTAATGACATATCTCTCCCATTGATCAGCCGAAACGGCCAGTCACGTACTCTTCGGTACGCTGCTTGTGTGGTTTTGTGAAAATCTGCCTGGTCTTTCCAAACTCTATCAAGTCACCCATTTCCATAAACGCCGTGTAATCCGAAATGCGGGAGGCCTGCTGCATATTGTGCGTAACGATCACAATCGTATAGCTGGATTTGAGTCTGTACAGCAGGTCTTCAATGTGCGCGGTGGAAATCGGGTCCAGTGCCGAGCAAGGCTCATCCATCAACAGTATGTCCGGCGCCATCGCCAGGGCCCTGGCGATACAGAGCCGCTGTTGCTGACCACCGGACAAGCTAAGCGCCGACTCATCCAGACGGTCTTTTACTTCTTCCCACAACGCGGCCTGTTTCAGTGATTTCTCAACCAGCTCATGCATCGAATCCTTTCGGCCATTGATACCTGGCCCCCAGGCGACGTTTTTATAGATTGTTTTGGGAAACGGGTTTGGTTTTTGAAACACCATGCCGATATTGCGCCTGACTTCAACCGGGTCGACCTCAGCTGCGTAAAGATCCTGCCTGTTATAAATTATCTTGCCCTCGGTGGTCACATTCGGAATGAAGTCGTTCATACGGTTCAAAGCCCGTAGCAAAGTACTCTTTCCACAGCCCGAGGGACCAATTACCGAGGTGATTTTATGTTTCGCAATCGGGAACGAGACCTTGGACACAGCAGCCTTTCCGGAATAACTGATGCTCACATCCTGCAGGGCCAGTATGGCTTGATCCTGAAGTTGTGTAACACCTTTTGATTGAAGTTGAGTCGGGGTGAATTCAGCCACGTTTCTTCTCCGCTCTGTGTCTGATGAATATGGCGGTTGCATTCATCGTCAGTAGCACGATCAACAAGACAATAATTGCGCCTGCCGCAAGTTCATGAAACTCCTCCTGGGGACGTGACACCCAGTTAAAAATCTGGATGGGTAATGCGGTAAATGCATCCATTGGCCCCTCCGGCAGGAAGGCCACGTAGGTCAGCGCGCCTATCATTATTAACGGCGCTGTTTCACCGATGGCTCGGGAGAGTGCCAGGATGACGCCCGTTAGAATACCTGGAAACGAAGCAGGTAAAACATGCGACCAAGCGGTTTGCCAGCGTGTGGCACCAAGCGCGAACGCGGCGTGTCGAATAGTCATCGGCACGACTTTGATTGCCTCTCGGCTGGCAATGATAATCACCGGCAAGATCAGTAAGCTCATGGTCAATGCCCCCGAAATCAGACTGCGTTCCAGCCCCAATCCACGTACAAACACTGCCAAACCGATAATGCCGTATACAATCGATGGAACACCCGCCAGGTTTGCGATGTTGATCTCGACCATCCTGCCTAATCGACCCTTTTTCCCAAACTCCTCAAGGTACAGCGCAGTAGCCACACCAATGGGTATCGATATGATGGCCACTAGGCTGATCAACCATAAAGTGCCAACCAGGGCGGACTTGATTCCGGCCTTGTAGGGAAACCTGGACGGGAAACTGGTTAAGAACTGAACATCAAACCACTTAAAACCATTGACCGAAATCTGATAAAGCAACAACATCAGTAATGCTGCCCCGGCCCAGGTGACGGCAGCGCAAAACAACGCAAATAGTCGCGCCCTCGCGTGGCGTTTGCGCAACGAAGTCTCTGCTGTGGACCTGGCGTGGATGCCGCGGGGAGCCATTAATCGTAGACCTCGCGGTAGCGCCTCAATATCCACTGTGAAATGATATTGAGCAACAGGGTAATGAGAAACAACAATGCTGCCACCGCAAATAGTGTCTGGTAAGCAACACCCCCGGCTGGCGTGTCCCCCAGACTTACCTGGACGATATAGGCCGTCATTGTCTGAATACTCTCAAGCATGCTCATGGACAGGTTTGGGGTTGCGCCTGCAGCCAAGGTAACCGCCATGGTTTCACCGATCGCGCGGGAGATTGCCAACAAAAAAGAGGCCATGATTCCAGACAATGCAGTGGGTACGACAACCTGTGTTGTCACCTCATATGACGTGGCTCCCACCGCGTATGCTCCCTGGCGCAAGGTGTCCGGGACCGCCCGCAAAGCGTTATCACTGAGGCTGGCGATCATCGGTAAAATCATCAGGCCCACAACGATTGCGCCACTGAGTGCATTGAATACCTGAATTTGCGGGATAACTGTCTTAAGTACCGGTGTGACGAAGGTAAGGGCAAAATACCCGTAAACGACCGTTGGTATACCCGCCAGTAATTCCAGTACAGGTTTCACCGTTGACCTTACCTTTGCAGAGGCGTATTCACTCAGATAGACGGCACTGGCCAGACCGATGGGAATGGCGATTATTGCAGCGCCAACGGTTACGATCAACGTTCCCCAGAGTAACGGCAAAACCCCAAATGAACTGGGCTTCAGTAAAGGCACCCAGCGCGTGCCAAAGAGAAACTCTGCCGGTGTAACGTGGCTAAAAAACCCGAGGGTCTCCTTTACCAGGACAAAAATAATCGCGGCCGTGGTAATTACCGAAATCAGGGTGCAGCAGGCGAGTCCAACCTCAATGCTAAACTCGCCCCAGCGAACCCCCCCCTTTCTGATGCTGCTCCTGATTGCCATAGCTGTTCTTTCCCCGGTTGGCAATTACCGGGTAACCAGCAGGTCAGGTGCCATTAATGCAGGGGTCGCGGCGTATGTGGAACCTGACTCACGGTCTTGAATCCTGGTACTGACCCTGCGGTATGCGTCCGCCGGAAGAGGTATATAACCCACCTCGGCCACGAGTTGCGGTGCATGATCAACATAGAAATTGACAAAAGCCCTCACTTCAGGCCGCTCCAGAGAAGTGTTGCGCACATAAATGAATACAGGTCTGGACAAGGGCGAATAGTCGCCGTTGTTGATCGTGACCGCGGTGGGCACGACTGGGCCATCACCGCCATCAATCGGCACAACTTCCAGTTTGTCCTTGTTGGCAATGTAGTAGGCAAAGCCAAAATATCCCATGGCGTTCAAGTCGCCACGGATTCCCTGTACAAGGGCGTTGTCGTCCTCACTGGCCGTGTAATCTGGTCGGGACGCACCTGAGGCACCGTTTATGGTTTCAGTAAAGTAATCAAAAGTGCCCGAATCAGTTCCCGGACCATAGAGGCGGATGGGCTGGTTCGGCCATTCTGGTCGAATATCACGCCACGTTTTTACCGTGCTTCCCGGTTGCCAAATCTTTTTCAACTCGACAACGGTCAGGTAGTCCACCCAGTCATTATTCCTGTTGATAACTACCGATAGCCCGTCAAAGGCAATCGGTAACTCCAGAAACTCGAGTGAACGGGCAGCGGCGGTTTTAAGTTCGCTGGCCTTAATCGGTCGCGATGCATCGTTGATGTCCGTTTCACCGGCAAGAAATTTCTTGAACCCACCACCGGTGCCTGAGACACCGACGGTCACCCGAACCCGGGGCTGGAATGCAAGAAATTCTTCGGCCACAGCCTCAGAGATTGGAAATACGGTGCTGGAACCGTCCAGTGCAACGGTCCCTTTCAGTTTCTCGTCCGCATATACCTGCTGGGTTATCAATATCAGCACACCCATCATGAGCATCAAGACCAAGGTGACCAAGTATGTAGAGTTTTGCATGTGATAATTCTCCGGTTTGGTTGTTAAGATCGTATAAAGATTGATGTGCAATAACTGTTTAACCTGAACAATGTATTGGGGAAGAAACTCAAATCAGTATTGAAAGTTCATATCAAGCTGCAGCCTGTTGAAATCCTTATCTAGTCCTCGACGGGTGTCGGTCTCATTTGCAAAGTAGGTTATGTTTGCGTTCATGTTTTTGGCCAGGGCGTAACTTCCCTTGAAGACATGGCCCTTGGAGTCGGTACCACCACCGCCAAAATCTGAGTCAGCCAGCAAGCCGAATACTGCGTCAGCTTCGATATCCTTGTACATCCAGCCCAAACTCCATCCGCCTGCGGCTTTTGCTGTCCCGACCTTTAGTCCAAAGGCAAAACCCGTATCAAATTCACCGGCGTCCTGGTTAGTCACATAATCCACAAAAACGGAAGCTGACCTGCCGGCCAATTGAAATGAAAAATCAGCAAACAATTCCAGTTCCTTGTAGTCATAAACATAGGTGTTGGTGTTGGCATCAAAGCTGTTACCGAAAAAGTCATCACTGTCTCCAAAGAAGGATCCCTTGCTGGTAGTTTCCAAATCGACATAGGTAATCCCGGCTGTCAGTTTGGCTCCGGAATCAAAGGTGTTGTTGAAGCCCGCCTGGAGCGCATAGGAAAACTCGGTATTGGACTTTTTGCTGTCACTTTCAAGCCAACTACCCATGGCCCTGGCAAACCATCTGTCCTTGTTCAGGGAAACGCCAAGGCCTTCGGGGTTCCAGTCACCGTCCCAAAGCAAACCGCTTTTGCCGGGATGCACGAGCACGTTCTTGAACTTACCTGCAACAATGCCGACATTTGCAAGCTTCGAGTACTTGAAATAGGCCAGGTCAAGATTCATGCCTTTGGTTGAGCCACCGCCGCCCAGGGTCTGGTTGGTCGACACCGGGTCGTCGCCGCCGCTAGCCAGACCTAGCCCCAGTTCCAGGCCATCAAGGGGTTTGGCGACAATTTTTGCGCGAGCCCGAATACGATTCCGATTCCGGTCAGGCTTACTCTCATTCTTGATGTTTTCAACGCGGTAGCGGAAGTCTCCCGCAACTTTGATCTTCTCGGCCCAGGCCAAATTCTCGTGGGAAGCGAGATTGGCAGCCGTGGTATCGGCCTGTTCAGCGGTCCTTGATGGTTTGCTTTGCGCTGTGGATTCGAGCTGTCTGATGCGCTTGGTCAGCGCTTCTATGCGGGCGATAAGATCGTGCGTTGTTGGCTCATCTGTTTCGGCGGCAACACAGACCCCGGTGGTGGCAAGCAGCGCAATGGCTGCAATCTGCACACACATGATTTTTTTCATCCTTTGACTCCCATCTGGTGATTGACTAATGTCCCGCACAGCAATGGCGTAACACCAGGATGGGGTAATGTTGGACTATCTTTGTAAAGACAGAATTAAGGTTACATTAAGTGAGGGGTTCGTTTTCTAAGTCCCTTCGAAGGCGGGGGTACTCATGATCGGCAACAGCACTTCAAATGTGGCGCCATGACCCAATTGACTCTCTACGGAAACTGAACCGCCGTGTTTTTCCGCGATATTTTTGACAATGGATAATCCCAGTCCGGTGCCACCTAACTCACGTGACCGTCCCTTGTCCACACGGTAAAACCGTTCAAAAATCCGCTCCTTATGCTGGGACCCGATGCCAACCCCGGTGTCACTGACTGTTAGCTGGGCTTGGTGCTCTTGTTGCGTCAAGGCTACGGTGATCTCTCCACCGACCGGGGTGTATTTAATGGCATTGTCGACGAGATTATCGACCAGTTGACTGATGGCCTGTTTTTCACCGACCACATTGATTACCTCATCGGGCGTTACCAGTGTAAACGACTGCTTTTTTTCCTCGCTGACTGGTCTGGCATCGGTTACCGATCGACGTATGCACTCCCCAAAATCAATTGTCTGCGGGTGGTTTTCGATTTGCCTGGTTTCCAGCAGGGAAATAGTCATGAGGTCGGCAACCAATGCCGTAAGGCGAATACTTTGCCTGTGTATTCTGTTGGTGTAACTGACCCGGGTTTTTATGTCCATGTCCTCGTTATCGAGCATGGTTTCCGTCAGCCCGCGAATTGCGGTAATGGGTGTTTTTAGTTCATGTGATGCGTTGGCGACAAAATCTCGCCGTACGCGCTCCAGTTTGTCCAATTCTGAAACGTCATGTAAAACGACCACCGCACCGATTGGATCACCGTTCTCGTTGCGTAGGGCAGCGGCATAAATATCTACGACCATATCCGTTTCACCCAATGGCTTGCGCATTTGCGTGTTGACCACGTCTTGGGTATCCATGGCGTGCTGCAAGGTCTGATTAATTTTCTGAATCCGTGTTTCTGCCCACAAAGGCTGATTAATCGAGGTCGTCATTGACAAACCCAGCAAATCCGCTGCTGCCCGATTGATATGAACGATCCTCTGCTCCTGATCCACTGCGACGACACCTTCCACCATTCCGGTGAAGATCATTGCCAGCCGGTTTCTGTCGGCGACAATCTCGGTCATACGTTGCTGTGAGCTTCTGGCCATCCGGTTAACGGCTGCTGCCAGCTTTCCTATCTCATCCTGTTGCTTGATACTCACACGGCGATCATAGTCACCGTGGGAAATAGCATCGGCGGTTTCCGTCATCTGGATAAGTGGGTCAGAAAATCGTTTGGCGAAGTAGAAGCCAAGCAACAGTGCAACCAGGGCGGATACACCTGTCCCAAACAGAACAATCAGTCGCAGTTGTGCCAGCTTTTCATCAATCTTGGTCAACGGCAGGGAGACACGGACAAAACCAATGGGTTTTTGCTTATCACTAACCCGCAAGGCACTGTAAATCATCTGTTGCTGTAGTGTCGCACTGAACCGGGAAGCAGTTGCATATCCCCGCTCTCGCGCATCCATGATCTCGGGACGCTGACCGTGATTATCCATTTTTCCGGGTAATTCCCGGGAGTCAGCTATGACGCTGCCATCCAGAGATATAACGGTCAGTCTGCTTGCAGTGTCCCGGCCCAGACGTGCTATTTTTTCCTGAAGCAAATCGCTCTGTTGAGTTGACAAGGAACTTCCCAGTGCGGGCATTGCTATCTCTGCCAAGAGCTTTGAGCGTACTTCCAGCGAATTCTTTATCTCCCGCAAGCCGCTCTCGTTAGCCTGTCGGCCCACCAACACACCAACGATAATCATGGAAATCAGAATTATTGCAACGTAACCTGCGAACAGGCGCCAGAGTAATTGTGATCGGAACATTATGTTATTGAACCTGCCTTGTCAGGTTGGTGTTTATCCGCCGACATGGCAGGTTGCATGGTTCTAAGCCCGATTCTCATCTAAATCCCTGAATCGATACCCAACACCGCGAATGGTCTCGATAAAATGCTGGTCATCCCCTGTTTTTTTGCGAATTGCACGAATGTGAACATCAATGTTCCGGTCAATAACCATCGTATCCCTGCCACGTGTCTGATCGAGTAATTGCTCTCGTGAAAAAACCCACCCAGGATGACTGGCAAGGTAATGTAAAAGTTGAAACTCGGTGGTGGTTAGCCCCAAATCCCTGCCGTGCAGCAGCGCCTTGTGCCGCCTGCTATCGATTTCCAGCCCATGTACATTAATATTTTCACACTCTCCCAACGGTGTATCGGTTTTGGTGCGCCGTAGCACTGCGTGCACCCTGGCGATCAATTCCTTGGGGCTGAAGGGTTTTACCACATAGTCGTCCGCACCTAGACCCAGGCCAAGCACGATGTCACTTTCCTCACCTTTTGCCGTGAGCATGACGATGGGTATGCTCTCGGTTTCCTTTATGCCTCGCATGTGGCGGCAAACGTCCAGCCCACTCATTCCGGGCAACATCAGGTCGAGCAGCACCAGGTCCGGTAGTTCTGCCTGCACTAAATTCAACCCCTCTTCACCATCCAGTGAAGTGTCTACCATGAAACCCTCACGCTTCAGGTTGTAAGCAAGTACTTCCAGAATATCCTGCTCGTCTTCGACGACAATTATTTTCTTTTGGTCCATATTGACAAAAATGGGTTACTCATTGAAGTAAGAAGCTTGCCATATCCATGTTAAGAAGCGGTAAAGATGGATTTTGCCAAATTCACACCGAAATGAGTAGCCAGCATCTCCGCTCCTTACTACCGACTGACAAGGGTGGATTGCGGTTGTCGCTATTGTGCTATGGTTTCTTATACACAAAGCCAATGAGGTTTGTTTGCGCGTGTTCTGGATAAACAAATTTGGACCAGCGGCACTGCTAGTCTGTCTCACTACGGCTTCGATAGCGCAAACGACTGATGTGCCTGAGCATGGGTCACAGAATTTAGTGCTTGAGGGGCCTGAGCCAAACTCGCCGCTGGTTGATGACCTTAATGTCGCCACCGGGGACGAGGTTGTTGCCAACCCGATTATTGATAATCCTTTGCAAATAGAGATTAACGAGTGGCCCGTACCCTGGCAGGACACCCGTCCACGTGACCCGGATGTGGCCCCCGATGGCTCCATCTGGCTGGTTGGACAGGGTGGTGACTACGCTGCACATTTTGATCCTGCCAGCAAAGAGTTTTCACGCCAGGTGCTACCACCTGGCACCGGTCCCCACAACCTGATTGTAGATCGCGATGGCTCCTTGTGGATCGCCGGCAACCGACAGGCCTTTGTTGGCCACATGAACCCGGTTACCGGTGAGATCAACCGCTTCACCATGCCGGATGAAACCGCCAGGGACCCACACACCTTGGTGTTTTCAGGCCGCGATGAAATTTGGTTTACATTGCAGTGGAGCAATTATGTCGGCCGGTTGAACAAACACAGTGGCCATGTCGACCTGGTACCCATGCAAACCGAAAGGGCGCGACCTTACGGTATCAAGATGGATTCACGGGGCCACCCCTGGATCGCCTTGCTCGGCACCCATGGTCTCGCCACCATTAACCCGGCAACGCTCAAATTGAAAGTCGTTTATCTGCCGCGTGAAAAAGCCCGGTTACGGCGTTTGGCCATCACCGATGATGACGTGGTCTGGTACACGGATTACAGCCAGGGCTACATCGGCCGCTACCACCCGCAAAGCGGAGAATTCCGCGAGTGGAAGACACCCAGTGAACGCTCCGGCCCCTACGCAATGGCAGTTGATGCCATTGGCAGAATCTGGTTTGTGGAAACCTCGCCCAGCCCGAACCTGTTGGTTGGATTTGACCCACTGGCCGGGACTTTTTTCAGTGTTACACCTATACCGAGTGGTGCCGGCTCGGTCAGGCATATGGTCTATGACCAAAACACCAACAGCTTATGGTTTGGCACCGATACCAACAATCTCGCCCAGGCTATATTGCCGAATGAACTTGTTATCCGGCATGCTCCGGTGGATCAAGTTCAAAGGTGAAACAGGCCCCTTCACCAACGCTGCCTTCTGCCGCAATGGTGCTCCCGTGACGGTGGATGATACGCTGCACCGTGGCGAGGCCGATTCCAGTACCTTCAAAGTCGTCTTTGCTGTGGAGTCTTTTGAACGGCTCAAATAGTTTGTTCTGATAAGCCATATCAAATCCAACCCCATTGTCACGAACGAAGCAGTGAACCCTTCCATCCACACACTCGGCCCCGAACTTAATAACTGCCTGCTCCTCGCCGGCTGTAAACTTCCAGGCGTTGCCTAGCAGGTTCTCCATTACCGACCGCAAAAGACGCCTGTCTGCGTTAACCATAACCGCTGGAATGATATCCGTCACGACGCTCCGATCAGGATCGCCTTGTTTCAGCCCCTCGACAATTTCAGCAGTGAGCTGTGAAAGATCGAAGTCTTCCTTAAGAACTTCACCCCGCGTTGCCTGGGAAAGTTTTAGCAGGTCGTCGATCAGATGGCTCATATCCTGGCAGCCGTGTCGGCAATAACCCAGGTACTGTTTGGCCACGTCGTCCAATTGCCCCGCATGGTCCTCAATCAGCGCCTTGCTGAAGCCGTCGATTGCACGCAGAGGCGCCCGCAGGTCATGGGCCACGGAATAAGCAAAGGACTCCAGTTCCTTGTTTACCGCAGAAAGCTCAGCCGTCCTTGAGGCAACCCTTTTCTCCAGATTGACGTTGAGCTTTTGGATCTTCTTCTCTGCCTGTTTTCTTTCCCTGAGTTCTTTGTCAAGCAAGGTGGTTCGTTCTCCAATCCGTCTTTCGAGGTCTCGCTGCGAAAACTCTATTTCCGCCGCCATTGAATCGAAAGCAGATGACAATTCCCCAATCTCATCTTCGGTTTTTAAATGGGTTCGCGCAGATCGATCACCACCCGCCAATCGGGCAGCTACCTTGATCATGTGGCGCAGCGGTTTGGTGAATTGTCGTGTCAGAATCAGGCTCACCACAATGACCAACAAAACTCCCATGCCCCCAATCCAGATCGAATATCTGAGGCTTTGATTCATGTCTGCAAGTAACTCCGACTTGTCGATTTTGACGACCAGGCCCCAGCCCCAGTTAGGGCTTATACGCATGTACCGGTAGGCAGCGATAACGACCTGACCCCGATAATCCTTGCTTTCAGTTACGCCCTCGCGACCTGCGGCGGCAAAAACGGCAGGCTCGGCCGCAATTTGATACTCAAGAACCCTGGCCACAGTGCCATCCTCCAGTCGGTGTCGAAGAGGTGTCAGGATGCGGCTTTGCTGGTCGACAAACAGGACCTCCCCGGTTTCGCCGAGGCCGTGATAGCCGGGAAGAAGTGGGTTGAAAACATCCTCTAGTGCAAGCTCCAGCATGACATAGCCAACCACCCTTTCTTTTGGATCGATGATGGGATGTGTGATGACGATATGCGGGGTCGGATTGTGTTCATCCGACCCTATGTCGCCGACAAAGTCGAAACCACTGTGAACAACCAGACTCCCATATTTTCCATGCTCTTCGGCTATAGTGCCAGTTTCATCGACATTGGTAGAGACAAGTACTCTTCCGGTTTCTGCATCAACAATCCGAATGAGATCATAATTTGCACTGCCGTGCTGTTCATACGCTTTTTGGACCGATACCAGGAAAGCGTAGATGTGTCTGAACGCCTCTTCTTTATTCGCGCTGCTCAAAGGCTTGTTGTTGGCGCCTGAGTTACTATTTGAAACCATAAGAGGCGCAAGATTAACCTCGACAATTTCGTTGTTGGCCACAACTTGCGCGTCACCCTGCCTTGCCCTTAACCAGGTTGTAAGACGTTCCTTTCTTAGGTCGGCAACCAGATTAAGGTTTCTCACCGCCGCTTGTCTGGCATTTCCCATCCAACCATTAAACGGGGAAAATGGTAAGCCTTTGATACTCGCAAACCCCAAAAAAGTGAAGGTCACAGTAAACAACACCACAAACCCCACCAGGAACCTTGTTTGAATGCTATTGCGCATCATAAAGCCTGTGGGTTTCCGGTTCGTAATGCTTGGTGTTATCCACGTCCGCCCCCTTTAAGAAGGAGTGGAATCTGACTTCCATACCGAAGTCCGCCGACACCGCGAGCAACACCACCAGTACGCCGACGACGAAGGCTGGTCGAGTGACCCCATCGTTCCTTTTATTAACCATCTGATTCCGTATCTGGCAACCACCTGGATAGCGTCGAGAAAAACTCGTCCACGGCTATCGGTTTGGCCACAAAATCGTTCATGCCGGCCTCCACGCAAGCCTTGCGATCCTCTTCGAAAACGTTCGCGGTCATCGCCAGGATCGGCAAATTCTCCTTACCGGCAATGGAGCGGATCATACGGGTGGCCTCCAGGCCATCCATCTCGGGCATCTGCACATCCATCAGGATCAGGTCATAGTCATTGCCTCTTACCTTAGTCACGGCCTGGTGGCCGTTTTCCACCGTATCCACTTTAAGTCCGGCACTACTGAGCAACGCTACCGCTACCTCGGCGTTGATGGCATTGTCCTCCGCCAACAGAATCCGTGCACCACACTGTTGGGGAAGCAATCCGGGTTTTGTGCTCTCTGGTTTTTCCGCGCTCGATATCACACCGTGGCCGTGACCCAACCGGGCGGTGAACCAGAAGGTACTGCCTTTGCCCAGCTCACTTTCCGCTCCCGACTCACCACCCATCAACTCCGCCAGGCGCCGGGTTATAGCCAGGCCCAGACCGGTCCCACCATACTTGCGGGTGGTGGATGTGTCGGCCTGCTCAAAGGACTTGAACAGATCCGCTAGCTTGTCGGGTGCAATACCGATACCCGAATCCTGTACTTCGAAACGTACCAAGACACCCTGGTCGTTATCTTCCACCTTGCTTGCACGCAGGGTAATTGTTCCATGCTCCGTAAACTTGACGGCATTTCCGACATAATTGAGTAAGGCCTGACGCAGACGAGTCGGGTCCCCATGGAGCCAGTTTGGCGTTTCACCAAGACTTGTTTCAATAACAAGATCCCTGACCCTGATCTGCTCTTTAAACACTGAACGGAGATGCTCAAAGATAGCGTCCAGGTGGAAGTCAGTTTGTTCCAGGACTAGCTTGCCGGCCTCAATTTTGGAGATATCCAGAATGTCATTGATAATGGACAGCAGGTGTCTTACAGACGTATCTATCTTGGTCAGTTGCCGTGTTTGTTTTGGTGTCGGGACCTCCTGCTGCAGTAGGTGAATCATCCCGGTGATGGCATTCATGGGTGTGCGAATTTCGTGGCTCATATTAGCCAGGAAAGCACTTTTGGCCCGGCTCGCGGCCTCGGCGACCTCCTTGGCGTCACGCAATTCTATTTCTGCCCGTTTGCTGTTAGTGATGTCTTGTAGGGTGCTGAGTAATTCCTCGGTATTGTCTCCTTCTTTCTTAATCACGGAGGCAATTTCCCGCACGTATCTCACACTCCCATCCCGGTGCAGGATACGGTAGTCATAGCCCTCCTTATCCTCCTCACCTGGTTTCTCCCAATACCGGATGTCTGCCCGGTCCTGGGGGTGCACCAATTCCAGGTCCTGTTCCTCGGTCTTAAAGCGTTCCATAAACTCCTCAGCCGTGTAGCCAAAGATTTCCGCATATTCTTCAGAAACGCTTAGATATTCCCGCTGGCTTTTATCCCACCGGGCCTGGCCCAGTTTTGAGATCCTGACCGCCTGAGTGAGATCCCGCTCTTTTTCCTGCAGCGTATCCTGGATAGCTTCTGCCTTGTGTTTCTCTTTGGTCAACTCTTCGGTTCGATCTTTCACCAATTTTTCGAGATGGTTTCGATGGTCGTCCAGTTCTTTATCGAGCCGTTGTCTCTCGGTGACATCAAGCACCATCGATAGGACACCAACAGTGGCCCCTGCCTCATTCATCAGCGGCGTGTTGTACCAGTGACATGAAATCACACGACCATCTTTGCACAGGTTGTTACCGGCATCAGAATAACTGACGCACTTCCCTTCCAGTAACTCCTGGATAACCTCGTTAACCGCGGGTCGCACCTCTTTTGGCACGATAAAGTCCACGGCATTTTTGCCCAGCATTTCGCTCCGGGAATAACCGAAAACTCTTTCGGCAGAGGGGTTCCACTCGGCCACATTAAACTTGCTGTCCCACATAATGTAGGCAATCGGCATTTGTTCAATGCTCGTTTGCAGCCGCTGGCTAAGAACCCGCAAGTCCATTTCGGCTTTTTTGAACGTGGTCATGTCATGACCAGTGATGATAAACCCAATGACTTTGTTGTTTGCCGCTCGGTGTGGCGTATACGAAATATCCATATATCTATGCCCAGTTTCCGGGAACTCAAACCAATTCTGGTAACCAGCTTCCCCTCCAGCCAAACAGATATCAATCTGCGGTTTGATTGCACTGCTGAAGAATTCCTCACCAAGCAAGTCCTTCACATGCTTGCCGATCAATTCATCTGCCGACAGCCTAAATGCCCGCAGATATGCCACGTTAACAGCAAGATACCTGTAGTTTCGATCGAGCAACGCCTGCATATCGCTGGTAGCTGAGGTAATGTGCATATAACGGCGCAGTTCCTCTTCAGCCCGCTTGCGCTCGGTGATATCAACAAAATGTGATATGCCGAGCTCCTTGCCACCTATACACACTTGGGAAACGTGAACATCCACGATGGCCGTTTCGCCCGATTTCCTGATAAATTCCATCTCTGGCTCGTTAAATGTCCCCTTTAGTCGTAGCTCGGTCTTAACCCTTTCCCGATCTGCCGGGTTTTTCCACAGACCAATCTCAAGTACGTTTTGCCCAATGGTCTCTTCCAGGATATAGCCAAAGCCGCGTGCAAAGGCCGGATTGAAGTCTAGGATTTCTCCTGTTTCAACATTCGTAAGAATAATGGAGGTTGGTGAGGCCTGGAAGATACTGGAGAGTTTCTCATTAGAAATTCTTAACGCGTCCTCGGCCCGCTTACGCTCCGTGATATCAATGATGCTGATTGGGACGTTTTTGAAGCCGTCTTCATTTACAGGAATGGGGCAGGATATGATGGCTTTAACCTCTCGCCCGTCGAGAGCCTTGTAGTTTGCTTCTGATCGAAAACTAGCCCTCTTACTCCAGATAGCGCATAATTCTTCTATAAACACCGTCATTGTACCTGGTCCAAAACTATTTCTTATCTGGGTAAGAAATGCTTGTTCATTTTTTGCAGCAAACAGTTTCAAAGTCGCATCATTGACATGCTTTACCCTGACCATGTCGGCCATTTCCCGCGCTAACTGTTTGTCATTTAACTCAAGGTGTTGACGCAGCTCCTGGACGCTATCAACATTGAGCCTTTGGAGCGCCGTGTAAACTTCCGACAGATCCTCATTCCATAAGGAAACCTCGGATTTCTCAAACAGGCCTCGGAAATTTTCCTCGCTCTCCCGTAACCTCGTTCGGGCTGTATCCCGCTCCCGTCGAGTATCAACTTCCCGAGTGGCTGTTTCGATGGCCGAGACAAAGCGGTCAAGGTCATCTTTGCTGACAAAATCGTGTGCCCCCGCCTTAATCAGGCTGACTGTCTCGCCAATTGACACCGCACCCGACATGACGACAAAGGGCAGATAGGCCTCACTCTTCTGGACCATTTTAAGCGCGGGGCCTACACCAAACCCGGGCATAATCACGTCACACAGGACACAATCCCAAGTATGTTCTTGCAGGGCTTCGCGCAAAGCCACTTCAGTGTCTACGCGCTCATGGGTAAGCTTGGGCCACTGCTTGCGCAGGACCCTTGTAATCAGCAGTGTGTCCTGTTCCGAGTCATCAACGATCAGAATGCGAAATGGCAGAGGCATCTTAACTGCGTCCGTTATTCGAACCCTTGTTAATTATCAGCCAGTAGAGTCCGACATCTTTTACGGCCCGTGTAAACTCGTCAATATTCACCGGTTTGCTGACAAAACTGTTGACCCCCAGCTTATAGCTCTTAGTGATGTCCTTTTCCACATCCGACGAGGTCAGAATTACAACCGGCATCAGTTTTGTCCGCTCATGAGCACGAATTTGTTGTAAGACCTCGTGACCATCAAGTTTCGGCAGTTTCAGATCAAGAATGACCAACGACGGCAACTCCCGCAGATAGCCGGAACCGTCTTCTGTCTCATCCAGCAAGTAGTCAATAGCCGCCTGCCCGTCGCGAACCACATCGACCTGGTTTGCCACGCTGATTTTTTTCAGGGACCGGATGGTTAGCAACTCATCTGCTTTGGTATCTTCCACCAGCAAAATTGAACCGTCATTCATGACTGCACTCCCTTTGCTTGGGTCCGGGGACAAAAAAACTATACCGGAAACCCAATTTCACTGATACAACGTAAACTCAATCCAGCTTAAAATCACTGACATAGGTCATGAAAATTCAAAATACCTTGTGGGCTTGAGTAGGAAAAATAGATTTTGTCCCGCCAGAATTTCGGCATATCCAGACGTGACAGGGAGCACTGGTGTTCCAGTATTAAAAAGTACTAGAATGTACGTTACAGTTTGTATTTGATCATTACGTCAGATTAACCACACGAAACGCTACGGCCTGCAACGAAACTATTCGGGGTTAAAGAATATGAAGATGAAGCACAGTGCCTCAGGGGCAATCCTTACCAGTCTTATCGTCGTGCTTGGCACAAATGTGATGGCCCAGACCTCACCAAAGCAGGGCAAGGTCGGTATGACGGCAGAGGAGTACGAAAAGGTCGTTATGGGCCTGCCGTTGTTCTCGGAAGTCATCGACACCTGGAAAAGAAAATCCCTGGAGGGCAACATTGCAACACAATACAAGCCAATGCGGGTCGTCAAGACTTATCCACCCGGCGAACAGGTGGTGTTTCCCAAAAAAGGTGATCTGATCGTTTATCAGCTGACCGGTTTGTCCTATAACAACCCATTCAATCGCCCCAAAGATGAGCGGATCACCTCCAAGTCGACCCGAATTGTCGCCATCGACGCCAAAACCAAGAAGATTCTGGCCTGGAAGGAACTACCGCTGGAGCTCAAGGGCAACCCACACACAACACCGGTAACACCCGACGGCAGGTACATCTACGCCAGCGGGCCACCACTGACCAACTTTGAAGATGTGGAGCTGGACGAATCCATGGCAGACAACTCGGGTTGTACCTCACCCGTGTGCTCGGTGATACCGACAACGCTAATCAAGATTGACGCCTTGACACTGGAAGCGGTCAAGGTAATAACTTCACCCGGTCGCTTGCATCACGGCCACGTTTTTAGGGACAAGTACATGGTATTTGATACCTTCACCCGCGATGAGGACGGTGTGGACACCTACATTCTGGATCCGGAGACCGATCAGGTCATCGTTGGGGTGCGGACTGAAGACCTCGGTGGCTCGGCCTACACCGTGTGGTCCGATCACGATGATGAATACCTGTATCAACTGATGGAACCCCAGGGTTATGGCAACCGCAAGGTGTTCGATGGCTATATTTCGGCCCACTGGATCAGGAGCAATGATTTTACCGCCCTGCGGCCGTTCTGGATTGCAAAAATACGGGTCAGTGACGATCTCAAGGAAATGGAAGTCGTACGTGAATACCCCTACTTTGGCTACCGCGCAAACTGGATCGAGGTAACCCAGGACAAGAAATATATGTTCATCACCCCCAGTGGTGGCAATATCGCTTCCAAGATCAACCTCAAAACCGGGCAAAAAGTCTGGGCCACACCGGTTGGCGACGGCCCATATGGTTGTGAACTCAATGCCGATGGCACTGAGTTGTGGGTCGCCAACAAGGGTGAGACCACCGACATGTGGGGCAATGACATCACCATCATCGACGCCCGCTCGGGTATTCGCAAGGGACTGATCAATACCGGCTTTACCACCGACCACATCATTCTTTCACCGGACGGCACCGAAATGTGGACCAGCTCGAACGGCAGCGGCAAGTTATACGTCTACGACGCCAAAACCCGTGAGGAATTGGCAGTCATCAATATGCCCGGCTTTGGTGATCCGCATGGATTGCCTTTTGTGTATTATGACGAGGACGACAAAGCCCGGGTGGTGGTAGATCAACACGGTTTTCACAACGGCGTTAATGCGCAAAATAAGAACCCTTTGACGTACTGAAGAGCGGTTGACGAACATGATGTCAATATCAAGAATGTGCGCCCTGGCGCTGTTTGTCTGCCTGACACAATCGGGCTGTGCAACCGCAGAGCAGTCTGCTGCACAAGGATCTACCGGTCCAACCGGTGACCCGAAAAGAGGCCAGGCATTGTTCGAATCAGATCTTGGCTGCAATATATGTCACGGTATGGATGCCCTGGGTGAGGTGGGTCCAAACATTCGCCAAACCACCCTTGAAAAGGTCTATCACGCCATGCAGAATTTTCCCGATATGATGAACTGGGAATATAACAACTCCGAATTGTTCGAAGAGCAGTCCCTGATCGACATCGTTGCTTATTTGCAAACACTTGAAAAAGATCCCGGTGAATAGACCGTCAGAGTGTTCTGATTATTACCGATTCTGGCGCAGTGTGACGACAGGCCCCATAAAGTCATAAGCTTTGATACATGAATACGACCGGAGACACAACCAGCATTTCGACCACCAGGATCAACTATCCAAAAGTCGGTCTGATATTCATTGTCGTGGTGTTGATATCTTCCTCCTGGCTTATTTTCCCCTATGTAATCCAGGACAAACACCTATTGCAAAGGGCTGGTGATTTCGCTCGTTTGAGCAAGGCCAGCAGCGTCTCTCGCTACCTTACACGCGACCTGGTATTCCACCCTTTATTGGAATTACACGCCACTTTTGCACCCCCGGACTATTTCCAGTACGTGGACCGTGCCAGTGTGGTCGCCAACTTGCGGCCGGACCGGAATTTCATTTTTTTTGTCAGTGAAAACATCCACCAGGGCCAACTGTCCCTCGAACTCCCGGAAGTCGTTCTGGATATAGACGGACAGAAATATTACCCGAGCATCGCGGAAGGTCCACGTGAGGCGGACCACCACCGGGTGAATTACTACAGTTTTCCACGTCGTGGCACGAACGGTGACGCCATAGATCTGCAAACCGCGCAAACGATGCGATTATTCGTATCCAACTATTACATGGGCAGCCAGAAAAAGCTTACTTTCATCGGTGAGTGGCGGGCGCCGTTTGAGTTACCCGAGGCGCTCAGATCGCGAGCAGATATTACCCCCGTCATCATGTTGGCCCTGGGAGCCGGACTGCTTTCATCCGTACTGACACCCTGTCTGTTGCAAATGGTGGTGATGTTCGCATCGGTCATTGCAGGGTTTTCCACCATTCCTGACGTCAAGGGGGCCGAGACGGGTAGTATGATGCCGGTGATCCGACGCAAGGTGATGGCCATTGCCCTGGCCTTCGTGATTGGATTTACCCTTTTGTATACCTTGGCGGGTGCCGTGATTGGTGCCGTTGGTCATATGGCACAGCTGTTATTTGCGGAATACAGTCGCAGCGTGGCGATAGTCTCGGGTATCGTCGTAATCCTGCTTGGTATCTGGGTGGGTCTGCGGGGCTCCCGGCCCGTCACCTGCAAACTGCCGGACCCCTCGTTGGTCAAGTCGGTCACCCGGCGTGATGCGATTGCGACCCTGATCGGTTCCATGGGGTATGCGCTGGGGTGCACCGCTTGTTTTGGCGGTGCGATCGTGGCAACCCTGATTGTTTACGTAGGGGCCATCGGCAGTGCAACAATCGGTGCCGGTATCATGGCCGTGTTCTCCATTGGGGTCGCAATACCGTTCCTACTTGCCGCCTGGTATCTTTCACGGACCGAAAGCATCCTGATATTTTTGGCAGAAAAGGCGCGAGCAATCAGCCTGCTGACGATGGTGCTGATCATTGCATTCGGCTTGATCCTGGTCACCGATAACTTCCACACCATCAGCGATCTTATCTACCCTTACCTTGGCTTGGACTAATAAACCTCACAACTGGAAAATCAGGAATGAATGACATTCGGAAAATTATCGACCAGAACAAAATTTCGGGTTTACAGGTGTCTGTTTTTCTCATTTGCGTATTGATGAACATGCTCGATGGAATGGACGTAATGGTCATTGCATATGCCGCACCGTCTCTGGCAGACGCCTGGTCCATCGCACCCGGCACCCTGGGAACAATTTTCAGTGCAGGTGTGTTCGGAATGGCGGTTGGCGCCATGCTGCTGGCCCCGATTGCCGACCGGATCGGTCGGCGGCGAATGATCCTGACCTGTATCCTGGTGATGGGTTTTGGCACGCTCGCCACGGTCTATGCAAAATCTATCGGAGTGTTAATCGCACTTCGTTTTATCAGTGGTTTGGGAATTGGCGCCATGCTGGCTACCTCGGCCACCATGACCGCAGAATACATCCCAGGGCGGTATCGTAATTTTGCCGTGAGTGCTGTTTTTGCGGGTTATCCAATAGGTGCCGTTTTAGCCGGTATCGTGGCCGCGGCAATCATTCCCGAATATGGTTGGTCCTCCATATTCCTGGTGGCGGGTCTGGCAACCCTGGCCACTGTATTCCTTGTCGCCTTGCTGTTACCGGAGTCCCTGGAGTTCTTGTCCAAAGTGCGACCAACAGGGGCCTTAGATAAGATAAATCACATCTTCAGCCGGATGAAACTGCCTTCCATAACAGAACTGCCGTCTGAAGTCAGTGAAGAAAAGATCAAGCAAGCCAGTGTTGCAGAACTGTTTGCCTCGGAACGCAAGGTCGCGACTATCTGGTTGTGGATCGCATTTTTTACGTCTTTTGCCACCCTGTATTTTCTCATCAGCTGGATTCCCAAGCTGGCGAGTAATACCGGTTTGTCATTGGAGTTGGCCATTTACGCCGGCACGGTATTTAACCTCGGGGCATTTTTTGGCATAGTCACACAAGGCTATCTTTCCCATAAATTTGGGCTACGCAGGGTTATTTTCGCCTACCTGGCGGGCACGGCCGTGCTAATGGTCTTTTTCGGTGTGTGGTCAGATCCTGTTGTCATCCTGACCATGTTTGGCCTGATCGGTTTTGGGGTACAGGGTGGTTTTGTGGGCCTCTACGCCGTCTCGGCGAGGCTTTATCCAACAGAGATTCGCAATACAGGTATTGGTTGGGGCATAGGCGCAGGTCGCATCGGTGCGGTCGTCGGGCCAAAAGTTGGTGGCATACTGGTCGGCATGGGATTGACCTTGACCACCAACTTCATGGTATTTGCCCTACCGGTGATGATCGCTGGGGTTGCAACCCTGATGGTCAGTCATCGGGGGGTAGACTGAGTAGAACAATCACACGAGCTAGATCACACTGAAGCCCCGCCAGTACGGGTCGTCCTGTGGGTCAACGGTGATGGTGTTTTCCCCGGTTATCCGCGCCCAGCCTTCAATGGAGGGAATAATCGCTGGATAATTTCCCACCTGTGTCAGCTCCTCTACCCGTCCTGTAAACTGGCTGCCAATGTAACTTTCATGTACAAAACTGTCGCCTTTTTCCAGGCGGCCCTGCACCACGAGTTGTGCCATACGCGCCGAGGTACCGGTGCCACAGGGTGAGCGGTCAATGGCCTGGTCACCATAAAAAACCGCATTGCGTGCATCGGAACCCTGTTTGAGTGGCTTCCCGGTCCACTCCAGATGCGTCAGGGTTGAGATACGTGGATCTTCGGGGTGAACAAAGCTGTACTTTTCATTCAGCCTTGCACGCAACAATGGGCTGATACGCAAAATATCACCCGCCGAGAGGTCTTCCAGGTCACGGTAGTGTGTTTGCGGGTCAACGATAGCGTAATACGCCCCTCCATATCCCACGTCTACCCGCAGTTCACCCCCGAGTTCCGGGCAATCCACCTGCAGACCACTGGCATGCAGGTAAGAGGGAACCATGATCAACTTGACCGACTTCACCCGGCCGTTAATCTCCGTATACCTGGCCAGGACTTTTCCGGCGGGTGTATCCAGATGCAATTCACCCTTCACACGTGGTTTCACTAAACCTTTTTCGATGGCAACCGTGACGGTACCTATGGTGCCGTGTCCACACATTGGAAGGCAGCCGGAGGTCTCGATGTATAAAACCCCCACGTCACAGTCATCACGACAACTCGGGTAAAGTATGCTGCCGGACATCATTGCATGCCCGCGTGGCTCGAACATCAGCGCTGTTCTCACCCAGTCAAATTTCTCCAGGAAGTGCTCGCGGCGGTCCAGCATGGTCGCGCCAGCCAGCACGGGTGCACCGGAGGTGATCACCCGCACCGGGTTGCCACAGGTGTGCGCGTCAATACAGTGGAAAGTGGTTGGTGGTGGTGTTTTCATACAAGGGCTAATTCTACCAACTTGGAGCCCTCACCGATCGAAACGAAAGGCTGCCAGGTCAATTTCGGGCTCGTGGCCAGCAACCATGGCAGAAATGATACGTCCGGTGGTCGGGCCCTGGGTCAGGCCATAATGGCCATGCCCGAAGGCATAAAACACATTCTGGTGACGCGGTGACATGGATATGACCGGGATCGAATCCGCCATCATCGGCCGGGACCCCATCCACTCGCTGGCGTCATCAACTTGCAAGCCCTCAAGGTAGTGACTGGCCTGCTTGAGCAGGGCCTTGGCACGTCTGTAGTCGGGTGCAGCATCCAGTGCGGCGAACTCTGCGGTACCCGCAATCCTTAATCCATCCTCCAATGGTGTCATGACGAAGACGCGGCTTAGCGACATCACCGGATAACGTAAATCAATCCCGGGATTGCTAAGCATGGCGTGATAACCACGTTTCGCTATCATGGAGACTTTGTGGTCCAGCTGTTCGGCAATAAAATTGGACCAGGCCCCTGCCGCCACCACCAGCTTGTCTGCCTTGATTCGACGACCGCTTTCAGTCTGCAAATGCACACCTGAAGAATTTGCACTGGCAGAGGTTATCCGGTCCTGGAGCCACTTGCCCCCGTTGGTGAAACAATGTTCTGCGATTAGCTCGGTGGCTTTGGCGGGGTTCAACAGGTGTTGCCAATCCGGCATCAACATCGCAACACCGTCTTCCAGTTTCAGACTCGGCACCATGGCTTTAAGTTGCGCAGGCTCAAGTCTTTGTGTCTCGAAACCCAGCCGGGCGCTCAAATCTCTTTTCCACTGCTCAGCCAGATATTCTTTTTCCGTATCGTAGACATGGATGGCGCCACGTGAAACTTTCAGGTGAGTGGCTTTCGCCCCCGCAAGGATTTCATCGTAATCTGCAGCCACAGTCCGCATCAGCAATGCCTGCATACCAGCTATCGCTTCCACTTTTGGCATGTTGCTGACCCGCCAGAATTTCCAGAACCACGGCAGCAGGGACGGAAGGTCCCGGGGGCGAATGCGCATCGGGCCCAGTGGATCCAGCATCCAACCGGGTGTTTTTTTTATTAATCCCGGGTAGGAAAACGGGATGACACTGGATGCCGAAATACAGGCTGCATTACCAAAAGTGCAGGATTGGCCTGGCAACTCGCTGTCGATAAGCGTTATGTCCAGTCCTTTGCGTTGCAAGTGCCAGGCGCAGCTGGCCCCAACAATCCCGGCGCCGATGATTACACAGTGCTTACTCATCTCAACCCAACATGTCCTGCCCGGAGATCAGTGTTTCCAGAATTTCAATGATCGCATCCACTGCACCGATCGCGCCAGCATCATTTCCGTCGGCTACCGCGCGGGCAAGATCGCCATGCAGTCGGCTGGATAACGGAAGGTCCAGCCGGTAGCGATGCAAATACCACAAACGCCTACACTGACTATGCGTGGCCGCCAATGCCTTGGTCAAATAGTGGTTGTTGCAGGCGGCTGCCAACAGCTCGTCTAACCGCTGATCCAGCCGGAAGAAGCCCCCGAGATCACCACCAGCAGCTTCCATGTGTGTCGCCACCGCCCGTAACGCCTGGCGATGCCCCGGTTGTGCCCGCTCGATCGCCTTGACCACCATCAGGCTCTCCAACACCTTGCGGATTTCAATGAGTTGCCTAAGGTCAGAGTGCCTCAGCGGGGTAACCATCAGACCTTTGCGGGGTAAAACCTGTAACAGTCCTTCGCCCGAAAGCCGTTGGATCGCCTCACGTACCGGTGTCCGGCCGATACCCGCCCTGTCCATCAGGTCTTTCTCAGCCAGCAACTCCCCGGGTGCCAGTCTGAGTGTCACCAATTGGCTTTCCAGCAATTGGTATGCCCGCTCAGCCAGGCTCCCGGTTACTGCCGTTGGTGCGATATGCGAGCTCAATGGATGCTCATCATGAAGGACGGTTGGCCAGAGCCTGCGCGACAATTTCCTCGACCTGTGCGTGTTCCGCAGGTGCCAAAGGAAGCCTGGGTGACCTGACCCGCGCCGAGCCCACACCCATAATCTCCTCTACCAATTTGATCTGTTGAACAAACTTTGGCCCGGTGTCCAACCGCAGCAATGGCAGGAACCAGTCATTCAGGGCTCTTGCCTGATCCCATTGACCGGCACTCATCAATTCGTAGAGCCGTATTACCTCATGCGGAAAGGCCACTACCAACCCGGCCACCCAACCCGTTGCACCGAGCGAAAAGCACTCATAAGCCAAGTCATCCACCCCGCAGAATAGTGCATAACGGTCCGCCAGCCGATCACGAATACCTGTAATGCGGCGGCTATCGGCCGAGGACTCCTTGATCGCAGTGAATTTTGTGTTGGCAGCCAATTGTTCGAAATCCACCGGAAAAAGGTCCGTGCCATAGGCCACTGGATTGTTATAGAGCATGATTGGCAAGGTGGTTGCCATGGCAACCTCTTCAAGGTAGGCAAGCGTCTCACGCTGATCACTGGGATAACGCATCGGTGGCAGCAACATGAAACCATCAATACCGGCTTCGCGTGCGCGCTCGGCAAAATGACAGGCTTGCCGGGTATCAGACTCTGCTATACCGGCCAGCAAGGGTACGCGGCCACCAACCCGTTGGATGAAAAACTCTGTCAGCTGCAGCTTTTCCTGCATGTTAAGGGTGGGGTTCTCACCAAGCGACCCCAGAATGACCAGTCCATGTACACCGGCATCCAGCTGGAATTCCAGGTGCGTTGCCATTGCATCCAGATCCAGACTGAAGTCAGCTTTGAATTTTGTGGTCAGGGCCGGATAAACACCATACCAGGGGCTTGAGTTCATGTATCACTCCAATTTTTGTGTGTAATATATTATCTGATATATCAACATAAATACAAGTACATTGGAAGAGCATGGTGTTAGTTCATGGGGAATCCGGAGAAAAATAAGCCGCTACGGTCCGTTGTTGGACCGTAGCGTTATGTCATATGTGGGTGCGGTTTCTTGTAGCAGAAACCTGGAATCAGTTACTGCGGACCTTAATCGAGCCATTTACGGTATCAATACTCAACCTGGCACTGCCATTGCCGATATTGCCGTTCATGTCCTTGCCTACAAAGCCCTTGTCGGTTTCCAGATCAAAATCACGGCCATTGATTCCGCCATTGAGGGTATCTGCGTCAACCTGTACATCTGCATCTTTTGGCAGTCTCAGGGTCACACGACCGTTTACTGTCTCCGCTTTGACTTTTTGTTGGCCTTCAAGTTTGGTAAAAGACGCATCAATGCTGCCGTTGACCGTAGAACAACGGGCATCCGCTTCGAGATCGCTGATATTGAGACTGCCGTTCACGGTTTTTGCGTCCACGTTGCCCGCAACGCCGCTAACTTCCACACCACCATTGACTGTTGCAATAGAATCAAGATTGGTGTTGGCCGGCACCAGTATTTCATATCTGACTTCACCGTTCTTGTTGCTCCCGGAAAACCAGCTGTCAGAATCGGGTAAATCCGTTTCAATAACAACACTGTCATCGGTGTGTGAAATATCGATTTCGATTTCATCCAGGTATTTCTGGTCATCGGCTTTTTTGTACGCGATTATTTCTACACGGTCGCCACTGCCGCCCGTAACGGTAATTGAACCGTTGACATTGGAAACACTGAGGCGCCCGCCGTCATTGAGCTTGAACGAAAAAGTTTCTTCCTCGGTAACACTTGCGTAAAGGCCACCGGCCATCAGCAACGTTACTGCAAATACAATGGCTTTGAACTTCATAAAGGTACTCCCTGGAAACCGTATTTCAAGTATGTAGGTAGTTTGATGGCGATGTCTTCAATGTGGTTTAAACCACCCTGAAAATAATTGCAGGGCACTTACAATAGGGTGAAACAAATCAGTGCGCCGGAAACACAGCTTCCGGATTGGTTTCACCCATCATTTGCTGGCGCACCAGCGGTATCGGTGGTCCACCGTAACTCAGGAAGGTGTCGTGAAACTTCCGCCAGGCCTTTCTGCCACCACGACTGGCCGTCCAGTCATCACGCAGTTGTCTGATCATCAGTTTGCCCATGGTGTAATTCAAGTAGGCAGGATCATAGGTGCCCCGTGCTGCTTGCTGGATAGCCGTACCCTCACTCTGGAAGCCTTCCTGAATGAAAAAACGCTTTGAATCTTCAACCGACCAACCCTTGGTGTGCAGACCGATCGTGGACAAAAACCGCGCATCCCGCAACAAGGCGTTGCTGATTTGTCCAATTCGGGTTTCAGGGTCACCTTCGCGCAGACCCGCTTCGACCATCATCTCCTCGGTGTAATGCGCCCAGCCTTCGGCAAAGGCGTAACCGACAAATACCCGACCGTAAAAAAAGGCCGCCCGGTTGGCATGCAGAAAGTTTAGAAAATGACCGGGCCAGACTTCGTGCACTGAGGTAAACAGCAGGTCGGCCTCACCCGCTATATAAGCCGCCTGTACCTCTTCGGGCCAGGCTGGGTTGGGTGGCGATATGTAGTAAACCGAGGCCTGGCCTTTTTCCCATG
Organism: Gammaproteobacteria bacterium; assembly: GCA_021772915.1. GTDB lineage: Bacteria > Pseudomonadota > Gammaproteobacteria > Xanthomonadales > SZUA-36 > SZUA-36. The sequence continues at coordinate 7,331 of JAJFLB010000009.1, read as the reverse complement.
CTCCCGGAATATTGATATATGCGAAATTGGAACGAGCGTACGGTGGTGCTTCGTTTACCTTGGCCAATTCCTCACCGGGGATACTGACCAGATCCTGCTGTACGATAAATTTTCGCGTTTCCTTCAATTGTTGACGAGCGGCCTCAACCGAACCTTCGGTGGGTTTGTGGCTGGACATCTCCGCGAAACAGTCCTTGATACTGGCACCGGGAACCAATTCCCCACAGGCAACGTTCAGGTTGTGCAGGTTACGACGCAAATCTGCACGCCCAATAGCCTCCAGTTCTTCAAGAGAAATGTCCACACGCTCCGTATCCCATAGCATTTGCTTGAAGAGTTCCGGGCCCAGTGCAAAATCCTCGGTGGCTGATGGCAGGTTTGATTTCAACCAATCGGCCAGTCCCTGCATGGCAGCAATCGCCCCGGTATTAGCCTGAGCGAACGCCTGCTGCAGTTCTCTGTCGTCTACACCCGCCCATACTGCGGGGACTTCGTCACGAAAATACGCCGCGTAGCCTCCAAATGAGTCAATACCCAGTTGCAACCAGGTTCGTGGCATTGGCATGGCGAGATTGTCTCGGATTTGTCCGGCCGCCTGCGGGACGTTCTCAAGGTAACGGGTAAATCCACGCATGCGCTCTTCAACAGAAGCGTAGTCCAGGGCAATATATGCACTGGGATCCAGAGAATCACTCATCCAGCCAAGGTAGAACTGCGGACTGCGAAACGGTAGGTCGACCTTTTCTATCCAGAAAAGATCCTGATCAACCCTTGAAACAAGATATTCACGCTGGTATCGCTGTTCAGCAGTCAACTCGTCGTCACTGAAAGCCGTGGCTTCATCACTTACCTGGTGCAAACGTGTAATTTCAGCCTCTATCGCAGAGCGACTCCAGTCCGGCAGCTGGCCATCGTATTCGTGTCGTCCCTGGGTAACGGCCCACTGTGGGTGTGCGCTGATATGCGCTTCAATCTGGCGGGCGACGAACTGCTCCCAGGACTCTGTTTGCGGTATTTGATCCTGCTTGCAGGCGGATAGAACAAACGCACTGATGAAGATCAGCGCAAGCAGGATTCGCGATTGGTTGTTGCTCATTTAAATACCCGGACAAAAAGGAGCAGCCATTCTACCGTAGGACCGACGAGCTTGCTCGTCGGGAACAAAGAAGCGCTCACGGTGTTCGCGACGATTGCAGTCGTCGCTCCTACAAGCCCTATTTGACGCCGTGCATCAACTTGTTAATCGCCGGCGCAAGCACCAGGTACGCGATGCCGAAGACCAGTCCAATCCAGAATAGTTGCATATAGACATCAGAGTACTGGGTGATGGTCGCAGCTACCGGTGCACCATGCCCACCCACGGTTCCGCCGGATGCGATGGCAGCAATCAAACCGGCCACATACTGGGCCATGGCGATGGAAAGGAACCAGCCACCCATGGCCAAACCAACTTCTTTGTCATCTGCAAGCTTGGTAACCATGCTCAAGCCAATCGGAGACAGACACAACTCGCCGGTGGTGTGCAACAAGTAGCAAAGGGCCAGGAAAATCCACGGGACCAAACCCGCAGCGTTTTGCATGCTTCCGATAGCAAAGACCAAGACCAGGAATCCAAGCGCCACCTGAATCAAACCCAGTGCAAACTTGCGCGGAATGGATGGGTTAACGCCTAACTTGTCTAGCTTTGGCCAAAGTATCGCGAACGCCGGTGCGAACAACAGAATATACAATGGATTAAGTGACTGGAAGACACCAAAGCCACCTGCTTGCCAGGTTTCCATGCTGCCGTACATCGGTGTAACGAATTCGCGCGCAAAAAAGTTCAGCGAACTGCCGGCTTGTTCAAACAGAGCCCAGAAACAGGCATTTGCAATGAACAGAATGAGCATCGCAATGTAACGATGTAATTGAACCTTGTTTCTTGACCTGATACCGGCCACCACAAAATACATCATCAGACCCAGCATGATCGCGACCAATAGATACCCCAGGATGGTGCTTTCCGATAACAGGAAGTAAACCACGCCTGCCAACACGACGGCACCGGCACCGACCGCAAAAAACCGACCCCAGCCATCCTTGCCAGCCTCCGGCAAACCGATGTGACCCAGCGATTTTTTGGCAAACTCGAGAAAAAAGGTCGACAAAATCATACCGATACCGGCCGCAAAGAAGCCCCATTTGAGACCCCAGGTTGCGCCAATCCAGGCCGCGGTAACAAACGGTGCGATCATCGCCCCCAGGTTGATGCCCATGTAAAAAATGGTGAAACCTGAATCGCGTCTTACGTCGCCGGGTGCGTACAATTTGCCGACCATCGTGGATATATTGGGCTTGAACAAGCCATTACCGGCAACAATCAGTGCCAGACCGATCAGAAACCAGTTAAGATCCTCGATCAGCAGAACAAACAACCCGGCCGCCATGATGATCGCGCCCAGCAAAATGGAGCGTTGATAACCGAGAATTCGATCCGCAACATAACCACCCGCGATACCCGTGGCATAAACCAGTGCAGTATAGCCACCATATACCAGGCTCGCTTCGGCATTGGCCCCGGCGCCCAGATGACTGAAAAAAGTGGTGGCGACATAAACCGCCAGCACAGCACGCATACCGTAATAGGCAAAACGCTCCCACATTTCGATATTGAATAACTGCCACAATGCCTTGGGGTGGCCCAAAAATTCGCCTGCTGGCAGGCCCGGCTGCAGGGCGTTAGCACCATCTGTTTGATCGGTCACGTTTGAAGCTCCAAGTCAATGAATTTAAAGTCGAGAATTACCAGGAACAGCTTTGAAAACCTGTCCGCTGAGAAAAAAATCACGGCAAGCATACCATTTCATTGACCTGTTCACCGAATCCGACTTACGTGCGATAATCGCACTCCCGCGTTTTTACCAAATCAGGCTAGGCTTATGGATCACCAAACTGCCCAAGTTTTCGTTGACGAAATCTGGATGGATTCCATCGTTCCAGAGTTGGTGGAGTACATCAAGATTCCTGCAAAGTCTCCTGATTTTGATGCGGAGTGGGCCAAACACGGCTACATCGAAGCGGCAGTTCAGCAGATTTTCGATTGGTGTAAGGCCCAGGATGTCAGGGGAATGACGATGGAAATCGTTCGGCTTGAGGGACGAACGCCGCTGATATTCATGGAAATTGAGGCACACGGTGACGCCGATCCCGATGACACCATCCTGATGTACGGCCACCTGGACAAGCAACCCGAAATGACCGGATGGGCCGACGGCCTTGGACCGTGGGAGCCGGTAATAAGGGACGGAAAGCTCTACGGACGTGGTGGTGCAGATGACGGTTATGCGGCATTCAGTTCGCTCGCGGCCGTCATGGCAGTGCAAAGACAAGACCTGCCTCACGCACGCTGTGTGGTGATTATTGAGGCCTGTGAAGAATCCAGTAGTTATGACCTGCCGTTTTATATCGACCACCTCAAGACGCGTATCGGTGAACCCTCGCTGGTGGTTTGTCTTGATTCTGGTGCCGGAAATTATGAGCAGCTATGGCTGACGGTATCACTGCGTGGCATGGCGGCCGGTACCCTGCGAGCAGATGTGCTCAGCGAAGGCGTCCACTCCGGTTATGCCTCAGGTGTCGTTCCCTCCAGTTTTCGTGTACTGAGGCAATTATTGAGCAGGCTTGAGGATGAAACCACCGGCAAGGTGCTGCCCGACTATCTTTACGCAGATATTCCCGAACAACGTCTGGAGCAAACCCGTGCCATGGCCACCGCACTTGGCGATGATGTCTGGAAGGCTTATCCGTTGGTCGATGGGATCGAGCCGATGGCCGATAACAATGTAGACCGAATTCTCAACCGCACCTGGCGCCCGGCTTTGTCTTACACCGGTATTAATGGCATCCCATCACTGGGCTCTGCCGGTAATGTTTTGCGTCCCTTTACCGCGATGAAGCTTTCCATGCGTATACCCGCCACGGTGGACGGTGATAGTGCCAGCCAGGCAATGAAGGAAACCCTTGAAGCCAACCCTCCCGCAAATGCCAGGGTCAGTTTCGAGGCCGATCACGCCGCCTCCGGCTGGAATGCTCCCACCGTTGCCCCGTGGCTGCATAAGTCACTGGAAAAAGGCTCTCAGGACAATTACGGCCAAGGTGTCATGTACATGGGTGAAGGCGGCACCATTCCGTTCATGGCCATGTTGGGAGAGTTTTTTCCACAGGCACAATTCGTGGTTACCGGTGTGCTTGGGCCGAAGTCCAACGCCCATGGTCCAAATGAGTTTTTGCACATTCCTTTTGCGCGTAAGCTTACAACCTGTGTCGCGCAGGTGCTAACAGACCACTGCCAACGTAGCGCTTAAGACTGAACGGCTTATCCCCTATAGGATCATGTAGCGCAGTTTTGCGACTGCAAACAGGGTTTTCCCGGGTCACCCCGCTCCACCTGGAATGTTGAGTGTGATATCTCAAACCGCTCGTGCAACTGATGTGCGAGCTCGTGCAGGAAGTCATCATCCTCAGGAGGGGTCGGCATCAACAAATGTGCAGTGAGGGCGGTATCCGTGGTACTCATCGGCCAAATGTGTAAATCGTGTAAGCCTTCAACACCGGGTTGAGCGCATAGCCAGTCGCGGACTTTTCCCGGATCAAGGCCACGGGGTACGCCATCCACGGCAAGATTTAACGAGTCCCTCAGCAAACCCCACGTAGACCAGAATATCACCGCCGCTATCAGCAAACTGCTCAGCGAATCAAACCAGTTTAACCCGAACCTCCAAATCACAAAGCCTGATACAACCACCCCAAGTGACACCAGTGCATCCGCAGCCATGTGCAGATAGGCGCCACGAATATTCAGATCATGATCTTTTCCCGAAACAAAGAACCAGGCCGTTATTGAATTGATGACCACCCCGATAGCCGCCACTATCATGATGGTTTGTCCAGCCGGATCGGCCGGAGCAAAAAAACGCTGGACGGCTTCCCAACTGATCACCACAACAGCCGCTAACAGCAACAGTCCACTGAACATTGATGCCATGATCGTCGCGCGTGAGTAGCCATAAGTCCGTCGCAAGGAGGGCTGCTTGCGAGCCAGATAACTCGCACCCCATGCCAACAACAAACCCAACACATCACTGAGGTTGTGACCAGCATCGGTAATTAGAGCCAATGAATCAGCTATGACACCATAGCTGACCTCGATCACCACAAATACAATGTTCAGCGCCACCCCAACTGCAAAAGCCCGGTTAAAGTCCGGTGTCGCATGATGGTGGTGATGATGAACTTCCCGGTTCATGTCATCTACGCAGCACTTTGCCAACCGTGATAAAGCGTGAGGATACCGATCACGACGAACCCGGAACCGGCAATCATGGACATCATCCTTGCACTAACCGCTTGCGACAACAACGTCCCCGCCAACACACCTATGGCGCTGGCGAGAATCAGGGCGGATGCAGAACCAAAAAAAACAGTCCATTTACTAACCTCCTTGTCCGCCGCAAACAATAAAGTAACCAGTTGGGTTTTGTCCGCCATTTCAGCAACAAATATAGCAGCAAATACCGTTGCAAATAATTTCCACTCCATGCTCGCACCCTCTCTGGTTTCCTTCCTCTCTATTGCTGAATTGCGCACCCTTGCCAACCTTACCATGCCACACGGGGCACTTTCTGGAGAGCATGATGAATTCTAAACCCTGGAATAAGTCCTGCAAACCCGAAATGAGCGTCCCCCCTTTCAGATGCCACTTGAAACAGCCACCACATGGTTGGATACTCACACTTTGACTTCCATTTGGTCAGCGAGCAACGGGTGCGATATGCAGGCGAAATTCAAGATCTGGTTTAACGGTGAGATGCGCGAGTACGACGATTGCCAGGTCCACGTAATGAGCCATGCCTTGCATTACGGTTCATCTGTATTTGAAGGTATCCGCAGCTACAACACACCTCAGGGTCCGGCCATTTTCCGCCTTGATGACCATTTGAAGCGTCTTTACCATTCAGCCGCCGTTTACAGAATTCCCATCCGCTATTCATTTGATGAAATGCGGGAGGCCTGCATGGAGACGGTGCGTGAAAGCGGTTTGGATAGTGCCTACATTCGGCCACTGGTCATGCGTGGCAACTGTGGTCTGGGTCTGCCCCCCAAAGAGCTTGATGTGGTCGACATCGCTGTCATGGTGCAATCCTGGGGAGCCTATCTGGGCGAAGAGGGCATCAAGAACGGTATCCGCGCCTGTATCACTTCGTGGCAACGCCTTGCCCCCAACACGATTCCGACAGGTGCCAAGGCCGGTGGCAATTACCTGTCCAGCCAATTAATCTCTTTTGAGGCCAGGGACAGGGGTTTCGAGGAGGGCATCGCCCTGGGTCACGATGGCTTATTGAGTGAAGGTTCAGGAGAAAACCTGTTCGTTCTGAAAAACGGTCTTGTCCTGACCCCACCTGTTTCAGCATCTATCCTGGGGGGTATCACTCGCGACACGATAATCTCTCTGCTATCCGATCTGGGCAGGGAAACGACCGAGCAAACTCTGTCGCGCGAACAACTTTACGCAGCTGACGAGGCCTTTTTCACGGGCACTGCCGTTGAGGTCACACCGATCCGCCAGGTGGACCACCTTGTTATTGGTAATGGCGGCTGTGGCCCCCTGACCAGACAAGTTCAAAAGGCCTTTTTCGGCCTTTTCAACAGTGAAACGCAGGATACTCGTAACTGGTTGTGCTACCTGCAAGAATGATCGGCATGTAGGACCGACGAGCCAGCTCGTCGGGAACCCTTTTTTATCCCGTAACACGCTGATTGGAACCATTCCCGACCAGCAAGCTGGTCAGTCCTACGGCCAACGGGAAGCCTTATTGACAACACGTTGTAGGACCGACGAGCCAGCTCGTCGGGAACCTTTTCTTATCCCGTGACACCCTGATTGGCACTATTCCCGACCAGCAAGCTGGTCGGTCCTACGGCCAACAGGGGCGCTCATTGACAATTGTTGTCAGTAATTCGACACAATGCGTCAACTCGAGGCCCTTTCAGGAGCTGCTCTAATCTCCAGTTATATTCTTATCTCATTGATATATATAACTATAGTGCTTTTGTGTTGGTTTTGGCCCGTTTATTGCATCTTAAGAGGGCAGACACGCAACAAAACTTATCCTTTGAAACGTGTCACAAAAAACAAAATGCCAACAACGGTTGTCGCCACCCGTTGACGGAACTGCCAAGGCAGTGGCCAAATAAAGCGGTACCGGTGAATGAACTTAAACGCTTGGGGAACAAGCTGGGGTAAGCAGGAAGTTGAGTATATTGACTGACTGCATTGTGTAAAAGGGGCGAGT
>JAJFLB010000071.1 GCA_021772915.1 Gammaproteobacteria bacterium | reverse complement strand
GTCGTCAAGATTGTTACTGGTCGTATCGTCCCGGTCCGTCCTGAGATATTTACCCTTGATGCGGTCATTTACCACTCGAATCTCAGTTCGGCCGCTTTTCCAGGGGACGTGATAGGTATGCAAACCTGATTCGATGTCATGTATTGCGTCTGCCTTGCTCCGGGGAGACCAGCTCTGACCGGGGTCACACAGGGCCAGAATGTCACCCTGCCCGTCTTTTCTTGTACGTCTAACAGCTCTATCAGCCATAATATTTCCCAAAATATAAGTTGACAGCCCTCGGCCGAGGGCCTACTTCTATATGCGGTTGGCGTGGGAGGGTTCGGACACGGGTAGCGTCCTAATTTTGTCTGCAAGCGGTCGCGGGGGCCGCCTATAGTAATAAGGGAGTACAGGAGTGATAGAAAAAAGCGCCGCAGACCAGCATTTTTCGACTGCTGAAGCGGCAAAGGCTCTGAGGCGGATCGGGGGGGCTGATCTGCTTAGACTGCAGCGCGTTGCTCAATTTCGTGCGTCCGGCATTCCTCATGTGGAATGGGAAGATTTGCTTCACACAGCAATCGAACGCGTCATCGGAGGAACAAGGAAATGGCCAAAAAACATCCCGCTCGTCCAGTTCACGGCTGGCGTTCTGAGGAGCCTCGCCAGCGAATGCTGGGCCCAGCATTCCCGACTCAAGGATGTCGGCGTTTCTCATGAGTCAGATGTCTCTTCAACCCATAGTGTGATTGACAGCGCTGCTTCAGCAATTTCTAACCCAGAGCGCGAGCTGTTGGCCAAGGAAGAGCTCGGTCGCATCGAGGAAATGTTTATTGATGACGAGGCGGCGTTGTCCATTGTCATGGCAAAAGCCGAGGGATACTCCCCAAGCGACATACAGGAGACCTTTGATATGTCTGAGACTGAATATGCCTCGGCGCTCAGGCGAATCAGAAGGACGTTCGCACGCAATCCAAGCGCAGGAGCTGACGAATGACAGGTGAGACGCAAAACAGAGACAAACTACAAGCGCTCATTGATGCCGTTGAGCAGAGTATTCTCAACGCTACAGATGATGAGGTTACGGAAGATTTTGTTGCGGCCGGAATAGACGCGAAAGAGGCTGAAGACCATACCGGCAACCTCATCGCGCAGACCATCAAGGGCCATAGCCAGAAAAAGTTGCGTGCTGCGCGCGCAGGGTTTGAGAGCGCACGCGCGGAGCAGGTCCCAGTTGTACCACAGACGTTTTCCGAGAAACTGACGCTCTTGCAGAGTATTTTTTCTGCTGAAGAGGTTCCCCCTGAGTTGACCATGGCGTTTCGAGATGCTCGGCATATGTCTGATGAGGATATCTCCAGCCTTCTCGATGATCTTGCCGAGCTTGGCTATTTGGACAATCGCGAGGGCGAAGAGTGACGCGCAACCTCGATCCTGAGGATTTGTTGCACGAGTTGGGCGTCACCGAGCCCGAAGAGATCGACCTGGAAGCCATCGCATTCCATTGCAATGCAACCGTTCGCTATCGGTCGCTTGATGGCTGTGAAGCTCGAATTATTGGTCACGGCGATCATGCAATTATCTCAATCGACGCTCGCTCGTCTCACCAGCGCCAACGATTTTCAATCGGGCATGAGCTCGGGCACTGGATGCGCGATCGTGGCACTGCGGCTTTTGTATGCAAAAAGGCTGATATGCGACGTCGATGGGGCTATCGACAAGACCCCGAGTCGAAGGCTAACGAGTTTTCGGCCAACCTGCTCATGCCCCGCTTCATTTTTAGACCGGCGGCAGAGGGGATGCCTATTACGTTTGATTCCGTCTTTGGACTGGCAGACAGGTTTGAAACTAGCAACACTGCAACTGCAATTCGTCTTGTAGGATTTGGGTCTTACCCCGGGATGGTGGTGTGTCATGGACTTGAGGGCCGCAACTGGTACACGCCAGGCCCAGACGTGCCATCTGTGATTCGTCCCCACAGAGAGCTACACCACGAAACGGCGGCGTTTGGCCTGCTTTTTGGAAATCAGGACGTTTCGCGCTCTATGCTCGTTGATGCCGATGACTGGATTGATCATCGAGATGCTCATCGTTACACGATTTATGAACACTCCATTTCAGTCAGCTCCGATACGATTGTGACGTTGTTGTGGTGGAAGGATGAAGCGCAGTTGGTTGATTTGGTGTGAGGGGCCCAAAGGCGACGCCTTTGTTGTTATTCGCTGCCAACGCCCCTTTGGGTGCTTGCATTTTGGGTCAGTACGAACTCGTGCCAATAGTTCAGAATAGGCTTTACATCCGCCGAGGTAATCCGCCCCCCTGCCCTGACTGACCTTAATGTCGATCGAATCGTTGAAAAATATTCGTTTCCCGCGTACTCCTCAAAATTAACGCGGGTTGGCCACTCTTTCACGCTGTTAATGCGTTGAGCGGATAGAAACTCTGAGCACGCGAATGACAGCGCTTGTAAGCACCTGTCTGCATATATTTGATCAGCTGTTTGTTCGAAGTGGGCATACCAGACGAAGGCAGATTTGCTGTCAGTCATTGAGGAGAGCATCAGATGCGCCAGCACATCGCTTTGCGGCGCTGGCTCATCAAGTACGCGCTGAAGCTGTTGCCAAGTGTCTGCACTTCCGGAGACTAGCGTTCCGTTTCTCACTGGCTCCAACATCCCAGGATCCATGAGAGCAAGTAACCGACAGCACTGGCTTAAACCAACAGTCAGCAAATCAACCACTCCGTGCTTCCACACAATTGGCTCAGGGGGTTCATCAGGTATCACCGCAAGAAGGTCGACATCGGCACCATTTTTGTTGCCGTAGTGGACTAGGACGCCGGTGTCATGAAGCGGCAGTATTGTTACAGCCGCAGCTAAAATATCGGCGGTATTCATTAGGTGGGCTGCGAGTAAAGCGGGGGCCTCTTGGGCCCCCGCCAACACTGCCTTACTTCAACCAAGGCGTGAAAGTCGCGTTTTCGGTATTGAGACCACCAAGTTTATACTTGTTCACATGTTCAAAGGTTTCGCCTTTGTAACCGCCATCAAGAAACATTGGTAATGTCGTTTGGCCCTCATAAGGGACGTGCCATGTGCATCTTTGCTCATAGTCTCTTATTGTCACATGCGGCATCGGATCTACCGGGCCAGCATGTATCGGGGGGAGGAACGGGGGTTGGATTTTGTAACTCATTTTGTTCTCCTGCTGGGTTATTGGTCGGGTGGTACCATCCATGGTGGAGGTATAGTTTCACATTACACATAGAATGTAAACAAATAGTTTCATATGAAGGATAAACAAAATATTTCATAGCGTTAATAGTTGCATTTTTACACACACTGAAAAACACGTATAATGCACACTAACGAAATCGCTGCGTCAACATTGCCCTTCCAGTCGCAGCGCTCAATCAGGAGGCAACATCATGTCTTACAAATTCAACCCTACTTCAATCCCATACCTGTGTGACAACCTCGGAATGAGCAGAACACAGTTCTCGACGTATGTCGGAACAACTCCTCAAAACGTCTGCAATTGGGAACATGGTCGCTCCGCTCCGTCCGGTGCATACGTAGACAAAATGCATCGAATATGTGCAGCCAATCCATTTGAAGCCCCAACATTTTTTAAAGCCGTTAACCCAATCGAACCCTTCCAATAAAGCCCTTCCGGGTTTTTTTCGACCTCAGTACAGCATTACAAGATAAAACCTGACCCTTGAGCTTCGCCTTAGCGGAGGTTTCAAGTAGGGGGTATACGGTACGGGGCGGCGTACCGCTCCCGCGATCGTTTCCTAATGTTCGCTTCGTTAGCGTGCACCGCACGCTTAGGCGGGTATGTTTTTACCGTGTACGCCCTTGTTGTGTCTCCTTCTTTCAACACGCGCACCCGCGCGCTATGGTTTGGTAAATCCATCAACAATGTTTCATTGCAATCAAGTTGTTTATGAAGCCGCTGTGCGTCAGATGACCCAACCCGAAAGGAAACAATAGACCCCACGTTTCCGATAATTGCGTTTATGACTTCTGGGCTCACCTGCTCTGTGTATTGGTTCCCGAGTACAACCCCGAGCCCGTACTTTCGCACCTCTGAAAGTGTCTCTTTAAGCGTTCCGCTCCCTACACCGTAGACCGGAAACTCGTCAGCAAAAAGGTAAAACGGCCGCCGCAGATGGGGTTTTGTGTCGATGCGGCCGAGTGCTGCGAGAAAGACAGAATGTACCAGCATCCCCCCGAATAGTCGGGCGGCATTGTCGCCGGTGTAACCTTTAGCCAGGTTAACCACCACCAACTTTTGCTCGTCCAGGATTGAGCGAAAGTCTATTCTGCTTTTCCGTTGCCCTAAGACGCTCTCTACTATTGGGTTCATAAATAGAGAGCGGATACGGGAAAGCGTCGACTCTGAGCGCTCCCGTTTTTTTGTCGGACTCAGGCCGTCGAAATCATTCCAAAATTGAAGCACTCCAAGATGTTTTACATGGCGCAACATCAAATACCGCGATAATTCGTTTTCTATCAGTTCTGGGATATCCCCGAGGGACGAGTTCCCTGTTGCCGCTAGCACGTAAATACTGTTTTCTAGAAAGCCATAAATTCGCGGGGTTTTGTCTGGGCTCAAATCCATTACATGAGCCAGTGTTGAAACAACGTCTGATGTGACACGCGAAAGCCGATGTTTTGGAACATCGGCCAGTGGATTAAAGGCCGGTGGGTGCGCCTCATCCATCAAATCTATTAAAACTACATCGTTGGTTCTTTCTTTTGGGATGCTGTTTAACACCCCCTCAAAACTATCTCCGTGCGGATCTATAAACATTCCTCCACAACGCCACCGCACAACATCATTGAAAGCATTTTCTAGCAGGGTGCTCTTACCCGTTCCTGTCTGTCCGACAACATACAAATGAGTCATATAGTCCGCACTCGAAAGCACTATAGGACTATGCATGACCGCTTCCCTACCTATCTTTGTTTCAAAACTAAACATGTGCTTTTACTCAATACAAGCACCTAGCCTACTATGATGAAATTAGAGAGCACCTTGCCCTTTCGCGCTTCAATAATCTTATCTTGACTCTTTCGGGAGAACTCGCGCTTAAACCTTGTGGGTTTTTTTGGCGGTTAGGGTAGGTGCTCGTCACGACTAAACCGTGACGCTCATATCAGAATACCAAATCCTCGGGCGCACACACTCTTGACGCTGGGCGCTTTATTGGTTGTGTATGGAATAAGAGACGAAAAAACCCGCCACGACTGCAAGGGGTTGCAAAAAAAGGGGTGCCGTGACGAGTGCTTGTACCCTACCCCCTCCCCTGCCGACTGTCTGTAGGAAAAGTGCTCGATCGACCGATTTAGAATTTGTGCTTTGCAATACGGGTGGGCGACAGGTTCACAAGCCCATCACAAGCCTGTTTGATGTTGTATGCCCCTTGCACCTGGTGTTTTGGGAGCACTGCCAACAGTTTTTTGTTGGGGTGCCGCTCCTTTACTGCCTCGATCGCGGGCACAATGTCTGAGTCGCCGCTCAGAATGTACGCGGTGTCAAACCGACCGTCCTCCGCGTCTTTTAAAATTTGAAGTGAAATACGAACGTCCGTTTCTTTTTCTTCGTGTGTTGTCCAGGTTGCCCCGCACTTGTGGCACACGGCCTTTCTTTTTTTAAAGTGAGAAAGCACCACAGTGACGCCGTTCGCTCTCAGACGAGCGATATACGCACAGTGTTTTATGAAATCGGCATAGCGCCACTTGGCATGAGCCGAGAAGTAGACCACATCCTCTACCGCGTACCCGGGCAGCACCAAGGACTCGGCGAGAGAGGCCAAATTGATATTTGCCGAAGGGTTGTCTTTTGTGGCGTGGAAGAAGTTGAACCCGTCTATGTAAACGATTGCTTTTTTCATGGTTTCCTAAAAAGAAAGCCCCCGAAGGAGCCTTCCCGACTGGTAAGGATATACCCTACCAGGAGATACCCACATCATAGTATTTTTTGAGAAAAAAGCAAGTGCCGGCATCCACACAGCGCCGGCTTTCCATTTTTCGGATTTCTCCAAAAAACGACTCTCTCAAATCCATTCTGAGCGCGTTTCTCGATGCGACCCTACCCCTAACTATTCCCTGATTTCCGCTTTAGGTACTCCTTAAACTTTTTCTTAAAAGGAGCCCTTTTGGGTTAGTATGAATGGCCGCTTTCGACCCGAAGCGAACATGAATGGCTTCATGGAATGGGCTGCTAATATGAGATTAATTAAACAAAAGCAAAATGATTATGTGGGCTGAAATCATCAGAATTATTATATGGCCTCTGGCGCTTGTAATCTTGGCCCTGCTTTTCAGAAAGCCAATTCAAGAACGCATTAGGGCGATGAAGGGCTTTGAGTATCTGGAGAATAAAGACGGTAAAAAAAGGGTGAGAGTTTCATTCATAGAAACCAGCCTTCGAGAATCTAGGGAGATCCTAGAAATACCTGAGAACTCTTTAAAAGAACTGCCACATCAAGATGATCCAAAACAGGCGATTATGTATGCTTGGGCAGATTTGGAAAAGTGCGCTCAGGAAAAAGTCGATGAATTGGGTATTGATTATAAGCAGAGCGGATTTAAGAACACAGCATTAGTCTATCTTGAGTTGCGTGGTTGTTTCCCCCCCAAGACAGAAACAGCAATACAAAACTTGCAGATGCTGAGAAATCAGATTGCCCATTATCCTTCGGAAGCCATATCTGATATCGATGCAAACGAGTACATAGGGATTAAAGATGAGATCAAAAAAACAATAGACGCAATCCAAGGTGTGCCGGCTGTACAACTGAAGTCTATCTCTATGATCATGAGAAATTTGTCGAGCGTAATCGACGACGGAGCATACAATCACATCACAATATCTGAAATCCACGAACATATTGAAAATGAAACAATTCTAAATTTCATTGCCGAAATGGACGGAGCACAAGAACTTAAGGGAATCTTAGATTCTGACCTCTGGAAAGGGTTTGATAGGTTTTACACAAAGTCCTTAAAAAGTATTTATTACGGCTATGCAGGCAAAGAGAGAAGTAAGTGGGGCATAGAAAACTCAGGGCTTTGTTTAATTATGGCTTGGACAGTTGAAATCATACAAATGGGGTCCGGCTGGCACCCGAATGAAAATTTATCAGAATTGTAAGTAAGCAGAGACGGATGATGATTTAATTCTTAACTAATCCCCGGCAAACGGATATTTGCCAAAGCGATCCGACTCCTTAACTTTCTGTTAAAAGAGGTATTTTTTAACCCGTGCATAATAAATCGTCTCAGTGACAGGTTTCGTACACAACGCGACACCACACTAAAGTCTGTGCCACACTACGGGCTCCACCAAACGATATAGGAGAAGCGCATGTTAAAGAACGTTGCCAAATATCTAAGCACCTTTGTAGAAAAAATGAGCAGCGGCGGCACGTGTGTCACGTGTGGCAAGAAAATCGACTACGGCAAAATGTATTGTGATAGGTGCAGACCGAAATAGGTTTTCATCACCGCAGCACAAAGTCCTTCCATATCTTGAAGTGCCCAGTCTCCTTGTATGTGGTTTCATTGATACCATCATCGTTTATTTGTAGGAGTTTTGCCTTTGGGTAACTCATAAGCAGCGGCGAATGCGTTGCCATGATTATTTGATTGTTTCTTCTTTCAAGGTCTTTAAGTATTTCAAGAAATTCTACCTGTCTCTTTGGAGACAGCGCCGCCTCTGGCTCATCAAAAATCAGAATTTCATCGGAGCGCGTCCGACTCTTGAACAGTGACATAAACGACTCACCATGTGACTGGCTGTGCAACGAACCACCCCCATAGCCGTCATACGCTTCTCCGAAGTCTTTTTTGTGGTCGTCCAAATAGTCAGCAAATAGAAAAAAACTTTCCGCCCTCAAAAAGAACCCTTTTGTAATTTTGGGCAACCACCCAAAATTTAAGTATTGGTGTAGTCCAGTACCCTGTTTCTGGCCGTTGTAGACGTGGTTTTTATTTCCCCCAAGAACATTGAAACCACAGGAAATTGCAATGGCTTCCAGCAGGGTGCTTTTACCCGCCCCATTTTCACCAACAAAAATCGTTACTGGTGAGTCAAGCACCACACGAAAATCTTCCGCTTGAAGATACAACAGGTTAAAGGGATGTTTGCTTTTTTCTACCGTAGCGCCCTGCTTTATAGATATCGTCTTTAAAAAGGGTGCCGGGAGTGTGGGTATTCTTCTCGCCATACGATCCGGATTGTGTTTGACACTACCACGCCCCCCCATTTAGTCAATATCTAACCTTCCGACCGGAGCTCGCCCGATTTGGCCCACACTCGAGTCTGGGGCCAAAATTACTTGACCACCACACTTTCACACAAGACCACCTATACTGTGTAAGCACATCGTAAATAATGGAGGAACAAAAAATCTCCATGGATTTACCAAGTTGCAAGTTGGTAGGTGCGGGCATTAACAGTGATACCTGTGGGAACTTGGAAGACAAAACTAGAGACATCCAGGATCGATCAGAATCTTTAGCCCAACAACAGAAAGTCGATATTGCGCATGCTTCAGTAGAACTATATTCGTGCATTGACCATGATTTAGTAGACCAGAAAAATCAAGCTGACGTCTCATTTGAGGGCGCAATAAATATGCTCGAAGCGGCCATAGAATCGATATTAAGTGGCGGGGCAGACCCATCAAGAGTTATGGCTGATGGAGAGGTTATAGATATGCGCAGCCAGCTTAAAGACTTGATACAACAGCGTGAACTTGCTGCACAACAGTTCGATGTTGCTCTTGAACAAATAAGGGAACAACAACGAGTATCTACAGCGATAATTCTTGATGAGAATAAAGCTTGACGGGGAAGCTTACGTCTGCTGCTCCGCGAAAGCTGCCTGCATGATTGTGAACACGTTGAGATTCTCTGTTCCGCATTCTTTGAAATGTTCGCACCAGCCGCCAAAACACTCCTTAACTTTCTGTTAAAAGTTAAGGAGTTTCATAACGCTAGAAAATGACGGTATTGTTACGTTTCAGAGCATTTTTGCTCTTGCTCTGAACCCACAGGTCATTTTTTCTCATTAAGTTTTTTACGTTATACTGTAATTACTTAATGAGTTTTTATTTTCATGAAAAACACCAAAAATCCGAACCATCCAAAAAAAGGAAGTTCAATTAAAGTTGAACCAATCCGCGACCGCTCCGCTATCAAGCGGATTAAAAAATTGCTGAGCGACCAACCACGAAATCTTGCCCTCTTTACTTTCGGCATCAACACTGCCCTCCGCGCCAACGAACTGGTTACCCTCGATGTCGAAGACTTGGCTCACCTGTCTGTGGGTGACGTACTAGACCACAAACAGCGCAAGACGAAAAAGTACCGCGCTGTCATCATTAATAAACCAGCATACGAAGCCATCCAACAATGGCTCGATGTGCGGCCGCAGGACAGCCCCCCTGCCCTCTTTACTAGTCAGCGTGGTGAGAGGTTATCTGTTCCCTCCGTTCACGCCCTCGTTAAGATGTGGTGCTCTCACGCGGGGCTTAAAGGCAATTACGGCTCCCACACTCTCCGGAAAACTTGGGGATTTATGCAACGCGACGCCGGAGTGAGCGAAACCCTCATTTCCGAGGCCTACGGCCACGCCTCAGTAAAGCAGACCCGCGCTTATCTGGGCGTGCAATCACAGGAAGTAAAGAACCTCTACGAAATGCTAGAGTTATAAGTATTACAGGTAATACGTATTACCTGTTATTCTTATTACCTTTTCTCCTTCTGTGGTATTATTTTTCAATGAAAACAATTTGTTTACTGTCCCAGAAAGGGGGCTCCGGAAAATCAACGGTAGCCTGCTCTCTCGCCGTTTGTGCTGATAAACACGATAAAGGCGTGCTTATTATCGACCTAGACCCACAGAGCACCGCTACAAAGTGGCATGAGCGCCGTGAGGATGAAACGCCGTTTGTGGTGCCTGCACAGCCAATAAAGGTACAGGAAGCAGTTTCTCAGGCCGAAAAGGACGGCGCAGACCTCGTTTTAATAGATACACCTCCCCACTCTACCGGCGCAATATCCAAAGCCCTCGATGCCTCAGACCTTATTCTTATCCCTTGCCGCGCATCCATTAACGATATAGACGCAATCGAAAACAGCGTAAATATTGCGGGATACCATAAGAAAGATGCTGCCGTCTTGATAAATGGCCTCCCCCCAAACGCCCCGAACATGTTCAGGGACGTTCAGGAGGCCATTACAGAAACATATGATGTGCCTGTACTCCCCGTTTTCCTTTCTCAGCGCGCCGATTTTGTCCACTCTGCCACTGTAGGCAAAACACCGGTAGATTTTGCGCCCAATAGTAAAGCGGCCGCAGAGGTAGAGGCGCTCTACAAACATCTGATGCACACAAAGCAAGGAATCCTTAAACGCCTGTTTACAAAGTAGTCTGTGTTACACTATTACAGGTAATACGTATTACCGTATTGCAAGTAAACACACAGGAAAATATAACTATGGCGAAATCAGATTTTAAGGCTGGGATGCGGAAACGAACGGCCGCAAAAAACCCACCAAAAGCGACCACCACCGCAAAGCCCGCAAAAGAGGACAAACCAGAACCAAAACAACCGCCGCACAGGGCAGGGAAAGCCCCTATTATCGCTTACGTGCCTAAACCGTTTTTGAAGCAGTTGAAAATGCACTGCGTTGAAAACGAAACGAACCAACAGCAAGTAATCATTGACGCACTCAATGAATACTTTGAGTCTCGACAAAAGGCGGGAATAGCATAATATATATTACAGGTAATACGTATTACCTACTGAACCGCTTTGTGGGATAGTCCCGCAACATGTGGCTTACCTATTAGGCGGCAGCAACCAGACCGGCCTCATGTTCTTCCTTTGTAACGAACCGTGCGCCGTGAGCGTTCGCTAGATATTCCCTTACGGCTTGCCGGTGCATGGGGGAGAGCCACGTTTTGATGCCTTCTTTCTTAATTAACCCTCTGCTGAACAGGTCATTCCCGATTCGCTCTTTGCACTCCTTCCAGTATCGGTTTTCCTCTGTCTTTGACCAACCTGTGACAATTCGCTCAATTTGTTGCCGGTGTTTCTCTGAGAGCGCCCGCGCCTGAGCCAGTTCCTTTCTCTCATGCTCAGCAACTAGCGCCTTTCGTTTTCCTTCCTCCCGCCGCTCTTTAGTCTCCCTTTCAGCGTTCATTCTCACAGAGTCCGTCCACCCCTGCTCAATGAACTGCACCAGCCATCCCGCCGGATTTGCTATTTCTCCCTTTTGTGTTTTTAGTGCCCTTATTGACGCCTGTACCGCCTCAGGGGCCGACTTTGCCAGTTTTTCGGCCTTACGCTTGGAAACTCCATAAGCCGCCAGTTGCGCGGCTTCGGTGCCTTCTAAGGCAGGGGAGGGTGCTTCATCTTTTTCTTGGGTACGTTGCGCCTTAATCTTGAACTCTATTGAGTCAATCCGTTTCCCTTTCTTTCTTTTTTTGTATGTAAAGAAAATGTCGGTTTGTTTATTTATTTCTCTCTCCGCCACCTTCAAAACAAAGGTTTCAAAGTTATCCCACCGGGGGTGTTTCTTCGGCTCAATATCCAACATACGGCGCAACTCCTTAACTGTTATCGTGCGCGTTCCTAAACGCTGGTATTGCACCAAAATTTCATAAATTCTAAGCGCGTATGTTGACGCTAGCCTGAAAGCATATTTCAGCCGTATTGTCGTGAAGTTTTCTTTCAATTGGATGAGGTATTTCTTTAAGTCCTCATCAAGCCGGATGTCAACATAACCTTCCCCCGTCTTATACGTTGCTTGATTGATGAGGGGACGCTGCAAAAGCCTCTCCTCTTCTTGAATTTCTATTACTCGGCTCATCAGTTTTTTGGTGGTTTTTCGAAGTCTGGTGTAGATGTCTTTGTTTGTTATCCCTGCGACAGCGGCAAGGTCGCTTATCGCCACGCGGTACGTTTTTAAGCCCTCGTCTGTTGGCTCAATACTGGAAAGCACCCAAAGCATCAATCGTTGCTCTTGTATGCTTAGTCGGTGCCTTGCCTCAATGAGTGCGTTGCGTCTGGTGACAAGCCTGTTTTCTTCTTTTTTCACTATCTTTATTTCTTGCATCTCTTTTGTGGTTATTCCAGCATCATACCACTCACCCCTAGCGCCGCCTAACACTCCTAGGTGTATAACTTTTACTAGCCATATTCTTTTTGTGGGTGCTTAAAATCTGACCCCCAATACCTAGGTACATGACCCCCAATACCTAGGTATATCCTCTCTACGACCCCCATGGAATAACGGTTTTTTCACCCCGAAAACAATTAAAACATATAAAACATTAACAACAGAGGGCCCTCAGCGCTGGTTGTTGTTTCTTTTCAAATAGAGGACAACTACGTTGTCTTAGAAGCACGAAATTGGTATCATTAACTAATGATTAACTAATAACACTTAGTCATGACTTTTAAAGTTTTTTACCCGTACAACTGGCCTGCTTTCGGGCTTACAGTTACACAACTGCCCGAAGCCGAGCCTACTTTTTCACCTTCTAGCAGTCTCGGCTTCGGGCAACACGACAAGCAGGCCTCAACTACTTCAACAACATCGGTTTTACCAACCTCTGTCCAACGTAACATAGCGCCTCGCTCCCGCTCGTTTGCTATTAACACCCCTGCTACTTTCTTTCTTTTTAACGTTGATAGAAAGGTAGACGAGATGTTAATTAATAAGGGTGACGGAGTAGGGGAGTACAACTTATGAAACTTCGTTTAACAGACAGAGATGTTTCTATCTTGCGCGACACTGCGCGCCTACAACTTCTTTCAACAAAACAACAGCACCAACTTAACTTCACACAATCAACTTTTCGCGCCGCTGCTAACCGATTGCGACAACTCAAAGCCGCCGGATTTATCAAGTCTGTTTATGCTCCGCTCACGAGCGAAGAAACACAAAATCCAACTCGCCCGAGTTCGATTTGGTTTTTCCCTCCTGATTGTCAAAAACGTGTCGCCTCGCAACTCGTTAAACAAAATCGTGTCGACGATTTGTTGACCATCGAGGACGAATTGCGAACATTCAATAAATCCCAAAAATTTGCGCAGCAATCTCTCATCCATGAGACATCAATTTCCGACATCATTATTTCTACTGAGGAAAGCGCAAAAACTCTCCGCGATTTTCAGCATATTTTTACAATCCGAACCTCGCCGCGCTATGAAGGTATCAGCAAAAAAATCACGGTCAGTAGAACCAAAACCATCAAGCAGAAGGGCAGGGGGGCTGTCTCGCGCAACGTAAAACAAACGCAAACGGTAAACCCTGATTATTTTCAAGCATTCAAAAAAGGCCGTGCAAAATTTAGTTTTGTTTTTGGAGAATTTGACAATGACTCTTCACGCCCTGATGTTTTCTTTGAGAAAATGGAGGGGTATGCAGCGTATTTAAAGCAGGGTCACTTTTCAGCCGTTGTTTCGATGTTTTCAGAGCGGTACGCCCTCGGTATTGTTGACCCTCAAAAAGCATCATTCAGGGTGTGCGTTGTAGTGGGCTCTTCAAAAAGCGAGTCTGCAAGGATGAATAGGCTTATCGAATTCTGTCTGCGCCTCCCGTACGAAACCTTCTTCAATTTCACCACCCTCGAGGAGTACAAAAAAGACCCTTTCGGGGCCATCTGGTACAATAAGGCAGTGTTCCGGCAAGTTGAGGACGAGTACGCCGACAAGATAATTAATGCGTCCCCCACAATTCGCCGCAAGTGGTTCTCTGAGACGATACCGACACTCAGCCCACAAGCACTATTAAACTCTTAAGAAATGGCCGCCTCGATGGTTTGAGACGGCCATTTTTTTATGTGATGCCCTATGTTTCGTCATAGAGCGTGAGAACATCGAAAACAAGGTACTCATTCGGGTCTCTTTCAAGCGTTCCGTTGTTGAACCGCTCGATTGCTTCCTCGAGACGCATTACAGGGCGTTCCGCATCCGGTTCCTCGGCACTTTCCGGCTCTGATGTGCCGGCAACCTCGTCTCTCGTTATTTGGTCAATAAGAGCCGCTGAGTCTCTGATATGAATACTCCGAACGCTTGCCACGAAATCGAGCACCGTGCCCTTATTCTTACAGGCGAAGCAGTGGAAAACCTTTTTGTCGGTGTCGATGGAAAAAGAGTCTTTTTTTCCGTGTCGCTTTGTACCGAGTGGGCACCACCCAACAAGATTGATGCCTCGTTTTTCCAGCGCGGGGAGTAATTCAAGATGAGCAAGAACTTTTGATACGTCACACGCCGCCTTAATCTCTCTGAAATTCAATTGAGCGGCGGTTTGGGCTGTCTCTGTCTCTGTCATAGTCTTTCCTCCGTGTATCACACGCCGCCCAGTTGCAGCATGTAATTACGGGAAATGACTACCTAGCACAGTACCAAAACCCCACCATTTGTCTATACTCGGTAAGTGTTATTCCAAATCACTGAAAAAAGGAGGGAGAAATGAAACTAATAATGCAGCGTGGGACAGAAGAAAAACGGAAACTTTTTGGCGGCACCAAGACAATTCACACTCTCGATGTTGAACTTGAAATGTCAGGCAAAGAAGCAAGTGCCCTCACCGTGGACCAACCACATTTCCTGTTTTATGAAGGAGTGCACAACGGTCGGGAATTTAGGGTTACAACCACCCATTTACGCCAGGGAAGAACCTATAAGCGGGAATTTCAATCTGACATTGCTGAAATCGAAAACGGCATCACCGCAGGCGTGGCAGAGTTTGCCGAGTTTGTGAAGGCGAGGACTCCGCAATCTGATGACAAAGATACCGTAATAGAGTTTTGACACGTAAAAACTATGGGCCTTTTTTCCGATACACCCCGTGAGAAAGCCCAAAAAGAGGCTGTAAAGCTACACCAAGCCGCGCTTTCTGCTTACGAGAGCGTGAACACCAAATACGCAGATGAGGATGGTTTTACTGCCTCCGTCGCTGTTCTTTCACAATGGAAGAAACGTAACAACGGCAAATTTCCCGTTGAACCTCTTTTAAAGCACCTTGTTGGTGTTGGCACCAAACTTTTAAATGAGTCCGGTTTTTACTCCCCACCGCCACCGCCATCAACGGCCGGCGACCTCTCCGAACTTGTTGAGCAGAAAAACCTCTATCGTGGGTTGATTAAGTCTTGGAATGAAGACGACGTACGCACACACTTACGGGTGACGCTTTTTTTGATCTTTGACCACATACTCTCTTGCCTGCCTCCGGAGATGTTCTTATCCCTCGAGGACGAACGAGCCACCGACTCGCCACCTACAGATATCGCCTTTGATTTACCAGCTGCAACATACATTCAATCCCTGGACGATTTGATTGAAGTAGTTATGTCCACCCTCTTCGCTGATGAGATTTCCGATACCGCCATTTTCGGAGACCATCGAGGAAAGATGGTGAATACCCTCAACTCGATGCGAGAGGAATACAGGGTTCCCCAAACGGCGCCATTTTCCGTTTCATGCTTTCATGGGAAGGCCCCACCCATCGAAATTTACAGGCGGTTGTTTGCCGGCACAGCCCTGTCAGGGTTGCTTAATTTCAATGTTCCTCTTTCGCTCGGTGAGCGCAGCCGCTTCAAACATCAATATGTGCTCGGCAAGACCGGCTCCGGCAAGTCTGTTTTACTTCGTTACCAGATAGCCCACGACATACACGCAGGCCGCGGCCTGGTCATTATGACCCCAGAAAGGGGTTTGATAGACGACGTGCTCTCTTACGTTCCGGAAGAACGATATGAGGATGTTGTCTATTTCAATGCCGCTGACTCTTCTACACCCACAACCGGTTTTAACCCCTTTACCCTTCACAACCCAAATGAGCTTTCACAAAAAGCGGGCGAACTGGAGGCAATCTTAATTCGCACACTCGGCGACATGGGCGTGAAGATGCGGCCGGTCATCTCAAACACCATTTACGCGCTACTTGCCATCGATGGAACATTTTCAGACATTCCCCAATTACTTGACCCTGAGGACGCCACCTTTCGGCGCAGGATTAGA
The DNA here is from genome assembly GCA_021772915.1 of Gammaproteobacteria bacterium. Classification (GTDB taxonomy): domain Bacteria; phylum Pseudomonadota; class Gammaproteobacteria; order Xanthomonadales; family SZUA-36; genus SZUA-36. The sequence goes on along the minus strand of JAJFLB010000071.1, from coordinate 1,478 downwards.
GACAAACTCGACGCCCGCACACAGGAATTTTTTAATAAGTATGACGCCAGCCGGTACTACAAAGACGCTTACGAACCCATCATTAACAGGCTCGACACCCTTTTACGTCCCCCGCTTTCTTTGACGCTCTCAACCCCATCACTCGACTTTGCTGAAATCCTCAACAACCGCCGCAGCATTGTGTTGTGTGACATGTCAGAACTGAGAGGTTTTCAATCCGAGGTCACCGGCCAGTTGCTTCTATCCACGTTTCAACAAACATTTTTTCAACGTGATCTTCTCCCTGAAAAAAAGTTAATCCCCTACTTTTTTTACATGGATGAATTTCAGACCTATGCGACATCTAGTGAGCAATCACTTAAAGATTTTCTCACCCGCGCACGAAAATATAAGACCGGAATTGTGATGGCACATCAGAATATTAAGGACATTCCGGACAACCTACGAGCGTCAATTTTCGGTAACTGCGGGACACTGTGCGGGATGCTTATGAGTGCTGATGATGCCCGTGTTTTTTCTAAAGAGTCACAACTGAAAAACTTCTCGAGAGAGACAAACGCCGCCGCCCAAATGCAGAATTTCAAAGCCGGACAAATGGCACTCACTACTCCGGATATGAAAAAAGCACAGATAATTCGAGTGCCTGAATTCCCCCCCTTTGACCGTGACTATAGCGCCCTCTCGATTATCAAAGACCTCTCACGGAGCCGTTATGGTATGGACAAGGACGACAAACGGCCTCCCCCTCCCCCTTCAACCCCTGCCGGCGTCTCCGAGTCCGAACCGTCTACCGGTTGGGATGATTTAGGATACGATATTTCCTAACCCCTAGTTGTTGGAAACGCTACGGCTGTAGCGTTGACGCGATCGTTTTCTAATGTTCGCTTCGTTGGCGTGCATCGCACGCTTTGGCGGGTACGTTTCCTGCCTTCAAACGAAAGCGTTATTGGTTGCTAGTATCCCGAAATAACTCAAATTTCCCAGCCAAGTTCTTATCTCCTGTTTACTGTAGTAATACGTGATTGGGTTTATGCGTCAATTGTATGGGTCCATCCCGGAACACCCGCTCGAGATAAATGCTGAACCAGGTTTTTTGATCCAAAGAATTGAGCCCGGCCGTTTTGCCTGAATGCGAGCGCCGCTTGATCAATTTTCAAACCTGAGCCACGCGCCTTCAGTGTCAATTGCTGGAGCAAATTCTGATTGTCGAATTGGCTGCCTGAATTGGATTTAGCGTCAAATACTGCAAAATCAATCCAGCCCCCTGTGGTGGATTTTTCTCGAATGTGTGCAACGTTGATTTTCACTTTGATGTTCTCCGCTCAGCAATCAGGCAGGTCGTCAAGATTGTTACTGGTCGTATCGTCCCGGTCCGTCCTGAGATATTTACCCTTGATGCGGTCATTTACCACTCGAATCTCAGTTCGGCCGCTTTTCCAGGGGACGTGATAGGTATGCAAACCTGATTCGATGTCATG
>JAJFLB010000008.1 GCA_021772915.1 Gammaproteobacteria bacterium | reverse complement strand
GTTGTGGTAACCCCAAAACGGACAAATCTTAATGCGTTAACCAGCACGCGAATACGAGGATGTTAGTCCACGGTCAAACCCGCTCTGCGATCAGAATGCAATATTCAGGTTGACATAGGGGGCGTCTATACGAAGACGAATGAAGGCTATTTTTCCTGAAATCAAAGGTTATGCAGTAACCAGAAAGCCCATTTTTCTCCCCATTTCTTCCAGGGTAATGCCAAACTCTAATTCCCATTGCTCCGAAATCCCAAGATTCAATGCGTTGGCAAGCTAGATCCTGTCGCAGGCCCGCAAGTGGCTCTGCCGCGTGATCCGATGCAACAATAACGTGTCTTGAATTGACTTAAAGTCCTTCGAGCAATTCGGCCAGAGGTGGGGCTCTGCATTCTGGCAGTAGAGTAGTCGCAACAGAAGATAGCTTGTCATTCAGGTGAGTAAGTATCTTCCCGATGACAATAGGATCTTCGATGCTGGCAATGATGCGTACATCACCACCGCACTTATCGCAAGTTTCGATATGCCCCGGGGCACCCTCTCTTGATACTGCGCATCAATTCACCTTGTCACTATTGAAAACACGCTTTAATCGCTTTGCCCAAGTTATTGAGAAGGTGAGATCGCACAGCGGTCGAGAGGCTGGCCTGGGCCAAGCCCTTTTTTTGGCAGGCGTTTGGTCGCTCTCATCGAGTGATTGGGGCTTTTTGCATTTGCCGCGTCCGGCTGGTATTACCCGTGCTCGGTAGTGACTATTGGGTGCAAATACTCCATGGAAGCGGGTCAGGTTAACTACCCCAGGGTACCTTCTCGCCCCTAACCCCCATATTTCACCAGTATCCTGGATGATGGCGCCGGCCAGATGCGACTGGATGCCGGGCTGGACTGAAGGCCATAGCCGTAGCTATGGCCTGATGGAAGCTCAAGTCCAGGCGTATATGGACAAGCCAGGGCTGGGATAGGCATTGGGCCGGGTACAAAGTGTACTTTGGGATTTGTTTGTAAATATGTCATTTAATTCAATTGATTCATTTGCTTGTGGTGAGGCCCATTACCGGCTGGTGAAATATGCGGGCTAAGGGGCTCACCTTGTCTGGGTTTGGGAATCAAAGCTACCAGCCTGGAAATGGCCGTTCTTGTGCATCCCTGCGCCCACGGCATACCGTACATCCTGTACATAAAATCCAGCGGCTCAAATATGATGTGGGTTGTACCGTTACGATAGGGTGTTTTCAGTTCATAACGGATTTGCCCATTGCGGGTCATGGATAAGCGCTCGATCCCGCGTTCAGACAAAACTTCATGACATACAGTACTCTGCAAGGCAGCACTTAATGATATTGTCTATAATTGATTTATCAACACAACAAGGTCACGAAAATAGTCAATAGATATAGTTGTGGCGGGATTATGAGATGTATACATTTACTGTTTTATTGCCTCAGTGCAAACTTCAGAATGTTGGAAAGATGCCCCAATTCCTATTGCTGGTGATAGTGGCCTTGGTTACAGCCTGTTCGACTGTACCAGTGAACCCGCCGATCGCAACTATCGAGCCGCTTGCCAAGACATGGCAATTGCCACAGGATATTCCGCCCTTCGCCGTTGAACGGCCCGCAATCGTTGACAGTGATGAAATCTACCGGCTATCGCCGGCGCGACAGCAGGCCTTTCTCTCTTATTATCACGACGCTGCAAACCGTGACATACCTGGGCACGAACGTGTCGTCGAATATCTTAAGACCGAAGCGAGTGCCTTTGATTATAGCCACGAAACTCGTACGGCCAATGAAGTATTCAAGCTGTCAGGGGGCAATTGCCTCTCGCTGGCAAATACCACGACGGCCCTGGCTAGACTGGTCAAGGTACGGGTGGCATATCAGTACATGGATGATTTGCCTCTATTCGAAAAGCAGGAAAACACAATTTTACGTGGCACACATGTACGCAGTGTGTTGTACCGGCCAGTAGCCCCTGTCGGTGATGCTGGCAACGATAAGAAACTCATAAGGCCGACTCTCTCCAGGGTGATTGTCGACTATTTCCCCACAGGAAAATCACGTTATATTCGCCGGATATCAGAAGCGGAATTCACTGCCATGTACTATCGTAACCTGGCCACCGATGCGCTGGCAAAGGAGGATTATTCCCGTGCATACTGGTTTACCAAAGAATCAATGATTCATGCTGCAGATCACCCCCATGCGATCAATATGCTGGCCATTCTCTATCGCCGATCCGGTGATGAACAGACCGCCGAGCAGATTTACCTTTATGGCATAGAGAAGTTCGATGAAAAACTTAGTCTATTGAAAAACTACCGCGCACTGCTAAACAATCAAGGGCGAACGACCGAGGCTGACGAGATAACGCAACGGATCGCCAAATATAAAGACGCCGATCCTTTTGAGTGGTGGTTACTGGCTGAAGACGCCTACCAGGAAGGAAATTATTCTGATGCGCTGACTCACTACAAGAAATCCGTAGAGATAGCGCCGTATCTTCACGAAGGACATTTCGGCATGGCCAAGACCTATTATCAACTGGGCCGGCTTGACTCGGCAGAGGTAGCCATGGTCAGTGCGGTGAAAAATGCCAGTCGAAAACAATTCCGGAAACTCTATGAAGCAAAACTATTGGCGCTCTCGAAACACAAGTAAAATAGCATTTATAATGATTCTGGAAGTTGCCATTCTCGACGTAATTCCCGGGCAAGAAAAGGAATTCAAAACCGACTTCAAAAAAGCCCAATCGATTATCTTCTCAATGACAGGTGGTCTCTGGTGTTTAATCCGGGGGAATAGCAGCCTGTCGGACTTGACCGATCGTAGCGAGAGAAAGCAGATTTGAGTCAGATTTTTCGATCTTTTGAGGCGAATAGCACCGCTATTTAACGAGAAAGAGCGGAAAATCTGGCCAAACTCTGTTTTTTCGCAGTAGATCATGTTAAGTGCGACAGGCTGCTAGCCTGTACTCAGGTCCCGCCGGGTACCCCTCGTCCGGGTGTCCAGGGCACGCCCGCATCGTCCAGTGCTTTGCGCAGTGCAGGCATATCGGTGTCGAATATGCGTTTCAGTGCAGTCTTGATACCGGCAAAGCCCTGCTCACCAATCTCCAGGCTGTGCTGATGCGTGGGACTCGGCCCGTAGGTTGAAAACGCGGTACCGAGTCGTGCAACACTGAGTCGCCGCTGTACGGAAACCGGTCCCGGAGTTCCTGCCAGGTCACGGGCATCGTCACCGGATAACTGTAGTTGTAAGTCCAGTACTTCAAGCTCGATCGCCCTGGCCCTGTCCCTCAGGTCACCACTGGTGGTGGAGCGCATTACTGTCTGTTTGATGGCCTTCAGTTCGACCAGTAAACCTTTCATGGCAGCCTCGGCGCCGCTACCCTGACGCGTGAGGTCATCCAGACGTTGACCGAAGGCGACAACTTCTTCTGGACTTGCTTTGGCCAAAGCGTTCTGACGCAGTAACTTGACGTGTATCGCAGACTGTTGCCCACGGTCCCTGAGTACGCCATTGGTGCGGGTCGCCAGACTCACTGTGTAGTCACCCGGTACTGCCAGTGGGCCGGGGAAAACGATGTAATTATCCTGCTTCTTCTCGGTCCACGGGTTGGAGTCCGCGTAGCGCAGATCCCAGGCGACGCGGTGGAATCCGGCCTTGGCCGGTCCTTCGATTTTGCGCACCAAAGCGCCCTGGCTGTCACGTATGGTCAACACAACCGCCGGGTCTTCTTCGGCTTTCTCTGAGCGCAATGCCTGCCAACCGGGGTAGGGTGTGTTGCCGCTTTGCTTTTCGACTTCTTTCTCGGTTTTCCGTCGTTGTTCTTTTGCGGTCAGAATTGGCTCGGGCAGATAATAGGTGATTACTGCGCCATACGGGGGATTGTCAGCCACGTAGTACGAGTCACCCTGTGAGGATTTCCCACCGATTTCAAAGTCACCCAGTGGCATGCGTTGAAAATACCAGAGTGCGTCCCGCACCGGGAACAGCATGGTGTCGGACTTCAGGTTCTCGGCGGTGAGACTGCGCAATGGTGTGTAGTCGTCAAGGACATAAAAACTGCGACCGAAGGTGGCGCCCACCAGGTCATTTTCGCGTTTCTGGATGGCGAGATCCCGGAAGGACATGTTGGGTGTGCCACCGGACAACTTGGTCCAAATGTCGCCGTCGATGGTGAAAAAGACACCAAACTCAGTCGCCGCAAACAGCAGCCTCGGGTTGACGTGATCCTGTACTACCCGCCAAACGACATGACGTTCTGGCAGACCTTTGCTGATACTGCTCCAACTGCGGCCCCGGTTGCTGCTCTTGAGAATGTAGGGCGAAAAATCACCGGATTTGTGGTCATCCACCACCACGTAAACCGTGTCTGCGTCGTGCAGGTCGGCCTTGATGTCATTGACGAAGAAACCTTCAGGAACACCTGGCAAACGGTCCGTGGCGCGCCAGTCCTCGCCGCCATTTTCACTGACCTGGATACGGCCGTCATCGGTGCCCGCATAGAGCAAGCCCTCCACCAAGGACGATTCCGACAAAGAAGTGATGGTGCCGTACTGTGACATGGCCATCAGGTCCCAGGCCGAATCGTAACTCCAGACCCGTCCCATCATCGGCAGTTTCATACGATCCTGTCCATGGCTGAGGTCGCCACTGATTGCGCGCCAACTGTCACCACGGTCGTCACTGCGCCAGACCCTCTGGCTGGCAAAGTACAGACGTGCAGAATCATGTGGGCTGATCACAATAGGTGAGTCCCAGTTGAAGCGATCGGTCTCTTCGCCTGCTGCAGGTTGGGGTTGAATATAGATGATCTCACCGCTGCTACGGTCGTAACGCACCAGGTTGCCCTCCTGCCATTCCGAGTAAATGATGTCCGGATTGGTCGGATCAGCGGCAGGCTGGTGGCCATCGGCGAATACGGTAACGAACCAATCGCTGTTGCGAATGCCGTGTACGTTGTCGGTCCGTGAAGGGCCACCCTGGGTATTGTTGTCCTGGGTGCCGCCATAGATGTTGTAGAAGGGCAGGTCATAGTCGACCGTCACCTTATAGAACTGGGTGATCGGCATATTGGCAAAAAACTTCCAGTTTGAGGTGCCGTCAAAAGATTCGTAGACGCCGCCGTCGGTCCCTACCATCAGGTAGTCAGGGTTGCTGGGGTCATAGACAACGGCGTGATAGTCACCGTGTACGGACTTATTTCTGACCGGCGACATCGTCTTGCCACCGTCCACTGTTTTGTACAGTGTGGGTGCCACCTGGTAAAGCGTGTCCACATCATGCGGGCTGGCAAAAATCTCCTGGTAATAATGTGGTCCGGTGCCGCTGTAAACTTCATCACTGCGCTTTTCCCAGGTTTCACCTGCATCGGTTGAACGCCACAGGCCGCCGGTCCGCTGCGCCAGCTCAATGGTCGCGTAAACCACTTTGGAATCCACCGGTGAAACGCTTAGCCCGATCTTGCCCTTGTCTTCCTTGGGGATGCCGCTGGTTAGTTCGCGCCAGGTCTGACCGCCATCGGTGGATTTGTGAATACCCGATTCAGGACCGCCATCCATCAACGCAGCAACGTTTCTGAAGCGTTGGTGGGTGGACGCGTAGAGCGTGTCCGGGTTACCTGGGCTCAGGTGAATTTCATTGACGCCGGTATACTCACCAGCGGACAGGATAAGATTCCAGCTTGCCCCGCCATCGGTGGTCTTATACAAACCGCGGTCACCGCCAGCCGACCATAATGGGCCTTGTGCGGCCACGTAGACCACGTTGGAATCGCGTGGGTCTACCACGATCATTCCAATGTGTTGAGAGTCCTTCAGACCCATATTGTTCCAGGACTTGCCGCCGTCCAGGCTTTTGTACACACCGTCACCGTAGGCCACGTGGCGTCCGCTAACGTTTTCACCGGTTCCCACCCAGATGGTTCCCGAATTGTTGGGATCAATGGTGATACAGCCGATGGAATAAGACGCCTCTGTATCAAAGACCGGTGTCCAGGTCGTGCCACGGTTTTCTGTTTTCCACACCCCACCACTACCGACACCGACGTACCAGGTATTGCGGTCCTTTTGCTCGACCGCGATATCCGCAATTCGCCCGGCGGTCATTGCAGGACCAATACTGCGCCATTCGAGCCCCTTCAGGCTTGCCTCGTTAAGACCTGGGTCTGGTTTCTTGTCTTTCTCTGCTGAAATAGCAAAAGATGAAGTAAACAAAACCAATAAAAACAATGAAACGTGTTTGAAATTTGACATCATGTCTCCAAGAGCGACCGGGATCTCAGCAGGATTGAGCAAAAGGAAGTGTATGGCTACCCACGATTTTTCGACAATCCTACATGACTTGGAGCCCTCACCTCAAATTGAAGAGCACTGGGTCGTCCATATTGGGGGGCTTTGGGAAAGGACCAGAGCTCTTGTGCGGCGTTGCCCTAGAGGGTCTTTTTCCAAACCACCCTTCAGTTTTCAACGGAAAAGGGTTCCGACACCTTTTTTGGTATTTGTTTGTGGATTTGTAGAGCACAATGGGCTTGCTCTTAAGATGCTGCGAGAAACTTTTGTTCGTCCGCCCAAGGGTTTCGCCACGCTGCGCCAATGTCACTCAACACGACCGCGTGTAGGGAGGAAACTTTGCAACCATTCAAACTTTACGGTGATCACCGATCAGGCAACTGCTACAAGGTTGCGTTGTTGCTTTCGCTAACCGCAAGGCCATTCGAATGGGTGGAAACGGATGTCATGCAGCAGTCCACCAGAACGACTGACTTTCTGGAAATGAATCCGAACGGTAGAGTACCGCTGCTGCAGTTGCCCGATGGCCGGTTCCTGGCTGAGTCTAATGCGATGCTACTGCATCTTGCTGAGGGTCGCCCCTATTTACCTACGGATGTGTGGGAGCGGGCGCTTGTTTACCAGTGGCTTTTTTTCGAACAATACAGCCATGAACCCAATCTTGCGGTAGCGCGCTTCTTGGTTAAATTCCTGGATCGGGAAGTAGAGGAAGCCGAACGTCTGAAAGTGCTTCGTAAACAGGGTTCACAGGCGCTCGGTGTGATGGACAAGACCTTGTCATCAAGTCCGTTCTTCAGCGGTGGCCGTTTTTCAATCGCTGATATCGCGTTGTATGCGTATACCCACACGGCCGAAGAGGGCGGTATCGATTTGTCCCCCTTCAATGCCGTGCGCCAGTGGCTGCAAAGAGTCGAATCTGTGCCGGGATTCGTATCCATGGCTCAAGCTTGTGGCTGACGGTCCGGTTTTCCCCGACGTCGACTGCAAGGCCATACGCCGGATTCTGGATCAACCCTTACCGGATGATGGTGGATCCATAACGGAGCTTTTCTCTGAGTTCCGGCAGGTTGTGATACCGAACTCCACCGCGGTCAGTCACCCGTGTTTCCTTCCCTACGTGCTGCCGTCATCCAATGGTATTTCGCATTGACGGAGTCTTTGGCACCCTGGCGGTTCTGAGTGATCGATGTCAACCGCAATTTGCCGTATTGGGACGTACTGATTCCGTTTCTAAAGATCTGGTGGTCCCTGAGACTCTATGGTCGGCGCGCCTATGCTGACGCCATGGACCGCCTGCTTTATCAATCTGCGCACTGGACCAGAGGATGTTGTCGCCATTATCAATGAAGTTCTTCGACTGGGAAGGCTAATTAAACCTGCAGACTAAAACTTACAGCCTACCTGTCTCAAGGCCCCGCTGTTAGCCGACCGAGTGTACGCACGGGGCCAGCCCTCTCTGGCCGGCCCCGGCGATGCATCGTGAGTGCTATTGTCCCCCCGTGCCACGCAAACGGTCAGCGTACGGCTTGAAACTGATATCCCTGCCAAGAAAATCGGTCACCAGGTCCTCGGCAGGACGACTGCCTCCGGCTGCCAGCACCTTATCCCGGTACACCCCGGCGACCTCGACATTGCGCAGGCCCCCTTCCTTGAAGTGGGTGAACATGTCGGTCGCAATCGCCAGCGACCATTGGTACGTGTAGTAAATGGCCGAATAGCCATTCAGGTGGCCAAAAGACGCCCAGCCGTGGGTGCCATCGAGTGGTTCGAACCGGGTGAACTCTCTTGCGATATCAGCAGAGAGTGTATCGAAGTTGATTTCCGCAGGATCACGGTTGTACATCGACAGCGATAGTGCGGCATACGACAACTGGCGGCGTGTACCGATGCCCAGACCGAAGTCGCGTTCAGCAACCATGGCCTCGTGCAGCTCCTGTGGCAGAATTTCGCCGTCCGCGTTTTCCGCAAACTGTGCCACCGTCTCGTAGTCCCAGACCCATTCCTGCAGCATTTGCGATGGTGCCTCAACAAAGTCCCACTCCGTGGCTATGCCGGATACGTTGCTCCATTCCTGGTGTCCCGCAAATTGCCAGTGGATCAGATGACCGAACTCGTGCAGGAAGGTGACAACCTGTGAGAATTGTATGGGCTCGTCGCCCTTCGGGAAGTTACAGATCAGACCAGCGACGGGTAATTGCTGCCCTTTGATACCGTTGACGAACGGGAACATCGCCGCGTGTTGAAACTTGCCTTCACGCGGGTGCATATCGAGATAAAATCGACCAAGTTCCGTGTCACCATCGTACAGTGAGTAGGACTCGACATCCTCGTGCCAGGTGTCCGTATCCCACGGCACGATGCGGACCCCGAACAGATCCTGGACCATGTTGAAAATGCCGGCGCGGGTATTGTTGTAGCTGAAATACTCCCTGATCACCTTGGAGTCGACACCGTACTGCTCCCGGCTGACCTTGCTTTGCACATAACTTCTCTGCCAGGACTCCACCTGTCTTGCCTCCGGAACGTCCTTCTTTAATCTCGCAAGCAACATCTCGTACTCGCGGTCCCGCACTTCACCGGTATAGCCTTTCAGTTCATTGATAAACATGGCGACGCGTTCAGCGGAGCCGGCCATCTTGTCGGCGGTCACGAGTTCCGCATAGTTACTAAAGCCGATCAGCTGAGCCAGTTCGTGACGCGCAATTATCAGATTACGCAAAACCTCTTCGTTCTTCGGATAACCACGCTGGCCATAAGTCAACAGCATCTGCTTACGCAGATCATCCTTGTCAGCGTATTCGAAGAATGGGAACACGTCCGGATACTGGGTGGAAATCATGATCTTGCCATCTTCGTTCGGCCCATGTGCCGCCACGTAGTCCTGGGGCAGTCCCGCCAGGTCATCGGCTGAATCGAGCTCGAGATAGCGCACGTCATCTCTTATATTGCGACTGAATTCCTGACCGATCGCGACAATGTCGTCATTTAGTTCGCGTATGCGTTCGCGTGCTTCATCATCCTTGTCGACACCGGCGAGCCGAAATGACAGGAGCAACTTGTCGACCGAATGACGTGTCGTGGCATCGGCATTTGCAAGATCCAGTTGACGCACCGCATCGTAAAGTGGACGGGACAGGCTCATGTCAGTTGCTACCTTGGTCAACAGTTGGGCACAAGTCTCGCCGGCATCACGCAGATCCGGGTCCGGGTGTACGCCGGAAAGGCTCTGTGCAGTGGAAGTCACCGTTCCAAGACTTGAAAACAGGCTGTCCAGTGACTTGTAGTAGCCGTCGAGCGTCGGCTGCCCACTATACGCTTCAAGCGTGGCGAAATGCGCACGCAACAAAACTTCTTCTTCATTACAGCGGCCGGTAAGCGCTTCAGCCGTCGCGATCTCGGCCAGGCCAACTGCAGCATGGCGTACCGGTAACTCGCTTGCTGTGTCGGTGTTCTCTCCGGCACCGCACGCAGCCAGGAACACTGTTGCGAAAAGCAGTGTGGTTGTTCGATTATTCATGGTCACTCCAGGGGGTCGGATTCACAATTCATTAAAGGTGCGTCAATTTAGCGCAATTTGCTGTCGTTGTCCCCCTTAAGGCGGTGAATCTGCCGCTTCCATACACCGCACGACCGCAAAAACCCCCGGCATAGGGAATCGAGGGGTCATTCCCCTCGATTTGTCGGGAACGGTGTTGAGTATGGTCTGGTTTTGGGCAGTACGAGATAACCCAACTAACGGCAAGCGGGTTAAATTACTGGTGGGTAATGGAAACCCACATTGCTAGTTGTAATTCTGGCTCAGCACTTTTTGCGGTGTAATGATTATCAAAGTCGAATCCAAGCCCGATGTGTCGCGGCGGTAGTCCTCGGCTTCTTCACTGGTATCGTGGTAGCGATAGGCAATGGCCTTTTCAATTTCGTTGCGCCAGGCAGATTGTTCCCCGACGATCTCAACGGTTCCGTAAACAGCGACGTAGCGCGCATCCGGATGCGTGCCATCCACACAAAGGCTTACCCGGTTATCGCGATTGAGGTTGAGGCGCTTGGCGCTATTGCTATATACGCCTACGTAAAATTTACCATCCCTGTACAGATACCAGACCGGGCTGATTTGAGGTGAGCCATTAGCACGAATCGTGCTCATCACCGCATGCCGTGTTTGAGCCAGGAATTCTTCGATTTCCGCGGTCGTCATTTCGATCGTTTCGATTTGGTCCGTTTGAACAACCCACGCACAAGGGCAGTATTGAGGTCAGCAACAAATTGCCGGGATACGGCGGCCTGCGGGGCCATGAAGTCAAACGCGTGGTAGGCACCCGGGTAGACAGTCAGTTGCGCTTTCACTCCAGCTGCATTCAGGCGACCAGCGTATTCAGTATTTTCATCCAGAAACAGGTCGAGGTCTCCCACGGGGATAAATGCCGGTGGAAGCCTGCTCAAATCTTCCGCGCGAAAAGCAGCGGCGTAGGGAGATACATCCCCCGTTCCCGGCTCCTGACCCAGGTAGGAGCGCCAACCGATCAGGTTGTTTTTGCGGGTCCACAACAGTGTGTCGGGTCGTACCTCACTGGCGGGCTGAATGTTGCGGTCATCGAGCATGGGGTATAGCAACAACTGAAAGGCAATGTCGAATTCCCCACGGTCGCGTGCCAGCAAGGCCAATCCGGCGGCCAGGCCGCCACCGGCGCTCGCCCCACCTACTGCTATCCGGGTGCGATCGACCTGCAGTGTGTCGGCATGATCAAACAAGTACCTCAGGGCTGAATAGCAGTCTTCCAGGGGCGCCGGGTAGGGGTTTTCGGGGGCCAGGCGGTAGTCCACCGATACGATCACGCAGCCAGTATCCGCTACCAACTGCCTGACCATGATGTCGGTTGAGTTGAGGTCGCCGAGTACATATCCGCCGCCATGAATCCAGAGTAATGCCGGCGAAGACTCAAGCTGATCCAGCATTCGATAAGTGCGCGCAGCAACATTGGGATCTCCAGCGGATCCACTTACAAGCACGTCTCGGCTTTCCACCCCTTCGATAACAGGTGCTTCAGCCAGGAAGGAGGCAAAAATTTCCTCGGATTGCGCACGCGTTCCCTTGATGTCGTCAAGATCCAACTCGCCGCCCATCAATTCCATGAAGATGTCGAGTGGTTCAAGTAGCTCAGGGTCTACCTTCATTTCATGAATTAGTCCGAGTACCAATTTTAATACGGGTTGGAAACCGGCAGCTCTTCCGCCGGGAAAAGGGTAATCACCTTGCAGCCGTCATTGGTGACTACCACTTCCTCTTCAATACGTGCGGCTGAAAAACCATCAGAAGCCGGACAGTAAGTTTCAAGTGCAAACACCATTCCCTCCTTGATCTCCTGAGGTTGTTCCAGTGACACCAGGCGGCTGACAATCGGGCGCTCGTGCAGGGCCACACCGAGACCGTGGCAGAACTGCAGTGCGAAGGCCTCCATCTCACTGGAAAACCCGAATTCCTCGGCCTTGGGGAAGACTTTTGCGATCTGGTCGGTACCCACACCGGGGCGCACCAGGTCAAGGCCGGCGTCCATCCACTCACGTGCCTGTTTATAAGCATCACGCTGTGAGTCGGTGGCCCGGCCCACATTGAAGGTCCGGTAATAACAGGTCCGGTAACCCATGTAGGCCTGGATAATGTCAAAAAAGGCCTGGTCGCCAGGCCGGATCAGACGGTCGGTGAAGTTGTGTGGATGCGGGCTGCAGCGCTCACCGGCCACGGCATTGATGGCTTCAACATCATCAGAACCCATCTCGTAGAGTTTCTTGTTGGCGGCAGCGACAATATCCGATTCCCTGACACCGGGGCGCAGCATTTCGTGGATCATCTCGTAGGTGCCATCCACCATCGCGGCCGCGGTATTGAGCAGCATGATTTCGTCCATGCTTTTAACTTCACGTGCATCCAGCATGGTCTGCTGACCATCGCGCACATCCAGCCCGGCCTTTTGCAGCTCAAACAACATGGCCGGCTCCACCAGGTCGATACCTACGGGCTGATCGGCAACACCGTTTCGTACCAATACGTCCTTGATCTCAGCTGCTGCGCGTTGCATCAGACCTGATTCGGGTGAGACCGTACCACGCAAACCCACCATGCCGGCATGACAACACGAGGGTTTGAGCCAGGGTGCATAAATCCGGTGATGGGCCGCCGCAGAACCAAAATCCCACAGGTGCGGATCACCATCCCCCGGTACCAGCGCAAAGCGGCACATCTTGTCACGGGCCCATTCCCCGATGGCGGTGCTGGTGATGTAGCGGATATTGTTATTGTCAAAGGTCAGCAAGGAGCCCAGCTCAGAATTACGCAATGCCACACGGGTACGACCCAAACGGTAGCGGTGCAGACGCTGAAAATTGACCCGCTCTTCAAAATCGACATTCATCGCGCCCGGTGATCGCAGTGCCCGCGACCATTCGTGTTTGGGATCGATGTCTTCGGGCTTGATGATATTGGGGTCGTGGAGATGTGATTCCATGAACGGGTTCCTTAAATTAGTTCAACCTTAGTATGGTTGCAAAGCATGGGATATGTCATTTTCTTCGCCATAAAGACTACATTAATCCCGGCAACAACAAAGAGATAATGGGCACATAGGTCACGATAATCAGCACACTGATCAGGATCAGCAGCCAGGGCAGGGCGGCCATAATGACCTGCTCTATCGGCATCCTGGCAACCCCTGCGGTGACAAACAGGTTCAGACCCACGGGTGGTGTCACCATGCCGATCTCAAGGTTAACAACCATGATGATCCCCAGGTGTACCGGGTCAATACCCATGCTCACGGCAATCGGAAATACAATGGGTGCCAGGATCAGGATCACCGATGAGGGTTCCATGAAATTACCCGCGATCAGCAACATGACATTGACCACCAGTAGAAATGCCCACCTCGGCAAGCCCATGTCGATGATGGTTTGCGAGGCGATTTGTGGAATCTGCTCGGTGGTGAGAACAAACGCGAACAGGTAGGCGTTGGCGATGATAAACATCAGCATGGCCGTGATCCTGGCGCTTTCAACAAACACCCCGGGCAAGGCCTTGGTACGGATATCTCGATGCACGTAGACCGCGATGATCAGGGCGTAGACCGCTGAAACTGCGGCCGCCTCAGTGGGTGTAAACGCGCCCGAGTAGATGCCACCAAGAATGATGGCCACCAGTGACATTCCCCAGACAGCCCGTCGCCCGGTGACCCAGACCTTGCGCCAGCCACGCCAGTCCTGGCGTGGGATTTTACGGTAGCGGGCGATCAGGTAAATGGCCACCATCATGACAAAAGCCAGCAACATCCCGGGCAAGATCCCGGCGATGAACAATTTCCCGATGGACGTTTCGGTTGCGGCACCGTAAACCACCAGCACGATCGAAGGTGGAATCAAGATACCCAGGGTTCCGGCATTGCAGATTACCCCGGCGGCAAATTTTCTCGTATAACCCAGGTTCACCATACCGGCGATTACGATGCTGCCGATGGCGACCACGGTTGCTGGTGATGATCCCGAGACCGCCGCAAACAGCATACAGGCCAGTACCGAGGCCATTGCCAGACCTCCGTGCATATGGCCCACCAGGGCATCTGCGAAGGCGATCATCCGGCGTGCGACACCGCCACTGGTCATCAGGGTTCCTGCCAGGATAAAAAATGGTACGGCCAGCAACGGGTAGACCTGCATGGTGTGAAAAAACCGTTGTGCCAGGGAAAGCAAAGACTGATCTGAAAACACCAGCAGTGTCATGATGCTGGCAAAACCCAGTGACACGGCGATGGGTACACCCAGCAGCAGACATATGAATAATGCAACCAGGAGGAACATACCGGTCACGCGCCACCGTCCTCATCTTTGTCCAGTTCCACCTGTGCAGGCGGGTTACCGCCAAAGCCCAACCGCTCGATACTGCCCCTGGCGAACGACCAGCCAAGTTCCAGGAACCGCAGGGTCAGCAACGCGAACCCTAAAGGCAGCATGAACGTCAATATCCAGCGTGCGACCGGCAGGTCTCGGGCCTCGTTGCCGAGTTCGATCAGACGCAAGACGAATACCAGGCCGCCATAAAACATCAGTACTGAATAGGCCACGCAAATGAACAACGCGACAAACGTTGCCAGGCGGTGTGGTCGTCCGCTTAGTCTTCCGACGAGCAGGTCAACGGCGATATGGCAACGTGTACGCACGCCATAGGCCATACCCAACAACACCAGCCAGGCAAAAGAGTAGGTGGTTGCTTCCAACGACCAGATCAGACCACTGTTGAAGACGTAGCGTAGTAACACCTGAAACGCGGTGAGAAATGTCATGGTCGCCAGGAACAGGGCCAGCAGGCCTTCTTCCAGGCGATTGATCACTACTCTAGTTACCTGCCGCTGTGGTAGACAGAATGTCAGCACCGATTTCGTCGGCAAATTCTTCCCACACCGGGGTCATGGCCTGGCGCCAGGAAGCTCTTTCCGCTTCTTTAAGTTGTACGATCTCGGTGCCACCCGCGGCCAGGATTTTCTCACGTGCCGCCTGGTTCAAAGATTGTGCGCTGGCGTTTACCTGTGCTGAAACCTCCGCGATGATCTGCTCCAGCGGTTCACGCACATCGGCCGGTAAGCCACTCCAGAACGCTGGGTTGACAGCCAGCAAATAGCCCAGGTAGCCGTGATTGCTCTCGGTGATGAAATCCTGGACCTCGAAAAACTTCTGGGAATACAGATTTGACCAGGTATTTTCCTGGGCGTCGATGGCGCCGGTTTGCAGGGCCTGGTAGACCTCGCCAAAAGCCATTTTTTGCGGGTTACCATCCATTGCCAGGATCTGGGCCTGGAGCACATCAGACTCCATGATACGGAACTTGAGACCGGCCCCGTCGGATGGTTGGCGCAAAGGTGCAGGACCGCCAAAGTGCTTCATCCCGTTATGCCAATACGCAAGCCCAAGAAAACCCTTTTCAGTCAACTCAGCCAACAAGGTGTTGCCGGCCTCGCTGCCTTGAAATTTTTCAACCGCAGTCAGGTCATCAAACAAAAACGGCAGATCGAAAACCATGAACTTGCGGGTCAGGCGATCGAATTTTGACAGAGATACAGCAATCATCTGGACCTCGCCAAATGCCAGTGCCTCCAGCGAGTCATCATCACTCATGAGTTGGCTGGACGGGTACACTTCAATCACAACCTTTTCGCCCAGTCTTTCCGCCACCAGCTTGCGTAAATTCTCGGCTCCCTGACCCTTGGGTGTGCCCGGCGCTGTTACATGTGGAAACTTGATCACGATAGGTTCATCGTCCGCCGGGGGCGTGCAGCCAGACAGAAGTAGCGTCAGCGAGAGCGGCAAAATCAGGCTGGAGAGACAGCGCTTAACTCTCAAAAAATTCACCATGTCATATCCTGTGGTTTGGCATTATCGTGCCTGTTGTTTTCATTTTATCAGCTTACTTTATTGGTAACACTGATACTTGGCCGCTGCGTACTCTCGGCAATTGCTCCCGGCATTGCTCTACCCCCTACATCCCTGCAGGTCTCAACATGCCCCAGGGCACCTTCTCTTGATCCTGCGCATCATTTCACCTTGTCCATGTTGAAAGCACGTTTTAACCGCTTTGCCCATATCATGGCTGCCCCAATGTCGGGCCCCGCCCGCGACAGGGACATTGGCCATCTTGAGCACTCGTCAAATTATTGGAAGTTCTTCAATGGTATATGCCTGTTCGCTAAACCACGGCGCGATCTTGGTGAGCTTTGGAATCAGGTCTGAGGTGTAGATGTCCTGACAAATGCTGGCCACTTTATCCGGCAGATTGCCGAATTCCCCGCCATGACAAAGCAGTGAAAGATAGCGGGCGTTGGCCCCATCGACCAAGGGCAGAACTTTTGTTCCCTTTAGCAACTCCGGGTGACGAATCAGACACAAACCTGTGACCATGGCCCAGCCATGACCTGCCTGCACAAAACGTAACAGCGTCTGGGTACTGTCCAACTCGTAGTGAGTTTTCAGTTTGATGCTTAGTCTGTGTGCAATCAAATCGATCAAAATCCCGATACGGTTCTGTGGAGCGTAGTGCACAAATGGGACGTTTTCACTCAACCACTGCGGGGTCACATCCTGCTCCAGGCAATATGCATTGGGAACAATCATTACGAATGGGTCGCGTAGAATAGGGTAACGGTCCAGGTCGGTGTGATCCTCCAACGGCTCACTGGTCACCAGCATATCCAGATCATGATCGAGGAGAGCGTCAGTCAGTGATCCGGATACCCCCGTTCGAATGGATAGCCTGGTCGCAAACGGTTTGATTCGCTGCATGATCTGGCGGCTGGCAATTTCAGCAAATGAATCGATCATGCCGATGTTCAGACGCAATACACTACTGTTGGATGTCATTTGGATATCTGATATCACCCGCTGGGCATTCGCCAGTGTGTGTTGCACAAACTCCTTGAATATTTTGCCGCTCGCGGTGAGCTTAATGGGTTTGGAACGTCTTATGACCAGTTCAGATGCAGTTTGTGACTCAAGCTGCTTGATGGCCTGGGAGACTGCAGACTGCGTTATACCAAGCTGCTCAGCAGCCTGGGTAAGGGTATCCGATTCCGCTACGCTTGCAAATATTCGCAGGGCTCGAAAACTGAGTTGCTGGTCGTTTTTCACCCAATTGGCCCTATCCAAAGAAATATTCTATCCATTGTACTTTAGATAGTATTCAGCTCCAGGGAAATGGGCTGTTTGAAACAGGGTGTAATTTGCCTTCAGAAAAACGCGAAAACCGATGGGGTTCCAGCAAAACTGATTTTTCTCCACAGATTTCCTCAGCCACCAGCTTGCCGACGCCGAGCATTTTATAGCCGTGGTTTGAATCGGCAATGACATAGCAGTTTTGATGAAATACATCGAAAACCGGAAAGCTGTCAGGAGAAAAAGCACCGATTCCCCCTGAAGGGTCACGACTAAATTTTGCCAAGGTACCCGAAAACCGCTGTTGACAGTGGGCAAGTGCGGATACCCACATGTGTGCAAATTCAGGACCTACTATGAACTCAGTCGACTCTGTTCCATAAGGATCAACCGCCACGTCATCGGGATTCTTTTCTACCTTATAGGGCGCGGCACCGCCTTGTATCCCCCCAAAGTGTGGATCTGGTTTGTAGTAGATTCCCCACTGTTCCTCTGTTATCAACGATCCATCTTCATCGGAGAACAGGGGTGCATCCGTATCGACGTGAATAACGGGAGGTATTTTGCCATCATTGGTTTTCTGGATATCCGGGTCCACACCCAGTGTGCCCTCTTCCAGACACCAGTAAACCCACATGGGGACATTGGTGATTTTCCCTCCGTTGGCCGAATCTTTTATATCGACAGTGCCAGGCAATTCCAGCATATCCCAAAAATACTTAATCCATGGTCCGGCACCGACTACGACATAGTCACAATCAATCCTGCCCTTGTTCGTTTGTACCGATTTGATTGCACCTTGGTTATCCTGGATCAGGGCAGTCACTTCCACACCGCTCATGATACGCACACCTTCATGCTCGGCTTTGCCGGCAAGTCCATACATGGATTTGGTGTTGTTCGCGTAGCCACTGGGCTTTTCATGCAAAATCGACGTAATATTCTGGGCCCTCCAGTCACTGAATATGCCCTGCATGTATTGCGTACAGTCTTTCCTCCCCTCTATCAGAGTTGAGTCATAAGCAATGGCCTTTTGTTGTTCATAGATAGAACAAATGTCTTTGCGCATGCTCTCACAGCTTATTTGCATATAACCCACTGGGTGAAAACTATAGGTAGCAGCATCACTTTCCCAAACCTTGACACTATGTGCCATAAGCTCTCGCATGGCAGGTTGAAAATAGTTGTTGCGTATGACGCCACAAGCAATCCCGGAGGCTCCCGCGCTGATACCGGATTTGTCGAGGACAATGATGTCCTCACCGCTACCTTTACCCCGGGCCTTCAACTCAACGGCGAGGTGGTAGGCAGTACTCAGGCCGTGAATTCCGGCACCGATGATGACATAGGGGGATTTTGTTGGAAATGCCATTTGTATCACCTCTGTATTTCGAATATTTCAGTAATTGGGTAAATTGTCAGTGTAAACACGATCAATCATGATCAGCCTTACCCCGCTTGCAGAGCCCTGAGTGCTTCCAAACCCACACAACAGCCGTTGAATTCTGCCATCGCATCCATTATGGCCTCCCACAGATACTGCGTTGAACTCACATCGCTGAAGATGAAAAAGCAGGGGGTCACTGCCAGGTTGATACACAGGATGATTGCGTTGACTTTGGCCAGTGAAGTCTGGCAAATCGAATACTCAGCAAATTTGTGGCTGCGAAGGTCCACACCACATACTTTTGCCAATGTGGCAGCTGCGTGCTCACCTGTCAGGGCAAACCAGCAATGACTGTCATAACGAGGCACGAAATAAACCCCCGTAGTGGAATCAAGACACCACTGCGCTTCCAGTCTTGTCGGCAAAGCGGTGCTGGCACCCAGGTCATCGAGAACCAGTAATTCGTTCTCCGACAGACGGGCAAGCAGGCTACCATCCGCCTGGCGTCGGGCCAGATTTGGGGAAGTTGGCAATTGCAACCCGGCATCGTTTAGCCAGTCCAGCGTGCCAATTCCCTTGAACCCGGTTCTGGGTAGCGTGGATAAATCAGCCAGGGCCAAAACACGCGCCTGGCGCGTCTCAAATTCAGCGTCCGCGTAAGCGGTTACTACCACAGATCCCGCAAGTGCTTCAAAGCTTGCCCCGGTATGTTGGTGCCAGCGGTAAAGTTGGCTGCGACGATCGCATTGCAAGGGCGTTACTATTTCCATGCTCACAATTCCTGCCTGTGTCCATCCGGGTCGTAAAATGGGAGCTCAACAATGTCTGCGCGGACTCTAGTTCCACCGCTTGACTTGATGACGATTTGCATTCCTGTCCTGGCGTTTTTGACCGGTGTGTAGGCCAGACCAACCGGTTTTCCTAGGGTCGGAGAAAATTCGCAGGAGGTGACACGACCGACCATAGTCTCACCCTCCAGAAGCAGGTGACTTTCGAGTGGAATTGGAGCTTGCGGATCATTTACTACAAAACCAACGAGACTTCGCTCAAGCCCGGATTTCTCAAGCTCGCGGATGGTTCGGTTACCCACAAAAAACGGTTTCTTGTGAGCTACTGCCCAGCCCATTTGCACTTCCAGTGGGTTAGACAGGGCGTCTGTGTCCTGTCCCACAATAATGTGGCCTTTTTCCAGCCGCAAAATGCGTTGTGCCTCTATACCAAAAGGCGCAATCTGGTGATCCGCACCCGCTTTCATCAGCTTGTCCCACAGCGCTTCACCAAAGTGCTGGGGAACATGAATTTCATAGCCCAGTTCACCGACAAAGCCAACCCGGATAAGGCGTGCGGGTATACTGTCTATGCAATCTTCCAGCACACCCATGTAGGGAAATGCTGTAGCGCTCAAATCGATATTTGGACACAAGGGTTGCAGCACGGCCCGTGCTTTTGGACCGGCAACATTAACACCACACCAGGCGGAAGTGACATTGGCAATATCCACATCCAGTCGCCACTGTGCGTTCCATTTAAGCATGGTTTGGTAAACCCGGTCCGCACCGCCCGTCGTGGTAGTCACATAATAGTGGTGTTCACGGAACCGACAGACCACACCGTCATCGATTACCACGCCTGCTTCGTTAGTAAGCAAGGCATATCCGGCACGTCCAACCCTCTGTTTGACGAAGCTGGAGGTATAAATCCTGTTCAGAAACTCACTTGCGTCAGGTCCACGTATTTCCATACCGCCCAGCGTTGATACATCCACCAGGCCAACGTTGTTGCGAACGTTCTGAACTTCTTTTTGAATGGTCTGCTCTCTGGAACTTTTTGGCCCATAAAATGCTGGTCGAAACCAGGCACCGGCGTGCAGCATTTGCGCACCTGCTTCCAGGTGACGGTGGTGAATATTGCTACGACGGGCAGGGTAAAAACTTCGTCCCGCACTATGGGCAAGCCGCTCCTCGGTAAATGGTGGCCGGGCAGTTGTAACCCCTGTATCCGCAACCGTTTTACCGGTTTCTTTCGCGACCAAGCGCGCGGCTGCCAAGGCTGAGTGGCGGCCTTGTGATGGCCCCATTCCACAGGTTGAATACCGCTTCACCAGTTGGATATGTTCGTAGCCATCTGCCACCGCATTGACGATATCCGAAACTTGCAGGTCTTCATCGAAATCTACAAACTCCTTGCCATCGGGGTGGGGAAATATTGGCCAGGGAAAATTGAGTTCCAGGGCCTTTTTAGCAACACTGGATTCTGTTAGCGTTTGATTGCCTGCACCTGTGGTGTTGTTACCCGCAACAACGCCTGCAACCCGGGCACCTTCCATGGTTTGTTCAATATCCCAACTGCCTGTAACCGAGCCCGCCATACGACAGGCATTGGGTAGTTTGTCCAGAGTAAAACTCGCATGATCATCATCGTAACTGAGTTGACCACCCGCCTGGCATGGGAGTTGGTACGCGGGCATGAATCCCACACTCATACACAACAGGTCACACTCGATGACCTCGCCCTGTGTGTCACACTTGCCATCTGCCACGACTTTGCGAATGTCTACCTGGCCAAGATGGTTCCTGTCATGCCCCGTCGCTGCGGCGAAAATGGCGTGGCCGGTTTTTACGGGAATTTCGCGGTTGATCACGCTGCGTGCGCATTCATCAAAGTGGGGGTCTTTTCTGAGTTCGACAATTGACTTGACATCAACACCAACGTCCAGAAGGTCGAGTGCAACCGCATAGGCCTCATTATTACCTGCCAGCACGACTGCTGCTTTTCCGGGTCGCACACCGTACAGGTGAAGAAGGCGTTGGGCGGCACTACCCAGCATGATTCCAGGCAAGTCATTGCAATGAAACAATGCCGGTTGCTCCAGACTACCCACACACATGATGGTCTCGACAGCCCTCACCTTATAAAGTCGCCGAGTCTGAACAATTGGCAGCCAGTTATCCGCATGCCAACCGTTACACACCGCGTTCAGCATGACGTCGATTTTGCTGTATGAATTGACTTCGTTGATCAACTCGATACGCAATTCTTGCGCGCGTTGTCCCTGTGCATCAAGCCGGGCGTAGTTAAGTGAACCACCCAGAACAGGGGATTCGTCAACGAGCAGTACGGCAGCACCTGATTTTGCTGCTGCGATTGCTGCTGACATTCCGGCCGGGCCGCCACCCACTATGACCACATCATAAAACAGGTATTGCTTATCGAAGTACTCTGGTTGGTGGTTTTTGTCGATAATCCCCAGACCCGCTTTTTTACGGACAAGGGGGGCCCACTTCTCCCAGATACCCCTGGGTTTATAAAAGGCCCGGTAATAGAATCCAACCGGCAGGAATTTCGCAAATCGCCCAATCCAGCTAGCGCGATCATTCTCAAGTTTGCCACTGATGTTTTGCGCTGCGACCTGCATACCTTCGCGGACAGGTTCCCGGTCGGCCAACACATTTGGGTTGGCCGGAAGCTGGACCAGGGTATTGGCATCCTGTCCGGCCATGGTCAGTACGCCACGGGGGCGATGATACTTGAATGAACGACTCAGCAGCCACTGGTCATTGGCAGCCAGTGCGCTGGCGATGCAGTCGCCTGCAAGACACTCATAGTGATTATTATTAAAGCTGAAAGTAATGACCTGCTGGCGGTTCAGTAGTAATCCGTATGGGGCAGGCAGACGATTGATTTCAGCCATTATTCTGGTCCCCTTCGGGCTGGGTGCTGAACTCTACACGCTCACTGAATACCTCGTTGACCTCAAAGGTACGGACGATCTCATCGGTAATGGTGTTGCGTTGTGCCAGAAACCAGTAAGAACTTGCGAGGTGATACCACCACTCGGTGACCAACCCGGCTTGGTTTTCGGCGAAGTAAATATATTCAGCCCACTCCTTTGATCCGCACCTTGATGGGTCGGGCATGGGATGAAATTCACCACCATAGGAAAACTCCAGAATGTTTCTGGGTCCGTTCAGTGGGCAGTTTAGAATCTTCATTGACAGATGAGTTTTAGTGGCTGGCCGCGGTCGCACCGGCCTCGTTGATTTGCTCAAAACGGTAAAACCGTTCAAGTTCAAATGGCTGAATAAGTGTAGGCACCTTGCCGGTGGCCACCAGTTCAGCCATGGTCTTGCCACAAATGGGGGTTGCTTTGAATCCCCAGGTCCCCCAACCAGCGTCAAGGTAATAATTTTTGACCGGACTCAGTCCCATGATCGGGCTGTAGTCGGGAGTCATATCGGTAATTCCTGCCCATTGCCGCATCACTCGCACCTGTGACAGATAGGGGAAAAGTTCGATGACGGCAGCGGCCAGTGATTCCTTTTGCTCCAGTGTGGAGCGGGTGTTATAGAGTGGGTAGGGATCAGTTCCACCACCGATTACCACCTCCCCACGCGAGGTCTGATGCAAATAGACATGCAGTTGCGGCGAGCTGATATGAGGTGTCAGAACGGGCTTATAGGATTGAGTTACCATGGCCTGAAGTGGATACGAATGAATAGGTAATCTGATACCTGCTTTCATGCCCAGCACCGAGCTGGTTCCGGCAACGGACTGCACAGCACAGCCACATTCAACCCGGCCCCGATTAGTTTCTACTGCTGTTACTTTGCCCCGGGTGACCGTGATATCCTGGACTTCGGTTAGCTGGTGTAACTCAACACCACGTGCGCATGCCCCCCTGGCATAGCCCCAGACAACCGCGTCGTGACGAGCGGTTGCTCCGTCTGCGTGCCACAGCCCCGCAATGATCGGGTATCGGGCCTCCTCCGACAGGTTGAGGTCAGGAACCAGTTCCCGAATGGTTTTGCGATCTACCAGTTCGGAGCGGACACCCAAATGCTGATTGACCTCGGCGCGCCAGCGAAAGCTCCGGATCGCAGCATCGTTGTGAGCCAGCGTGAGTTGCCCCCGATTTTCCATCATGATGTTAAAACCGAATTCATTACTCAAATCCTGGAAAAGTCTGACCGATTCCCGGTAAAAGGTAACGCCTTCTTCCGTTAGATAGTTGGAACGAATTACGGCGGTGTTACGCGCCGTGTTGCCGCCACCCAGATAGCCCTTATCCAGCACGGCAATATTTCTCACACCATGGTATTTCACCAGATAATAAGCAATAGCCATGCCGTGGCCACCGGCGCCGATAATCACCACATCGTAGTGATTTTTCAGCGCCTTGTTGGCGGGTGTGAACCGGTGATTGCCAGGATAGTTCTTTTTCAGGCCGAATTTGAGTAATCCGAATGGCATACGGCACCCTGCAACTTTATGAAAATATCCACACTTTTTGTGATTCCCTGGTAGTTTTACATCGTCCGCAGAATACTGATTCGCTTATCGTTAAGAAGCAAACGAAATAACTAAGTATTAGAAATACTTATTCTAATAGCAATTGCTGCTAATGCCCATAGGTTATGAATAGCCTAACTTGTGGAACCGTATCTGACATATTTCTGGTACAGCAAGTGGGTGTATTCGACCTAAAACATGTTAGATGTACTTATGCCAATAATCAGTTTTTCTTATGTAGTTGACTTGTAGTGCCAATCACTGTTTATTAGCACTCCTGTGTAGTGCGGGTACGAGCCGCAGCTGCGGCTGTTCATATTCATCGTTGGAGAAACTAAATGTACAAGAAGTCCAGATTAAGTCAGGCAATAACATTCGCACTGGCGTCAGGTGCTCTGGTAACAACAGGTAACACGCTGGCACAGGATGCTGGTGCACGCTTGCTTGAAGAGGTAATCGTAACGGCGACCAAACGGGCCGAAAATATGCAGGACATTCCTGTCGCGGTGCAGGCACTGAGTGAAGAGTCCCTGAATGATCTGGGTATCGAGAATTTTACAGATTATGTAAAACAGTTACCCAATGTTTCTTTTGCCGGGCGTGGGCCAGGCCAGAATGACGTCTACATACGAGGTATCTCAACCAGTAAGGGCAGTCTGTTCCAGGCGGGTGGTATTGGCGCCGGACCAACTGTCGCCATGTATATCGACGAGGCACCGATTACAGCTGCTGGTCGTAACCTCGATGTATTTGTCACAGATATGGCGCGTCTTGAAGTGCTGCCGGGACCCCAGGGTACGTTGTACGGCGCCAGTTCACAGGCAGGGACCATACGCATGATCACCAATAAACCCGATGCGAGTGGTTTTGACGCAGGTTTTGATCTGAGCGCATCAACCATCGATGGTGGCGAGGAAAGCTACGGTGTGGAAGGTTTTATCAACATCCCGATTGTTGCTGACAAGGCGGCCATACGCGTTTCTGTATACAGTGTTGAGCTGGGTGGTTTTATCGACAATGTCCAGGGCAATATTTCCTTTGAGGAAAGCAGTCGGATCATTAATAAGGATGACACTGATATCTACGGCGTAGCTGATAATTCGGGCCGGGTTGAAGATGATTTTAATGACTCCAACTACACGGGTGCCCGCATCAGCGCAAACTTTGCCATCAATGACGACTGGGACGTGACCGTGGGTGTTATTACCCAGGATCTGGAAGCCGATGGTGTATTTGATTATTCACCGGATGTTGGTGATTTGCAGGTACAACGGTTTTCTCCGGATCGTCTGGACGATGACTTTGATCAATTCAACTGGACTGTAAACGGGCGGCTCGGGGCACTGGACGTTATCTATACCGGCTCATACCTCGAGCGTGATGTTGAGCAGTTTATTGACTATGTGGGTTACACCCTGGGCGGTGGATTCCAGCCCTGGTACAACTGTACCTACAACTCTGCCAATTTTAGCACCCTGGAATTTGATATCGTTGAATGTGCTGCGCCATCCCAACGTTACCATGGCATATCACACTCTGAGAACGACCAGCATGAATTACGTTTTTCTGGTGAGTTCGGCGACTCTGTACAGTTCGTTGCAGGCGCTTACTATGACAAATCTGACGGGGGTGTTTCCCAGAATTGGTTATATCATTCACCCGATAGCACGCTGGCCGGTAACGGAGCCGGTGGCGGACCCGGCATCGCCTTTAACCCGAATGCACCACACACCCAAGCGAATGCCTTTTTTGACCCCAGTACACGGGATCCGGAAGTTGCATTTTTTAACGACCTTGTCCCCAAATCTGATCAACTCGCATTTTTTGGTGAATTGACCTATGCAATCAACGACCAATGGAGCGTGACCGGTGGTCTGCGGTATTACGATATCGATATTGCAGTCGATGGTTCATTTAACTTCGCATCTTCTGGTAATGCAGGTGACAGAGATGGAGGCGGTACACTAAATGCTCTTGAGCCTGAGAATGAAAGTGATACCATCGGCAAGTTTACGGTGACCTATACACCTACTGATGATCTTTTGCTCTACGGCACATTTTCAGAAGGCTTCCGTCGTGGTGGTTTCAACCGCGCTGGCGATGTTCTGGATCGAAATTCAGGCGAGTTCCTGTTCCCCGGGTTCTATCATTCTGACACCATCGACAATTATGAATTCGGCTGGAAATCCACCTTGCTGGACGGACGTATGAGGTTTAATGGTTCGGTCTACTTTATTGACTGGAGTGATGTGCAGATTGATATTTTTGATCAATCAATCAGCAGACTGCTTTTCACGGCCAATGCAGGTAAAGCTGAGGTGTTTGGCATCGAGGGTGACTTTACTTTTCTTGCCACCGACAAACTGATGCTCTCAGGTGCTTTCTCGTTCAATGATACGGAATTGACCGAGCGTCCTGCGGGCGCCAACAATCTGTTGCCCGCGGGCAGCGATCTGGCCCTGACACCGGATTTTCAGGGCAACTTGAACGCACGTTATGATTTTGATCTTGGCGGCAAACCATCCTATGCGATGCTGGGCGTTCAACATCGAGGCAGCACGCATACCTCCGTGGTTGTCAATGCTGATTTCCCACTGGAAAGCTACACCATGGCAGACTTTTCTGTCGGCATGAATCTGGATCAGTGGGATGTGAAATTGTTTGTCAATAACTTGACTGATAAGCGCGCGCAGTTGTTCATCAGTGACCAGGATGATATTGCACGAACCGTTGTCAGTCGCCCACGTACTTTTGGCTTTAAAGTCTCCTACAACTACTGACAACGCCTCCTAGGGCAATACCCCTAGGGCAATAGCGCTTTACAAGTGGCCGGGTTACCATTTGGTACCCGGCCATTTTGGTATTGGTGTTTCCAGAGGTAGCAATAGTGGATGCAGTAGATGAACTTGACGCCAACAAGCTCAAGCTGGCAAAACAACTACTGGCCAAGGGCAAATTTATAGCAGCGATTGGGCAACTGAAAGAAGCCCTGAATCAGAGCCCTGAGGACAAGGAAGCCCTTTATGTATTGGCTGTGTGTTATCGCTACAACAACGATTCACAACCTGCTCTGGCAACATTGGGGAAGTTGTTGGAGCTTTATCCAGAGCATGCCAGGGCGTATCAGGAGCGGGGCCACCTGCATAGCAAACGGGCGCAGTCGGCTACCGCTTTGAAGGCCTATGAGCAGGCTGTAAAATTGAATCCGGCATTGTTAGTCAGTTGGCAAAGACTGTCCGCACTTTACCGTGAGATGGGTGAAGACAAACACAGCGCCCGCTGCCAGGGCTATGCAGAAAGTCTGCAAGAGTTAGCTCCCGAGTTACTTTCTGTAACCAGCATGATTTACCAGGGCGAGTTCTATCAGGCCGAGCAGCTTTGTCGTGCTTTCCTGCAGAAAAACCGACAGCACGTGGTGGCCATGCGATTGCTGGCAAAAATTGCAACCGAGTTAGAAATACTCGACGAAGCCGATTTTCTGCTAGAAAGCTGTCTGGAATTTTCTCCGGATTTCCATGCCGCCCGTTATGACTACTCCCAGGTGTTGTACAAGCGCCAACGTTACCAAAAGTCCATGCAGCAACTTGATTTATTACTGACTCAGCAGCCTGCCCACCCGGGGTTTCGCTTAGCCTGGGCCAACGCGGCTGTGCCCATGGGAGAATTTGACCGGGCCATTGCGTACTACGATCAGCTGATTGCTGAAAACCCGGACAACTTCAATTTTCATGTACTCAAAGGGCATGCATTAAAATCTTTGGGGGAAAGGCAGTCTGCGGTGGAGTCTTACAAGGATGCCGCCAGGCTGAAGCCAGACCATGGCGACGCCTGGTGGAGCCTGGCCAATGTTAAAACCTACCGTTTTGCGGCAGACGAAATAGCTGCAATGCAGCGTGCCGAGGCGGATGAAGCAACCGGGAATACCGATCAATGCCAACTTTGCTTTGCACTTGGCAAGAGTTTTGAAGACAGCAGTGATTATGAACCTGCTTTTAACTATTACGCACGTGGTAATGATCTCAAACTGAAGGAATCAGGTTACCGGGCTGAACTCACAGAAGCCGAATTTGACCAGCAGATGGCCCTTTGCACGAAAGAGTTTTTCAGTGAGAAGCTTGCTTGTGGTGCGTCCAGTAATGAACCGATTTTTATAGTTGGCCTGCCGCGGTCCGGCTCGACGCTGTTGGAACAGATTCTGGCTTCACACCCGATGGTCGATGGCACCATTGAGTTGCCCAACATCCTCTCCCTGGTGCAAAAACTTGGCGGTCGCCACAAGATTAATGAGGCATCACGGTACCCGGCCATACTGGAGTCCATGGATCAGAATAAATTTGAACACTTTGCTGAAGAATACCTGAATTCGACCCGTGTATATCGCCAGGGGGCAGATTTTTTTACCGACAAGATGCCCAATAATTTTCGCCACATCGGCCTGCTCCAGCTGATTTTTCCTCATGCCAAAATAATCGATGCCCGGCGTCATCCGCTGGCCTGTTGCTTCAGCAATTTCAAACAGTTGTTTGGTCAGGGGCAATTCTTTAGTTATGGCCTCCGGGAAATTGGTCTGTACTATCGTGGTTATGTGAAATTGATGGATCACTGGGAAACGGTGTTGCCCGGAAAAATATTACGAGTTCAATACGAAGACATCATAGTAGACCTGGAATCGCAGGTCAGACGTCTGTTGGATTTTCTTGGTCTGCCATTTGATCAAAGTTGTATTGAATTTCATAAAAACAGGCGCGCTGTGCACACCCCGAGTGCAGAGCAGGTCAGACAGCCTCTCTATACAAGTGGTCTCGAGCAGTGGAAAAACTTTGAACCCTACCTGGGCCCGCTAAAGGATAGCCTGGGCATTGTTTAGCCTTCGTACTGGTGGCTTCGACGATGGGCGGCCGGGGTAGTCCCGTAGTATTTCCGGTAGGCGCTGGTCAAATGTGATTGCGAGCAGAAGCCAACCGAACTTGCAACAATCGCCAATGGCAAATGCGAGTGCAAAACCAGTGAAAGGGCGCGCTCAAGTCGACGTTGGATCAATATTTCTATGGGGGTCTTACCGGTTTCGCGTCGGAACAGACGTAGTAGCTGGCGTCGGCCAAGACCAACTTCAGCGGCCAGATCACTCACATTCAGTAACTGCTCGCTGCCTGCGTCAATGAGGCTGAGCGCCCGTTGCACGTGGAATGAAAAGTGGTGGCTCCCGTCGAAAACTGATTCCTGTTCGCCAAAGTCTGTGTTTGTATACTCCTGTAGCAGCATTTGCCGGGAAACCAGGATCGATAATTCGTTGCCCAAATCCTTTCTGATAATTTCAATAAACAAATCCAGCGTCGAAGTGCCACCGGAGCAGGTCAGGCGATCACGGTCGATCAAGAACCTTTTGTAACGTGACAGCACATTGGGATACAAGACACAAAAAGCGGCAAAGTCCTCCCAGTGAACCGTTGCTGCATAACCGTCCAGCAACTTGGCTTGAGCCAGCAGGAAGGCACCGTTGGATATACCGCCTACGGTACAACCTGCAGTAGCTTGACCTAGCAACCAGCTTTGCATATTTGGGACTTTCAGCTCGGCAGGATCGAATCCTGCGATCACGAAAACCATGTCTGGAGAACGGGCATTTTTAATTTTTGTATCGGGCACAATCCAGAGCCCATCATTACTCTGAATAGGTTTGTCGTCTTCACAAAGAAAAGACCATGAATAGACGGGCTCTTCGGTAAATCGATTTGCATGCCGCAATACCTCCAGGGCGGAAGAAATGCAAAACAGTGGAAATCCGGGGCACAGGCAAAAAGTGATATTAACCCGCATATAAAACAAAAAGTTTTAACTTCATAGTCCCAAATATAACAAAATAAGACTCAATAGTTAAGGAAAGCATGGATCAAATTCGCTAGAATTCGGTGGGGTGTCCCCATGGGCATCGATGCTATATTTTATCTTGCAATTTTCAGGAGCTCTTCATGGCCAGACGCAGACGCAGACGTGGTGGTCATGAGACCAGCGATGCCAAGCCCGCTGCCATTCGTCAGCTCGACAGCCGCTTATTACGAAATCGGATGTCACCGCTTGAGCCACTTGACGAAGAGCAACTTGAAACCATCCACCAGTTATCACTGGACATACTCGAACGCCAGGGTTTGGAAGTCATGGGTGATCGGGCCCTGGCCTTGTTCGCAAAAGCGGGTGCATCTGTCGACACAAACGGCGTGGTTCGAATAGCACCTGAGCTTTTACTCGAGACGGTGGCGCAAGCGCCTGAGACATTCACGGTCACACCCAGAAACGCCGGGCGAGTTTTAGAAGTTGGTAATGATGTAATCAACTTCGGACTGGTCTCAGGCCCGCCCAATGTTCATGATCACATCAATGGTCGGCGTGCCGGAAATCTCGCGGATTACAAGAAGCTGATCAGTTTTGGCCAATATTTCAATGTCATCACCTTTTTTGGTAATCAGGCAACCCCCCCGACTGAAATGCCGGCTAACTCGCGGCATCTGGATACAACATTTGTCAACTTGACACTCGCTGACAAGGCTTTTTTTACCACTGGAATTGGAGCAGGTCGTTGCCGTGACGCGATCGAGATGTCAGCGATAGCGCGTGGCCTGAGCCTGGAAGAAATAAGGACCAGCCCGAGTGTAATGACAAATATCAATGTCAATTCTCCACGCAAACTGGACGATTCGATGGTATACGGTGCCATGCAAATGGCGATGTTTGGTCAACCCGTTGCGGTCACCCCATTTACCCTGATGGGGGCGATGACTCCGGCCACCATGGCGGGGGCACTGGCGCAGCAAAATGCTGAGGCTTTGCTGGGTATTGCACTGCTGCAGCTCACCCGACCAGGTACGCCTGCAATTTATGGCGCGTTCACCTCAAATGTTGATATGCGTTCGGGTTCGCCCGCATTCGGGACACCAGAAAATGCCATCGCCAACATCGCCGGGGGGCAGTTGGCCAGACGCTACAAACTGCCTTACCGGACCAGCGCCTGCAATGCTTCCAATGCGGTGGATGCTCAGTCGGTTTATGAAACACAAATGGCACTTTGGGGTGCGGTGATGGGTCATGGCAATCTCATCTACCATGCGGCAGGTTGGCTCGAAGGCGGTCTGGTGGCGTCGTTCGAAAAACTTGTGATTGACTGTGAAATGTTGCAACAGATGTCTGCGCTGTTACAGCCCCTTAAAATAGACCTGGCTGAAGCAGGTCTGGACGCGATGCAGGAAGTAGGACCTGGTGGTCACTTTTTTGGTTGTGAGCACACCCAGGAACGTTACAAGACAGCGTTTTATGCGCCGTTCTTGAGCGATTGGCAAAACTACGAAAACTGGTTACTCGCTGGATCAAAGGATGCGACTACCCGGGCCACAGAGCTTTGGCCCAGGATACTGGCTGAATTTGAACCACCACCTATTGATACTGCTGTGAAAGAAGAGCTTGAAGCTTACGTGGCAAGGCGCAAAGAGGAGTTGGGCAATGCAGAGCCAAAACTGGAACCCACTGAATAATATGTGGTCCGGGACATTGAAATTTACTGGCTGCAGGTGGCTAGCCTGTATACCACCATTGTTGATGTCTGTGGGTGCCGTGGCTGGGCCGGCAAGCGAGTATCTACCCTCTGACATCATGCTAGCGGACAAGCAGCTGGACGGCCCCGTTAAAAATTCGGCTTTCATTCCAGGCGATGACGCACTGCGGGCTGAGGCGCTCCATGCGCTCATCACCATTGAACAGACAGAGCTAAAGCTCAGTCGCGAGCTGGCCCAGCCGGTTTGTGATGGCCGTAAGGTAGACATTGGTGGTTCCTGCGCTGGTGGCGCCGACAAGCGGATTTTTCCAGCCATATCATTGCAGTTGTTCAGCTTTGGTGCAGAGACCATGTTGGGTTCCACCCAGGTCGGCATGATGATTGCGGAAAACACTGCCGCATCAATAAAGACAAGTTACTGGCAGGTAATCCCCCAATATGGGCGCATCTGGAAAGAGCCGGGGGACACACCCTGGTCGCGGGCAGCATTCGCCATTATGCTCGTGCATGATTTCGAGAATATTGCCCATCAGGGACTGGCCACGTTTTTGTACAAAGGCAATGAAATCAGCAACATTCGCCTCCAGTTTGTGCAACAGTCAACACCCTGGAACACACCGGAGCACTTTAACGCGTGGGGTGTAGCCAAGGCACAGCTACAACGGCTTGATGACACCGGATTGGCACAAATACAGCATGCCGCCAGCGAAGAGCTAAGTCAAAGAATGGAGGCCAGGCCCTGGTCCAGCCTTGAGGCGCAATACCCGGTCGGTGCACTCGCTGGCTTCGGTGGACCTTTGAATGATAAATGGGTAGTCATGCATGCGGCGGTGAAAGGTGGAAAGGTCTATTTCAAGGATTCCATGACACCATACGGGGCGTACCCCTACCCAGATGAAATGCGTTTCGGCATCCGCTCCATGACAAAATCAGTCACCGTGCCCCTGGCGTTGGCACGACTTTCCCAGGTGTATGGCCCCTATGTCCTGAATCTGAAAGTCGGTGATTATGTCCAGGGACTGCCCCCCGGATATGACGAGGTCAGGTTTATTGATGCTGCGAATATGGCAACCGGCATGGGTGGAAGCGGCAGTAAAACCACGCACCCGAATGATGGTGATAGCGGCTATGTCGATGCCAGTTATAACGAGTGGTATAACGGGGCAAAATCAGCAACCGAGAAAGTGGCCTACATTACCCGCGATACCGGCGTGTATCCCTGGGGGCCTGGTGTTGTGCATCGTTACCGCGACCGTGACCATCACTTGCTGGGCATGGCAGCAGATAGTTTTTTAAAGACCATGCAAGGGCCACAGGCCAATATCTGGGAAATGCTTGAGCAGGAGGTATTCTTGCCGATTGGCGTCCATCATGCGCCTATCGTCAAGACTCAAGAGGCCGTAGGGGTCAAACCACTACCCTGGTTTCACGCTGGTTTTTATCCTTCCCTGGACGACATTGTCAAAATCGGGACCCTGTATCAAAATAATGGTCGGCTGGGGCAAACACAAATTTTGCACGCGGGTGTTACTGCACAAATTTTCTCAACCAATGGTGCCTTGATCAAGACCCACGATCATTCGCTGGAAACAGCTTTCTCTGCCGGACCGGCTGATGTTGCTGCCCGGCGGGGTAAGCAACTCTATAAAATGGGTTTTCACTACCTTCCTTACACCAACAACCAGGGTATTGAAGACCATCTGCCTGTAATGGCAGGGTTCTCCGGGACCCAGGCTATTTTTCATCCTAACGGTATGATTGCAATACGGTTTGCCAAGGCCTGGCCATTACCGGAAAACGAACAAGCCAACCTGCATCTTAATGACACGATAGACATACTCACGCGGCTTTCCAGATGAGTACGTTTGGCGAGGAGGCTACGTCATAGAATACGGACCTTACACACTATTGCTGGACTTTGGACTGATGTCCATCGTGCTTTTCATCGCGCAGCTTATACGTGCAAATATCAGGTGGGTTCAAAACCTCTATTTACCCACCGCCATGATCGCTGGCTTTATCGGCTTGTTTTTTGGGCGGTCCTTTTTGGAGTATGCCTCGCCTGCGCTGGTGCCTTACGCCTTGCCGTTCTCAGACCAGACAGCATCTTATGCATACATGCTGGTGGTGGTGTTGTTCGCTTCACTTTACCTGGGTAACCGGCAAAGCCATTCATTGCTCGGCATGATGCGTAAAGTGGGTGATACGTTTACCACCAACATGGCAGCAGAATTTGGTGGCTTTGGTGTTGCTTTGCTCCTGGGTGGTGCGCTGCTGGTTTTCCTGGTGCCGGAAATCAGCAGCAGCTTCGCAATACTGCAGCCTGCAGGGTTTATTGGCGGGCACGGTTATGCTGCCGCAATAGGGACAACGCTCGAGGAAGCAAGTCATTCGATTTGGCAATCTCGAGAGGCAGTCATTATTGGTCAGACTTTTGCGACGATTGGTATTTTGAGCGGAATTTTTGGCGGTCTTGCCTCAATCAATTACGCAGTGCGCAGGAATTACACCCGTTTCATAAGTGGTATAGGCAGTTTGCCAAAGGATGTGCG
Organism: Gammaproteobacteria bacterium; assembly: GCA_021772915.1. Lineage (GTDB taxonomy): Bacteria > Pseudomonadota > Gammaproteobacteria > Xanthomonadales > SZUA-36 > SZUA-36. The sequence continues at coordinate 90,155 of JAJFLB010000008.1, read as the reverse complement.
TACCGGATTTATTGCAGAGACAAACCAGGCGTCGATGGGTAAGGCGACGGTTAATCCCATGACCCTTGACCCACTTTCGTGGCACATCCTGTTGATCCTGATCGCCACTGCGGGTGGTTATTACTCCTTTAACTGGTTCAGGGAGTTGTTGCCCGGAATCGTCATGCCAATGATGTGTCTTTCAATGCTCAGTGGTGTGGTGTTACAGAAATTACTGAATACACTCAAGCTGCAACACACGGTTGACAAGAAAATCATTACCAGAATAGGAAGCTCGGTTACGGATTACCTGGTGGCATTTGGCATAGCGTCGATCAAGCTCTCAGTCGTTGTCAAGTTTGCCGTTCCGCTGGCGTTTCTGTCTGTCCTGGGTATGTCTTTCCCCGCTTTCTTTCTTTTCTTCGTATCCAAAAGAGTATTCCATAATTACTGGTTCGAAAGAGGGATTTTTGTGTTTGGTTGGAGCACGGGTGTTGTGGCCATGGGGGTAACCCTATTGAGAATTGTCGATCCTGACTTTCGCAGCAGAGCATTGGAGGATTATGGGATCGCGTATGTATTTATCTCCATGGTTGAGTTGGCCATTGTCTCCATACTGCCATCGATTGTGGCGCTGGGTTTCGTATCAGGAAATTTCTGGTACACCCTGATCCCAGGGGCGCTAATGATAACGGTCAGTCTCTTGTTACTTCTGATTACGGTCAAGAAATATGGCTTGCAAAGTAGTAATGGTGCAATCCCGAGAGTGGGCGAAGGCTGTGTGGAAGAAGAGTGAGTTGAAAGCCGATCAGACCCTGATAAGTGATCAAGGTTTGGAATGTAGCGACTGCGATCAGGAATAATGACTATGGACCAGGAAACAGATTTGAACGAAGCGTATGATGCGGAGGATTTTTCTCTCGACGAACTTGACGATCAGGACCTCGTCGAGCAGATGCACGATGATCTTTATGATGGTCTGAGAGATGAGATAATTGAGGGTACCGAAATACTCCTTGGGCGTGGCTGGTCAGCCGAGGCTGTTCTCAACAAGGCGCTGGTGGCTGGAATGCAGATTGTCGGTGTGGATTTTCGCGATGGCATTTTGTTTGTTCCTGAAGTCTTACTGGCAGCCAATGCAATGAAGGGTGGTATGGGGCTTCTAAAACCACTGCTGGCTGAAAGTGGGGTGGAGCCCATCGGCAAAATGGTCATTGGCACCGTCAAGGGTGACATCCACGATATTGGCAAAAACCTGGTCGCAATGATGATGGAAGGGGCGGGCTTTGAAGTCATTGATATTGGTATCAACGTTGCGGTGGAAGATTATTTTGCGGCACTGGAAGAACACAAGCCGAACATTCTGGGCATGTCGGCGTTGCTGACCACCACCATGCCTTATATGAAAGTTGTCATCGATGAAATGATTACCAGAGGTATTCGGGATGATTACATCGTGTTGGTCGGTGGTGCACCATTGAATGAAGAATTTGGTGAGGCCGTGGGCGCTGATGGTTATTGCCGTGATGCGGCACAGGCGGCTGAATTGGGACCGGAACTTGTAAGACAACGGAAAATAGCAATCGGTGCCTGATGGTACGAGTTGGAGATTAAGACCTTGACCGAAACCATCATCAGCTCACTAACCAAGGAAGTTCGTATTGGCTTTGAACAGCCGTTCGTTGTGATTGGTGAGCGTATCAACCCGACAGGCCGAAAGATTCTTGCGAATGAGATGAAACATGGTGATTTCAGCCGAGTGGAAGCCGATGCGCTGGCACAGGTGGCGGCAGGCGCACACATGCTGGACGTAAATGCGGGCATACCACTTGCAGATGAGCCGGCAATTTTGGCCCGGGCGATCAAACTGGTGCAATCGGTGACCGATGTGCCATTGTCGATTGATTCATCTATTGTCGCCGCCCTGGAGGCAGGACTGGCTGTATATCAGGGTAAGGCACTGGTTAATTCAGTCACCGGTGAAGATGAACAGCTCGAAAGAGTTTTGCCCCTGGTCGCAAAACATGGTGCTGCGGTGGTTGCGATTTCAAATGACGAAACCGGGATTTCCGAAGATCCCAATGTACGTTTTGAGGTGGCAAGAAAGATCGTTGAACGAGCTGCTGATCATGGCATTGCGTCCAACGATGTAGTCGTTGATCCCCTTGTCATGCCCATCGGTGCGGTTGGTTCTGCCGGTAAACAGGTGATGCACCTGTTAAGAAGATTACGGGAAGAACTGCAGGTGAATACGACCTGCGGTGCTTCGAATGTCAGTTTTGGCTTGCCAAACCGTAACGGTGTGAATAGTGCCTTTTTGACCATGGCCATTGCCGCAGGAATGACTTCAGCCATATCCAACCCATTACATGCAGAAGTGATGCAAGCGGTACACGCTGCCGACGTTATTATGGGCAATGACCCTAATTGTGCCAACTGGATCAGTAAATACCGTGAGTCAGCACCTGCAGATGCTGAGCGTGGCAGGCGCAAGCGCAGGCGTCGTCCCGCTGGCTAAGTTGAGCGTAATATCACTCAACACCAGTGAGTTTTACCAGTGACTGGGCTCTCCAGCGCTCGGTACGCTCAACGTCATTAAAACTGAACAGATGAAACCCGGGGATGTTAATTTCCGGGTCATCCAGGTAGGGGATAAGTCCTTTCAAAAGGTCATCCGGTTGGTAAGGCTTGACGCCAAACATCTTGCGTAACAAGCCTTTTTGGTTTTTCAGTAATTTGACTGATTGACCCACACCGATTCGCAGCGAGAGTGAAATCAGTTTGGTCATATCTGCTACTCCCGGCAGACCTATCCAGGCGGATAGGGTCACCCCGGCTTTACGGATGTCTTTTATCCATGAAATCAGCGCTTGTGGGTCGAAACACATCTGCGTGACCAGGTAGCTTGAAAACTGCTGTTTTTCCTTCAACTGTCTGAGCAACTCATCGTGATCGATTAAAGGATGTCCTTCCGGGTGAGCTGCAACGCCTATACTTCTAAAATTGTGGCCTATTTCGGCTACGTCCCTCAGCAGCTCCAGTGCACCTTTGTATTCACCCACCGGAGTAGGCGCATCCCCCCCCGGGACAAAGATGCTTTCTACTTTCAAGCGATCCAAACGGGCCAGAATCTCACGCAAATGCCCCTTGTCCCGCACCATTCTGGCCGCAATATGGGGAATCAGCTTGAGTTGTCTTTCGGTGGGCAAGGCCCTGAGTTCTTCCACCATCTTCAGAGTGGGTTCAAGCCCATGCACGGGAGAGCAGGTGATGGCGATAAAGGAGTGATGTGGGATATGTACCAGGCGGTCCACTATCGTGCCGGTTGGGATGACCTCCAGGTAAGCCTTGTCCAGTGCCTTGGCCAGGGTGTCATGTTTGGTTTTGCGGTTCATCAACTGTCTCAATTCTGGCGCTACCAGTTTCTTCAGGGTACAAGCCGTTCACCCTTGTATCTTGTTTCTCACAAAGTATAGATGGGATTAAAGCCCTTTTCCCAAAATTTCACGGTTATTGAGTCACTGATTTTCCCAGCTTTTCACTTGGCTTGTACAGCAACTCAGTGTAATTGTTTTCTTGGATACATTTCTGTCCCCACCACACCCTCATTTCAGGTCGAATCCTGCTGGTAAGGCGAAAGAAACCGTGCCGCACCCGGTGTGGGAATAGCCCATATAATAAACGTGTTGGATTGTTTACTTCAGACAAACAATTTCGTTGCTGGAGGGGCCCGACATTGCGGCATCAGACCTGTTGTAACTGATACCGCCTTTTCATCACGCTCAACACCCATTGACGCACGGGTTGATGAGGTAGAATCTCATCCACCAGCAGGGCAGCACTGTCGGCCATTCTTCGTACTCCACAACTGGGACAGAAGCCACGCCGTGGTGACCTGAATGGCTTCATGAACAAGACCCTACAGATATGTCGGGCATTACGGGACAGCCAATACTACTGTTGCTGTTAGGCCGATTCTTTTCACCAGTGTATCCGATAAGGAATATGAGAGATTCACTCACAAACCTGCTCGGATTCTGCTTGTCTTTTGATACCTTCAAGGCTTTGTGACACCCACATTCCATCAGGAGCTCTGAACCTGACCAGGTCGAACTTCTTTAGCTCGGGATGGTTGGAAAACAACCTTCCTACGCTGGCATTAAATTCGGCAATCATATCGTTGTGTTGACACATGCATGTCTTGTGGTCTTTCCCGGAATCCATACAACTCATGATGGCTGTTGAGATTGAATCGATTTGATCTTGCAAATTCGATAACCCCGCAACCTGGCCAGGGTCGGTGATATCAGCTCCGTCGTCTGCCCGAACACTACTGATTACAAATGCCAGCAACATGATGACAAAAAAATTCATGGATCTTACTCCTGGATCTGGACTAACACCTAATTGGCCAAATCGAAATCTTCCAGACGGTTAACTGCAGCTAGAGTATTGGCGTGCTGTGTTCCCGGAATCAAAACAATCGCTAATCACTGCGCGGGTTTTACTACCCCGGCCAACTGTTCACACAAGGCAATATTATCATTGGCGACGCGTTGTATCGGCACCTTTCCCTGTTTGCTTATGGCGGTAATATCGTATTCAACCATACCTGAATTACAATCCTCAAACGTCAGGGTCAAAGTCCCGTCTGAACCGGGTGGATCAGTGTGCAGGACTTGAGTGCCGGTATCAAAAATGCCGCCCGAGACGATATCAATGTTCATCACCACCCGGCTATCAGTAATCGGACCCAGAGCCGTCAGCCAGCGATGGCCCGGATCACCCAGATTCGAAGTCGCACTCGCATCCGGCAAACTCGTGTCGTAGGTGAACCACGCCAGTGATACGACCTTAAGATCGGGAAAAACGTTAATAAAAAAGCCCTGCCCATCGGTATCCGGGTTAAACCAGGCGTCGTTCAAGCCCGGGTTGAGGGAGAATTCGCCGTCCACGCTCGCACCGCTCGTTTCTACGACCCGATAAAGCGTGTCAGTGCTCAGACCCTCGTAGACCTCATCAATACCGGAAGGCCACTTGATACGCAGACTTTCAACTGCGTCAGCATCCGCCAGTCCAAAGTGGACGCGTAAGCCGGCCTGGGAGCGGTCACCCGTTGGAGAGCCGGAGACATGGCGCATCTGCGTGACGGATTCGCCATCGATTGTGGCGGTGACAAAAACCTGCGCCCCGATGGCCGATCGGTTGGAGACCCGGCCTTCCAGGTTCAGCATTAACCAGTGATTGCCGTTGGCCTGGTCATTGCGCCATAGTAAATCGTTATTGAGGGTGGTCACGAACAGATCCATGTCCCCGTCATTATCCACGTCTGCCCAGGCGCCACCCATTCCCAACACAGAAAGATTGGCAAGCAAGCCAATTTCGTTATTGGTCATTAACCTGAAACCTTGCGGGCCATCGTTTCTGAATAAGCGGCCTGCTCCTCCCGGTGCATTGGTTGCAGTGTTTGACGTGACCGTGAACAAATCCAGGTCACCATCATTGTCATAATCAGCCCAGCCACTGCCCTGCGTAGATGTGTCGTCCAGGGCTACGGGGTCGTTGGTGATCCGCGTGAAGTCATTATCACCATCATTCCGGTAGAACAGATTGTGTCCGTCAAAATTACCCAGCAGCGCATCGAGGTCGCCGTCGTTGTCGATGTCGCCCCAACTGGCGGAGTATTCCAGGCCGAAATGATTCAGACCGCTGTTGAAAATCTGCAGGAAGTCGAGGCTGCCCGATTCGCTGAGCATGTTCTGGAAAAGCTGATTATTCTCACCACCATGGGGGCGACCGCTCATGGTCAGTAACAGGTCCTGGTCACCATCGTTATCGTAGTCCACCCAGTTGGATTGGGCGGCGCCGGGCATGGTTCCGGGTTCAACGAACGGTGTCATAACATTCTGGAAGTTGCCATTGCCGTCATTTTCAAAAAAGAAGTCGTTCAGCCGGTAACCGTTTTCGATCACGTGCAGGTCGAGGTCACCATCGTTGTCGTAATCCACCCAACTACTGGTGTAGCTGTGGTTGGTAAACGCCGGGTCAGTCACCGGCTGATCCGTTACGCGCTCCAGAACATGGTTGGGTGGGCCAGAATTCCGCATCAGAAAATTGGTGCCGGGGCTGTTTGGAGGAATCCCCTTGTTGCTGACATACAAATCCAGGTCGCCATCGTTATCATAGTCCGCCCAGGCGCCGCTGGACCCGTTGCTTGCAACAAACTGCGAAATATCACCGGTGTTCACGCGCTGGAAAATGGCGTTACCGGTGTTGAGAAACAGCGCCGGAACCGCGGTTCCTTTGCCCACAAAAACATCCACCAGCCCATCGTTGTTGAAATCACCAAAACTCGCCCCGGCGCTGAACGAATTATCAGCGGTCAGCTCAGTAGCGGCGATCCGATTGAATGGCTGTGCGCTCGCAGCAGAATGACCAAGCAAGATGCACAGAAATAGCAGGAGGCCGCGTCCGGAGGAAATTGAAGAGATAAGAATCAGGTTTCTCATTAACATCGGCCTGCGATTTGTCCTATTCGATTGTATAGACCAGAGAAGCCTACGAAGACTTTCAGAGCATAAGAAAGACAAACGCCATGTTCACCTAAAACTCAAAGTACCCGATATACACTCACAGCCATCGTTCAATTGAAATGGCGCGCAAACTGGTCAGCTTTGTGCGCTCAGAATCAAATATTGGCCGGATACAGTGGGTTTTTCTCCAATCCTTGAATGCGGAACGAGATCAACCATACCGCCATACCGTTACCAAAATGGAGCAGGAAGCCAGCGGCGATTGGTCTCGCGGTAGCACGCGGGTTGGCATGGTCACATTAAGTGTTTGACGGGACAACAATGGGGCGAGTAAATCAAGCAATCCCTATGCTCGACATCGATTTCCGTCTCAAGTGATCAGTCATGCCGTTTGGCTCTACCACTGATTCACACTCAGCTTTCGTGATATCGAAGAATTGCTGGCAATCAGCGGCATTCAGACTTCATACGAATCCATAAGACCTTGGTGTTTGAAATTTCCTCTGATCAGGATGGTGACGTCAGCGTGACAATACCTCCGGGGAGGTAAACGCCTCGCACAATGCAATATTGTCGTCAGCGACACGCCGTATAGGAACTAATCCCTGCCTGTTTATGGAGGGAATGTTGTACTTAACCGTACCGGACTTACAATCGTTAAAGGTCAGTGTAATGGTGCCGTCACTGACGCGCACAATAGTTGTGGGCGTATCGAATAGCCCTTCTGATGTAATCGTGACATCCATAACAGAGCTGTCGCCGTCAATGGTACCCACTGCCGTTATCCAGCGATGGCCGATGTCACCTAAATTGGCAATTGCACCCTCTGGCGGTAATTTTGTGTCATAGGTGAACCATGCCAATGACACAATACCAAGATTCGGAAATACCGTGATAAAGAAACCCTGTCCGTCGGTGAGTATATTGAACCAGGCATCGTTCAGACCGGCGTTCATCACGAAGGATTCCCTGTTGATGAATAACAGGCCTGCGGGTTCATTCAATTGTCCGGTTCCGGGCGAGCCGCCACTGCCTGGTGCGACAAAATCACCCAGAAACTCCCCCGAAGTTCCGTCATAGCGCTTAACAGAATGGGTGGACCTGGAAGCGACATACAGGTGACCATCAGGGCCAAAACGAAGGCTATGCGGATTACGCAGCCCGCCATTGCCGGCGGTTGGAACAAATTCGCTGTCAAACGCGCCGGTGTCGGCGTGGTAGCGCAAAATATTGTTTCCCAGACCGTTGGAAACATAGAGAAAGCCGTCAGTGTGAAAAACCAGTCCCTGTCCGGTTTGCAAACCACCACTGCCTGCGCTTACAAACGCACCCAGCGCTTCTCCGGTGGTGGCGTTAAATCTATAAATCGCATTACCACCTGCGCCGTTGCCGGCGATGTAAATATTTCCGTCAGGGCCATACTCCATATACTTGGGCGCGAAACGACCGCTAACCTGAATGTTAAAGAAAATACCCAGAGCTTGTCCGGTCTTGCCGTCATAACGCCGCACGTTTGCATTCACATTATCCAGCGCCAGGAGGTTACCGGAAGGCTCGAACAGCAGATCGACAAACGTACCAGCACCTTCGAGTACCCCATCAATAAAGTTGTCAACGGACCGGCCGGTTTCTGGATCAACGCGCTGAATGATGGTCAGCGTCGGTATGTAAATCAGGCCATCGGGACCCAGTCTTAGTTGATGAACGAAATTCATCCCATTCCATAAGTCGCCCCGCCAGGCGCCGCTTTCTCGATCATAGTAACGAAGCCGGTTGTTGGGGGCGGGGTTCATACCGCTAACGACCAGGTCTCCCGGATTGGGAAAAACCTGACACACATCTGGTTCCATATCCCTGTTTATGTCGGCCTTTGCACCAATGAGAATTTCATTGATATCATCCACACCATTTGCATCACAATCGGCCAGAATATCTGGTCTTTCCGGCCCGACAAGATCAAAAACAGACAGTGCAACACCAGGTCTCAGGAAATCGACCGCCCGATCCATTTCGCCTTGGGTAAAGTGATCCGCGAGAATTGAACCGGCTGGCCAGCTGCCCAGCATGTATACGCTCGTATCCGGATCATAGGGTGGGTCTCCGACACAAGGCCCCGTCCCGCCGCCGTAGTAGACACCCGTTGCCGTGGTATTTCCCGGAAACAACGGCGGTGAGGGCGGCGTGTCACACACCAGGTCGCCAGCAGTCCCACAGTTGGAGCCGCTGCTGCACTCAGTTCCCAAAGCAGTTTCAAAAGGATGGAGTACCTGAAAAATATGTGCCATCTCATGCACCGGCAAGCGCATGAATGAAGGTGACCCGATCGTATCGTTTCGCATCAAAATTCCACGTACCGGTGATGCGGGACCGATCCACGTACCGGCAATCTGGGTCCTGATTTTTGGCGTAACAAACCAGTTCATAACGCCGGGTTCAAAATGGTCACGGAGCATGGGGAAGGCACTGCTGAAGGTTGGGAAATCAGCGAAAAACCCATCGTTGTCAACATAAATTAGCTCAGGGTCACGAACGAATACGAATGGCGTATCCCGATAACCGTAATTGAGATCAAGCATCATGGCGGAAAGTAAATTTTCGTCGACACCGCCGCTACCGTCACTCCGCCGAACCACATGAAAGCGCGTCACAATCCTGTGCACCGATTCAACCGTTCTTGCAAATGAGCTGCGGGCCAGGGTTGCGGGGGTCTGAGCTAAAGAACTGGAAGAATAATATCCAGGGTAGTTCGCCAATGAGGGCGGCACCCAACTGCATTGCTGAAAAACATGGGCCTGGTTAGTGCCGTTAAATACATCAACGCCCTGGCCAAAATCCTGTAATTCATCAGCCGGTAAAGACAAGTGAATGCCAAGAAAAGGCAAGGCCAACAAGTGCTTAAAAAAACAGAATTTTCTACATTTCCCCATCGCATCCTAATCCATCTATTGATCTGAACTCAGAGTGGAATTCCTCAGAATAGTTGCAATGATTCGGGCAGTGCAGACCCACATCATCTTACTAATCAGGAGCAAGGCGGTTGTGCGGTACCGCCGATCATTTTCGGAATATTCTCGCAGAAAAAACTCCAATTTCCGAGAGATTGTTCCGATTCGTTCGTCAATTGTTCACCAGATCAGGGCTGGTGTATTGTGCATAACCGCTTTGTTATCATGAAACCGATACTGTTGTGTGATTTTTAACCCTGCCCAAGCCAAGGGCCACCTACCCATTTTCAGACTTCCACGTTCCTAAATCGGGGTGGTTTGTACTTGAATCCTCTGGTTTCTCACGGCCGCCTGCGGGTCCCTGTCGAGCGTAACAGGTCGACGAAAGTCCATACGCAAATTTCTTTCACTCAGGTGGGGTTTCTTTATGCAAGGCATAAGCCATCCCACTCGGAGTATATGAAATTGCCGAAAACAGTTTGCGTCGGTTTCGTTCTAGATTTAGGCCCAAAAGCTGAAATACGATAGTTTTCGTTTTCACTATAAATGGTTAATTTCTATATGAAAGCGGAGTATGCCTGATGGTTCGATTGTTCCTGGTGTTAATTTTAATCTCCCAAACGGTCACCGGTCAGGAGGTAACGACCCTGGCCCATGTCCGTGCCAATGGGGATGTGACAGTGGCCGCCAACGGCGATGTCTACGTGGCAGACTTTGGTAACCCGAACCGGTCCGATGGCACGACGGTGGTCCGTATCACCCCCGATGGCCGGTCCTCTGTATTTGCATCCGGCTTGCCCTTTGCACCGGCGGGCGTCGATTTTGATTCGCTCGGAAACCTGATCCAGGCCAGTTTTGCCGGTGACGCGGTGAACTCAATCGCCCCGGACGGCAGGGTGACCCGGCTAGGTGTTACTGATGGCCCGGTCGGTGTCGTAGTAGATGCCAATGACACCATCTTTGTCGCCGCTTGTAATCAGAATCGCATCCTGCAATTGCAAAGCAATGGGGTTTTTAAGACCGTAGCTTCGAGCCCTTTATTCAACTGTCCCAACGGCATCACGCCGGGTCATGATGGTGCCTTGTACGTGGTCAATCACCGTAACACGAACCTTTTGCGGGTGGACTCGAGTGGCGTGGTTACTGTGTTTGCTACTAACCCCGGAACCGGCAACAGCCATATCGAATTTGCCAACGATACCTATTACATTACAGGCCGCAATGCTCACACCGTCTATGGTGTGGATACTGGTGGCGTTGTTTCGGTGGTTGCCGGAACCGGGGTTGATGGACTTACCGATGGCCCGGTCGATCAGGCAACCATCTCCAGGCCCAATGGTATCGGGGTCTCACCGGATGGCCGATTTCTGTATCTCGCCGGAACTTCAAATTTCACCGCCCCCACACTCGCAATTCGCCGGATCGATCTGCGGCCAAATAGCCAGACCTTCGTGATCAATGCCGGGCTGACCGGCTCCTGGGCCAATCACGACACCCTCGGCCAGGGTTTTTTTATTGATGTGGTTTCCACCTCAGAACCTCCCGTAATAGCCGTAGCCTGGTTTACCTATGACGTAAGTGCCCCGGCGGCCGATGAAACTGACGGCTTTGGCTCCAAACAACACCGCTGGTTTACAGCACTCGGGGAGATTGATGGTGCAACGGCCGAACTAACCATATTCTTAAACAGCGGCGGAATTTTTGACGACCCGACTGCAACCACTTCCGAGGTCGTTGGCACCATGAACATCGCCTTCAGCAGCTGTACAGAAGGGCTGCTCCAGTACACATTTGACACAGATGAACGCTCCAATCAGATCGCAATCTCCCGGATTACACCCGCTCAGATGTGCGAGTCTCTCAGCGGTCTCTAGAGTTCGTCAGTTATTTTGGATGCGTTTTCGGTAACGCCCGGGTGGTTCGCCATATTGACGGTGAAATGCCCGAGTCATATGGCTCTGGTCGGCATAGCCACACTCCAGGGCAATGGAGCTCAATGATTCCTGGCTTTTGGCTAATGTGTGGCGCACGGCTTCCAGGCGCATTTGACGTACATACTCACCGGGTAACAAACCATAGGAGCGTTTAAACGCACGGGTTAAATGGTCAGGGTGAACACCTTCTTGCCTGGCAATTTGTTGCAGACAAATTTGATGGCTGTGGCTCGTATGTAATTTATCACGCACCCGGTCCAGCCAGGGTAGCTGTGTTGACCTGTCATCGACTGAACCCAATCGGTGCGCCATGGCAATAATCGAACGCAGTAAGCCATCGACCACCAGGGCAGTGCACTCATCAGGGTGTCTCAATTCCTGTAATAGCCGCACACCCAACGAGCCAGCCTCGGCGTGATCCAGGTAACTGACATCGCGGATGAACTCCAGCAAGTCATTGTTTTCATCGCGATCAAGAATCATGACTACCGAAGACGCGCCCTTGGGGCTATAGCTGTCTTTGTGTTCAATTCCCGCAGGTTTGAGCAACAGGCCGTGATTGGTGCAGTCCACATCGCGGCGACGGTATGATTCATGGTAGCCACCTGAATATACATAGGTGATGCAAGCGTGCTCATGTTGATGCCAGCTGATTTGCTGGGCGGGTTCATGACTTGTTTCGAGCAAGCGGACGCTGCCCCAATCATGGTATTCCAGTGTCATCCCATGCGAGGCAGGACAACCACAACTTGCAGGGTCACGGTTTTGATTGCTCGATTTGCTGTGTAAGTTATTACTCAAAGTGCTGATTCGTTGCGTTTGCCTTATCACTTGCCCATAACGCCGGTCACGCCAGCTTGCGCGAAACAGTATAACGCCACAATGCGATCACTTATGATTGTACAAAACCGATCTTTTTATTTATCAAACACACAAATTGCGAGTCGGATGCGTGCAATGAAGCGGTTTTTTGCTAGAGCATGAATGTTTAAGTAGGCATTATGACCGTATTTCAGCAACAGGGAAATGACGGGTGTGCATAGAAACCGATCCAAATTATGTGTGATATTTGATCGAGCAGATTGGAATCAGCCATTATTACAGGCATTGGAGCACAGGAACGTCCATCTGCTGGCGCAGCGCTTTGACGAACCCTTGAGTGAAGATAGTTTTCGTGATGTGGGTGTCGTTTTCAATCGTGTCAGCTGCGGCTCCGGGCCTCGAGACCCGACAGCGCACCACAAATTGTTGCATGATCTAAGCAGCTGGGAGAAAAAAGGTCTACGTGTGATCAATGGCGCCCGTGCACACAGTATTGGGATATCCAAACTGGAGCAAGGCGTTCTGATCCGCGGCCTGGAATTGCATTATCCCTGCAGCAAAAGAGTCAATGGTACCGCCGTCTTGCAAGACTTGGCCCAGGAGATGCAATTTCCCTTATTGCTAAAACCGGATGCTGGAGGGAGCGGCGAGGGGATCGAGTTTGTTTCTGAACACTTGCAGCTCAACAGGCTTGGATCCGTGCACCAACAAAGCGTAAAGCAGTTCGACGACTACCTGCTTCAAGAGTTTCACCAGGCAGTAGACGGTTGTATCTTCCGGCTCGAATATATTGCCGGTAATCTTGTCTACTGTCTGAGGATTGTGCTGGGAGATACGCATAACTACTGTCCGGCTGACGGTTGTGGAATTCGTGAGGGCAGCGTCACCCTGATCGAACCTGATGACAGGGTTCTTGAAGAGGGAAGACGTATCTTATCGGCTGCTGGAGTGGAGGTGGGTAGTGTTGAGTTCCTGCATAGCAGCCGAACGGGGCAGCGGATTTACTTTGACCTTAATCCGTATTCAAACTTCCTCACTGGCATTACTGTGAAACCAAGGCTCGACCCATTGAAAATGCTCTGTGATTACCTGGAAACCACTCTGCGGCAGTTTCACACCGATTGAGGTTCTGGGGATCACCCATACAGATTCGATTGCAACCCACTAAAACCCAAAGAAAACCGGGTTTAGGGAATGAGCAATTCATCTATCCTCGATTCGATGGTCACGCTTTCAGGTGTGATGAGAAGTGCTTTCTCGAAGTATTTACGTGCCAACGCCCGGTTGTTGGCAGCTGCGTAAGCATCACCTAAGCCAACCCAGGCTTCCCAGGCCTGTGGGTGCAGTTGTGTGTTCAATTCAGCAACAGCGATGACCTCGTCAATTTTTCCCCGGCCAATGAACTTGATAATCTCGTTGGAGAACCCCGCGATAATGGAAGATTCTTTAGCGTCGGCGGCATACTTTGAGCGATACCAATCATATGCTGGTTTGAGTGCAGTCTTACCTCCGCTGTTATATGCACGCTCCAGGGTTCGCGACAAGGTGGGTAAATCGATGGTTTTTAACTGTAATTGTGAAGCTTTATTCCGGTTCCGAAACTCACCTGTCAGGGTATTGACATAGAGCCTGCCGGTTCGCGATATGGCAATCCCGTTTGGCCAGGCGATTTGTGCTTGAGTTCCAGGGCCATCATTGGTGCCGGAGGTACCATCACCTGCCAACACCTTGAAACTACCGTCGCTGCTAATCTGAAAAATGCGGTGCTCAAATATTTGTGTCACATAGAGGTGGTTCTTGAAGTAAGCAATATGTGAATTGCCGACGCCGGGTAATGTAGCCAATGTCGACTCCTCACCTTCGGGCGTTATCCGCGTAATGATCGTGTTGTCAAAACTGACCACAAACAAGTTTCCCTGTAAGTCGAATGCCAAACCATTGGGACATAGATAACTGCCATTTTCTGAAAAAATGTCGAGCTTTCCACCAACCTTGATTCTGGCAATATTATTGGTCCAGCAGTTGGTCACGAAGATTTCACCGGCTCTGTTTATGGCAACACCGACTGGCCCGTTTAGCTCACCGTCCACCAGCAGGCTAATTTCACCGTTTCTTGATATCCGATAAAGGTTCCCATTGCTATGGGTTGCTTGCAGCAAGTCGCCGTTTAAGTCGATAGCGTTACCGGCCGCCTCATACATGCTGTCGGTCAGCAGTTTGACCGTGCCGCTTTTTGATACCCGCCAAACATCAGCGCCAAAATTGGTGACATATACGTAACCCAGGCGATCCACGGTCACCCCACCCAAACTACCCCAGGTAATCATGTCGTCGGACAAATTGAGTGTGGTGACCTCAGGTCGAAAAAAATCATCCTGAGCATAGGCATCGTGTATCCATATCGATGCAATCAACAGCAGCAGTGCAGGTGAGTAATTTTGTTTATGTGGGACCGAATCTTGACGCATTGAAACCTCCAAATTCCACAGGAAAGTACCGGGTTTCCCCGTTTTCCGTTTGATTATTGACAGTAATGGGTGGCTAGTATTGTGCATAAACGGCCGCAATATAACGAAACCGATAATGATGATTCGATGCTGCATTAATCACCGGCACCAAATCGTCCAATATCGGTTGCATCGGTTTCGTTCAAGATTTAGGCCAATAGCCCGAAATACGATAACTTTCTTTTTGGTTGGAAAACACAATGAACAAGTATATCTATATATTTCTGCTGCTGGTCCAGTCGCTTGCCGGCTCAGCGTGGGCAGCAACACATGTCGAGACCATCGATTCTGGCTTCAACGGCAGTGGCGGTGTCACGGTTGGCCCGGACGGTAATATCTATGTGAGTGACTATGGCCCAAACCTTAGCAGAGCCAATGGCACGTCCATTTGGAAAATCACACCTGACGGCCAGCGCAGCCTGTTTGTTACCGGTTTGGCAGGCGCGTCCGGCAGTGCTTTTGACAGCCAGGGTAATCTTTTTCAGTCACATTTGAACGGTGGCACGGTCCGGCGAATTACCCCCGATGGTCAAATGACCACTTATTCAACCGGGTTTAGTGGGCCCGTTGGTTTGGTAATCAACGCCAACGACGAAATTTTTGTAGCCAACTGTAGAGAAAACACGATTCGCAAAGCGGTGCCTAACGGCAGATCCACACTGTTCACCGGCAGCGTCTTATTCAATTGTCCCAACGGACTGACCCTGGATGACAACGGCAATTTGTATACAGTCAATTTCCTCGATTCGAACATGCTCAAGATCACAGCCACTGGTCAGGTTTCATTGTTTACGACCATACCAGGTGGGGGAAATGGTCACGTGGTGTACCGCGATGGAGTCTTATACGCGACTTCCTTTCGGGGCAATCGTCTTTTCAGAGTGTCCATGGATGGTGACGTCACAGTATTGGCCGGAAGCGCTCAGCCGGGAAGAGATGATGGTCCCAGTGACCAGGCCAGGTTTTTCAGGCCCAACGGCATCGATATCAATGCTGACGGCACGATCATTTACGTCAATGATTCTGACGTTATTACTTCAACTGACCAATTGCACAGCAACTCGTTACGGGCAGTACATCTCGATACAATTGAGATGAATGCGGGATTGAACGATGCGTGGTTTAACCCCGCAACCGAAGGACAGGGATTTTTTATCACCGTATTCGCTGAACTGGGTGTTGTCTCTCTGGCCTGGTTTACCTATGACACAGTACTACCTGACCAGGACGCGCACGCGAATCTGGGTGACCCGGGTCATCGATGGTTAACCGCTCTGGGTACGATTGACGGTAACCGGGCGGTCATGGATATTTCGAATACATCCGGCGGCTTGTTTGATACTGCCACCCAGATCGAGAGGGTAAATGACGGCACGATTACACTGACATTCGACGATTGCAATGCCGGCACCGTTGACTACGACATCCCTTCAATTGCCCAACAGGGCTCGGTACCAATCGAACGTGTGGCCAGCGACAATATTGCCTTGTGCGAGGCATTAATCGGGGCTTCAGCCAGCCAGGTGTCCATCAATTACATCGGCAATCTGGGCGTAATGATACAGTTTGAAGATAAGGAAGTTGTTATTGATGGCCTCCTGGGTCCAGTGCAAGGCTGGGTTTCTCCCAGTACCGCCGATCAGGCGGCCATTGCAGCCGGCTCAGTGCCTTATCAGGACGTTGAAATCGCAGCTTTTACGCACAATCACGGTGACCATATCGGTTTCACATCAATGAGTAATTTTCTCAGTAATCAACCCAATACGATGCTTCTTGGTCCTGACTCGGCAGGTTTATCCAATATCCCTCAGCAGAGCCAGGTCCAGGAAATAACGTTGAACCGCTTTCAGAGTCAGCAATTCACGATCAACGGCATACCGATAACGGTTTTTCACACTCGTCATTTCGACCAGTTTGGAAATGACTTTTCACAAGTAACCAATCTGGCTTACCTGGTGGAACTGGGAGGTCGCAAAATTCTGCATATCGGTGACTTTGATTATGCGGCAGACAATATACAGGCGCTCGGTTTACAAGCCGGTGAGCTAGACGCAATCATAATGCCGACGTTCAACACCTTAATCAGCGCGGCCAATTTTGACCTGATCACCAGCATGCTGGCCCCAAGCGTCATCATTGTTGCGCATTTCCAGAGCGGCCTTCTCGCCACACAAACCAACCAGGTGCTCAACCTGTTACCGGAGGCGGTTATATTTGACACGGCCGGTGAGTCAATTGAACTTGAGTGACACTAAGGGATGACTGGTACACCCAAACCAGAATGATTATGGACGAAATGGCTGGTGCCTGGGTATAAGCAGCATTAATGCTATATTGCCAGAAACCCGCATGTATTGAACCACCCGTGACTCAGGTTTTTCAGTCTTCTCGGCAATTGCTCCCTGCGTTGCTCTACCTCACACATCCCTGTGGTCGAATGCTGGCACTAATCCTGACTTCACCACCACACTCACCACCCAAAAAAATCTCTAATTAGCTACACTAGCAGTTATTGTCCACAGGAATCTAGCGGAGACGCACATGGTTAGCATCAGTCAGGTTTCGGATTGGAGATACGTTTTCGCAGAGACGACAATCGTCGCTATCGGTGTCGCTTTGGGTTTAACAGTCGATACCTGGTGGGATGACAAAACGGATCGCGTCACCGAATCGGCTTATGTGCAAGGCCTGTACAAGGACTTCTCCACCACAGTCCTGGATCTCAATAGCGAAATAGACTCGGCGGTTGTCTCACTCAAGGCGATCGACGAGTTATTCGGGCTGATGACTTCGAAAACGACGACGGATTCATCCGGCATTCACCGAACGATCTCGAAGGCCTTCGAAACCAGCGTTCTGCGCCCGGTCACTGCCACTTATGCTGATCTTGTTACATCTGGTAACACGCGCATCCTCAGGAATAGAGACTTACGAATTGCACTTGCAGAATGGAGTTCGCAATTGGAAATCCATCAAAGATTGGAAGACCACATACTCGCTCCACATTACCTGACGATCAATAACTTTATGATCCGGAATATAGCTGTGTCGGACCCCTGGCAGGTTGATCAGGTATTTATATCGCCTTTCGACACCGACTTTTCTTCACTACTCGTCAATCGTGAGATGTGGAATCTGGCGGTAGTACATCGCAATTGGATTGGTATACGCAAGACATCGCTCACAGCGCTGCACTACAGGATTGATCAGGTCATGGACCTGTTGGAACAATATAACCGAGAATAGTGGAAATTATGCCATAAATTTCGATATGGGCTGCAAATGAATCAAACAAATCGTGTAATGTCTTGGATTTTTTTGCCTTTGTTGCTGTTGATGAATGCAGATTCCATCATGGCCCAAGAACAGACCGAGAGAACCAACATAACAGCATTAATAAACGTCAACATCATACCCATGAACAGCGAGACTATTCTGCACAAATACACCGTCGTCGTTGCAGGGGAAAAGATCATGACCGTCGGACCATCGGCTGATGTGAGGGTGCCGTCAGGTGCGTTTATCATCGACGCCAATGGTGCTTATTTAATGCCCGGTCTCGCCGACATGCACACACACCTGAACATCGATCCAAACCCGGATTTCATGCGACTGTTTCTGGCCGAAGGTGTAACGACGATTCGGAATCTCAATGGCTTACCGGTCCACCTTGAGTGGCGCGAGCAGGTTTTACGTGGGGACCGGATTGGCCCTACGATTTACACCAGTGGTCCGGTTATCGCGGGCCCACCTGACGCGGCTATTGTCTGGGTATTCCGTCTGTTGGTCATCGCTGGTCTGCTTGCCCTCGGAGCGGCAATATTGGTTTTATTCTGGCTGTTGCAACGCCTGTGGGGTTTGAACAAACATAACCGGTCATTAAGAGGGGCCATATTGCCAGGCGCTTTCGTTCTGGTTGTGCTTGGAGTTGTTTTACTCAGTACCAACGCCATACCAATCAACATTTACACGTCGTTTGAGTACCCCATAGCCTATGTTCCAAATACAGAAGCACGGGCCCGCGCTGAAGTTCGACGACAGGTCAATGCAGGTTACGACCTGATTAAGGTTTACGACTATCTACCGCGAGACCAGTACCTGGGTGTTATCGACGAGGCGCGACGCCAGGGTATGTACATTGTTGGCCACATCGACCACGGTATTGAAGCAGCGTTTGCAACCGGATTACGGGAGTCAGCACACGTTGACGAGTTCCTCGACGAGCATCTGATGGGCAAAATGTCGCCGCGAGCCTTCCAGCCGATTGGCGTGAACCTGGATTTGATCCCTAGGTCGGTAGCATCCGCTGTGGATCACGATGTAATGGTGGTATCAAACTTGGTTACCGATGAGGTCACCTATCTGTATCTGGAAGCTGGCCCGGGATATTTCGAACGACCGGAATACCAACGCATACGTCCTGAGAAGATCCAGCAATGGCTAAGCGGCCGAATGGTCACCTGGCAGGGTCAGCAGGACTGGCGACGTAATACGCTGCAACCATTCTATGCACAAATGATCCGTGAACAGCATGCCGCAGGCGTATCCATCCTGACTGGCACGGATACCGGTGTGCAGGGTGCATTACCGGAGCATATCCACCGCGATCTGGAATTGCTGGTAGATGCGGGTCTTTCACCCTACGAGGCGCTAAACGCAGCCACCAGGAACGCACGTCTGAGTGTAAACCGGATGGGTGTGGATGATGCTTTCGGCGAGGTGCTCGTGGGCCAACGCGCCGATCTGATATTGCTTGAGTCCAATCCGCTCGAAGACATCAGCGCCACACGACACCGTTTGGGTGTGATGACGCGCGGACGCTGGTACCCGCAGGCCGAGCTGGAAATCCTGGTTGAGGAAGTTGTTTCTTCTTACACGGCGCCCCGTTCGCCTTGAGTGTTTAAGGGTGCCCAGGCTCTAAGAAAACATCCTGATGCGGCGAACATGGCCGCCAATATCGGAATGCCACCGGTCTGACGCGTCTTCATTATCAACAGGAATCCTCACTGAGATATCTATTCTCTGCATCACGTACCAGCAATCCCTGACGCTCCAGGCAGCGAGCCACCCGGTGAGCAATGCTCTGGCTTAGCTGAGTAAGCTCATCACTGGTCGGGGCCTTAACCCAATGAAACCGTGAGCTTCCATGTTTGTTATCAACGTAAACACCATCCAGAAACAGCATATGAAAATGGATGTTGAGATTGAGTGCTCCCGCAAAACACGGTATTAAGGTGAGCCTAGCTTACCTTCCGACACAGCCTGCTTATATATCATTAAGAAGTGTTAGGTTTTGTCTGTAGCTGCCCAACAATTCAGGGGTGTTCTAATTGGGGGTCTAAACTAAAAACCGAGGGGTCATAGAGTTCAAGATAGTTATTTTTTTGCCTGGCTGTTCTTATTCCTGACAATTTAAATTCCGCAAAGAAGATTTTTTCAGTGTTGTCAGCTTGCATGATTATTTCACCTGAAGGGCCTGCCAGAATCGAGCGACCATAATAAGTAGCATCTCCCTCTTGCCCCACTCTGTTGCACATTCCAATAGCAACGCTATTTTGGAAAGCAGCGACCCGAATTTCCCAATCAAACATTTCCATCGGCTCACCCAACATATTTACTGTTGGGACTATTATCAGGTCGGCACCTTGTACAACACAATCCCTGAAGCTTTCTGGGAAGTGACGATCAAAACAAATGACGATTCCAATTCTTCCGATGTCGGTTTCAAAAACTTTGAATCCTTCAGTTGAAGGGGTGTAGTAGGTTTGTTCATAAAACCCAGGGGTTTGAGTGATGTGAACCATTTTGGAAACACCGAGAATCTGCCCTGAGCGGTCAATCATAATCGAGGCGTTAAAGGCATTTCTTCCTTCAGACAGATAAATATTTGGAATCGCATTGATATTAGACTTTTTGCAAGCGTCCTGAAGTGATTGAACTTCGGGGCTATCCAACTTTAAACAATAGGGCTTGGCATTGCTGTTTTTGTATTGAGGGAAAAAAGGGCAGAGTTGAATTTCCGGAAAAATGATTAAATCCGAGCGTTTGGCTGCGGCTTCTTTTATGGCACTCAGGCTTTTTCCAAGGTTTTCTTCCATGGACTGGGAGACCGAAAGCTGAGCCATTCCAATTTTAGGCAATTCCGTACCCCGCCGAGACAAGCTTTTCCAAATTGTCATGAGGTAAGTTAAAGGAAATATCTTCTTTCATGGTTTTTAGGACAATCGTTGTTGAAGTTCCAGAAATGCTGGGGATAGGGTTAATCTCACGCTCAAGGATTTCATTTAGCTCGTCAGTATCCCGGGCACGAATTTTCACCAGAAAGCAGTCCTTTCCTGCAATTTTGTGCACTTCTTCAACTCCGGTAACACAAGTTAAAACCTTTCCCGTCTTCACTTTTCCAGTGGGCTTTCTCTCAGTAACTGAAATGAAGGCGAGAATTCTAAAGCCGAGGCTTGCAGGGTTAATTTTAGTTTCAAAACCTAAAATTACGCCGGTCTCTTTGAGGCGCCGAATCCTTTCCCCAATAGCCGAAGGCGCTAGCCCCACTTTGCGGCCAATTTCAGCTTTAGAGGTCGTTGCATCGTGTTTTAGGATCGACAGTATTTTTCTATCAATAGCGTTGATATTTCTCATAATATGTTATATAACACATGAAACGACGTAAAACAATGCCTGAAAACGAATATAAGTGTTTTTCATGAGGGTAAAGAAGATGTCATCTATTTCAGCTATTAGCTTGGAGCGTTCCGGAAAACAGGCGGTGGCAAATCTATATGAAGGGTCCGGGAGACAAGGTGCTCTTTCCCATAAATTTCAGTGTTTGGGGGGGCAGCCACACCTCAATGGCAGGGCTTTCCCTTTAGTTTGCCCAGCGGCTAGCAATATTTGGATTCACAAGGCGCTTTATCTGGCTGAACCAGAAGATGTTCTAGTTATCTCGACACTTGGAAGACAAAATCATGCCTACATTGGAGACCTTTTGGTTGAGGCTGCTGTCCACCAAAAGCTTGGGGGAATTGTCCTCGAGGGCTGTATTCGCGATGTTGAGAATCTGAAGAGCATGCCTCTGCCAATATATGCTTTTGGAACTGCAGTTAATGGGCCCGTTAAAACTGGAGAAGGAGGGTCCTTGGGAGAACCAATCAAATTCGGAAACATTAATATTTCTAAGGGGGATCTTATCAGGGGTGACGCGGACGGTGTTGTTGTTGTTCCTGCTGACAAGCTTGATGGAACCTTAAATGAAGCTGAAGCAAGGGAAAAAAGGGAAGAGGCCATTAGAAAACAATTATTTGCGAAGGGCATTCCTCTTTACAAAATCCTAAACCTTACACTTCCTTGAAAGAGCACATAACATGAAAAAAAATAGCATCAATCTCTGCATTAACGGGGTTGAATTGGAACTAAGCGCCTTTGTGAAGGAGGGTTACCTTCCTCCTTTGATTGCGCTTCATGGGTTTGGGTCTTCCAAAGAAGATTATCACGACTTCATTTTAAGATCGGAGAACAGAGACCGAGGACTTTATGCGTTCGATCTCCCGGGATTGGGGCAGTCAAAAATTTCCAACCCCGAACTGGCCAGTATTGATTTTCTGGTAGATCTGACTCTGCAACTCCTTGATCTTTGGAATTTGGATCGCTTTCACATCTGTGGCCACAGCATGGGCGGGTTAACGGCGCTCCTTGTGGGCCACCAACTGCAGGAACAGGTGATTTCTTTTACTAACATTGAGGGAAATGTGGCCCCAGGGGACACCTTTATGAGTCGCCAGATTTTTCAGTATCCGGCCAAAAACTCCCAAGAATTTTTCGAACAGTTTATGGAGCGGACCTCAAAGGTTGAGCAGTTTGGTTATGCTTCCTATATTGCTGGCGCGCCGAATAAAATCAGCACTGAAGTCGTTCTTCCTTACTTGAGTTCTATTTATGATCATTCCAACCGGTCTGGCCTTTTTGAGAAATTTACAAGCCTGTCAGCTAATAAAATGTTTGTTCATGGGGTTGAAAATAGCCACCTTACTTACTTGCCAGAACTTTCAAAAAGGGGAGTGCAGGTTTTAAGTGTCCCACATGCCAGCCATTTCCCAATGAACACCAACCCAGTTTACCTGTTTGACAACATGTCAAACTTCATTCAGGAAGCGGAGAAAATTAGCTATGGCTCAAGGTTTTAAATTTCAAGAAGGTCTGCCTTATTATCTTGCAAAATTTGATCGCGAAATTTCACAAAAGTGGCAGGGCCAAATTGTTGAAAGTGGTGACCTCAAAATTTCCCCGGCAGCTGCGGTGTTGTCCTATGGGCAAACTATATTTGAGGGTACCAAAGCCTTCCGAGGCAAGGATGGAAATATTAGGCTTTTTAGGCCAAGGGACAACGCAAAGCGGCTCCAGTGCTCTGCTTCCATAGTTGGGCTTCCCCTTGTTCCTGAGTCCGATTTTTTTGAAGGGTTGAAATTGGTACTTGATAAAAATATTGACCTTGTTCCCAATTATGGGGACGGGAGTTTGTATATTCGCCCCCTGGAATTTGGAAGCAACCCCCTTCTGGGGCAAACCCTTGCTCAGGAGGCAACCTTTTTAATCTGGGTTTCCCCGGTTGGAGAGTATTTCGCAGGGAAAGGAAAGGAGTCCGGCCTTCGGCTTCGATTTGTTGGCCGGCCGCGTGTTGCCGGAACAGGGATTGGTGAGGCAAAGGTCGCGGCTAATTATGTTGGCTCTCTGGTTCTTCGGGATAAGTGGGTTAATAAAGGGTACAGCGATATTGTTTTTGGAAAATCCGATAATCCCCATGTAATTACTGAATCGGCTGGCTCAAACGCTTTTGTTTACCTAAAGGATGGCAGTGTGGTTACCCCGCCTCTAGATGGAGAAATTTTGGCGGGAGTTACAAGAGATTCGGTTATTCAACTTTTAAAATCTGAGTTCAAAATTCCTGTCATTGAAAGACAAATAGAGTTTAAAGAAATAGAGAAACATGCCCAAGAAATGTTTTTCACCGGGACAGCCTGGACTGTGGCCCCTGTTGACTTGTTTGCAAGCGAGGCTTCTAGAATTACTTTTTCAAAGAAGGCACTTAGTACGCGGTTACGGAGTAGTTTATTTGATATTCAATCCGGGGTTGGCGATGATCCCCACAGTTGGACCCATATTTTTACCCCATAAAAAAGCAAACACCCAAGAAAAGGATTTGTTATGTCAAATGAAAGTTTATTTTATAGTCTCTTCGATAAATCTCAAGGAATTAACAGGGATTTAGCTCCGGGTTTAACTACCCGAATTTTTCCGGGAGACCAGGCCATGCTTTCCATTGTGGAAGTTGAACCTAACGCCGCAGGAAATATTCACAGCCATCCTCAGGAGCAGTGGGGTTTCTTACTTGAAGGATGCGGCACGAGAATTCAGGGTGGAAAAGATTATGAAGTTAAAAAGGGGAGTTTCTGGCGAACCCCCGGTGGAGTTGAACATGGCTTTAAGGCAGGTCCAAAAGGGGCGAAAATTATTGATGTTTTTTCGCCACCACGTGACGAATATAAAAAACCAGGTTCAGGGTTTTCCGAGACTGAAATGAGAGAAGTTCCCAACCGCGGCCAAAAACGTGCAGACAGACCTTAACTTAGTGCCATTCAGGGCACCCACAACTTTTCGTGATTAAAGACATGAGTGAGGTGACCTGCGTGTGCTAATTGCGCATAGCTCCTCTTCTGGACTTTCGACAGCTCACTTTCGTTAACGTGACAATATCATCCATATGCATGGTTATTTCTTTTTTAGTTCAAATTTATTTTCCACTTTATTGACCTTCCAACCATTTTTTAGCTCCAAAGTCCATCCGTCTCCTTTTACAATTTCATCACTAATTTCTGTTGGTGCAGAAACGATGACACTTTCCCAATTAGAGCCTAATAGTGCTCCGTTTTTTACACTTAAAATTCCCCAATTATCCGTGACTCTCATAGTTGGATAAACAGTCCCAAAATTCTCAAGAGGTGTTATATTTCTTGGGTCAAACGAAATATTCATATTTTCAAAATATAGTTTTAGTGTTGGTTGTTTGAGAAACGTCGTCTTGAATTTCGTAATTTTTTCTAATCTTCCATTTTCTCTTGCTTTCTCTTTTTTTGCTATATTTTCATAGTCATAATCGTTTTCTTTGGCTATTAGTTCAAACGAAATGTTGGTAGATGTTTCGATGGCGAAAGATTTGATGAAAAAATCAGTCAAGTTAGTACTTCGTGAAATTTCTTTGTGCCAATTGATTTTTCGCAGAGAAAGAAGATAGCCATAAATTGGCAATGTTTGGTAAGCAAAAGACCTTACAAAGCTTGGGTTGTCATAGAATTGATTTACACCATTAGTCAAATGCAATTTCATATCATTTTCATTTCTGCCACTCAACATAATCGCAGTATACTCTGCAAGCCCTTCATTAATTTCTAATGAGTTTTCTGCATTTTTCCTTTCTTCATTGGTCTGTCTTTTGTTTCTAAAAGTAAAGGCATTTGTTAGATGTAACTTTCTTAAACTATCGTTTTCAGCAGATAGCGCTTTCTTTAATGCCTGCAATTCAAATATGAGTAATAATCTACCTTCATAAGTATCTAAATGACCGTTGTTGAGCTCTTCAAGGTCTTCAAATCCAATTTCAGGTTGTATGCGATGAAATAATTCGTGAATCACCAAATTGTTTCGGGATGTTTTGTCTATCGGCAATGGTAGCATTACCATAGTCCATCTTTTGTTTTCCCAATTCAAAGCTGTGTTTGCAATATTTATATCATTTGGCAAGGTGTCCGAAAAAACAGAATTGATTTTTCTGAATTTGTCTGATGAATTGTTTTCATTAGCAATAAATTCTCTTGTTTCAGGGTCAATAAAAATTATTGGACCATACAATGGTTTGTCCCAAAACTTGCCATTATCAGTTTTCAATAAGCTGTCAACTTCAAAGAATATTTTTTTGCTAATTTCGTTTTTGTTTTTACCTTGAGTAAGAGGGGTTTCTTCATTTTTACTAGAGCTATGTGTCAAACAAGAATTTGACATTAGTAAAACTGCAAGTAGTATGATTTTTTTCATATGCAACGGCCTGGAAGGCGTCTTTTGCCAATGGTTTTCTTGATCACAATATTATAAAGCTATGCCGTATCAACGTCTCCCGTTCAGTGAAATGCGAATAGTGTGGCAATCAGCGGTCCGAGAGATCTCGCGATGCAGGCCTCGTCGAGGAGGATTACCGTGAACTGCTCGAATTTGAAAAGTCGGATCGTTACGTTGCAAGGGAAAAGCCGCGCTCGCGTATACCGAAGCTATTATCCGGGACCTGCAGACCAATGACGAGTTGTGGGATCTATTGCACAGCCATTTCACAGAGCCCGAACTGGTTGAACTGGGTTTCTTTGTCGCCCTGACGATGGGCCAACAACGCTGGCTTCGGACACTGAATAATGAACACCACAAGGTGCTGCCAGGAATCCGTGCTTCGATGGCGCCGGGGTTTGAAACCGAGCAGGCCGCACGGGACACAACCACTGCTGATGATTACTGGTTCAAATAAGACCCACCAAGGCAGAAGTCAATGACTGCAAACCCATTTGATTTTTTTGACAGAATTGTCTGTATCAACCTGGACTCAAGACCTGATAGATGGGCCCTGGCTTGCGAAGAATTCGACAACGTTGGTATACGCCACCGGGTCCAGAGACTGCCAGCCATAACCGGCAACAATGACAACAAAAAGAACCTCATTTTAAGCGTGCTGACCGCTATCAGAGATGCCGAAGAAAGTGGCCTGGACAATCTCCTGATATTTGAAGACGACGTTATATTCAAAAATTACGATCCTGGCTTCCTGCAGTGTTCTATCGACACGCTCAGGAAGGTCGACTGGAACCTCTTCTATCTGGGAGGCAATCTCGAAATTTCACGGAAATTCTTATTTCAACTCGATCCAATCCAGATTATATCCCGTTGGTTGTGGAAACTTGACATGTGGGTAACTACAGCCCATGCCATCGCTTACAACAGCAAAATTTTCAACTTCATGCTTAGCAACCCCTTTCTTGACTACTCGTTCGAGAATGCAGAACTCACCATAAACGGTGTCTACACTCATATGGAGAATATCGATGATCTGCTCGCAACTCATGTTCCCCGGAAGTTTTGTGTTTCAGAACTCATGTGTTTCCAAAGGAAAGGTCTGAGTGATCTCACTCACGAAGTCGTCGATTGGGGCCACGCCTGTGAAGTGAGTTTCGCCCAGTGCAAAGAGTTCCTAAAGAATAAATATGGGCTGACGATCCCTGAAGAATACCAGGAGAAATGGACGCTTCCAGAAGTTAGTCAAGAATCAGGTGCCCCACCCACATTGGACAAATGAATGTGGGTGGAGCACTTGATGCTTGACCATTGAGTATTCGGCAAGCGGGTCAGGGTTTGATGACTTTGGCCGCGACCGCCTCGACCTCCACCAGGTACTGCGGTCTTGCTAACGCCGGAACGCCCACTGCCGTACTGGCTGGGCTGAAGTCCTTGCCAAAATAACGGTTCCTGGCCGCAACAATGACCGACAGGTGGGCCGGGTCGAGGTAATAGATCGTCATTTTGACAATGTCCTCGCTGTCCATGCCACCTTCTTTGATAATGTTATACAGGTTCTGCATGGCCTGGTCGGCCTGCGCCTTGATATCTTTGCCAACCTCGCCTTCCGGGCTGACACCGGTTTGGCCTGCAGTGATCAGCCAGGTGGCACCCGGTGGTATTAGTTTTCCGTGACTGAAACGGTTTTTGAAGGGCTTGAACACCGAGTCCGGTGCCAATGTAATAATTTCATTGGCTTTGGACATTCCACTGCCCGTTGCAAGCAGAAGAATTACGCTGATACAT
The DNA here is from genome assembly GCA_021772915.1 of Gammaproteobacteria bacterium. Lineage (GTDB taxonomy): Bacteria > Pseudomonadota > Gammaproteobacteria > Xanthomonadales > SZUA-36 > SZUA-36. The sequence goes on along the minus strand of JAJFLB010000008.1, from coordinate 62,550 downwards.
CCTGGTGTGACTTTCATACTTCGCTTCCTTATATTCGTTTGTAGTCCGGTCAGAATTCCCGTTGCCTATAAAAAAACGGCAACCCAATGGATTGCCGTTCAAATTGCCAGGACTTTAAAGGACCACTGTTAAATCCTAAAAGCCATAGCTAACCGTTGCGCCAAAGCTGCGCTTGCCGCGGAAGCCAGCTGCGAACGAACTGCAGCAAGGGCTGGGTGGACCGAAGTTCTCAATATCCACGTCTTCGTTGATATTTTTGCCCCATATCGAGACCGTCAGGTTCTCATCCGCCGATCTCCAGGTAACCCGAGCACCAAAGTTGGTGACTTCGGGACGCAAGCGCAGCGGGGGATTCGTAAAGCGATTTGACGTCTGGTTGAATACGTCGCTCCGCGAGCGCACGTCTGCCCGGAACTGCAGGCTCGAACCATTGCTCAGGTCGACCGAATATTCGCCGAAAAGAGTGTAAGTCCACTCTGGTGCACCCGCCGGCCGATGGCCATCGAGTTGGTAAACCTGACCCGTGCCCGGGTCGATGGCGCCAGTCGGATCCGGCGTGTCTTTCATCTCGGCGTCGATCAGGCCGACAGTTCCGCTTAACAGGAAGTTATCCGAAATCAGGAACGAGCCTTCGAGTTCAAGACCCGTCGATTCGACACGACCGACGTTGCTGATCAGACCGGTAAAGCCCGCGGCAACCGGCACCAGATTGATCGTCTGCACGCCCTCGACTTCCAATCTGTAGGCGGTGATGGCGTACCGATAGCGTGGTGCGGAGCCCTTCAATCCGATCTCAAAATTCCATGACGTTTCCGGCTCGACAACCACATCAGCGCTGGCCTTGTTACGCGCGTCGGGCTGGAACGTGCCGCTCTTGAACCCTTCTGAATACAGGCCGTAGATGTTGAGGTTGTCATTGATCTCATACGCCAGGGACAACTTGGAGATGTAGTCAGTCCAGGAATCGCTAACCGGGTGGTTGGTGAATCCAAGCGGATTCGCTTCAGATCCACAGGTTCCGTTCGGTGGGCCAGCCAGGGGGCAAACCTGTGCTACACCATCGACACCGGGACCAACTCCAGGTACGCCAGCAATCTGTTTGTTCGCTCCCCAGGCACGAACACCGTACAGGTAGTCCTTGCTGTCATCGACGAAACGACCGCCATAGGTCAGTGTTGTCCTATCGTTGATATCAAAAGAAATCTCACCAAAAACCGAATAGCTGTCCGTATTGTTGTTGGCAATGGTTCCCATGTGCGTTTCAACCCACGGGCCAAGCCGGGCTCCATCCGCCTGGAAGATATTCTGCTCGAAACGATCTTCCTCATCGGTCATGTAGTACACACCCGCTAACCAGCGAATCGAATTGCCGCTTGCCATGTTATCCAGGCGAAGTTCGGTACTGAATGACGTTGCGTCATTTGCCACTTCCTGGAACGAGACATTGTTGGGTGTGCCAACGAGGTCCATCAATGAATGTGTGTCACCGTCGAGGTAACCTGTGATCGAGGTTACCGTCAGGTCGTTATCCAGGTTCCAGACGAGTTCCGCAGCCATGGTCAGGATATCCCTGTCGGTGCTGAAGTCGAAACCGGAAGATATCTCGTTCAGGAATGGATCCTGAGGACGGAACCAGGTCACTGCGTAGGGACCACCGTCAGCTCGGCCCCTGACAAACGGGTCATTCGCGTAGGTCAGGCCTGTACCAGGCTGGTAGTAAGCACTACGAACCGGTGCATCGTCCCGGTCGGCACTGTATTCCACTTTCAGGTAGGCGCTGAATGTGTCACTGGGCTCTATTAACAGGGAGGCGCGCAAAGCCGTGTTCTGATCACCGTCCAGTCCTTCGCCGGTGGTGACCGATTGCGTGGGCCCGTCCTGCTGATCATGATTGAACGCCAGGCGAGCCGAGACCGTATCCGAAAACTGTCCGGTGATGAATCCGTCCAGTTCAACCAATTCGTCTGAGCCAAATGTCAGAGTGGCATTGCCGCCGGACTCATCCTGGCTTGGCCGATTCGAAACGAAGTGAATCAGGCCGACCGACGCGTTGCGGCCAAAGGCGGTCCCCTGTGGGCCGCGCATGACCTCGACACGCGCCATGTCATAAATCGTCGGGTACTTCATCGAGTCCTTGGTGATCACGACGTTATCCTGCACTGTCTGAATTGACGCTTCGCTGGAAGCGTTACCCGGAGTTGGCGCGATGACACCGCGCATACTGGCGACCGGCTGCATTTTGCTGAAGCTCTCCCAGGTTGCACCCGGTGAGGTTTCCATCAAGTCATCGGCGCGGGTGATTCTGTTTTTCTTCATGTAGTCCTCGGTCATGACACCCACCGCGACCGGCGCATCTTCAAGACTTTCCTCGTAGCGACGGGAGGTCACCAGGATTTCTTCGAGTACCGCGTTGCTGGCCTGTTCACTCTGTGCGAAGACTTGTTGCACCGGTGCGAGCAGGAACAACACGAATGTCAGGGTTAAAAGAACTGACCCTGCCTGTTTCCAGCCCAACGGCTGGTTCTTGGTTGAATCTAACAGCATGACGCCTCCCAAACTATTTAAGTTGTCCGTAATTTTCAAAAATACAGCGTGGAAAATGGATTCGATGCAACACTTGGTGACAAATAGGCTGTTTGGAGATAAACAAACATCACCTTGTCCGGAACTCTTTTTGCCTTGTTAAGCTGCCACACTTCGATGCACGCTTTTTATAAAAAATAACTACTTTCTCTAATATTACCACAAAATGTGAAAATAACCATTATTTGCGATATTTTAATTAATGTAGATATTTCAACGAAGAAATTAGGGCGGGGCAATACTATGGTGTTCGGGATTATTCGCTCTGAGGTGCCACGACTTAAGGTATGAAGTGAATGGCAAAAGAGTGTTTTGCCGTGCCGCGTTTTGCACCAATGTTCAGGTTAGTTCGAAGGGAGTCGCAAAGTCAGCAAGTCTCGGCCGACATGAATTTTGCCCTCAAAACCGCTGGTACGGGTGGCGCTCAGGTAATCGTTTTCACCCAGGCCACTCCCCGGTACTGTATACGGGCCATGATCTGCAGCCCCAAGCGCGGGTATCAGATGGGTCAATATCAAATGTGAGGCGCCGGCCCGACGGGCCATGGCACCGAGATCCGTGGCGGTGCTTTGCCGGTAGAAAACGTGCTCCGGAAATCCACTGCCTTTCCCCGGGCCCATCACGGGGTGAATGGTGGAATGTACAATGACGTCGGCTCCCCGGGCCAATGCTTCAACCCGGTCAGAGGTTGAGGATGCTCGGGGTGGGACCGGTTGCTTGTTACCCGCATCCCCACCAATTACAACACTACCCGCGGGTGTATCAACCCGGTAGGACAAGTGTCCGGCGACGTGAGATGAGCCAATGGCGCTGACCTTTACTTCTCCCGAACTCCAGACCACTGTGCCTGGAGTCTCGGGTAAGGGAATGGCAACTGATTTTAGTTGCAGCAACGCGGCTGGTCCGCCCGGGTTTCTGAGGGGGTTTTCAGCAAGTCTTTGCGCGATCTCACCCGAGCGCAACAGGGGTTCGGCGATATTGCGCACGAAATTTCCGCAACTCATGGTGCGTTCGGGAGGAGGTTCTGTCGCGGCGACATCGGCGCTGCACACGACGTCAAGCGATCCGGCCAGAAAGTGCCAGCGGAGTTGAGCGAGTTCGGCTAGGCCCTCGCTGTGGTCTGAGTGCATGTGGGTTAAGAACACCGCATCAAGTTGCGCCGAACTGGTGCCCAACTTCGAAAGCGCCTGCTGTGTTCCCCGGCCGGTGTCGAATTGAAGTAATACGTCACCACAGGCGTTACCAGTGTCACCGTACTTTATCAATGTGCCCGCATGGGCCAGCCCACCAAAAGCGGGTGGCCCCCCCATGGTGCCGGTCAGGATGATCTCCATACACGGCTCGGCCCGGACCTGTCCGCCCGCACAGCCACCAAGGGCAAGGCTTAGCAAGAAGGCTAAAATCAGTCGCTGTCGGTTAGGCCTTTGCATCAACACACGATTGGTGCGATATTCCTTAGTGTGCATCAGCACCCACTTTTGCCGGGCTTGCCCCGTTATGGAACCCCCCCTGATCGCGAACGACCCTGGAGTTGCCCTGCTGGTCGTATTGCACCCAAACCAGACCATGCGGGTCGCCAAACTGTGGCATATCGATGACATGGGTCTGTTGTCGCGTCCTGGCATCGAAAACGAAAATCTTGCCCTCGCCATTGGCGGTGGCCCACATTTCCTTGCCATTTGGGGCGAGCAATACGTGATCCACCTGGTAGCCGGAAAATACGGTTTCCAGTATTTGTCCGCTATCTGCGTTCAACACGGTAAGCGTGCGTCCAAAGTGACCGGTGCCTTCACCCTTGTCGGCGATCCAGATCTCAGATTCGTCCGCGTTGAGGTTGGCCCCGTAGGGTCCGATACCCGTGCCTGCGGTCCAGTCTATTTGTCCTGTCTCAATGTTGATTTTGCTGATATTGGAGGTGCCCGCCTGGGTGACGTACATGTACTCGCTGTTTGAATCGATTTCGATCCAGTTGGGGCGGAAGCCCGGGAGTGGGTACTCCTGGAGCACCTCCCAGGTTTCGGGATCAATCTTAACCACCCAAAAAGGTCTCATGGTCACCAGCTTGCCGCGGTACAGATTCCGGATCGCGGTCATCCCCGTTGAGCTACCAGGTGCATAACCGGTGGGCTCCATCAGCACATAGATAAACTTGTTATCGGTAAAAGCCGTATAGGTTGCCCCACCCAGGTCCTCATCTCGGATGCCACCGATCACGGTATCGGTTGCTGGGTCGAACAGCATGATGTCGAGCCCGTCGGGGTCACGTGCAAAGGTGTCCAGCAACATGTAACGATCCTGAAAAACCTGCCCATGGTGAAAACGTCCACCAATGGTGAACTGTTTAACGGGCTGCAAGGTCAGGGCGTCTACCTTGAGTACCGAAGCCGTCGTTCGCAGACTTGCCTTCGGATCGAGACCACCTTCCCTTGAGCCGACGATGTACACGTATTTTCCATCCGGGGTCATGGCGGTGGTGTGCACGGCGGAGCGCAAGACCGGTGGGATCATGTAACTTGCAATGACTTCCTTGGTATCTGCGTCACCCACGACCACCTGGCTGGACGCTGCGTTACTGAAACCCGTCGGCATCACCGACGGATTGCTGGCGTTGCCCACGTTCTCATAGAAATATGTTTTGCCCGGCTGTGGTGTGAATTTGGCCTCGCCGGGATCAAAAGTGGCCAGCACCCGGGATTCATACGAGCGTGCCAGGCTTCCGGTTCTGGATTTGCGTTGCCAGTCGGCAAGAACAGACGCAAATGTTTCAATTTTTTCAACCGCCAGGTCCCGGCTGGATTTAATGGTAACCGCCTCTTCGACCTGCATTGACTTGGCCGTGGCCAGTTCTGACCGCAGGGCTTCAACAAGTTTGACATCGACATCAAGTCCGGCGAGCTCGCGAATGTACAAGGCGACTCCCACCAGGTCGTCGTCGGTGGGTTTCAACTCCGAGGCAATGATTCCCATTTGCGGGTTGGATTGTATCTGCTCCCAGATAAACGCCGCAGACGGCCCGGTGAGCAGTGCCGGACCGACACGGCCTTCGGCTTTTTCTCCATGACACACCCAGCAGGAGACAGGCTTTTTGTAAAACTCCTCGCCTTGCTTGATCAGGTCACCAAGCTTAACCGTCGCACCTGGATTTCCACCGGCCAGCGAGTTACTCGCAAACAGTAGGGAAAGAATTATTGTTGGTATCGATAAATGGATCATGCTTCAAACTCCCTGGACCAGTCTTCATTCTCTATCAGTTGTTTCACCCGGGCCAGAAAGGCTGCGGAATAAGCACCATCAACCGCACGGTGGTCGAACGACTGGGCTAGCACACCAACCGGTCGGACAAGAATCGCATCACCCTCCGGGCCTTCTTCCACGACGGCGCGTTTGGAAATCGCGTCAACCGACAGGATCGCAACCTGGGGCTGATTGATGATGGGTGCGGTAAATAATGTGCCGAACGGACCCGGATTGGAAAGCGTATAGGTGCCGCCAGTCACATCGTCCTGTCGCAATTGCTGGCTGCGAGCACGCTCCGCAAGGTCATTAATCCTGCCGGCAAGTTCCGGCACCGTCAGTTGGTCGGCAGCGTGGATCACCGGTGCAACCAGACCCGCTTCACCCAGGTCCACTGCTATTGCCAGGTTGATCTGATCATGTAAACGCAGAGCCTGCCCTTCAACGCTGGCATTAAGACGTGGGAATTCAGGCAGGGCCCGGCATACTGCACGGGCTATGAAGGGCAGGTAGCTCAACGAATAACCCTGCTGTTCGCGCCAGGCTTCACGGCGCGTCTGACGAACCCCGTCGACCGCGTGAAACCGGACATCAATGGCCTGTAATACATGCGGACTCGTTGCCTTGGATTGCACCATGTGTTCAGCCGTCACCTTTCTGATCCGGTCAAACGGGACCAGCTTGCCATCGGATTCAGTAACAGCAACCGGAGCTGCATTATCTCTTGACTCGATGGCCGCCAGAATGTCCTGCTTGCGAATCCTGCCATCACGGCCCGTGCCGGTAATGGTGCTGATATCCAGCTGATGCGTTGAAATCAGCCGGCGAACCGCCGGTGAGAGCTTTCCATCGGCGCCTTTTGGGGCAGAATCACGCTTGCCTTCAACGGGGGATGTTACCCCGTTCTGTGTGGTTTCGGGTTCCGGCGTGGTGGTTGTTTCGATAACTTCATCCTCATCACCGATGACGGCCAGGATGGTGCCTACGTCAACCGTTTCACCCTCTGCGACCAGGACTTGCCTCAGCACGCCACTCAGGGGCGCTGGAATTTCGGTGGCAACCTTGTCGGTTTCCACATCTACCAGTAGCTCGTCTTTTTCCACCTCATCACCCGGCTGCTTGTGCCAGGCCGATATGGTCCCTTCAGTTACGGTTTCACCGAGTTGTGGCATCAGGATTTTCATCGTCAGTCAACCAGCTCAACAACACTCGCGACGATCTTCCCGGGGCTCGGCAACACGGCATCTTCCAGACAGTCTGCCGATGGCAGGGGTATATGCGGGGTTGTGACCCTGACTATGGGACCCTCAAGATCCCAGAACAACTCCTCTGCGACCAGTGATGACAACTCTGCCCCCCAACCGCACAAACGCGGATTCTCTTCTACGGTCACCATCCGACCGGTGGATGAAACAGACTCAAAGACAGTTGTGGTGTCGAGTGGAACCAATGATCGCAAATCAATCACGCTGGCCGAGATACCATGCTCCACCTGGAGAACATCCGCTGCCTTTTGTGCTTTGGGTACCATTGCGGCCAGGGCGACGATGGTCACGTCATCACCTTCCCTGAGAACCTTGGCCTGACCCAACGGCACAACATGCTCACCGTCAGGTACTTCGTCTTTCCTTCCATACAACGATTTTTGTTCGAAAAACAATACGGGATCCGGGTCCCGGATGGCTGCCGCAAGCAGACCCTTCACATCGCTTGCGCAGGAGGGTGCAACGACCTTCAAACCGGGGATTGCCATGGCCCAGTTTTCGACACTTTGGGAATGCTGTGCACCAAACCGGACGCCACCGCCATTTGCCGCCCGGATGACCAGCGGAAATGTGCATTGACCGTTGGTCATGTAACGCGTCTTGGCAATCTGATTGGCGACAATGTCCCAGCACACGGCGAAGAAGTCGGAAAACATGATTTCAGCTACTGGGCGCAGACCGGTCATGGCTGCACCCATGGTGGCGCCAAGAATGGCCTGCTCGGATATCGGTGTGTCCCTGACTCGGATGGGTCCGAACTCCTCCTGCAACCCTTCCGTCGTCTTGAACACACCGCCGGCGGCGGCAACGTCCTCGCCAATAAAGATGACCGAAGAATCCCGACGCATTTCCTGTGCGATTGCCGCTGAAACGGCCTCGCGATAACTTAATTTCGCCATGACGCACCCCCATCTGCCCATAAGTCTGTGTGGGCTATATCCAGTGGCGGTGGCGGACTGTTACTGGCCGTCTCGGTTGCCTCGTCCACCTTTTGGTTTGAGACACTCTCCAACTCCTCCAGAATTGATTCTGCAATACCTGCTTCCAGCAGGCGTTGCCGGTATGTCTTGACCGGATCTAGCTTCTTCCACGCCTCCACTTCTTCGTCGGGCCGGTATTTCCCCGGGTCGGCACGGGAATGACCGCCATGGCGGTAGGTCAGCGCCTCTATCAGTGTGGGTCCATCTCCACGGCGGGCTTTTTCAAGCGCGGCGGTGGCATGGGAATACATGACATCCGCGTCGTTACCGTCGATCAGTATTGGATCGAGGCCATAGGCTGATGCACGATCTGCGGCTGGGTTCTTTACCGCCGTCACTTCACCTATGGGGGTATATTCCATGTACTGGTTATTTTCACAAACGTAAACGACCGGCAGCTTCCAGATAACGGAAAAATTGAGGGCCTCGTGAAATGCGCCGATATTTGTCGTGCCATCACCAAAAAAGCAAACGGCCACCTGACCGCTTTCACGGTATTGTGCTGACCAGGCGGCACCGGCCGCGATTGGCATATGCGCTCCGATAATTGCATACGAGCCCATGGCACCGTGCTCGACACTGGTCAAATGCATGGAACCACCCTTGCCGCGCAACAGACCGCAGTCCCGTCCCATCAACTCACCCAGGATTGAGGTCATGGAAACGCCCCTGACCAGGGTGTGGTTGTGGCCCCGGTAAGTACAGAACGTATAGTCGTCCGGGTGCATGGCTGCCCCGAAGCCGGCAGCTACCGCCTCCTGGCCCATGCCAAGGTGGGTCGTTCCCTTGACCATGTTTTGCATAAACAGATCGAAGGCCCTTTGTTGCAGACCCCGGCAGTCGAGCATTAGCTCAAACAATTTCAGCCGGGTATCCTGATCTGGAACCCCGTTTTTTTCTTTTTTCAAGATATTTTCACCTTGTTTATATAATAATCGATATTATGACTCATATTGGTAGATTGTCGCAATGATTGTTAGCTCTTACAAGTGGAGGCATCCACTGGCTGTGAACTTCAGCAATGTTCTATACACCAAATCCGCCAGCTTAGAGTATCAGCACTTCTTTCAGGACACGCCACAAGTACATCCCTGTAAGCTCGGATGCGTCGTCCCTGACGCATACGGTCCTGAAGGAAGCACTGCCACTCTCTCCGGCTCGTTCCATGTTGAAACGTGAATGACACCGGGACAGGCTGTTGATCGGTAAGAGCCGCTTCGCCCTCCAGCTGGCCCGAATGATTCTGCTTATCAGTTTGGCACAAGCCCGGTCGGAGTAAGGGGTCTTCTTTCAGGACCCTTTGAAACAGGATGTTTTAAGAGGAGGCCCCAGGGACGGGTTTACGCCGTGTCCTGAAAGAAGACCCCTTACTTCGAGCGGGCGTACCGGTAACAACGCCAGAATGAACAATGTTGCTGTAATTCACAGCTAGGTCAGCACATATTGTCCCGGACCACCGGCATAGAGAAGTAGCAAACCGCCTACAAGACCAAGGTTTACCAATGCGGTCCTGCTTTGATCCAGCCGTTTGGACCCCGAGTGTTGCCAAAATGGAAATACCCAGAGTGTGGCAACCACCGTGAACACAGCCAGGGAAAGCGCAGCTTCGGCTACGAATATTCCAAGCAGGATGCACACGGAGGCAACGATGTGGAGTGCGATGGTGGCCGGAAGTGTAATGGGTACTAGCGGGACAGACGCAACTTTGAATTCCTCTATCGCTTTGGTGAACCACAAGGCCTTGTGGATTCCGCTAACCAGGAACACCGTGGACAGGCAAATTCGGGCTGCCAGCACAAGTAGCGAAAAAGTCGGTTCATTAATTGGGGTCAATTGGTTTTCTCCCCGGGCCTGCTATCGAATAGCCCGTCTGAAGGCCGGTGACAGCTGCGGATATTATCATATAAATTTTCATTAAAGAGTTTGATTTAATCGATAATATATGAAAAAATCTATTTTTTGCGATATATATTAAATAAAACTAAAAACGGACCGTGACATTGGGGCAGGTTCGGATCTGGTAGCTGGTTGATGTCAGACCACTATCACCAACAGGGAGTTTCATGCAGTGATCAACGCGGCAATAGTAGGGCTTGGCTGGTGGGGCAAGACTTTGGTCGAGTCCGTGGCAGACGGTAGCGAAGACATCAGGTTTGTCGCCGCGACCACACGCAGCCTGTCGGATGACGCAAAGTCGTTTGCAGCCGAGCACGATCTCAAACTGTTCAACAGTTACGCAGACACCATTGCTGACGACAGCGTTGACGCGGTAGTTCTGGTCACACCAAATTCCACCCATGTGCCGCAGACGATAGCGGCTGCAGAGCATGGAAAACATGTTTTTTGTGAAAAACCGTTTGCCTTGACGGGTGAGGATGCGACCAGGGCGGTTGCCGCTGCCGAACGGGCAGGCGTAACGCTTGGCCTGGGTTACAACCGTCGCTTTCACCCCGAAATCAACAAGCTTCGTGAAATGGTGAACTCAGGTGAACTGGGAACCATTTTGCATGTGGAAGCCACGATGACTTTCCCCAACGCATTATTCCTCAAGCCGGGTGCCTGGCGGGCGGATCCCAATGAAACGCCTTGTGGTGGTCTGACGCCAATGGGTGTGCATGCCATCGACGGCATGATCGACCTGTGTGGGGAAATCGACCAGGTGTATTGCCAGAGTTTCAACCGGGCAGTGGATATTGAGGCAGATGACACGACCTCCATTTTGTTTCGCATGCGCGACGGAATGTCAGGCTACCTGGCGACAATGACAGCGACCGGTGGCGGCTTCAATTTCCAGGTGTACGGCTCCAGGGGTTTCGTCAAGCTTGAGGGTATGACCCATATTGCGGGCGCATCTTCCGAAGAGCGACGCTTTAAGTTATTTGGGACCTGTACGTTCAAACCCATCAAGGGACCAGCAGAAACCTGGCAGGCTGAGGGCTATGACGTTAGTCGCGCCGCGCTGGAATCCTTCGCAAAAGCCGCCGCTGGCGGCGCTGCATTTCCAATACCCGTTTCAGAAATGGTCCACGGGGCGGCTGTGACCGAGGCGATTGTGAAGTCAGCCCAGTCGGGACTCGCCGAACAGGTGGGCTAGGCCCTAAGAATTAGCTGCCAGGCAATGGCGTGGCAAGACATGAATTATCGATAAGGAGAAGTATGGTGAGAGTCGGAACCCAGGGCATGATGCAGGTGGACTATGAGCAGCGGATGGATTTCAACCGCATGCGCGAATACCGGGTTGCCCGTATCAAGAAGTACATGGATGAGTTTGATATTGAATGTTTGCTGCTTTTCGATACCGGCAACAAGCGTTACTCAACCTCAACAGCAGTGGCGTCACCCGAAGTGGATAACATGGGGCGCTACGCCATCATTCCGCGTAACGGATATCCGCATATCTTTGGCTTTGGGTCAGAGGTGGCTGCAGAGAAGCTCAACTGCCCGTGGATCGCCGATTACACTTTTCCGGCGCACGGGACGATGTACGGTGCACTGCCAATGGACTGGAAGTGTTACGAGGGTTTCCTGAAAGACCTCGACATGGTGCTCGCCAACCACGGTCTGGATAAATCCAACTGCAAGATCGGTGTGGATATTGTCGAGTCCCAGATCATTCTGGCCATGCTGGAAAACGGTTATACCATCGCTGATGGACAGCAAGTCATGCAGTACGCCCGTGCAGTCAAGAACGAAGACGAGATCATGTGTCTGAAGCACGGCGCAGCCATTGTCGATGCGGCATTTCACAGGATTGCGCAAACCATCCAGCCCGGTATGAAGGAGAACGATCTGCAGGCCGCGGCGTCACATGAAATGCATCGACTGGGTGCCCAGTGGGTCCACAACGTCCAGGTGACCACGGGTAACCGGACCAACCCACATCCACACCTCAGCTCGGACCGGCTGATCCAACCGGGCGACATGATTTTCATGGATGTTGTGTGCTTGTTCAACGGTTACCACACCTGTGTTTACCGTTGTTTTTGCTGTGGTAAGCCCACGGCAAAACAAAAAGAGATTCATGCACGTTGCCTGGAATACCAACTGGGTGGCATCGAAGCTGTCAAACCCGGCACCACCACGGCGGATATCGCTACGGTCTGGCCGGATCACAAGGCCATGGGTGCCAAAGACGAGCATGAGATTTTCGGTCTCCAGTATGGTCACGGCATCGGTGTCGGGCTGTGGGAATTCCCAATCATCTCCCGCGCCTACAGCATTGAGCACCCGGTGGAGATCGTTCCCGGTATGGTCTTTGCGTTGGAAACCTATGCCGGCGATGGCTATGATGGCGTCAGGCTTGAGGATGAGGTGGTCGTCACCGAGACGGGTATCGAAGTCATCACCAAGTTCCCAACCGACGAGCTGTTTGGCTGCGGGATGAGTTACTGATTACAAATCGTGAGTACGAGTCTCAATATCGCACTGATTCCAGGAGACGGAATCGGTAAGGAAGTCATGCCCGAAGGTGTCAGGGTGCTGGAGGCGGCAGGTCGTCTGCACGACTTCAGCATCAACTGGAAGGAATTTGACTGGTCCTGTGAAACCTACCTTGCTACCGGGAGGATGATGCCTGAGGATGGTATTGAGCAACTGCGGCCCTATGAAGCGATTTACCTCGGCGCAGCCGGATTTCCAACGGTGCCGGATCATATTTCCCTATGGGGTTTGCTGATCCCCATCCGGCGCGAGTTCGACCAGTACGTCAACCTTCGCCCCGTACGTCTGTTTGAAGGCGTGCCCTGCCCATTGGCCAACAAGAAACCCGGTGATATCGACTTTTACGTAGTGCGTGAAAACGTGGAAGGGGAGTATTCGTCCATCGGTGGCATCCAGTATGAAGGCACCGAGCACGAAGTCGTGGTACAACAAAGTGTTTTTACCCGACGTGGCACAGACCGTGTGCTGAAATTCGCGTTTGAACTGGCCCAGTTACGCCCGGCAAGGCACTTAACTTCTGCGACCAAGTCGAATGGGATCGTCCACTCCATGCCCTTCTGGGATTCACGTGTGGCCGAGATGGCAAAACAATACCCCGATGTGGAGGTGGACCAGTTCCTCATTGACATCCTGACGGCGAACTTTGTTCGCATGCCGGAACATTTTGATGTGGTCGTGGGCAGTAACCTGTTTGGTGACATCCTCTCCGACCTGGGTCCCGCTTGTACCGGCACGATTGCAATTGCGCCATCGGCCAACCTGAATCCTTCAAAAACACACCCATCCATGTTCGAACCGGTGCACGGTTCAGCGCCTGACATTGCCGGCAAGGGCGTCGCCAACCCCATCGGTGCGATCTGGTCGGGCGCATTGATGTTGCAGCATCTGGGTTACCAGGAGGCGCACGACAGCATCATGCGTGCGGTTGAAAACGTGCTGCGTGATGGCAGTTGTATGACCGCGGATATGGGTGGAAATGCCAAGACCGTTGACCTTGGCGAGGCAATTGCAGGGGCAATCTGAGCTAATCAGCCGCTACTGAAGTTTCTACACGCCACAGCGAACAAAATCAGCACTACGCAAGGTGATTTTCACCACTGGACTTTTGCGGTGTGTTGAGCTCAGACCAACATCAGGCTCAACTGCGGGAAAGCAATCAGCACAGTCAGCACGATTAACATGATCACCGCAAATGGTGCCGCGCCGGCGAAGATGTCATACAGGCTAATGCGGTCATCCTGTAGCGTTGACTTAATGACGTAGCAGGCAATTCCCAGCGGTGGGGTCAACAGACCGATTTCTGCACCAACAATCGTAATAATGCCAAACCAGACGAGATCAATACCAAAGGGCGCCATCACGGGCAGGAACAACGGCACCATGATCAGGATGATGGATGTGGTATCCAGGATCGTGCCCAGCACAATCAACACGGCTACGTAGATCGCCAGAATGCCGTAGAGCCCGATATTGGTCTGGGCGATCCACTCACCCAGCTCATTGGGCAGCCCCGTCATTGCCAGCATTTTGCTGTACATGGTGGCCGCCACGATCAACATCAAAATTGAAGCCACAATGTGGCCGGTTTCGACCAACACTTTCCACAAGGTTCCCCGGTCGAGACGGCGTTTAATCAGGGCAATAACGAGGGCCCCCAAAGCACCCACCGCACCGGCTTCTGTGGGGGTGAACACCCCACCGTAGATTCCCCCCAGCACCAGCAGGATAAGGATCACCAGCGGTGCGGTCTTACGGCCCATTTGCAGCACCGACATGCGTTCTTGCCCGGCCCCTGACATTTGCTCGTCTTGCCCTCCCACCCAGTTTGGGAAAAACACCGCCATCGCAATAATCGCGACGATGTAAGCGAGTGCCAGCAAGATACCCGGGATAATTCCAGCGGTGAACATGGCCGCCACCGACTGCTCGGTGATAATGGCGTATATGATCAGCATCACGCTTGGTGGGATCAACATACCCAGCACCGAGCTGCCGGCCACCACGCCAACGGCAAAGCGGGGTTTGTAGCCAAAACGCATCATCTCCGGCACGGACACACGGGTGAAAACCGAGGCGGACGCAATACTCACCCCGGTGATTGCCGCGAAGGCGGTGTTGGCCGCTACCGTTGCCACACCCAGACCTCCTTTCAGGCGGTGCAGGCAGGTATTTGCCACCGCGTAGATATCCCTCCCCAAGTCACTCTGGCTGACCAGCAGACCCATCAATACAAATAGCGGGATGACACCGAAAATATAGTCTTCCAGGCTATGTGAAGCCGACAGGGTCAGAACGTAAACCGGCGCTTCCAGGCTGCCACGTAAAAGCCACACACTGATGAATGAGACCAGTCCCAGTGCAACCGTCACATACATTCCGGACCAGATCAGGACCAGAATGGCAACGACTGAAAGCAGACCAATTTCTATACCACTCATTACGACTGATCTCCATTGCCGGCTATTGCGCGCAGATGCTTTTTCACAAAGCCAAGAAATACCAGGGTTACCGTAATGCAGCCGATGACCAGGATCAGTCGTACCGGCCAGATCGGAATCACAACAAGACCCTTGTTGCCAGCATAATAGCCCCGCTCCCAGGCGTCCTGCAGTAGCGGCACGGCTCCCAGTAGGATGGTGGAGAAAAAGAAAGCACCGGCAAGGTCGAATACCAGGCCAAACAGGTGGCCGATTCTTGGGTGATGTTCAAGCAGACGACTGTACAGACCATCGGAGCGTGTTAACCGACCGCAGCGGACCGCGTCACCTAGCTGCAAAAATACGATGGCAACGATGGATAACTCGACCAGCTCGGTGACCCCGTCAATGGGCGCATTGAACAGAAAGCGGGAAAACACATCCACATTAATAAGCACCATCATCACAAAAATGACTGCTGTACCCGCACTGTTCAGCCCGGCAACCAGTTTTGAGAATATTCTCGAGATCATGTGGGGCGTCTCAACCATGGGTTACTCCCGGTCCCAGTGGCGCACAATGGGTTGGTCGGCGGCGCGCATCATGTCCATGTAGTCACTCAGGATCTGTCTGCCGGGGAACCCCTTTTCTTCCATGTCGTCTGCCCATTCCAGAGCCAGGTTTGGCAGACCGTCGGCCCAGGCCTTGCGCTGCTCTGGAGTCAGGGCCGTGATGGTGCCGCCTTGCCGGATGAATTCTTCCCGGCTGGCCAACGCACGCCGGTCCGTTTCCATTGCCAACTCATCCCGGTAGTCGTAGGCGGCTTGCTGAATGACGGTCCTGACGGTATTGGGCAGGCCGTTCCAGGTGTTTCTGTTCATGGTCACGACCTTGGAAGTTACCGCGCCGAGACGCACATCCACCAGGACGGGGGCCACCTCGTAAAGCTTGTAGGCGACCGCCGCCTCGGCCCAATCGATGACGCCGTCAATCAGACCCGTTGCCATATTGTTGTACCAGTCACTGAGGCCGCTGGTTACACCGGTCGCGCCCAGGCCTTCAAGGTAACGCAGATTCAGACCGACCCCACCGATCTTGAGTCCCTGGAAATCCTCAAGTGTTGTCAGAGGTTCGATCAATTGAATCTGGTAAGTATTAATTGAACCCGCAGTGGTCAGGTAAACTTGGTCATAATCGCCCCAGATACGGTTGACTTGCGGGTAACGGATCGCCAGTTCTGAAATCGATCGGGCCACCAGACCAATATCTGCTGTGACCAGAGGTGTGACATAAGCGAGGTTATAAAACGGCACTTTGTCAGGGTGGTAGGGGGTTGTAATAATACCGATGTCGGCCAAATCGTATTGCAGTGCATCCAAAACACCCTTGGTCTTCGCGATGGTGCCCCCAAAAGCTTTGTTCCACTTGATCCGGTATTTGCCCTCCACCGCCAGTCGGCGATCCACCTCGGGGATAAAGTAATCGATAAACACGCGCACCCACAGGGCAGTTGGTGCGTAAGAGTCAATTGCAGTTAACTGGATGATTTCTGGTTCGAATGCCAATGACTCGTCCGGAACAAGTCCCGAAAGACCAAGCAGGCAAAAAGCCAGGAAAGTTGCACGGCAGTGGTTCAGAAATGATGCCTTAGAACTTAGTTTGCGTATTCTCGGCAGTGAATTTTCCGGTGTCGGATGTAAGAGACTGGTGATATGGAGCTTCCTGTTGTTGCTTGTTTATTCGATAAAATAGAGTATATACTGATATTAACGAAAATACTGAAGCAGTGAAAGCATCAAATACACTCGTTTGACCCGGTTTTGTCAGTTTGAGCCGGCAAATCCGGTCGCTAATTGAGCGATATTTAGAAAATACTGCTATTATCGATTTTAGAGAATCTGGCTATCTTTATTCGAAAAAAAAACCAGGAATACATCAAAAATGAACCTGTCAACCAAAAGCGATAAAGGGGTATCGCCAGGCAACACCAAAGTGGGTGAGACACTGGCATCCGCCGTTTATGACCGGCTGCTTGAAGATATCCTCAATGGAAGCCTGGAACCTGGCCTAAAGCTCAGACTGCAGGTTTTGAAGAAACATTATGCGGTGGGAAACAGTCCCTTACGTGAGGCCCTGAACCGTTTGTCAGAAAATGGTCTGGTGGTACGTGAGGAGAACAAGGGTTTTAAAGTGGCGCCGGCAAGTGAAGAGGAGCTCAAGGAACTGATTCGTACACGTTGCTGGCTGGAAGAGATTGCCCTGCGGGAGTCCATTCGCAATGGTGATGAAAGCTGGGAGGAGCAGGTGGTCTTGGCGTTTCACCGCCTGTCACGAATTTCTTCGCCGGGAGGCGGCAAGGAGAATTACAACACCCGGGAGTGGGAACAGCGACACCGCGAGTACCACGTGGCCCTTATGAGTGCCTGTGGTTCGTCTATTTTGCTGGGCTATTGTGCGCAGCTTCACGAGAATACATTGCGTTACCGCAATCTCGCGGCAGTGATGGAGTACCGCGAGCGACACGAGCTTGAAGAGCACAAGGCAATCCAGGCGGCAGTGCTCAACCGGGATGCGGAACTGGCGGTGAAGCTTATGAAGGCACACTTCGAAATTACTGCAGAGATCGTGCTGTCCAGCGGTAGTCTTTCCTGATTCAGGACAGGGAACAAATGGTATGAGAGTGGGGTTCATTGGACTGGGTCGCATGGGCCAGGGTATGGCGGGGCGAATACTTGAAGCGGGTCATGAATTACGGGTCTTTGACCAGTTACCACAAAACATGCAACAACTGCACGCAGCCGGCGCTCTGATAGCCGACTCCATTGCGCAGGTCTCCGATATGGGTGACGTGGTCATCAGCATGCTTCCACATGACGATGCCCTGGACGCGGTGGTCAATGGCCCCGGGGGCTTGGTTGGCTCAATGCCGGCCAACACGGTCCACATGGCAATGGGCACGCATAGCGTTGAACAGATCAACGTAGTTAATCAGGCACACACCGGCGCTGGACAGACGTTTATTGCCGCACCCGTTCTGGGTCGGCCTGACCTTGCAGCTAAAGGGGAACTCAGCATTGTGCCGGCCGGTCCCGCAGATGCGGTTGAAAAAATGCAGCCGCTTTACGATGCAATGAGCAAGCAGACTTTCAGAGCAGGTGAGCAACCTCAGGCATCAGCGGCGGTGAAAATTGCCAACAATTTTATGCTCGGCAGTGCGATTGAGAGTATGGGTGAGGCGTTTTCCCTGGTGCGCAAGCTTGGGGTCGAGCCGGAACTGTTTTTTGAAGTCATGATGAAGGGGCTGTTTGGTGCACCTGCCTTCAAGATTTACGGTCCAATGATTGTAGCGCAGGAATGGGACAGCCATGGGGCAACGGCTGTCATCGGCCTGAAAGATGCGGACCTCGTGGTGGCTGCCGCAGAGTCTGCGGAAATGTCGGTCCCGAGTGTCCATATCTGGCGCGAACACCTGCTAAAGGCCATTGAACGTGGTGAAGGTCACCTCGACTGGGCAGTGATGGCGCGTGAACAGGCGCGTCAAAGTGGACTGGAGTGAGGTCAACCCCTGGAAAACCGTGTTGTTTCCGGGACTCAGCAAGCTGCGCCGGCGATTGGGGTCCTGCCGGAATCTGAAAGAATGCCTGTAATACCAACAAACAACACAGAACTTACCAGGCTCAAGGGGATTCACCTTTGGCATACGGGTTTGTCGACCTGCTCGCAGCGTGTACGTATCGCCCTGGCTGAACTGGGCCTTGAGTTTGAAAGCCACCCGGTCAATTTGCACGCCGGCGAGAACTCATCTGACTGGTACCAGGCCATTCATCCTGACGGTGTGGTGCCGGCACTGGTTGACGATGGACGCCTGGTGATTGAATCGGTGGATATTATTGACTACCTCGATCAGAGACAGGAACGCCAGCACCTGGTGCCTGCCGAACCTGGCGAAAGAGAGGCCATGCTGACCCTGATGAATCAGGCAGACCAGGCCCAGAAACACCTGAAGCTGCTGACTTTCGAGTTTTTGTTCAAGGCTGCGCCCACCATGAGTGAAGATTTGGCAAAGACTTTTCAGAGAGACCACAACAATGAGACCCTGAAGAAATTTCACCGGAACTTTCGGGCCGGATTTGAGCGCAGTCGTATCGAAGCGGCTGCTGGTGCAACGGATAGGGACTTCAAGGCCCTGGACCAGACCTTAAGTGATGGGCGGGCGTTCCTCACCGGGGCGAGCTTTAGCCTGGCTGACATTGCCTGGATCCCCAATTTCCATCGTTTCGAGCTGCTGGGATGGTCGTTTGGGCGCTACCCGCATTTGCAACAGTGGTTTACCGGCGTATCCGCACGACCAAGCTATGCAAGTGCACTTGAGAGCTGGGAACCCCGGGAATTGATCGACTCTGCTGCACCTAGACTGGCGGCCCGTCAGGCCGAAGGTGACGGCATTGAAAGTTATTTGTTTGCAGGATGAATACTCAGTAAAACTTCTTCGGCCAGTGCCAACGAGGACGTGAGACCTGGTGAGTCGATGCCAAACAGGTTGACCAGACCTTCAACACCATGATCCCCGGGAGTGGAGATCATAAAATCCGCGAAACCTTTACCCGGCCCCTGTAGCTTTGGGCGGACACCGACAAATCCCGGTTGCAAACTGGATGCACTCAGTCCCGGGTACCAGCTTTGGACGGCGTCGAAGAATGTGTGTTTTCTGGACTCATCAAAACGGTAGTCGACCTCATCACAATATTCGGCATCCGGGCCGAAACGGCCCTGACCACCCAGGTCGACGGTCGCGTGTATGCCCAGACCCGTTTTCCCGGGCAACGGGTAGACAAGACGGGAGAACGGTAGCTTGCCGGCATGCTCATAATAGTGACCGCGGACGGGATAGATGGTCGGAATATGTTTGGCCGGAAATCCGGAAATCCTGTGGGCGATATCCGCGGCCCCGTGTCCTGCTGCGTTTATTACTGTCGTGGCAATAAGCGTGCTTTCATTGCCGCTGTCCACCAACAGCTCGATACCCTGCTTGGTTGATTTCCCACCCATCACCTGACTGTGAGTTACGAGCATCCCGCCGGCAGCTTCCAGATCGGCAAGCAACGCCAGCATCAGCTCGTGCACGTCGACAATCCCGGAGGAGGGTGAGAGCAGGGCAGCTGAGGCCCTGATATCCGGTTCCAACGCGTGGGCACGCGTCTGGTCCAGCCACTCAAGGTCATCCACCCCGGAGTTAAATGCGTTGTGCTGCAATCCCTTAAGTGCGTCATGCTGCTCTTCGCTAACCGCTACGATAAGTTTCCCGCAGCGTGTGTGTGCGACGTGTCGTTGCTCGCAATAGGTGTAGAGGAGTCGCTTGCCATTCACACAGCACTTCGCCTTGAGTGAGCCTGGAGGATAGTAAAGGCCGGCGTGGATTACACCAGAGTTTCGGCTGGAGGTTTCCTGGCCAATGGCGTCGTTGGTCTCAAGTACAAGCACCTCGTGTCCGGCCTGTGCCAACCGGCGTGCAACCGCCAGGCCAATCACCCCTGCGCCTATGACTACAGTATCTGCGACTTCATTTGGCATGGGCATATTTTAGGCTGAAATCAGGGCCTAGGCACAGCTCGCTTTGCAGGGTATTCGAAGATTGGGAACATGAGAATCCTGCATTGCGAAATTGACAGGGCAGTTCCAATGCCGCTGTGGGAGTTCACCATCTCCCTTAAGGACCCGTCGTGAACCCCTCCTTGGGGACTTGGATGCAACATGGCCCAGGCCAGCTTCTCGACCGATTCTCGGTCTCACCTTCTCCGTGTTGCATACAGTCCTTAAGGGAGACGGTGAACCCCCACGGCTACCTCAGAGTAGTGTTAGCCATTTGGCTCTTTAGAGATGAATCAAAGGGGAGGCGGTGACGCCAAAGCGGTGTCGGGTAGTTACTTCCGGGACCGTGAGTTTCAGGGATGAAACGACCGAGCCCCCAAGGATGGGTTCATGGCGTGTCCCGGAAGTAATTACCCGGCAAAGCGCTTCGGCTTGAATATCCCCGACGACAATGGCGTTATCCATGTCTTCTTCTGGTCGTATTCTGAACGAAAACACCGACCATCCCTTTCCCCTAAAATATCCAACCGAAATTCATTACCCATTGAGTGCTGCTATGGCTAATACAGGAATACGTCTCAGAAGTCTTTTCTTTCCATTGATTGTGTTGGTTATTGCTATCGCCATGCCAGCTGTTGAGGCGGAAGCCAGTGGTTCAAAGTCGGAGCAGGGGCAGGGAATTCCCTGGCAGGACTGGACCATTGTGCCGTTTGAACAGGCCAGGAAGCAAAACAAAATCATCCTGGTCAATGTTGGCATGGAAGGTTGTGCTGCCTGTGCCCGGATGGAGGACATCACCTACGCAGACCCTGCGGTTGCCAAACTGGTCAGGGACAATTTTGTGTCCATCGCAGTGGATTCCGAGGCCCGCCCGGATATTGGTGAGCGATATTCTGATTGGGCCTGGCCTGCGACCATTTTCCTGGCGCCGGATACGACCCAGGTTTTGGCGGTTCGTGGTAACCGCTTACCGCGAAATTTTATCCCCATCCTCAAAGACCTGCTTAGCAAACATGAGGCGGGTAGCCTTAAGACTGATCCGCGTTCCCCTTATGCTGCGCCTCCAAAACCGCAAGAAACTGAATTGACACTGATTCGTGATTCCCTGCGTGCCCAGATTGACCGGAGTCTGAACGAGAAGTACGGCGGCTGGTCATCGAGTGGCATTGGTGGTGAGCAAAGTGGATCACGTTTACGCCATCTTTATTTGCGCGCTCACCTCTACGATAACCAGGAGATGCTCGGCTGGGCACTAAAAGGTTCTGCGGGCTACCTGCGCAACATTGACCCGGTCTGGGGTGGGGTTTACAGCCACAGCTTTCCGGCCGATACCGACAAGGTGCCGGCTAAATTTGCCCGTTTGCGGGTGATCCCTGAAAAACGTATCTCGGCCCAGTCCAATGCCATTACCGGTTTTGCCATTGCTTATCAACTCAGTGGCGATAAACGTTATGTTGAGGGAATGCACAAGATGCATCAATTCATGACCGACTGGTTCATGGCACCGGACGGAACGTTCTATACCAATCAGCGTGCCGTGCCACCCAACTTGCCGCCCGGCATGAGTGCCGGCGATTACTGGGCACTGGAGTCAGACACTGCGCGGAGAAAGTACGGAACCCCGGCGATCGACCATGCGGTATACACCGACAAAAATGGTGAAGCAATCGCAGCCTACGTATTGGCCTGGGAAGCCTTTGGCAACCCGGAATATCTTTCAACCGCAGTGCGCGCAGCAAACGCAATACTGAAAAAACGCAGCAGTAAAGCGGGCTGGATAGTGCAGACGGTGGGCAATGACGAGATTGCCGGTGATCAGCGTTTGCGGCCGCTGGATGAGAACGCGCGGCCTTTCCTGAATGCCCAGGCCTGGTTTGGTTACGGGTTACTGGCGCTGTACCGCGCAACTGGAGAGGAACAATGGTTGAAGCGGGCAGTCAGGGTGGGCGCAGCGACCCTGACTGCACTGGAAGACAAACAACTGGGTGGGTTTTATGCCACCTCAGCGGATGAAACAACGAGCATCATAGCGCCCCGCAAATCACTGGAGGCCAATGGTACTGCAGCAAATTTTTTCTATGATTTGGGGGTCTACAGTAAAAACCCTGTATTCACTGCAGTGCCGGAACGAACGCTCCGGGGTGTGGCGCAACCTGCGATCATCCGGAGAGAGGGCAAGATCACCGGTGAACTGGCAATGGCCCTGGAGAAGGTCACCGCGTCTTACGTAGAATTCTCGGTGGTTGGTGACATGAGTTTACCCGAGTCACAGGCACTCTACGAGGCGGGACTAAAAGCCTACCATCCGCGTAAGTTATTGCACTACGAAGCACCCGGGCGCTACCCAGCACGGCAAAAACCTGCCATGTACATCTGTAACCCGGATATGTGTTCGGTGCCCATTGAAAACCCCGCATTGGTGGCAGAACAGGCCCTGGCCTTCAGGGGGCCGGCCAGTTCGAACGGCATGCTGACAAAAAAGTAAAACCGGTTTTAATCCCCTATAATCGAGTCATAGCGTGGCTCTTTGGGGCTTTTAACGTAAGGGTTTTGCATGTTGAATCAGCGATCCACGATTATTGTGTGTGTACTGATTGGCATCGCCGCATTGCAGTGGTCTGAGCGGGCATTGGCCGGTGAATTCTTCCAATCCAGCAACACCAGTGTCTCGACGCTGACCGGTTGGGGATACGAGCTGACGGGCGACCACCTCAGCGCATTTACACTGGAGAATTCAAATCGCTGGAATGGCGGTGACTTTTACGGCTTTGTAGACTTCAGGCTCCAGCATGATCACCCAAACAACAGAAATTCCTGGTACGGCGAATTCTCGCCACGCTTCAGCCTGGGCAAACTCGCTGGACTAAAATTTGGCGACAAGCTTCTCAAAGACGTCTTGATCGCCACTTCCTGGGAACGGGGTGAGGGCGGCAACGAATCATACCTGGTGGGTGTCGGGACCAGCCTGAATGTGTCCGGATTCAGTTTCCTGAAGGCTAATCTCTACGCCCGCAAGGACCAAAGCATGGGTGCTGGTTTTGACGACATGCAACTCACTTTTGCATGGCGTTACCCCTTTGACATTGGCAAGTACAGGTTTGTAAATAATGGCATTGCCGATATCGTTTTTGGTTGGGGTCCCCGGGCCCGAAACTTTCATATCGTTCCACAAATCCTGCTGGACGCAGGCGCAAATGTCGGCAAGCCCGGCAAATATTATCTGGGGCTGGAGATCGACTACTGGGCGCACCAGTTCGGGGTCAGGAACTCTGTCCACCTCGACACCCAGCAAGTGGGTGTCAGCCTCATCTTCAGGGCGCATCTGTAGCCACGCACTGCAGGCCGGGGACAAATCTGTGGTCAGCTGCTGCTGCTGGCAGTTTCGGTTTCGATATCAAGGTTCAGAAGCTGTCGTGAGCCAATATATACATCGCCTGTCTGGCCGTGGATGGACAACACATCACCCGCCCGTAGGGTAGTGGACTCGCCGCTGGCTTCCGTCACAGTGGCCTGGTCCAAACCCACTCTCAGCTCCGGTACACCGAGTACCGCACTGTAGGGTTTATCCTCGATGCCATGCACTGCGACGGCCGCGTGAGAGGTTGAACCACCCCGCGCTGCCAATAGTCCACCAACCGACAAGATCAGGGGGATTTCATCGGGTACCGGGTTTTCCAACAGTAGCAATACACCGTCAACTTCATTGTTCTGTCCACTGAGGCTTGAGGTGAGACGCTCAACATCCGCCACGTCAAAAGCCACCAAACCCCGGTAGGCACCACCGGAAATACCGATACCCCGTCCGCTTGCCTTACCCGGCTCTTTGAAAGACTGTGAGTTCTCCTGTAAACCGACCTGCGCACTGCGTGCCTGCAGGACGCTGAGTACACCACGCTCAACGGTGAATTCGATTTCAACATCCGAGCCCAGGAAACGTCTCAGACGTGCGCTGATGTGATTGAGCTTGCGCTCCAGCATGGGTGCCAGGGAATGCAGGCGTTGTACTGGCTCGAAGGATTTCGCTGCTGTCGTACCACCGACCAGGTCGTCACCACAGGCGCTGAATTTCACATCACCGGTGAATGCCCGAGAGCCCGAATCCAGAACCCGTGTATTGGGAATCACCCCGGTGAGCGAGATCCGCCTCTCGTCCACACCCGGCGCCAGCTCCTGGCGATTGGTGCGGTTACCGGATGCCATGTGCTGAACGATGGCCGCCGTGTGCCAGCCATCGCTTAGATGTTTGATGTCACGGTATCGAACCGCCCGTTCACGGTCCCAGGAGGCATGGACCGCCTGCAAAGCCATTTGCAATTGACGTTCTGCATCGGCAAGAATCGTCTCGAGTTCATCTTCGTGACCCGCATCGCGAATACCCTTCTTTGAAGCCTCTACCACCTCACGCATGGCGACCCCGCTGAGTTCAGTTTTGAGTGACACCTTGTAACGGCGTTTGGCTTTTTCAATCAGGTCAAGGGCCTCCAGGTCGAGATTCCAGACTGCCGCGGAGAAGGAAACCAGGAATCGCCGGTAAGCATCCCAGGCATACCACTCATCATCATCTGCCAGGGCTTCGGCAACGGCCTGGGTCATGCCAACAAAAACCACTGTGGCCAGCATGCCCGGCATTGAGAATACAGAGCCACCGCGTACCGCAAGCAGCAAGGGTGCATCTGGATCACCAAGCCGCAGGGAGGTGCGTTCGTGGCGTGCGATATCATCCTCCAGGATGCGTACATGCTGCAGTACCTCACGCTCAAGCCGCTCTGGTTCACTGCCATGCAATCCCAGTCTTGGCAGCACCGTTGGAATAATGAAGCCATCGCGGGTCGGAACACCGAGGTAGGCAATATAAATGAGTCCGCTGCCTTTGCCACCGTAACGTCCTTGCAGGCTGGTAGCCTGCCTGTTTTCAACCCGTCGCGCGATGTCAGAGCGGTTCGAAAGGTGAACGAAGTCCCAGGGGTCCTCACCTGCCCCACCTGTTCTGCCGCGTGGCAGCTCGGAGCCACACTCAGAGAAGTGAGCGTGTGCAAGGTCTGCAAAATGCACCAGGCTGTTCAGGTCGTGCATGGTACGTTGGAAGTTGGCCAGCACCGCACGCATTTCATCAGCACCATAGCCCAGGTGCTCGGCCATCACTTCGTAGGCGTTGCTGACGCGGTGTATGAGGCGGTGGTAATTGCGCTGGATCTGCTCAAGTACATCAAGCAGTTCGGACGGGGTGCGTGCCGGGTTGATCAGCATGGCAGACAGGTCCCACAGTTCACGCGAGAACAGTCCGTCATGATCCAGATTACCGGCGCACAGGTGGACAATTCGCAGACACTCTTCAAGTTCTATTTCGTGCTCCGCATAAGCGGATGCAACATGCCGTAAGGCGAAAAAGCCCAACTCCTCCAGGATACAGTCAAGCTGGTGCAGCAGGTAACGCTGGGAGGTGAAGACTCCCCTGCCGGCGAGGTTTTCGAGGTCGTGTCGCAGTTCGCAGCTGCGTTCAAAGGCCCCGATCTGGGCGCCGTGTGTATAACACTCAAGCAGTGCATCGAGGGCGGTGAAAAGACCCTCCTGATGGTCTTGACGAATACGCGTACAAAAGGCAGTGACTGCCGTTCGTGCGTCCTGTTCAATCTGCGCCGCCGGGAAGTCGGTATCGTCAGGTAGAGATTCCTGCAAGTTTTTCAAACTCGCTTCAAACGGCCCACGGGCGTCCGCCGACCAGGTGCCATCACGCAGTTTGCTGTAGAGGCTGCGCAACCGGTGCTGGTACACCCAGCGATTGTTTGCGTGGATACCTTTGCTAATCAGGGACTCGAGTTCCTCTTCCAGCGAATTGGTCGACTCGCAGCGCACCAGTTCCTGGGCATAGGTATCTCGCCACTCGCCAATGCGTTTCGCAATTTGTGAACTGCCCAGAAGTTGTTCAAGATCAGAAACGATGCGTTTAACCAGCTGCTGCACGTTGTTGTGTGATCGGGCGGCTTCATCGGCGGGTCCGGGAACCTCCCGATCCGGATCCGGGAATGCTGCCTCACCCGTTTCCAACCATTGCCGGTATGCACGGGTCAGCTTGAGTGTATGTTTACCCATCGCATGGTGCGTGCTTCTGCGGATCTCATTGGTAATCGCGCTACCCCGTACATGCACTTCAGCAAGGTCGATGGTGTCCTGCCAGACCTCGTCGATCAACTTGGGCTGTGACACCAGGCCCGAGATGCTGCGTACCAGGATACGTGTCGGCAATCGCAGACGGGAGGCAAAGGGGCCATTCATGAACTCGGCCAGTTCATGCCGAACCCGGGTAATCTCGGGACGCAGGTTCTTGGCGCCCGGTATGCCACGATAAGAGGTGCTGCAAAGACGTGACACCAGGAAGCGCAACAGATACACAGCCTCATGCCGGCTGCCACAGGTGTTGAGACGTCTGAGTAACTGAGCGAGGTCGCGCAAGCGCGCAACCTGGATAGCCGGCATGGCTTCGAAGTCCAGGTCGTACATCTCGAGTTCGAAGTCGATAACTTCGCCCCGCTGACCAACGAGTTCAGTGATCATCGCATCGGTAACAAGCGCGCCGTGAGGCAGTCGTTGCCGCTTGACTAAATGTTCAGAGTCTTCTTGCAGAGCATAAACTGACAGCATGCCAAGCGCGTTGTAAGGCACGATCAGTGTGTCTGCGGTCTTGAAGATTCGTTGATTTGCAATTTCGAACATCTTGTAGCGACGACTCACCAAGGAAATAGTTCGCAGGTAGCACCGAAAAGCGGATTTAACCCTGTCCTCGTGGTCGCCCTCATTGCCTCCGACCCCATAAGACGCGAGCAGCGCCTGATTCAGTGCACTGATCTGCTCGGTCTCCTGATCACTGAAGGACCCCTCGTCAGTGGGAGCTAAGCTTGTGGAAGGGATATTGGGTGTGGGTGCCGCCACGACTTGCTCGTGTTGGCTGTAGATCCCGGTTACCTCCCGCAGGGCCTCATAGAGTGGCAAGTCCTGTTTCGTAAGCTTGTCGTTCACCTCGCACAGCGCACTGACGTAGTCACTGAAACGACTTCCTTGAATGACAACGCCGTGTGCTGCGGCTAGGCGCTCGATGATCACGAGCATTTCCTCGCGCAAAAATTCATACAGTTCCTGGCCGCGCACGTGTGCGACACCACGAGCCAGCGCCAGTGAGATAGACAGAACTGCGTTCATGCCAAGGTTTTGCTTGCGTTGCATCACGCGTACCCTGGTCTCGCAGTCTGCGTCAGGAGCAAGCTTGCCGCGCTTGTGTGCAGTAGACAGCTCCAGCCTGAGTAGGGCCCGGTCAATGTCAAACAGGCTCCACTCGACGGCGTTTTCACCCTCGAAGAAAGGTGCCGCGAATTCGTGTACGTGGTCCACCGCGTTCAGACAACCCATTCCCTCATAACGCTGGCAGCGCTTATACAGGGCCAACAGTGCTGCATCTTCTGTTGCATCGATCTGGGCACGTGTTACGCCGGCCTTGAAAGCAAATACCCCGGGTTCGGTTTCCCGGAGCAATGTGGTATGCCGCTCGACGGCCTCCAGGTATTCGGCGCGTTCAAACACCTTATCCACCAGGTGCACGGCCTCCCCAGTTCCTGATGAAGTACCCAAGGGTGTTGCACCGTGGAACGACAACCGCACATGGTTACCTGCTTGCGCACCCGGTACGGCCAGGTGCGCATCCACGCCAACCGTGGGAATACCGGCATTGGTGGGTTCCTCACGTGCACGCAGCCGTTCAATAGTGGCAAACTCCGGCAGCCCTGGTTCCTGCACGTCGGCTTCTACTACCCGTTCCATCTGGGTGGCCACCGCCTGGTATTTGACCAGCCGTTCAGTGTTTGCGCCACCGCCGGCCTTGAGCCCGAGTGCGTTGACTGCTAACGCAATGTGCGCCTCCACATCATCGTTGGGGCTCTTGGATCGATGTGAGACGACAACACCCATTCCCTTACCCAAGGTGACAAGCAGTGCCAGCAGGGTCTCATACAGGGAACCAATCTGGTTTGCCTTTACCAGTACGGAATTGATCAGGCCCTTGCTGGCGGCCATCTCAATGGTACGGTCATTGGTGGTTACGAGGTCATCGCCGATCACCAGTACGCGGTCACCGAGTTTTGCCAGCAGTTTGCGCCAACCCTCCAGGTCATCTTCGGAAAAACCATCCTCAATCGAGAGTATCGGAATGTCGTAATCACAAATGGCCTGCTCATAGATTGCCAGTACCGCGTCACGGTCGAGGACTTTCTTGGAGTGATCGCGCCAGAAAAGATACATGCCGATGCTGTCAGGTACGTCAAACTCTTCGCGGTAGGCGATTTCGAGTTCGGAAAGGGCAGGGTCTAGCGCGATAGCAACATCGAGACCGGGGCGGTAACCACATTCTTCGATGGTTTGTTTCATCATCGCCCACAGCCGTAACTCGGGTAACTCGTACCCTGCGCGGTCGACATAAGGAGCCAGCCCCCCTTCCAGTCCAATCCCCATAACGCGGCATCCTTCGGCC
Source organism: Gammaproteobacteria bacterium (assembly GCA_021772915.1). Classification (GTDB taxonomy): domain Bacteria; phylum Pseudomonadota; class Gammaproteobacteria; order Xanthomonadales; family SZUA-36; genus SZUA-36. Next base: position 33,527 of record JAJFLB010000008.1, on the reverse strand, counting down.
TTTTCCAGAATCTCCTTGAGGCGATTCTGCAGTCGCACCGTCATTTCCTGCGCTTCCTGCGAGTCCACCGCACCGAGGATCAGGAACATGGCCTCCTGCATGCTGATGTTTGATTCCGGGTATTCCTTCTCGGTGTGACGCCCACCCATGCCACAGTTGCGAAACTGCCACGGTGCTCTCACCTTGCCCAGACGGGGATGGGTGGCTTCCTGCATGCTGCGGTTAACGATACGGTCCTTGGCTGCCGGGGCCATGGCGAGCCAATCCGTGTCCTTCGGTACGGTGGCGGCAGCATCGCTGGCAGTGCGTTCACGACGTTGAAACTCACGGTATTTGCCTGGATCTGCCAACAGGAAGTCGAGACCGGTCACCAGCCCAAGCCCGAGCAGTAACCGCCCAATATACAGAGCGAAGGAAATGTCTTGAAGCAAGCCGATACTCAGCAAGATCACTGCCAGGGGCAGGGTTACACCCGTTACCCTGCCACTGGCCCGGGGGCCGGCCGCGGCAACGGCCAGGTTGTAGGGGGCGTCGGGGTAGTAATTAAGACCTTCGCGCTTGATCCCGGTCGCGCGGCCATACGGTATCCGTATGAATAAACTCGCAAGGTAACGGATGCGGGCTGGACGAGGCGCGGCAAGCTGGGCCTCAATGGAGTCCTGGATTGAATCATTGAGTGCACGCAGACGTGCCGCTTCGAGGAAGTGACCCAGTTCGTGCAGCGCAATGGCGGTGTGAAAAACCAGGTAGGTAAACACCGCAGACATGATGGTTTCGGGACTCGCGAAGATGAAACGTAATACCGCTTCGCGGGTTGTCGCCGTGTCAGGGATCGCCAGGACCGAGGAGATAAAGGCCACGTGGAAGGAAACGAGGATGTGATTGGCAATCACCCAACCCTCTTGCAGGAAGGATTTTTCTTTGCCAAAGGCCATACAGGATGGGTCGGTGTCTCTGTGCATGGCGCCCGCCGGGTAGCGACTCGGGGGAACTATAGCCATGCGGTATAAACACCGCCATGATCTAGATCAATTTGAACCCACGCCTGGGTCCATGGATTAAACTAACTCGACATATCCATGTGCTAAGGATGATGATGCCGCTCTGTGCTCGATGGTGTTTTACGTGGGCCTTACAATAGGCAGATGGTTTCTCGAGCCGGCACAGTGTTTTTGGACGATCTGAGGGTCGACTTTGACCGTCGACGGGTGTACCGCGACGGCCAGGTCATACCCATGTCGGCATTATCCTTCCAGGCGCTTGCGTCTCTCGTGGACAGTGCGCCGGACACAATCACCAACGATGAGCTGATTGATCGTGCCTGGAATGGCGTAGTCGTGTCGAGTGAAACTGTCACCCAGCGAATCCGGCTGTTACGCCAGGCGCTGGACGATGACGCGGGCCAGCCCCGTTATATCGCGACGGTGCGCAACGAAGGTTACCGCCTGGTTTCGCCGCCAGTTGCAGAACAAGCACATCAACGCAAGCGTCCCTGGGCGAAGTCCATTGCTTTCATCGCGGTGGCCATCCCAATCGGCGTGGCTATGTTGCAAATGAGTGAAGTACGTGCCCCATCGAAAAAACCGGGGGCGCGTTTCGAAGTTCCCAGCGCCGCGGTGACGGCTCGCGAACTGGTGAGCAAGGCTGGTGAAATGATCGCTCACCGCGATCCACAAGGCCTCGCACATGCCATCGACCTTTATGAGCAGGCGCTTGCGCTTGATCCAGACAGTGCAGCAATCAAGGCGGATTTATCCCTGGCGCTGTCCCGCTCGGTGGCCTGGTATGGGGGCCGAATGGAGGTTGCCAGCCGCGCTGAGCGACTGGCCCGCGAATCGCTGGAGCAGGAAATGACGTTCGCGGCGGAATTTTCTCTGGCCTTCAGCCTTGATGCACAGGGCTGGATAGAGACGGCGCAGGTAGCTTACGAGCGCGCAGTTGCGTTGGAACCGGGGCACTATGGTGCGCGCGCCAGCCTGGCGTACCTGCAGCAGGAACGCGGCCGCCTCGTGGAGGCACTTTCCAACAACGTGATCGCCGTCCAAGGTGCTACTCCGGGTACACTCGACGTACAGATCGCCAGTTGCCTGCGACTGCTTGGATTTCATGATGTTGCAAGCCGGTGGTTCGAGCGTGCGGATAGCCTTGATCCTGATTCTGCGCACGCGGCGGTCATGTACGCCCTGGACCTGATGGCGCGAGGCAGGTTCGTGAAGGCTGGTGAAGTCATCTCGCGGGCGGAGGCACGGGGTGTCGAGCAGGTTGAGTTTTATGAATACGGCGCAATCATCGCCCTTCAGCGCGGTGATTACGAGGCTGCGATGGCAGCAGTGGATGGCGCACCGGACAGCATTAGTCACCGCGGCCCAATCGATTTGTGGCGCACCATCATCCAGGCAATGGCAACAGGCAAGAGCGTAAAGGCGATCAGCGCAGCCGAATCTATCCGCAGCCATAAGAAAGACGGTAATAGCTGGCCTGGCGATTTTCTGTACCTGGCGATGCTGGAAGCAATTTCCGGGCGCCGCGGCCCCGCTATCGGAGCGCTGCGGGATTTATTCGACGCTGGCTATCGCGACTACTTATGGATCCGGGTATTGCCACCGCTGAAATCGTTGCATGACGATCCAGCCTACTCTGAAATTCTGGCAGCCATGAAGGCCGACGCAGACCGCCAGCGTCAAATGGTGCTGGGCGCGTCCTGGTTGCCCGATGGCCTGTTGGAGGTTTCTGATGCTACTCACTAACCCCGTCGGCAACCTGGGATATCGCCGGCAGTATGTAATTGGGAATCAGCTCGTTCAGGATTCGAAACCCAACCCGGTCGCTGTAGTTACCACCGTTGAAAACAATCGCCAGGTCCAGTTCCGGTACCAGCATGGCCACCTGGCCGCCATTGCCTCCCATGAAGTGCGCGCGCAGCGTGCCACCGCGGAAGGGATAATCCTCGGTCCACCATAAATAACCGTAGTCTCGGCCACCATCGATTTTCACCTCGGGTGTGAGCAGGCTGTGTGTGTTTTCTTCGCTGAGTATGCGATGACTCTTCCACACGCCCCCGTTGAGAAGTAGTTGCGGGAATTTCAGGAAATCTCTGGCTCTCCACCGTACGCCACCGCCAGCAAACGTGTCGCCATCAGGTGTGGTGGCTACCGAGTACTGGCGGATACCCAAGGGTCCCGAAACCAGCCGCTCAATCAGGCCAAGTAGGCTTTCGCCGGCAGCGGCAGCAATCACCGCGCCAGCCAGGTGGGCGCTCGCCGAACAGTAGGCAACGTTTTCACCAGGGGGGTAGAGCACCTCGACACCAAGCGTATGTTGGTAAAAATTGATCTCGTTTGAGTGATCCCAAAGGTAATTCTCATTGGCCGCCGAATCGTTGTTGCGATCATCACAATCCAGGCCGGATGACATGTTGACCAGGTGGCGCAGGGTAATGGCTCCGCGCGCGGATTCAGATTCCAGCAGGCGTTTCTGCTCAAGTGTTGAATAGACAGGCGTGTCCCAGCTAAGCGTATCGCCCTCATGCATGATTGCGGCTGCTAGCACGGCGGTGAGACTTTTGCTCGCCGAGCGCGAATCGTGCGGCAAGCCCCGGTGATAGCCGTGGAAATACTCCTCCACGACGAGTTTGCCGTGGCGGGCGATGAGTACCGCGTGAACGGACAGGTCACGCGTGTTTGTTGGTGCCGGCAGGATTTCTGTTTCAATCATCCTTCGTATCAATGCCGGATCGAGTCCCACCTCACTCATCGTGGCGGTATCCCAGCCATCATCGAGTTCAGGCGGACGGAGCAGGGCAAGGTCCTTGTCGCCGGCACGCGCCAGGAATCCGGCTGACCGGGCTGCGGTGGTGCGGTGCAAATCATAGGTCCCGCCGCGGTTTGGATAATTCAATGCGATCACGTCCCTGTCCGGGTAGTAGGTGCCCAGCAGCATCGGCCCCGGTTCACCACGGCCAAGGAAAGAGCCAAGCAGGGTCACTTTATTATCGTCGAGCTCGGCGCCCACGACCCTCTGAAATAATCCGAGGTTACGTTCCGGGTTGACCATCGACGCTTCAAGCGCGCCACCAATATCAGATATACGCAGGTAAATAGTGCCAGTATCCTGTTGCGGAACGATATCTGCACGCCAGCTTGAATGTACTTGTGTGAAATGCAACGGCGTGGCGAAGATGTTGCCATCAAATGGGCTGCGCATCTGGAACCAGTGGCCCCAGAGCCCAGTATCCTTGCCCAGCCCACCTTCAAACCGGGAACCGTCGGGAAGACTGAACGTCAGCACGTTACCGTATCGATCAACCGGCAGGCGCAAGCCCGATATGTCTGCGCTAAAGTCAGTGCCCTTTTGTGTAATCAACAGTGGCCCGGAGTAGTCCGATCGAAATACCTGTTTTCCCTCCCACAAGCCGGTAATTCGTACGTCATCTGCAAAAATGGGCGAGGTGAACAATACAAGCTGTGATAGCAAGAGGGAAAATATTCGTAGTGCTGAGGGCATTGCGGGCTCCAGGGTTGGTAGATTGCCTGCATCCTACCGGCTGTAACACGAAAAACATTGTGATGATTTATGAAGGATTATAAAAACAACACAAACTGCTAAATCTAAATATTGATTTTTAATTACCGGTAAAGTCTGGGTGGTTCAATGTGCCAATATTCTGTTTATGAGCAGGGGAGGCCATCCACGCCCATTGTGCGATAGTTAAATTCAAGGGTCAGAGTAAGGTGTCAAAGTAATGGGAACAGAGGAAAGGTAATCCCAGAATCATTCCTGACAGCCGAAATGTGATCAAATATTGTTAATAAGTGTTAATATGTGTTAATCATATTTTGCTATGACCTTGGGAGCATTAGATCATGTCGCGCACAACCAGTATTTCACTTGGAAAACACCAGCAACAATTTATTGAATCCCTGGTACAAAGTGGGCGGTATGCTTCAACCAGTGAAATAGTAAGAGATGCTCTGCGTAAGCTGGAAGAAGCTCAAGGCCCCGAGTGGCTGTTGGGTCAGTTGATCGAAGGTGAGAAAGGTGAAGCCGAAGCCTGGGATGATGAGTCTCTTTTAGCACAGGTCAAAAAGGAAGCTGCCAAGCGTGGTAGTTTATAAAATTTCACCGGTTGCCAGGCAAGACCTGGTCGATATTTATGTTCGCGGAATTCGGGAATGGGGCGAAAGCAAAGCTGAAGAATATCAAGTCAAACTGATTTCTCGTTTCCATATGTTGGCCGAGAACCCCGATATGGGACTTAGTGTATCTATTCGGCCGCAACTACAAAGATATGAGCTCAATCCCTATGTCATTTTCTACCGGAAGTTTAGCTACGGCGTCAGAATCGCAAGGGTGTTATATAAAAACCGGGCTATGGATAAACATTTGTAGCATTGCCACTGGTAACCAGAGAACGCGGGTTTCTATGGAACAGGGCATTTATTTACGCCCAAAACAAAGCACTGCATAAGCATGAAGAAGACTAACTCAAGAATCGGGCACTAATGACCCACGATCTTTGGCAGGCAATTATCCAGATAACCGGTGGCATCAATGCCATTTTGCTGGGCATACTCCTGTTGTTCAGCCCCAGGCTGCATCGCACACGTGCACGGCAAAAATTTGGGCTGGCGCTGTTGGCCTATGGGTATTTGTTGTTTTCATTCACGGCTGTAGACAATTTGTGGGTGCCGGGTGTTTGGTGGATCTGGTACATAGATTTCTTCGTGGTTTTGCTGGCTTCGGCACTTTTCCTCGACTATATGAATGGCGCCCTGGGTGCTGGCAGTATTTCTCGCTACTTCTACTTACCGGCCATCATGCTGCTTGTGTTTTTGCCCATACTCGGCACCCGGTTTATCGCCGGACCTGCGGCAATTGAAATTGTTATTGGCGTGCAAATTGTCTATACCGTCATGACCACTTGGCTATACATAAAATCAAACCGGCGACTGTTAAAGCGCCCGCGTCACTTGCGTGTGTTGCTGATTGGCCTGTGGAGCCTGCATGCTTTCCAGGTGGCACGATTACTGTTGTCCGGCAGCGACTGGTTGTTCGATGGTGTGCCCTTGCTTGGAGCGCTGTTGATCCTGCTCCTGACCGCGTTGGTTCTGACCGACTCAAGATCCTTGCGCATGTTTTCACAGGTTGCCAGTTTGCCAGCAACACTGCCGTTGGATATAGAGGCTATCAATCAGTATATGCGGGTTGATCAACCGTATCTGGATTCCGGGCTTGGCCTCGAAGAGCTTGCCGGTGCGCTGGGCTTATCGCGTGGAGAGTTATCCAGGCTGATCAGCGAGACAACTGATGGCAACTTTTATGCTTACATAAATCGTTATCGCGTCACAAAAGCCATTGAGCTTTTACGCGACCCTGACGAACAGCGAACATCAATTGAAGCCATTGGCTTGATGTCGGGGTTCCGTGCCCGTTCCACCTTCTATGAAGCCTTCCGACGGGAGGTGGGAAAAACACCTGCACAGTATCGTTCAGAACCTAATTAGCAGTCTCTGAAGACTTTTTTGTCCGTCTAAATGCAGCCGAACAGGGTTCTCATTGCCAATGAATTCATAGCCCTACATGCTGGGTCCTGCCAATTATTTACGGACTTGGACAATGCAACAAAAAAATATTTTCCTGGTATTCCTGCTCGTCTCCGGTTGTGCCGCAAGCCCGCCAGATAAAGGACTGCTGGGTGCTTACCAGCTTACTGATGGACGTATTGTCAGCATAAGTCGGAGCTCGGGAGATTCACTGCGCTACCGGCTGTTTAAGAGCGGGGCAACAGGTCGCTTGTATAAGGACACTGACAAGGTTTTTGTTTCCGGGAAAGGCTTCAGCAACCGGGAACCAGTTAACTTGACCGTGACATTTGATACCAGTCAACAAGGCCTTACACAATCTTTGCAATGGATTACTACTGGAGAAACGCCGCTGTCTGCGCGGCGAATAGGCAAGGAGCGAACGGTCTGGTTTGAGAGCGATGGTGCGAAGCTCCATGGCCGGTTGCAACTTCCCGATAGCCCACCGCCCTTTCCAGCGGTTGTGCTGGTGCACGGTTCCGGCGACAGTCCCGGCACCGAATGGTATTTTGACAGCGACTTCTTCGTTGCCAATGGCATCGCTGCCTTGACTTATGATAAACGTGGTTCAGGGCGTTCCGAAGGTTCGTTTACTTTTGACTATGAGCAACTGGCCCGGGATGCGATTGCTGCTGCCAATTCGATTGTAAATGATGTCGAAGTTGACCCCGGTCGCGTTGGTCTGAGTGGGTACAGCCAGGGTGCATGGGTCGCACCGTTGGCTGCCAGCAAGTCAGATGTCATCCAGTTCGTAATTGTGAATTTTGGAATGATTGAATCACCAGCCGAAGAAGCACGAATGGAGATGCGCCAACTGCTCATCGATGCCGATGTGTCTGCAGAGGAACTGCGCGATGCAGATGCGCTTATTCGTGCCGCAATTGAGCTGGTGGCGCATGAATTTAAGAGTGACTGGAAAACGTTTGAACGGCTCAAACAGCAACACGAAAACGCTGCCTGGACAAAATATCTTGACGACACACCTATAGGAATAATGCTCAAGTTCCCCAAATTTCTTGTTCGCCTGCTTGGCCCGTCCCAACTTCCAGAGGGTCTCAACTGGTATTACGATTCGGTCGACGTGTTATCGAAGTCTGACAAGCCGATGGCGTGGCTGCTGGGTGAAAAAGACATCAGTGCACCCAATGCACAAACAATAAACAAGCTCAAGGCATATGCCGAGGCTGGAAAACCATATACCTTGTACGTTTTCCCCGACGCTGATCACAGCATGCTGCTTTTCGACGTGCAAAAGGGTAAACGAATTTACACCAGCTATGCACCCGGTTACTTTCAGGCTGAGGTAGACGCTGTGTGGCAAATCGTAAATCAGCTGGAGTAATTGGCTCTCAGTGCTCGCAGTAATGCTTGGGCTCAGAGTAAAAGCTCCTCGCCACTCAATCCCTCAACAACATCCCAACCCTCGCCTCCTGCCGCGCGGGGCCCGCGCCGCGCGGGGCGCGGCAAACTGGACCTCAACTGAATCCTGGATCGAATCATTAAGCGCACGAAGACGTGCCGCTTCCAGGAAGTGACCCAGTTCGTGCAGCGCGATGGCGGTGTCTGAGTGCATGGCGTCCGCCGGGTCGCGACTCGGGGCAACTAGATCCATGCGGTATAAACACCGCCATGATCCAGATCAATTTGAACCCATGCCCGGGTTGGGTAATGCAATCCAACCCCAGGTCTTTGCGGTAACATATTGTCTGGAATAATCAGATGGGATTAAGTGTTGACCAGAACTCTGGGTGTAGTGGCATCGGGGCACAAAGAAACCTCAAGGGCGGCCAGGATGCTGCTCGAGGAAGGCGGCAATGCCTTTGACGCTGCATTGGGCGCCATGTGTGCCGCCTGTGTATGTGAACCCATGCTGGCCAGCCTCGGTGGCGGCGGGTTTTTGCTTGCCCAGCCTGCCAGTGGTGATGCACAGGTTTTCGACTTTTTTACCCAGACACCTTCTGTTACTGAAGGGGAGCTGGATTTTTATCCCATTGACGCAGATTTCGGTACGGCCACTCAGGAATTTCATATCGGTATGGGATCCATTGCGGTGCCGGGGGTGGTGGCCGGTCTGTTTGCTGTTCATGCAGAGCGTTGTCGTCTGCCGCTAAAAAAGATTGTTGAACCCGCTGTTTATCTGGCGCGTGAGGGTGTGCGTGTCAATGCGCTGCAAAGATACTTAAGCGAGGTATTGCAACCCATTATTGAGGCCACCCCCACCGCGCTGAGACTGGCCTCGGCATTGCATGCTCCAGGTAGGCTGGCCGAAATCGGTGAGTGGATTGCAAACCCGGAGTTGGGCGAAACCCTGGAAAACCTGGCCGATAACGATTCCAAGTGGTTCTACGAGGGTGAGCCGGCACGGCAGTTGGTGCGTGATTGTGTGGCGGGTGGCGGTCTGATCACTGCCTCTGACCTGCAATCCTACCAGGTGATCCGGCGTCGGCCGGTAACGTTCACCTCCCATGGTGCCAGCATTTGTGTCAATAGCCCACCCTCACCGGGTGGTTGCCTGGTAGCTTTTGCCTTGTCCTTGCTGGAGAAATCCCGGCCCCCGCTTCCTCCATGGGGTAGTGCTGAACATGCTATGGCACTGGCCCGCGTAATGCAGGCCTCCGACCTGGTAAGGGCCGGACACAGGCAGGACCAGGCCCTGGGAACCGGGTTGGATGACGGGAATCTGGAGAAAATATTGTCACCGGAAAGTCTTAACCATTGGCACAAGACGCTACAAACGGGTGCGATATTTTCACGGGGGACAACTCAGATTAGCGTGGCAGACGCCGCTGGCAATCTGGCCAGCCTGACGCTTTCCAATGGTGAAAGCTCGTCTTATGTATTGCCCGGTAGTGGGATTATGCTGAATAACATGCTCGGTGAAGAGGATCTTAATCCCGATGGTTTTCATCGTCTGCCACCCGGTGTGCGGTTGGCTTCCATGATGACACCAACCATTGTGCGCATGCCGGACGGCGGACAACTTGCCCTGGGTTCGGGTGGGTCCAATAGAATTCGCAGTGCCACATTGCAGGTTTTATCCAATATGCTTGAATACGGTATGGGGCTGGAGGAGGCAGTAACGGCTCCCCGACTGCATCTTGAGGGCGGTCAGCTGAATATGGAATCCGGTTTCTCTACCGGGGCGCTTCAGTCACTGGAGGCGGAATGGCCTGGTGTAGAACAATGGCCACAAGCCAATTTGTTCTTCGGTGGGGTGCACGTCGTGAAACGAATGGCTGGCGGACAATTCAGCGCGGCCGGTGACCCACGCAGGGGCGGTGCAGTGGCCGTGGCATCTGCCGATTGAATTTTCTTTGCACGGATCCGGTATAAAGGGTTAAAATAGGCGGCTACGCCCACTTTTGGCATAACAGATAAACCGGAGTACCGATGCCCAGCGTAAAAGTTCGCGAAAACGAGCCATTTGAATATGCACTACGTCGCTTTAAGCGTTCCTGTGAAAAGGCCGGAGTACTCGCGGAAACACGTCGCCGTGAGTATTACGAAAAGCCGACCCAGGAACGCAAACGCAAATCCGCAGCCGCTGTAAAACGCAACCTGCGTCGCCTTGCACGGGAAAATATTCGCCGTACCCGCATGTATTGATTTTTCCCCACCACGGGGATTCTTGATAGTTTTGTTTCCATGACCTTAAAGAGCCAAATTCAGGATGACGTCAAGTCAGCCATGCGCGCACGTGATCAACAGCGTTTGACCGCATTGCGTCTGATTACGGCTGCGATTAAACAGATTGAAGTGGACCAACGCGTCGAGCTGGACGAAAAGGGGATACTTGCCGTACTTGATAAAATGAGCAAGCAACGCAGGGAATCACTTGAGCTGTATCAAACAGCGGGTCGCGACGATCTGGCAGCGCAGGAAAAATACGAGCTCGATTTGATTGCGGACTATCTGCCCGAAGCCCTGAGCGATGCCGAAGTAGGCGCACTGATCAAGCAGGTCATTGCGGCAACGGGTGCCAGCAGCATTCGCGACATGGGTACGGTAATGAACCAGCTCAGGGGAGAGGTGCAGGGCCGGGCCGACATGAAAGCGGTCAGTCAGGCCGTGAAAACACAGCTCGGCGCCTGATATGCTTTCGGCCACTGGCCCGTCCCATCAGTCAAATAGCCCATGAGTGGTCGTCTGCCCGATTCTTTTATCGAAGAAGTATTGGCGCGCACTGATATTGTCGAGTTGATTGAGCGACGCGTTCCCCTGAAACGCGCCGGCAGCGAATTTCAGTCACGCTGCCCATTTCACGAAGAAAATACACCCTCTTTTACCGTCAGCCCCAAGAAGCAGTTCTATCATTGTTTTGGTTGTGGTGCGCACGGTTCCGCCATTGGTTTTTTGATGCAATACGAGGGTCTGGAGTTTCTTGATGCGGTTGAAGAACTGGCCCGCATGGCCGGTTTGGAAGTTCCTTCCAGCGGCGGTCAAGCCGCGCGCCCCGATACCGGTTTGTACGATTTGCTGGCAGCTTGCGCGAAGTTTTACCAGGCGCAACTGAAAACCCACACCGGGGCTGTTGAGTATCTCAAGGGACGTGGCTTGAGTGCTGAGATTAGTCACGATTTTGAGATTGGTTATGCCCCCGCCGGTTGGGAAACACTCAAAAATCACCTGGGCAAAGACGGGCAGAAACTGGCGCAACTGAAGCAGGCCGGTATGCTCAGTGAAGGCAAGAATGGGACCTATGATAAGTTCCGTGACCGCATTATGTTCCCGATTCATGATCGCCGGGGACGGGTGATTGCATTTGGTGGCCGCGCAATGTCAGATGACGGGCCAAAATACCTCAACTCTCCTGAGACTTCGTTGTACCACAAGAGCAGGGAGCTTTACGGTCTCTACCTGGCGCGTCAACGTGCCGGTCGCCGTGACGATATCATCGTGGTGGAAGGTTACATGGATGTGGTTGCACTGGCCCAGTTTGGTTTCAAGAATGTGGTGGCGACTTCCGGTACCGCGGTCACGCCCATACAGGTGGAAATGCTGTTTCGTGCTGCCGATACCGTGGTGTTTTGTTTTGATGGTGATCAGGCCGGACGTAAGGCTGCCTGGCGGGCGCTGGAGGCGGCGTTACCCAAGTTGCGGGAAGGACTGCAGGCAAAATTCCTGTTTCTGCCGGAAGATGAGGATCCAGATAGCATGGTGCGCAAACACGGCCAGGAAGTCTTCAGCCAGCATCTGCAGAACGCCGGGCCGTTATCCACATTTTTCTTTGATCATTTCACGGCTGACATTGATCTCGGCAATCTTGACTCACGGGCGCGGCTGGTACAGCAGGCACAGCCCTATATCCAGACCATGCCCGAGGGTGTCTACCGTGACATGATGACAGCCAGGCTGGAGTCGCTTGCGCAACATAAACTACTGATTGCCTCTCAGACCACGACAACGCAATCTGGGGGGGTGGTTGAACGTGGAAGGCCCACACAGAAACGCACACCCATGCGTACCGCAATAGCATACCTGGTACAAAGTCCCTCTCTGGCAGCAGGGGTTGAAAATACCGACGAATTCACCGGTTCCGGGGAAAATGACCTCCAGGGTGTGGAAATCTTCAAAGAACTTGTTGATTTCTGCACTCAGCGCCCTAATATCACAACGGCCCAACTGATAGAGATTTGGCATGAACATCCGGCCGTGTCGTATTTGCAAAAGCTGGCTGTTTGGCATCTCCCGGGAGAGGAGGAACAACAGACCCAGGAGTTTCTGGACGCGGTCAATCGCATTCGTCTGAACTGGGTAGAATTATTGCTGTCCAGAGTAACCAATGTAATTGAGCAACAGGACGAGTACCGGGCATTGCAACAACGCCAACAGCAACTGAAGAAGTGGCTCGAGGGTCAGTAAATCTGATTGATGCCAATTAACCGTTAATTGGGGTCGCAAGCATAGTTTTCATGGACTATAGTTAGCAAAAGGCATATGAATCAAAATCAGCAGTCACAATTAAAAGATCTGATAACCAAGGGTAAGGAGCAGGGGTTTCTGACCTACGCCCAGGTTAACGATCACCTGCCCGATGACATTGTCGATCCGGAGCAGATCGAAGATATCATTAACATGATTAATGATATGGGCATTTCCGTGCATGAAAAAGCACCAGATGCCGACTCCCTGATCCTGAATGACGAAGCAACAACTGCAACCGACGATGACACAGCGGCCGAAGAAGCGGCCGCAGCACTCGCTGCCGTTGAGACTGAAATTGGACGCACCACCGATCCCGTGCGTATGTATATGCGTGAAATGGGAACGGTTGAGTTGCTTACCCGCGAAGGCGAAATCGTCATCGCCAAGCGAATTGAGGCCGGACTGAAGCAGGTGCACCTGGCCCTGGCACGTTTTCCAGCCACCCACACGGTTCTGCTCGATGGATATATTCTCCACCAGGAAGGCAGGCAACGTCTGACTGAGGTGATGATCGATTTTATTGATCCGAATGCCCCGGAGGAACCCATCCCGGTGGCAAAGAAGCCCGCAGATGTAGTCAAAAATCAAGCTGCCAAATCCGCTGCCAATGGCAAAGACGGGAAACAAGAAGAAGCAGAGGAAGAAGAAGAAGAGGGCCCAACTGGGCCTGATCTGGAAGAGGTCGCAGCGCACTTTGAAAAGCTGGGCAAATTTCATGGGAAGTTTGTGAAGCTGCAGGATAAGAAAGGCCCCGGGCATCCAAAAGTGCAGGAATGTCTCAATGAAATGGCCGAGATGTTCATGCTACTTAAGCTGCCGGCCAAAATGGTTGATCACCTGGTCGATCGTTTGCGATTCGCAGTATCACGCTCCCGTGAATGCGAAAGAGCGATCATGCAAATGGTGGTGCGTCAGGCAAAAATGCCCAAGCAGTCTTTCGTCAAGAGCTTTAACAAGAATGAAGCCAATACCAAGTGGCTCGATCCACTCCTCGAAGGCAGGCAAAAGTGGGTCGTGGGTTTACAGGACTCTGCTGCGGATATCCGTGAACTGCAGGTCAGGTTGAGCCGTCAGCAAGTTGCTATCAGGATCACCATCGCAGAACTAAAGGACATCAATCGCGCCATGTCCATCGGTGAAGCAAAAGCCCGCCGCGCCAAAAAGGAAATGGTCGAAGCTAACCTCAGGCTGGTCATCTCTATTGCCAAGAAGTACACCAACCGCGGATTGCAATTTCTGGACCTGATCCAAGAAGGCAATATCGGTTTGATGAAAGCGGTAGACAAGTTTGAATACCGACGTGGTTATAAATTTTCCACCTACGCAACCTGGTGGATTCGTCAGGCAATTACGCGTTCAATTGCGGATCAGGCCCGCACCATCCGTATTCCGGTTCATATGATTGAGACCATCAATAAGCTCAATAGAATTTCTCGTCAGATGTTGCAGGAGGTCGGGCGTGAACCTACACCCGAAGAACTCTCCATACGTATGGAAATGCCCGAGGACAAAGTTCGCAAGGTGTTGAAGATTGCCAAGGAGCCCATTTCCATGGAAACACCCATTGGTGATGACGAAGATTCACACCTGGGTGATTTTATCGAAGACGCCAACATCGCATCACCGGTTGACTCCGCCACCGGCACTGGCTTGACCGGCACCGTGCAGGGTGTGCTTGCAGGTCTGACTCCACGTGAGGCCAAGGTATTGCGTATGCGTTTCGGTATTGATATGAACACCGACCACACGCTCGAAGAGGTCGGTAAGCAGTTTGATGTAACCCGTGAGCGTATCCGGCAGATCGAAGCCAAGGCCTTACGCAAGTTGCGCCATCCAACGCGGTCGGAGCAGCTACGAAGTTTCCTTGATCTGGAGTAATACCAGAGGGCATTAAGTATCTCCCAGTTGCGTTGCAACTTCTCTAGTCTTGTACGGGCAGTGACATGCTCCTGTCGGTGATGTAGTTCAACTCGGCGTCATCATGGGAAGCAATGACCAGCGTTATCGCCAGGGTGGTACTGAGATGTTTAAGCTGATCCAGTAGCTTGAGTTTCGCTCTGGGATCAAGTGAGCGTGTGGGTTCGTCCATCAATAGCACGTCGGGATGTGCTGCCAGCGCCCTGGCCAAACAAACCTGCTGTACTTCCCCGCCTGACAATTGGTGCGGGTATTTGCCCAGTAGGGCAGTTTCAAGAAGTGCAAATTCAGACAATTGTGTGAGCGTGCTGACGTATTTCAATGTGGGTTTATCATGGCCTACGCCGAGTGCTTCATCCAAACAGAAACGTACACTGTGAGCCGGGTTCAGACTGGCACGGGCATTTTGGAATATCAGTTGAATAGGGGTTTCTTTTGTTCTGCCGTCGAGCCCGGAAAAGTGATAGTCAATGCCGCCTTGAGTGGGTTGAATGAGACCGGAAATACAATTGAGAAGCGTGCTTTTACCGCAGCCTGAAACTCCTCGTATGCCAATGACCTCGCCTCTATAAATGTTCAGATTCACAGCTGAAAAAACTGTTTTCGCTTTGGTCCCGGAAACCCAACTGTAGCCCAGATCGCGAATCTCAATCTGTAGATCTGGTTCGTCTTTTGTTGGCTGAGTTGAAGCAATCACCAGTGTGCAGTCCACGCTTGTAACGAAATTATTCTGGGTTGTTCAGCATGCCTATTGGAAGCCCCAAAAAACACCACCTGTTGCGCTGCACTAAACCAGATGTAGTTGATCATAGTCACGCAACAGCGAAGTCAAACTGTTGTCCGACGGTCGATTGTAAAGTTGAGACACCGGACCGGTTTCAATTAGCCTGCCTTTGTCCAGACAGATGAAGCGCTTGCAGTACTGCCTGATTGTGTCGTAATCGTGTGATAATAAAAGCAGTGTGGCCCCAGTAGCGGTTACCAATTGCATCAATAATGACATAATCGACTGTTTGTTTTCTTCGTCCAATGCGGTGGTTGGTTCATCTGCCAATACCAGCGAAGGATTACCAACTAGCGCATGCAAGATAAGAATTCGTTGCAGCTCCCCACCCGAAAACTGCGATGGATAGCGATCGAGCACGACGAACAATGCCATTTGGTCAGCCGATTCGAAATTGGCTTTTAGTAAGGTTTCAGCATCGGCTCGGGAGACTTTGAGTCGTGCACAAGTCATCTCAATCAATTGGGCTTTAACGGATCTTGACGGGTTGAGTGCCGTTTCCGGCTCCTGCGGAATCCAGCAAATACCGCCGCCATTCCAGCTTTCATCATTGCGCTTCGTCGTTCCCGGAAGATTGTTTTGCGTGTAGTCAATCCGACCGGTTAAATGCAATCCGCTTAGCTTGTTTTTGTCACCCAAAATACACGCCAGCAAGGTTGACTTACCCGCTCCGGTATGACCGATAACTGCGGTGTGTTCCTGTTTGCCGACTTGGAAGGAAATATCAGCTAACAGAGGTCTTCCCAATCGGTCGGCCTGTGAGCAGCTCAATCGGTCAACCAACAGCAATACCGATTCGGAAAGTTGTTCGCCGCTGACCATCTCAGCGCAGCCTGACCCAATTCTTGTGTAACAGAATATTGAAGGCCAACACCAACATGAATAAGGCAGCGGTGGCGACGATTAAATTATATGGATGGCCTGCGCCGATATCTGTAACTGACTCAGCCACCATCACGCCCCAACTCACTCCCGACGTTGTACCCAGGCCAAGAAAGCTGAGGACAACTTCTGTCTTGATCGCAACCACAAACACAATGACAAATTGCACCAGTAGTAAATACCTGAGATTGGGAAGCATATGAAGGACGATACGTCTAAACGCTGAAAGCCGAAGCAGTCGGGCAATCTTGATGAATTCAGTTTCATTCAATCGAATAATTTCATTGCGAATGACCCTCGCCGAGGTGGTCCAGAAACAAATAACCATCGCCAATATCGATGAGTAGCTAATGCCATCCAGAAAATTTACCAGCAATATAACCAACAAATAAAACGGAAAGGCATCGATCAAATTCATCACGAACTGAGCCATCTTGTCGGTGATGCTGTCTCTGTAGTAGGCCGCCACAGCACCTACCAGACTACCGAAAAATACACTTATGACAGCAACACCAAACCCGATTGTCATGGCCGTCATTACACCGTAAAGAGCTCGATCAAGGATGTCCTGACCAATTCGGTTAGTACCCAGCCAGTGGTCGTAATTTGGCGTCGCCCAGGTATCTTTGCTTGCGTGGTCCCATTGTTGAGCGATGACGCCGGAATACACGAGCACTGTAATCAAGAGGTACAGAATAATGATGCCCAAAGCGATTTTGCTGGCCCTACTCCAGCGCCCGCTGCGTTCAGCAAATTTGACCATCACAGCACCTGTGACGTACTGCTTGCCTGACCGACACTTGGGTCTAACCGGTTCAACCACGAATTGAGTAGGCGTTGAACCAGCACAAAAAACAGGGCAGACAATACAATTACCGGAACGAGTACAGGAATGTCGCTAAACAGAATAGCTTCAAAAACCAGTTTTCCAAGACCAGGGATGGAAAAATAATTTTCAATCAAAAGGCTCGATGCAATAAAAGTGCCCGGTAGTCCGTACAAGAAGCGGATTGCTATAGGTAGTGCGCAATTTGGTAACACATTCCTGATCAGCAAGGAAAATTCACTTACTCCGTACACTCTGGCGTAGCTCACGTAGGGTTTGCAGGTTTCGTGCTCCAGTATTGATCGCGCGAATCTTTGGTTATAGCCCATGTTAATGAAGATGATAATCATGGTTGGCAGGCTCACGTGCTTCATGTAGTCTGCGAAGCCGTTCGTCGACCAACCGGTAACTGGTAGCAGATCGAACCCATCGCTGGAAGAAAAAATCATCTGAAAAAAGATGATCGTAATGACAAAACTGATACTCATCACAAACATTGACACAGCAGAAATCACACGATCTGCAGGGCGGCCCCGGTAACGAACAGCTACCGTCGCCATGCAAACTGCAATAATCTGGCCCAGCAAAATACCCGGTAACACCACCATCAACGAGGTTAAAAACGCTCTCCATAAGGTGGAAGCCACTGGTTGGCCAGTCATGTCAGAGACGCCGGGATTCAGTTGAATTACCTGCTTCATATAACTCAGGTATTGCCAGATAACTGCGTCGCCTTGTCCAAGTGTAACCTGGAGTTGGGCAATTTCTTCGTGGCTACTGTGCTTACCCAGACGCTCAAAAACTTGGTCAGGTCCTGCATAGTGAACCAGCATGAAAGTCGTGAAGCTGACCAATAACAAGAGCAAGAACAGACTACCGGCCTGTCTCAACATCTGTTTATATTGCCGGAATTGAGCCATAAGCAACCAGGCTAGTCGTCAGGTTTGATTTGATAAAATCTGAGCGTAAATCCACTCACAATGTCCTGATCCGGAAAGGCAACAACATCCTTGTGCCAAGCGTACAGGTGTGATCTGGATATGCCCGAAATCGTAACACAGTCATTTCGTATCAGCTTATCCAGCTTTTGGTACAAGCGTGTGCGCTCAGATGACGGCAACAGCAATTTAGCCGCTTCGAACAGCTTGTCATAGTTCTCGTTGTGATAGTTTGAGCTGTTGGTGCCCGGGGCTTCGTTTGGCCCATAAAATAACTGCAGTATGTTCTCCGCATCGGGGTAGTCGA
Organism: Gammaproteobacteria bacterium; assembly: GCA_021772915.1. GTDB lineage: Bacteria > Pseudomonadota > Gammaproteobacteria > Xanthomonadales > SZUA-36 > SZUA-36. The sequence continues at coordinate 15,367 of JAJFLB010000008.1, read as the reverse complement.
GGGTCCAACCGGTAAACCAGAAGTTCAATTTTGACACTGAAATGGCCTTATAAAAGGCACCGACACTCGGGAACATTTTAAGTCGTATTTTCTCTTCGGGATAACCTATGTCCAGCAACCATGATTTGAACAGTTCAAACGTCTGGCGTGACTGGGTGGATGAGGTGGTTCCAAAATCAAGCACCGGGAGATTCTCAATTGTCCAGCCTGACTCCCGCAGCATTTGCCTGCTTTTTTGCGGCTCATAGCTGTCGTGAGATGCATCTGATTTTTCAGCAAACTCTGCCATTGACGGCAAAATCACTCCAGTGAATACATTTGCCAGACCGGCATAGAATTTCTCGTTTTGCTCTTGCAGATTGACTGCCCGTGTGATGGCGCAGCGGAGTGTCTTGTTCTTGGCGTTGCGTTCAGGGTCTGAATGGTAGCCGACCTCCGGGTTGAGCATATTGAAATCGTAGTGCAGGAAACTCGATGCCGGCGTTAGCAGCACCTGATAGCTTGCAGCAAAGGACGGTCTCAGGATTAAGTTCGGTGACGCCTGTTCCAGTACCTGGCTGAACATCTGTGATGGTATTGAAGCCAGTTGGATTTCATTGCTCTTCAGAAATGACGTCCAGCGAGTTTGTGATTCGCTCACAAAACGAATTTCTATCTGGTCGAGAATGGGGATACGTTGGCCAGCGATCAAGTTCAGACCGTAAGCTTTAGGAATATGTTCACCAAATCCTTCTTTAATCAGATCAACCCGTTCACCTCGGTAGCCCAAGTTACGCTGTAAAACGGCACCTGTGGAATTGAATTCAATCACCCGGTAAGGGCCGGACCCTACCGGGTGAACCGAAAGTCGGTCCCCGTAGTACTCAACCGCTTCAACCGGGATAATTGCAGCAAAACCCATTGCCAGTGTATGCAAGATTTGTGGGTAGGGATTGGTCAGCTCGATCCGGACTGTATAGCGGTCAATTGCTTTCAGACCTGCTACTTTCTCACCGTAATCTGAGCCCGCCATTTTCCATGCATCCAGACCACTAATTCGACCACGCCATAACCAGGCCCCCTGCGACTTGCTTGCCGGATCAAAATGGCGTTTGATTGAGTAAACCACGTCATCTGCGGTGAGTTCCCGGCCCTTATGTTGTTGGAAAGCCGGGTCATCGATGAAATAAACCCCCTGTTTGACTTTGATGGTGTACACCAGCCCATCATCAGAAATATCCGGCATTGACGCAGCGAGATTGACGGTTAATTCATAAGGTCGCGCCAAATACTTGTACCTGAACAGTGTGTCATAAGCATTAACCACGATGAATTCTGAGTACAAGGTCGAGCTACGAGCAGGGTCAATACTGATCGGAGCGTCATCCAGGGCTATGGTCAGAACGGATTTGGAAATAGCAGGCTGACTGGTGTCATTACAAGCGCACAGGGTCAAGACCAACAGGAAAGTCAGCAACAGGAAAACGGGTTTTGCAGATACCGACATCATAGATATGATCATCGACGATAAGGATTTTTAGAGTAGTCTATCTGAGCTTGATGATACAAGTCCTTGCGCCAGATGAAAGTCGAACCGGTGTCTTCATTTTAGTCTGTCTGAATTGTGCTACCGGGCGCAGTGAGTATTTTTAACTACTGCGATTTTGTAAACAACGATCACCGCCTCACACATCAGGAGTTGGTGTTTGGGGCGGTGACCAGATTTCAGCAATTCAGGGAGTCTTCACTCAGGGAATATCGGCGAACAAAATCTCAGTACCATCGAGTCTTCTGGCTGAAACCACTGTCCCAGTTAGGGCAGAATTGAGGAAAGGGCCGGAATTTCCGTGCTGAGGTTTCTTGATTTTCCACTTAACCCTCCCCAGTTCAACCACCATCGCCGCCATTGTCATCACCGCCACCGCCAGCTCACGGTACAAGATCGGTGCTAAACAGTAGGGTACCGTCTTCCATGACCTCAATCAGTTGGTCTCGTGGGTCAAAATCCAGCAGCGACTTGCCGGGTTCCACCGGGTTGCGAAACTCAATTTCACCTTCTGTACCACCTAACACGCTGACGACGGTAATAGTTCCCCTAGATACGGACCCAACTAATAATTCATAGTCACCAACGGGGATACCTTCTACTTCTACGGAAAATTCACTACGATCAGGCCGTTGCTCGAACCTGGCTTTTGCGTCACCTGCCGGGTATTTTCCGGCATTGGTCATTTCAATGACGATTTCCTGTTCACCGCCACCGTTGTCGCCGCCATTGTCATCACCGCCATCATCACCACCGTTGTCATCACCAACGTTGTCATCGCCGCCACCATCGTCGCCGCCATTATCATTGCCAGCACCTGGTACAAGATCGGTGCTAAACAATAAGGTACTGCCTTCCATGACCTCAATCAGTTGGTCTCGTGGGTCAAAATCCAGCAGCGACTTGCCGGGTTCCACCGGGTTGCGGAACTCAATTTCACCTTCCGTACCACCTAACACGCTGACGACGGTAATGGTTCCCCTCAATACCTTCCCAACCCACAATTCATAGTCACCGACGGGAATATCTTCTACTTCCACGGAAAATTCAGTACGATCGGGTCGTTGCTCAAACTCAGCTTTCGCATCACCTGCCGGGTATATTCCGGCATTGGTCATCTCAATGTCGATTTCCTGTTCATCACCACCAGGTAGTCCACCGTCATCAATGGGTGTTTCCAGGGGGAATATCTGGGTTAACACGACGGTGGATTTCGAATCAGTCACATCGATTAACTTGTTACGAGGGTCAAAAGTCAGCAGTACTTTTCCGGATTCAACCGGGCTTCTGAATTCTATCTCACCCTTGGTGCCACCTGTCGGCAAAGACTTAACCTTGATACGTCCCTGGTTGACGCCATCAACAATCAATTCATAATTTCCCTCGGGCAGATCCTCAATTCCAACTTCAAAGTTAGTGCGTCCACCCGAGATCTCAAATTCTGCTTTGCCTGAACTGCCGGTACCCGCAGTTGTCGCCGTGAAGAAAGATCTGATGTCGATGGGGTTGTCTGACGGGTTCACGCCATCAGAGGTGCCACCAGCACACGACAAGTCGGCGACATCAGACACTTTTTCAATTCTGAATCTAAAACCACCTGTGCCACTGATTGATCTTGTGCCTGAGAATGTACCTTCTCCACAGTTCTCAAACTCAATGGTTCCCGTACCCCATACCTGCAAGCTACCTCTATGGGATTTAACACCCATAGTCGATGCCATCAGATTATCGTCATAGGCCCTGGCAGTTGGCAGGAGTAGTGAGTTAGTTGCAGCATAAATAGTAAGCTCAGCATAATTGTCTGTGACCGGTCCTTCGGCAAAATACCAGAAGGGCATTGAATAATTGTCAAAACCAAACCAGTAGACAATTGCGTTCAGACCACCGCTGCCATTGCTGACCATTTGAACCACTGTGTTCTGGTTTGCGTCTGATGATTGGCTCCAGACACCGGTGAATGCACGGGTTGCTATGCCGCCTGTTCCAGAAATTGACGCGGTACCGTTTTTGTCACCCGGATTGGGGGACGATGCCGCATGCAAAACCATGGATAAACAGCAAAGAATGGAGATGGCCACAATTTGTGTCCATTTGTATTTGGTGTTCATACTTCTAACTCCTTAGATAAACTGGTGTATTCCTGTTCGTTCTGAAATAGATACATACCCAGACCGAGTTCAATCACTTCTTCCGATCGACTCAGGTTTTCTGGTGATTTTTCGTACAGGTATGCGTCAATTTCATGAATCATTTCAATTGATCTGCGCTTTATGTGTTTTCTGATGTCTTCGGTCATGCTGAGAGGTATATTTTGATTGTAGGTTTGTAGTTGCAACCAGGTTTCCTCGCAGTCATCCTCAGTGTTGTGGGCAATGGTGTTTATCAGGCCATTCGCGGCATGGGCCAGCATTTCAAAGTGTGTGACCTTGGCTGCATTGGCGTCTGGCACATAAATCTGCGAAACCAATTGGTAGAGTTTCTCACCTTTGGGCACGACTGCATTGACTGAAATTAATTCATCCAACATGGCTCGAGGGGTCGTTCCACCGCTGTAGAGTTCGACCAGTTCTGAAAAGTTTGGGGAATCGCCATCAAATTTCAGATCCAACGGCTCACTGTTGTCATTACCAAAAGCTGGGTCTCTGGACCAACCAGCGAGCACTCGGGACGCGCGTTGATGGGTTTCCAGTTCTTGTATTTCAGCCGGTGACTTAAGCTGCAATTGTCTGGCAACCTCGACCCGTGTAATCCCGGTGATTATTGCGACTCTCGATTTGCTTTGCTTCCTTCCTTTAATCGTAAATTCCTCATGGGCAACTTGTACAAAACACCATCTCAGCCAATCTGCGCAGGACTGGTACGAAATGCCGTGTCGCAGGAGGATTCTCACCAGTGGTTTGAATACCTTCACCACGGCCCCTGCAATTACACGATATAACCTGCTTTCTGTTTGAGTCATATTTTTCAAGTCAGTTTCTTAAAATATGTAATTATATTTACAATTTTAGCAATTACTATTTCATTAGTCAAAAGAGGGGCGCTTCTTCTTTGGCTTCATGACGACTAATAAGCTGTTCTAAAACGCCTTCCATTTGTAGTATTTTGTAAAATATATTACAAAAAGTTGACAATGTCAATAATTGTAATTATATTTACAACAAATATATTTGAGCAAGGAAATTGATATGAATGCCCCAACACCCAGTTTTCAGATCATCAGCAACACTCAAACCATAAGTGTTGATCAGGCTGGTGCCTCATCGACGCACGTTTCTGCCTTCAGTGAGCGGCACAAGAGCAAAGTGAAACCGGGGTTTTCAACTCGTCGTGTAAAAAGCCGTGAAATGCAAACCCTCATTACCGGTGATTTGGAGCCACGTCACGGCGATTTGGTGCTTGCCCGTGTGACGAGGCCACGACAACACCTGCGGATTGAGCTGCCGACGGGACGACGCGCCCACCTGCGTGTGGATGATCACATTGTGGTTTGTTATGGAAACCGGTATGCCCCGGATCAATTTGAAGCCTGGGTTCCAGCCGGAATGGGTCCCTGCCACCTGGTGGCAGCCGGAGGTATCGCCTCGCAAATGCGACTGAAACACAAAAAAATGAAGTCAGCGACAGAAATTCAGCCCATTGCGTTGGTGGGAGACAGCCAGGGGCAACGGTTAAACGTATTTGATTACCGATTACCAGACCATGCTGAAAAAGGACCTGCCAATCTGATGCCGGTGATTGCGGTTGTCGGTACCACGATGAATTCCGGAAAGACCACCACGGCTGCCCAGCTGATTCATGGTTACTCACGCTTGGGATACAAAGCAGGCGCAGCAAAAATTACCGGCACGGGTTCGGGCTGCGACGTCTGGAAAATGATGGATGCGGGTGCGTACCGAACCTATGATTTTACCGATGCTGGGCACCCTTCGACTTATGGTTTGAGCATTTCGGCCATCGAGACGATTTTCAATCAACTTGTCGATCAACTTGCGAGTGAGCAATGTGATATGGCTATTATAGAAATTGCCGACGGAGTATTGCAGTCAGAAACGGCTGAGTTACTACGTTCCCGGCTTTTTCAGGAGACAATCGGAGGCGTGTTTTTTGCGGCCGGAGATTCACTATCTGCGGTTGGCTGTCTTGACTGGCTGGAAAAACAACAACTCAACGTGCTCGGGATATCCGGTGTGGTCAGCAGTTCACCGCTGGCAACCCGTGAAGTGGAGGCTGCTTGCCAGATGCAGGTGCTGGATAAAAAGGATTTATTGCAGCCCAGGTTCCTGCAGGGCCTGCTGAGTTCACTTGAGCACCATGGCGCGGCCCAGCCGGTGTATAGCCAATGATCATGCCGATACTATTCCAAGGAACACGGCGGCTCAGCTTTGCGCTGCTCGCACTCAATGGATTGGTTCAGGCGGGTACGGCCATTTCGGTTATGTGGCTAATTCGACATCTCATTGACAGCACTATTTCAAAAACCCCGGGGTTTTCGCTCATTTCCATTGGCAGCCTGTTTCTGGTCCTGGCCATTGCCTCGATCGGACTGCGCACCCTGGAGCGTCACTTGGCTGAATCCCTGGGTCAGGATTACCTGTTGGAAGTCCGTCAACGGCTGTTTGGCCATCTGGGCCGGCTTTCACCACGTACCATGCAGCGCTTCTCGGTCGGATCAATCAGTTTACGTTTTGGCGGCGATATGAACGCATTGCGCCGTTGGATCAGCCTTGGACTGGCACGCCTGATAGTGAGTAGCATGCTGATAATCGGGATCATCTGCACGATTACCTGGATGAACCCGCCGGTAGGCGGTGGCGTTAGCTCGGTAATCCTGCTCGGAGTAATACTATCGCTCGGTAGTGGCCGGAAACTTTGGCATAAAACCCGCCTGGTCAGAAAGCTCAAAGCCCGAATGCTCGGCAACATCACTGAGAAAATAATGCAGCTGTCGGTGGTCCAGGTTTGCGGGCAGTCCCGGCGTGAGAGCAGGAAACTGAAAAGCCAGGGTGTAGCTCTGGCCGATGCAAGTGTTCAACAGTCCCGATCCATTGGAACATTGCGGGGGCTTGCTGAAGCCACCGTAATCTTGGCAACCGGTGCCGTATTGATTCTGGGCACGGTAATGTTGAATCAGCATACATTGAGCACGGGCTCCCTTGCGGCGATCCTGGTATTGACTGGTTTAGTTGCAGCCCCTATCCGCGATCTCGGGAGAGTACATGAATACTGGTATGGTGCCGCTATTTCGCGAAAGAAGATTGTCGAATTCCTGCAACTGCCAACCCTGCGAAGAGTACGCGGAAACCGCTCCACTAAAAGCTCGGAAGAAGGTCTGGTTACGATCAGGAATGTCTTTGTAAACCAGGCGCTCAGTGCAGTCAGTGCAGAAGTACAACCAGGCACAAGGGTTGCAATTGTCGGCCCCAATGGCTCCGGTAAATCAACGCTATTGGCACTAATAAGTCGCCTGGTTGATCCCGATAAGGGCAGAATTTCTGTTAACGGTACCAGCGTCCGCAAAATCGGCCACCGGGTACTGTCAAGAAACGTTGGAATGGTCGGTGGCGACTTCCCGTTGCTGCGCGGCACCCTGTTGCGCAATATTCGCTACCGCAATCCACGGGTATCTGATACCGAGTTGCAGCGGGTCATTAAGTTTTGCCAACTCCAGGAATTGGTGGACAGCCTGCCGAAAGGACTAATGACCCGGCTGTCAGAAGGTGGCAAAGGCTTGTCCAGCGGTGAACGGCAGCGCATCGTATTGGCCCGGGCTCTGCTTGATGAGCCGTCGATTCTGTTATTGGATGAGGCAGACACCAATCTTGACGCAACTGCCAGTGCAATCCTGGAACAATTGCTGGACCAGTATCACGGCACCATTTTAATGGTCAGCCATCAGCAGAAATACGTGCTCATGGCTGACCAGGTCTGGTACCTGCAAAGCGGCAAGTTGGTAGAGCAAGGCACGCCAACACAATTATTTTCGTCCACTAGCAGAACTGCAAAGTTGTTTGCCAGCCCGCTTCGGATGGCGTCATGAGCTTGTCAACGTTGAAATATTCTCAACGCGAAACAGGTGTGGTAGCACTTGTTATTCGGGTGTTTGGGCCAGAGGCAAGTGGCTGGGAAACTTTCTCATGAGTTCTAAGGTAAAAGCACCCGAATACGATAGTCCTATGGATTTCAAGCATACCGCACGTCAACAAGATAGGCCCCTGTGTTTCAAGGATGAAGCAACTGGACACGGATGTCCTCCTAATTTAGGGCAAGAAGTACCTGGTCAGCGAAGGACAGCCTTCCAGCTAGTTACTTCGACGCGTTTTAAATCGGCGTTTGACTGCTCGCGGATTGTCCAAAATCAACTGAGCTGTTTACCCACACAAAAGTATTATACGTGGGTGCCGAAACACCTGAGCACCTCCTGTCCGGTGGTAGTAGTGGTGCACGGAATAGCCAGGAAAGCACGGGCGCAAGTCGAAGCCTTTGCGTCACTGGCACAGCTTCACTCTGCATTGATTGTTGCGCCATTGTTTGAAAAACTCGGCAATAAGGATTACCAACGCCTCGGGCGGGCCGGGCTCGGACCCCGTGCCGATTACGGTCTGAACGCGATCCTCGATGAGGTTGGTCAGACGTACCCGGTCAACACAGACACGTTTTACCTTTTCGGTTATTCCGCTGGCGCCCAGTTTGCGCATCGTTATGCATTTGCTTATCCGCGCCGAATCAAGGCCCTTTCACTGGGCTCAGCTGGTTGGTATACGTTTCCAGCCCGGCAGGATTATCCCTTTGGAATCGACGGTATCGCAGGCTTGCCCGATCTCCGCTTCCAACCTGGACAACTCGCCGAGACGCCGATCCGGGTATACGTGGGCACCAGCGATACAAAACGCGACAAATCATTAAACCGCTCCCGTGACATTGATCAGCAACAAGGCAGAAACCGCTTACAGCGAGCACGGTCGTGGGTCCAAGAAATGCAGAAATTCCATCGTCAGCAAGGGTTTGGATCGCAGGTCGACCTGGAACTGTTGCCGGAGGTGGGACATTCCTTTTCAGAATGTGTACGTCAGCAAAGCCTGACAGCGCGGATTATGGGGTTTTTCTTCAGCCCGGACCGCTGTCAAGGCGGAGCTTCATGATTCAGTCATACAAAGTGGTGCGCTCCCCAGCACACAGGTATAGACACAAGCGGGTTGTATGGGGGCTCTGGCAATTCGTTGTAATTGCGTTTATTTCAACGCCAAATGACCACACTTGGGCAAACGCGTCCAAGGACCGGCCTACCGATAATCGACTGGATATCAGGCTAAGAATTGATGCTGGATTCGCTCATTACCGGGCTGACAAACTGACTCTGACAAGTGGCTCAGAATTACGTCGTCTGCGGGCAACCAGCCGCTGGCAATTTGCAGATGGCTGGCGGGTGTACCTGGAGACAGACCTCAGAAGGGGTAATCCGAAAATACAGCGTATGTGGCTCCAGTACCGACCCAGACCCTACTGGAAAATTAACGCAGGTATGATTTCCGTGCCATTTGGTCTGGACTGGCAGACCAGCTCGAACAATGGTGCGTTTGCCGAGCGCTCACTGACCTCGGCACTAACGGAACAATACCAGACCGGTATTAGCACCAGCCTGGGTTCACAAAAAAGCAGCATACGTATTGGTGCGTTTACCAATACCCCAGTGGACTCGGCCGGCGATCAAACTTATGGTTGGAGTGTTGCAGGTACCGCAACGAGCATGCTATGGGGTGGTGCAACAGCCCAGGTGCATGGCCTTGTTTCGCTGCAATACAGGCAACCCGATGAAGCCCTGCGATTCCGTGCCCGGCCGGAAACACATATCAGCGGGCAACGGCTCGTTGACACCCGCTCCATTAAGGATGTTGATTCGGTTTGGCGGTCGGGCGCAGGACTGATTTATACCCATGGGCCAAAGTCCCTGGTCGCAGAATACATCCACACCAGACTCGCTCGCGGATCCAAGGACAATGCGGCCTTTGCAGGTTGGTACGTACAGGGAAGATGGCTGCTGTCCGGTGAGGAACGCCGATTCAGTGAGCGGCGGGGGGCGTTCACACGAATCAACCCACGGCGGCGCACGGGTGCCTGGGAGTTGAGTGTCCGGATGAGTCACCTGGATCTTGACGATGGTGCAATTAAGGGCGGACGCGAAACCAACTACACGCTGGGACTCAACTGGTATTTCAGCCGCAACATAAGGGTATTGGCCAACTACACTCTCGCTCGGGCGCTTCCGAATCGAAAACGAGTCGCTGACAAACCCGAAATAATTCAACTTCTTCTACAAATGAATTTTTGACAGCGGAGTCATTCTCCTCTTGGAAATGCAAGAAATGTACGTCTCATCGTATCTCTTGTATTACCCGGTATGCAGGAAGAGAACATGGCGCTACCGACAATTACTATTGCACCTGCCTACTTTACCCGTAAACTTGACGGCCTTTACGCAGGGGAAATAAGTGAATCGCGTTGATCTGCAAGGTCGCTGTTTTGTCACCCACCTTGATGACCTGGACTACCGGGCCCAGGGCTTGTGCTCGTGGGCGACCTATATTGACAGGGCTGCGGGGAGCGATGCACTTTCCATGACAGCCATGGTTTTCTCCAAAGGGAGGTCGGAGCCAATCGGCTTTGCCGCTGGTGATCAGGTATTGTATGCCTTTGCAGGTCAGGCAAGTTTGCTTATTGGTAACCAGACATTCCCGCTGCAGGCCAAAACGGGGGCTTACCTCTATCCAGGCGAGAAGTTTTCCATAGTTAATGAAAATAAAGAGCCCTTGCAGTTGCTGGTGGGTGTTTGTCCTGAGTCTGAACAGCTCATTTTTGGTGGTGCCACGGGCACATTCAACACTGACCAGGCGGCCAGACTGGTGTATTCGGACAGGCAAACATCACAGGCAACAGGTGACCGGTTCTTCAAGTTACTGGTCGGTCCTGCCGTGGGCTCACATCAGGTCACCCAGTTTATTGGTATGATCCCACAATCCAGGGCACCTTCTCATTTCCATACTTACGAGGAAACAATTTGCATTCTCTCCGGCGAAGGATTCATGTGGGCCGGTGATCAAAAAGCGGCGGTGCGCCCGGGTAGCCTGATCTACCTGCCGCGAAAACAGAGCCATTGCCTGGAATGTACCAGTCCCGAGGGTATGACCCTGGCTGGATTGTTTTATCCAGCTGGCAGTCCAGCAGTGAGGTATGAAGATGAGTAGCCGTCCGACTTTCAGCACACACCTCACCACCCTCATGGCAATGGCAGGTCTGGCTATCGGTGTTGGTAATGTCTGGCGTTTCCCGTACATGATGGGCCAGCACGGCGGCAGTGCTTTTCTACTCGTGTACATCGTGTTCATGATCATGTTGGCAACCCCTGCGCTTACGGCTGAATGGGCGCTTGGCCGCAGTACACGCAAAGGGCCCATTGCTGCCTATCGCGAAGTGTTTGGACCGGCATTTGGTCTGGTGCTCGGTCTGGTGCTGGTTTTTTCGGTGTTCATGGCGGTGACCTATTATGACCTCATCATCGGCAATATCATTTACAGTGCCTGGTTTGGTTTGCGTCACGGGTTCAGCGAGGAAACGCTTGGTCTGTATGGCCAGGGCCTTGACCAACACGGCGTGCAGTACCTGTTCGCTGCCGGGGTTACGCTGCTTTGTATATGGATTGTCCGCCGTGGCCTGCACCGTGGCATTGAATTGTTTAACCGCTACGCCATCCCCCTGTTTGGTCTGGCCGCGATTTACATGGTGGTCGTATCACTCAGCCTGGATGGCGCGACTGAAAAACTGGCGGAATTCTTGCGTCCGGATTTCGGCCTGCTTGGCCCGGATGTGCTGTTTGCGGCGATGGGTCAGGCCTGCTTCTCGGTTGGTATCTCCGGCGTGCTTGCGGTCATGTACGGCTCCTATCTGAAGTCGGACGAAAAACTCGCATCCACGGCCCTGGCTACCGGCGCAATGGATACGGGGGCGGCTTTACTGGGCACACTGTTCGTCATTCCGGCCGTGCTGGTGTTCGGTCTGGACATGACAGCAGGGCCCAGCCTGTTGTTCGACACCCTGCCAAAACTGTTTTCCAAAATGCCGGGTGGAGATGTCGTTGCAAGTCTCTTTCTGGTCAGTTGGGGGCTGGTCGCACTGTTATCAGCGATCGCCACTTTTGATGCCATCTCCAGCGGTTTATCGGATCTTTCGGGTATTCGTTTGTCACGCAAGGGCTGGCTGAACCTGGTCGGTCTCAGTAGCCTGGTCACCATGTTGCCGATTGCCTGGAACCCCGAGTGGATTGGAACACTCGACCTGATTTTCGGTTCCGGCATGTTTACCGCCGGTGCGCTCATGGCTGCCATTGGTGCCGGTTGGGGGCTGGGCAGTAAACGGCTGCGGGCACAGCTTGAAGTTGGTTTGAGCCAACGCTGGGCTGCCTTACTGACTACCTGGATCAGATACGCTATACCACTTACGCTGGGCGCCATTCTCGTGGGCTACCTGGCCAGCCTGGTTGGTTGAGGCACAAACGGTTGACCAACGAACGGATCAAATCAATAGTAAAACTACCAACGTGTATAATCGGTCGCCGTATCGATCACGGGTGAGAATACCAATGACAGGGAATCAAAAATAATGATCATGTACTGGAAGGAACTAATTGTTCCATGGGGGGAATCTGATCCCTTTGGCCTGGTCTATTTCCCGCGTATGCTGACCTGGTTTAATGACACCGAGCATGAGCTGTTCAGTACGCTGGGATACTCCATTGGAAAAATGGTAAAAAATGATCGCACGACCTTTGTTATGGGTGAAATTCACTTCCGATTTATCGGACCGGCCGCCTATGGTGAACGGATCAAATCAACCATTGCGCTTAAAAGGATCGGTAACTCCAGTTTGCATTGGAATTGCAAGGCCATCAATGCCGACACGGGAGCTCTCATCACGGAAGGACGTGCAATACGAATTTACGCCACAATACTTGAAGACGGTAACCTGAAGTCGGCCAGGATTCCCGATGAAATGCGGCAATTACTGGCCTCGCCCGGGGAATTACAGCATCTCGATCTTGATCTTGAGTCGTAAGCCTGGAATTCACATCGTGGTGATAAGCTGAGTAATTTCCACAAACCCTCTCACCGAAGACAGTAACAATGAAAAAGATAATTGGCGTCACATTTCTGGTACTGGCCGGCCTGGCAATCATCCTTGTCTACCGTGCTGAAACAGTATTCGAGAACCGGCAGGCAGCCGCCGCTGACCTCGTCGCAGACTTCCCCCTCGACGAGCAGGGTGCTGTTCAGCGCTTCGCCCAGGCCATCACCTACCCGACCATATCCTACGATGACCGTAGCAACTTTGATGCCGCGGCGTTCAGGGATTTTGCAGCTTTTGTGGAGACGGCCTATCCGCTGGTCAACCAGCAACTGAAAAAAACCGTGGTGAATGACTACAGTCTGGTCTATCACCTGCCCGGTGACGACAGCTCGCTGAACCCGGTTTTGTTCATGGGCCATATGGATGTCGTGCCGATTGACCCGATCTCTCGTGACTCATGGACTCATGATCCGTTTGGAGGTGTGGTGGCCGATGGCACGATCTGGGGGCGGGGCACCATGGACGACAAGCTCAGTGTGATCACCTTGCTCGAGGCGATGGAGCAATTGCTATCAGAAGGTATCCAACCGCACCGCTCGGTCTACCTTGCCTTCGGCCACGACGAAGAAGTCGGTGGTCAGGACGGCGCCGAGCAGATCGCCGCGTGGTTTGCCGATCAGAATGTCAGGTTCGAGTTTGTGTTGGACGAAGGCGGTGTCATTACCGAAGGCATCATCGACTCGGTACAGGCACCCGTGGCCATCATTGGTATTGCCGAGAAAGGCTGGATCAACCTCGAACTGGTGGTCAATGCACCTGGCGGTCACTCCTCGCAGCCACCGGACCACACCGCTGTGGGAATCCTGAGTGCGGCCATCGTGAGGGTGGAGGACAATCCGTTCCCCGCGAATATGGACTACATGATGATGACCATCAACGCCATCGGACGCTACATGCCTTTCATGGACCGGCTTTTCCTGGCCAATCGCTGGTTGTTTTCCGGTCTGATTGAGCGACAGTTGATCAAGGACCCCGGCAATGCCTCCGGCGTGCGCACCACCACCGCCGCCACCATGATCTCCGGTAGTCCAAAATCCAACATCCTGCCGACCCGGGCTTCTGCCATCGTCAACTTCCGCATCATGCCCGGGGAAACTGGTAAAACGGTCAGAGACCGTGTTGTGGGTTTGATAGATGATGAGCGGGTCGAGGTCAATATTGCTTCGAACTGGGATCCTTCGCCCCTGTCACCCACCGATTCGGCGGCCTATGAGCTGATCGCGAGCACCATCCGTGCTTTCGATCCCGACGTACTGGTCGCTCCATACATGGTGCGGGGCGGCACCGACGCCAAGAATTACTACCCCCTCACGGACAATGTTTATCGATTTATACTGGTGCGGGTCAATGCCGATACCATCCGCCACGTGCATGGCATTGACGAGCACATCGCGGTGGAAGAATACCTGCGGGCGATCCGGTTTTATTACCACTTGATCACACGGGCGATGAATTAATCACCTGGCGCTGCCAATTCAATTCGGGGAGTGCTCATGAAGTATCGTCAACTTGGCAAATCCGGCATCCAGGTCAGTGAGCTTTCCTTTGGTTCGTGGGTCACGTTTCACAATCAGTCAGGCGTTAGAGATGCAGCCGAGATGATGGCGGCAGCCTATGACGCAGGTGTCAATTTCTTCGATAACGCCGAAACCTACGCGAGCGGCAAGTCCGAGGAAATCATGGGTGCGGCGCTGAAAAAACTGGGCTGGCGGCGCGGAAGCTATCTGGTTTCAACCAAGCTATTTTGGGGTTTGCACGACGGTATTAACGAAAAAAACACCTTGAATCGCAAGTACCTGCTCGAGGGCATCGATGGCTCGTTAGGGCGCCTGGACCTGGACTACGTGGATCTCTTGTATTGCCACCGTGATGATCCCGCAACACCGGTGGAAGAGATCGTATGGGCCATGCACAACATCATTGAACGCGGTAAAGCACTGTACTGGGGGACCTCCGAGTGGGAGGCAGACCGGATTCTGGCGGCAATTGAGTTTGCACAGCAAAACCACCTGCACAAGCCCGTGGTGGAGCAGCCCGTATACAACCTCCTTGAGCGACACCGCTTCAGCGCAGAATATAAACACCTGTACCGCGAACACGGCTACGGCGCCACCACCTGGAGCCCGCTGTCCTCCGGCTTGCTGACCGGCAAGTACAACACCGGTATCCCCAGTGACAGCCGTGGCGCCTTGCCCCGTTTCGAATGGTTACAAGACCAATTAACCGATGCCGGAAGTCTCAAGAAAGTTGCAGCACTCAAACCAATCGCAGAGCAGATGGGTGCCAGCCTGGCGCAATTCTCGTTGGCCTGGTGTCTGCAAAACCCCCATGTCAGCACCGTGATTACCGGGGCCAGCCGGGTCGGGCAGGTGCACGAAAACATGCAGGCTCTGCAATTTTCAGATAGCTTCACACCCGAGGTGATGGAGCAAATCGAACATGCTATTAAATAAGGGGCTCTGATCCACTGTTGTTCCTCTTAATTCAACGAAGGGTCGCTGTGGTGGGTATCTGCTGTCAGGACACGCTGTGAACACATCCCTGTGCGCTCGGTCGCGACGCCCTGTCGCGCACGGGCCGGTCAGCAGATAGCCCCCACAGCGAGTGTACGTGAGGCCGGAGACCCCACGGACAACGGAGGATTTGGCCGGCACTTCAACCCGTCCC
>JAJFLB010000070.1 GCA_021772915.1 Gammaproteobacteria bacterium | reverse complement strand
TTCTGCACCGCGACGGCGCGCCAGGGTTGGCGCACGGTGTCGTAGGCCGTTTTCAGACCCTTGTTCACGACACCCTCGAGGATCAGAGCGTAGTCGCCGGTCGAGTGCAGCGCCCGATACGACAGCTCGTCTTTGGTCATGTTGCGGGTCGAGATCCCGCGCTGCTCTAGCAGGAAGCGCCCAACGTCGAGCAGGCCCATGTTCCGGAACCCGCGAGCGTGCTCGGGCAGATCCGCCCGGCGGCCGTCGACGGCAGGAAGGTAGCCGCAGCGATGCTGCAGCCAGGTGGTGATGCCTCGGACGTGCTGGTGCTGCTCGTCCTCGCCAACGCTGACGTGTCCGGGTCGAGTCGTGTGCATGCCGCGCGTCTCCGTCTTGCCGGCGAGCCCGCCGGCGGGTTGCTCTGAACGCTGAGCGCGGAGCGTCAGCAGTTGGTCGCGCACCGCTGGCAGCGGCGTGCGGGTTCGTAGGTGCCCCTCGACGAATGCCAGCTGGTCGGGCACGACATCCGACGCGATGCGCGTCAGCTTGGCGAGCTCGAGCGCGTACTCGTCGGGCTTGGCCGTGGTCATGGATCGCTGACTGGTTCCGGCCGTGACAGTTTCCGCGGCAGCCTCGGATGCGGTGGACTCGGTGCCGGTCGCGGCCGCGCCATCCTCGGCGCCCTCCGCATCGGTCGACGCGGCAGCTGCAGCGGCAGCGGTCGCCGCTTCGGCCTGGGCGCGCACTTCGTCGTCCGTGGGCTTTTCACCCTCGGTGGTTTCGGTCGTGCCTTCCTCGGTCTGCTCCACGGCCGCGGCGGCCGCCGTGCCTGCAGCGTTGGGGTCGGCTTCCATGCTGCGTTTGCGCGTCTTCGCGCCGCTCTTGATGGTCATGGCTTGGTCGCCGGTCAACCCGACGAAACTACAGGGTTGGCGATCCGTGCCCGTGAACCCGCGCAGGCGCGCGGTCGGATCTTGCGGAATGGGCAACAGTGTGACTTCGAACGGTGTCCACGACACCGCCCGCAGGAAGGGAACGCCGGCCGGAACGCTGCCCAGCTCGGGGTGCAGCGCGCGCAGCTGCAGCTCTTCGTCCTGACCGATCGCTTCGTAGCGGTGCACGTTGTAGGCCAGCGAGAAGTTGCGGAAGATTCCATCCGCGACGTTATCGAACACCCACCGGCGCCGCTCGGTGCCGTCGAATTTGAACTCGCACACCAGAGCGTCGGGCTCGAGGGTCGTGCCGATCACGACCCCGTATTGATCCTCGAGGCTCGGCCCGTTCATTTTGGCCGCACGATCGTGCCGGCCGTGGGAGTCGAGCAGTGGCGCGCCGAGCTCGAGCCGCTGCAGGTTCACGTGGCCCGGAACGAAACTCAGGAACTCGACGAAATGGCCGATGTCCTCGTCCCACTCGAACGACGGACCGGTGGAAGCCACCACCCCGCTCGCGGTGCGAGCCTTCTTATCGACGCTGCGCGGCGTGCCGAGCGCGCGGATATGCGGCGCCAGATCGATCGTCATGGCCGAAGCGGTCATTCGGCCAGTAGAGCACCAGTTGGGGCCACGTCAAGAACGCGCCACTGGCTCCTCTGGTACGTCCACCTCGCCCAGGCGCCCCTCGGAGTCTTTCAACGTGGCCGGGGTCGGCTCCTCGCCAGGCGAGTCGAGCCCCAGAGCGGCGAACGCTTCGTCGTCTTCCTTGAACTCCTGGCGCACCTGGTCGGGGTCGGCCGAGAGCTGGCGCTGCGCACCCTGCCAGCTGAACATGCGCGTGCGCACGCCCTCCGAAATAGCCCGCAGCTCCTTGACCGGATCGAGCATCGCGCGGCGCGGAGCCTGCCAGGTGGCGGGTACCCGCTCGTTCACCACACCGGCGAGGGCAGCCTGGCGCGTGAAGGCCTGCCAGACCGGCTGCAGCAGCCGGGGCCGTAGCACCCGCATCTGATAGGCCACGATCTCGCGCTGAAACTCGATCCAGCCCATGCGCCCGCTCGAGAAGTTGACCCCACGCAGATCGTTCGCGAGCGCCTCATAGGACACGCCGTAGCCGGCCGCGATCTGCCGCAGCGTGACCCGACTGTAAGCCTCGAAATTTTCCGGCTCGGGCGGATCGCTGAACGTGACCGTTTCGCCCATTTTGAGGCGGCGCCAGGTGCCCGGGCGGAAATCCTCCTGCTCGGGCTCGTCAGCCGTGGCGGCCTCTCCAGTCGCGGGAGTCTCGCCGCCGATGCCATATGGGTCATCGTCGGACTGCCCAGCGACGAACCCCACGAACGCGTTGGCCAGGACCTGGCGGAAGCCAACCGCGTCCGCGAACGCGTCGAAGTCTCGCAGCGCCAGCAGGCAGGCCGCCCCGCGCGGAACGCCACGCACCTGCCCAGCCCGGTCGGCCGCGAAGATATGCAGCACCTGGCTGGCCGGGACCCGCACCGATTGGAACGAGCGTGGGATCAGCCCGACCTCGCCCGGGTGCTCGGGGAAGAGCCAGTAGGCCACGCGCCGATCCAGCGCATCGAACTCGACGCCCTGAATGATCCGTGCGCCGCCGTTCAGGGCCTGGGTCTTGAGCGTGTCCAGGTGGTCGGCCTCGAGGACCTGCAGCTGCAGCGGGACGAGCAAGCCATCGGTGGGCCGGCGCTCGCGCAAGCGCACCAGGACCTCGCCGGCTTCGACGACCTCGAGCATGATCTGCCATTGGAGGCCGTAGAAGTCCTGCAGGCCCGCCGCGTCGCACTCGGTGGTCTCGGCCCAGCCACCCCAGCCGAGCCGATACAGCTCGCGCTCGTCCACATCCTTGGTCAACGGCTTGGGCGTGATGCCCGAGCCCACCACGTTGTTGGCCAGCAGGCGCTCGGCACGGTTCGCCCATGCGTTGTTCTGGGCCATGTAACGCGCGCGGCCGCGCAGCGCGTCCAGGTTCCAGCTCTGCAGCTCGGCCGACGGTGAGCCCTTGGCGATCGGCCAGCCACGCGTGCGACGGTTGTTGGCCGCGGCTTCGTACTTGCGCAGACCGGTGCGGGCACCGCTGCTGCCGCCGGCGCGCAGCAGCTCGCGGCCGATCGTCCTGGCGCCAGAGCGCAATGCGTCGAGCAATTCCATGCGTCAGTCCTTCCGGTATCCGCCCAGCACTCGGTTGCGGCTGCTGTCGATCAGGCCCGCGGCCGCTCTCAGCACCTCGCGCAACGCAGCCAGCTCGGCCTGGCCGCGCAGCTCGTAGCGGTGCCCGTCATACATGACCGTTTTCACCCCCGACGCGTAGGCCTGCTCGAGCTCGGCCAGCGATGTCACCACGTCAATCTGCCAAGCCATGGGCGGCTGCTCCTAGCGTCGGAATCGGTCGAACGGACTCGGTTCATCGTCGCGGCGCTTCGGCTTGTGCTTCTGCGCTCCCGACGTCTTGGCAGCGTACTGCTCCCAGTGGGCTTCGGTCCAGCGGTCACAGCCCACGATCGACGCGGCGGCCCGGGCGTACACCCTGCAGTCGAGCGCCTCATTCGCTGCACCGGGCGGTTTCTCCCAGCGGTAGACCGGCAGGCCGCGCTCGTAGGTCCGGCGCTGTTTCTCGCACGTGAGCTGCTTGAACCAGGAATCCGGGTACTGCAGGAAATGGCACCAGCCGGCCGGGAACGGCTGCCCCTTCTTGGGCGGCTCCAGCCGCAGCCAGCTGTACAGCTCGGTTTTGGCCACGTTGCCGAAGACCGGGAACACGCGCACCGCGCCGCGGGTTTTCTTGCCGCTCTTGCGCATGATATCGGTGCGCTTGGGCTGACCGATCAGTGTCCCGCCCTGCGGCTGCCCCATCACCGGGACAACGCCGGCGGCGCGGTGGCGCTCGCAGAACTGGTAGACGGCCTGGGTTAGATAGCCGGCGTCGATGGCCGTCATCCGGACCGGCAGGCGCACGCTGGGGTCACCGACGCGCGGCCAGGTCGACGTAATCAGGCGGGCCAATTCGTTGTCCACCTCAGCGTTGCCCACCTCGCCCGGGATCGTGAAGTATCCCAGCGACCAGCTCTCAAGCCCCGGGGCCCACGCCACGAGCTCGGCCTCGACCCGCGCCGCACCACCACCCTGGACGTCCACCCCGATCGTCAGGACCTGGGCGCGCTCGGGCACCTGCCCCTGCGGGTACGTTTCGCGACGGGCGTAGAGAATCTCCCAGGGCGGCGGCACGGCGCCGACGTCCTCGAAAGTCTCGGCCAGCCGCAGGTTCGTGAACGTGCGTAGCTTCTCGCGATCGCCCTGGGCGTCGAGCCACTGCCGCGCGAGCGCAGCCCACGAGAGCCAGCCCAACGGGGAATAGAGCGACGACAGGTGGAAGCCGCGGTGGATCTTGGTGCGCTCGGGGTTGCGCGCTCTCCACTCGCCGCGCTCGAACATCCACGGTTTGCTCGTCTCCTCGATGCGAGCGCGGCACTCGATGCAGTGCATGTGCGCGGTGCGCGCGCGCGTCTCGGCGTCGGGCTTCTCTTCGGGATCCTCGCCACAGCCCGAGCACGGCGTGAAGTGAAAGCCGGCCCACTCGAGCACCTGCATTTCGCCGCAATCGGGACAGGGCACCCAGTACTGCGATCGATCGCTGTCCTCGTAGGCTTCCTCGATCGGGCTGCACTCGCGCACCGTCGGCGTGCTGCAGCGGTAGATTTTGCGAGTGTCGCCGTAGGTGTCCGTTCGCGCGATCGCGATTTCAATGGGCGGACCCTCGCCCGGGATCTCGAGCGGGTAAGCGTCGATCTCGTCCAGGTGCAGCCGGCGCACCGGAGTCGAGCGTAGCCCGGCCCCGCTGTTGGCTCCGGTGATCACGACCGACCCGCCCGGGAACTCTTTTTCCAGAACCGTGTTCGCGCTGTCGCGGCTCTTCGCCGGCGCGACCCTGTCCGCGAGCTTGGCGCTCGAGCGGATCATCGGTTCCACCCGCGTCTTGCTGTGCCGCTTGCCGACGTCGACGGTCGGCAGAACGACCATGAAACTGCAGGGGTCGTGATCGATCGTGAACCCGAGCCAGTTGTTGCCCATTTCCGTCTTGGAGACCTGGGTGCCCGTCATCGCCGAAACGAACTGGCAGGGATCCTGCGGGCTGAGCGCGTCCATGATCGCGCGCGAAAACGGCGTGCGCGAGCTTCGGTAGGGCCCTGGCTCGTTCGACGAGCGGCGAGTCAGCACGCGGTGCTGGTCGGCCCACTCGGTCACCGTCATGGGTGGCGGCGGTTCGATGCCAGCGCACCAGGTGGCCGTGACGACCTCTTCGGGGTCAGCGGTCTCCACGGGCCCCGTCCGCAATGCCACGAGCTCGGCCGACGACATCGTGCAGCGCTCGCTCCATCGCAGCCTGCAGGTGCAGGCGCTGGTCGTGAGTCAGCCCGAGCTCGGAGCTGGCTGTGCCCACGGTCGTCATCACAGCCTCGCGGGTTTCGACGGCCAGGCTATGCACGCGCACCCGCACCGCGTCGGCATTCACGAGCTCGCCGGCGAGCTGCTGGAATTGGAGCTGGGCGCGGCGCGTGTCCCAGAACGTCCGGACCCGGTCCAGCTGGGCCTTGCTCGGTCCGCGGTTTGCCGCGTCGCCCTTGTCGCCCGCGACCGGAGCCGTGCCCAGGTCCCCGAATAGATCGTCCTGGCGCGGGCCGGTTGGAGTACTCGCAGCCCGAGCGGCCTGCCGCGGGTCGGTGTTCTGCAACCACTCCTCGTCGGCCAGCTCCACGTCGATGCGGTAGTGCCCGCGCGGCGTGCGGTTGACCGAACGGGTTAGTCGACCCTCGCGAATGGCGCGCAGCACAGCCTGGAACGAAACTTCCCGGTGTCGCGCGTAGGCCCGCCCCGATACGCCCGTGGCCAGCTTGCCCTCGGCGTCGAACTTCGCGGCGGCCTTCTTCTTCCGGGGCGCCTTCTTGCGGGCCGCCTTCTTCGCGGCCTTCTTCTTCCGCTTCGCCACGCGCTACCGTTTCTTGCGCCGACGAGCCTTGACGGCCTCGAGGGTCTGGCCGCGCTTGCCGTTGAGCAGCGCGCGCGCGTCGGTCTCACGCTGCCAGCGCTCGATGGCTAGCTGCGCCCAACCGGGTTCGATGTCGACGGCCCAGCACGCGCGGCCGATCTCTTCGCAGGCCATCAGGGTGGTGCCCGAGCCAGCGAACGGGTCCAGCACGCGCTCGCCCTCGTAGGTGCTATTGGTGACGAGCTCGTGCACCAGCGCCTGCGGCTTTTGGGCGCTGTGCTGTTTGGCACCACCTCGCACGCGATCGAAGCGCAGCACGTTGCTGGACCCGTGCACGCGCCGCGGTTTCTTGGACGTGCCCGAGCGGTGCTGCCCGCTCATGCGCTTCTCGAGCTCGCGCGCGAACATCACCACGAGCTCGTGGCTGTTGTTCCAGAACGAGCCGACGCCGGCGGGCCCCTTGTCCCACACCAGTAGGTTTTTCGGAACCAGGCTCAGGCCGCGCATGGCCTGCCACCAAGTCGGATAGCTGCGCCAGTCGCAGAACACGTACGCGTGTCCGTGCATTTCCAGCGCGTCGTCGACGAGCTCGAGCACGCTATGGCAGAACGGTGCCACCATGCGGTCGTCGGCCACCGATGGCGCGGCGCCGGTGCTCGAGCCGAAGATTGCATAGGGCGGATCGGTCACCACCGCGGCGACCTGCCGACGCTTGCCAAGCAACGGCTCGAGCTGCTCGCGCTTGGTGCTGTCGGCGCAAAGCACGCGGTGCCCGTCCAGGTGCCAGCAGTCGCCGGGCTGAACGGTGGGGCGCTTGACCGGGCCGAACGACTCGCCGGCCGGCACGCGGTCGGGCTCATCGGGTGAGCTACCCATGTCGGGCGGAACCTCGAGGCCCCGCATTTCGCGCAGCATGGCCAGCTCCGATTCCTCGAGCAGCCGCGACAGCTCGCGATCGTTCCAGCCAAGCGTGCCGACGTCGACACCCTCGCCGGTCAGCGCTCGCAGCTCGTCCGTCAGCAGCTGGGCATTCCAACCGGTTTCGCCCAGTTTGTTGGCGGCCAGTAAGAATTTGCGGCGCTGGCCCTCGCTCAGGTGGTCGAGCGGAACGACCGGGATCCGTTCGAGGTTCAGCAGCTCGGCCGCGGCCAACCGGCCGTGCCCCGCGATCACCTGGCCGTGATCCAGCAGCACCGGGTCCAGGAAACCGAACTCCAGAATAGAGGCGGCCAGCGCCTCGACCTGTTCCTGCGGATGCAGTTTGGCGTTGCGCGCCTGCCGCCCCTCGAGGACCTCAGCCAACGGGCGCAGCTCGATGCGCTGCGCGCTGGGCATTCCGTTCGATCCGCTCAATCAGCCACCGCCAGCAGGCTGCAGCGCTCGCGCCGGCGGGCGCTGTTGCACGTGGTCGTCCACCTTAGAGTCGGGCCAAGCCGTGTCGACCTCTCGCACCTTTTCGTTCCCGTTCCAGACGGCATCGGAACCGGAGTCCATGCCCAGCACCAGCTGCCCGATACCGCGGCCGGTCTTGGGTCGGTGGATCCAAATGCACGGCTTGGGCGCGTCGGTCGCGTGAAACTGCATCGGGCCGATCGTCACGCGGCCGACATCGTTGAAGGACGTCAGGTAGAAAGCCTTCGCACCCATCCGGATCGACGAGCGCCCGATCATCATGACCTCGGAGATACCCCAACCGTTTTCGTCGCGCCACGCGCCAACGTCGGTCGGGCCCTGCGTGTTTTTCGGCTTCGGGCCCTCCCAGTAGAACAGCACGCCACCAGTCGGGTGGTCGGTGTCCACGGTGATGTTCTCGACGACGAATAGCCCGGTGTGCCCGCCGACAGTCACGGACGCAGCGCCGCCCTCACCGCATTGGGTGAAGGTGCAGTCTTTGACCGTGTTGGTTCCGTACGAAGGGCGGCCCTCCCACGCGCGGTTCGTCCACTGCGTGCCGGTGTAGCCGCAGCGCGTGAACGTGCAGCCGTCGTAGGTCGACCAGGCCGCGCCGTGCATGTATCCGCCGTGCTCTCGGAAGTCGACGAAATCGGAATCGACTACGTCCAGGCCGACGATCGGCCCGCCCACCTGCAGGCCCCACGCGGCTTGCCCTACCTGCGTTGAGAACCCGTCGAAACGGCAGTCCACGAACACGAAATCGCGGTGCTCTGCGGGCTGGTTCTTGCCCCACTTCACGCATTGGTTGTCGGTGTTCGCCGCGATCTCGAGGCCGCGGAACAACAGCCCCGAGACCTCGTGCTGCTGGAACACGTTCAGCCCAGGAATGCGCGCGCCGGAAGTCGCGGCCAGGACCTGGCAGCCGACCAGTCCGCCCAGCTTGTTGCCGAGCGGGTTGGCGTACTGCCCGAGCGTCACGTTGCCGTTGCCGACCACGTCGCCGTGGATCCAAACAACGTCGCCGCCTGCAGTCGCGCCGGCCAGGAACAGCGCCTGGGCGAATGACTGGCTCGGCTTGAACTTCCAGCTTTTCGGCACGACCTGGCCGGCCGCGTCCTCGAGCCGGTCCGGGTAGACGTGGAATTCTTCGGCTCCGGGCGTGCCTGCCAGCAGCGCGATCGCGAACAGCGGAGAAAGGAGCTTGCGCAGATTCATGTGGTTCTCGGGGTTGGGGGTTTCAGGAGTCGCAGGCCAGCGCCGCGTTGGCCGTCATCACAGCCTGACGAACCAGCCGGACGGCCGCGGCCTGGTCGGCACCGGGCGGGGTCAGCTCGACGATCAGCCGAGCGAGCTCGCCACCGCCGGCGCGCAGCTGTTCGTACCGGGTCACGGCCTCGGCCTGGCCGAGTTGATGCTCGGCGGGGTTGTGGTAGCGAAACCAGTTGTGCAGCTGGCGCTCGGTGATCTGCGGGCGCGCTGCCCAGTCCGGCGGGTTTTCCGATCGGGGTGCAGACGGCTGGGCGGCCTGGCCGCGCAGCTGTTCGATTGCCGCGACGGCCTCGCCCAACGGGCCAGGCCCGTGAGTGCCGCGCAGCTCGGCCACGATCTCGTCCAGCTGCTCGTCGGTGAACTCGCGCATGGTTTCCTCCGGTTCGGGTTGTTGGGCTGGCTCGGGTTCGGCCTTGAACCGGACGCGGCCGCGCCCGGGCCTACCCGGCCAGCGCCCCAACTGTAGCGACGAAACCCGCCGGGGTGGTAACGCCGGTTACCACCGGCTAACTAGGCGCTTTCGGTGGTCCGCGTCACCCATGTCTCTCAGACCCCGGGGAAGGACCCGCGGACGCCCTTGCGCACCAGCTCTGCCAGCTGGCCCACCCGCGGACCATCAGGCAGCTGCAGCCCGGCCAGAGCTTCGAGCTCGTCCACGGCCGAGAGCACCTGCGCTAGTGACCAGTCTCGCAGCCGTGCACGTTCAGCGGGCCCGCCCACAGCGTCGCCGATGTAATCCGCCTCGCGTGTGCAGCCCGCGATCTCCCGCTCTGGCGGGAGCTGCAGCTGATCTGCCACCTCGCCCTCGGCGTCGATGAGCGCGGCCAGCTCCGTGCTCAGCTCTCGCATGCGTTTCAGGTTCTTGGCCATCGTTTCCTCTTGGTAGGTCATCCCAGCCTGTTCGGCCAGGTTGCTGGCCTGGCTTTAGGAGCCCTCGGGCTCGACCATCCCGGCGGGCTTTCCGTATTGAAGGCTGAACCCGCGCGCGGACCAGGCCCGCACGAGCTTGTCCAGCGTTGAGCCTTCGGCCAGCAGGTCCTCGGACACGGGTGCGTCCCAGACCATCACGACCGACCAGCCGTCCGTTCCCGCCTGCAGGTGGGCGCCTGTCTCGGCCAGGTTCTCGTGCAGCAGCTGCAAGATCGCCTCGAGCGATGGCCCGCCGTCACGCCGGGCTGCTCGGCCGCGGGTGCGATTCAGAGCGCGGGTCAGGTCATCCTCAAGCCGCACTTGCAGCCGTCGAACCTCGCCGAGCGCGGCCTCGAGCTCGGTCCGTTGAGCACCCCGGGTGTACTGGCGCACCAGCCGCCTGGTGTTATCGATCGCGGCTCGTAGGTTCATTGCCGCCTCCAATCCGGTCCGCATTCCCGACCGATCAGCGTTGCAGCGCACTTGCCACAGAAGGGCACGCGCTCGGGTCTTGTCGGCAAGTACTCCGCCATCCGTCCGCGCCCGCAGGCGGGCCTCACGTCCAGCTCGCCGTGCTGCACCACGATCAGATGCGCGAGCGGTTGGCGTTTCAGGCCATGGTCGGAAGGATCACTGCGCGCCCAGCAGAGCGGGCGAACGTGGCCCAGCGCCCTGGTGCCGGCCGTCACGGGTCTCATAGAACCATGCCCCCGTTTCGCCAGACGATTTTTAGGTCGAGATCGGACACGAACCCCACGTTCGCCAGCTCCACGAGCGGCTGATCGGCCTCCAGAAACACGAGCCCGGCGGTATCGTCCGGATCCTCGAATTCGTCTCGCGACCATTCCGCGACTGACGACACCGACACTTTTGGGAGCCCTGGCGGTACCCACAAGCGTTGCCGTTTGGGGCGCCCGTCCATCGAGCGCAACTCGTCGGTGATGTAGAGCGGCAGCGGTCCGCGAGCCCGCTCAGCGTCAAAGCTCGTGAGCCACCAAACCCGAAGGTGCGGCCATTTCACGTTCGTCACGTGGCACCGCCGTCGTCGTCGTCGTCGTCAGTCACCCCTGCGAACGCTTTCAGCTTCTCGCGCAACTCGTCGTGCCGTGCGTTCATCGCTTGCAGGTTCGAGTCGTTGGGCATCGTCTGACCGGCCCGGAACATGCCCCGTTCGGGGTGGACCGTGTCGACCGTGACCTGTTCCCAAAGCGCCCCGTCCTCGGGCAGCGACATCGCTTGGCCTTCCTGCTCGCACCATTCGATAGCCTCGAGCAAGCGCCTGGCTTCGACCATGGTGATCGGCAGCCGCGGCTCGCAGGGAATCTCGAGCGTCGGCGCCGCTTCGACCACGACCCGAGAGCCGGCCAGAAGATCCGGGTCCAGCACGGCTCTGCTGATCGCTTCGCCGAGAGTCTCGCCAGAAGTCACCCACAGCAGGTCGGTTTCCATGGCCTCGGCCGCAACCTCAGCCAGCAGAACGGCGCCCGACGCCAGGTGGACGTGCGCAGCGTCCATCAGCAGCATTCGCTCGCGCAACGTGTTGCCCCGCGGCGGCCACCAGCGGCCGGCGACGGCCTCGAACACGAACGTGGCCAGCTTGATGTTCTTGGGCAGCAGCGCCAGCAGCAGATCCTGCAGCGCCTGCAGCGACTTGAGCGTGACGGGTGCGCCCGGCTCGTAGCTCTTCGGATCGAATTCGATCCCCATGGGTTCCTCCTGGTGTAGGTGTCCGGGGCCCGCCGGGCCGGTCCCACCCGGAACGGCTGCTGATGATGACAGCCAAACCCCGGCGAGCCCCGAGACGTCTCGCCCTCGACCCTACACCTGATCCGGGCCCGGCCGCTAGTCCCCGTTGATGGCCCGTTCGGCCTTTAGGAAGAAAAACCGCGCCTCATCGCTCGAGAACCGCCCCAGCTGGGCCCTGCGGCTCTTGATCGCGATGGCCATGCTGCGCTCGTATTCCGGGCCCAGGCGGCGGTTCGCGCTCTGCTCCACGCTCTTGGCCATCTCCAGCCGGTCGTCGATGCGGATGCGGGGCCGCAGGAAGTACAGCAGCTGCCGCTGGTCTCGAGCTCGCTTCCCGCGCCTACGCGCGATCGCAGCACCCGTGTCGGGCCCGCTCTCCAGGAACGTGGTCTTCTTTTCGCGCAGTGCGCTGGGGCGCTGACTCACCCGCACCTTGCCCGTAGCCGTGCGCCTGATCAGACGCGACGGAACCGCGAACCGGCCCGTGCCGAGCGGCCGCTGATCGCCACCGAACTCGAACCGGGCAATGAACTGGTCGACCGTGCCCACGGTGGCGTGCGAGCTCGGGAAATCGCGTTTCTCGGCGCGCTGGATTCGGATGCCCTTGGGCACGCGCTGAGATCGGATCGTGAACACGCGCCCGACGCGCTTGCGAACAACCCGGTGCGCGAACTGAGCCGTGCGGGTCAGCGTCAGCGCCATGGCGAAAGGCAGCTGCTCGCGGATCAGGTCCTGCACGACGTCGTCGAAGTCGCCCAGCGTCGCACTCGCCCGCACCTCGAGGACCTCGGCCATGCGTCCCAGCGTAGGGGGTTTTTCGGGCGTTCGTTTCGGGGTTTTCGGGCGTTCGTTTCAAACGAATGCGGGGGGCCCGCCGAAGCGAGCCCCCCGCGGGGGAGGAAACCCCACACCGGCGCCAAACGGTCGGGCAACCGCATGAGCTGGCGCCGCTGTTCGCTTCAGTCGGCGACGCCCCAGGCCTTGGCCTCGGCCGCGTCGACGTGACGCCACACCTTCCACTGGCCCGTTTTCGTCATCGGCGGAATGCCGCGTAGCTCGAGCCGGTTCGGCGTCATCAGCTGCAGGTTCAGCCGACGCTCTTTGGCGTTGTCGACGCCCGTAACCGTGGCGGGCACGATGCGCGTGGTCGGTCCGTTCAGGAGTTGCGCGAATGCGACCACGTCGCCCTTTTCGGGCAGGCCCTCGGGCAGCTCCATGCTGCGCTGCGGGCTCGGCTTTCGGCTGGCCTTCTTTGCCATCGGAGTTTCCTTGGTTTGCTTGGTTGGGGTTTGCGGCGGCTGAGCGGCCGCAGAGTGCCGCCCAGCCTATCGTGCGTGCGGATCCGGTCTAGGCCCCGGGATCGTCCACCTCGAGCTCTTCGAACAGCGGGCCCAGGTCCTCGCCCTTGGCGATGCGACGCAGCAGTCCCTCCGCTGCGGCCAGCTCGGTCTTGCGGCGCTTCTCTTCGGCCTTGGCCAGATCGTACAGGTGCTCGGCGGCCTCGATCTTGTCCTCGGCCGCACGCAGCGCGTCCGCGAGTCTGCTTCTGCTCATTGGGTCGGCTCCTCGCCGGCGTCGACCGGCTCAGTGGTGGTTTTGCCCTTGCGCGAGGCCTTCGCCTTGCGCTTGGCCTTGCTCTTCGGCGCCGCCTTCGGCGTTCCGTCCGCTTTCAGGTTCGCCCAGCTCTTGGGGTCGGGCAGATCCGCGGTCGACTTCGCTAGCGCCTCTTTCCAATCGGTGCCCACGAGCCCGTCCAGCACGTCCAAGGCAGGCTCGTCCGGCTTGGTCCCGTCCGCCATCGCCGAGCGCGCGCTGCTCGCGATCTCGCCCACCATGCCCTCCCAGAGACGTTGCCGCGCTGCCGAACCCTCGAGCGCGCTCAGCTTGTCGACGTCGCGGCTCCAGGCCGGGTACTGCAGCCCGAAGATCAGCGCCAGCTGGACCCCGTGCGCGTGCCAGTCGTCGGCAGTGAACACGTCGGCCTCGGTCAGCTCGACCACGAATTCGTGCAGAGCATCGCCAGCCTTGACCCGCCGGCGCCGGTTCATGTTGGCGCGCCGCTCCCGCAACGTCTTCGGCTTGCCCGGCTCCGAGCCGTTCGACGAGCCCGAGGGAGCGCCGCCGCCGCCCGGCTTCATCCAGCGCACCTTGGGCGTGTCCGCGTCGAGCACGATGACCGGCCGGGCGCCCTTGTCGGCCTTTTTGGCAGCCGACCAGGAATAGAAGTAGCCGGGCCTTTGCTTGCCCTCGTAATCCACGCCCTCCTCGAGCTGGTGCGGGCTTTTCGCGATCAGCGCCAGGTCGGCGCCATGCTTCTCGCGGGCCTCTTCGACCCGAGCCTGCCGCCAGGCCCGTAGCTTGCCCAGGAAGCACCGACCATCCCGGCAGGTGGCGCCCTTGATGCCCTCCGTTTCCGGGTTGTCGAACAACCCCGGCGAGGCGGCGCTGTGCCGGTCGCAGCTGATGCACGCACCTACCGCCGGCACCAGTTTCTCGTCCTCGAGGTTCCACGGCGCCATCGACAGCGCGCGCAGCTGGTCGCGCATCAGAAAGCGCAGCTCCTCGAGGGTATCGCACGGCTCATCCTGCAGCAGGTCGATCAGCTCGACCTGGTCGGGCTTCGAGAGCAGCGCGATTTCCTCGAGCCATGCGGCAGGCCAGAGCTGGGCGCGCTCGCCGAGCGTTGCCTGACCGGTGCCGCCTCCCCATCCCGGGCCAGACTTGACCTTTCGAGCTGTCGGCGGATCTGACAGCAGCGTGATCACCTCCGGCGCCAGCGTGGTCAGGTTGGCCCGGCGCGCCACCCAGCGGCGCGAGCGTCCGACCCGTTTGGCGACCAGGTCCACGTCGCCGTTGTTTTCCTCGAGCATCTGCTGGCAAGCCCGGCCCTCGTTCAGAGCTCCCAGGCCTTCGCGCTGCGTGTTCTCCACGACAGCCACGACCAGGTCCTGGCTCGCGTCGCTCGCTTCGTCGACTTCGGCCCGGATCTCGGTCCAGCCCAGCATTCGCGCAGCGTGCACGCGTCGGTGGCCGATGCGGAGCCGGTAGCGGTCCCCGTCGGGCACGACGACAACCGGCTGCAGCAGCCCCTGCTCGCGCATGCTCGCGGCCAGGTCCTGCACGTCGTCGTCGGTGATCGCCGCGCGGGGGTTGTTGGGGTTCTCGTCGATCAGCTCGAGCGCGAGCCCGAGCGCGTTTCGTTCGGTTGCTTCCATCAGGGTTTCCTCTCTATTTCGTCGAACAGGCCCGGCTGTTGGCGCCGCCGGGCTTGGCGTTTTCTGAACTCGCTGGCCTTGGGACAACGAGCGTGGTGCGGCATTAGAGCGAACCGCGGGCGCCCGTCCACACCGGGCGCGGCGGGTTCTGCGCCGAGCAGCTCGAGCGGCATGGTGTTGCCAGTCCTGCTGTGCTTCACGAACACGATCGGGGCGCCGCAGCCGCGGCACTTCGATCGGCGCTCGGGGTGGAACACCTCAGCGGGCGCGATCATCCTGGCCACGGTGCTACCTCCACCAGAGCCGTCACGGGGTCGGACGGCTCGACGCACAGCATCAGAACCGTGGTCACGCGCATCGGCTCATTGCCGAGCGCGAGCATGGTGCGCTCGCTGCACATAAGGCTGAGCAGCTCGGGCTCGGCTTCGGACCAGAGCGCGCCGGGCCAGGCCCAGCCCTCATGACCGGCCACCTCGACCTTGGGACACTCCCAGCAGCCGACCTCCCACGGGCGATCACGGCGCCAAAGGGTCACTTTCACCGGGGGCATGGGCATCGGGCCCCCCCTTCCATCCGGACAGCCAGAGCGTCGAGCTGGTCGAGATTCCTCGCCATCCGGGCCGGTTTCTTGCAGAGCAGCACGACCCAGGTGCGCCCGGTCTCGGGATCAGCAGGCCAAGCGACCTCGTCCACGGTCACCCAGGGCCAGCGCACCGCCGTCAGCTCGCGCAGGCACAGCTGCAGCTTGTCGCCCGGGCTCGGCCACGAGCTCGCGATGTAGAGCAGCACGATGGCGCCCTCGATCGAGACGCCCACCAGGAACATCTGGGCGCTAACGGCCTGGGCCAGCGCCGCGGCCGGATCCAGGTACTCGGCGGGCTGCTCCGGCGGATTCATGCCGGCCGCAGCGGCTAGTTTGTCGATTCCGTCCATAGCTAGAACGCCCCCCCGATGGTTGCGGCAGCGATCAGAGCCAGCACGAGCAGCACCTCGCCGACATCGATACCAGATCGGTGCTCGATGTCCTCGAGCACGGACCGCGAGGGCCCGACGCCCGGCGTCCGCTCGCGGTCGGCCAGCCGATCGCACCAGTCGTCGTATTCGTGCCGCTTCACGATGCACCACCCAGCAGGGCCTTGCCCCATCCGTACCCGAGCTCGCAGCAGCGCACGAATGCGCCGGTCAGCAGAGCGATCAGCACCGCGGCGAGCAGCAGAGCCAGCACGCCCCGCAGGCGCTCGAGCAGCTCGCGCAGCCGATTGCCCCAGCCACGGTAGAGCCACGTGGCCGTCGAGCTCTCGAGACCTTCTGCAGCCTCGTCGAGCGCCTGGGCCACCACCTGGCGGCCGTTGACGTCGTCGCGCATCAGCTGGGCCAGCTTGACCAGCCAGCTGCGCAGCTCGCGCGGCTTGAGCAATTGCGGCCGGTCCGGAACGCGTACGCGGTTCACGATGCGCCCCCATCATCGCAGAGCGGCCGAGAGCAGGTGCCCCAGTCTCTGACGAGCGCGAGAAGCGCTCTCGAGATCCGCAGGTGTTCGCGGTTGCGCATGACCGAGAACCGGAACGTGGGCCATCCGGTGGCGTCCAGGGTGCAGCCGACCACCGCGCCGCCGACCATGCGCCGGAGCTCGCGCAGCGCAACGGCCTGCAGGTGATCGCGGTACAGCTCGCCTTGGTGCTCGGGCGAATCGAGGATCGTGGCCACCGCACCGTCGGCCAGGGGGCCGTCGAAGCGCATGGCCACCGTGGGACCATCCCCGGCATTGACCTGCCGAGTAGTCTGGCGCCCGCACGAGTAGCAGATCGGGCCCAGCATGCCCGGGGAATAGCTGCTGTAGAAACCGAGCGCTTCGCGCTTCGACAGCTCGACGCAGTCCCGGCAAAACACGACTACAGAGGCAGTCATGCCGTCACCGCCAGCTGCACGAGCAGCTCGAGGAAGTCGGCCAGCGCGCGCCAGTCGATCAGCCGGAACAGCAGCAGCCAGAACGCCACCCAAACGAGCGCGGTGGCGACGGTTGCCAGGTTGTCGACGTCGCGCGACAGCGGCGGTTCAGCATGGCGCGCCATGCGGCGCGTCGGAATCTTGAGCCAGTCGGGGGTGGTCTTCGGTCGATGGGTCGTCATGGTTTCCTCCAGGGTTGGACCGCAGCGCCTCGAGCGCCGCGGCGTGTTCGGTCGGTGTGGCGTGTCGGAACGCCCACAGTAACCAGCGGCCGCGAGACCGCACGCGCGTGGTCGCCCGCCCACGCTCCTCTCGCTGCAGCGTTATCGCCAGCATGGCCAGCGAGGCGGCCAGCCGCGACGTGTCGGCCGCCAGCTCGATCGACGCCACGTGGCCAAGGTGAGCGCCTGCAGCGCGCGCAGCGGCGAGCAGGTCGAACGGGCCGCGTGCACAGCGAAGCGACGCCACGAGCTCCGTGGAACGCTCTGCCGGGCTGATTTCGTCGAGCTCGTCGACGCGCTCGAGCCGGTAGAGCTCCAGCTGCGTCTTGGAGACCTCGCTGCGCCAGTCACCCAGCATCGCCCGCCAGCAGCTGGACAGGTGCCGGCGCTCGCCGAGCTCGTCCAGGCGCTGGTGCCCGACATCGGCCCACCAGCGGGACGCCCGCTCGCTCTCGACCACGTGGAACGTGTCCGGGTAGCGCGGGCGCCGCTCGGGGTGCTTGGGGTCGGGGTGCCACGGCATCGGCTCGCCAGGCTCACGCACGATCGCGCAGGCTTGCTCGAGCAGGCCCAGATAGCTGCGCACCGTGCGCAGGCTGGGCGGCTCCTCGCCGAAGAACCCTTTCCACGCGCGGCGGATGCCCTCCGCGCCGAGCCGCGCAACCGCGCCCGGGACGTACCAGCTGTGTTTCGGGCGCGAATCGGTCGGGCAGCGCAGGCGCAGCAGCAGCAGCAGCAGCTGAGCCCGCCGGCTGCGTACAGGACCGCGCCGGCTGGTCGCCTCGACCACCGTAGCCAGGTGGCGCGAGCGACCAGCCAACAGCTCGAGCGGCGCAGTGTGTCGCTCCTGGCCGGAACCGAAGGGAAGAGCCAGCTGGGCCGTCATCGAATGGCCGCGTTCGGGTCGGGAGGTATCGGCCTGATCGAACGATCGCCTGGCGTGCTGCGGATCGCTCGGGACAGGCCCTCAAGGGACGCGTCGGCCTCGCGCATCTCCTCGAGCTCCCACTCGGCCAGCGGGTCCTCCCACCGAGGCGGCAGCGGCTCAGTCCTTAGCGACGTCGACCCAGCGCTGCAGCCCCACAGCACCATGCGGTCCGGATTGATCGAGCGGCGGCAGCCCCAGAGATCATCCCGGGCCCCCTCGAAAGCCGCGTGTCTGACCGCGTGGGCCCGACGCCCGGCACGGTTGTAGGGCCGGCGGCAGCGGCGTTTGGCCTCGTGCGCCACGTCGCGCGCGAACTGGCGGCGCTTGTAGGGGTTGCCAGCGTACTCCTGCGCGCTCAGGGGCCAGCCCAGCCGCTGCATCTCGCGCTCGAGCTTGCGGATGTTCTTGGCCATCCGGCCGTGCGACTTCCGTAGAAATCCAACCGCAGCCTCGAGCGTGCCCAGCGCCATCGTGTCGTGCGGGTCGGTGTAGCCACCCGGGGTGATCTCGCCCGGATCGAACGCCCAGTTGTCGCCCGTGTCGATGGTCATGGTTTCCTCTTTCCGGGTTTCTTCGCGAGCTTGGAAATCAGCTTGGCCGCGTGCTCAGGGTCGAGCCCGAAACCGCCAGAGAGTAGGCCCAGCGACTGCTGCGCAGCCGCGAGCTCGGGGTCGGTCAGCTGCTGGAAACGAGCATCGGCCAGCAGCGCCAGCAGCAGCTCGCACCAGGCCTTTTGCACGTGATCGCGGGCGGTGCTCATGCCTTGCGCCTCCGGTTTCTGTGCAGCGTGCGCAGCTCTTCCATGATGCGCACGAGCTCGTCGGTGGCCGAGTCGGTGTACGGGCGCTCGGCGTCGGGGGCCTCACGCCGTTGCATCCAAACAGCCGATCGCAACTGCTCGAGCGCCTGCTGAACCCTGGACCGGCCCAGGTTTCGGTAGGCCGCCTCCCGCTCTTTCTTGTTCATGCCAACCTCCGTCCGCGGGCTGTTCGGTGCTCGAGCAGGGTCAGCCGATCCGATGCACCGTCGAGCGCTCTCGTCCACAGAACGAGCTCGCGCACAGCCGACGTCCGGAGATTGCGCAGGCATACCAGGCACGTGACACGCTCTAAGCCCACGAAGCGGCAGCCCGCCTCGGCGCCCGTGCTCTGGATCGTTCGGCCGCAGTAGGCCCGCCAGGTGCCGGCCGAGTACTGCAACTGGAAAATGTGAGCTCGGCGCTTGCTCATGCCTGCCCCTGCCCCACGTCGTCGGGCCGGTCCAGCCATCCGGGGCACTGCTTCACCCACCAGGGCAGGGATCCGTCCGGCACCGTCTGCGGGCCATCAGCTACCTTCCATCCACACAAGCCGTTCGCGCCATAGACAGGCACGACGCACGCGCTACAGAGATCCGCCTCGACCCAGCAGCAGGGCCAGCCGCCGGACCTCTCGGCGCAGCCCGAGCAGTCGAGGGGCGTGCAGCCGCAAGCGCGGCACGTGCGCTGGCGCCGCAGTACTTGCCGGTCGGGCCCCCATTCGACATCGACCAGGTGCGCGGTCACGTTCTCCTCGTGGTCACTCAGCACGAGCAGGTGGTGCTCTGGCCCTCGGTGGCGCGACAGGAACAGGTCGAGGTAGCGGCGGCCCTCCGGGTCTCGCTCGGTGTAGGTCGTAAAGAAGGGGCCGGAGCCTTGCCCTATCCACAGCTTCTGCCCGCAGGTGAGGCAGGCCAGCTCGTGTGTTTCGCTCATCCGTTGACCTCACCGCTCCGGTCCTGGACGCCCGTCAGCGCATCCATCCGGTCTAGCGGGCGGCTCATCGGTGCCCCCCGAGCAGCAGGGGCGGCTCGTCGCCGGTGGTCAGCTTCGGCAGCAGCTCGTGCTCCACGGTCAGGCCAGACGGCAGAACCAGGTCGGCCAGAAACTCGCGCTCGAGGCTCGTCACGCCACCGTCGGCGGCCGCGACCAGCTTGGCCTTGATGAGCAGCAGCAGCGAACGCCAGCGGCGCCTGCACTCCTGCTGCACCGCAGCATCGATCCCCTTCATCGTGGGGGGCGGGTCCAGCTCGGCTGCCCGCGGCCGGAAGAGGTTCATACGCACGACACGCCCGGCCAGGTGAAAGGCGATCGTCCAGCCGGCGGGCTCGTCGGCGAACGCGAACGATTCCGCCCCGAAGCGTTTCAGCTCGCGCTCGAGCTCGGCCCGCGATCGCTCAACCGAGACGGTCGTGCGCGCGGCGTACTTGACGCGGTTCACGAGTCCCAGCCGATGGCGAGCCGCACGGCCGCCTCGAGGGTGTTCTCGGCGTGGGCGCACCGGGCGCCATAGGTGGCGATCATGCTGCCGTCCTGGGTTGGCAGCTGCGTGACCGCCCAGCCCAGCTCGTCCCGCGAGATCCGGACAATGGACGTCGCCGGCGTGTGCAGCAGCGCGCACAGCTGGACAACGGCCGCGAACCGAAGCTGATCCGCTGGGTTGCCGTCAGCCCCACGAGCGCCCCACTTCTCGAGCACGTCGGCAACGGACGAGCCCTTGATCGGCCCAGCGGTCCCGGAACCCTGCCGCAGCACCAGCGATGCACCAGCCGGGCCGCGATCCTCGAGGCAGAAATAGGCGGGCGGTTCCAGGCCACCGGGCGAAAACAGCATCGTGACGCGGTGGGCGAGCTGCTCGACGGTCGGCGTGCCAGGGTCGGGCTGCTCGACGTTCGGCGTGTCGGGCTGCGTGGGCGATTTTACGATCAGCTCGACAACGGCGCCCAGGTCCTCGTCGGCGCACTCCCAGGTAGTGCCCAGCTCGTCCGTGAAGGTTCCACGCCAGTATTTGTAGCGACCACCGCCGATCAGCTTGACCTCGAGACCCTGCAGAAGGTTCTGCAGCTGCTCGCCGAGCTCACGCGGCTGCAGGGTCACAGCCGCCAAAACCGTCAGCTGATCGCCGCGCCCAGCGAACGCCACGAGATCGGCGGCGTTGTCCGAATAGGCGGGAACGGTGGACGGGGGATCCGCGAGGACCTCCCCCTGCAGCCGCTCGATGGTCTGACGCGCCGCGGCGAGCTGCTCGCCCAGGCCCGCCATGCTCGCCCCCCGATCCGCCCAGGATCGACCGAGCAGCTCGTGCTCGCGGAACAGCTGCTGCAGGCGGTTTCGGAGCGCAGCGTGCGCCGCCAACAGCTTGGGCGCATCGTCAACCCCGCTCAGCCGGCCGGCCAGGACGTCCATTGCAGCCTCCACCCGCTGCCGAATTGACGGTCCGCCTGGCGGCGTGAAGGTCCCGCTGCCGGTCACCTCGATTGCCGTGCCCTCGACGTAGGCCTCGGTGGCCTTCCCTAGTGCGATCCCAGCGAAGACGTCGGCCATACCAGCAGACCCGCGATCGCTCGAGAAGCTGGGCAACTCGTCCTCGAGACGCTGGCGACGCTCATAGGCCCAGGCGGTCACATTCGCCTTGGCCGCCTCGATCCACGCGTCACGGTTCTGGCGAGCGGATAGGACCTTGCCCAGCGCCTGGTCGCGCTGCACTGGATCGCTGATCCCATCGGCGAGCACGTCGAGCTCGTCGAGCGGATCGTGTGCCATTCCACGAGGGTCATCGGGCTGAGCGCGCAGCGGCCGCCGCTCCAGCTCCTCGATGCGGTCGTGCAGCAGGTTGTTCTGCCGACTCAGCGCGGGATTCTCCTTGTAGAGCTCGGTCCAGGCCGCGCGGTTGACGCGCAGCCCGCGCATGGCCCGCTCGAAACCCTCCGCGAGATCACGCTGGCTCTGGGGGTGAAGGTACTGGGACGGAACGGACAGAAGAGATTCCAGCGCCCCGTTGACCCGCTCTTCGTAGTCGGGTTCGAAGGCCTTGCACGGCTCGAGCAGCGTGCGGCGTATGTACTCGCCCAACGTCTCCCGCGGCTCGGGGTTCGACGTCGACTCAGGACCGAACAAAGGGCGAGGACCGAGCAGCTCGCGCAGCACCTCCCACGCCTGTCCTAGCTCCGTCTGGGCAGCGGCGGCCACGTTCGACAACTCGCCGTTGAGCTTTTGCGACTCCTCGAGCTCGTCGGCCAGGCGCGAGTACTCCAGCCGCTGCGCG
Organism: Gammaproteobacteria bacterium; assembly: GCA_021772915.1. Classification (GTDB taxonomy): domain Bacteria; phylum Pseudomonadota; class Gammaproteobacteria; order Xanthomonadales; family SZUA-36; genus SZUA-36. The sequence goes on along the minus strand of JAJFLB010000070.1, from coordinate 19,584 downwards.
GGGTCCTCCCAGTCCTCGAGCGACTGCGGGGTGGGGTCGGAGAGTCCCGGCGAAACCGACCAGCCGGTACGGTCCAACGCATCGCGCAGCGCTTCGGCCTGCATCGAGCTGCGTCGCTCGAGGCCTTTCAGCATCGTCAGGAGCTTCTGCCCGACGTCGCGGGAAATGTACTGGCCGGTTTCGGCCGCGGACTGCAGGAGCTCGAGCGGGGTGGCGAGATTGTGCGCCATCGTTTCCTCCGGTGGGGTTGCGGCCTGTTGGCCGCGAGCCCGCCGGCGGACGCTGCCCGGGCACTTTGCCCTGGCGCCCGAACGTCACCGGCGGCCCTCGCAGCAGCTCTTCCACTCAGGCCGATGCGCTCGAACCTACCCTTGGGCAGCAGGTCCTGCCAAGCCACCCTTCTGGAATTTCCCGCCGCGGGCAGGTTGTCCACCTCTGACGGCCGACGGCTGCAACCCTGTCGGTTCGCAGGTTCGAGGGTTCAGATTGAAGGGTGCAAGTTGGGCGCACGGGAGCGGTTAGGAGCGGGCGAAATCACCGGGTTCTCCACAGGCTTTCCGCAGGCTGTCCACAAGCCAGGGACCGTCCCATCAGTGGGTCCAGGCTAGCCCGTGGCGACCCATGGCCGATCCAACCGCGCGCCGACCTCGCAACGTCAGGGTGGGGCCGGTGGCCATAACCCAACCGCGCTCGAGGCCGATGGCTCGAGGCCGATCAGGCAAGGCCATCTGTCGGCGCATTGGCCCGTGCGGCAGAAACGTGCGCGCGAGCTCGAGCAGGACCAGGTCCGCTTCCGACTGGTCCATGTTCACCAGCCCGCGCAGCTGCCGGTCGTCCATCGGCTTTTGGTTGCCCATGCCCTCGAGGCTACGGAAAAGGCACCCGACCGGCGAGCTGTTGCCGAGCGGGTGCCTCCAGAAGAATCGAATGGCTGGCGATTCCTACGCGAGTCTATCAGACGCCCGCGGCGATCCCCACCTGCTCCTGGAGCCACGTGCGGTTGGCCAGCGAGTAGGCCGCTGACGTGGTCGGAAACTGCGTCAGCGGGTCGGGGTTCTGCGTCGCATCGCCCGCGAACCAGATGGAACGCGGGTCGCCCCAGCGCTGCGCGAGCGGACCGAATGCACCCTGGAACCAGTGGTGCGGATCATCGAACGCCTTGCCGGCGCCCAGCGATCCGTCCAACACCCGCCCCGGCTGGTAGTCGGTGAAATCGAGCTGGTCGCCATCAGAACCGCCGTCGGATGAACCCCAGAACAGCGCCAGCGGCAGCCGCTGGTTTTCGATCCAGCGCGTGGACAGCTCGCCCGTTTCGCTCGTGCGGATCAGCAGGTGATGGGCGCTCGCTGCCATGCGCACGTCCACCGGTAGCTCGGACCAGTGCCGGCCCGACGCCGGGCGGCTGAACCCCTGGTGAATGTCCTCGGCGAACGGCGTGCCGACATCGGTCCCCGTCTGAATGAAAAACTGCGTGAAGTCGACTTGCGCAACGTCGGCGATCACGGCCGCCGGCCGGTGCGAGACCTGCGCCGAATAGACGTCCTGGTTCTGGGCGACCTTCGAGCTCAGGTAGGCGTACAACCCCTCCGGGATCAAGCCCGAGCACAGCGCGGCATTGCCGCCGGCGCTGCCGCCCCACGACACGATGGCCGACGGGTTGATTGTGTTACCGGTGCCCCAAAGCTCCTCACCGAACGGCGTGGTATTGAGCGTGCCCGCCTCGCCGCTCCAGTTGCGCTTCAAGTACTGCACCGCCAGGCCGTGCCAAACGTGCTGCTCGGGCCACATGCTCGCAGGGTAGTGCGTGCGCTTCTCACTGCTGGCGCCATCGATGAGCGACGGGCTGGGCGGGTAGTCGATCGAGACAACGCACCAGCCGGCGGCGCTCAGATCGATGCACATTTGCGTCAGATTCGCGCCAAGCGTTGGCGGCTGCACGGCCCGGTCGCCCGGATTGTGGTAGTTGCCGCCGTGGTTGATCAGCAGAACGGGCGCGTCAGTGAACGGCCCATCCGCACGCCAGACGTACACCTGGCACATGCCCGATGGATGGGTCATCCACCACGAGCGATCGGCGTAGCTGTCCGCGCCCGAGTTGCGGGGCACGTCCACGTCGGTCAGGTTGAACAGGGTTTTCGGCATCGGATCACCAGACGCTGGGATAGTAGAGCGTGCGGAAGGTTCGACAGCGGACCAGCGACGTGTTCAGCCCCTGGTTGGACGTGTCCGAAGCACCGACGGCGCCGATCGTGGTGCCCGCGTCGGTGGTCTTGAAGCGAGCGCCCCAGAGCTGCGGCCTCTTCACGAAATCGACGTCGCCCAGGTTGATCGTCACCAGCCGCATGCCGTGCGACATCACGTGGTTGACGTCGGCCGACGTGCGCCCCATGCGGAAAAAGAAGTCCACCACGAAGGACACCAGGTCCGGGCTCGAGAGTGTGTAGGCCAGCGGCGTGATCCCGATACAGGCCTGCCAAACGTTGGCGGCCGCTTGCGGCGAGCTCGCGAGCGTGTCCGACTGGAACCCAACCGCCTTGCTCGTCAGACCCGCGGCCGCGTCGGCCACGATCGTGTCCGGCTCCACCACGAACTCGAGCGTGCGATTGGACTCGGTCGCCAGGTAGTCGCCCTCCCAAAGGAACTCGAGCCGTGCGCCGTTCATCAGCATCGACGGGCCGAGCATGAACCCGCTGGCGTAGTGGTTGCGGCCTTGCTTCCAGTAGGCCGCCGGGCACTTGCCGCCGGCGTTCAGGACCATCTGGCTTGCGCACACCTGGTACGGATACAGGCTGCCCGGGTTCGGGCAAGTGTCGTATTCGTTCGCCTCGCTCGTGTTGTCGGTGGCGCCCGGACCTGACCCGCCCGAGTTGGTGCCCTGGATCGGGCCTTCGGTCGCGAGGCCTGCGAACCATTCCTGGTTCTGCCCCCAGCTCTGAACCTGGCGCGTGCCCAGCGATGGAGCGATCGCCGAGTAGGGGCTGGGAAACACGGCCTGGCCGATCGCCGCTCGAGCCTGGGAACTGAACCCGGCCAGCGAATTGATGGCCTGCAGCAGCTGCCCGTTGTTGGCCTTGTCGAGCGTCCAGCCGGCGCCGGTGATCACGTTGGCGAGCTCGTCCTGCACAGCCCGCAGGAATTCGGCAGTCATCTCGGACGCGGGGCGGCTGGTGTGCGGGTTGCCGGCTGTGATGTTGCCGGGCGGGTTCGTGTTCGGGCCGTCGAGCAGGTGCATGTTTTGGAGCCTATCAGCAGCGCCGGCCCGACCCCTGCGGCGCAGAGAGCCGGGCCAGCTGGATCATCGTTTCAATCTCGACTCTCACAGCCGCTCGAAAGCGCTCGCGATCGCTCGACGCGCGAGCTCCTCGAGCTCCTTGCCCACGACTCTCTGCACCTGCGCACGCACGCCCTTGTCCTCGATTGCGCCCAGGGCCTGGGTCGCGATCTCAGCTCCGGCACCCTCGGGGTCGGTCCCGTCCAGCTTGCGCGCGACGCTCTGGACCAGCACCAGCACGGCGCGCTTGATCTTGCCGAGCTGCTCGCCCTCCACGCCCTCGAGGTCCAGCCCGTCGAAGACGGCAAGAGCCACGTGGCGCTCGCCACTCGTCGTGCTGCCCTTGTCCGCGGCCTCGTTCTCGTCCAACTGCATCAGGGATTCCTCGTCAGGATGTCGGGAGCGACGCGAACACGTTGAACGCGCCAAGCCGGCTCGGGTACTTGTAGCCCGGGCCCTCGATCGTCAGCTGCCAGCGGTGCACCCCGATCGCGTCCAGGTCGCCGGCGATCGTGTCGTATTTCATCAGCCCGTCGGTGCCGTCGGTCTCGAAGCCCGGATTGGTCAGCCCCGTGGGCGGCGTCTCGGTGTAGACCAGCGGCGCGAGCCCACCTGGTCGCTCGATCACTAGCGTCAGGGACGTGGCGTCATTGATCGGGCGCACCGTGCCGTCGGCATTCTTGGCGATGGCCGGCAGCCTGACCCCGACGGAACCGGACGCGAATTGATCCTGGATCTGAGCCACGAGCGTCAGGCTAGGACAACTGCTAGCGACCCGCCAGCCCTCAGATCAGCAGGACCTCGTCCGGCCCGGCCACGAGCTCGACGGCAGAAGCGGGCGCGATGACCGGAACAGCGACCTGCCCCGACGCGCGCATGTGCACAGCGGCAGAGCGCGCCGCCTGCAGCTCAGCCTCGAGGGCGGCCGTTTCGCTCTGGCCCGCCGACGCCGGGACGTCTAGCAGCTGCGCTGACTGCTGAGCCGCGCGCTGCGTCGCGGCGCGATCGCCGAGCCGCGCCTCGAGGCGGTTGGCCACCAGCGGGTTGTCGGGGCCCACCGGAGCGTCGGGCAGGTGCAGGTCGACGGTCGAGACCCGGAAGAAATCGAACAGCGGCAGGTCGCTCGTGAAGAGCTCCACGCGCAAGTCGGCGAAGTCGGACACTCCGGCGACGTCGGCCGGGTCGATGTCGAGCACCCGCGTGTTCCAGGTGCCAACCGCACAGTTTGGGTTCCACGTCAGCAGCTCGGTCGCGCCCTCGAACAGCCGCACGCGCATGTTCTGCGGCGTGCCCACGAAAATGGTGCAGCGCACTTTCAGCTGCCAGCCGCTGGTGCTCGAGGGAGTCTCACCGGTCGCCAGCCGCACCGTGCCGGCCGCGAACCCGCCGAAGGCCTGCAGGTAGCTGCCGGCATCGTCGGGCGTGTCGGTGCCCTCGTCGATCGCTTCGTGCGTGGTGGGCGCACCGTTCACCGACCACTCGCCTGGGTCGAGCGTGGCAACCGGAACGAGAATCTGCACCACGAGCTCGAGCCCCTACAGCGTCAGCACGGGGCGCGAGCCGATGCGGTAGAACCCCAGGCTGGGATCCACCTCGTAGTCCTGCCCGGTCGCGTCCTTCGGAAACCCGCCCTCATCGGTGACCGAGAGCAGCAGACTATCCGAGTCGTTCGTGACCCACTTAACGTAGGCAACGGCCACGATCTGGTCGGTGCCCGGCTGCAACGAAGCGAGCGTGAACGGGGCCGCGGTCCAGGTTGCCCAGAGCTGCGTGCTGCTCGACGAGAACGAGCTCGCGCGACCGGTCAGCGCCGTGTCGGCGTAGCCCACCCCGTCGAAGCGCAGCGGCACGCCGGCGTCCAGGTCGTCCACGAACTCGGCGTCATAGTTGGACAGCGCGTCCGTGCCGGTCATGAGCAGGATCGCCCGCACGTCGTCGGTCGTCAGGTCGAGCTCGCCGTTGCCCAGCTTCTCGAGCGATCGCGGGTAGGCCAGGAAGGTCACGAGCTCAACGCCCCTCCCAGGCCGCGCAAAACTCGTCGAAGTCGTCGCGGCAGCGCACAGCGAACTCGGCGAATGACTCGTTCTCGAGCTTGCAGCACGGCATCGAAATCTCGACTCCGTCCACGGTCTTCTTCAACGTCACGCACGGCTGGGCCTGGTTCACGGTCACCTCCAAAGGTCCGGTTGGGCTGGGTGCTAGTTTGAGCTCACTGGGCTGCAGGTCGCCCCGGACATCGGACACCACGCGCACCATGGTATCGACCTGCAGCAGCGTGACCGCAAAGCCGACCAGGACGAGCGCGACGACAGCGACGAGCAGAGCGGGAACGTATCTCATTGACGACGTAAATGCGCATCGTGGGGAATCAGCCGTCTATTGCCGGGATTTCCAGATTGGGGTTCTGGGCCTGCAGCAGCCGCACCCACGCGTCGAAGTCGCGATAGCTCAGCATTCCGTTGCTGCGCTTCTCGAGCCCGGAAATGCTGGTGCGGATCTCGCGCAGCGAGAACGTGATTTCGGTGACGCTGTCGCCGAGTTCGCCCAGCGATTTGCCTACATCTTTGAAGCGCGAATCCAGCAGGCCGAAGCCAGCCACCAGGCCCGCGATCAGAGCGAGCACCAGCCCGACGGTGACGGTCGTGTTTTTGGTGATGGGGGCCAATGCGGGTCAGTTTTCGTTCTTGAACTCTTGATCCACGACCCAGCCGGCTTCGACCTCGTCGGGGCCCTGGGCCACCGTGAAGTCGGGATTGGGCACCATCGGGTTCGCTCCCGTTCCGACCACCGATCCCAGCGCCTGCGCGCTCACGCCCCCCACGGTCAGTGCGTCGATCAGACCGGCGTTGTCGAACCATTTGGTGTCGGTGCCCACCGGCGCGTTGCGCTTGTGGTAGCGCATGAAATCGTCCAGCAGTCCCACGCTCTGGTTCGAGTGCAGGTACCAGCGCCGCACCGGCGCCGTGGCCAGGTCGGGGTGGTTCTGAATCCCCATGCTCGGGCCGTTTGAAGTCTCGTAGAACGCAGCGCAGCGAGCGAACTCCTGCCACAGCTCGATCGGCGGGACAGGCGGCGCGAGCTCGCCCACCTGGAACGTCCAGTTGGTCGTCCGAAAGATCATGATTCCGCCCGACACGCTCGTAACGCGCAGCCGCAGCTCGAGGTACTGCTCGTCGACCGGGCCCCACGTCTTGGCGCTCAGATCGGGAATCGTGAAAGTGTGTTCGAGGCGCTTCCAGGTGGCCGACGTGGCGAACGTGGGCGACGTCTCGAGGACCTCGCGCGCGCTGCCGCCGCTGCCGTAGTTCAGCACCAGCTCCAGGTGGCACTCCACGCTGTTGTCCAGGTCGACCATCGCCGCGAACGTGAACTGGCGGCTGGTCAAAGTCTGAGCCGCCTCGCCGCTGTTCGAGAGGTACAGCAGGCTTTGGCCAGCGCTCAGAACGTCGGTCAACGGCAGCCGCTGGAACACCATCCCGTCGGTGGTCGGCTTCGTGTTGTAGCGCACCTCGAGCCAGGCCTGCGGGAACCAAGGCTCAGCCCACCCCACCAGGTCGGCCGGAAAGCTGTCCGGCGTCGCCGCGACCGTGTTGGCCGGGTTCCACGTGGCGTCGCAATCGCCCACCCCGGCCACGGTCAGGTCGGCCTGCACCGCGAACCGGTCCACGACCCACAGCGGCGTATCGGCCGTGGCGTTGTCGGGTGCCCCGAAGTACTGGTTCACGACCATGCTGGGGTTCATCACCAGGTTGCTGCCGCGGTTCAGCAGGATGCGAATGGCCTGGTAGACCTGCGTGTTGTCGGTGATGTCCCCGACCATGCCGGCCTGCTCGATGATCGTGAGCAGCTCTTCCTGCACGCCCTGCACGAACTCGGGCGTGAACCTGGTCGGCTGCGCGCCAGTCGCGGGGTCGCCGGCGGTCCAGCTCTGGCCCGCGCCTGCGGTCGGGTGTTGGATTCGATCCATTTGGGTGAGCCTCAGACGATTGCGGTAGGTGTCGGCGGGGTCCAGGCCGCAGCGCTCGCCGGCGGCGGCACCGCGTCGGTCCACGGCGCAAAGCCGACGAACGAGAGATCGTAGGCAAACAGCACGTAGGTGTGGGCGGGCTTGGCCTCGCGCATGATGCACTCGAGCACCTCGCTGTTGTCCCACGACGCCAGCGGCTCACCGACCAGGCAGCCCGGGCCCCACCAGAAAACGGTATAGCTCGGTGCGTGCACGGTGTACGCGTAGGCCCATGCGTCCGGTGCGGCCGGGCTGAACTGATCGCCCACCGTTCCGTTGACCGGTGACACGCAGGTGCCCAGCTCACAGTCGGTGATCGTGTGCTCTTCGATCGTGACGCTGTAGCCAGCGGCCGCGGCGAGCTCGACCAGGTCGGTTGGAGTACTCCCCGGCGGCGCCGTCACGCGACCGATCACCGCAGCTCGGCGAGCGATCAGCGTTTCGGCGATCGGGGTGCAACTGCCGGGCAGTCCTACGCTCCCTTCCCACTCGGTCAGCATGGCCTGCGTGGTGAGCGGGTTGGCCTCAGTCGCGGCGAGCTCGATGCGCTGGTCCACCTCGAGCAGGAACTCGGCCCACAGCTCGAACAGCGCGGCGAAGTTGGACGGGTACTCACCCCGTGGCCACAGCTTGCCCGGCGGCAGCAGCTGCCGAGCCAGGCGCTCATACCAGAATTGCGCTGCGTCGCTCATCAGGGCAGCGTGGAGAATACGGGGGTGCCGGTCACGAGCAGCTCGCCGGCGAGCGGCTGCACGTCAGCCAGCGGTGCCAGTATCCGGTGGTCCTCTTCGCCGGCCGCGTTCGAGATTGCTTCGGCGATATGGGTCAGCGGCATCAGCTGGCCGGGCACGGCCTCGCGCAGAAAGAGATCGTCCAGCGCCTGCGTCACCGCCTGCTGCACCGTCGCCGTGTTCGGCTTCATCTGGATCTGCGGATCGAGCTGCGTCAGACCGGGCGCGAAAACCGTCACCTGCGCGGTCACCGGCCGACGCGTCCCAATCAGCGTGGCCACGTCGCTGACCAGTTGCGCGCTGGGCGAGATCGCCGGCGCGTTGCCATCGTTGACGATTGCCACGCCCACGGTGCCCGGGCCCAGGTGGTGGCCGAGCGCCCAGGCGCGCGTGACGCCCGGGACCTCTTTCGACCAGCTGACGTAGTCCGCGACCGATCCGCCGTTGGGGCGCTGGCGCAGGAACTCGAGCAGCCGCGCGCGCAGCTGGTCCAGGGTTTCCTCGTCGGCGCCGGCGCCGATCGCGTTCGAGTCCACCGTGGCGTCGGTGTCCAGCCCAGCGATCGGAACGACCAGCGAGAGCGTCGCGGCCGCGGCCGTGTTCGACGCCAGCCCAACCTCGTCCGCTCGCACCGTAACGCTGGCGACGCCGGCGGCCACCGTCACGTCGGCGATGCTCGAGAACAAGCGCCCGTCGGTCCGGCGCCAGGTCGTGCCGGTCGGGACCAGCGTTCCGGTCACCCCGGTAAGGTCGATGGTTCCACTCGCGAACGTGGCAGGCCGGCGGTTGACCCGGAACGTACTGGCCCAGTCCTCGAGCCGCTGGCCGGTGGACGTGAGCGGGACCCCGTCGAGCGCGTTTCGTTCGGCGTGCCGGTGCAGCAGGCTGAACTGCGCCGCGGGGTTGTCGGCCGCGAGCACGCCCAGCACCGAGCGCGGCGGCAGCGGGCCCACCACGACCAGGTTTCCGTCGGCGTCTAGAAACTGCTTGGCGGCCAGCGAGCCGCGCATCTGCAGTCGAATGGTTTCGAGCTCGGGAGCGTCGAACGGCATGGGCTATCCGTGGGCGAGCAGCTGGAACTGCGAAATGTCCGTGAAGAACTCTAGGCGGCGGGCCTCGGTGTCCCAGAGCCGTGCCCAGCGCGCGCCGTCGCCGCGGGTCAGGTTGATCTGCCACAGCAGGCGCTCGCGAGCGACACGCTCGACGGCCACCTGCACGCGTGCGGCGATTCGCTGGGCGGTCATGAATTGCAGCGCGAGCTCGGCCCACTCGCGCGCCTTCACGACCTCGAGGGTGGTCAGCTTGCCACCGTCCAGGCGCCAGAGCTGGGATCCGAAGGGGTCGGTAGGCTCCTCGGCCCAGTAGCCGCGCGGGTCGTCGCCGCGGAAACTCTCACCCTCGGGCACGCGCGCATCCGAGAACAGCGCGACCAGAACCATCGAGCGCAGACCACGCTCTAGCACCAGGTCGCCGTTCGCGAACACGAGATCGGCGTGCCCGGTGTCGTCGCGAATCAGCAGCTCGAGGTCCACCGCCATGGTGGACGATCCTAGACCAAGTGCTGCGGGCCGCCCAGGACCTTACGGCAGCGGCGCCGACGTCCCGCCGGATGTCCCCGGCGCGGTGGTCACCGTGTGGTTGTGCACGTTGTAGGCCGTTCGGATGGCCTGAATTGACGTGGCCACGGTCGTATCGACAACCGAAGCGCCCGAGACCGTGCCCGCCGTGGCCGTGATATCCCCGGCCGTGGCGACCAGGTCGCCGGCGCTCAGCGTGGCGTCGCCGGTCATATCCAGGTCGCCGTTCAGCTGCACGTCGCCGTTCACCGTCAGGTCAGCGTCCAGCGTCGCGGTGCCGTCATCGTGCAGGGTCAGCACCGTGGTGCCCGTGCTCACCCGGACGTCACCACCGTTGAGCAGCTCCACGAGCGCGCCCTCGTGGTGGTACAGGTGCACCTCGCCGGCCTGGCGACCGGTGGGCCTGGCGCCGCCGCGGTCCTCGTGGCCGATCACCAGCACGTGATCGGGCGCCCCACCGACCTGCAGCACCACGGCCTCGGTGTCCACGCGCGGGACGCTGTTGAACCCGTACAGCCCGAAACGCTCGACGTCCACCGGGGTCAGGTGCCCTTTCAACGTCTCGACCTGCAGCAGTTGGACCATTGCGGAGTCGTCAACGTTCCGGACAATCCCGCGCCGGACCACGCCGGCCAGCCGCGTCCGCAGCGGCCGGTTAGCGCGCAACAAAAACTCTAATAGGGCCTGCTGTTCGTTCACGGCGGCGGGCTCCCAAGCGCCTCGAGCAGGTCGCGATATTCCTCGTCGGTCAGCGGCGGCGCCGGCGGGCTGATCGTCGGTTTGGACTGGTAGGCATCGGGGCGCACGAGCTCGAGCGTGGTCGTGTTGCCGGTCGCTGGGCGGCTGGCGAAAGTCACCTGCTGCACCAGCAGCTCGGTGTCCACCCGCAGGTACGGATGGGTCAGGCGCACCAACTGGTTGATCTCCCACAGCGGGCCGGTGTCGACGCGCTCGGGCGGGCGGTTCTGACGCCAGCTTGACGGGACGATGACCGTATAGGCATCGGCGCGCGCCGACCTGACGGTGGCCTCCCACTCGACCAGGGCCTGCGCGTCCTGCTGGCTGAGCGCACCAGTTGCCAGAATCTCTAGCGTGCGATCGCGGCGCACGAGCTCGTCGACGGCCTGCGCTTCGACGTGGGCCGCGGTCTCACCGAATAGCGCGTCGGTGCCGGGCTGCTGACCCCGCACGAGGTAGGTGTGAAAGAGCCCCTGGCCCCGAACGCTGTGCCGCGCCTCGAGGATGTTGGAGCCGTAGACCAGCTCGACGCGCGCCGCCGGCGCCGAGCCGGCCCGCGTCACGATCAGGTTTCCCTCGGAACCCGAGAACGCCATTAGCCCCTGCTCGCGGAAGATCCGCTCAGCGGCCGACCATGCGGTTTCGCCCGGCTCCACAGCGAAGCGCGTCAGCGTGACGTCGGGAACGTCGACCAGGTCGACCCTCGACTTTGCATCCCGCGCCAGGTCCTGCAGGACCGTCGACATCGTGGCGTTGCTCCACGTGCCCGGCTTGAGCGCGGCCGCGCTGTCGACCATGTCGCCGGCGCGATCGCGACCGGTCGCGCGGTAGCTGTGCCGGCGTTTGCTGTGCACGTGGTCGGTGTCGTCGATGTTCCCGACCAATAGCCGGGTCTCGCCCTCGGGCCCGATGGCCACCTCGAGCTCCTGACCCTGCTGAATCGGGAGTGTTTCCGCAGGGTCGATTTCGACCTGGAAGAAGCCGGCCGCCGACGTCAGCGAGCGCGAAACGCTGACGCTCTTCCACCCGCTGAGCGCTGCGCCGTCGACATAGACCTGGACATAATCCCGGTCCTGCAGGTGAGCGTTCTCGGCTCCGAACGTGGCGGCCATCAGTCACCACCCCGATCGATCCGCGGCCGGGCCTGCTCGCCTGATTGAGCCCAACCCGCCAGCTGGACGAACTGGTGGAACCGGCACTGCACGTGCTCGAACGGACAAACCACGGACGGGGTCACGTGGCCGTCGTGTCCGATGCCATGCCCGCCGCTCTCCATCCACAGCGTGGACCAGAGATCGCAGCCCGGGCAGCGAATCTCCACGATGCGCCCCAGGTCGGCCTCGTGGTCTGCGTTGATGCGCCACCGGTCGCGCGCCAGAACCATCCCGCTCACGAGCTCAGCACCTCGAGCGGCGTGCCGCCGGGCGCGAACGCCGGGCGCACCAGGCCGTTGCGGGCCTGGATCTCGGGAGCTCGGCCAGCGTCGCCATACAGCCGGTAGGCCACCAGCATGTCCGGGATGCTGACGCGTGGCGTGAACGTCGCGACGCGCGGCAGCTGGACGTTTGAGGGCGGCACCGTCTCCGAGAGCGCCAGCAGCGCGGCCTGCATGGCGCTGACCACCGACGCCGGTGCGGTAGCCATCAGCGTGTCGAGCTGGTCGCCCAGGCGCACGCGCGCTTCCTCGGCCTGGTCCAGGCTTTCCCAGTCGACGCGAGCGGCCGCGCGCACAGCGCCAGCGGCCGCCTGCCGCAGGGCCAGGTCGGTGATGGCCGTGCGCGCTCCGTCCTGCAGGGCACCGATCGGAATGGGTGAACCGGTGAGCGGATCCGGGCTCAGTCCGAATAGCTGCTCGTACGCGTCCAGAGCGGAAGCGAAGTTGCGGGCCGAGTCGATGATTCCATCCACCGCACCCTGCACCGAAGCCACCACCGCGAGCGGCGCGGTAGCGAGCTGGCTGGCGTCGTCGATCAGGCTCGTGACCTGCCCACCCAGGGCCTGGGCCTCGGCCGCGATACCCGAGAAAACGTCCAGCTGAGCGATCGCTGCGCCCACCGCCGAAATGGCCGAGCTCGCAGCCTCGCGCACGCTCTCGATCACGCCGGGGCCCTCGAGCACCAGATCCTCCAGGGCGACGTCGGCGCTGGCGTCGCTGATCGCCATGGCCGCGAAATCAGCCTGCGCCGGACTGGCCCGCAGCGGCAGCGGAGAAACGGCCTCACCACTGCGCACGAACTCGACCGTGATCCGGGCGACACGCAGCGCGCGCGCCGACTCACGTACACGCCAGCGCCGCACGTTGACGCGCTGCGTTCCCCAGTAGGGATGGACAAGCGTTCCGCCGGCGGGGTCCTGCAGCGCGTCGATCAGATCCTGCCGCGCATCGAAATAGTCCCCGTCCTCGCCCTGGCCGACGATCCAGCCCTCGAGTTGGAAGCTGATTGGTCGGCCGCCCGTGTCGTCGGCCCTGATGTTGGTGGTTCCGGGCAGCTCATGCTCCACGAGCCGCCGGCCGCCGGCTGTCTCGGAGTCAACCAATACGCCGAACGGCACGGACTGGTAGGTGGCCTCGCGCAGCAGGTCCTGGAACGCCATGGGTGCACCCTACCCGAGTTGGTATCCGACGTCGGTCTCGATCGGCAGGCCCACGCCCGCAGCGCCCTCGGTGTCCACGCGCGTGCCGGGTGGGGTTCCCGCAAACTCGACGCGCAGAACACCCTCGCCCAGCTGTGCACCCGCGCCCGACGCGAATCCAGCGCCACCGCCGGCGCCGGCGCCGGCCAGTTGCGGCGCCAGGCTCGGCAGGGCCGCGGAGTCATCGTCACCGAACAGCCGGCCGAAGGCCCGCTGGACGCGGCCAGAGAACTCGCCGAGCTTGTCGAAGATCGGCCCAAAGCTGGCGTTGAAGCTGTCCACGACCTGCTGCCAGATTTCGCCCCACGTCTTGCTCGCCTCGGTCAGCTTGATCACGACAGCCGACAGGGCCGTGGCACCAAGAACGGCCGCCGTGAAGAACAGTCCAACCGGTGTCGACAGGATCACGAGCGACAGCGCGCCCAGTGCAACGGAGAGGCTGCCCACGGCAATGACCAGTTGCGTGCCGATCACGAACGCCAGCGTGGCGCCCACGATCTTGACCAGGCCGAAACGCTTGACCAGCTCAGAGCCCAGGTCGAGCAGGGGCTGCAGCTGCAAGCGTAGCTCGCGGAACCCCGCGCGCAGGCGCTCGAGGCGGCCGGGCAGCTCGCGTGCGAACTCGGCCGCGAAGGCCTGCACGCGTGGCCGGTTCTCGACCACGAACGCTTTCAGCTCTTCCGACAGCTTGATGACCTCGGGCGTGAGCTCCACGGCCAACAGGTTGCGCAGACCGAGCCCAGCCGCTCGCAGGTTCGTGAACGCGTCGCGCGCGTCGACCCCCACCTGCAGGCCGAGCGCGTCGATGCTCCCGCCCAGGTCTCGGAACTCCTGGCGCAGGTCCGCGAGCTCGGACCCGGCCGCGTTGGCCAGGTTCACGAGCCGGACGCCCGAGCGGCCGAAGGCCTGGCCCGCCAGCGCCGCCTTGTCCGTGTCGTCGGCCAGGGCCTGGATCGACGGCAGGAGTACTCCCAGCGCCTGCTCCAGACCGGTGGTCAGCTTGAGCTGCTCGAGCAGTGCGGGGTTCGAGCGCTGCAGGAACGTGACCAGCCCGCCCTGTCCCACGCGCAGCTCGCCCATGCGTCGCGCCAGCGCATCGAAGCCTGTATCCAGCTCGCTCGTGGTGATGCCCAGCCGCTCGCCTGCGAAGCGCATTTCCTGCAGAGCGTCGGCACCGATGCCCAGCCGCACGCTGGTCTTGCTGATCTCGTCCGCCGTGCTGACGAATGAACCGATCAGGGCCGCCCCGGTGGCGGCGGCCACCCCGGCCACCAGCGTCAGCTTCCCGACAACGGAAAACAGCTCCGACCCGACGCGCCGCGCCGCTCGAACCGCCCCGCCCATCGAGCGCGTCAGCTTGAAAAACCCGGCCTCGGTCGCGATGCGGCGCAGGCCCAGGCGAGCCCTGCGGATCGGTCGTCCGAGCTGCTGCAGCCGGCGGTTCATCCGGCGCAGCGGTTGGATCAGTCGATCCTGCAGGCCTAGGCGTACGCCCAGCTCGAACGTTTTTTTGGGGGCCATGGGTCAGACCGGCGGCCGTTCGGCCGCGATCATCCTATCGGCGTGGCGCGCCAGGTCGACCCACCTGCGCAGCTCGGGCAGCGTCAGGGCCATTATCACGTCGGGGTTCCAGCGGTAGAACCAGCCCACCAGGGCGACGTTGTCGATCAGCTCACTCGCTGAGAAATCGGTTCAGCACCGTTTTGACGATGCGTAGCACCTTGCCGCCATCGGTCGGACTGAGCCGCCGTAGCACGCCCATCGGCTGCCCGGTCATGCTGCTGGCGGCCTTGAAGAAGTCAGAGAGCAGCTGATCGTTCGTGGGCAGGTCGAAGAACATGCCCGACGTCGGTTCCTTGAACTCGATTTCCTCCAAGGTCCGCTCGCGCTTGCCCTTGCCAACCGTCACCGGCTCGTCGAGCTCGATCACATGGGGCCAAACCAGCGAGTCGAAATCGGCCAGGCCGTCCTCGGTCACGTCCACGGCGTCGGCGTCTTGGTCTTGCATTGGGTTCCTCCGGGGTTTTGGGTTGGCCCGCCCAGCGAATGAAAACTGGGCGGGCCGAGTAACTGGTGGAAAGCCGACGGGGGCGAGGGAAGAGGCGCCCGCCGGTGCTCGTGGGTCAGACTTCCTCGGCGCTGTCGGAGTAGAACCGGAAGCTGATTTCGCCCTCTTCGGTGGTGATGTCGCCCTCGCCTCCGAAGTACGCATCCTGGAACGCTATAGACTTGTCGTTCGCGAGCTCGAGCACGATCTGCGCGTCAGACTTGCGCATCATTTCGGCGACGTCCAGGCCAGCGCGGTCGGTCAGAGTCCCCTCGCAGCGGGGCACCTGGGGCACCGACTTGTACCCTTGCGGGCCGCTCGCACCGAGGATCGGTTCGTTTGCGTCCAGACCCAGGTTGTAGGTCACGTTTCCCTTGACGTCGACGCGCTCGCCATCGATCAGCAGCGCAATCACTCCACCTCTGCGGTCGGCCATGGCTTCGGTTCCTTGGTTCGGTTGGTCGTGTTGGCGCCGCGATCACGGCATGAATGCGATTTGCGTAGCGCCGATGCGGAACCCGTTCACGAGATCCGGCCCGAAACGGAAGTCGAGGCGGCCGCCCTCGGCCGCGTTGCGATCGACGGTGAATGAGGCCTTGGCCGAAGCCAAGTCCTCGATCAGACCCTGCAGCGCCCAGCGCGCCAGCACGTTCACGCCGAAGGCCTTGGCGCTCTTCGTGGTGATCACGCGCGAGCCGGCCGCGTAGTTGATCTCGGGATCGCCGATCTTGAAACGGGCAAAGCCGTTGGTCAGCCGCGCGTTCCAGTCGAAGCGCAGGTAGCTGAGGATCAGGTGCACGTTCAGATCGCGGTAGGCCGAGCTGGGCGAGCCGCCCGCGCTGGTTTGGTAGTTGGTCCGCGCGCGCTCGATCTGAACCTCGCCCCCGGAGCCGTAGCGGAACGTCGCCATTCCGTCCAGCAGCAGGTTTTGGCGGTTCGCGAAACTGAACTGGTCCGCGGGCAAGGGCGGCAGCATGCCGGCGAGCTCGAGACTCGTGAACGGCAGCGCCGGGTCCTGCTCCCCCGATCGGGCGATCTGCCCGGCGGCCGCGGCCGCGAGCTGCAGCGGCGGGCTGGGGCTGTTGTTGACCCCGAACACCACCACGTGTTCGTTGTTGCGCGCGTCGCCGTACGTGATCAGGTTGGCGGCCGTGTCCTGGCGGCAGCCCAGGTACGCAAACTCGATGGCCTTCAACGCGTCCCAGCGGGCATCGGCTTCGGTCTCGAGCGCCGCCATGCTCGTGGTGTCGGTGTAGGGCGAACAGATCACGTGGTATTGACTGTTCGGGATCGCCGCGAACACCTGCGCCAGCGCCGGATTGGTCGTGCCGCCCGTGAACGGGTTCAGCGTCAGGCCCACACCCGCCGGGGTGGTTTGCCCAGTGAAGTAGTTCAGGAACACCCGGAAATCGTTCCCGGCCTCGCCATCGTTGCGAGCCGTCAGCGTGACGGTGTTCGTGACCACGGCCGCGGTCACCGGCAGATCCAGGTTGGCCGTCACGGCCGCGCCGATCGCGGTGGCGATCGTGTTGGCGCTGTCGGCGTTGGTCACCCCGACGTTGACCTGGAACCCCGCAATGATCAGCCGCAGCGAGCCCGTGGCCGTGGCCGGGCCCGTCACCACGATGTCGGACGTCGCCGGCGCGGCCGCGCCATCGTCATCGATCGGGATAATCGAAACCGACGTGATCGTGTTGTTGGCGAAATAGGCGGCCGCCATCATCGCCAGCTGACTGCCGCGCCCCGCGATCGCTTCGACCTCGGCGACCGTGAACACTTGGCTGGCCGCCACTGCAGGCGCCGGGCTCTTGGTGTGCTGGCCGACCAGCAGGACGTCGTAGGGCTGCAGCGTCGGACCCGAGTCTGCGTTGCTCGCATCGAACTCGGTGAACATGCCCGGCACGAGTAGCGTGTCGGAGATTTGGGTGAACTGCACCATGGGGTTCTAGTCCTCGGTCTGGGTCAGTCGGAACGGGAGGAACGGCGCGAGCCATGCCCCTTGGCGATCACGTGGCCGGTCTTCTTATCCACCGCCCAGTCGTCGCAGGAACAGGCCCCATCGAGCAGGTGCTGATGCCAATAGGACCGCAGCGGGCTCGGCACGGCAATGCCCGCCTCGGGCACCAGCGCTCCGGACTCGGTCCGGAGCTTGACGCCGGCAGCGGGGGCGATTCGCGTGGTCGTGGTCTGTGATCGCTTGGCCATGGTTTTTGGAGACTAGCACCAGTGGGGGCCCGTCGCGAGCGCTCAGGTCTGGGGCAGGCTTGTGTCCACCGTCACGTCGTCGGTATCGACCTCGCCCTGCGGCGGTTGCGCGTCGATGTCGAGGACACCCCGCTGGAACGGCGTCAGCGATTGCGGCCCGGCGCCGACGTCGGCGCTGGTGTAGAAAACGAACTCCCAGACCATGGCGGCCTGGCCGATCAGCTGGCGACCTCGAGCGCTGAAATCGAACTCCGTTCGGAGGTAGCGTCCGCCACCCGGGGCGGCGCCGCCCAGCGTGGTGTCCTGCAGGATCACGCACTCGAGCTCTTGCCCGAGCTCGTCCACTGCGTCGTCGGTCTCGTCGCCATCGTCGCCCTGGGCCCGGCGGCGAGCGGCGTGCATTTCCACCGCCAGCTCGATCGTGCGCTTGTATTCGTGCACGTAGGCCTCACTGCCCTTCGACACGCCAGCGTCCTCGTCGGCATAGTAGATGGTGATCGCGCGGCTTTCGGATCCGAAGCGCTTGGCCGGTCGCCCGCGGTTGGACTCGACAGCGTCGCCCGCGCTGGTCTCGTCTTTCAGGCAGGCCACCAGGGCCTCGCGGATGGCCTTGCGCTGCAGGCTCACGACGCGGCCTCGACCAGCTCGAACACCACGACCCCGCGGCCGTCGGGCTGGTAGTCGCTGATCCCGTAGAGCTGCGCGCCCACGGTGATCCTATCCAGCTCGGTGTCGATGTCGTCCGTCCCGGTCAGCCCGGCAGCGATCAGATCGGCCTCGAGCACGTGCAGCTCCGGCCCGCGCATGCCGACCCGCAGCCGGCTGTCCAGATCCACAGCTAGGTGCTGGTCTCGAGAGAAGTGCCGCGGCAGCTGGAATGCAGCCGGCGCGCCCGCCCCACCTGGTGTGTAGGTCACGGTCGCGCCGGCGTTGAATGTCGTCAGCCAGGCCCGCTGCGCGAGCTGCGTAACCCTGGCCCACGACATCGCTGTGTTCTCCTAGAGCGCGATCAGCGCGCGGTTCTCCAGGAACACCTCGGCGACAACCTCGCCGTTCGCCTTGGGCTTTGAGAAATATCCGATCAGGAAGTTTCCGGCCGTGGTCGCGGTCACGACCTCACCCGGAGTCGGGTCCCAGTAGGCCGCGGCACCGGGCGATGCCACGACGGTGGTTCCGGCGACGATCTCGAAACGGCCCTCGGTGTGCAGGATGCACTCCGCGCCCACCGCCTTGCCGACGTCGACCACACCAAACTTCGCCCCGACCAGCAGGGGTTCGTTTGTCGTGGTCGGCGAGCCGGCAACGGTGAACTTGAGAGTGCGGCCGTGGCCTTTGAAGTTGGCGGGCATGGCTTTGGTTCTCGGTGGGTGCGTGCCTCGTCAGGCCGCAGGTCTCGTGCGTGCTGTGAAGTATGGGCCCGCGCGCGCGGCGTCCGGCGCGGCGGGCCCGTTCAGGCTCAGACGCCCGTGCTCTGGTAGGTCGCGCGGTGCTCGACAGCACCCACGCCGAAGTCGTGGCGCACCACGAACGTGATCCCGTCGCGCATCACGCTCTCCTCGCGCTCGATCGTCGGACCGTCCTGGCCGTCCAGGTAGCCGTACTCGAGCGCAGCCATTTCGGCCGGATCGGCGAACAGGTACCAGGCCGTCAGGCTGTCGGCATCGAGGTTCGGATCGGTGAGCAGCTGCAGCGGGTTGTCGCCATCCGGCGCGTACGGGTTCACGTTGCCCGGTGCGCTGGGCACCGTCTTGGCCGAGACGATCTGCGAACCCTCGTCCCAGAGCTCTTCGGGAACGAACAGGTAGCGCGGTCGCACGCCGATGTCGTTTCCGTCCAGATCCACCTGCACCGTCATAGCCTTACGGCCGGCGTTGATCGGTCCGCGAGTCGTGGCGCTCAGCGCACCGGCGCCCAGGTTGGCGTGGCTGGCGTGATACAGCGGGTTGCCGTCAGCCATGGTCACCGGCGCCGTGATCAGCGCCATGACCAGTTTCGTTTCCTTGCGGCCGGCAGCGCGCCCGAACTTGGTGGGGATCTGCTGGAACGCACCGATTCGGTCGTTCATCACCGCTTTGCGGCTGATCCCCCACGCCTTGCCGTAGGTCTCCAGCTGCCACTGCTCGCGGCTCTCGGAAACGCTGGAGAACTCCCACTCTTCGTTCTCCAGCTTGTGCTGGAGCTCGCCGCCCTCGTGCAGGGTCAGCACCTTGCGCGGGTTGAAGTCCTCGGAGTTGTTCTGCACCGCGACGGCGCGCCAGGGTTGGCGCACGGTGTCGTAGGCCGTTTTCAGACCCTTGTTCACGACACCCTCGAGGATCAGAGCGTAGTCGCCGGTCGAGTGCAGCGCCCGATACGACAGCTCGTCTTTGGTCATG
>JAJFLB010000069.1 GCA_021772915.1 Gammaproteobacteria bacterium | reverse complement strand
GGCTCACGTTGCCAGCGTCATAGATCGCGCGGTACAGAATCTCCCTCACGTTCTCGATCTCTTCGCGCGTCTGGGGTAAGCTCACTCCTACGCTGGTAGTGCGCGAGAAGGGCGCGCGATTCGTTTTGTGCTTTGGTCATGGTCTTGGTTCCTTTGTGTCCCCAAGAATATCGGCACGGTACGGGCGTACCATCAATAAATACCATCAATATTTCCCCCCGCGCTGCAAGTCCTGATGCCTGAACGGGTTGGGGCGCGCAAAAAAAAAAAAAACGGGAGCGCAGAGTGCGGATATTGTTCGCCGATATGATGTCCGTTTTACCCTCTCCCGATTCTACCCTGCTCACCAGGGCGACATCTGCGGGGCTGCTTCTGGGTCTGGGGTTGCGTCCACTTGACAAGCAGGCTACGCTTAAGCCGAGCGGATGCGACGCTGGGAAACAAGACAGCGAGGGGGCGGGAGGCTTGGTGAGTATCCATCATGGCGCACCCAACCCCCTACAATCTGATCCAGTTCCAGGCGGTCCAGTCCAGCGAAGAACTGGCAACCAGGCGCAGAGCGCGACAAGCTGATAACGGTAGGTATCAGGCGCGGCGACATCTGAACCGTGGATCTGCTGTTGGTTTGGCTGCTGGCTGGGCTAGGCGGCACGGTTCTGAGGCGCAGCGGCGGCGGCGGGTCGGGTGTAGCGGTCGATGGGTGCGGGCCCGGGTCGCTTTGCTTGCTTCTCCGCGCTGCTCGCCCACACTCTCGCCCGCTTTCATGGTTTGCGCTCCATGCGGGCGGATTGCGCCGGATTGCCTATCCGCCGACAAGGCGCAGAGCGCAGCGTTGGCGTAGCACCCCCCCCCATCCTCTTCATACGATCGACCCCCCCCATACCCCCCGTCCACTAGATCGGCCAGGGGTCAAGGCAATAACGTATGTTCCCTCCCTCGATTTACTTCTGCGGTTGATTGCGGTACACTTGCACAGGGCGTTCGTACCGTGTATGTTGCTGTTTTCGCTGAATCACTTTTTATGGAGAAACAGGATGAAGAAGCGATGAACCCAGATAAACCGGCTGTTGAGATGACGGCGCGGGAGTGTATGTCGTTGGAACTGATGACGGCGATGTATACGAATCCGCTTCTGGATGATGTGAACCACGATGCGGTGGCCCAGTGCGCTGTTGAAGCTGCGGACTATCTGATTGCGTCGCTGACGGAGACAGGGCCGGAAGTCAAGGGACACACCCAAGATGCGGGCGGGGCTATCAGCGCTTGCATGTGTTCATGGTGCAAAGATTACAGGGCGAGGCACGGAGCGGATGGATTTAGATGAGCCACAAAGAAACCTCACAACTGGCGTTGCAGTACGCGACGGAGAGCGGCAGGCGGCAGACGACGAAAGAACAGGTGTTGGGTTTGCTGTTCGCGTCCCCGCGTGTCTCGAACCATGAGCTTGCGAAAGTCACGCCCCGGTACGGTGCGCGGATTTTCGAGTTGCGAAAGATCGGTTTCGAGATCAAGACGACGCCGAAGGTGGACGGGACCACATGGTACGCATTGGAGAAGGTGTTGCGGGAGCGGCGTGATGCGGGGGACGATCGGCGCGAGATCGAAGCGGAAGAACGAGATGACGAAAGCGAGGACAAACCATGAAAATCGAGGTCAACGAACCGTGTACAAAGCCTGAAACCGCGTTGGGCAATTTGGCCGCCGATCGGGGCTATATTGCGGTCGCAACGATTGGCGACGAGGTGTGTTACTGGATAAAAACCGAACGAGGTTGGGTATGCATCCATGATCTCCGTGGGTCAATCCAGTGCGGCGACCCCACTGCCGGTGCCATTACTTGGCCCGCCCGCCTCCTCGAACCGGGATCAACAATCACACTGACAGGAGTAAACGAATGATCGACACGATTCGAGAATACGCGGGAGAACTTGTCGTATTGCGATGCTGGTGCGGCATCCAGTACGCCGTACCACGGAGCTTGCGCGAGGCCCAGTTGAGGATGCACAATGATTTGCGGGGCGATGTGGTATCTATTTACTGCCCTCTCGGCCATGCCGCCGTTCCTTCGCATGAACCGGATGCCAAGCGATTGAGACGACAGTTGGAGGAGAAAAAAAGAGAGCACTATCAAGAAATCCAACGAGAACGCGCCGCACACGACCAAACCCGCGCCGACCGCGACCACAAAGAGAACCAGCGCCGAGCCGAGAAGGCAGCAAAGACGAAGATCAAAAAGCGCGTGCAAGGCGGCGCGTGCCCATGTTGCAATCGGACGTTCCAAAATCTCGCGCGGCACATGAAGGGGCAGCACCCTGACTATATGGGGGTGGAGTGATGGCCAACGTCGAAACCGTACTCGCGTGGCACTGGATCAATAAAAACAGGAGGACATTCCGTGGAGATTTGCCCGTCGTCGTGGGCGAAACGCTCACGCACGACGGTGCGCCAGATATGTGCAATAGCGGGTTGCACGCAAGCGAGCAGATCATAGATGCACTCCACTACGCGACCGGCTCCATTGTCTGCCGGGTTGAGGTCGGCGGAACTACCATCAAAGGCAACGACAAGCTCGTGGGCACTACCCGCAAATGCCTGTGGATGATCGACGCAGAGAGGCTGCTGCACGAGTTTGGCTGCCGGTGCGCCGAGCGAGCTCTGAAACAACACAACGTAACCGACAATAGAAGCTGGGACGCGATCAAAGTAAAACGACTGTGGTTGCAAACCAAAGCAACAGACAAAGAACTGGCTGCTGCGAGGTCTGCTGCGAGGACTGCTGCGAGGACTGCTGAAAAATCATGGCAAAACGAAGAACTAGAGCGGATGGTTCGTGAAGCCGCAGGGAGGTTACAAGATGTCTGACCAGACTGACATCGAACTCGTCATCGCCGACGTTGAGAAGGCCGCACCGTGGATCAATGACGATATCCGCGACATGCTTGGTTGGCGAGAGGATGCTGCCGAAGCTGGGTTGACCGGCAGAGAAGCAAGGCACAGCGTGTACGCTACCGCCCTCGCTTTCCAGTCGTGCTGCGAGTGGGTGGCGTCGCGCGACGACTTTACGAGCATCGAGTTGTTTGGCCCGGGTGGAAACGGCGATTGGGAGTGCTATGCGGATTCAGAGAACGATTGTATTGGTAAGTCATCAACCCCCTACGCCGCCGTGCGTGCTGCTGCGTGGAAGCTGAAAGGAAGGATGACAGCAGTGAAAGTACGAGCAGCTTCGACCCGCGAAGATCGTGCCACAAACAAATCCACGAGCGAGGTTTACGACTTATTCCCCACGTTCCCGCTGCGTCCCGTTCATCGCGTGGTGTGCGTCTACAAGCGATCCAATATGACAATCGTTCGCGTAAAGACCAAGTGGTTGTGGTTCTCGCGGGTCAAAGAGTGGCGTCACGGTATACAATCGTATTTCTATGCAATTCCCAGCGGTGTGATCCGTGACAGCTATGTCTTACGGGAACAAATGACTTACTGGCTGGCTACAGAGGTGCCCGATGAGTAAACGAATACGAGTAGTAAAATCAGAAATCGCGGAGAGCACAGAAATCCTCGCCGAAAACATCGTGAAGATTGGCGAAGCGGTTGATGCGATGTCGGAATCCAATCTGACCGAGGAGGCGTTGGTTGTCCTGCTACATCACAAACTCAAGCCGCATGTCGGCATGACCCAAATACGAGACGTGATGTCTGGCCTTCGCCAACTGCGGGGCTGGTACGTTAGGGAGTCCCCCGATGAGAAAGAGGCATCCCGCGTGCAGGAGTTAGAGGATGTAGTGCGAAAGATCAAACGCAAAACGCTACAAAAACTCGAGGGAAAAGATGCCATGGACGACGCGATCGATCTTGGGGAGAATATGGCCATCATCCGCATGATGTGTACTACAGTCCTCGGCGAAGGAAGTAAGTGATGAACCTAGCCCCTCATAAGAAAGTGTGGCACCAAGTTTGTGAAACAGCGGACACCCACGACCTCGCCGAAATCCTCGCCCTCATCGAAGCGGCGAAGAAGCTGCCTAAGACGAAAGATGGGGTGAGGGTAGTCCAGAATGTAGACACGGTTTGGTTTGATAACCCCGATGAACCGGGGGCTATTGTTTCGTGTGTCGTTATGAAACCAAATCATGCTAATGCCGAAGGTGCCTATTGGTCGATCCCGCTAGACACCTGCTACTCCACCCGCGAGGCAATCGAAGCCGCACTCTGCGAAGCGATCGCAGGATTGGAGAAGAAATAATGCAGTCAGAAGAACTCAGTGCGTTTGTCTACGAGTCAAACAAAATCGAAGGGATCAACAGGCCGCCATCACTTGACGAGTTCGAGGCGCACGAAACCGTGTTGCTGTGCGATGACGAAAACGAATTGTACGCCGCGCTTGTGGATATGGCGGATGGTATCACGGGAGGTGTCGGCAAGCTCAGGGATCAATTGGGCAGGGACGTGATGGTCGGATCGTACATCGCACCAAAGGGGGGGCCGAATATCCCGGACAAGTTACGATCGTTGCTCGCTAAGGCTTGTACAGGGATGGAACCGCTCAATATTCACAAGATGTATGAAACCCTGCACCCGTTCATGGACGGCAACGGGAGGACGGGCCGTGCGCTGTGGTTGTGGCAGATGGTCGAGTTGCACCAGTACGACGGATCACTCGGGTTCCTGCATGCGTACTACTACCAGACTTTGGAAGGAAACAAATGACTATCCTCACCACCACAGTCAGGATGATGGAAGCTATTGCCCCTCACGCGGTCAACGGCGGTTTGCCCGGCCTCGTGGATCTTGAAACAGGCCAGCGGTACGCCGAGGATCTGCGCGACGGCGAGAAGCTAGAAGCCTACGGCCACGACACCCTTACAACCGCGCGTTGGGCGAGGGCGTGCGAACAGATTACCGATGTGTTGTGGTCAAGGGGCGAGATCCGAGAAGCGCGAGGATGGGACGCCCAGTGGCAGATCGCTCTTATGGCTACCGATGCCATCACCATTTCGGGCATCCCGAAGGAATACGGGCGGGTGAGCGGGGCCAACCGGCTCGTCAACGACGACGGGATCATGCGGGAGGTTGTTTTGTCCCACGTCGGCAAGAGAGATGTACTCCGCCTGTTCTACTACTGGCTCAATCATCACAACGGCCTCAGTGGTATGCCGCACGACCCCGGCGAATCCGACTTCTCCAATGGCAAAGACGGCGTAACGACATGGGCGATGGATATAGCGATCGTGTTGGGCCGCGCTGATCTGGTCGAGGGCATGATCCGCTTCTCTCTCGCAACACAACACGCTTGCGGCGGATGGCCCGAGCGTTTCGACGAGGATCTCAAACCGATGAGCGCTCGATCATGGGAGCCCGCGACAGTTTCGTTCGGCTCGCAGGACGATGTGCCGGTCGTGAGCGTGCCCGCAACGGCGCACCACCTGCGGTTGCTGGTGCAGGGTATGGATTTCCTGAACAACCGTGGTGTGTCAACAAACATCGACTACAGAAAAGGGGCACTCGCCGTCTTCCATGCTCGTACATGGCTCATTGACCACAAGGGCAGCGACAATCAATGGCCCCGGTTCCATGCCGCCATCGGCGCACGCTCAACCCCCGTCTACATCGGCAAGTCTGGCACGGCATACCGCGAGCCGGGCAACGTGCCCAAGACCGATTTACCACCCGGCATCAAATACCGCGACGAATACGAGGGTGTGGACATCATACCCCAGTGGCGGTCCAACTTCTCCAACAACCTCTCGCCGATGGACCGCCCCAGCTTCCCGCTCCACATATTGCTCGATGTGTACGGCGGGTGGTTACACCAGTGGGAGCCGTTCGAGTGGCCGACAGTTTCGCGGGATGACTACGCGAAGTATGCGCAGCACACATACGACAGGTGGCTACAATCTGATGGCCTGCTCCACCACATCACGGGCAAACCGCACATCATCAACTTCCGCGTGACGTTGCAACACATCTTGCAGCAGGCGATCCCGTATTTGGAAGGTGACACAACCAATGGAAGCTGACTTCTCACAAATCAAAGAACTCATCCGCGCCGGTAAAACAATGCCCCGCACGGCGGACGGCAGACGCATTTACATCGGCATGGAAGTTTGGTTCCCCGACGAAATCTGGCTCACGGAACTCAACCGACCAACGACCAATCCAGCGGTAAATACGGTCGTCGGGTTCCGAACCAACGGCGTGCCGGTGGTGTTCGTCGACAACGGCGATTGGAGCGACGGGTGGCACCCGGACAAGGTGTATTCAACGCGGGAAGCCGCTATCAAGGGGATAAAACGATGACCATCACCAGCGAACAGATTGCGGAGTTGAAGCGGGTGACAGATTTGGAAATCAACCTCAAAAAGACGAAGGGTACGCCGTGAGTGCTAGGCGATTCGTTATCAAAAGGGTACGGGTGGACAACCCCCGCCTGAACGACCTCCGCACCATCGGGGAGGCGGCAAAGCAGTTCAAGCGCAAGCGCCGGTACTTCCAGCATTTCATCGACACCGGCAGACTCCGTGTGTATCGTCGCGGAAACTGTGTCATGCTCCACATCTCACAACTGCGGGAGTTGCATAAACTATCCGCCGCCAAAAGGACAGGCTGATGCCAGAAGAACACCCCAAAATCACCATGCTCAACGCCATGCCCAAAGCATCCGTATTCCCCAGACTGGGGGATGCTGTGTTGCACTTTGGCGTCAACAACGACGGGGACGGGCCATCAACCCCCCTCGCCGCCATCATCACCAAAGTTGTCGATCCAGACAATCACATGGTCCTGGCAACCCGGTTCCCGCCGAACTCACTACCAGCTATCGGTGATCCGATCCGCCTGTTCGCCCCGCTCAACGCCTACCAGCGCAAGCAACTCGTCGATGCCGAGGTGTTTATGTGGCTCGAATACCGCGAAGCACACCACGAAATCGCCCCTCACGCGCCCGAAAAGGCGAAAAAGAGGAAGGGTAGTTGACCTAACACAGGCTATCCGTACAATCATGGCGAAAGGAGAACCGTCATGCTTGCCGATAAAACAGTCCGATGCCCGAAATGCGCGGAGATCCTTCGCGTGTACGTCAAAGACGATGCCGTGACCGGAACGCTCGTCTGCTGCCCACACTGTATCGAAGCGCTCGGCAAAGTCATCGCCCCCGGACACCTCATCACCGTCGCCGCATGGCACTCCCGCCCCATCGATGAGCCTGTTGAGGTAACATCCCAGTAACACATTCCTTTCCCCCCGCTCGGTCGTGGGCAACTACCGGGCGGGGGTTCTGTTGCGGGGTAGAGCAGTTGGTAGCTCGTCGGACTCATAATCCGAAGGTCGTGGGTTCGATCCCGCTCCCGCTATTTCGTCACCTCGCCGCGAGAGCGGAGGGGGTTACTAAAATCTCGACCGGCGACTTTTCAGTGAAGTCAGGTTGACTGACAGGTGACGCGGAGGTGTTTATGAGATACGGGAAGTTTCCCAAGCCTCAAATAGCGATTGACGAATTCGGGCCGAGCGATGCGCGTGTTCGCGCTCGTTGGACGGACCCGGCAGACACTCATCGCCCGGAAGAACTCACCTACATTGTCGAAGTGAGGGTGACAGACCGCATGATTAAGCCTTATTTCGGGTTGTGTGCGAAGGCAGCGTATACCGTCGAGGAAATTGACCGTGTAATTGAAATACTGAGTCGAGCCAGAGATAGGGCGGTTGGGCTACGAAAGCCCGAACCGGATGAGTTCGCATTACGTCTTACATGAAAGTGACCAACAGGCGAGGCGGCGTGATGAACTTGAAGTCAGTTGGTGTCGCGGGGTGCCGCGTACCGCCCTCGCCTTTACACGAGTAGGCGTTGTGAGGGCTTTGCTGGGCCGCACCTGGAAGTCACGACCCCGCCCTCACGACTCGGGTTTCAACTTGTAAGCCTCGCTTACAGGTTCAACGCAGGAGTGTGTGATGAAAGTCGAGGACAAGCTAATCGAGGGGCTGACCGGGCTTCGTGACGATCTGCGGGAGCAACCCAAGTCAATAGGCATCGAGGAGGTACATCGTCGGAAGCTGCGCGTTCCAGAGGGGATGACTGCCGAGGGATTCGTCGCGCAGGGAAGAGCCCCCGCCCGTTCCACCCCCGAGAGCGAGCGACGACCACCCACCAAAAACCCCCAATGATTGCCCCCGCAACTTGGCAAATGAAAAGAACTTGCGTTGAGCCCCCGGTTCTGGGTTAGAATCCGAACATCTCTCTCTTCCTCCTGCCCCCGTCACCCCCAACAGGACGGCGGGGGGATTAGACAGTGGAGCAACGCGATGACGGCAGCACCCCCCGGGTTCAATCTCGATCAGTTCGGACCAATAGGCGGTGGGCAAGTTCGCGGCGGGCAAGGCGGCGGGCAAGGCGGCGGGTTCGGCGAATCACTTGGCAGTATCCTCGGCGGGCTCGGCGCATCCGCGCTCGGTGGACTATTCGGCGGGCGCAGCAACCCAAAGTTCCCGTTCTCGCTTACGTCCATCACGAATCAGAACCGCTTTGGCGTCCGTGATCCCTCCCTCAACTTTGCCGCTTTCGAGGCGGGTGACTTCAAGAACATGCCGCCCGCGATTCGCAAGCTGTTCGAGAACGCGGCCCGACTCGGCATCTCACCGGAAGATGCGATCTCACCACTCTCGGGTCAAGAAGATCAACGCGCGGCAGCACTCGCCGCACTCGATGACTTCGAGAGCGGGTTCGGGGAAAAACTAGCCGGGGCGCGGGACCGATTCTTTGGCGACGAAGGGATCTTCGCTCAGGCGGAAGGGATATTCGGGGACGCGCGAACCAGCGCAGAGGGGGTGTTGAGCCGGTTCGATCAGGGCACAGACTCACTCAGGGGACGGGCGAACGACGCCCGCGCCGCTCTGGATGCCTCAACCAACGAGTTCATCACCGATCAGACGCAAAACCTTCGCGGACAACTGTTCGGCACCGGCAATCTCCGATCCAGTGAACTTGCCAACCAGTTCGCCAACCGGATCGCGCCGGAAGCACTCTCGGGCAAACTCAATGCCCTCGCCGGGATCGAGAACAACGAAACGAATATCCTCGCCCAACGCGCTGGGCAACGCGGACAGATTTCATCCAGCCTGTTCGGTGGGATCGAGAACGCCCGTATCAACACCATCGGGCAGCGGCTCAACACCGAAAACCAACTCACCAACCTCGGTTTCGAGCCCGGACGGTTCCGCGCGAACGTGCTGGGTCAGCCGGGTGCGATCTTCGCATCGCCGTTCACGCGCCAAGACGCCGCGACCGGCGGCGGCGCGTTCCAGCCGTCCAACCCGCTCGCAGGTCTTGCAACCGGACTCGGCTCGATCGGCGGCTCGCTTGTGTCTCAAGGCTTGTTCGGGCAAGGGGGTTTCTTCCCTGGCCCCACCCCAAACGCAGGAGGGTTCACGCAATGAGCGACAACAATAATGTCGGGTTCGCAAAGAGAACGTGGGTCGGCATTATTGCGTCAGTCATTGTTGCCGCGATCCTCTCAACGACTGGCGGGATCATCACACGCGCGTACGCGGACGGACAGAACAACATCCGAATGGAACAAATCGAATCGAAACTAGAACAATCCGCTCGTCGTGACAAAGAACTGACAGAGGCGGTTGTGAACCTCCGTATCTCAACGGCCAGAATGATCGATAGAGTCGATCGCATGGAGAACCGATAATGAACCTCAAGAATAATAGTTGGCTCGTAAACGCCATCCAGAACCCCCGCGTCACGATCTTTGTTGTGATCGGGCTTTTTCTGTTCCTCGCCCCAGATCAGGTGGCTGGGATCGTCAACACCGTTGCCGATACCGCCGCAGCGTTGAAGGATTCCGCCAGCACCATCGATCCAGAGTCTGTGCCGGAACTGGATTCATCCTGGGTGGTCAAGCTCGGGTGGATCTCTCAAGTGATCGGATTGACACAAACCCGACAAGGGAACGTATCATCTGACCGGATGAGGGTAAAACTGCCCTCCGAGAAGATGAAAGACCTCTAAGGAGCGAAGCGATGCGGATTCTGAGTTTACTGGTATGTCTGGTCATGCTCGCCGGGTGCGCCGTCGGCCCGCAGAATAAAGCCAAGTCGTCTGGAACCACAGGCAACGCGGCTATGGATCAACTCTCACAGGGCGATGAACTCTGGACCATGAGTACCAACCGCGTCGGCTCCCAAACCCAGATCGACATCGAAGGGCTCAATAAGCAGACCGGCACGCCGGTTCACGATCTCGCCCTGCTTATCCCGCTCGCGCAGAATGGCGCGGTAATGACGACGCTGCGATCAACAACCCTCCCAGACGGCACGATCATTGAGGAACAGATGCCGGTGTACGCTCGGGCGTTCTCTTCCGACCCGACCGACTCTAAACTCGATGGTCTGGAAACGGGGTTCGATGAGAATGGCTTTTACCTGCGATTGGAAAGCGTTGGTAGAACCAACAGCACAGTCATCACCGCGTACAACGTACAGCAAGTCAAGGCTCTCGAAATCGCCGGGGCCATCACCACGGAGCAGAGGATCTACGGCGAAGCACTCGCGGAAGCGGGTGTGGAACTGACACGGATTCTCGGGGAACTCGGGATCAAAGCCCTCGTACCGACCCCGTAGGAGATATCTATGTCCGTCACAGCATTCGTCCATTCGTTCCTGAACATCGTTCATCGCGTGATCCCTATCGCGGGACGCGCCGAATGGGTCACGGTTGTTACCGGGCTCACGGCGGATTCCGATGTCACCGATCTTGCTGCGGATCTTGATTGGCATCAGATCGCGGAAGATGCTGGTACACACCTGCTTGTCAGGGCCGGATACCACACCGCTGCACCAACCACGAATAACCTACAAGTTATCGTGTTCACGCGGTCGAAGAAACAGGGCGTGAGGGGCCAGTACGACGAAGGTTCTGCGGTCGCCCCGTCAAGCGGGCTGAGTGGTTCGATCGGTGCTGCGATTGAACTACCTGTGCCCGCCGCGAACGTGCCGATCAACGGTAACTATCGGATGACCGTACCAGTGATGAAGAACGATGCCTTTGACCTGCAAGGCGCTGACGAATACGCGATCCGCAAACTCCAAGCCCCGTCAGGTGGTACGGTCAGTGTAGCGGACAGCATCATCCAAACAAAGATTGCATGAGGCGATGTCTGTATCCCAAAACGATCCGGGCGGCGCTCCATCAGCTTCGGCGAAATACGCCTACGCGCTGACAGACCTCGCCGCGCCGCCCATCGTTTCTACAAACTTTTGTATGGCCTTCGCGGGGCATATCAGTGTCTACGCCTCGTTCCGCAAGGTGTTCCGAATCGCCGCCGCCTCCGGGGTTGCGCTGCCGCAGATCGAGATGATCGTGGACAATGCCGGGCGTCCTTACGTCCAGTGTTACGACACTGTAGCGACGAGTACGCGACTTGCATACGACTCTGCGCCTGCTATGGGCGGCGTCGCGTCGCTTGATCCGTATGTTCTTGTTGCGACATACGAGAACGGTGGGAACCTCGTCATGGCGTGGATCACCGAGAACGCAGCGGGTACGCAGGTGACGGGGACGGCAACGATAGCGAGTCTGGTTCTGGATTCGCCGTCCGCAACGAACGAGTGGGGTTTCGGGATGATCGCCAATCAAACCGGGTCCGCATGGGATGGGTACTGCGACGCGCTGGTGTTCCACACATACGCCAGCGCTGGCGATATGCCGACCCCGGCAACCCTCGCCGCAGCGGTGATGGACAACCGCCAGCCGCAGCGACTCTTCACCGGATCTGATCTCGGCACCAGCCCGACGCTCGTGCGCGCGTTGTGCTACGGCACACAGAACTACGCGGGTGGAGCGCAGGTCGGAGAGGGCGACACACTCGCCGGGTCGAACTGCTCGGTTTATGACGGCTCAAACTGGCGCAACGCGGACACGATGCAACTTTCAGGAACGCACAAACTGGTGAGCATGTACCGTGCCAACCATCCGGCGTTCTGGAAACGTCGGAACCCGCTCTCTGTTCCAACAGGGGAGGCAACGCGGTCGGCATCGATGCCCGTTACGGCTCGGGCGGTGTCTGGCGCACTTACTCACCCGTTCGTCAAGGCGTGGCTCGGGCAATCACTGAGTACCCGAGAATGGTCCCAAAATCACTCCCTGCTCGGCATGGGGCAGAGCAACTGGCGCGACAGCGATCTCGCCGCGCACCTCTCCGACGCTGCCGGGGTCGAGGCGTTCCCCTGTATCGACTTCACATCGGGTAGCCTCCGGTCGCTCTCCGGGTTCAACGTCGGTTTCCCCCACACCAGCGGTAGCACCACACAAGTCAACATGACCGTACAACAGTCTGACCATTGGGCGTGCCGGTTCTTCCCCAACGGAGAAGTCCTCAAGGATAATGTGGGCACTCGAATCGCCCCGAACGAGGTCCGCGTTGTCGGTGGCGATATTGCCTTGCTCGGTGCAACGGACACTACTGCTTCGACTGTCGCGCTCGCCGCCAAACATTTCGGCAAGATTACTTCGTCCACACCCGCGAATCTCGTCGCGTACACGATCCGATGCCCCGGCGCTTCGGATCTCGATGTTGAAGCGGTGAGCCGTTCGGACACAGTTGGAACAGCAGAAACCGTACTCGTCGCTTCGCAATCAATCGACTGTCAGCCGTCGTGGGAGAGCCCGGTGCGAGAAGTTGGGGTGTCGATCACACTCGGCCAGTACGACGCGCAGAATAAACCTGCCGGGAACCCGGATGGGTTCTTCACAACCGCTTCTGCGAATGCTAGTGACATCCCCGCCGACGCGCTGGCGGCGATGGCGGCGGGAGAGAACAATCCCTACGCGCCCCGCGTTGCGTGCTGGAACAAAGACAGCGGCGAGGTGAATATCGTCACGTCGGCGACGTTCAATGCTGGGTCATGGGAACTTGGATTCGCCCGGCTTTGGATTGTCCCACCAGTGGCCGGGGACCAAATCATGTTTGGTGAGTTCGATCTTGTTCGCATCGAGATCGAAACCAGCGGTACTACTGGTGGGCATGAGTTTCGGGCGCTCAAGATCACCCGCAACGGCAGCGCGATTGCGGGTGACGAGATCAAGATGCCCGTTGGGATGTTCGGCATGAGAGCGTCGTCGGGCTCGGGCCGGGTGGTCGCGGGGCTCGGCGTCGGGAGCGCTGGATACGGCGATCAGATTCCTCATACCCCACCGTGGATTCT
Organism: Gammaproteobacteria bacterium; assembly: GCA_021772915.1. Classification (GTDB taxonomy): domain Bacteria; phylum Pseudomonadota; class Gammaproteobacteria; order Xanthomonadales; family SZUA-36; genus SZUA-36. The sequence goes on along the minus strand of JAJFLB010000069.1, from coordinate 33,773 downwards.
GGGACGGGTGCTTGAATCGATGGGTGTGGATCTGTGTCTCTGGACCGACGCATCGAACTATGGGTACGCCGACCAAACGACATACCGAGATGCGATCCGAGATCACAATAACGTGGTAGAGCATGTTATTATCGGAGAGATGATGCGCGGCTCGTCTAGCGCGTTCACGGATTCGGCAACGATCCAGGCGTATCACACAGACGCGCGCGCCGGAGCAATCACCGAGAACTTGGCGATTATCGACCTGCTCGATGCTGTGGACGGCAACGGAGACGCGCTGATCGGGGATCTTGTATCGCAGATCATGGACTTGGGAAGGGACGACGGATCGCATCCATCGCCGCCGAGCTTTGTGCCATCGGTTCTCCACATCGAAACTCAACTCGTTCTGTTGGCGGTGGGTGGGGATCGTACAAGGAACCGAACCCGCGATCCCGAATACCGACATTTCGGGATGGTCCGCTGATGGCGAAGAAAAAAACCGCGAAGAAAAAGACAACGAAGAAGAAGCCGACCAAAAAAGAACTCGGTAATACGATCAGTCCAGCGGAACGCGAGAAGCTGAAAGCCGGGCTTACCACGTTTATGAAGTTCAATGAGGCGCTGTCGATCTGCAAAAACCACGGTCCAAACTGGCTCGCGGAACTTGTTGAGTCAGAAGCCCCCAACCTGGCGATGTGCATCATGTCCGATTTCTTTATCGGGATGTGTTGGGTGGAGCCCGTTCTACTGCTCGGCAACGACGGCGCGCCGCAACTCTCCGAAGATGGTCAATGGAAAATCATGTTTCAGCCGGTGGACGATCCCCGCAGACGCGATGAGGCACGCCGAAACTACACGAATAGACTGATCGGGCTACCCTTGCAGATGCACCGCGTTGAGAAGGAAGTAAAACACTACCTCGGGGAGATCGACCAATCAGAGAAGGAGCGCGAAGAAAATGCCAAGCAACTCTCCGAGATTGCTGCGAGAGCGGTGGGAAGGGTGGAAGCCAGAGAACCCGTCACTGGACGACCTGTGCCCGCTCTCTTACTCGCAGACAAGGAAAGATCGGAGTAATGCGTACTACTGCCCTCGGATCAACTCCCTCATCCCGAAGGATCTGGACTCCCATAAAGAATGGAAGCGTGATGTTCTGGGACGGGCAGAAGATGATGCCCAGTTCCGCCGCATCGTGTTCGAGCAAGCCGCAGAATCCATCGTGTTCTTCGTCAACCTGTTCTGCTGGACGTTCGCCAAGCGCGACATCCTCACCGAGCCCGATGTCGCCGGGATGGTCGTCAATAGTAAGTTCAACCGCCGCCCGTTCCTGACGTGGCCCGCACAAGACGCCATCCTCATCGGGATGCACACCGCAGAGCTAGAGGGCCAGTCGCTCGCGCTTGTCAAGAGCCGCGACGAAGGGGCGTCTTGGCTCACCACCGTCAAGGCGCTGCATGGATTCCTCACCGGGCGCGGTGCAAACTACTTATTCGTTTCCCGCCGACAAGAGGAAGTGTCGAAGGGCAACAACAAGCCGAATACCGGCGACCCCAAAACCCTGTTCTGGAAGATCGGCTACAACCTCGACAAACGCAGACTCCCGCCGTGGCTGTTGGAGCATGTCAAGTTTAGTTCGTTCCTGATCCAGAACTCGAAACTGCTCAATACGATCTCGGGCGAGCCCACCACCGAGGCTGCCGGTACTGGCTCGCGTATCAACCAGTGTTACATCGATGAGGCTGCGCGAATCAAAGAACTCGACGCGATCGAACAGTCGCTTGACGCCGCAACCATCTCGCAGGTCCATGTCTCGACCGTTTACGACGGTTCACAGTTCAACCGGAACGTCCAGCAGAAGCGCGTGCAAATCTTCCATCTCGGATGGGAGAACAATCCTTACAAGGCGTTCGATCGGTACGTTGACGAATCTACGCCGCTCGGGATCAACTGTTCCTGGTACAAAGCCGAAACACTCGGCACGTTCACCAACAAGCGCATGCTTGCGCGCTCGGTCGCGGAGAACCTGAACCGACAACTCGGCGGGACGGGGCGATACCTCTTGCCCTCGCAACTTATCGAGAACTACCGTGCAGACGCGGAGGATATGGGCTGGCTCGAACCAATCCACACCGGAGAACTGGTGTTCGCGCGTGACTTCGATGGCGATGCGCCGACGATCAACCCATACCGTCTAGGTGAGGGTGATCGTCGCCTGATGAAGAAAGAAAGCGCGGCGATCTATTTTCGTGATTTTGACGATCTGTACGGCATCGAACGCGACGGACTCCCCCTCGAACACCCGTCACTCAAACTCTGGGTGCCACTCCTGTCCGACCCGGTAACAGGACAGATACGCCCCGATCAGGACACCAACTACGCCATTACGGTTGATCCCGGTGCCGGGGTCGGTCGAAACCCCGGCGCGATGCGCATCTGGGATCTCAACCGGCAAGCCGCCGTGGGAACGTGGTCCAGCGCAGCGTACTCACCAGAGGATCAGGGCCGGATCGCCGTCGCTCTCGCCATCTGGTTCGGTGGGCTAAACCCCGCGATCATGTGCTGGGAAACCAACGGAATCGGCGGCGCGTTCGGGAAAAAGACAGTTATCGACTACCTCGGATGGTACGCCGTGTTTATGCGGTCAACGGACGATAAGCTCGAAAACCTCGACTCTACGAAGGTTGGCTGGTTCTCCAACGAAGAGAAGAAAGCCGAACTCATCACGATGTACGGCGATATGATCGCCAACGGCGAGGTAAAAGAGTGCGATGGGGACGCGCTGGACGAACTCAAATCCATGCTCCGAACCGAGGATGGGTCGGTCTGCTCCGACCTTATGGCGATCGAGAAGAAGTCAGATCGGATGGTTCATGGCGACCTGGCTATCGCCACTTGCCAGTATGCCCTGCTCTGCACCGAAACCCGTCTGGATGGCCTGTCTGTCGAACAACGGCTGCAAATGATAAAAGCGATGGAGGCAGAAGAGAATCCGATGACCCCTGCTGGTATCATTAGAGCGATCGAGGACGCCGACGCGGAGCGTGCCCAAGCTCGGGGCAGATCAGAGTTTATCCGTGGGGGCTGGGGTTCTGACCTCACATAGAGTAGGATTTAGGTATGCCAGAGCGACGGGGAAAAACCAGACGCGGCGGCAAATCAGGCAGAGCCGAAAAGAAACGTGCGCTCGCCGCGACACAAGCAAGCAACCACGGCTTGTCAACAGCCGATCTTCGACAACTCACACAGGAGATCGAAGGCGGGTTCAAGCAACAAAGCCTTGCGATGAAACACGCCGACAAAATGCTCGGCATGTATATGGGCTCGCACGCATCTGGTAACAATGCCGATCTGCACCACATACCAATCTTCCACCGCGCGATGTTGGCCCTGCTCGCTAACCTCGCGGGGCGCGCCGGGGAATGGTCGGTCACACCGAAACACACCGCAGCGTTCGATCCGATCGCATGGACAATGCAGGCGCACATGCAGACGGTTTCGGGACAGATCAAGCATCAACAAAAATCACAGATGGCGGTGCTGAACGCGCTCGTCGGATGGGGGCTCACCTACACATTCGTCCGACCGACAGACAAACTACAACAGCTTGAAACAGGCGAGTTTGTGGACCCCGCCGAAATCGGGTTCCAGTCGATCAATATGAACGACACCTTTGTTGGTCGCAACGCCGTCGATCCACACCATATACCGATGCAGGGACACCGCTACCGCGCCATCGCCAGTGAGATCGTTGATTCGAGAGTGCTAACCGAGGATGAAGTCGCCCTGCTGCCAAAATGGGTGGATCTCAAGCCAGATCGCCGGAACTTTGAGCATACCGAGGGGCAATCTGGACGCCAGAACGCGGATCTCAGCGAAAAGTACGTCGTGCTGACCCGCGTGTTCCTCAACGATCGACGCTACTCGCGTGAGCCGCTGGTGATCGTCCTTGCTGGTGCGAAAGACGGTGCCTTCCTCGTCCAAAAGGGATCGAGCGGATTGGCCCACGTCGTATCAATCCGCGAATGGGACAAGGATCTGCCCGACAACGGTGGCTATAACCGCTTGTCGTTCATCGACTTACCGGGTTCTGCCCTCGGCACGTCGCCCGCAGCGTTCATGGTCCCCATCGCGGAAGCTCTCAACAACGTCACCCACCAGTGGATCGAGTCAATGGGGCAGCACAAAAAGGTGTTGCTGGCGAAGAAGGGCCAGGTTGCGAAGGAACTGGTACAAGCGCTCTCCCGCGCGAAAGACGGAACAGTTGTCGAAGTTGCCAGCGTCAGCGGCATCACGCCCGCCGAGATCGGTGGACCATCCGACACAACTGAATCGGGCATCGGTACGCTGCTGAATATGTCGGGTCGCGCGGGGATGAATGTTGAGTTTTTGCAGACAAAGGGCGAGATGACCGCCACAGAGGTCCAGGCGTTGCAGGAGCAACTAGGCGTGGCCCTCGGGTTCATGGCAAACAGATCCTCAGAATGGCAGGACACACACGCCAAGATGTTCGGGTGGCACGAATGGCGTAACCCCTTACTGGAACACAAGGTAGAGATGGAACTGACCGCCCCATCCGGGCGATCGATCAAGGTGCCGTTCACCCTGACCAAAGAGATGTTGCAGGATCGAGATTTCTTCGATCACAACTTCTCGATCAGGCACGGCTCGATGTCCCACCGATCAGACTCCCAGATCGCCAGCGCGGTCCGCCAGTTGGTTGCCGAGGACATCCCGATGGGGTTGCAGATCGAACAGATGAGCGGCGGCGTTATCAAGGTGGCCGACATCATCGATCTCTCTCGCCGCTCGAACCAGATCCCGATGGCCGAGATAGAGCGTTTGCTGCACGATTCGCGGGTCAGCGACCGCAATATCCGCATCGCCCTGATGCAGTACGGCGGTTCTGATGGCCTGAAATTCCCCAGCGGCGGCGGTGGATTCTCCGGTGGGCTACCCGGTGGGCTCGATCCAGCCGCCCAGACGGGCAACCAAAGCGCCAACTTCGACCCAAGCCAGATCGCCCAGCAAACCGCCGCAGCGGTCTGATCTCGGGCTTGACACTGGACTTATGATCCGCAATCGGGTATCAATCCACCAGCGGCGATGTTCGCCGTGGAGGTAAACCATGCCGGACGAAGAAGCAACAGTAGCCGCCGTTCCATCCGTGGACACCGCTCAACAGGCACCGCCCGTTGACGAGGGCGATAGCGCCGAGTCTGTCATCAACGACATGCTCAATCGTGGCGCTCCTCTCGAATCTGCATCGGCTACATCGCATCCAGACCCGGTAGATGAACAAACCCGGACCACCGACCCACAACCAAGCCAGGCAGCACCGCCGCCGAGCGAACCATCGCACGCGGAAGAAGGTCGCGCCGTTGACGTGGATTACAGTGTTCTGGATGGGATCGACCCAGAGGTTGTGAAGTTCGCAATCGATCAGGGTGCTACGGTGACGAAACTTGCCGAGTACCTGACCGATGACCGGGACGCAACGCTGGCTCTGATTCGCCGCGAAATGGCTACGTCACCGCGCCCAGACGCGAACGGCCAGACCGAGGCGAAACCCAACAGTCCAAACAGTCTTGAAGCTGTAAACGCGAAGCACGATAAACTGATCTCCGATGCCGAAACCGAGTTGCGCGAAAAAGCGACCGACGACGGAAAAGCGGACTACGAGATCGAAGAGATGGTTGGTAACCAGCGCGCTCGATTAGAGATGTCGCGCGATAAAGAACTCTCTCAAGCCGATGCCGAGCAACAAAGCCAACGCGCGCAGGTCGAAGAACTCGACCGTGCCGCCGATACATTCATCACCCAACACGACCCGGAAGGGAAGTTCTACGGTGTGAACGGATCTGCGTCACCCACACAGTTGCAGACTCGTCAGCAACTCAAAGACGCCGTGATGGTATTTGCAGCGGGCCTGCGCCACTTCGGACAGACCCCAAATACAGAACAGATTATGGACTTTGTTCACCGTTCGGTTTCCTCAGACCCAACTCAGATTCGCAAGCAAGCGGAGGCTGATCTGCGTCGAGGATTGAAAACGCGAACCGGCACGCGGGAGATACCACCCGCAAGCCGTGGAAGCGGTGCAACCACAGATGATCTGTCTGACCAAAGCGTGTTGGCGGCGAGGCTCAATGAGGCCATCGCCGGTAACGCGACCGAGATGACGACGGATGAACTGTTTGGTCGCGCTCGACGGTAGAACATGCCTCCCTATTCATATAGGGAGAACCAACTATGGCGTTCTCAGGTATTGCGGCACCAGACAATGTTGAACTGGTCGGAGCGGTCGTTGACCACCGGAAGTTCGATAAAATCAATGGAAACCAAGACCTACGGCATTATCTCATCGGCGGGCGCATCGGCTCCCAGCGCAAGGAGATGGTGTCCAACGGTACAACGTGGGTCGAAGAAGTTGACCTGCGAGATGACGGCGAAGCACAGGTAATCGGCTCCTACGGTGAAGTCGGCTACGGTGCGCCGGTGAACAAGCAACAGCTTTCTGTTCGCATCGTCAACTTCGTCAAGGGCTGGATGGTCGATGATTTCGAGGTCGAGGACGCGCGACAAGGCGGCAACGCCGCCAGCGTTCTCTTCTCGCTCACCGACTCAAAGCGACTCCCCGCGTTCCGCGCGATGTTCCGAACCAAAGACCGCCGTTTCTTCCAGAAGCCAGTCGACGGTTCCGACCCCAACACCCTCGCCGGGTTGCAGACGTGGTGCTGCGCCGCTGATGCGGCAACCGCCGCTGGGCAGCGTGGCGATCTCGGAATCCGTATGCGCTATCAAGACGGGAACACCGAGGACGAAAAGGGCGGGATCGCTGGCGACACCGAATCCAAGTGGCGCAACCCTGTCAACGTGATCGCCACAAACGGCGGCCAAGAGTTGACAGACGCGCTCCGCTGGATCTCGTTGCAAGTTGACTTCTCCGTTCCGGGGCAGCTTGCCACGATCGAGATGTCTTTCAAGCCTCAGTGGGAAATCTTCGTTGGTGTTGAGAACTATCTGCTCGCCCGCCGCCTGGCGGACGCTGGTGGTTCCGACTTCACCTTTGAGGGTGGACGGCTCATGTGGCAGGGCTCCGTTCCTGTTACGCGCGTCGAGGATCTTGACCAAGACATCATCCGTCCGTGGTTCTTCGTGAACTGGTCCTACTGGGACATCGGCTGTCGTCCGGGTGTCTGGTTCAAGGAAGTCGGCAACGGCGCTGGTGGCGGTGGACTCCGCACCCACAACCGCCCCTTCGTCCAACACTGGAACATCGTGACACGCATGGCGACCCGTTGCCGCAACGTCCGCAAGGGTTGTGGCATGGTTCACCTTACGTTCGCAACTGACGCTGCCTCACTCGTCGCCGGGTAATCGGTCGGTAGGCTCAACACAAATCTCATAAGGAGATAAAACAATGACAGACGGACTTGGCTCTCAGCCTCCGATCATGCACAACCGGATCGTGAATCCAAACGCTACCTCAGATGAAATCTGGGGCGGCATGTTGCTGGTCGAGGATCAGTCTCAGACGGGTTTTCAGCGTGAAAACGTGATGACCCGCGCATCCGTGGCAACCCTGATGGATTCGTACCCTCGGGTGTTCGCGGTGAAATCAGGAAACGTCGGCGTGACCGGCTCGGGATATGATCTCGATGTCGTTCCGCTCGATGATCGTGGCATCGAGTGGATCAAGGTCCGCACCGATAACAATGTTGCCGCTGGCGACGTGCTTGGGGTGTTCCCTGGCACATACTTCGCCCGAATCGGCGCTACGTTCGGTGGACCCATCCTCCGCGCTTTGGAAGCCGTTGACGGCACATCTGCAACAGCCGGTGCGAACGGCGCTCTTGTCCAATGCGAACTGCTGCACGGACAATGGGCCATCGACTACTGGAAAGAGAAAAGTCAGGTTCATACTGATACGCGATTCGGCGCTATCGGCATCGCGGCAGATCCCGTCAACATCGCAGAAGGTATCGCCGGTATCGGAACAACCGGCTATGACTCTGCCGATGTCGGCGGACAGAAAAGTTCGCTCAACACCGTCGCCACCGACGCGAAAGAAGCGTACTTCCACACCGGGCTGCTTACGCCGGTCGCTGGTACGCCCTACATGGGCTACGCCGTCATCGACTACACACCGTCATCTGGAACACTCGGGAATATCTGGTGCGGCTTTGCCGACGCGCACACCGCAACAGATCCGATGTCCAACACGGATGATTTTCTCGCTACATGGTCTGGTGCCGCTTTCTTGAAGCAAGCCGCCACTACCGATTGGGTAGTTGAAGCGTCCAAAGAATCCGTGCAGGACACCGGCGCTACGGCGCTGACGCATGTGGACGGCCAAAAAAATCACTTCCTCGTTTACACGGACGGGTTTGATTTCTACTTCTACTACAAGGAACTGGACGCCGGTACTTGGACGCTCCTTCACACAGCCGACGCCGGAACTACGGTTTGGCCCACGAACGCGCAGTATTTCCAGATCGGCGTGATGGCGAGTTCCGCATCTACCGCTCAGTTGATGGGCGTGTTCCGTATGCGATGCATCGCACCCGCGTAATCCGTGACCGATTTGCCTGTTTCTTCACCCCCCGCTCGGACTCAACGCCGGGCGGGGGGTTTCCCCTAAGAGGACAACACCATGCCCGCAAACACAGGAATGACGCTGCTGAACATGCTCGTTCTGGTGTCGCGTGAGGCAAAGACCGAGGGATACTTTGTCGTCAAGTCAACCGGCGCTCAAGCCATCGACTCGACAATGAAAACCTACGTCCTGCAACGGCATAAGGATGTTGTCAACCGCGCACTCTCCCGCTTGGTCAACGAGCGCCGGGAGTGGGCGGTCCTCGAACAAGTAGCCGAGATCGTCACCAACACGGATGGCGATGGTCCGCTAAATATCAACGGCGATGCCGGGCGATACCGGATGCCCGTCGCGTTCGGTGGTCGCCCCAGGACCAACCATCTGAATATCGTTGACGGCACGCCGCGACGGATCAAGATCGTCACCGTTCAAGACTACCTCGATATGAAAACCATCCGACCGGATGAATCGGGGCAACCCGAGATCGCCGCGTTTGTTCGGATGGAACAATCAGAGCCGACGCATGGGCATGGGTTCTCCGGGTATGAGATGAAACTGTACCCAGCGCCGTCGAGTGTGGAAACACTAACCTTCGCGTACATGGCCTGTCCCGAGAAGATGGACCATGCCGATGACATCTTTTTCTTTGGCTCACGGTACGATGAGATCGTTGAACGTGCGATCAAGCTCGAAGCCGCGATTGAGTTTGAGACTGGAAACATACAACTGCACCGCGAAGAGTACGCGGCTGCGCTTGCGCGAGCGGTGGAACAGGATTCCGCCGACCGCCCCGTAACACTCGGCAGGCTCGGCAGAGTAAACACCGGGCCTGACGGTGATGTGAACTTTGACCCGCAACGCGCTGGATACCCGTCATCGATTACGGTTGGCGGAACAACCATCCTGTAAGGAGATTATCGATGTCTGCACCCGATCTGAAAATGCTTGCCAACTTCCTCAGCACCTTATACGAGCCCGATGGCCGGGTTCTGACGCACCGAGAAGTTCCCATCAACGATACGATGGCGAATCTGAACGGCACCAATACCGCTCCGACAATCGACGGCGCAACGAGCGGCGACATCGGCGTGTTCAACCACACATCGACCCACGCGGACGACACCTTTACCGTCCCGCTGCGCGTCCCAATGGACTACAACCAATACGACGACGCGATGTTCCTGATGTTCCAGCTTCAAGCAACCCTCGCGGGCGATCCAACCTGTGTGTCGTACCTGAACCAGACCGCGACCGGCGATTTCGATGTCATCTCGCCCGTCACCGATACAACCCGAACAATCACAGAAGTCGCGTCCACTGATATTGTCTCGCCCGACAAGTCGGGCATCTTCCTTGTCAACTACTCCGGCTTGGGTCTGATGGCGATGGATACGCTCCATGTCAACATCGACTTCGGGCACATCGGCGCGATCCTGTTCAAAACGGCGATGCTCTACGGCTCGCAACTTGTGTTCAACAAGGAAATCGAAAGCACCAACGCAACCGACATCGGGCGGTAAGCGTCATGGCGCGCACTACGTTCCTGCCTCTACCTGAGCGCGGGCTGCGCTCATCTGATCGCCCCAACCGGCAACGGGATGGGTCTACTCGTCGTGCGCGCAACATACGGAACCGAGATTGGGTGGGCGGGGGTGTTAGCGCCCTCGCCCAGAGATCGGGCTGCTCGAAGTTCCTGACTACGGTGGTCAAAGCCGACTCGAAGATCCAGGCGGTGCTATCGACCGAGCGATTCGAGGCGACGTACACGCCGGGGAGCCTCACGCAACTCGCGCAGGATACGTTTACTCGGGCCAATACAACCCCGCCCGCGCTCGGCACGTTCGTTGATACACAGGCATGGACGGTGGCGGGTACGGTTGGAACAGAGTTAGATGATCGTGTCGTAACAACAAACCACACCGTTGAAGCTGACGCATCGGATTACGATGTTTGGGGGGATAACGCAAGTCAGCTTATTACAACCGTTGCTGCCTCAACTGGCGGGCCGCAGGTGTCGAGCAACACGGTTATCGACGCGATGAACCTCACGGCGGCAGAGATGAAAGACGGGGTTACGTCTAAAAAGTGGAGTTGGGCGTACTGTCAACTGAGCGACATCGACGCGATAGCGAGCCCGTCGTCCCTTGTGGACTTTGGAGAGTTCTTTGAGATAACGATCGATTTTGCTACAACGGCTGATTTTACAACTGGCGGCGGCAATACGATTTCGACGCTCGGTTTGTTTATGTTTGGCGACTCTTCGCTTGTGACAACTACGGGCCGTGACGACGCTATTTACATCGGAGCGACGATCTACGGGACGGCAGCAACAACAGCAAGAATGACGCTTTGCTGCGGGACTAACACCAGCCCAACCACACCGACAAACACCAACTGGCACGCTTTTAGTAACTCGGTTGGGTCACATGGCGTAGGTCTTGTCGCCTCGGATCGTGTTAGTGCAAACCAGATAACGCTTGCCAACTCAACAACGTACACACTCAAGCTCCGTCGCCTCCGCAACCGCCTTGAAGTCTGGTTGCAGGCGAGCGGCGGGAGCGAACAGTTTGTTGACGCGATCCCAGACGTAACGATCGCGGCTAATGAGGCTGCGTCGAGAACGGACACAACCAGAACCCACTACGGGTTTATCTGCCACAACATAAACACCGGCACCGATTGTTCGATAACGCTGCTGGATGACTTCACGATCAACTCATTCGAGTCACTTCCCGACACCTACTCGAACAGTATCGCGGCGGTTGCTGGCGGGAATGTTTACGTTAGCCAATACACCGGCGCGGCCAGCACGATCGCGGTAGCGACGGACGGGACTGGCGCTGCGTCTGCGACGAACGATGTCACGCTCGTCGCCGGGCTCGGCCCGTCAGAAGATCCGAACGACCCAGACCAACGGGTGTACGTTCTGGACGGCGAGAAGTACCAATATATCTCCATGTCCAGCGGCGCGATGTTTGATTGGGTACCGGACGCGGGGGTACTCCCCGGTTCTTCTCGCGCCGCACAGTTCGGCACAACTTGGGCGGATTCGATGGTGCTGTGGGGCATTGACGACCAATACTCCGTCAGCGCCGCGCTGAACTATGATGATTGGGACATCACGGACGCCGACCCGTTACGCGCTTTCTCCGATCGAATCGTGGGAAACGTGAAGTGCTGCATCGCTTTTGATGTTGGGAGTCTTGTGGTGGCATCTGCCGGACGGCTCTACGCGCGGTTGGGTCGCCCGGCTTTAGGCTTTGGGCTCAACGAGATTACCAACGAGGTCGGCATCGTCGGTGCCGAGGCCGCTACGCTCGATGAGTTCGGCAATCTCTGGTTTGTGTCGATGCGAGGGCTACACCTTGTTCCGCGCGGAACCGACCTGCGCGGCAAGTTCATCCCGCCGCAAGTCTCCGACCGCCAGGTTGATGCGTTCTTCGACGCCATCGACCACACCACCGAAAAGGTCATCGTCCAGTGGAACGCCGCAGAGCAAGGGCTTTGGGTGATGATCGTTGAGGCAGCACAACCATCCGTGGCGTCCCGCGCCATGTTTGCCAGCGGGCCAGCAACTCGGCCCTCCGCTCTATTCTTCTCCGAGGATAGTTTCCCAGGTGACATCTCCCCTACCGCTACCACCACTATTGCAGAGGTTGATGTCTTAGGAAGCCCTCGGACGATATTCGGCTCTTGGGACGGGTATCTGCGCATCCTCGACCCCGCAGCGACCGATGATGACTCGCAACGGATCGCGTCGGACTGTGATGTTCAAGTTCCGAGCAAGCTGTTTGCAGGCTCGATGATCCTCGCAGGCATGGGTAAAGTGCAGATCACCACCGGGCCGACTCACGATAGTTGCGTGGTCGGGTTGCTGGGCGCTGACAACTTCTCCGCGATCGAATCGATGGAGACTCAGGTTGAGCAAGACATCATCTCGACCGGGCTAAACCCCGCGATGAACGCCAGCGTTGGCGGCGGTGCTGCCTCCGTTCGGATTACCGGCTCGTCAACCATTGGCGAGCATTGGGTTGTGTACGACATCCTCGCCGACATCGATACCGGACACCGGAGATCGGGAGATTTCCTGTGAGCGATAATCAATGGATCGATAACGGGGAACATCCGTACCAGACCGCGACCGACGACATCGCCGGGGTGCATCACCATCGCGTCAAGGTGACGACCGGCGCGGACGGTACGGCTAACGATGTGAGTTCCGCGAACCCGCTACCTGTCGAGTCTGACACGGCGCTCAGGATTGCGATGGGCCTTGTGTCGGGGATGTCTGCACATCACCAGTTCGGGCACAATGAGGCTTTGACAGCCGCAGGTGGCTACGAAGATATTTGGTCTATCGGCGGGACGTACACCGGGTTCGATGCGACCGCTGCCGAGATCGTCACGGTTGTTTCAGACAACACAGCGGACACATCGGCGGGGACCGGCGCACGCACGATTCAGGTGTACGGGTTGGATGCAAGTTGGGCCGAACAAAACGAAACAGTCACGATGAACGGCACAACGATGGTCGATACCGTTGGTTCATACATACGATTAGATAAGATGATCGTGCTGACGGCGGGATCTGGGGTCAACGCGGCGGGGGTTATCGTCGCGGCGCAGAAGGTGACGACGGCAAATATATTTTGTGAGATCAACGCGGACGACAACGAATCGATGGCGGCGGTCTATACGATTCCAGCGGCAAAGACAGCGTACATCAGCGGTTTCTACGCATCGCTCGCCAATAACCAATCTGGCAACGCCACCATAAGGGGCCGAGCTAGGCCGAACGGCGGCGTGTTCAACTTGAAGATGGAAGTTGAGTTGATCGGTGATGGAGCGTCCTATGTTCACCACGTTTACAAATACCCGCGTGGCCCGTTTGCGGCAAAAACAGATATGAAGATGAGCGTAGACGCATCAGCGAACAATATGGGCGTTGACGCTGGATTCGATGTTATTTTGGTGGACGATTGATAATGACCGGACTCCCCACCACATCCCTACTCACCCGCTTGCCCAACAAGAAGGCCGAGGTAGGCGGTACATTCGACGGCACCAGCGATGTCGTCGTGGTCCCGCGCGTGCAGGCGTGGAAATCATCTGCGATCGTTGTCGAAATACTCCGCTTGTCCAACTTCGATGCCTCAGAAATAACGGTGGAACTTTACTTGCAGGATGGCGATGGAACACAGACCGAGATACGCAACGTCGATGTGCCGCCCGGTTGGACAATGGAGATAACGACTCTCGATGATCTTCCGCCCGGTTACATTCTGGTCGGCAAACTCTCATCCGGCGCAACTACCCCACGGTTTACCGTGAAATACGACAAGATAGCGAGGGCAACATGAGCCAGATAAGTAACGCCTTCCTCGCTGGGTTCGGCCAGTCGAACCAGATGATCCAGCAAAGCAACGCGCTTGAGTTTGAGAAGCAGCGCCAGGAGTTGATGCGCCAAAAGGGCCAGATCGAAATCGATATGGCGAAGGACGCGGCGACAACCCAAAAGGCACAGTTCAAGATCACGTCCGACAACGCGGCTGCGCGAACAAAGATGTTCGGGGACCAAATAAACGATCAGATCGAAAACAACGCGATAAACCGCAAGGTCAAAGAGTTACAAATAGGAGAGATGGAACTTGAGCAGGTCGATAGGCGTCAGAAGCTAGAAGAGGGCGCAAGGTTCCTGGGGACCGAACCAGACTTTATGGAGAAGATGCTGCGCAAAGCGCCGGAAGGTGTTAGCGAAGAAAACTTTGGCGAGTGGATCAAGACGATGCCGCTCGAAAAGTTGATGGAAATAAACATCGACTTTGCCGACGAAGCCGGGAGGATGAGGACCGCTGAGAAAATCGCCAACGGCGTCGAGGATATGCAGACGATAGCCGAGGCGTTTGCCGCGTTGCCGCAAGAGCTAATAGATCAGGTCGGAGAAGAGTTCTTCGCTGATATGGTTGGCCCGGCTATTGCGGAAGCATCCGGCTTTGGCTTTGAGTCAACTTCCATGTTCAATGGGATGCAACGGGCCAGAGCGGTACATGAGGCGACACAAGCGAGAATAGATGCCGACAACCAGGCTCCCGTACCGGGTTCGCTCGATGATTTATCGGAACGCGCCAAGAAAGAGAAAGCGATAAGCGATGCGGAGATCGCAAGGGGCAAAGTCCATATGACCAAACTCGAACAAAAGATCAACTCCGATACGCGGCGCATGGAGTCTATGACGACACAGATCCAGCGGGTTCTGAAAGTGAGCGAAAATAACGCGCTCATGGCAAACCTCGCTAAAAGCACCGGCAACAAACAACTGCTCGATTTGATAAAGCCGGTGCCCAAAATCTTCAACGTAACGGCGGACAAAGATGGCAATCCTGTTACAGAGGAAAAGACACTCGAAGAGGCGCAGAAACTTGAGGCAGAGTTGAACTTTGGAATCAGCAAAACGACCGATGAGTTCAACGGCATCTCGAACGGGACCATCCCTGTACCAGAACCCGGCGACACAACGAGCCCACAACCCCTGTCCGCAAACGAGCAAGTAAAAGACCAAGCAAACAACTTCGACGCCAACCTCCCAGCCGCACCCAAGCCCCCGCCCACGCAACTCGGCACGGTGCCGCAAGATGTCACACCAGAAGAGATCGCCGCGCAGGTACAGATCGCACAGAACTCGGTGAGCAAGGAACAGTGGGCCGCGTTTACGGCGAGTCTCGATACAACCGAAAAGAGACTCGCTGCCGATGAGATGTTTGTTGATATGGCGAGACAAGCGAAGATCGGTGAAGTGCCGCAGCAAAAGCACCACACTCCGATACAAGGTCCGTCGCCAGGGTTCAACCCGCCGCCAGTCGTTGACCTCGCTGACCCCGACACAATCGAGGCGAGAGAGTCGGTCATAAAAGACCTGATGGACGGGGAACCCGGTGGACGTAAGATGAATAGGAGGGACGCCACAGACATTGTTGCGTCTGGTAGGCGCGACATGGAAATCCTGAAACGAACGGCTGAAATAAGGGCCACAAGGGAGGCCGGTAATGGCTAACGGAAACGTAACGTACAACACAACGATCTCTGTTACCGACTCTGCCGGGATCGCCCACGTGCCGCCAGTCTTTGCGACAACGCACGCGGTAAACATCGATGAGGTGTTTGAGTCAACCCTGCTGATCCCGGTGGCAACCGCCGTTCGGATCTGGGACACCGCAGAGACAGACCCGCGCCCGATGCCGGGCGGAACAAACGCCGTTCTGGGGTTCATCTGTCTGTGCGCGACCACGATGGAGGATGCGGTTGACATCATGGAAGTTGAGATCACAACGACCGCCGATGTCCAGCACCTCCAACTGATGCAGGGCAAGCCGCTTGTGCTTACGAGCGGTCGGTCCAGAACGGGCGGTATGGCGGGCGACTTCGCCGGGTCGCTCGCAAACATCCTCTCGATCAAACTCAAGAATCAGAGTGCCGGGACAGCCGCGCAGGTGTATGTGATGCTGTGTGGTGTGGCGTCTTGACCCAGGAGCTTATACAAGCTGCTGGCGAGCCGACTGGCCTCTCGTTCGTTGAACAGTTCTCTCGGGTTCTAAGACCGGAACCGGAGCCGATGTCGTTCATCGATCAGTTCTCCACCGAGACAATCGGTGAGTCGTTTATCGATCAGTTCTCCAACAAGATCGAAAACCCGTTCCAGCCGACGCCTAAAAAGGTGCCTGATTTCCCCCTGCCCGATCGGGTGCGTGGCCCTCGGGCGTCTGGTTTCCTGCAACCAGCGCCGGACATCTCTGCTGGCGGTGCGTTCACAAGCCCGATCGCGGAACGTGACACAAGGACGTTGCAGAACCGTGAGGCGATAAAGGGCGCGTTCTCGTCCGTTGTGCGGCGGCGTTCGATCGAGGTGCATGATGCCTCTGACGACGCTATCAAGCCGATCAAGGGCGAATCAGAATCACAACGGTTGCAGCGAAAGATCGAATGGGAAACCGAAACGATCTACAACGAATACAAGGATCACCCCCTGGCGTCGATGAGCCCCGAGCTTCAAGCGATGGGGCAGATGGTGTTTCACAACAAGATCGAGAAATCAAAGCGGGAGATGGGGCCGTTCTTTGAGAAACGGTTTTGGGATCGCATGGTGGCGCAGGGCGGCAAGCGCCCCAAGTCCAAAGCGGAGCGGCACCGGATCGCCGCGATGGACCATGCTTTCCCGAGCGGCATCCTCACGGCTGCACCAGAACACTTCGGCCCGACCGGGGGAGAGGCGTTAGCGCGGAACTTCACGACGCGGGTTCTCGAAGCTGCGCCGGATCTGCCGACCGACGTTCTTACCGGCACGGCGAACCTGATCTTTGGCACAAAGTTCCGCAAGGCTGGCGAGTTCGAGCAAGCGAGAAGGGATCTCGTACCACCCGGTGAGGGTCTTGCTGGCGATGTCGGTTCGGTCCTCGGTGAAGTTACAGCGTTCATGGTGGAGACAATGAGCGGCGTGGCGCTGGCGAGCAAGGCGAGAGCGATCGCTAAGAAGGGCTCTAAGGCTGCGGTTAGCTTCTCGAAGAAGCAACTGCGACAAGCGCCAAGGCTCGGGCGTTCTCGTGGTGTGGTCCCAACTGCTACGCGGAAGGCGTCGAGGGATGCGTTCCGCAGGGCTGGACAGTCAAACGAAGATGCGTTCTTTGCTGACATTAGCCGGAAGCTATCAACCGAAACGGGTCAATCGTTTCAGAAACTTGGCCCGATCGCTCGCAAGGACTTCGTAACTGGTCGCCGCCTCAAGAATAGATTTGGCGGGCTCGAACGCTCCGGTTCCAATGAGGCGCTTGCCCGGATCTCTCTGCGGGAATCTAGTGACTCGATGGAAAGTGCGCTCGATGATGGCAAGAGCGACACACAGGCCGTCATGTCCGGTGTCGGTATCGGTGTGCTTGTTGGACTGACCGAGATGGCCGGGTTCAACATGGTCGGAAAAATCACCGATGACATCGTTCTGAAACTCGGCAGAAAGATGATTACTCGGGATTTCGAGGCGGCGACCGGGCTGCTCGCTGGCATCTTCGGCGGTGCTGCGATCGAGGGCTCCGAGGAACTGGGGCAACTCGCTGGAACAAACATCTGGAACGCCATCATCGGCGTCACGCCGGCAGACACCGCCATCGCCAATATCAAACAGTCGGCGGTCAAGTCGTTCGCCCTGGGTGCGCTCGGTGGCGCGGTTGGCACGTTCCCGACACAGTTGGCGCAGAGTGCGGCAACGCTCGGGGCGCAGCGAGATCGCACGCGAATCCGCGAACGGGCTATGGATCTGAGTGAAACGGTTGGCGGCGCTGCATCGAAACTGCCCCGGAAGCACCCGCTGTTCGAGAACCAGAAAAACTACCGCACGGTCACAAACGACGCGGGCCAGCAAGAGGGTGTGCTGACAACCAAAGACGGCGAAATCCGGTTCACCCCGGAAGAAGCCGCCGTGATCGAATCGGCGGTCACAAAGGCCATGCTGACGAGCGAGGGGACTTTCCCCCTGACCCCAGCCGAGGGCGCTGCCCTGAACAAACTGGCCCAGACAGATGTGGTGAGCGAGCTTGGATTGGCGATCGACGGGAAAGCCGATCCGCTGGATGTGGACCTGTCCGAGATACTTGAGCCCGAGGTCGCAGAGCCCGAGCCACTGGCACCGGATGAGATCGCCCGGATTACCCCCGTTGAACTGACTGTGAACCGGGAGAATCTGAGGGACATCCCGGCGATCAACGTGGATGGCACCAGAGCCACCACAAGCCCCGCAGAGGCGTCCGAGATTGAGGCGACCACAGACACCGCCGAGGACGCCCAACTAGATGAGGCACTAACAGAGGTGGGTTTCCTGTTAGCTGAGTTTGACGCTCTGGATGAGGTAGCCACAGAGGACCGTGCGGACGATCGCAAGGAATCGAGGGGGCGGAAGAAAGACGCGATCAAGCGGCGGCGCGAGGCCCGGAAGAAGGTCCGCAAACTGAGCGTGGCGCAGGGCGAGTTTCAGCCGACGCCCGCACAGACAACCGAACAAACCCCAGTGGTGCCCGCCCCCGCTCCGCTCGCGGTAGAGTTTTTTCCAGATCCAGATGGCGATGAGGCTGCCGATATTGGACTCGGATGGGTCAAACAAGACGGCTCGCTGCCACAGACCGGGGAAGCGGTCACGCTGACCGGGCATCGCGGGCATGGTCGGGAAGATGTCAATGAGCCCTTCACCGATGAGGTCGTAAAGCAATCCGATGGAGATCCCGTCCCGGTACTCGGGTTCGGCTACTACATCGCGCCCGATGCTGGCGAGGCTAGTGGGTATGGCCCGGTGGTCGATGAACATGAGATCACGCTTAGCAACCCGCTGGTGGTCGAATCCCTCTCCGATCTCGATCCGTTCGTTGAGAAGGGCGACAAGGTAAAGGGCAAGGCGAAAGCCCGGCTCGCCGTCACTGGCGTACAGGATTTCACCAAGTACCGGAACGTGGGCAAACGCGCGGAAGAGGCGGGCCACGATGGGATCATCGTTATCGTCCCGGCTGATTCGGACACCAACTCGCGCGGCGAGAATATCAAGCCGCTCCGACGCCTGTTTGGTGGAACGCAAGTCTTTATCCCATCGGCAGATAGGCCCACCGGGGCGCTAGAGCCCACCTTCCAGCAAGGGGTTCCACATGGAACACCCGTAGGCGAGGATTCACAGCTATCACCGATGGCGTCACAGCAAAACGAAGCGCCCCAGGCACCAGCGCCCGCACCGATCCCGCCCCCCCAGACCGAGGATCAAGCCGTCGCCCGTCAGTTCGTGGAAACGTCCCGCAAGAATGTCCGCAACATCGTCGCCACCATCGGCGGGAAAAAAGACGCGGAGATAATCGAGGCGTTCGAGACTCTAAACAGGATCGTTGAGAACTCGGAAGATACCCTCCGCAACGGCACCGACACCAACGGCATAGAGGTAGACAAAGACTACGCCACCGCGCTCGGAAAACTCATCAATGAGGCGTCACAAGCCACCCGAGACATCATGCCCGTCCTCGGCCCGGTGATGGTGAACGAAGCATTGGTGACAGTGAAGGACCGGGGCGAATACGGGCTTGAAGGGACAGCGCGGCTACTTGTCAATGCCGCCGACAACGAGTTACCCCCTACGCTCTGGGAACAACAGTTTGCTGGCGCTGGGATCGAAAACGTCTGGGGAGTGGACGGCACCGAAAACCCACTCGATGTTACGGCGTCCGACCCGATCGAAAAACTCGCCGCGAAGGAGATCGAGAAAGGGATCGTTGAAAAGAAACGGGAGAACCGGCTACGCAACCTCGAATCCAGATCCAAAGTAGACGGTACACCAGAAGCATCATCCGATGACGCGCAGGTTGACGAGTTCGGCGCTGGCGAACTTGCGATGATCGCCGCAGAAGCGATCGCGTCACACCCGGACGCCAGAACCCCTGGGTCCGCGTATGCGTTCAACGCCGCCGTCGAAGCTGGGCCGGGGCGCGCACCAAACTCATACCTCTACGCGCTCATGCTCGACACAATGCCGAGGGGCACGGCGAGAAAACCGAAGCGGGTTCTAAAACAGTCAGAGATCGATGAGGGTGAGCGCAGTAAGTCCCTCGATCTGCAACACTCGATGAACGTCAAGGCGATCAGGACGAAGGCCGCGAACAAGAAGGGGCGGAAGTTCCTGCCACAGCCGAGCATGTTGCCTGTTGGCACGACATTCGAGATCAACGGCAACGAGTTCCAAGTTGTAGAGGCGAAGGATGGGACAAAGTTTATTGTCCCCGATAAGAGTTTCAGCGACAAAAAAGCGGACTCCGAGGATGCCATCCCGGTTGAGGGCTTGGACCGAGGGCGCGGCGGTGCGGGCCTGCCGATGGACACCAAGACGATCAAGTTCGGCGCAACCCCTTCGCCGCGCAAGACAGAGATGGCGAACGACGCTGCGGGTATCCCGATAAGCGAATCGAGAACGCCGGAACAGTTACAGCAACTCAAGCGGATCAACGCCGCTGTGAAGAAAGCGAACGAGCTTGAAGGTGGCGATAAGCCGTTGACAGAACAGACGGTAACAGAGCGGGTCTTTGCAGAGTTGAACGCGAGAGATCGCGCTGTATGGGATAGCCTCACCGACCCGGATGTAAAGTTCGGCAAACCAGACATCCCGTTCGATGCCGCGTTCCTCGGGTTCGCCATCGTCGCCAACTACACGCACCGGGGATACATCATCGCCAAGACGCTCGCCGCGATGGGAGCGATGGACTTTATCAAGTGGTCGAGCGCGATGATCGAGACTCACGGCCAAGATGTCGTGCCGATGCTCAAGCCGATCTACAACGATCTCCGCAACAAGGATTCCGCGCTGGCCGAGGTAATGACGCCGATCGAGGTCGTGGCGGAAACAGACCTGAACGACATCCCCGCGTTTATACCGATCCGCAAGAAGGTGATCGCGGACATCGGTGACTCCGAGGAAGCCCGACAGTTCTCGCGTCTGGTTGTGCTTGCGCAGGAGGCGGCTGGGCAACCAGCCGAGCGGACGGACGATAGTGTTCTGACGGCGGCGAAAGAAACAATCCGCAAAGACCCGTCCGGTGAGCTTGCAAGGATCTTGCTGCTGGACCCGACGAAGGAAGTCAACCAACTCGATTCGGTTATCGCCCAGTCGCTCGCTATCACCGCGATGACCGAGGGGATGAAAACCGGCAACATCCAACAGATCAACCTCGCGGTTGAACTGAGCTTGCAATCGAGGAATATCAAGACAGAGGCGGCGCGTACACTCCGCTCACCGTCCGCGCTGCACGCTACGCCAGGACAGCGGTTCGTCCAGATGATTACTTCGACGGTGTTGGAGATGTCACCGGGCGATATGGTCAAGGCGAGAGAGCTTCAAGCCGCGATCAACACCGGGACAGAAACGGTGAGGGGTGGAGCCGGTGGACCCGGCTTTACAGTGTCAACCGTCAAGCTGACCGAGAATCAGATAGCGAAGAAGCACGCGGAGCTTGAGAAGCTAAAGCGGAAGATCCGCAACAAGATCGAACACATGCGGATTGCGCTCGAAGAGCGCAACTTGGATATGGCGAGCCTGCTGAGAGATCCGCAAGAGGCTATGGCAGAGTTCCTAGAGCGGAAACGCCAGCGCGATGAGCGGGCAGCGCAGAGAACATCGGGGAACAATGACCCACTTCGCGGGCCGCAAGGGGAACTGCTCGAAGAGGGGCTGGACCCGCGCACGCGGATCAGCGAGCCCAGGCCCGACGTTGATGTTGAACCGATCGAGGGCGCAACGTCCGGGCCGCAACCGATCATCCCCGGTGTGCCATCCCAACCCCTTACAGACCCGAGCCTGACCAATACGGGCGATGTCGAGAAGATCCCGAGAACCGGGTTTCAGAATGTCTCCGAGGATGTGTTCCCGCAGCAACCTGACTCACCGCCGATTGAGGGAGCGACATCCGGGCCACAACCCACCATCGAAGGGCTCCCGCCTCAACCGCTTGCCGATCCAGGCAACGAAGGTGATGTGTCCGTACCACCCGGCGATTTGCACCTGCAAGGTGAACTGAGCGCGGAGGGGTTGGAGGGTAGAGAGCAAATCTTTGACCCGAACCTACATCCGCTCTCGACGCTCGCGGAAGTGCTGGAAGCTGGCGGGTCGAAAGAGGACTTGGGTTCCGCGCAGATCCTTCTCCCCGGTGTGCTGCGCAACTACCTCAACGCCGCCCGCGATGCGTCGTTGAAGATCGAGCCCGATGGCAACTACTGGGCGAGGTTCTGGAACGGCGCAACCACGATCTACCTCAGTTTCCTCCTGTCCGGCATCCAGACGGCAGAGCGGAACATCATGGGCAACTCGATGTATTTCGCCTACGACACACTCATCCAGCGCCCGGCAGAGGCAGCGGTCAACGCGGTCGTCACCGGAGTAACCGGCAGACAAGACGCGAGCGCCCCGCGATTCTCCGAGTTCCGTGGGCTGGCAAGAGCTTTCTTCAAGCCGAACACGAAGGAAGAGATCGCCGCTGCTGAAACAGCAACCAAGCGGAAGATCGCCAAGATTACCGCCAGAGCGCAGACCCGCGCCCTGTTCAACGCCATCGATGCCGCGATCTATGAGCGCCCGATGCTCGAAGAAGAGATCAACGCGGTGCGCGTGCTGACCGGCAAGAAACCGATCGAGGAAACGTCTAGCCTCGATTCCGAACAGATCCGCAAGGTTCTCGGAACCGGCAAACTTGGGCGCACGCTCCGCGCACCGCTGACCGGGCTCCTGATTGCCGATGAGTTTGCAAAGGGCATGATCTATGAGATGCAGATGCACGCGCTGGCTCTGCGGAAGGGCGAGGATCTTGGGCTTGAGGGCGACGAGCTAATCGAATACATGGACGATCAGGTAAAGAATCACGGCGGGGAACTCGCGGAACTGTCGCTAGATAAAGCGAGGGAACTGACATTCCAGAAGCGGATCGAATGGCTAGAGGGAATGGTGAACAACCTGAAACATCAGGGGCCAGCACGCGGGTTCTTCTGGACGCTGTTTTTCCCGTTTGTCCGCACGCCTGGGAACCTGTACGGGATCGCACTTGCCAAGCTCCCGCCGATCGCTCTGGGTCGGCTCACGAAGCACACCGTATTTTCATACGGCAGAACTAATGATGGTGTCCCTGTTTACTCTCGTGGGCGGGCGGTAAAGAGCGCAACCGATCTGATGATTGGCAGCATCGCAACGGCGCTGATGTGGATGCTCATCAACGACAAGGACGAAGAGGGCAACCCGCGCATCACCGGCACAGTCCCGTTCGGGCAGGCCGCTAGTGAACTGTCCTACCGCCTCTGGCAACCGCAATCCATCCGGCTCGGAAACCAGTGGTATTCCATCCGTGGCATCGAACCGTTCGATACCCTGTTCACCACCAATGTAGACATCCTCTCCGATATGGCGGACAGGGGTGTAATGGACCCGAATACTTGGTTTGCTGTTGGGAGTAGTCTTGTCCGTGGCGCAGAAGCAAAGACAACCCTAGTTGGTCTGACGACGCTCGCCGGGCTCGTCACGTCGTTCCGCGCCGGGACGCCCACCGACAAACTTGCGAAGTTCATCGGGCGGACATCTGCCGGTGTCGTGCCGAACCTTATCCGTCAGGGTGTACGCGAAAAAAATGAGTTCATCTTGCAGAACAACGTCAACGTGAAACGAGATGGGTTCTTCCCGTCCGTCTTGAGAGCGTTTAGCAACGAGACTCAGTTAGAACCGTTCTTCCCCAACCCCAAGCCCCGCGTCGATCTGCTCGGGCGTCCCGTCGAACGCGGGCACTCCCCGATACCGGGAGTCAGCGATGCGTTCTGGCGCATCTTCTCGATGATCGACTCTCAAGAGGTCGGCATATACAAGTGGGATTGGTGGATGGCATCGTATAATGAGCGATTCCCCGATAAAAAACTGGCGTTCACTAGGCCGAGCCGGATGTTCAAGTCTCCGGTGGACGGAACGCCCATCATTATGACGGATCAGGAATACTACGACTTCGAGAAGCGCACCGGGACTTGGTTTAGAAACTACGTTGAGTCTCTACCACTAAGCCCCGATGCGCCTGACCTGATGATGAAACAGACCGCCAAAGACGCAGACGGGATGCTCCAATCGTTCCGCCGTATGGGACGCACGATCGTTGCTGTCAACCGCGTTAGAAACGGCGGCGTTCCAAAGGACTAGCCCTCGGTGAGCGAGTCCATGCCCTTCTGACGCATCGCCTCGAAATCGATCTCCGTTTCGTCGTTGTTGATAGCCGCCGTGATGACCGGACCCATCTTGCTCTCGTTCGCCCGCTTGGAGCCCTTGTCCAGACAGATCCCGTCGAGCGCGGCGCGCGCATCGTACTCACCGAACCCGGCGCGGGCGGTGATGCCCTCTACCGCCTTATGCGACCAATGCTGTTTGCTCTTGGGTAGGTGGGGCCACGACCCATCCGTGACGATCTCGGGCTCTGCCTTGTTGCTCGCCACCTTTTTCTTGAGCGCCGCGTTGCCGCGCTCGGCTTTGTCCGGATCGACAACTTGCTGTTCGTGATAGAACGCACGGTCTGGATCGATCTGTTCCTCCTTCAATGACGTGCCGATCGCGCGCAGTTCTGTCAACTGCTCGTCGGTGATCTCGGTGATGGTGGTGACACCAAAGTAGGTCAAGATTCTGTCTCGCTCGATCTTCTGGTTGTTGGTCAGCCATGCCATCATCTTCGTCAGCATCGGTGTGCGTTCATCTGCTGCTGGCGGGTTCAAGCACGTTTCGTAAACGTGCTTCCATACGTGCTGCGGAACGATTTGCAGGATCACTTGCCGCCGTGCTTTGGCGTGCGCCGCCTGGATGTTGCTGATGCGCACACCCTCGGCGTATGGTCTGCCAGCCCGATCGGTGAGCCGTTGTGTCACTTCGGTTGATTGCATGTAGTTGGATTCGAGGTTCCATGCCTGCCCGCGAACCGTCACTTGCTTGGGTGTCTCCTGCACAGTCATGGTCTGCACAACAAGGTTCCCGTAGTTCGCGGCGATGATCTCCGCGAGCCTGATCGATGGTCCGATTACACCGTCACCCACCGGCATGTGGAAAAAACAGGCGTTCATCATCTCGGGGGTTCTGTAAGCGGAATCCTCGATATTCTTGATCACCTTGCCCTCGTCGCGGGGGTACTGATGTGCGACATCGATGAGCGCTTTGATCTGCGCGTCGTTCTGCGCCATCACGGCGCTACTCTGCTCCTGCACAACTACTTCGTTTGGCTCATGTGGCATCTGCTGTTTCCTCGTCAACGGGGAGCGGTGCCCCGATTCTCATGCGCTCTTCGGTGGTGTTCACTTCGAGCGGGTTTTTCTTCGGCTGCGCTTTCAAGCGTAGCACTCTGAATCTTGATTCCTTCTGGCACGCCTCGAACGCATCGGGGTACTCTTCCTTCAACTTCTGCTTGTCGATCCCCATCCGTTTCTGCTGCATGTATGTCAGCACACATTTCTTTGGGTCTGCCTCGGGGTCGAGTAGCGCCGCTTCTGCATGACCCATTATCTCAAGGACGCATGCGTTCGCCTCTTTCTTCCGTTCCTCCCAGTATTTGATCTGCACTTTCGCTTCTTCCATATCAGCGAGCGGTTCTACGATCCGTTCCGGTGCCATCATCACTGTCTGCGGCACCCGGCGCAATCGTTTCATCACTTCCAACTCTGGCGGGGAGTCTGCTGGCGGGACATCCTTCTCGACGCAATCCCAGAACTCTTCCACCTGTTCGATAATCATCTGGTGGATCTCAAC
Organism: Gammaproteobacteria bacterium; assembly: GCA_021772915.1. Lineage (GTDB taxonomy): Bacteria > Pseudomonadota > Gammaproteobacteria > Xanthomonadales > SZUA-36 > SZUA-36. The sequence goes on along the minus strand of JAJFLB010000069.1, from coordinate 7,887 downwards.
GTCTGCACGCACCCGGTACAGGACATGGCCGCGACCGCGCACCAGCGCGCTCACCCAACAGTGGTCCGCACCCGTCGCCATCATCAAACCGTGACACTGGGGGAGGTACTGGCCTGGGATCTCATCCGTCATGGGCTCGCCCCACTCTTCGGTGTCGGCAAAGTCGGACACCAGCCCCGCCGTTTTACATTCGATCGGTACGTCCGGGCCGGGGATGTCTGGTCCGATGTCGTCGCCGTTCACAAACCCGTCCATGTGTACGCCGATGCGCGTCCCCTTCACTACCCGGAACGGGTTGCTGTTCCAGACCTTCAACCGGATCTTGTTCGCAGCAAGCTGGCACAGCCCAGGCTCAAGCGCGTTGCCGAGCGCGATGGCGTCGTTGTCGATCGGCTCCAACTCGCCGGTCACCTTTTCGACCCAGACCGAGTGTGCGTTTTTGTACGGGCTCAAGCCGAGGATGGCCGCGAGGTCGGAGCCCCCGACGTATTTACGCCTGTTTTCTAGCTGTTTTGGTGTGATTGTCATTCGTGCCTGTCTCCATTTCTTCAACCGTGAACTGTGTGATCTCAATGTCTGCTGCGCCGCCGTCTGGTTTGTGCGCGTACAACTTGCCGACGAACACACACACCGCCTGTCCGTCGTCCTTCCACACCCCGGCGTCCGTGAGCCCATCCATAAGCGGTTTGAGTAGGTTGTCCGCGTCTGGTTTGCCGAGCGGGAACGGCGGCGCGCTCTTGGTGAGCCCGCCGCTTTTCTTCCAGTGTGACTTCGGGCGCTCAAGGTAAAAGATCACCCGCAACTCAACAGGCCCATCGTGCATCGACCCCCTCAACTTGGGCGGGATGAACAGCGGCATCGCCTGGCGAAACGTATTCTTTGGGTTGTAGGCGTGCTTCTTCTTGCCTCTCCCTACTACTCTCGGGCGCGCTTGCGCAACGGGGTTTGCCTGAACGATGAACTTCGTTTTTTGCATTAGAAGGGTATTTCATCCTCGGTGATGTCTTTGTAGGGCATGCGCACGTCATGTTTCTGCCCGCCAAAGTCCTCGGCCACATCATAAACGCGGGTGTGTTCTGGTCGGTATGCGAGTTTCATGGTGCCGGCTGGTCCGTTGCGTTGTTTCGCAATCCCGATCTCATAGTCCTGCTCGCTGAACTTCTGATCTTCAAGGTTCGCATCACGCTCGTAGTACCACGGCCAATGCAGCATCGCAACAATGTCGGCGTCCTGCTCGATTGATCCACTCTCGCGCAGATCACTGAGCATCGGTCGTTTATTTGCGCGTGATGTAACCTCCCGGTTCAACTGGCACGCGCAGACGATGGGCATCCTGACATCTCGGGCGATCTCTTTGAGCCCGCGTGATAGCTCGCTGACTTCCCTTGTCCGCCCCTCGCGGGCGCTCTTGGGATCTCTCATCAACTGCAAGTAGTCGATGAATATCACCCCCCGATCGTTGTCCTGTCTGAACTTCCGGGCGAAGGATCTGAACTGGTTGAGGGTGAGTCCACCGCGATCGATGATGGTGGCTGGGCGGGGTTGCAACTCGGCGCACCCCTGGATGGCTTTCTCCATATCGCGGGAGTCGAGCAACCCCCGGCGTAGCTTTACGCTGTCGATCTGGGAGTGCGTACAGAGCATCCGTTGGGCAACCTGATCACGCCCCATCTCGCACGTCACAAACATCGAGGGGGTGCCGAGCGCCGTCATGCGGAGCATGTTGCAGACCAAAAACGCCGTCTTGCCCATCGAGGGCCGAGCGCCGACGATTATCAGATCACCCTCCCCGTACCCGCCCCCGAGCATCCGATCGATCTGAGTGTAGCCCGTCGAGATCGCCCGCGTATTGAAACCATGCTCCGAGTTCGCCTGCATGAGTTCGATCTGCTCTTGCATCAACTCCGGGATCGCCAGTTCACCCCGCGCCGACACAACCACGTCCGTCACCGCCTGCCCGACATCAGCGGCGATCGTGTTCAGTTCCTCCCCGTTCTGGATGTTGTAACTGCCTGATACCAAAGCGGTTAGGAGGTTCGATTTCTGGTGGGCGAGCCAAACATTCTTCGCGTAGTGCTGGGCGTTGGTGGGTGTGGTGACGGTCTGGGCGTACTCCAACAACTGTCCACGCATCTCGTCTGGGTAGCCGCGCTCGGTAAGGTCGGAGAGTAGGAGCGAGGTATCGCACGCGCCGGTGCGATCGACCAACTGGGTGATCGCGGCGTATATCAGGCTGAGTGAAGCATCCTGGAACGGGTCTGTGTCCCCGAATATCTCCACCACATCGGGCAGCATACGGTGGTCAAGGATCAGCGAGCCGATGACGTTTTTTTCGGATATCTCGTCGCGGGGAAAGGGTTTATCGCTGATCGCTGCGACGACTTGCTCCGTTGGGACCATCATCCTCCGGGTGTCATTCCTCATCCAACACCCGCCAGTTCCCGCGCGACGGCGATCACTTCACCGACTGGATCTCTGGTCTTGGGCATCGCCCGCACCTGTCTGACCGCTTTGATTCCGATTTCTGGGTCGCCCACCGCCCTAAGCCCGTCCCCCATCGCTTCGAGCAACACCCGTTTGCTCCCCATCCAGCCCCACGCCTCGCACGCCGCCGCCAGCACCCGTTTCTGGTCCACCACTGACATACCGCTGTCAGTCCTGGGCGGGGTGAGATTGAGGGTTTCGATCTGATCCCCTCTGGTTTGTATCCCACCCGTCGTTGTTCTTGGTTTTGTTCTTGGTTTTGTTCCTTCCTTATAGGCGTTGTTGCAATCTGGAACATCTGATGTGTCATATTGAGACATCTGATGTCGCACAATGCGACAACTGCGACACTCGATCTTCTCGAAGAGGATCTGGTAGCGGCTCGATCGCCCGGTGTGAGTAACCGCTAACCACCCACAACTCGCCAGTCGGTTGATCCACCGGATGACGCTGGATCGGCTGGCCTGTAAGTCACGCGCCAGAGTCGCGTGTGAGGGCCAGCACGCCCCGCTCTCGTCCGCGTAGGCAAACAGGCGTCCCAGTAGTGCCTGGGCTCCTGCAGGGAGCCTGACGGCGGCTGTGTCCGCCTGCTGGATGATCTGTAACTGGGTGCCGCGCGTAGACATAAGACAACTCCTTGCCTGTGTAGGCAGTTGGTCAGGGATCTGGATGCTGGCGGATCTCTGCGATTGATCCGTCAGCAGATTGGAGGAAAGCGAGGGCAACCCCCTCCGAGGATGCCCCGCTGGATCAATCGCAGGAGAAAGGTCAGACAGAGCGGTTAGACCCCGCTGACCTGGGGATAGGGGGCGAACTCGGATTGGTCGGATTCACCCGATCGACCCGAGATAGTATCGACCAGAAACTACAACCCAAATCGCCAGCGTTTCCACCAACGATCCGGGGATGGACCCACTGACTGACGGCGTTACATGCCTGCTCGCCGCCAACCCAGAGGATTACAGGGACATTACTGCGCGGGCTGCGGATCGTCAAGCATTTTGAGCAGCCGTCGTTGCTGTTCTGGGGTCATACTGCTGAACCGGTCGAGGGGGCTGCCATCCTCGCCCGGCGCAAGTCCTGCTGCCGCCCGAACTTGCGCCGGTGTAGGTTTGCGGTAGTGCGCCGCAGCAACTTTCGGGGAATGTCCGAGCCAACTGCACGCACAACTCTCGCCGTGTGCTTCCGCGAAGTCTTGCCCGGCGCTCGCCCGCATATCTTGGAATGTCCGGGGTTTCATGTCCGCCTGCTCGAACGATGCGCGCAGTTGGCGGTTGATCCCTCCGAGATCCAGAATCGGGCCGATTGGTAGTGCGTCTGTGTAGTGTCGTAGCTGCTCATGCAGTAGGGGGATGATCGGCACTAATCGTTCTTTTGCTTTCGTTGTGTTGTACCGCCCGCCGCCGCGTTTTGGTGGCCTGACGGTGACGGTTCGGTTTATGAAATCGAAATCTGTTGGTTCAACCCGCAACGCCTCGCTGCGCCGTAAACCGGCGTATCGGCACAACGCGATGAGCGTCTTTGTGGGTGGGTCCATTACCCCCTCGTTGATTAGCTTTATAGTGTCCTCGACGCTGAGGTATTCGATACTCCGCGACGATGTAGGTCTTGCTGTCCGCACCGCGCCGAACGGGTTGCTCTGCACAAACCCGACCGACATCCCCCATGCGAACAACCTACTCGCGTACCCGAGGTGCTTCCGCTGTGTAGACAAGCTCAATCGGGCGTACAGATCCTCGCCGTATGCGATCGCCTGAAAAACGCCGAACTCTGCCGCCTCATCGTGTCCGCCGTGGGTGTAGTCTAGGAGCAACCCGAAACTCTGGCGGATCTCTTTGATGGTCGAGGGCGCTGCGCCGGCGCGGGAGGATTCGTACAGTCCAGCCATCTTCCGAAGTGTCGGCGCTGCTTCCTCGTTTTCGTTCTGCCGCTCTGCAATCCACTGGTCGCGGAGCGCAATCGCATCCTCAATCAGCGGGATATTGTCTACTCTCGCCAGTCGTGGGCGGTGTCGTTTCCCTTCCGCGTCATCCCACTCAAACCGCCAGTATTTCCCTTTGTCCGTCTTGTAGGGCGTGTGTCTCATGTGATTATCCAATATGTGAGCAACAGGACGTAGCCGATCGCGGCGAACATCCTTAGCCTGTTCCAAAGTTTTTCGGTCATACCCTCACCTCGTCCTGTCCGATCTCGTAGTGTTCCCACACCTGCGCGGCATCTTCCATAGCCTGCTCGTCAAGCCGATCCCGGTACAGTTTGTAGAGCCCCGTATCCCAGTGATCGGGCTTCCAGACGCCCGCTTGCAAAGCAACATTGCCGGATATGTGGTGCTGCAGGTGTGTTTCCGATGGTCCGTCAAGCGGGTGCTGGATCAACACGGACGCTATGTAGTCGAAGTCGTCTGCGAACGTGAGGCGGACATCGACTAGGAATAATCCCGCATCCTCCGGGCAGTTGTGTACGGCTCGTTTGATTAGCTGGATGTGTACGGCGTGCCAGAAGTCGCATAGGTCCATGTCGTGCGGGCGCACAACGGGCGCGGGCTCGTCTTTGCCTGGGTATCCGTTTCCTCCGAGGATGTCGAATCTGACGGGTTGTATTCGTCGTTTCATGGTGTCACCTGATCCGCATAATACTCCGGGTGATACTTCTTGGAGAACGGGCAAGTCTCCCCGTCCACCTGAGCGAATAGCTCACGCAGAGCGGGGTCGTCGTGTGTCAAAAACCCCTCGCTGTCTCCCTGCGGGTGTATGCCGGTGCCGACCTGACCCGATCCCTCGATGTTTATGATCTGCTGCTCGATGTAGAAACAACCAGTCTCCGACATCCCGAAGTGTTCGGCGTCCTTGCTGGTGGGGTAAGCGTAGGCTATCGATTTGCGTAGCTCGTTCATGCGGCACCTTCGATCGGCGCGTGCCTGGCGGGGTCGATGACGAATCCGAACCTACCCCGCGCTCGGTACTCGTCTTGCGGCACCATAAACGTCGATGTCTGTGGTGTTCCCCACGGCGAACTGGTCGGGCGTTTCATGTGATGTCTCCTGGGTTGTGGTGTGTGTCCATCTGGGTGCATGGTACGGGTGTACCGTGCGATCTGCAAACCGGCGCGGTGCGTTTCCACATCCCGCGCCGGTGGGTGGGGGTTAGTCGCTGCCGTCCACTCCGTGTCCGCATGACTCACAACGGATGTCGTGCCAGTCATCCTCATTATTCGGCGTGAAAGCGGAACACCATCCGCATCGAATCACATTCTCCCGCTCGCAGTAATCACTTTCCACGTTCTCTAACCAGTCGCCCCATGATCCGATCCAATACTTCCCACCCCCCGCACACACCGTCTGCGCGTAAGTCTCGCCCATGTTGGCGTATGCAAGCTCCCGCCCCGCACAACTGACGTGCTGCACCTCTACACCTAGCGCGGCTGCCGCTTCTTCGATGTCGTCGGCTTTGCGGGCTACGCGGTGTGCATATTCCAGACAATCCGTTGCGAGTGTCATTTTCCGATCCTTTCCGCGCCTCTCGGGCGCTTGTGGGTGCAAAGTTCCGCCGCGTAGTTTCCCGCGCGACGGAGCGGAGAAGAGAGACAATCAGCGTCTTGCGTGCGCCTCGATGTCTGCCGGGGTGATGGCTCGCTGCTGCACTTGATTCGGGCTGGGCGTTCTGCCGTTCGCCATGTGGTGTAGGTCGTTGGCGAACCCCGCAACGGTGCTGCATCCGCTGAGTAGTGCTGCTGCGAGTAGGGCGAGTGTGATCACCAGTCCCGCGAGGGTGTAGTGCTGCCTGTGCGTGCGTCCGTGCATTGTCTGACTCCTTATGAGGGTGTATAGGGTCCATCTGTGTATCGGCTCGATCGGTATAGGTCTTTAGGCTTTCATCCGATCCGCGCTGATTGTCCACGATTCGATGCCCAAAGGGTGCTGTCGTCCGATCCGCCGTCTTTTTTCGTAGCCATGCGTGCACGCTCCTTGTATGCTTGCTAGAGAAAGCATGTACTTGCCCAAGCAAGCAGTCAACCCCCGTGCACATACGGGCTGGGAGCCGAGAAAGGGCGATAATGCGGAAGCTGAGCACCGAAAAACGGACCATGATCCTCCGGGCACTGGTCGAGGGGAACAGTATCAACGCCACCACCCGCCTCTGTGGGTGCTCCAAGATCACCGTCCTCCGGTTGCCGGCTGACGCGGGCACCTTCTGTGCCCAGTGGCACGATCGGCATAGGTCTTTAGGCTTTCATCCGATCCGCGTCCTGCGGAATGTCTCCGTGGTTGGTTAGGTTGTTGGCTACGTCGGTCGCGATGAATCCGGCGGCGATCCATAGCAGGGCGGATAACTGAGGCTCGTCTGGTGTAGGTATAAACCCTCCCTTTCTGATCCAGTTGAGTAGGTCCATTGCTGCCGCGTGCATCTCTGCTGTGTCGTGGTCGATCCATGCGTTGCGGAGTCTTTCAAGTGTTGCCTGCGGGTCCATGTCGTTTCTCCTGGGTTGTTCCGTTGTGTAGTGATTAGGCTGCGGTCGTGGCGCGTGTCGGTTCGATGATGTCATCGGGCATGTTCGGGGTGGGTGTTACGTGGTAGCTCACCCAAGCCGTATCGCCGCTCGGAAGTCCGCCCGCTATCCAAGTCCACCGATCCCAAGACGATGTTTCGGGGCCATGTCTCGCTTCATCCTCGGCGCGGAATTTGGCGAGTAGGGCGAGCGCGGCGGCTTTGTGTCCAGATACATCCTCTATCGGCTCGCTGATTGTGATACTTCCGCGCTGGGCGGTGGCTTTGTAGCGTGTTGGTCGGTATGTGGTCGGCGCGATAAATTTTGTAAGTATGGCCTGCGGCATGGTTTGCGCTCCTGCGTGGGGGGTGTAGGTTCATCAAAACCCCGGCGCGGATCTCTCCGGGCGCGGGGTTAGCAGGATTCGACTACTTGAGAGCGGGGTGCCATTCAAGAACGGTATAGATATGGACGTGGCCGGTTTTGGATCTTGGCGGATCTCCGTCAATCTGGCGCACTCTAGCTATATCAGAGCGCCCCCGCACCCAAGCCGAAACAGCATCCGCATCACCAGGCCTGCAAGCCCAAAACGCGTAGCTATCGCCATTGTTATTCTGGTGCTGGCATAATCCAGACAAAAACTTATCCCTCCCACCTATACAAACCGTGTGCGTGTCCTGCTGTTTGTCGGTTCTATCATCTTCGTATCCGCCTACTTTGTCGTCTGGGATCATCGCTGATTCTCCTGCTTCTGGGGTTCGGGGAATAAATCGGGGAGGCTCACGTTGCCAGCGTCATAGATCGCGCGGTACAGAATCTCCCTCACGTTCTCGATCTCTTCGCGCGTCTGGGGTAAGCTCACTCCTACGCTGGTAGTGCGCGAGAAGGGCGCGCGATTCGTTTTGTGCTTTGGTCATG
>JAJFLB010000068.1 GCA_021772915.1 Gammaproteobacteria bacterium | reverse complement strand
GTCACCTTCTTGCCGAAGATGCAGATGCTCTTCGTGCGCTTCGCATTGGGCGACTTGATGCGCGTGCTCTCGTCGAGGATCATCAGGCACTTGCGGTTCTTCACCAGGTCGTCTGCGAACTTGCGTCCGTCCTTGGTCATGAACCCTTCGTAGGTCATCGCCACGACCAGCAGTCCCTCGTGGGTCAGCGCCGCAGCTCGTTCTCTTTGGGCTTTCTTGGTCTTGGCCTTACGGGAATGGTACGCCATGCCCAAGGTGTCGCAGTGATCGGGCATGTGGATCGGCACCTCGTCTGCGATCCAGTTGTCGTGAACTCCGTTGGGTGCGAGGACGAACAGGCAGTCGATCTTGTCGGCGCGGTACAAGTGACTGGCAGTGTCGATGGAGATCTTGGTCTTGCCGAGGCCTGGTTCCCAGAAGATGGCTCGAGTCTCGCTGCTGCGCGACTGCTCCCATTCTTCGTACTGGTGCGGGAATGGCTTGGTCTTGAAGTACAGAGCCGGACTCATGCTGCTCCTTTGCGGTGAGCGAAGAAAATGGCAGGGGTGGTAGGACTCGAACCCACGACTTCCTGGATCAAAACCAGGCGTTCTACCAACTGAACTACACCCCTGTGGCAAACGACCGGGGAGTCGAACCCCGTCTTCCGGATTTGGAGTCCAGAGTCCGGCCACCCGGGTCGAATTTTGGTTGTCCGGGGAGGGATCGAACCTCCGACACCAGGCGTATCAGACCTGAGCTCTAACCGACTGAGCTACCGGACACTTGTTGTTGGTCAGAGAGGCAGGATTCGAACCTGCGATCTCCCGGGTCCAAGCCGGGCGGAGACGGCCAAACTCTCCCACTCTCTGTTGGGTTGTACGGTGGGAGTTGAACCCACGTCTCCGCATTCACAGTGCGGTGCTCTGCCGTTGAGCTACGTACAAATTCAATGGCTCAGGGGGGAGGAGTCGAACCTCCGACCAACCGGGTAACAGCCGGACGCTCTGCCACTGAGCTACCCCTGAACAGTTTTCAAATGGTGGCGCGGGTGGGAATCGAACCCACGTCATTCGGCTTATGAGACCGAGCTGGAGCCACTCCAGTCCACCGCGCACCTGATTTCAAATGGTGGAGTCGGTGAGAATCGAACTCACCACACCGAACTTGCAAGGTTCAGTCGCCTCCTTGGAACATGCGACCCCATTCGTTTCTGAAAAGTGACGATGGCGGGATTCGAACCCGCGTTGCACTGGTTGAAAACCAGGGTTCCTGGACCGCTGGAAGACATCGCCATGGTAGTCCTGGTTGGAGTCGAACCAACAACCTTCGGTTTCTGAGACCGACGCCTCTGCCAGTTGGGCTACAGGACCAATGTAAAGATGGCTCCCCGCCGCGTGAGCACGATGTCCTTGTCGGGTCCGACCCTTTGAATCGTCACCAGGTAGTTAGCAGCCACACTGGTCACAACCGCACTGTCGCTCGGGACTCATTGGCGAGGAAGCCAAGCTGCAAGCATACCGGCAAAAAGTGACCCGGCAACCGGAGGGCTCAGGTCCGGCGACCGGGTCGTGCCTGGCTTATGTAGTGTTGGACTGGTGACAGGCGACCATGCCCAACAAGGAGGAAGGCTCGATGATGTCCCGGTTTCCCGCTATCCCCCTCCCCCACTTGCAGTGGAGCAGTGGAAAGCGGTCCCTATACTAACTCTTACTAGAAGAAGGAGAAGAAGGAGTCCTCCCCCTTTGGGCACAGCAGCCATTCAACTTACGTCCGTCCCTCTTGGCCTTCTTCGTCCCGGACGTCACGCGCAAACACCACGTGGCTGCCTCGGTATCCCGTTCGATCGTATCGCCAGGCTTCCACCGACTTCAGTGGTTCGCCCAAGAACCCCTTCGAATGGTGCCATGCGTCCACGTTGCTGAGGCTCGGGTTGGTCCGGACCAGGATCCCGTTCACCGGGGTCATTCCGTGGTACATGGTCTCTCGACGCTGATGGGTGTGCCCGATTTGCATCTCTCGCCAGGTCGAGTTGGCCCACATTTCCTTGGCCTCGGTGGCCACGACCACCGGGTAGCTGGTCGCCTTGACGTCCTTGCCGTGGTCGAAGCCGAGCAGGGTGCCGCCGTAGGTCCGGTACTTCCGAGGGTTCATGGAGAGGTCGGAGGATACGCGAGGATCGTTCCGGAAGCGCTGGTCCAGGGCAACGCACAGCCCAAAGGCGGAGGTGTAGTCGTGGTTCCCAGGGACGTAGAGGATCTCGACATCGTCGGTCAACTCGAGCGCTCTCTCGACCATGTAGGCCAGCGCCATCAGGGCACCCTGGAAGACCTTGCCGTACCGGCTGTCGCAGTCGAGATAGTGGTCGCCGAAGGTGGTGGTCTTCTTGACGCTGTCGTAGTGCAGGAAGTCGTTGCCGCAGGGCATGATCAGCTTCTCGATCTCGTACCCCTTCAGCTCCTCGATCATGTCGTCGATCGAGTTGAAGATGCGCTTCATGGCAATGTCGAGATCGAAGTCCTCACCGACCTCTTTGTTCCAGGCGTACATGCCGAGGTGCGCGTCCCAGAATCCCCAGCACAGCATCTGTGCCTCGGCGGACAGCTTGCGCTTCTTCAGCTCCGCCTTGCTTGGCTTCGGCAGTGGCTTGACGTTGGAGCGCATGAAGTCGGCGACCGCTTCCTCAACGTTCTCCGTGATGAGCCGCTTGAAGGAAGCCTTGGACTGGTAGAGCTGGATCTTGTCCATGGTCTCGGTTGTGACGTCACCGACCGTGCTCTTGAGTTTGCCGTACCCCTGCCAGGTGTTGACGCGGGAGTGAGTGGGAACCCACTTCTTGGGGTCGAGGCCAGCCAGTGCGGCCAGCTCTTCTGGCGAAGCGGGACGGTCAAGCCTCACCAGCTCAATCGTCCCGTCAATGTCTGTGCTATCGACCAGCTTGTTGTGTGAGTGGTTCTTTGGTGGAGCGGTGCCCGCTTCCGTGACGATGCCACCGCCACCCTCTCCGGCGAAGTCCCTGATGTACTTCGTGATTGTTGCTGTTGCGAATCCGAGTTCGCGACCAATGGCCCGCATAGACAGACCCTGCTTGCGCAGAGTGACCATCTTTCGGACCTGGTCAGTAGTAGGTGCCGGCATAGGCTGCCTTCCTTACTGGGGTGCGATGTAACTTTTGAGCCCAACCCAGACGGCGGCAACGAGCCCACCGACCAGGATTCCAATGAAAGTTAGGAGCGTTTTCTTCTTGACAGAAGAGTACGCCTCGCGCCACTCACGCAGCGCTTGGAAGTCTGCTTGCATTTCACGTGGGTTGTCCACGTCCGCTCCCAATTGCAGGAGCGTTTCCTTGACGGTCGCTTTGACCAGGTCCTCAACTTGCTGCGGGTCGTGTGGTGCGTTCATTCCATCTCCTATAGTGGTTGGCCAAGACCGTGCATTGCAGTGATCTCCGACCCACTGAGTACTCGGTGGTAGATGCGGAGGTCTTGCATGTCCATGTCATCTTGCGATTCAGTCGCTTCCACGGCACCGGTGCGGAACGATGCACCGACACTGAGCGGTTCGCTTGAGGTCTGCAGGTCTTCGCCGATGCTTGAGCCAGCGGTCACGGAAGCGTCGAGGTAGAACTTGATGGTCTGCCCACGCTCCCAAACCAGGGCACAATGATACCAAGTTTCCGTGCTAAGACTGCTCTTGATTGCGCTGTACGCCGTGCCGCTTGCTCCGATAGCAACGAACACCATGCGGTTGGAACTCGAGTCGTCACTGAAGACGTACCAGCTCCTGTTGGTGAACGGACTGCCGCTGTCGTAGTCCGCCTTGCCGATCACTTGCTGGAAGACCGGGTTGACCGCGAAGCTGGCGTGCTTGACCCAGAAGGTCACGGTCCAGGCATCACCAGTGGTCCCTGGGAACTGCATGTCCGCCATGTCCGCGTCGTCAATGGAGAGGTACTCAACCGTTCCGGCTGCCTCGGTCATGTTAGCAGCGTCACCGTAGTTGGCTTGACCGGCCACTGACAGCACGGTGTTGTTGTCGTCGAAGTCCGGAGCGTTGGAACCGAAGCGGCTCACCCTTGCTCCACCAGACTCGTTGAACGGGTACCAGCCCATCAGCGCATCGAACGACGCGGTGGTGTCCAGGATCCCGTAGGCCACGTTGGTGGTTCCTTCTTCCACGTCCATGAAGGTGTGGTCCGGAGTGCCCGCGTTGTCCAGGTGGCGGATGTAGATGAGGTCGCTGGTGGTCAGCAGTGCGTTGGCAATCTGCCCGGTCGTTCCGCCAGCGGTGATCAGGTTGGTCCACGCACCCGCATTGATGCGATACTCGACGTTGCCACCGATTGCAGAGCGCAGCTCGAAGTTGAGGTCAAGCGCACCATTGGCGATGGTGTACGGACCTTGTGGAGAGTTGGCAGGGATCTTGCCGAAGTTGAAGAGGCCACCAATGATTGGAGAGTCGACGGTACTGTCGACACTGACCTGGTTGATGGACTCGAGCACACCACCGTTGGTGTGTCGGGTCTCGACGATCGACCGGATCGAGGGGTTCGTGTCCACGCCGTTGTGGAAGCCGAGGATCGATGCACGGTCGCTCTGGCCGGTGGTCCCGGCAGCCCACCCGGAGTCCGTTAGCGGGACTGCAGAGACGACTCCATTGGCGTCGATGCCATACACGGTCAGCCGCTGCTCCTGCGTGTGCGAGCTGACGCTTGTGTCGTCAACGTCCAGCGCCGCGACCTCGTCCGTGAGTTCAAAGTCTCGACGGAACCAAGCGTAGTTGATTCCCTGGTCGTCCCCACTCGGGTTCACGATGACGTTGTCCAAGGTGACGAGTGTTTCGTCGAAACGCACACCGTTGAGGTCCACCCGGCTCGGTGGATACGGACGGTCATACCGATTCACGAAGGTCACTTGGTTGGTCAGCGCAGTGGCTTCCAGCAGAGTGTCGTCCCGGCTCTCCGTGATCAGCTTGACGTCCACCACCTGCGTGTCCGGCAGGTCAGTGTCGGACAGCCCCATGTAGCTGAAGAGGATCCAGACCTTCGTGCCAGTCAGGTGGTTCTTCGGCACGGAGTCCAGCAGGCCACGGTGCACGGCTCCCATGGTGATGGTCGTGCTGGTGCTGCTGATGACCGCTTCCACCCCGATGAACTCGCCGTCGATGTACATCAGTCCAGCCAGGTCCTGGCCAATGGTGGCCTCACTGAACACGTTGCCGTCGAAGGCGAAGTCCAGGATTGGGATCGAGCTTTCGTTGGCGTTCAACTGGATCGACGTGGTCGGGTTCGGGTCGTTGATGTTGATGCCGACGTTCAGCTCACCAACGATGGTCATGCCGAATACTTCACCGTCCGCAGCGAAGTCCCCAACCGGAACGGTCGGGTGGTTCCGCTGACGAATCTCGATTGCGTTCTCCCCTCCTTGGGCAATTGCACCACACCACACCCGGTTGAGTCGGTCCGGGAAGTTGGGGTCGCGGTCGATGACTGCCTTGGGCGCTTCCTGCACGAACTGGTCGTCCAGTGGAATCTGCGCCACACCCTGCACTGGGTCGGTCCAAGAAGGATCCTCCGGCTCACCGAAGAACCCGGTCTCCAGGGAGAAGATGTCCTGCATCAGAGTGAGCGTGATCTTGTTGCTCGTGAAGTTGCCGTAGTCCACCCGAAGCACTCGCATGGGCAGGTCGACGAGCCCAAACTGAGCATCGTTGAACAGCTTCACATCACCGATGTTGGTGTCCCAGAATTCGCGGTTGACCACAACGGTGCACTTAGCAAGCGGGTAGCCCAAGAAGCGAAGCTCACGTGCAGCGAGTGCGACCGCGAGGGTCTTCGACTTGACACCAGGGTACTTGATGGTGGCGCTGACGATCTCGTTGTCCTGCATGCGCTGGTTGGCCATGTCGTTGGACACGGCGAAGGTGTCGAAGTAGTCGCGGCTGCGGTCGGTGAAACCGATGCGGACCTGGTTCGTGGTGTTGTCCCAGGTCTGGCGGGAGAAGTCTTTGATCTCCATCATGTTGTCATCGGTCAGCCGTTGCTGGCTGGCAACGACGTAGTCGTCGCGAGCGAGCTTCAGTGTGTACAGGCCGGTGACGCGGTCCTGGAAGAGCACCCCGTCGATCTGGTCAAGGATCAGTTGGCGCAGCTCGGAGCCAGGGATGCTCCGGTCGAGCACCATACTGAATCCGTTGCCCTCGGTGAAGAGGGTCTCACCGGCAGCTTGGAAGGAGGCGAGGTCGATCTTGCTCGTGTTCCTGCCTGCTCCCCAGTCCGCGTCGATGAGGGATTCGTAGATGCACTCCGCCGGGTTGGCGTCATCACCAATGCGGTGGTTGCTTCCGGTCAGGCCGAGGTTGTCGGGGAAGCGCTGCAGCTCGAACGACCACTTCTGGATCTGCGTCGAGTTGCCAATGTAGCCACCTTCCCACACGACGTAGGTCGTGCCGCCGTAGCCGGGAGTATTGCTACCGTCCTGCTGGTTGGACAGGTAGCTGTTGACGGCTTGCCCGTAGCGGCCATCATGGAAGCGGAACTCACCGTTGATGCCACCGGTGCCGAACTTGTCACCGCCGAAGAGGTTTGGGTCGTTCAGCGTGGTGCTGTCTTCGTGGTCAAGGCTGCCGCTGAAGACTTCCTTGTCGCCGATCCACACTCGCTTCAGCCGGGTGCCTCCGAGGGACGTGCCATGACACAGCCCCATTTGCATGCCGACGTTGTAGCGCCAGCCGGTCGTGATGGTCTTCTTGGACCACAGGCCGGTCTTGATGCGGTCCTTGATTGGGAGCTGGGTGAAGTCGCCCCACCACACAACGTTGGGACCAGCGATCTTGTTGCGACCCCAGATGACCGGGACCGGTCGTCCTTCCACCGCAGTGGGGAACTTGAAGTCACCGTTGCCGGCAGGCTTGGCGTCCTGGAACTTCGGCTTGGGTCGCAGCAGCTCGGACAGCACGAGGGAAACAGCCGCCATGATCAGCCCGACGACGATGGCCGTGATGATGGCTGCTTGTTGGACAGGCGGGACGGTCGGGTCCACTTCCTGCTCTGGCATGTATGCCAGGTACAGTGCGGACAGCACTCCGCCGAGGAGGATCTTCCACTTGGCCGGTCGCGTCTCCGGTGGGAGCTTCTGGCCATTGCACTCGTCCAGCCAATTGCATAGTTTCTCGCGCTGAGCCCTGAGCATTAGTCAATTCCTGAATCAAAGGGGTTCTTGAGGGGAACGTAGCTGAACCCGCCAAAGCGGAGCACGTTGTTGAACTTTGTCGCGCAATCGGTCACGCGCCGCAGCTTACACCCGGGGATGACGCTCACTGTTTGCAGCAGTGGGCTGTCGCGGAATTCAATGTTGAGTTTGAAGACGTTTGCTGCCTGAGCGACAATGAGCCTGCGCTCATCACCGAACCTGATGTAGCCTGCCTCCCAGTAGTCATCCCCACCGCCGACGTTGGTCAGGCCGGTGATGGTGACGAAGCGTCCACTCACCACGGTGACGGGTCCGGTCTCTGTGAACGCAGCCTCGAGGAGTCCGCAGCGGGAGTCGAAGAGGATGTGGTTGCACAGACCTTGGTAGGTCCGCCTTGGGATTGGTCGTTCGCCTGCAGAGGTCAGAGGACGGCAGATGATCTTCGCCTGCTTGCCGTCGTCGTGGAACGCCACGGTGGCCACGGTGCCCTCGAAGATCTGCTTTGTCTCGAATCCAGGGGTATCCGTGCGGTGGACTTGAAAGACTTCGACAGTCGCGCGTTCTCCAGGCACCACCCCGATGAAGAGCTGGGCGAAGTCGTGGTCAGATGAGATGTTGATCTCGAGTTGGCTGCCACTTTTGTCAGCTTCGTTCTTGATCGCTCCGCGCCGGACGAACTCCGGATCGTAGTCTTGAGCGTTGAACGTCCAAGTGACCTCGCCGTTGTTCAGCGCGTACGGGACACCAGACAAAGTGAACAGGTAGAGTTCGAGCGGGTTGCCCGTTTCCCCAGCTGTTTCAAATCCTGCGTAGCTCAATCGAGTACCTCCTTTGTCTGAATCCCGACCCTCATGTTACCGTTGCTATGTCGGAATCGCATGGAAATCTTGTCGCTGTCCAACCGAACTTTGTGGACATACTCAATTCGCTCGATGTCCGCCGGAGCTGCGTCAACTCCCCAGGTATCAGGGGAGATGGAGATCCGGTCGGTGCCAGGAGTGGGGATGGTGGAGCCTGTGACAACCTTCGGGTCGCTTACCGTGCCGTCCTTGAGGACGATGCGGATGATGTCCCGTGGCTGCCGTTGTTGGACGAGCGTGCTGTACTGCACGTCGGTCACGTCAACGCTAGTGCCTGCGCTGGTCACCGAGCCAGTTGCCACGAAGTCGTTCTTGAACGACGGCATGTAGAAGGAAGTCTGCTTGCCCTTCAAAGCGTGAAGGAGCTGCCGTACTTGCCAGGCCGACTGCCGGTCGACCGTGATGAAACCCTTGCTGGACGTGCGCCGCGACACGGCTTGGTCGGAGAAGATCTCCGGAGAGCCAGTGCGGTTGTCCAGTTGACGCCTTTGGGCAGTAAACGACTCGTTGAGCAGTTCGGCCAGAAGGAAGTTGGTGTCGTCCAGGAACACCTTGCTGTTGTACGTGGAGTACGCACTGGTGTCCGCGTGGTCGGCGCTGTTGTCCAGGACCGTGCCGATGAAGTCCATGGCGGTCAGACCTTGACGGTGGCGGCTGGACTGGATCCCCTTGCCCAAGATGACGGTGCTGACTGGCATCACCCGGGTTCCGGCGGGGAACGAGGACTGGAACGGAGAGTTGAACACGAGCGTAGTTGGGTTGACGGTGGCAATCTGCAGCACCTCAAAGTTGAAGGCGTCCACCCACATGACCGCCAGTCCGTCAGCCCTGAAGTCAGCGTAGTCGGTAGTGTGGATCGAGATAGTCGTGTCGGTGGGGATGACCGCCGCAGTCGACTGCGTGGCCTCGTGCCAGCGCGGGAGTCCGAACGCTCGGTTCTGTCCGTCGAATAGCTGGTTCTCCAGCTTCTGCATGTCGATGTCGTCCACCAGCACCTGGTACTTCAGAACGCTCCTCGGCTGGGCACGCAGAGCAACCCGTTGCTCGAGTCCAGAGCGTCCCTCCAGGATGTTGGTGAGGAACAGCAGGTCCTCGGTTAGGTCGTTCTCCGGCTCGTAAGGAAGGAGCTGGGACCGACTCCCGGTGACCGGGATAGTAGCACCGCCCACGTCGAACGTGAAGATGATGTCGCCGTCGATCTTCGGAGGACCGATGTCGTCGAGGGTGAGCACCCGCTGCGCTCCCGACTGGGGAGGGAACGGGATCGATGCCGGTGGCACAGGAGTGCTGATGTCAGCCCCCACGCCCAAGGCAACGTCACTGTATGCGGTCCAGTTGACCGTCTGCGTGCGGTAGCTCGAGTAGATGTCGATGTTGTAGACTTGGTCGGAGATGATGATGCCCGCGTCAATGCTTCGCGGCAGCACGTAGATCTTGTCGAAGAAGACGTCTCCGATTCCACCGTCGCATGAGCCGCTGAACTTCTTGCGGAACCTGGCAGGGTTCTGCTCACCAGCTTCAAGCACTGCGCCGCCAGTCCCCAGGCAGCCCACTCCCTCGATCCATGCCTTCGGCTGGGGTCGGGTCGTTGCGTCACCAGGGACAATGCCCGGAGTGAGTTCCAGCCAGGGCATGGTAGGGAAGCACACGCCAGTGAATGAGGCCATTAGGCAGTCCTATATGCAATGCCGCCATTTCGGCTGGCTTCGATGTTTTGATCCGAGAGCAGCGTCAGCTTCTGCGCCCACGGGAAGAATTGGTACGTCTCCGAGTCGAACGTGATGCTGTCCTTCGGCTGAATGTTGCCGATGTTGCAGATCTTGGTGTCCGGCTGCTCGCCCATTGGCATGTAGGCTGCGTTGCTCACCCGCTGTCCGATGACGATCGGGATCAGGTGGATCGCGGAGTTGTTCGGGCTGACTCGCTGGAACAGTGCCATGCTGACCCACGGTCCGTACCGAGTGAAACCGAACCAACAGGTGAGCGGGTCGGTGTCCGCGTCAACGAAAGCGTTGACCGTTGCTACAGAGGCTTCGCTGAACATGCCCGCCTTGCTGCTAGCAGGCTGGTCGCGGATGCCAGTGGCGAGCATGGTGGCCACGTTGATGGTGGTGTTGGTAGGCATTCCGTCAAGACCGATGCGGTGGCTCAACGACCACGGCTCGTCTCCCTGACTCAGCTCTTCCCATTCACCACCGTACTTGTAGGCCCCACCACTCCAGGGGAAGTACTTGTCCGCCGCCGGGACGTGGCCGAAGCCGAAGTGGATGAAGCGACCGTCCTTGTTGAACTCGACCACGAAGTGTGCGTATTGGTCTCCAGCAGTCGCGGTGTCGTTCGTGAAACCCCACAGCTCGGCCTGAGTGACCGCAGCCGGGAACTCCGCACGGGAGTCGCGGCCAACGTCACCGGCTTCAGCGCCCAGCGCGACCGGAGTGAGAGAGCTGACGGACTGGCTGAAGTCGATCGTTGCTGTGTCCCAGGAGAACTGCACGAAGCACGTGCCGGTGTCCAGGTCCAGCGTGTTGCCGACGAGGTCGAGTCCATCAACCGAGTTCCAGGTGTTGGTGATCGTCGTGGTCAGCCACACGTGAATGGCTTCCATGATGTCGTCAGTCGAGGTGACGTTCTTGTCGTTGAGTTGGCTCAGAGCCATTAGCTTCCTCGCATCGTGAAGTGGGTCCAGTGACGGTCCAACCGGCAGTTGGAGAACACGTACCAGTAGTCCGTGCCGTCATCGATTTCGTCCTCAGCCGCCAGGAACCCGGAACCTCCGTCAACCCGTTGGTCCACGAACTTGATTCCGTCCAGCTCCCCGACCACTGCCGGTGCCGCACTGAGCATGTCAACAACCGTGCAAGTGAACATCATCGGGAGGTCTTCCCCGACGTTGCCCATGGTGATCCAGCGATAGTCGTTCGCCAGTGCGCCAATGCCGCTGAACCCGTCCGGGTCTTCGCAGAGGCACCAGTGTGCCCACCGTTCGCGCAGGTTGCCGTTGCCAGTGTCCCCGAGCATCTCATCCTGGTCTTCGAACTTGGAGCCGAAGACGTCGAAGTCACCGCCGGGGAGGATCAGTGCCTTGGTGTACCCGGCAGTCTTGTCGATATCGCCGTTGTTGCCGTTGCCTTGTCCGTTCTGGACAATGACCCAGGCACCAGCCGCAGTCAGTACCGCACCGGGTCCAGGGTCGGCATTCTCACTGGCGATGCAGAGGTTCATACCTGCCCACCGCGAGTCAGCGGAACCCTGGTTGAGTCCCTTCTCGCTCGAACAGCCAATGACCAGAGTTGGGTCAGGGTGTTCCAGCGCAGTTCCATACGGGTCGAACGATCCGAGGTACATGTTGGCGTACACCCCAACAGCCAGACGGAACACACAGCAGATGCGACGGTCCGTGATGCTGATGAAGTAGTTGAACGCTTCGTTCTCGGTGATGACATACGAGCCGTCGGAGTTGTCGGGATAGCTGCCCGGGCTCTTGTTGATTTGGGCTTCCCAGTCGTTGGCCGCTTCGTAGGTCTGCCACCCGGCAATCTCGAGGTTGTAGATCGAGGAACCGTTGTTGAAGCTGCGGATGCCGATCGAGCTGGCAGCTCCGGTCATCATGACCTCAATGTCGGTCGTGGTGTCCGTGAACTCCTGGAAGGTCAGGTCCGCAGTCATGGCGTTGTCACCGCCGCCGGTGAGCACGTTGGTCACAGCTTCGTTCGTAGGCGGCTGCCGGTGGAAGATGCCCGCGTCGGTCACGGTCATTGCGCTTCCGGTGGTCAGCCCAACAAGTGTCAGGATGCTGCGGTTCTCTGCTCGCGGAGCAGTGTACCCTTGACGGCTGTCGCCTTCGGTCAGCTCAATGGTGTCGGCAGCCGAGTAGCCAGTTCCGGCAACAGCGCCGACGGCTGCGGTCGCGATCTCCTGCGTGACCCGGTCAATAGTCCAGCCGTTGCCGCTGAAGGTCAGGTCTACGGTGAGGAGGTCGTCCCCGGTGCCCGTGATGGCGACGGTGTCGTACTCTCCTGCTGTTCCGTTGTTGGCTGGATTGGTGGAGTAGCATCCAGAGTTTCGGAGACGTAGTGCCGTAACAACTCCTCCCGAGACGGCCGTGACCTCAAAGGTGGTCGTGTTTCCTGCGTGCGTGCTGGGGTGGGCCACGGTGCCGGCAGCGTCACCATTACCATCAGCAACACGAACAATATCACCAACGGCATATCCGGTACCTCCTAGAACGATGGCAGTGATGTCAGCGTTGGAACTGACACCTTCGTTGTTGTTGTCCGCGAGCTGCTGGAGCTTGCGGACCATGTCGATGTAGTTGAGTGCGTCCGGGGCAGTCCGCCATTCGTTTCCTGCGCCAGCGCCGCTTGCGATGAAACTCATTGGAGTGCCTCCGGGTTCTGTCGGATTGTGTTCAAGATGGTCTGTTGTCCTTCCGGGGAGTTCATCGCCTCGGTCACGTCGTTGGGGTCTTGAACGTTGACCACCTGGACGTTGACTTCTGGCTTCATCGACTCTGGCGACATCGGAGTGATGTTACCAGTTCGAGTCGGAGTGAATACCTCCGGTCCTCTCTCGCCGACAAGGAACGGATCCCCACCGGAGACAGGACCTCCTGCTGCGCGTGCGCCGGACGTGGCCGCACCTCCCGCAGCCGAGCCTACGGCAGTACCGACAACCTGTCCAGTTCCGCCACCTGCACCACCCAGTCCAGCCTGGATCGCTTTGAGGATCAAGGTCTGGATGATGATCTTGATGATCTGCTTGGCCAGGTCTTTCAGCAGGTCGGCGAACGCTTCACGCAGCGAGTCGACATCCTGGAAGCCATTGACCGCGAAGTCTGCCAGCGCGTCCGACGCCTTGCCGATTGCACCGACCAGTGCGTTCCCAATCTGGTTGCCCACGTCTTCAGCCGTGGTCCCGATCTTTTCGAACGCCTTCCTGAACCCTTCCATGGGGCCAGTGTTCTCCGTCATCTTGATGCCCATCTCGTCGATGAGCATGTTGAACTCTTCCTGCGTGATCGCGCCGCTTGCTCGCAGCTCGTTCAGCGTGGTCAGGTTCTGTGTGTCGATGACCAGTTGCTCTGCCGCGACCTTGCGCTGCTCAGTCACTTGGGCAAGGATGGAAGCCTTGTCCCGCAGCAGTTGGTTTTCCTTCTCGTCCCCACCGCCGGTCACGTCCGCAGCAGTGGCAGCACCACCTCCGCTGGTTGGCAGCTCTTGGCGTTCAGGGGCGAGCAGAGCTGCGTTGCTTGCTGCAGCCGCAGCCTCTTCAGCCTTCAGCCGCGACTGTGCGACGATCGACTCTAGGATCTGCTCAAAGCCACCTGGCCCTTCACTGAGCTTCTTGAACGAGTCAACCGAGGCACGCGCCCACGTTTCACCAGCACCGGCGAAGCTGTTTTCGATCTCTCCGATCTGCCCGACGACCACGTTCTTGATGTCCAGTCCCTTGCCTGCCAGCCCAACTGCTGCACTGGCTTGCGCGGTGACCTTGTTCGTGAGACGGATGACTTCGTTGAGGTTGCGCTGGATCGAGATCAGGAACCCGTCGATCTTGCGGATGATGAAGTTGACCGCTTGAACGACTCCGGACCGGATCGCGTCAAACCCAAAGCGGAACGCCAGTGCAATCTGCGCCACAGCGTTCTGGAACGGGAACGTGATGATGTCTGCGATCTTCGCGATCGTCCGAGCGAAACCGAAGAAGCTGCCTTCAGCCTCGCCGACTGCCTTCTCGCTCGAGTCAGCGAACGGGCCGAACACGTCGCTCAGTAGATCCTTGACGAAGTTGAAGCTGATAGCAATGTTGTCGACGAAGACCCCGATGACGTTGTCCAGCGAGACAACACCATCTTCGCTCAGCTTGATCTCCTTGCGGAAGAACACCAGCGCCGCGACGGCGCTCGAGATTGCCACCGCGAACAGTCCAGCCGGGTTGCTGGCCATGGCCAGGGTCAGTTTCCGCACAGCGCTCGCTGCAAGGAGCAGAGCAGGCACGAGGAGCCCTGCGCCGACCGCCTTGGCGAGTTCCTCTGCGTTGTTCGCGACGAAGCGGAGCCCGCTTGCGAGGCCTCGGAAGAAGGTCTCTAGACCGGACCCCTGGAGGTCACCGATCGCGAGGACGACCGCTTCAAATGCCGACTTGACCGACAGCAGCGCACCGTTGAGGTTGTCGTCCATCACAGCGCTGACTTTGGCCGCAGTACCGGCTGCGTTGTCCAGCTCGGTGTTGAGTTTCTCGATGTCGGGGATCGAGCTGCTCAGCACTTCGAATGCCGGGCCACCACGGACGCCGAACGCTTCCAGCGAGTTGCCAGCGTCGACACCGGCTTCAGCCAGAGTCTTGATGGCAGCGGTCAGGCCGACTTGACTGACCTTGAACTGACTGGCTTCGACACCCAGCGTCTTGAACAGCTTGATGGTCTTGCTGGACGGAGACTCGAGTTCGCTCAGCACCCGCACCAGGCCAGCCCCTGCGGACTCACCCTGGATACCAGCGTTGCTCAGTGCGCCGATTGCCGCAGTGGTTTCTTCGATGCTGATGCCGAGGCCAGAGGCAATTGGTGCCGCCTTGGCCATTGCGTCCCCGAGCTGCGCCACGTTGGTGTTGCTCGAGTTGGCAGCCTTCGCCAGCACGTCAACCACCCGCGTGGTCTCGCTAGTCTCCAGGCGGAAGCCTTGAAGAATGTTGGACGCGATGTCTGCTGCACGCCCAAGGTCGAGCGCACCCGCTTGGGCGAGTTGGAGGGTTGGTCCGATTGCTTCGAGGGATTCGCTCACGTCGAAGCCAGCGCGGGACAGGAAGGTCAGCCCTTCCGCCGCTTGCGTGGCACTGAACCGGGTCGTTGCGCCGAGTTCCTTCGCCTTGTTCTCCAGGTCCGCGAGTTGCGAAGCTGTTGCACCACTGACCGCGCCGACCGTACTGATGGCCTGCTCGAACTTGGCAATCGTGCCGATGAGCCCACGTAGGGCAGCAGCGACACCGACGAAGCCAAGCGCTCGCTTCAGGAAGCCAACGGTGGTGGCAGCACCAGCCGACTTCTTTTGAATGCGGTCGATTCCTCGCTCGACCACTCGCGTTCCGTCCGCACGGAACCTAATTACTACGGTCTCAGTAGCCATCTAGCTTCCCAAGAACTTCCCTTGTTTGATGAAGGCGATCGCTGCTTGCGTGGCTTGTTCAACCATCATGTCCGCAGCGTTAGTTGGGGAACCTTGGTCAAGGAACAGGATATACTCCACGTTGTTCGCCAGGGTGATCCTGCCGTCTTCGATTCGGAAGCGGGCAATCTCTTGCTGGCCAGCGGCAATTGTGGACGAGCCGCTGGGGTCCTCTGGGGTTTCAGCCTTCTTGAACTTGCCGTCGGCACCGCGTGTTGCGGGTCCGCCTGGCGCAGTACTGCCAAGGG
Organism: Gammaproteobacteria bacterium; assembly: GCA_021772915.1. Lineage (GTDB taxonomy): Bacteria > Pseudomonadota > Gammaproteobacteria > Xanthomonadales > SZUA-36 > SZUA-36. The sequence goes on along the minus strand of JAJFLB010000068.1, from coordinate 46,168 downwards.
TGATGATCCAACCGCCCCTGGCGCGACCGGTGTCCACTCGAGTGGCGAACACTGCGACCTGCAGCGCCCGACCAGCGGCACCTTTCATGATGTCCTCGGAACTGTCCTTGAACTTGCCTTTCAGCTCGCCCATGGCTCTTCCCAGTCCCTTGAAACCCTCACGTCGCGCCACGCTACTTACCCCATGTTCTTGTAGTATGCTGCCATGGCTTTGTCCATCTCACGGCTGCAGCACACCAGCCACTCGAATTGATCTTCACTGAATTCGTATCGCTCGGCGTACCGATCGATTGCAGTCCACGGGATTGGGAGCAGGTCCCCGAATGACGGCGGCCTGCAGGTCGAGAGTTCGGCGTATGCGATCCAGTACAGCTCGAGGCCAGGCCACAGGGACGGAGCCCCGAGCACTTTCTCCGGCAGTTGCCGCAGGTTGCCTTTCCGATACTGTTGCGCAAGACGACTCTCTCTCGACCCCCAGACCAACCAATATTCGAGAACCTCTACGAGTTTCCCGCGTCTGCTTGTTTCACCGCTTCCCTGAACAGGGACAGTTGCATGGACTGATTGCGGATGTCCGCAAACAGGTCCGGCAAGTCACCCAGAAGTTTCACGACCGCGTCGCGAGTGAACTTCAGGTCCTTTCCGTCGGGTCCTGGAATGACCCCCACCTTGGGCTTCTCCACGTCACCGCTTTCCCAACCGAGAACGATTGTGTCAGCGTAGATGGAGATCAGCTCACGAGTGGCGATCTCATCCTCCAGCACTTCAAGGTCGAGTTGACGCTTGTAGCGCTTTTGGAATGCTTCGACCCTGCGCTGGAACTTGATGTTCTTCCCACCCGCACGGGCGATCCGAATCCGTCCAGCGGAGCCGTAGTCCAAGAGAACGCCGTGAACCTCGGCGTCGTGATCCATTGAGAACTGTTCGTACAGAGACATGTTGCTTCCTTCCTCCGGGGGAGGTTGATTACTCAGCCGCAGTTGGGAGGTAGTCGAAGAACACGACGAACAGCGTGTGATCCAGAGTCGAATCAATCAGCGCAGCAGTCGCGGCTTCCGTTCCCAGAGGCAGCTTGATTGGGGCATCGAGTTCAACCGTCGGACGACCGTCGCCCAAAGTGAGCAGAGGAACATCGAAGACCATACCAGCGTTTTCCTTCACCAGTGCGAAGTCCAGGGTCAGGTTGGTGTTGTTGGTCACCGCAGTGGTGGCAACCGTGTCCTGGAAGAACGCAGTGAGGGAGCCGCCGACCTCGAACGTACCGAGGGAGACCACAGCAGCACCGAGCACCGCCAGCGCCGGGTTCGGCGTGACGTTGTTGTTGATGGTGAGGGTGATTTCCTCGACGAACGTGAACAGCGGAGTGGGCGCTTCATCCGTGCTGCCCGCAGTGGCCAGTCGAATGCGGCTGAAGTCGCTCGAAGTGTTGAAAGCAGACGCCTCGGCAACCGGGACGATCGTTCCTGCTGCGCTTGGCAGAGCAGTGGGACCATCAACGGTCAGGCCAGACAGCGCCACGAAACCGAGGTCCATCGTGACCTTGTCTTCGGGCGGCAGGTTGAAGGTCATCTCGTTCGGGTACGCACCCGTGAGACCATCAGCCTGGACCTGTGCCGGGGAAGCGTCATCGGGAGCACCCAGCGTGCGTTCACACGTGTAGGTGCGGATGACTTGCAGGGTCGGGTCGGATTCGTTCTTCAGCGCACGGCCGATGTAGATCCGGATCGTCTCTGCGGTAGAGGCTTCGGTGACCATGGTGGAATCACTCTTGTCGATCGTCAGGACGTTCGCCGTGATCGAGCGCACCCGCTTGAAGCCGTTGTTGGCCGCAGTCAGGAACAGCTCACCGACGGTGTCGCCACCGATGTAGATGAATTCACCAGGCACGAGGCCAAGGGTCGTGAAGTCGAAAGTTGTGGACGTCAGGGTGGGCAGGGTTCCGCTGGCGTCGACGTCGATGTCCCCAGCTCCTGCTTGGTGGCCGACCTTACTGATGATGCCAGTAGTGTCGTCTTCGATATCCTCGTTGACCACAACAGTCGTCGCGGTCGAAGACGCCACAGTCTTGAGACCGTTCGTCCCCGCGATCGCGAAGTCCTTCGCAAACAGGAGGTCACCGGCGATGAAGCCAGCTCCGCCCGCCGCGACGTTGTACGTCTCCGTGGCACCAGTGGTAGTCGTGACACTCAGTTCATCCTTCGATCGGTGGTCAGCGTAGAGAAACCCCTGGAAGATATCCTGGAGGTTGTTCTGGGTGAGGTCGGTATTGAAACCGCCACTAGCGTTGAGGCTGGTGGTCACACCCTTCTTACGTTGCCGAGAAGGATTGATGGGTGCACGAGGAGTAGTGCCGATTTCAGCGCCGAAGTCAGCGTACGTGTTGGGCTCGTAGGTGCGGAAGATATCCGCGCTAGTTCCTAGGAGCACGCCAGGCGTACTTTCTTCGGCGATCTTCAGCCCGGTAGCGTTGCTACTAATGCTGCTGACTTGCGCCATGCTACTTCACCTCTTCGTAAATGAAATCCGCAATCACGTTCGTTTGGAACCACTCGCCGGACTGCCCGACAGTGTTGACGCGGACGTTGCGGAACCACACCCCGTTAGGAGTGTCAACACCTTCGAAGGCATCGTAGGCAATCTTAGAGAGATCATCCGCTTGAGACAACCCAGATCCAAAGGGAGTGAAGATCTGGACGGTCACGATACCTTCACGCTCGTACCGCTTCGTTCCAACAGACAGGCCACGTTGGCGTCCGAGGGTCCATTGCGCACGAATGGCTGCCCATGCAGCATTGCTGGTGCCGGGAGTGTCAGTCGACATGTCCCAGTAGTGGACCGGTACCGCAGGAGCGCCAGCATCCCACGCGGTCTTGAAGAGAGTGAGAATCTCGTCTCGTGCAGCACTGACGGTGAGGCTCATCGCGCCACCCCCACAAAGTAAAGCAGAGTCGTCGCCGCAGGCCGGAGCTTCTCAACACCAACGATCTTCCACAACTCAGTACCGTCGAGCACTTCGTCAAAGGTCGTAAGATCGTCCGTGCTGGTTGCACCCAGCGCCACAATGAAGATCTGCTCGCTGCGTTTGACCAGCTCACTGTCTTCCACACGGAGCCCAAGTGCGGCAGCACCCGAAGGTGGTACCGCGACTGCAGGTCCCGCGACACTTGCGTCCGGAGTCGCTCGTGGATCCGCTGCGCCACGCCATGGCATCGCAGGGTCCGCCGGAGTACGGTCCAGTCGGCGGAACGTCACGCTCCTACCGTTGTCCGTAATCAGGGTGAGTGCTTGGTTCGCAAGTGCTACATAGTCAACTGCCATCAGCGGAATGCCCTTCCCTTGGGTAGCACGATGCCGCGCAGGATCGCGTCGGCCTCGGGATACGTCCGGAATTCAAAAGGCACGCCACCTTCGGCGAATTGAGTTTCTGTCTCGATTGGGCCGACCTTCACTCGCTCCCCAGTCACAGGAACGTTGGCTGCGTTGACCGTTGGGTCCGGAGCCAGGGTGATGGTCAGTGCGCGGAAGCTGTACTCGTAGCACGCTTCCTCGACTTCGATTGGGACCACGTCTTCGTTCATGAGAGCACCGCTGGGGTGCACTGCTGCGATACGTGGCCACTCGAGTCGTTGTGCCGGGGTGGTCGCGGTGGTGCTTCGGTCGACTTCCTTGCGTCGTCCGATGAACCTGTTGCGGTACCGGCGGTCCATGTAGTCGGTGCCCTTCACAATGGCGTCCTCGATCTGAGGGTCCGTGAAGGCACTGTAGTCGTTGAGTCGGTCGTCATGGTACGCTTTGAAGTCGGCAACGCTCACGTATGCGTTTGCTGCTGCCAGGCCAGTACCATCTTCAACTGTGAATGCCATGTTCTACCCTGCCGTCAACTGCCGGGGAGTTTGCCCCAGGAATACGTTCAAGCCACGAACGATCGTGGCGTCGGTCAAGGCTCCGGAATTGACTAGGCGGGTGACACCGTTGGACTCACCGACACCCAGACTAGCATCAGCCGCTACTGCAGCGGTGGTGATGGTGTCACGGAGCACTTCAGCGCCGTTGATCCAGACGCGGCAAGGGCCACCTCCAGGGATCACGGCTGCTACGATTTCAACGGTGTGGCCGTCAGCGAGGAATACGCTGGCGACGGTTTCGAGGATGCCGTCACCGACGTCCCCGATTGCGATCTCGAGCCCACCGGACCCGTCGATTGCCATGCCAAAGCAGGTGGTGGCGTCGCCCAAAGCGAACAGCACACCAGCAGCAGTGGCGAGAGTATCAGCCGTGACCTTCAACTTGACCGTGATGGGCACGTTGAGGGCCAGGCCGATATCTGCCTCAGTACCGGGGAGGTACTCTGCTGCTCGGGTGAGGTGACTTGACGGATCGCGCAGCTCATTGCGCCGTTCGCGCTGGCTGTGGAGAAGAGATTGTCGTTGATCCGCCATGGCGTCCTACTCCGTTTGGTTGAAAATCCGAGGGGGAACTTTGTGCTGCTGACCCTTTCGAGTCCGCGCCGCTTGGTCGATCGGAGCCTGCACTTGGGCAAGCACCTTCGGGTCGATGGTCTTGAGCAGCGCTTGCCGTTCGAGAGCCAGTTTGTGTCGACGCTCGTTGCCAGCCCTGATGTGGGCCATGCGCCGGTCTTGGTCGGTCTTGAAGTCGTACTCCTCGGTGACCTGACGATCCAGCTCCTGGCGCTCCGCGACCTTGTCACGGACACGACCCTGGAGGGTCTTCAGCTCGGCCTCGAGGACGGCCAGCTCGCGGTCTGCCGTTTCCAGCAGCTCACGTGGGTCGGGTCGTTCTTCCAGCTCCTCCTCGGAAGCCTCTGGAGCCTCCACGGACTCGTCCTTGGGAGCGAGGGTTGCGCGGGTAAAACTCGGGTCTGCCTCAGTGATCTCCTTGCGGGTCACCGTACGATCGAGGATCTCCGACACGACAGCAACCACAGGGAGACCATCACTGGTCCAGTGGTTCTCGTTGTCGAACTCCAGGAGTTGAAGTGCTTCTTTGAGGTCCATGCCTCTAGTCCTTTCCGGCTCCATGGCCGAGAGTGAAAAAGAGCCCGGAGCCCACGGTGTGTACACTTGGCACCGTGGACCCCAGGATCGTTAGTCGTCGCCGAGGACGATGTACACCAGCTCGAGCGTACCGGTGACCGTGAAGGTCCCGACCGCAGCGTCGGTGATGAAGTTGTCGTCGACTAGCAGGTTGAAGTTGAGTTCGAGAGCACCAGCAGTGTTGTCGATGATCAGACCGTGTTCGGTCGCAGTCGACGCACCACGGGTGGCCAGGGTGGCTTTGGTGCCAGTGTCGGCCAGAAGCGCAGTGCTGGGGATGAGGTCGTCATCACCGGCATCGGCCAGGTCAACGTCGGCGTTCGGAATGGTACCGATACCGAAGTCGCCAGCCCAGTCGATGAGCACATCGGCATCGACAGCCGAGACGATGATGTTGGCGACCGCGCCAAGGAAGAGAATGTTGCCCTCGGGCAGCCCTTCAATGACGAACTCACCAGCATCGACCGCAGCGGCCACGCCGGTAATGTCCATGGACCCATTGAGCGCAATCGATCGCCGGACAGGTACTGCCCCACCGAGACCGCCGCGCTTGATGGATCGTGCGAGACCCTTCATATGGAATTCCTTTCAGACCAAAGAAGGCGGGGAAGGGAGGGTATCAGCCACCCTCCCCCGGTCCTAAGGCAGATGTTTCGGTTATGCTTCGCGCGTCACCAGGCGAGCGAACTTGATCTGCTTCCGGTCCGGGTAGACCCGGTTCCAGGAGGCAGCGTCATCGAGGACAGCGTTGGTGGGTCCACCGAGTGCAGCCGCGCCAGTGTAGGCGTGACCTTCAGGGTGCATGGTCCACTCTTGGCGGGAGTACAGGATTTCCTGACCACCACCGTTACCGCCGCCAGCCTCACGCTCGATTTCGGTCGGCACCTTGGGAGTACCAACGCCGAGCTGCACGGCACCCGCTCCGAAGAGCCAGGAGTCGTACACGTTCGTCGCGACGGGCATGCCGTCATCAACGATCACTTCACGACCGTGGAAGGTCGGGATTTGAACTTCGCCACGGGCGTCCGGGATGAAGTCGATGAGGTTGTTCTTCTTCATCCGAGCGTAGACCACGGAGTGAACCATGATCATGCCGGTGTCCTCCATGGAGTCACCCATGGTGAGCGTGGCGTCGATGAACGCTTCGGCGGAGAAGTCGGTGACACCTGGCAGGTACGAAGCACCGGAGATGTCGTTGGTGTAGTCACCGGAGTCGTTCGCGGTATTGTCAGCGACAACACCCGTCACGACGGCGACGAAGACGAGCTGCAGACGCCGACGCCAGTACTCGGCGACGCGACCTGCGATTGCGTCCATCGGATCTTCGCCAGCGAGCGCAGCAGCGAGGTCAGCGGACGACCAGGAACCGTTACGGCTCAGGCGGACAGCGATCTCGGTGTCGGTTTCGATCTTGAAGGGGTCAGGACGAGCGGTTCCGCCGGTGAAGTCGTCAACAGCGGTGTCAGTGGAAACGCGATCGGCGTCGTTGTCGAGATCGCGGAACGATGGCACGTTGAACGTGATCCCGCCACCGGCCAGCAGTTGGTCGAGGAGGGGACTACGAACGAGTGCACCCGACTGAATGAGCCGGGATTTCTCTTCAGTGAGCTGTTGCACGTACCCCGTGAAAATCGCGGGAACGACAATGTCAGCTACCTGAGTGATGGGACCAGCAGCCATGTTAGATTACCTTTCGAGGGTTCTGTTGTGATGGCTCGACGGATTTCACAATTCGAGAGCGCAGCACCATGGCTTGCTCGACACACCTTCTCCATGAGAAAGTCTATCCGAGACTATAGCGACCTCGACGCCGATCGACAAGCGATCCTTTACTTCGCTTTCACCTTGGGCCGACCACCGCCGACGGTTGTACCCGCCGCCTTGGCCATTGCTCGCGCACGCTCAAGACCGTGCTCGTTGACAATTGCTCCCTGCGCGGTGACGTTCCAGTGGTCATTCGAGAAGGGGTTCTTGCCGAAGGAGCTGCCTCCACCGCCACCCGTTGCGCCACCGCCGACAGACGGAGCCCAGAGGTGAGACTTCCTCACCTGGAGGTCGATGAGAAACTGCTCGGGAGTGAGACCGTCTTCGGTGACGACCTCGCCAGCTTCATTGATTCGGAAGGCTGCTCGCCCAAAGGTGACAGCATCGTCCGAGTCCAGCATTTTGAGTTCGGTACCAGCTTTCCGGAGCGAGTCGGAGATGACCCGGTTTTCCTCCTTGGTCTGGAATTCGAGGATGAGTGCGTCTTTGGCGGCGACCTGTTCCGTCAACGTGAGGTTCGTGCGTTCAAGCGGCTTCAGACGAGTCAGCGCTCGGGACTCAGCCATCTCTTCGAGCTTGGCTTCGTCGATCTTGTCTGCAGCAGCCGCTTCCAACTCAGGAATTCGGTCGAGCCGACCCATGACTTCCTCATGGTCCATTTCTCCCCAGACCTTGGCTTTGTCACGGGTAGATTTATGATCACCTCGCTCTTTCTCCAGGGACAGTTGTAGTCGACGGACATCGGCCTCAGACTTGACACCCTGAATGCCAGTCAGCTCGAAGTTGCCGTCACGTTCGGTGTAGAGTTCCTTTTCATCATCCTCCAGCGCAGCGTGCGCGTCAGGGGTAAGAACTCCACGTAGATCTGCAAGAGCCATGCTCTTCCTTTCATGCCACCATGTGGCTAGAAGACGTCGGGATCCAACCCGGCATCAAGAAACGCCTGGCGTTGAAACCGTGCCAGGTCACGGAGCGGGATATCATCTCCCGCACGATTGACGAACTTGCTCAGAGGCAGCTTGCCGTCACGGAACAAACGTCCGCGTGCATTCCCCAGAACGTCGTTCTGAAACTGGGTCGACTGACGACCCAACCATTCTTGGTATGTTACTTTGGCGGGCACTTTACCGATCATTTGCTTTGTACGGGCACGCGCAAAACGGTCAAAGTCCCCCTTGGTCCCACGAGGTAGGGCACTCCGTCTTGACACCGGATTAATACCCCGCTCCTTGGCGAAGTCTCTGAGAAGTCCCCGTTGCGCCACAGGCTTAGCGAACCGAGTTCCCACAACCTCATCGTTGATGACGGCAACACGCAGTGATCGGCATCGAAAGTGGAGGGGCGGGATCGGACCTTCGCCAGTCGGGAAGCGCTCTCCATCAAGTTTGCCACAGATGAGCGTAGTGCGATCGTCAAGCGTTGCGACGTAGACTTCTCGGGGGAAGATCCGTTTGTTGTCCTCGAAGAACTTTCGGTTGGCCTGGTTGGAATAGTGGTTGACGGCGGTTCGGGTGATCGCTTCTGCTCCCCGTCTGGTAATCTCGGTGACTCCATTGCGACCTCCGGCTGCTCTCGTGCCAACTACCCTGCGTGCGATCGCATCAGAGCCCTCGCCCTGAACCATGCCGATTCGTACCTGGTCGATGATACGGTTGATGTCGGTCGAGGCAATCGACTTCGCCCACTGGCTCAACACTTTGCCTTCGAACGGGTTCGTAGTGACGAGAGTCCGAAGCAGCTCTGGAGACGGCATGTTGAGAGACACGGTCACCGGCATGACGGTCTGGACCGCGTTGGCGACGAACTGCGGATTGGCCACAGCGAGCTCGTTGAACTCCTTGCGCCACAGCTTGGCGACCTTCTTCCAGGCCTCCCCACGCAGGTTCCTCACGACGACCTCGAGCGCTTGTGCTCGCTTGATGTTTGCAGGGGTGACCCCACCGGGCCGAATGCCGTTCCTGATGCGCCTCGCCAAGTCCTCCTCCGTCGCATTGAGCAGAGCGAAGACTTCCTTGCGGATGCTCCCACTCAGGCGCAGCAGTCCAATCTGGTGCCGCACCATGGCGTCGAAGAATTGTTCGTTGGCGGTGGCCATTCTATGCTCCTGTCAATGCCGCTGTCACGTCGGCGTATTCTTCACGCACTTCGAATGTGCCGCGAACGGTGATGATCCGAGTGCTGTTGTTCCGCTCCATCCAGTACACCACGTGCACTGGATTGACGGCTGTCTTACGTCCGGAAGTGAGCGTGAACTCGACCGGGTTCATCTTGGGCTCCTCTCACGTCAGGTCAGCAAGCACCGTGGCGTAGGGTGCCCGCACTTCGAGGATCCAGTGACCTTCAAAGTGGATCCGCGTGATCTGGCTGGTGCGCGGCTCGATGCTCGACACTTGGGCTTCATTGATGTACGCAATGGTCGCTCCGTCGATCATCGTGTAGGTGTGCATGACCAACCCGGCTAGGATCATCTGAGTGTTCACGGTAGAAGGTGCCGTGGTCACGTCCTGATGCATGTGGTCGACGATGAAGATCCTGCTTGTAGTCGCAGCTTGGTTCTGCGGGATGACGTAGCAGAACTGATTGTGTTGCAGGGACCACGCGGTGAGTCCGTCCAGCAGCACGTAGTTTTGCATGGTGATGGCCATGAATGGCTCCTTACGTTGTTAGTAGCGTCAAGACGCTGCTGTATGTTGATCCAAGATGGAACACCCAATGACCCTTAGTCATCAGCATGCTTTTCTTCTGCCATTCCTCAATTGAACAGACGTGCTCCTCGACGAAGTACAATGTCGAACCGTCCAGCAATCGTGTCTGCTTCACGACGTGTGGACAAGGAGAAAGGTTGATGCCCGACTCGATTGCCGAGGCGTTGATCAGCAGATCCTGGTGCATGTGGTCCGTGAACCACACGCGGGTGAATGTCAGCACTCCGTTAGTCCACTCATGGAAGGCAGCGATGTGTCTCGTGCTGGACGCATGGTTGGTCGCCGTGCCGATGAGCACATGAAGGGTGGGTGCCCAAGACATGGCGAACAATGTCAGCTGGTCGATTCCGGTGGCTCCGCCGTACTGGTTGAGAACGTGCACGTCCAGTAGGTCCCCGTCAAGGAATCCAGGGAAGGCAGCGAGGATCGCAGCTCGAGTGACGGTGATGCTAGTCTGGCTGACGTAGGTGTGCGCGACCGGAATGCCTGGGTCGCCGAACTCCACCTGCATGTCTCCGGTGTTCGTGAAGTAGTCGCCTGTGATGGTGACGATGCCGCCAGGGGTGTCACACTCGCTGATGAACGTCGGGTTGATGCTGACGTACTCAGGGTCGTGGTGGAACGTGAAGCCGTTGACCAGCTCACCGGAACCTCCACAGTCAGCGATCTCGATGTTGACCAGCTCCGTGATGGGCACTCCCATGACACCGCTGTAATCCGGGGTGACGCAGTTGACCGTCGTTGCGTTGACGTACACCACACTGCTTGCTTGCTCACCGCCGAACTCGAGTGTGGTGATGCTGTCGTGGAAAGTACCAGTCAGCACCACTGCCGTTCCACCGTTCTCCGTACCGATGACGATGTCGATGCTGGTGATGGTTGGTTCGGCAACGAACTCGTAGCCATTGATGAGGGTGCCGCTGCCTCCACAGTGTGTGACGGTGACGTCCGCATCACCCGCACTGACAGCCGGAGTGACGCAAGTGATAGTTGTGTCGTTGACGAACACGATGCTCGTTGCCGTGACCCCGTCGAACTCCACCGTGAGGTTAGCCGGGTTGAAGAAGGAGCCGGTAATGGTGATGGCAGTGCTGCCAGCAATCGGACCGCATACCACGTCCAGGCTACTGACGATTGGGACCGGGATGTACTCGAAGGCAGCCAGGAGGGTGTCGCTGCCGCCGCAGTCGAACACTTCCACGTCAACGTCTCCTGTGGTGCCTGCTGGAGTGTCACAGGTCACCGTTGTGCTGTTGACCCACACCACGCTCGTTGCTGCCACCCCGTCAAACTCGACCGCAAGGTCCTGTGCGTTGAACATGCCGGTCAGCGTGATGGAGGTGCCTCCTGCCAGAGGACCACAGGTCACGTCCAGCGACGTGAGGATTGGCACAGCCACGTACTCGAAGCCATCCGCCAAGGCAGCGTCCCCGGCGATACAGCTCACGTCCACCTGAACAGAGCCAGCGCTTCCTGCTGGAGTGATGCAATCGATGGTGGTACTGTTCTGGAACACGATGCCGGTGGCCGGTACTCCGTCAAACTCCACCGTGAGGTTCTCATTGACGAAGTTGGTTCCGGTGATGGTGACTGCAGTGCCCCCAACTAGCGGACCACACGCCACGTCCAGGCTGGTGATGCTTGGCACTGGCAGGTACTCATAGCCGAGCAGCAGTTGGTCACTGCCGACGCCAGGTGTCAGTACCTCAACGTCCTTGAAGCCAGCACCCAGGTTGCTTGGGGTGACACAGGTGATGTTCTCTTCGTCGATGACGACAATGCTGGTGCAGGCGTCGCCGTCGATGGTGACTCCCGTGGTGGGGTCGAAGAACTCCCCGAGAATCGCCACTGCCTGGCCACCCACCAGAGGACCGTGGTCCGGGGTGATGCTGGTGATCAGAGGAGCGTCCGAGAGGTACCTGTATCCGAGCGTGAGCGTACTGGCCCCAGTGGCCTGTGTGACTGTGATATCTTCAAAGCCAGGGGTGTTAGCGGGAACGGTAGCGGGTGTGGTGCAGTTGATGGTGGTGTCACTGACGAAGACGACCGAGGTGCACGCCACGCCGTTGATATCCACCGTTGCGTCAGCCGTGAAGAAGTGCCCTGTGAGCACAATTGCGGTTCCACCGTCCTCCGAGCCTGATGCCGGGAGGACGGAGATCAGAATTGGTGCGTTGGGAGTCTGCCTTGCGATTCGACGCTTGCGGTTCCGGTACAGAGCCGCTTGCATCTTGTCAGTGTCAACGTCGAGGTACTTACGTTCCCTCGGGTGCTTCCACTTCGGCAGCTCCGGCGGCTCCGGTTTCGTCGGATCCGGAAGGAACTTCTTGTTCCGTTCCTTCTTCGAGTTCGACCCCGAGCCCGTCTCGTCCTGTGTCATCTGGAGCTTCTTCCTCGATCTTCGCCATTTCCTCGTCGAAGTCCATGTCGGTCACACCTTGCTCGACCATGCGTGCGTGAATGCTCTCCTTGGACAGTGGTGCGTCGAGTGCCTTGGCACTCATCCAGTCAACCAGCGCTCGTGCTTCCATGCGCTCGTCGGTGAAGTCCATGTTCGGAGTGACAACAACGTCCTCCGGATCGAACCCCATCCACTCTGCTTGGATCCGCAGCAGCGACTGCAGTCCGAACGCACCAGTGATGGCGAGCTGAGTGAGACTGGCAGTGGCGCTTCCCATGCGCAGCTTCATTGCGTCGCCGGACTCCACCTGCGCACCCTTTTGGGCCATGCCGCCTGCCTTCTTGGCAGCGATCGTCTTGTCGTTCTCCAGTGCTTCGCGTTGCTCCTTCAAGCCTTCGCTGGAGACGCCAATGAACTTCGCGTCGCCTCCTTGCTGCACCTCAATGACCGCGCCTGCGCCAGTGCGGTAGCTATCTTCGCTCGAGCCGCCGACGATGACCAGCGTGTCTTGCCCTTGCATGAAGAGCGACTGCCGGTAGTCCGCTTCACCTCGGTAGATGCCGAGGCAGAGCTTGGCGAGATCCAGCAGCGGTGGGTCATCAGGGTCGGCAACGATGTCCTTGCTGTTGATCATGACGAACGGCAGTTGGTCCAGAGTGTTGCCACGGAAGGACGGTGCGATCATCTCCGACTCGTTGAAGCTGGCGTTCTCGTCGCGGAAGACACCTTGCGTGTAGAGGCCACTGGCTTCGTTGGGGTCGGCTTGCCCAAGGAGGAGCAGGCGAGTCTTGGTCTCGAATTCCCACTCAAACTCGGTATTCCGTTCGTCTTCACTCTCGTCCAGAGCTACCAGGTTGAGGTTCTGGAGCACCAGCTCGTCCCGACGTCCGTCGTCCCAGTTGATGATGCGCTCTGCGTGGTACATGGCGATGTACGGCATCACGTCCGGGTCTTGCGTCTCCCCAGCGGGCAGGTCCAGCATCAGGCCCACGCGACCAGTGATGAGCTGCTCCTCGTTGATGCGCCGCAGCACCATCTCCAGCGACTCGCCCTTGACGGTGGCCTTCTCCATCATCGGCTCCATGCCAGGCGGCAGCTCAATGGTGGGTGGCTTCATCCACATCATGCCGAGCAGGGTTTCAACACCCTCGCCGACGAAGTTGTGGTACACCGCTCGAGTGCGGTACGACTGGTACTGTTCGTACCCTGGTTGGCCTTTGATCATGCCGTCAAGGATCATGCCCTTGGTGGCAGGCAGGTAGACCACACCCTTCTCCTTCACAGTGCGCTCACCCCGGAAGGTATCGCGCATGGCGACCCAGTCGGGGAGGAACGTTGTGAACTGAGGGTGCTTGCTGTCAACAGCCATGTGTGCTCCTAGTACATTCCAACGTGCTTGCTTTGCTTGGGTCTGTTCCCAACAAAGCGCACTCGGTAACGGACCTCATCACCGATGTGATCCTCAGCGTCAGTGTCAACGTCATCCGGCTTGCGCTCATCGCGCGGTAGTACCGGAACGGTACGCAGGAACTGCTGACAGGTTCCGAACACGAACAGACCGGGACTCTCCCGAGGGATGAACCGGCCTGGTTCAACTTCTTCTGGTTGCGCGTGCTTGATCATCTTGCGCATCGCTTCCCAACCAGTCGCACGACTGCCGGGACTCTTGTCGGCTCGAGTCCAGAACACGCCTTTGTAGACGAGACCGTTGACCCTCACCTGCTTCTCCATGTCGGTGGCGACACAGTTGCCGTTCTCAGCTTTCCACAGCGCACTGTCTGCGGGACCTGGCTTGACCCGATCGTGGATCTTCCAGTTGATCTCGCGCTCGACTATACCGGCTGCGATCTCCGTCGCCAGCATCTTTGTGCCCTTGTTCGGTTTTCCGGTCCACCCGTACCACTCGGCAATGCGATAGAGGTCACCACGGACAGTGCTTCGCCAACCGTCCTCGGTCCACACGTCGGATCCATCGCTCTCAGCCCACCATCCCACAGAGAAGGGTGCGCTGCTGCCCCAGTCGAAGGACCGATCGATACGCCACCCTGGTGGGATGTCGAATGGCTTGACCACGTTCAGCTTGGGCGACCACAGATCGTCGAACATGCCACCGGACACGATGTTCCAGTCGCCATACAGCCACGCCTTCAGCTCTGCTTCGGAGGTCGCTGCTGCTCTCAGCTTCTGCTTGTAGTCCGGTTGGGCGTGCAGCAGGACAAGGTTCTCGTCCAACTCCCCATGGACAGCACGACGTGGTGGCTCGAGTTCGCCTTCAAGGTCACGGCTATCTGCGATCAGAGGGCCAACCTTCTGGCCTTGATTGAGGGGCAAACGGAAGCGGTGCTTGACCCAGTTGTGTCCGACACCATGCGGGTTGCAGGTGGAACGGACACGGCACTTGATGTTGGGGTTGCTCGACCGGGAGGTCGACATCATCTTGCAGTAGCCTTCGTCACTCGGCCAGTTGGTCAATTCCTCCCATGCGATCCATGGGTACTCGTGACCGTGATACTTCCAGTAGTCGCGTGGCTTGTCGAACTGCCTGAAGCTGAGCTTCTCGCCAGTCGGCCACGTCCAGAAGTGCTCGGACTCGTTGTATCGTGCCTCTGGCCAGATCATCGGGATGAGTTCTTTGCTCTTCTCGATGACGTCTTGGAGTTCAGGGTACGTTCGGCGGAACAGGATGCCACGCCACGCAGCACCGTACCCTTTGCCACAGTCCTTGCCGAAGTCCACCAGCAGAGCAGCAGTCTTCCCGGGACCACGTGTGCCTTCATAGAGCACCTCGTAGGTCGGGCATGCCAGGAATAGCTCCTGACTGCCGGGGAGAGGGCACCAGCCGAGTTCCACCACAGGCACGTTGAGTGACTTCTGGTGGAATGCCTTCAGCTCACCCTTAGCATTCTCTTTCCACTGCACACCTAGCATGAGATCCAGCGGACTCCGTCCTATTGAGTTCGAAAAAGAGCCGCCATGCCCAAGGTGGGGCAGGCGGCATGACCGTTCGACCCTACTCGGGGTCCGAATCGGCTCCGGTTCCTTCGTCGATTGCTTGTTGCACCAGCGCACGGCGCATGGTGGTTCGAGCAGCCAGCTCTTCGTCAGTCAGCACCTCGCCCTTGGACTCGAGAAAGTCCAGGACTCGCACACTGACACTGAGGAGGGCAGCGATGACACTGGGGTCCATTAGTCACCACCTTCCGCGGATAGCTTCAGCACGATGGCCAGCAGAGCCTGCCGGAGCAGCTCCACCTCATCGAACTTGTCCTGCTGGAACATGATCTCCATCGAGTCGAGCAGACGACTGCCCTCCACGATGAGCGGCAGCACGACATCGTCGTAGTGCTCCTGCTCAATCAAGCCAGCCCTCTTGGCGTCAAGCACCGAGCCAACCACGAGGGTGAATGCCTCCTGGGTCTCGATGTACTTGTCGCGTGGCGACGCATCCCTGTCGAATAGGGCGCAGCCGCTAGTAACCGAGACGAATGCCAGTGCCATCAGCATCAGCATCAGACTCGTCCGAGTCGTCCTCATCGTCGTCCTCTTCCTCCATGTCAGCATGGAAACCGATCGCAGACTCACCACCTTCAGCGGTGGCCACAGAGGCCTGGATCTCGAGTTGCTTCACGGCGGTGCGAGCTTCGGTGTACGTCTGAACCGCACGACCCGACATGAACAGCGCAACGAGCGCCATCACACCACCAACGATTGTGTCGATATGGCCAACCACCTCGTCCTCAGAGACGCTGTCAGGCGTCAGCGTACCACTGGCAACGAGAATGGCGAGCAGTGGGCCCACCATTCCCTTCACCAGCGTCAGCCAGAACTCAGTGGTCTTGACTCCGCTCCGGGTCATGCCCTGTCCTTCTCCTCGAGTGCGCGGATCTTGTGGTAGGCGACACGCATCAGTTCCGCAGCTGCGCACAGGTCCTGCTTGCGGAGTTGAGTCGTACGCTTGTACTCCTTCTTGCCGGTCTGCGGATCATCGACAGTGAAAGTGCGTTGGAGCGAGGCGTTGTAGTACGGACGGCCGTCGCTTCCTTCGTTCTTCCAGATGGCGACTTCCAGTGGGTAATCCGCGACCTTCTCGATTGGTCCACTCATGTGAGACCCTTTCAGTTGAGCTGCTCTTGCAGCCATTCATTGATGTCCGTCAGGCGCGTCATCGTGCCTGCGAACGACACGAACCCTTGTGGGCTCGCTATTACTTGGATGAGTATACCAACGACCTCGCCGTCGGCATCAGTGATTGGCCCACCAGAGTCTCCTGGCCAGGCCGGTGTGCTCGTGCGGTCGGCTCCTCCCGAATAGCCGTCCCTGTGGTACGGTCCCTCGCCTGCAGGGAAGCCGTCCAGGAAGAGCCGCTCACCGTACTGAAGGGCACGCGGGTCAAGCGCTCTGGGCTCGTGGTAGGAGCTGGAGCGGAAGGTGAGCAGAGCGAAGTCCTCGGTGGGGTGGACTCGTGCCTCCTCTTCGGTGCACAGCTCGAGTCCGTTCGGGAAGGTGAGCGTGTAGGGGCCAGGGTTCTCAACCATGACCAGCTCACCACTGAAGAAGTCGAACTCCTCGTGGCGAATGAAGTGGCCTGCTGTGGCGACGGTGACGTCAAACACGATGCCGTCCTCGGTCACCACCGGGTCGCAGTCAATGACCCAAGCACTGGCCATCCCCATGTCGGTGTCAATCCGCATCACCGGTGCCGGGTTCTCGTCCGTCAGCACTGCGACTGTTCCCAGGCACAGAGTTGCGCTGAGCAGCATCGAGCATAGCAACGTTTTCAGCATAGCCCACTACGTCCAGCCATGAATCGTCCTTTGTGACATGCGCCAATCGGCTCAGCTTCTGAAGGACGTTCACGGCACAGACGTCCTCGGCACTCAGTTCGATCTTCTGTCCCGTTCTGTGGGTCAGCCATGCGCTCAACAGTTCCGCTGTGAGTTGGTGGTTATCTGCGGGATGCGCATAGTCAGTCCTGCGCTCCTTCAGCGTCTCCGCTATCACTTTTACGTACGAGTTCATCGAAACCTTCCTCGGTCTGAGCCAGCATGGGAATGGCGAGGATCTGCCCTTTGACGCGGACATCAACCTCTGCCTTGTCACGGTACTTCGCCATGCGGCTCTTGGTGAGCGCAAGGAGAAGCGTATCACTGAAGCGTCGCTTCTTGCCGACTTCGGTCCCGTTCTGAAACACGGGTTCGTCCCAGCCTTCAATCGCACGCCGTTCAATTTCCTTTTCGATCTTGTCGCAGTACCTCGCTTCAGACTCCTCGAACGCGGCAATGAATGCTTCGTCTTCCTTGCGCCAGACGCGCACTGCTTCGTAGCTGATGCCAGCCACTTGGCAGCTCTCCGTGATCCGGCCAGTGGTGGCCATGGATTCGAGAAAGACTTCCTTGCGTTTGTTCGAGACTGCCATTCGAGAGTTTCCTTTGTCTAAGACAGGCGGTGGATCACCGATTTCACAGGCACGATGATAGCTCATGGAGGATGGAGGGCAATCGGCCAGCGGCTGTGGCGCGGAGGATTCTGGTGGGTCGCCCAAGGAGTGAGCGGGAATCCAAGTGGGATGCGGGACGGAAAGAGGGACGACACTAAATCACAGCAGCAACTAAGATTGTGCTATAACTATCTCTCTTCTCTCTCTCTAGAGAGATAGTATAGAGAGCACTCCATACTGCCTGCTCCACCCAACTCGCTAGGAACACAAGAAGGGGGACTGTCAGTTATGCACCGACAGTCCCCGATCTTACGTGATCCCCCTGCTTGGGCAGAGAAGGATTCGTCCAGGACAAAATACCGTCCCGGGACTCGAGCCTACTCGACGTGCTGACCGACCCCATTCCCGTCGACGGTCCACTCGCGGTTGCGGTTGATCTGCATCTTGGCGTTGACGAGAGTCTGCAGATTCTCGGCACCGACCGAAACGGCCAGCGACCCGAGCACCTTCTCGAGAGTACGCAGGTGAGGGGTGATGTGAATGCCCTCGTCGACAGTTGCGGCCAGCATGACGGCGGTGAGGTTGAGAACCTGTGGCACCAGCACGCGGTGGTTCTGCGGACGCAGGTCGTCATGGAACACCATGCGCACGTTGTAGCGGGCAGCGACCTGGCAGGCCACGACGAACACGTCAGCGATCTCGTCGACAATCGCCTCGGCACACTCGGCACCAGCGCTGAAGTACGCCGACACCAGCTCACTCGACTCTTCACAGCAGCGAGCCGCCACGATGGTCATGTCGTCGGCAGCGCCGAACGTTTCGTTGGCCCAGTCGACAATCGTCATCTGGGTTTCGTCAGCAGCCGGAAGCTGCGTCACATTGGTCTCCGTCATTCGGAACCTCTCTCGGTTGAGGCATCACACCGGGTGTGTGCCCAAAGTGGAGCAGCTGCTTCTCCAGCAACTGCAGTCTGTACAGAATGTCGTCATTCGCAACCTGCTGGTTGTCCTTGTCGACGATGATGGGGTGCGTCCAGTCAGATGATGGCCGCATGTACCAGCCGTTGGTCAATTTCATGGGTGACTCCTTTGCTTGAGCGCCACCATTATACCGCAGGTTAGTAGCCGTAGCGCGTCAATGTTGCAATACGATTGTTCGGTCCAATCGTCACGATCCACTGCCGGTTGATGACCCAGGAGTTGCCGAGTTGGAAGAACGTCGAGCCGACGCCACAGGCCACACGTGCCTCTTGCAGCGACATGCCAATCATGAAGCGGTGCTGGCGGATCATGTCCGCATGGTGTGGCGCGACCTCATTCTGGGAGATCCAACGCTCACGGTAGTGGTTGGTGTCAAAGACCTTCGAAGCGAACATGCAGCCGGAGCTACCGACGCAGATCCCAATCATCAAGGTCAGCCTGAGAAGGTGGTTCATCACGGGGTCCTTTCTTGAGGTATTCCCGTTCGGGTTTAGGTCCGACCAGCACAGCGCCAGACGGCAGCCTGCGGACGTCGAGTTCGATGATGTTCCCGTACAGGATCACGGGGTGGGACTGAGGCTGCTTCAGCAGCTCTTTGATGAGTTCGTGGACGAGCATTCAGCAGCCTCTCGCTTGAGTTCTTGCTTCCTTCGAATCAACTCCGAGATGGTTCTCTCTGCTTCCCTGATACGCTGGTCCTTGGCTTCCAGCAGCGCACCGTAGTGGTCACCTAGTTTGGTGATGATCTGGTCCTTCTCCCGCAGCTTCTCCTGCAGGCTTTCGATGTAATCTCTGGCTCCAGACATGGAGTGGTCTCCTTCCACCAAAGCATGGGCCGGACCACCCGAAGGCAGCCCGACCCAAACCGAACAAAGGAGATTTCTACACCAGCTCGAGTGCCTGGTTGTAGGCGACCCGCTTGAAGCGATCAGCAGTCCCGAAGAGGTTGGAGTTCACGCGACCACGGCTGTCAGCGACTTCCTTGAAGCGCCCACGCTCATGGTCGTACCACTGCGAGACGGAGTTGTACGCGGTCCAGAGGGAAGCACCGCCGAGCTGACGCTCGTCTTCCATGTTGGCGGTCCAGGCTTCGATGACCCGACCCTTGCGGTCTTCGTTGTCCGACAGACGCAGCTCCGTGGCGTCGTACACGCCAGTGAAGTACGCGGCCAGCTCCTCAGCGGCACGCTTCTTGGAGCCACCACCGACCTTGGAGCCGGACAGCGCGAGCACCTGCTGCTCGAATTTGTCGGTCTCCTTCAGGGCGATGCCGAGGGCAGCCTGCACCTCGCCGAGCTTCGACTCGAGGTCGCCAGTGTGCTGGAAGCGGCACCCCTTCAGCACGTCCCGCTCACTCCAGCGCAGCGTGTTAGCACACACGACGCGGATCGAGGTGGGGTAGGCGTTGAACGCAGCCACGCCACCATGTCCGTTGGACAGCAGCACGTATTGGGCGAGGGGATCATTGGCACCGGCCTGGATGACCTTGGGGAGCTTGACGAGAACGAAGAAGCGCTTGCCACCGCGCAGGGTTCCGATCGTCTCGACGCTGATGGCGGAGTCGAGGCCAGCCAGTGCGTCGGCGAATTTGCAGACCTCGATGTTGTCGAAGATCTGGTAGCCGGACGACACCATGCCCAAGTGGGAGGCGTTGTCGTCGCGGATGTGGAGCTTGTGGGACGGGAGGACCACCAGGTTCTCCGACACGTCCCCGTTGTCGTCGATCGACGTCTCTTTGCAGAAGACGTCGCTCAGCGACGTGGTCCAGCCGACACCGACCTCTTCAGCGGCAGCGACAGCGCCGAGTCCCTCTTGGATCTCTTCTCCGAGACCGTGCCAGGCACGCTTGCCTCCGGTGCGGACCTCGCCGTAACGATCGGTGTTGGTGATTTCGTGAGCCATGGTAACCATCTCCTTTTCTGAGCGAGGCGGAATTGCCTCACTCACTTAGATCATACCTCATCCACTGGGAACGAACAACCTGCAACTGGAACGATCTGCAACTCCCTCTATCCAAGGAGCATGAACTGTCGTTCCCGGGACGGACGGGTCTGGGGAGCCGACACTGCTCGGCGGCTGAGGTAGCCTGCTCGCTTCAGCTCCTGCTCCTTCACCGCGAACTCCGCTGGGGTGCACAGGACGCGTCTCCACTCGCCTCGGACGGACCCTCCGATGTAGAAGAACAGGCTGGTTTGGTCGGGTGTTTGAACGGTCATTGGGTCGTCCTTTCGAAGACGGGGTAGACTACTTGGTGCGGACGTCGAACGTGTCCCGGAGTTCCTGCTCCGAGCGTATGCGGTGAGCGCCTGCCCACCGACTGGAACCGAGGTTGACTTGGCCATGCGACGCGGACTCGACGCGCCACCAGTCGCCACGCTCAACTTCCTGGAAGCGGTCGCCGACTTTGATTCCGAGTTTGGCGTGCCAGGTGCGTGGAGCGGGTTTCTTCGGGAAGAGTGTCATCAGTTGCCTCCATTCAGTTAGAGTATGCATCACGATCGAGAAACGCGCAACTAGTGGACCTCCACTTCCATCGAGAAACCCCAGTTCTTGACCAGCTCGATGAACGCAGCAGCCTGCGAGAGACCGAGTTGCATCTGCATGATGGAGCGGTTGCCGTTGGAAGACCAGGAGTGCTCGACGTGGATCTTGCGCGGGTCACCGTAGGCACTGCGCACGTCGACCCGGACCTCGACGGCGAAGGAGTGGGTGTTGGCGTCCTTGGCGAAGCCGACCACGCAGCCGTGGACCGCTTCCGGGTTCGGCTCTTCGTACGACCGGCTCTGGGACATGACGTTGCCGTTGACGAGAGTGGCGAGTTCGAGGACAGGAGCGAGATCGGTCTGGGTGAGTTCGGACATTTGTGTCTCCTTGCTTGAGTGAGTTGCGTTCCGTACACTCTCAGTATCGAACACTACCGAGAGACGCGCAAACCGACGAGCCGCTTTCGACGCAAGCCTACAGGCAGGCTTGACTTGCGAGCTGGATCCGGTCCGCACCCGAGCCGCAGGTCCAGCGACCTTCGAAGAGGTAGCAGCCGAAGTCGTAGGTCTCTCCGTCCCGCCCCACAGCGCGGAACATGGCGTAGACGCTGTGTCCGTACGGCAGTCCGAGGGAGTCGCCGATGTCCTCGAGTTCCGCGTTCTTCTTCACGTCGTAGAACGCCTTGGCTTCCTTGAGGGTGTCGAATTTCGGCGTTTTGGCGTACTTCTCGTGGCAGGCGGTGAAGCCGAGGAAGAGCATTGGCTCGAACTCCTGGCGTTGAGCGGAAGCGAAGAGGCAGTGGGTGCCAGCCTGGATGTTGTTGAGATTGAGAGCCATGTCGTGTCTCCTTTGCGAGTGAGTGAGCGACGTTCCGTACACTCTCAGTATGCAACACTCTCGAGGAGCCGCAACCCGCTCGATCGCGATTCGACGTAAAGAAAGAGACGACACCGGGTTGGGAATCCCAGCGTCGCCTCAGGAGGAGATGGTTTCGTTGTGTCTACTTGCTGCCGTACTTCTGAGCGAACTCCTTGCGGGTGAGTCCCTCCTCGGCCATGATCCGCTTCCTGCGCTTGGTGCGCTCGGACAGCTCCGGCTCCTTGGGCTCGACTCGAGCGATGATGGGTCCGGTGCGCTTCGGCTTGTCTGTCAAAACGTCAGCTCCTCACCGCAGTCGTCCACCAGGCGGAGCTTGCAATCGGGTCGGACCTCGTGGCCGTCACGCCACACAGCGTTCCCTCTGGCGTCCTGCACCTCAGCGTGGTCCATGAGGTAGTTGACGACCTTCTTGGCGCGACGGTTGCCCAAGGCGAGGCTGAGCTTGACGAAGAAGTCGATGGTGTTGACGTTCGGGGCCATGGCAGCCACGGCGCGGAGGAAGCCACGCTGGTCAGCCGGGATGACGAAGGAGCCCATGTCCTTGTCGTCGTCGTCCAGGGTCAGCAGGTCGATGACCTTGTCGTTAGGACTGCTCGCCATTGCGTGCCTCCTCGATCTGGGACAGGATGTTGTTCACGACGGCGCGGGTGACGCCACGGGGGAAGCGCATCTGCTGCGAGTGCGGCAGCACCTTGTTCAACTCGAGCTGCTTCAGCATGCGCTCCAGCTCGTCGGGTGCGGTGTGGTGCAGCTTCGTGAGCACGGCGCTGTCCGGCTCCTCAACGTCGTGGACGATGAGCGTGACGTTCTGGTTGGCGTCGGCCAACGACAGGATCTCGAGTGCTTCAGTCGCTTTCATACCAAGTCCTCCTTGTGTAGTGGGCCAATGCCAGTGCGCTTCGGGTAGCCAGCGTCGATCCAGAGTTCAACAGTGCGTTCGCTTTGGTCGTACGGACTGATGTCCGCAAAGTGCTCGGTGCCGTCAGGGGCGACCACGAAGTGGAACGCTTTCACGTTGTCCTCTTCGTAGTCGAGTTCGATCCGACAGCGGTGACCCTTGTAGGTCCAGTCCGCGTCCCCGCTCATTCGATCACCACCTTCAGGCCTCTCACCTTGGCGGTCCAGGTGTTGATGTCGACGATGAACACCCCAGCGTCGCCGTGGTCCACGATGTCGGTGTTCTTCTCGTTCTGCATGCCGATGCTGAGGCCACTGTTGGGGTCCTTGGAGCAGCACACCCCGACGAAGCGGGCAGCGATGTACTCCAGGTCGTTCCGACCACCCATGAGCGCTTTGGTCTCGGACAGCAGGTCCTGGACCATTCCACCCATGTTGTGCAGGTAAACGGACGGTGAAACGTCGTGTCCGTCAGTGAATTGGACGTTGGCGCGATTTCCCATGGTTCCATCTCCTTTGCTTGAGTCACTTGAAGTATGCAGCACGATTCCGAACGGGGCAAACCTACTTGGCGACCTGACCCATGGAGCCCATGAAGCCGGGAGTCCCGTTCTTGCTCGCTTCACACATTGCTTCGAAGCCAGAGCACAGCTCGTGGGCAACGATGACCAGGGTCAGGGTGAAGCCGACGATCAGGACGGTGCGAGCGAGTGATTTGATGGACACGGTTGCCTCCTTTGCTGTGAGTGATTGACATTCGTTACACTTCATCATACGACACTATCGAGAAGCGCACAAACTGCAACGCAAGTTTCTCGTAAGCTACAGCTCCGACAGCTCGTGTCGGAAGTGGCGGACGGTCTTCTCCTGGAGCTTCCCTCCACAGAGGTCCAGCAGGTCCTCCAGCTTCTCCATGGCTTCGGTGGCGTGCCCCTTGAGCCTGGCCCAGCACACCAGAGCGCCGTCCTCTGCCCTCCGGATGAAGAACCCCTTGCGGGCTCCCTCCTCGTTCTTGACCACCACCAGACGCTTCCGGTGAGGGCACGTGCACAGCTTCTGCTCCTCGCCACAGAACACCACCGGCCATATCTTGGCCTTCTTGCCGCCTGTCTTCCTAGAAGTCTTGGTGGCCTTCTTCGTCGGCTTCGGCTTCGGGGTCATGCGGTACCTCCTCCCATGTCGTTGGCTTGATGATCATGCCGGTGTCCTTGCGCCACTGGTCGCGGCACTCCTCGAGTGGCTTGAACCTGTAGCCCCAGCACACACCGCGTTGCATCAGGCCGGTCTCCAGCGACCGGTGCTCACGTGTGAGCCGCACCCGGTCAGCAACGAACGGACGCAGCATGCGACCCAGCCTGTCCGGGTTCATGTCCTTGTCAAACGTGCGGCAGGCCCATGCCAGCGACGAACTCGGGTGGAAGTCTTCCCACGTCGTGCCGTCCAGCAGGAAGCCATGCTCCAGGCACTGACGCACCCACGCCTTTGAAGGAGTCATGCTGAACTCCTTCTGCTCCTGCATGGCCGTGGTGCCGGGCACGTGGTAGACGTTGAAGTCCTTGAGGTCACGGTTGATCAGGTCGTACATCATCGCTTCGAAGCCACCGTTGTGCATCTGGTTCGCAATGCGACCGAAGTAGGCACTGTCCTGGATCGAGCCTTCCCCGACGTCAAGCACCAGGAAGCGACGCTCGAGTCCGTCAGCGTGCACCACCCACTTCTCGTTGGACGCCAGCATGAGCTTGATGCAATTCCTCCCGCTTTGGGCGTCCACCCCTTTCTTCTCGTACACCGCCATGGTCTCGGTGATGAGGGTCTTCAACGCACTGACGTGAGCCGGGTCGTCAGCAATGAACGCTTCGTCACCGAAGAGGAACGCAACGTTCTTGAGGTGCCCGGTGAACTGTCCCGTGATTTGTTTGGCGTTCGATGTCGCCAGGTAGTGGTGCCCAAAGAGTGCGCCGTACATCTTGGCGAGAAACGATTTCCCGACGCCTTGCTTGCCGCGCATGACGATGGCGGTCTGGCCAGGCTCACCCGGGAGCTGGACTCCCCGAGCCATCCAGTTCATGACGTAGTCGAACAGCTCCTGGTCACCACCACACACGTTGGTCAGGACGTGGTCCTGGAGGCACTGCCAGTTACCCTGTATCGCAGGGTAGGCGAACCCGTCCCACATGTTGAGGTAGCCGGTGGGTGGCTCTGAGCCAGGCATGAAGACGATGCCAGCAAACTGTCGACCCTTCGGGTGCTTCAGCCACCACTTGGACGCAGGCTGCTCAGTCTTGCCGGTGCCGACCACGAGCTTCACCAGGGACAGGTGGAAGTCGGTGGCGGTTTGGAACCCGTACACCATGCGGCTGGTGGCCTCATCGTAGGTGCGCTTGAGGATCCTGCACTTGCCGCCGTCCATGTCCTGGATCAGTGCATACTTCTCGTTGAACTCCATCAGCAGTGGGTCCTCGGCGAACTCGTGTGCACGCTCAATCTGCCTGATGGCGTACTTCTCCGGACGCGGTTGCGCTCGGACGTGCTCACTGATGCCGAAGTCCTCGTCCGTGATGACCGAGTAGATCGTATCGTCGTCCACGTTGCGGCGCACCAGCTCACACACCACGTACCAAACAGCGTCGCTGCGGGACTCGTACTCAGTGCCGGTGTTGGTCTCCGAGTTGGCACCCTGCACGATGAGTGCCTTGACGTTGTCAGGAACGTCGGGTCCGAGTTCGTTGATGTTGCCGAGCCGACGGACGTTGCCACTCACTACGACAGAATCACCCGCAATTCCCTGGTCTTTTCCAGCCTGGGGGACAGCCTTCTTGAGTGAATTGAGGTCATAGCTGACCGGGTTGCTCTCGACTAGGGTGGCGAGCACGGGCACGCGACCCTTTGCCTCCTTGCGCTGCGTCGGCCAGTTGATGGTGCCGGGCAGTCGCATGAGCCGGTCAACGTTGTGGCACGAGTCGCCTTCAAGGTTCTTCTCCAGGTAGATGTTCCAGAGCTTCGCCTCTTCGTACAGTGCCTCGTCACCGTTGATCATGAACGATTCGTCGAGCCGCCAGAACGCCTGGTACCCGCCACCAGAGTACACGATGAACGTTGGCTGCGGAATGCCCTCCGGCGGGTTGTTGAGCGTGGCCAGGATCCGCTTCTGCTCCAGCTCGATGTCCTTGCTGCCGTCGGGGTCAATGTCCACGTGCAGCCAGTCCATGCTCTTGATGTGCTGGCGCGACAGCTTCTTCATTGACCGCGACGAGAAGTTGATGCCGTCAACGTGGGAGTTGCCGGTGAAGTAGATGTTCTCCTTCTCGCTGCCGTTGTACTTGATCAGCCACTTCTCCAGCTCGGCTGGGTCAGTGAAGCAGGCTGTGTCAATGCCTGTCAGGTTGGAACGGATCCGCGTGACCACCCACGGTCCACTTGGGCGGAACCGTTCAAGGAAGTCTAGGGATAGTCGGGTGTCAGTGCGCACAGTAGCTCCTCAACGTCCGGGTGTGCTTGCTTCTCCAACTCACGGTACCAGAACGGGGAGCACCCGTATTCCTCCGCCACTTCGGCGATGGTCCAACCACTCCTGCGCCGCAGCAGCACGAGCCGTTCGTACTTGCTAACGCGACGTTCATACATCTTGTCGTCGAGCGCTTCGATTTGCCGATATGCGTATCGGCTGATTCCTTGCACTTCCGCTTCTTCTGCCTGGCTCCGCTCATTGCGTAGCCTCCGAAGATAGCTCAGTTCGCCGTTGGTAACAAGCACCTGATGAGGTCCTCCCTGGTTGGTGTTTGGGTCCAGTGCATTTCAGCAGCTTCAATCAACTGCTCCCGGGTGGCGTCGCCCAAGGGGAGGGTGGCAGCCACCGCACCATCAAGGAGAATCCAATCGTTGGAGCACTGCAGCAAGAGACGGCACTGACCGCCACGATGCCGACGCTTCCGCGCCCACACCTTCTGTTGCGTGGTGTAGTGGGGAACGCGCAACGGTCCACCGCGCACCGGCCAGTGTCGCTCCCACTTCAGCTCGATCCAGCCTTCAAGGTACACGTTGCGCTTGATCGTGCCTTCACCTCTCTGGGTCTTGGCACCCGGCTTCGGACCAGCGTCCTTGATCACCGAGCACGGGATAGTCAGTTCGTACTCACCACCGTAGTTGACGTCCGGCGTGCCGGGACAACAGATGGTGTTCTCCACCGACATGGCATCCAGCGGTCGGAGGAGTTTGATGATCGTCTGTCGCTGGTCCTGTTCGCTCATAGGATACGAGCCTTCAGTTCGTTGCAGGCCAACAGCGCCACGTGCGACTTCTGCGGGGAGGTGAGCACCTGCCTGATGCCGACCTCCCAGTTGTTCGGCTTGCGCGGTGACGTAAACTCGATGACGGTGCCAACGAACGGGACGTGGTCATGGTCGTCCTCATCGACGTCGTACTCGTCTGCTTCTTCAACATCATACGTGCTGGTTGGGATGTTGCTGGTGTCGATCATTTTGGCGGCCAGGAACTCTTCGAACGTATCAAAAGTCTCCTCCATCGGAGTCTCCTTCTTGTTGTTGGTCAACTTCCCACGGCATCTTTGGACGCAGCAGGAATGAGTAGTAGTCGCGGACCAGCACGCCACAAAGGTCGGGCGGCAGGCCGGTCTGGGCCAGGTCGTTCCAGAAGTTGACGATGAGCGGGACGACTTCCCGGTTCATCATCGACATTTGGTCCACAGCGGCACGCAGCTTGTGGACGTTCTTGGCAGGGTCCGGCTTCTTTTCGCCTTCAGGCTCGCCTGCCTTGTACTCTTCTTCGTCCATTAGATGCATTCCCAACTCACGCCTGCTTCGGCGAACATGAGTTCGGTTGCGGTTGAGTCCCACCGCGCCAGGAACTCGGCAGTCGGGGTGGGCGACACCACGTAGGTGATGCCGGATTGGATGATGAGCTTGGCGCACTCCTGGCATGGCGGCTGCGTCACGAAGATGCAGCACCCTTCCACAGAGGCCACCGCGTTGAGTATGGCGTTCGCCTCAGCGTGAACCACCAGCTTGTACTTCAGGTCGCGGTTTTCGTAGCGCTCGGTGAGGTCCTCTACGCCAGCGGGGAACCCATTATACCCCGTTGCCACCACCCGACGCTTCTGGTTGACTATCACTGCCCCGACTTGGGTTGATGGATCCTTGCTCCATGAGGCCACGAGTTGGGACATACTCATGAATCGGGACTGCCAAGTCGTCGGTGACATTGGCTGGGAGTTCTCCGTTGAGGTGGGCACGTAGCTGCTCCTTCATCTGCGCTTTGAGCTCAGGGTCAGCTCCCTCGTACGCTGCCCTCATCTGGCGTTGTACTTGGTTCCTCACCCCGTGCGGTTGGGTCTTCTTGAACTCGCGGATCATGTTCCGCATTTCCTTGTCGATGAACATCAGGCTTCTCCTCGAAGCAGTCAGTGAAGTGCGCGAAGCAAACAGGTAGTCCAAACTCCACCGCTCCGTCCGCGACCTCCTGGGTGAATGAGCGGTGACATCCCACTCCGAAGTTGGCGCAGTCTTTGCGCCGACAGAACGTCATGTCCTTGTAACAGATCATTCTTCGTCCTCCTCGCCGTAGCAGTCCTCTTCCTTGAGGAACGCGCCGCAGCCGCACTTGCACTCTGGCCCGTACTTCTCAAGCCGTAGCTCTTGAAGCGTTGGCGAAGTGCACTCGTACCCGAACACGTCCGCGTCCAGTTCTTCGAACAGTGCCGCCATCTTCTTCACGACCTTCTTGCGCTGCTTCTTCGGGATGTGCTTCTCGACCAATCCGAGAACGTCTTCCAGAAGGCAGGCTCCACTACCCCAGCTCATGCTGCTAGTCCTTTCTCAGCCCACTTCTCCTTGGGCACCATTGAGTGGCCCCAGCTTGGGCCCATCTCCACGTCAGTGCCGACCGGCAACAGCAGGTCGACGCAGTCCTCCATGACGGTGGCAATTCCGTCAGCGTGAGCCCGGTCGCGGACCGAGGTACACAACTCATCGTGCACTTGGAGCTGGATGAAGTACCCGGCTTCGAAGCAGTCGATGAGTGCCTTCTTGGTCATGTCCGCGCACGAGCCTTGGATCAGGCGGTTCAGTGCTTTGTGGAAGTCGTACTTGCCATACTTGTTCTTGACGAACCGGCAGAGTCGCCCAAGAAGGGTCTTGATCCGGTATGCTTTCTCAGCTTTCGCTTGACACTCCTTGGCGAGCTTCTTCACGAACGGCACCGACTTGTTGAAGGCGTCGATGATCGCTTGGCCTTCCTTGCCGGCAGACCGGAAGCAGATGCCCTGGCTGTCGCGTGCGACCTTGCGTGCTTCCGACTCCTTCTGGAAGTGTTCCATGGGGCGACGGTTGCCACCCTTCCAGAACACCGACCACCGGGTCGGTAGTCCGAGCTTGTCACAGAGCTTTGCACCGCCCATGCCGTAGGCCAGGCCGAGGAAGATCTCCTTGGCGTACCCGCGCTGTTGCTTGGTGAACCCGGGTCCGTAGATCAGGGTCGCCATCATGTTGTGGTGGTCAGCCTTCGGGTCATCCCGGTACAGCTCGGCGGTGAACAGTGCCTTCTGCAGCTTGCGCAGCGTGGCGTAGTGCACGGTCATGCGTGGCTCTTGCTGGCTGTAGTCGATTGACGCCCACTCCATACCTTCGTCTGGCAAGAAGCACGATCTGAGCAACGGTCCCAACTCCGGATCCCTTGCGGGAATCTGCTGCAGGTTGGGACTCGTTGAACTCAGTCGGCCGGACACGGTGCCCTTACCCTTCCCGTCCTCCCTCTCCGACTTGAGCTGGTTGAACGTGCCGTGCAGACGGTCGCCAACCAGGTGAGCCCTCCAGCCGTTCAAGAACTTGGTCCGCACTGACGCCATCTTCCTGGCACGACGCAAGTGCTCGGCCACTGGGTGTTCCAGCGACTCCATGAACTCGTCGGTGATACTTGGCTTCTGGGTCTTCGGTGAGAGAGGCACGCGGAACCCCAGTGCTTCGATGCACGGAGCCACGATTGCTGCCTTCTGCATGTCGCCGGGTCGGATCTCGCAGCCGGTGAAGTCTCGGACCTCACGCAGCGCCGCTTCCTCCTCGTTCAGTGACCACAGCTCGATCTCATCCATGCGGGCTAGGTCCATGCGGACGCCGTGTCGACGCATGGCCACAAGGATCGGGGTGAGCTTGCACTCGAGGTCGTAGATGTCCTCCAGACCCTGCTCCACGATGAGCTTTTCCTGGCGCTCTAGCAGCTCCAGAGGCAGGTCCACGTCCTGCTCAGCGTAAGCGCCCACGTACCGTGCCGGGAGCTTGTACATCTCCTTCTTCGGGTGGACGCCGAAGGCGAGGGCAGCTTCCTTCAGGAGTGACTCGTCCTTGCCTGGAATGCCGTACCGTTGGGCGACCAGGTCCAGTGCGTACCGGTCTTGGTTCTCGTCGATGAGCGGCTCGGCCACCTGAATGTCGCGCCACCGGTGGACCTTGGGGAACGTGATGCCGTACTGAAGGCACCAGTCCATGTCGTACTCGAGCTTGGCCCCAACGATGTCGCCTTCGAAGTATTGAAACTGGTGAACCATGAACTCGATGACTTCAGTCTCATCGAGGTTGTCGCCGGCATGCCCAATGGGGAGGTACATGCTGCGACCGTCCGGTGTGGCGACGGCGAAGCCGATGATGGCACCGTCCGGGTCACGCGCACCGAGCGTCTTGATGGCAGGGTTCTTCGTCTCCAAGTCGAGCGCAATGCGCTTCTCTTTGCGGAAGTCGATCCAGTCCTTGCGGGCTGGTGGCCTCCAGTCAGACTTGGGTGGGAACAGTACCGGGTATGTCACTCTTCTTCGCCTGCCGTTGCATCGTCCGAGTTGATGAGCCTGATGGTGCGCAGCGCACCGAAGTCGCTCAACCTTACCGCCAGCACTTCAATGCCGAAGGCGAAGCCTTGCCGCCGCACTTCCTTGTACAGCAGCTCATGCCACGTGTCGTCCATCATTTCTTCCATGGTGGACTGGCGAACCATTTCCGCCACCGTGCCGTAGGTGATGTCAGCCAGTGCGTCGTCGGCCGACTCAGCTTCCAGCGTGAACTTCTTCGCATCGCGGATCCGGTAGCTCAGGACCGGAGACATCACAATCGTCTTGCCGTCCTTCTGGGTCAGCGTCTGCGTCCGCAGGTTCATCGTGTGCAGGGTCACGTTCACGGTGAACACCTGGTCAATGCCGAACGGGCAGATGATCTTGAGTCCAGGAGTCTTCAGGTCGCGCCTGAACTTCCCCAGTTGGAGAACGATCCCCTGCTCGTATTGATCAACCACTTGCCAGAAACGGAAGAGGTCAAGGAATTCGAGCAGGAGATCAAAGAGCTTTTCGAGCCCCACTTAGTCCACCACCTCGAACGTCTCTGTGAGAGCGTTGACGATGATGTTCTTGCCGGGGTACCGTGCACGGATCTCGTTGAAGAACGTGGTCAGGTTCACGTTGTCGCTCTTGGACGGAGCGTTGACTCGCCCGAGCAACTCACGTGCAGTAAGGTGGGAGGTCGCCTTGTTGATGGGCGTGACGTCGTCCGTCACGTTGCGGCTGTGAGCGTGGAAGACGACTCCGAGTCCTTCAAGGTCCGACTTCCAGAGGATGAAGAACGCACGGCGGGTGCCGTTGTTCTTGATTTCCCTGCCCTCGATGAGAGCAACGATCTTCTGGACGGGGACAGTGACGTCGAAGCCGAGTGCCTCGTTGGCCAGCCGCGCCATGCGGCACGTGGTGTTGGTGATGTCGGCCAGGTTCACGCACAGGTTGGGACGCTTGTCCCTCTTGCGTGTGATCTGGATCACCCCTGCGACTTCGGGGTGGAAGTTGTTGTTGGTCGCTACAGTCATGGGTTTCGCCTCCTAAGCGAACGGGGTTGGGGGAAAGTAAACCAATCCCACAATCATAGCAACCAACGGCCAAATGCCAACTGTCAAGTTGCAATCAAGGCGCAGCGTCTGCGTCGGCAGTGATGTTGAGTTCGAACTCGACGTCCTGTACCGACAGCGTGGGCTGCGCAGTGACCGTCACGATATTGACTCGAGTCTCCCCGGCAGGGATCGTGATCGAGGACAGGCTGAATGAGACCACCACGTCCGACGCGACACCCGGCGGGATGTTGGTCGGCACGAAGTTGTCAACAAGAATGGGGAACTGCTTGGGGTTCGTCAAGCGAACCTCGTACACCACCGGCTCACCAATGGCGAGCACTTGGCTGTTGCTGATGAGGGTGACCGTGACCGGCGGCATGCAGTCAACGTTGACTGACAGCGGCAAGTCGAACGAAATTGATCCACTAGGCATCGTCTCTGTGACCTCCGAGTTGGGTTCCCCGCGCAACCATCTCTGCTTCCACAAGCATGAGATATCGGCGCAGGTCACGAATGTCGTCGATCAGCCCTTCCCCACGGGTGTCGGCGGCAATGTGTTTGAAGATGTCGTATGGAGTCGGGTCACTCTTGACTCGATTCTCCAACCTGTCCCACTTGCGGGCCAGCATCATAAAGGCACCAACTCCACCACGACGCTTCCAAGAGTCGCCGTAACTCTCCTCAGCCTTCTTCAACCCACTCACGTCGAGTGCGCTGATTCCTTCCAGCTTACTGAGGTAGCTGCTCACAGGTTCGCTTCCATCCGGTAGCTCGGTACTCATCGTAGATCTCCTTGATCTCTTTGGGCAAGTCGACCTTCGCGTCGAGGTACTCCGTGATCTGCTCCAAGCAGTTCTCGGCATTGCGGTTTCCCATGGCGGTCTCATCGAGGCACCACAGGTAGAACTCAAAGGCGTCAAGACCCTTGAGCCACTTGTTGTCTGATTCAGTCAGCTCGACCCTGGTGCCCAAGAAGGAGTGCACGGCACGGTCAGCGACTTCGTACTCTGCCGTCATGAGCGGCCAGCTCCACTTGGCCGGAGCGGGCAGGTCGCCTGTGGTCCGCTCTGGCACGTCGTGGTAGTTGATGGCCCTGAGTAGCTCCACGGACGGGTCCGGGTTGAGCTGCAGGCAGAGCACTGTCATGTCGTAGCAGTGCTTGCCTACGGAGTAGCTTCCCCGGTGGGGGAGGTTGTGGGCTCGTTCGACGTTTCCTGATTCCCGGAGGTAACGGATGGTGTCAATCTTCGAGTAAGCCATTCGGTGCACGCTTTCTTCCAGTCGGTAGCAGAGCATGCGTCCAGCTCACGAATGGCGGCACGCTTGTCTCCGTCCTTGTAGGTGTTCCATGCTCGCAGCAGCGGCACGGCCACTCTCCGGAAGAACGGCTCGTTGTAGCCGTAGCACTCAGCGCCGTTCTCCATGAACATGTGAAGGTCGCGGTCCCACTTCTCTGGGTCCTTGACCATCGGGTAAGGTTCGATTTCTTTCCACTCGTACGGGTCGGGATACGTCTTGGTGTGATACCCGTCGGGTGCCTTGTCAGCCAGGCCCCACAGTTTCTTCTTCGTCATCACGTTGTCGTAGACATGGTAGTTGTCCGACACTTGCCAGTATCTTCCGACGGGGACGCCGACCTTTGCGGCCATGTACTCGAGGAGCATGGAGAAGTGGACTGCGTTGGCACCGTAAGCGCCGAACACGACGTCGTTGCTCCTGTTGAAGACGGTCATCTCGAGCCGCCCGTGTTTCACCTGGAAGTGCGCTGACTGGTTGCAGGGGAAGTCCTTTCCTTCCATTCCCAGGTCCGCGATCGGATCCCACATCTGGAGGATCTGTCGGCGGCACTGAGGGTTGGCCCTGAGTGCGTTGCATATCACTTCGATCTGGTCGCTGCCGAAGTAGTGCCGCCACCTATGGCCATACGCGCCGTGGAAGATCACACCATCGTCGCTGTACTGTGCAATGCCGCTGCTGAACCGGGAGATCCAGGCCACGTCGTTGCGACCGGCGATCATCCACAGTGACTCCATGAAGTGAAAGAACGGGTTGGCGTCACGCACCGGGTCGGTAAGCACGCGCTGGCAGGGGTTGTTGTAGAGCGTCACAACCGGGTTGGGAGCCACCTTCACGGGTCCGTTCCGGGACGGCTCGTCCATGCCATACTCTTTGAGGTAGCGAATTCCTTCGTACAATGCACAGCCAACGTTGGGTGCGTGGATGACTTTCATCGGTAGAGCCTCTTCAGTTTCTGTCCTTTGCTTCCACGACGCCACTTGTCGTACTCGCAGAGGGTATGTTCGACTTCGCGCATCTCCCAGTCCGGCCACCCTTGTGGCCAGTTGTCCCCGCCACGGGATGCTCCGAGGAGTTCGCGCATGTAACCAAGCATTCGGTCTTGCTGATGCTTGCTGGTGTAGCTGAACGTGGTCGGATCATCATACAGGATCCAGCCAAGTCCGCGTGCGGCTCCTGGTCCAGCAACGGTCCAAGAGTCGATGTCAGGTGCGTCACAGAGCAGTGGTGTGTGCCGCAGGTCCGTGACGATTTCGTATGCCATGAATGAGCCGAGGTACGGTGCTTTCATGATCTCAGCGTGGGCGTCTTGCAGCTTCATGCCGCCGACTTCCAGCTTCATTGAGACCAGCTTGTCCATACAGTCGCAGATGCCTTCCAGCTTGTTCATCCCGGCAGGTGTTTTGATCATGTATGC
The DNA here is from genome assembly GCA_021772915.1 of Gammaproteobacteria bacterium. GTDB lineage: Bacteria > Pseudomonadota > Gammaproteobacteria > Xanthomonadales > SZUA-36 > SZUA-36. The sequence goes on along the minus strand of JAJFLB010000068.1, from coordinate 11,983 downwards.
TCCGGTGACAAGCGGGCTGACTCCTGCGAGCCGCGCACCGATCATACCACTATTCCACCCCTGCGAAACCAGAATGTCCTTGATGCGTTCGACGACTTCAATCCGGTTGAACCAGCGCATACCTGCGACAGCCTCAAGACAGTACGCCTTTTGGGCGACCGGGTCTCGGACCTCACGCTTCAGGTAACGCGACACTTTGTCGTCCTCGCGGAAGATGTTGCAAAAGGAATATCGCAGTAGCACCGGGTCATCGGTCCATGGCCTCGGCTCACCGCTTTCCTTCGCGAGGAATATCCTGTACCTCTCCCTCGCAAACTCGAAGAAGCTGCCCACGTCGATCATGAGTCAGCCACCAATTTGAAGACCATCAGGGTGCACATGAAGCTGACGCCCAAGGCGGGCAGGCAGACCACGATCGTTCCGATCTTCTCCCAGGTAGTGGTTGGTTCGAGCAGCAGCCAGGTGCCCAAGGGGAGCAAGGTGCACCCCACAGCGAACAGCAGCAGCGCTACGGTGTTGAACAGGTACTGTCGCCACTTTCTCATAGCGGTGTCTCCTGCAGGTCGATGAGTGCCTCGTAGAGGATCTCGTACGCCTGTTCTCTGTCGGCCCATATGGCAGTGACTCCAGCGACGGTGAGCTTCTCCATCGTCGACCGGGTTCCCTTCCACTTGGACTCGGTGTTCTTCGGGTTGACCCCTGGCTTGTCCGGGTTCTTCCTCCAGCGCCGCTCATTGACGGAGTCGATGCAGGTCTCTAGGGACTCGTCCAGGCCAATGACCAGCACGTCCCGGGCGAAGGCCAGCTCGATCATGCGACGGCTCTCCGCGCTCAGGAGGAGCCCCTCCATGAGGACGTTGAAGCCTTGGTCCGAGGCTTCCCTCGCCAGCTCGTACATGGCGTCGAACGACGGGATCGTGTCGCACCCACCGCACTCCGCTTCGTAGTGCCCGAGCACCACCAGGTCATCCACCGCTTTCGACGGGTGCTTGAACAGGTAGGCGTAAGGACGAGACTTCGGTCCAGGCACGTCAGCCTTGGCACCCTGACGCAGCAGCGGGATCCGCGTCGGGAACTCGGCCATGATCTTGCGAGCCAGGGTTGACTTCCCTGACCCGCTCGTGCCTCTGATGTTGACGATCATACGATGCCTTTCCACTGAGCCCACGCGCAGTCCTTGCTGTGACCGTTGCCTGGGTGCGGGCAGGTCTCCTTGAGGCACTGGGGTTCCGGCTTCTTCCATGGCTTGATGCCGTGCATCTTGTAGACGAGCGACATGGGGATTGGGTTGTCGTCGGTGAAGGTGTTGAGCTGCTGTCGGTACTCCTTCAGCATGTCCCACTGGTCGAACTGCAGGGTCAGCATCTCGTCCATGAGGTAGTGGCGCTCGGCTTCGTCTTCAGGCCACTCGACCTTGATGCGCCGCGCCTCTTCCATCTCATCAACCGGCGGCACGTACAGGCACCAGTCCTGCTGTCTGTCCGCACACAGCACGTTCTGTCGCTCGACCTTCCAGGAATCCTTGACCGCCTGTTCGACGATCTTCTGCACCAGGGTCTTGGCGACTTCCTTCATTACTGTCTTTGGCGACACTATTCCGCCCGAGGCGAACGGTTTCCTCTCGGCAACGACAGGTTTGTTGCCGTGCACGCACGGCTTGCAGACCAGGTAGTTGTCGCTGTAGGACTCGTACCCGTCGCCAGAGCAGAGCACTTGGTTGCACTCTTCGCAGTTGCCGATCTTGTCGTACATCGGGCTCTGGTAGCATCCGTTGGGATCTGGCTCGTTGACTTCCTTGTCGCACTCGCACTTGTCGACGTCGTTCTCGCAGAGCGGGCAGCAGCCCACACCACACCGCGTGTCCTTGAAGATGTGAGAACAGACGTTGGCACCATACGGCCCACCGGGGAACCCACCAAAGCGGGTGGGGTTCTGGCAGTTGGCGAACGACTTGTCGCAAGACGGCACTTCCTCGAAGCGGTACTCGAGTTGTCCTTGGTCGATCAGGTGGTCAACGTGCACCAACCGACAGGTGATCGACTTGCCGCCGCCGATCCTCAGCTCCATTGTGCCACCGAGTTCCAGGTCTCCCCCGAACATGGGGAAGCCTCCTTTGACTGCCACGGTGACAGCCCTCCTTGCTTCGTGCATCATAGCTCCTTTGTCATGTGGAACGCGGTGCCTTTGATCGCATCGCCGTGTTGCGTTGTGAACCCGAGCCGCTCATAGAAAGAGACGGCACGCGGGTTGTCCTTGGCCACGTTGAGCGCAATCCGCTTGTGCGGTGTCTGCTCTTCGAGGTCTTTCATCATCACACCACCAATGGAGTGGCTGCGGAACTTGTCGTGTACTGTGATGAAGTACAGCACCGTCTCCCCGCGCTTCGGCATGCAGTGCCGGACGCAAGTGAACCCGATGATCTCATCCCCGAGCGTTGCCACCCGGATCCACCCCTTGTTGTAGCTTTCGTCCGAGCTGAACATGATGGAGCCGAAGTCCTTGGTGAACTTCGATTGCTTCGCAATGTCGAGGATGAGCTTGTGATCTGTCTCCTTGACTGCGGGTCTGATGCTCACCTTCATGAGAGTGCCTTCCTGAGCTCACTGGCTACCCAGCCAGCGGCGATTGTACCGTTCTTTGCTCCACCCGTTGCCAGCCACACCTTGGGCGAGACCTGCTCGAAGAGGCACGGCTTGGCACCCTTCACGTACGGACGTAGTCCTTGGATTGATTCGGTTGTCCCCGCGACGCCCAAAGAGTGAGCGAACTTCTCGCACCGTGCAACCGACTGAGCGATGCGCTTGTCCTTCCAGTTCTTCTCGAGAATGGCAGAGCCGTCCCCGATCCAGACCTGGTCGTCGTACTCTTGGAACCCAACCAACTGCTTGTACGGAGCCCACACGTCAATGCGGTTCTCCGAGCACTGCGCACCCTTCGTGCGGAAGACGATCCCGGCGGTGGGGCGGATGTCCCACTGAGCTGCTTCGGCCAGGATCTTGCCACACCAGACGCCAGCCGCGACGATGATGTGGTCCGCTCGCATGGTGACGTTGCGGACTCCCGTCTCCGTCTTGAGCTCAGACACCTTGACGTGGTCCGGTCCGACGTAGGTGACCAGACCTTCCATGTAGCTGCCTGGACGATTGATGAGGAGAGCCTTGCTTGGATCAATGCGGTATGAGCTGGTGGCAATGCCGCTGGGTCGGACCTTGAAGTCGAACTCCTCGAGTCCGTACATCTTGTCAAGCAGCGCCAGGCTTGGCTCGTGCTTGTCCTTGCCCATGCTGCTGAACCAGCTCGGCTTCATGAGGCAGGCGGACGGCTTGGAACCGGACATGGGTCGGTTGTCGTCCAGCACAGTGACGATGTGGCCGTCCAGCTCCAGTGCTTTTGCGATGATGCTGCCGAAGAGACCAGCACCAACGACGATGACCCGGGACATCAGACCAGTACCTTGATGCGCTTCAGTGCTCGTCCCAGCGCAATGGTGTTGCCGAGTTCCGGGCGGAACTCCTGGGAGCAGAAAGCGTACCCCGTAGACACCGAGGTTCCGTCGGGAGTGACCAGGTCACAGATGGTGACGACGGTGGCCGAAGCAGCCTTGGTGCTGCCGTCCGACTTGAGCTTGATCTGCCCGTCGGTCAGCGCCACGTCAATGGCATCAACCAGGTCCCGAGTGAACGTCGGGTTGCCGGGTATCAAGTAGGTGTATTGGGGGGTGAGAGTAGCCAGGTCCATGGTTCATCTTTCAAGTAGATGTTGAGCCGCTCGTTGACGAGTTGCTCTTGTTCCTCAGTATCTTGGACGACCGCACAGTCGCTCCAGTTTTGCGCTTCCCGGGTTTGAGCCAAGAGTTCCCGTGGTGACCAGAGGCAGCCGACAGAAACGTCGTCAGTGTCGCGGTCCCAGTCACCAGCGAACGGCACGTCGTACAGGGTCGTGATGACCTCTTCGAAACCGTCCGTTGTCATGACGTCGATCACGTACTGAACTTGCGGCCACAAGCCACCAATGCGAGCCATCTCAGTCTCCAAACCACTCCTTGAACCTGATGTAGCACGGGGCACACAGGTCTTTGCTCTGTTGGATCGGTTCCTGAGTCGAGTCGTCGATGTGGCAGAGGACCAGAACCTCCGCGTGAGTCACCATGCCAACCTTGTCGATGAACACGTCGGTCATCGCACCGGTGTCGGGTATCTCCTCGTCGCACCGGTCACAGAACCGACGTATTGTCACAGTGCCACTGCGAGTGCGATCGTGAAGCCGATTGCGACGCCAGTCATGGCCAGGAGTATGAGTCTCCGTGTTCGTTGCACGACATTTCCTTTCGTTGGAGCTGGACCCATTATACTGGTGACCGGCCAAAATGCAATCAATCTCCTTTGCGGAGTGTTCGCGACTTCACGACGGCAGCAGTGAGGTCGCTTGCAACCACTGTCATGCAGAAGTTTCCTTCGCGGTCTTCGAAGTCTTCCCGCAGCTGCGTGATGGGGCACTCCTTGGCGCTGGTGACTTCACCTGCCTTGTTGAAGCGGACGGAGTACGCACGCTGTGTGCGGTCGGCAAGGTGGATCCCCTTGTCGATGATCATCGGCACCACGTCGTAGTTTTCACCACTGAGCTTGGCGTACTTGTACGCTGGCCCTTCCTGGCTGAACACTCCGGTCACTTCAGTCCCGTCGTACCCCATGTCGTGAACGATCAGGTACACTCGGGTAGGTTGCTTAGCTTCAGGCATTCCGTCTCTCCTGTCCGGGCATTGCGTCGGCGAATGCTACTGCGCTTTCGCTCACAGCGCTCCACGGTACGAGACCCTCGTGAATCTCGTCGATGTCGTTGAACAGCGGATAGTGGCCATTGAGGTGGCTCTTCCACTTGCACAGTACGGTCTCCACTTCCAGCACGCCCACAGGTCGCTCCCGTTTGGGCGGAGCAAGGTGACCGTCGAACACTTCAATGAGATGCTTCACGACCCCGTGGATCATCGCCATCTCGTCCTTGGGCTCAGCCGTCTTTGCCAGCTCGGCAGTCAGCGCACCCGCTTTGATCATCTCGCCACGCCAGAAGAGCTTGGCTCCCTTGCGTGGATCCTTGAACATGAACACCGCAGCTTCGTCGAAGTCGATTGCCACGTCCAATACGTTGTAGGCCATGTCGGCCACCTTGAAGGCGATCCAGTCGCCAAACAGGTACTCCTCCTTCACAGTCTTCATGACAGCCTTGCAGGGGAGGACCCCGTCATGCCCAAGGCAGGCGAGGGTAGAAGCTGCCTGCTCCGGCTCCGGGTAGCGCTCCTCCAGCTTCCGCACCATGGTCAGGCCGGAGTTACCCCTGGCGTGCCTGCGTTCGTGTCCACGCGGCCAGCGGCCTCCAGCGGGAGCCTCTGTGTCATTGACCGCCCACGCTCTCATGACGTCCCAGTAATCAGGCGCAGGGTGGTCCGCCGCGAAGCACGAGAAGCCGACGTGGTACGAGCACCAGTAGGCGACGAGAAAGCGCAGGGTCCAGTCGAAGTCGAGACCGGTGCGCGTCAATGCGAGATAAACGGGATCAAGGTCTTCGTGCTCGATCAGATGAGCACCGAAGACCTCAATTCCGAGACGTTCGTAGGTACGTCCTGCCATGGCTTACTCCACCAGGGTGATGACGCCGTCTTCATCTTCCGCCAGGCCGAAGCCGACGTAGGTGTTGATCAGCTTGATGCCTTCGCGAGCCGTGCGGGAGTCCCAGCCGATAGCGTCCTGGACTTCCTCGATGGTCGCGCCTTTGCGAAGCATGTCGATGACTTGCGCACGCTTCGTGCCTTCGCGGTAGGCTCTCACCTCTTCCGCGCCTTCCAGGTTGAAGTCGGTGCGACGGGTGCCCGTCCCGCTGGACTTCGCAGCGGCAGCCTTCTTGGCCTTGGCAGGCTTCGCCTTGGCCTTCGGAGCGTCGGACTCGAGCAGACCGTTCTTGCGGAGGATGTCGAGCACACGGCGCTGGCCAGTCGGCTTGTCCTTGAACTTCTTGATCGGCTTGTCAGCCAACTCGTTGTAGACGTTGGCGAGGTCGCTGAGTGAGGCGGACATGACCTGGTCGATGGTGAGGAGAGTAGCGGTACCGGACATTGTGGCTCCTTTGCCTTTGTGTGGCCGACGCGGGATTGCGTCTCTGCCGTACACTATCATGATACCCTACAAGCGAACAGACTGCAAGCACAATCTGCAAGATTGATCTACTCGCACTCTCGTATTCCCGTGTCTGGGTCGTACTTACACGACTCGGTAGTTTCTTCAGAAACCTTGAGAATGCCCTCCCGCTTCCCTCCCATGCGGTAGGTCGTGATGCCCTTGCATCCAGCCTTCCAGGCTCGGACGTAGATCTCCTTGAACTGGTCCCAGTCCGCGTCCTCCGGGACGTTCACGGTCTTGCTCACCGCGCTGTCCATGTACTTGGTGGCGGTCGCGAGGACAGCGAGATGGTCGTCGACGGTGGCCGTGGCGATCGTCTTGCCGCGCACCCCGAGGAACTTCTCACCGTAGTCCTCGACCTCCAGCTCCACTGGACCGTCGAAGGTTTGGAACGTGCGCTGCACCCGGAACCCCACCACCGGCTCAATGCCGGACGACACGTTGTCGGCGCACATGCTGATGGTGCCGGTCGGAGCGATGCTCAGCAGGTGGCTGTTGCGGATCCCGTGCTTGGCAATCTGGATGACCAGCTTCGCCGGGAGCTGCTTGACGAACTCGCTGTTGATGTAGGCGTCGCGCTGGAACGCAGGGAACGGACCCTTCTCCTTCGCCAGCTCCATGCTTGCGCGGTAGCATTCGTCGCGCATGAACTCCAGGATATTGCTGAGCGTGGCGATGAACGCAGGCGATCCGTAGGCGTGACCGAGCGCTTCGATGCAGTTGGCCACCCCAGTGACCCCGAGTCCCATGCGCCGCTTGTTCTTGGCCTCCTGCTCCTGCTCGAAGAGTGGGTAGGTGGCAACGTCCACCACGTTGTCCATGGCGCGGACCACCGGCGGGATGTCCGCCTTGAACTGATCCCAATCGAAGCGGTAGATCTCGTCGTCGCCGTCGGTCTCCGTGTACGGTGCAAGGTACTTCACCAGGTTGAATGACCCCAGAAGGCAGGCACCGAAGGGTGGAAGCGGTTGTTCACCGCACGGGTTAGTCGTGGTCAGGGTCTCGCAGTAGTACAGGTTGTTGAACTCGTTGAGCCGGTCGATGAAGATGACCCCTGGCTCTGCCCAGTCCCACGTGCTGCGCATGATGGTGTCCCAGAGCCGACGTGCGTCGATGGTGCGGAACACTTCTCCACCCCAACGCAACGCGAACGGCAGGTCGTCGCGCACTGCCTCCATGAACTCGTCCGTGATACCGACGCTGATGTTGAAGCCACGCAGCCGGTGCTGATTCTGCTTCGCGTGGATGAACTCCTCGATGTCGGGGTGGTCCACCCGCAGCACTCCCATTTGGGCACCGCGCCTGTGGCCGGAGCTGGCTGTGCATCGGCAGACCGCGTCGAAGATCTCCATGAAGTTGACCGGACCCGAGCTGAAGGAGTCCAGCTTCTTGATCAGCGCTCCCCTTGGGCGAAGGGTACTGAAGTCGTACCCAATGCCGCCGCCCATGCGCATGGTTGCGGCTGCTTCCTTGGCACGTTCCATGATGGACCCGTGGCCGTCGACGAAGGAGTCCTCAATGATCCCGCTGACGAAGCAGTTGTAAGGGGTGACGTTGCGCGTGCTGCCCAAGGCAGACTGATTGCGACCTCCCATGAGGAAGCGCTGAACGTGCAGGATCTCACGGAGTATCTGGTACCGTTCCTGGCTTCCGGTGACGGCACCCGCGTTGCGGTTCATGCCTTCGCGGAAGGTCTCCCCTTGGCTGCGATACTTCTCAGCATGCAGCTCGTTGCTGAACTCGGTCTTTGGCATTCTATCTCACTATCAGTAGTTGTTCACTGGCCCGAGTGATGCCGGTGTACAACCACCCGCGTCGCTCCTCCGCCTTATTGATCCCGCTGCTCTCATCGAAGAGCAGCACCTTCTTCCACTGACTGCCCTGGCTCTTGTGCACGGTCAGGCAGTAGCCATAGTCGAACTTCTCCACGTGCTGGAATTCCCAGTGTGGTGGGTCCTCCCCGAGGAACGGACCCTTGTGCATGGTGATGAACTGGACGTCACCCTCTTCGGACTCGAGCCAGCAGTGAAGCGAGTCGTCGTCCATGAGCGGTGCTTCCATGACATGCCAGATGCCGCCGTTGAGCAGAGCCTTCTTGTGGTTGTTCTTCAGGCACACCAGCCGGTCGCCCTCAACCGGGAAGGGTGACTCGATACCCTTGAGCTCACGAAAGCGTGCGTTCACGCGCCTTCGGGTAGCATTCGTCCAGCAAAGCGCTTGATCGAACGCCAACGCTGCTTCCTTCTTCAGCCCCTTCTGGACTCGACTCTTGCCGTAGTCACCGAGCGCAATCGCCTCACCGCTGCGTGCCTTGGTGGCCAGGTCGATGATGGGGTCACCCTTCGCCTGCCGGTGGATCTCCGTGAGCATGAAGTCGGGATCCTCGCTGGTGAAGTAGCCACCGCCGAATGGTGGGGGAAGCTGGCCAGGGTCGCCCAAGACAAGCACGGGAACTCCGTACGAGAGTATGTCCTCACCCATTTGCTTGTTGACCATGCTGACTTCATCGACGACCAGCAGGTCGGCTTCTTGGATATCGGACTCGTCCAGCAGCTTGAAGGATGGCTGCTTGAGCTTCTTCTTTTCCTCGATGATCTGGTACTCGAGCCGGTCCCACTCCGAGCTGGGGTGGTCGGTGTGAGCCTGCTCAATTTGCATGTCCCGGAGCCGCTTCCTGCTCCTGTCCTTCGGCTGGTACATCAGGCTGTGGAGCGTAGTGGCCAGTGGGCAGCCGCTCTTACGCAGGACGCTAGCGGCCTTCCCGGTGAAGGCAGCGAAGATGACGTAGCCTCCGATCTCCTTGGCGATGTGCTTGGCCAGCGTCGTCTTGCCGGTGCCGGCATATCCGGCGAGGAAGAACCACTGCTTGGGTCGCTCTTGGTACCAGCGGGACACCGCTTCAATGGCGTCGGCCTGGCTGTCGGTCCACATCATGTTGCCCTCGCCTTGTCCACAAGCAGCTTCGCCAGCTTGTACGCGGTCTCAGCACTGATGCTGTACTTCTGGTGAGGTGTGGTGAAGATGACCCTGCCGTCCTTCGCTTCGGCCGACCACTCTGATACCATCTGGCGCGGCTGAACTGCCTTGACCCGTGGCTTCTCGGGTTCGAACAGGTCGCTGAAGAGGTCCTTCAGCATATCTTCTTCTGAGTTGTGAGCCACAGCGTGTCCCTTCAGGCATTGAAAAAGGACCCAAGGCGAGCCGACGGGGGAGTGGCTGCCCTGGGTCCAAGCAAAGGAGGCTTCTCCTAGAAGTCGTCGTCGGACGAGCCGGTAGCACCACCTCCGGCAGTCCCGACCGCTTGGGAGTCGTAGTCGATCTTCGCTTCGCCGCTTCCGAGCATGGCCCGGACCTTCTGTCCGCCGAGGAACAGCGGGGACTCGAGGTTCGTGATCAGCGAGGCACTGAGATCGTTGTCCGTGACCGGAGTGATGGTGATGTTGTGGAAGTCGCCCTTGGTGTTGGACTGAGGCTTCGACGCGATCGTCACACGGTGCGCGAACAGAGGGGGACGCTGCTTGCCACCACCCGGCTTGGGGATGGTGAACATGTTGACCCGAGTCATCCACTCTTTGTACTGCGAGATCTTGGTCGACGTCGCAGCGATGATGCACGGGGAAACCTCTTCACCGTTGACGATGACGCCAGCGATGTAGAATGTTTCAATCAGGTCGTTGAAGTTGGTGTTGCCGTCTTCGTCCTCACGGGAGACGCGAAGCGACAGCGAACCTTGCGCAGCTTGCTTGGCAGCAGCCACGTCCGGAGCGTTGAGGTCGTGACGGCCGACGAAGCCACCACCGCGCTTGCGGGGCACCCACTCGACGAAGCAGTGATCGACCATGGCGGGGATGAACTCCACCGACTCGAACAGCTCCTTGGTCACAGAGTTGAGAAGCATGCCTGGCTTCGCGCCGGGCACGTAGTTGTCGTGAGCTTCCTTCACCTCGTCGCTCATGTCCTGGAGCAAGTTGAGGAACGGAACCTTCAGGTGCGTCTCGTCCACTCCCTCGAACCCAGCGCCATCAAGGTCGCCGAAGTCCAGAGTTGCGAGTGGGTTTTCCGAGACACCCTTAGTCGTAGCCTTCTTGGCCATGACTGTGTCCTTTCTTAGCCGATCTTTGCGATACGGCGAACGTGTATGCCGAACAACTCGAGCGGGATATCAGCCCCAGCCTCCAGTTGCTCACGAGCCCACGCCTTCAACGTTGAAGCGTGGACAGACTTGTCACAGAGTACTCCGTCATCACCGTAGTCCCCAACAAGGGAAGCGGTGAGTTCGTTGGCGGCATCCTCTTGCTCACGGTCGAACTCGACGATGACCTTCCGCTTCATGATCTGACCGTGGCCGTTGTTGTCCAACCAAGCGAGAGCCGCAGCTTTCTTCGCCTTGGTGATGGACGCGAACACCTGGTCGCTGACCTTGAACGGAATGCCCTCACGAGTGGTGAAGCGGGTGAGCCCCACTTCATCCATGAGTTCTGGAATCTGGGTCTCGCTGAGGTTCACAACCTCTTTCTTGGCGAGCGCCAGGGACGTTTCCAGCTCCTTGACGTTGGCTTGCGCCTGCGTCAATGCGGTACCCAAACGGCTCAGTTCAGCCAGGGCATCAGTACTGTCTGGCGTGACTGCGCCAGAGTAATCAACTTCGTCGGTCATGGGAGATCCTTCCTTTGCTTGAGCCGAGCGACCATTATACCAGCGCAGTGCCAGCGAACAAATGTCAAAGCCAATTGCGAACCATGTCGCCAGTGACCTTGGTCTGCATGGCGAACGAATTGCGCAGGGACTGAATGATGTGAGCGTCGATGGTTCCCCAGCCAGCCAGATCGGTGTAGTGCACTCCCACCTGACCACCAATGATGGCACCGTCCTGGCCAATGCGGTGCGCACGGTCCTCGGACTGCAGTCGGTCCTCCGGGCTGAAGGAGTTGGAGTAGTAGAACACCGACTTCGCCTTGTGCAGCGTGAGCCCGGTTCCACCCGCCGCCGGGTTGGCCACGAAGAACTTTCGCTCCCCTGCCTGGAAGCCATGCTTGGCGATCAAACGGTCCTCTTGAGAGACCTTACCGTCGTATCGGAAGGCAGTGTCTCCTAAACGTTCCATTACCCAGTCGATGTCCTCGCGGAATCGGCACCAGATGATGGCGCTGTGTTCCAGCTCTTCAAGCAGACCCATGAGCAACTCGAGTCTCGGGTTCTTGTCGAGCCGGATGAGGTTCTCGTCGTCGGTGGGCAGGAAGCCACAGATGATCTGCTGGAGCCGCAGCATGCGGGTGATGATCAGCGGGGTGCTCACCATCTCACCATCAAGGAAGGTGATGAACTCCTCCTTGATCTCCTTGTAGAGCCGAGACTGTTCCGGTGTCAGCTCAAAGTACTTCTTGCTGAACAGCTTGGGCGGCAGGTCCAGCACGTCGTCCTTGAGCAACCGGGTGCTCACGTCCTTGACGGTTTCGTGCAGCTCGCTCACGTGCTTGTAGCCAACGATGATGGGTATATCCCGACCGGTGCGCGGGTCGGTGATGCGCTCATAGATGCCGTGGTGTGCCTTGAAGGCAGCGAACGTCTTCAGCCCCTTGCTCTCCCAGTATCCCCAGTCAAGGAACTTGATCTGAGCATACAGGTCGAACGGTGAACTGACTGCCGGGGTGCCGGTGAGGATACGTTTGTATGTCACCTTCTTGCCGAAGATGCAGATGCTCTTCGTGCGCTTCGCATTGGGCGACTTGATGCGCGTGCTCTCGTCGAGGATCATCAGGCACTTGCGGTTCTTCACCAGGTCGTCTGCGAACTTGCGTCCGTCCTTGGTCATG
>JAJFLB010000067.1 GCA_021772915.1 Gammaproteobacteria bacterium | reverse complement strand
AGCTACACCCGCAGCCGCACAGAGAAATAGCAAGGACAAGGAAGAACGCAAGACCAGACAAACGGTGGCCATGAGTCAGCAGGTGTATGAAAAGCTGATGGAAATCCAGGAGCTGGTTGAAGCTGAGGACTTTGTAGCATCGCAGGAAAAAATCAGAGCCATCCAGCAAGGCAAAAAGAAACTGTCACCCTATGAAGCCGCCCAGATCTGGAACCTGTCCGGCTATGCTTACTACTTGCAGGAACGTTATCCAGATGCGATACGCTCCTACGAGCGGGTCTTGCAACAGCCCGAGCTACCCGAAGCCTTGCAACAAAGCACACTCAAAACACTTGCACAACTGCACTTCACCGTCGAGAACTACAAGCTGGCGCTGGACACCATCAAGCGTTTAATGGCCATCGTCCCCGAGCCCGCCGCAGATGTATACATGCTGCTGGGTCAGGCGCATTTCCAGATGGAGGACTACCAGGCCGCCATACCGCCAATTACCACGGCCGTTGACATGTTCAAGACGCAGGGAAAGGTACCGCGGGAGAATTGGCTGTTGCTGTTGCGCGTGTGCTACTGGGAGCTCAAAGACTTTCCCAGTATGCTGCTCGTACTTGAAGAACTGATCCATGCCTACCCCAAGGATACTTATGTCCTGACGCTTGCCGGTGTACACAGCGAGTTGGGCGACACCAAGAAACAACTTTCACTCACCGAGTCACTTTACGAAAAAGGTTATATCGACGGTAAATCACACGCTGTAAACCTGGCAAATCTGTATTTGCTACATGGTCTCCCTTACAAAGCAGCAAGAGTACTCGAAAAGGAAATCGCCTCCAAGGCTGTAGAGTCCAATGTCAGAAATTTGCGTCTGTTGTCACAGGCCTGGTATTCAGCCAGAGAAGACCTGAAAGCCATTCCGCCGCTTAGCCAGGCCGCCGAGGCAGGCGAAGAAGGTGAGTTGTATATCCGTTTGGCGCAGTCCTATATCAACCTTGAAAAATGGGCCGAAGCCGCTGTAGCAGCCAAAAAAGGCATAGATATGGGCGACCTTAAACGTGGAGACACCGCCAATATCATGTACGGCATGGCATTGTTCAACCAGAAAAAACTGGAACAGGCAAGACGTGTTTTTGTGGCGGCGCGTAAAGACAAACGCAGCCAACGTGCCGCCGGGCAGTGGATCAAGTATGTCGACAGTGAAATTCGCCGTCGTGACACACTGGAACAAACTCTGCCTACAATGAAACCCCGTGATATTGACGATATTCTGAAAGCCAATTCATAATTAAAGGGGTTGGATCCGACCCCTTTTAGTTCTTATTCTCCGGCAGATAGTGAATAACACGGATGTTTTCCAGGGTCACTAAACCGCCACTTCCAGCCTGTGCAAACAGGCGAGACAGACACTGCTGAAAAGTTGCTATTTTTTCTTCTTCATCGACAATCTCTATCACCATGGATAGGTCGGACGACAGGTCCAGAATTTTATGTGTTCGGATCCGCGCACTTGCGCCATAACCCAGCACGCCTTTGAGAACAGTCGCCCCTGCCAGACCAGTATCGCGCGCCTGCTTGACTATGGCCTCATACAGGGGCAGGTGTCCCAACTTATCACTTTCACCGACAAATATTCTTAACAAAACGGCCTGACCGGAAATTTCCATTCATCACCTCAACAGTAACTCACTCAACCACAAGCCCAACACAAATACCAGACCGGCTCCAGCCAGCGTGGCGACAAAGTATGACGAGGCGTAAAAGTATTCCTTGTCCTGAACAAACTGACCTAATTCGTAGACAAAGGAAGACATCGTAGTAAAGCCGCCGCAAAATCCGGTGGCCAGCAACAAGCGCATCTCAGAAGATAGAATTTCGGTTTTTACTCCAATCCCGGCTATCAAACCAATGATCAAACAACCCACCAGATTGGACACCAGGGTTCCAAAGGGAATGCTGAATACGGCATAACTTTGCGTAACCAGAGTCAGTCCATAACGACTGACACCACCCAGCATACTGCCGAGCCCGACGTAAACGAATGGCAAAACTAGATTCACTTTTCAGCTTTTCCTGATTTCAGGCGAACATGATGCGATGGCTGTACGGACTACGCAAGCACCGATACACAAGAGCAACTATATAGGCGGGCTAAGCGACCCTCATTGCGTGCAGGTAAGCCCCATAAGGTTGGTCAATCGAATCATGTTGAGCGTGCCATTACCAAAGCCGGCGGTGGACATATAGCTCAACGTGGCCTGTCCACATCCACTAAACACGATGGTCAATTTACCCCATGGCATTGCCACAGTAGAGGCAGAATCAAAGCCGGAGCCCCACTTGGTTCCAGTGGTTGTCGTGAGGTTGTCAATTGTCAGGGTATTACCAACGATTGAACCGGTACCTTGCATCCACATCTGGTTCCCGTTTTTGTCGTAGGTGAACCACATCACAACGACCAGACCATTGGTTAATACCTGGACGATAATCCCTTCGCCACTGTGGCTGGGATCAAAATAGGAACCGGAACGCGTGACATTGGTTGAGCCCACACCCGTTGTACAGTCCGCGAGTAAATCCAGCTGGCTGTATTTGAAGTTCAGCAAGTCCTCGTAATTGGTAGAAGTTTCCGGATAAATATACAGCTGACCAGGAACCTCACTGGTCCCACAGGTAGGTAGCCGGAAGAACAGCGAGCCGAAATCAGTTCGTACCACATCTGCGGGGTCAAACGCCGGACCAAAGCTCGCTCCGATTGGCATTTGCATGTCGTGCACAATAATCCCGGCGCCCTCCTGGCGACCCAAACCCGCCATCCAGAACTGACCAGTACCATCGCGGTTGTGGGAGAACACGTATACCACGGCCAATCCATTTTCAAGCAGTTCCACAAATACACCTTCACCTGCTCGGGTAATATCAAAAAATGCCGCACTTTGCCCTGGTAACAGTACCTGGTCGGGTATCAATTCATTGATTGGGCCACTGTCGAGATCCATATCGGAGAGTACCAGTGACGTACTTGGCAATATCGCATCATGACCCAAGGTCATGCTCTTGATGATTGGCGGTGGGGTAATTTCAATCACGTTAGCATCAGGTGACCCCGGTCGTAGCTGGTAAAACTGAATCGGTAGCTGGGCAATAAAGGGTTCACCCGCCGGGCCGTCGACTACAGGAAATTCCAATGGGTACCCATTGAGTGAATAACTCCACGTCTCACAAGCCCCACATGTTTCGATGTGCAGGTCGAGTGTCGGTGTTGGCATTTCGTCCGGCAGGGAAAAATAATTCCCAAAAAAATCACCGGACCAACCATCATCAATGACAAATGCACAAGTCTCGGTTTCCAAAATCTCCTTGTCGAAGAAACCAAGACACTTTGGTTTAAAACCGCTCTTCAGCTTGTCGCCATGGCCGCTGAAATAGAGTAACAATTGAGTGTTATCATCAAGCCGAGTAGCAGCATCTTTTATCGCATCTGTCAGGTCCTTCTTTGATCCTTCGGTAATGGCTTTTATATTGTAGGTTTCGTTTTCCCAGGTCTTTTCCAGCGCCGCCTCCACGTTTTCAACGTTGTGGGTATGACGTAAATGCTTTGACCCGCTAAAGAGTACAGCCTCATGTTTGGTATTTTCTGCATTCCACTGAATTTTGTAGCCATCATTACCGGAAGCCACCTGGGGCGTTTCCTTTCCCGTACCGTCTGGACCATGCTGGTCATTCGGCCCGGCAGCTTGCAGATCTGTCATTACATTGTCGCTTGTGCTGCCATTACGAATTACCCCAGGTTCGCTGCTTAAATTTAACTTGCTATGACCTGCCAGTGAGTCCGTCCATGTTGATCCCAACTTTGGTATGGCTTCGTTTCGAGCTGATTCTATGACGTCTTTATCGCTGGATCCTATAGCCCGTTGTTTCCATGTACTGGCCGACCCTCCAATCCAGGGCATGCCTTCACAATCGCCACCAGCTCCAAAAACCCGCTCCATGTCATCCAGAAGACCGCCACCATAACAAGAGTTAACCATCAACTTTACATCCTGTCCCCAGGTTGCCTTGATCTGCTCACAAATAAAGTTTAGCAATTCATCGTCGCGAATTTTGCCAGTAGTCGTTTTGATTTGCGAATGTTGATCGTCCCCTTGAATGGGAGCAGGGATATCTGCAGTTGGCTCATCCAGTGAAAGCCCATCTGCTGGACTGAGTAATACGGCAATGCACAGCAGTGGGAGCACCTTGCTGTAGCATTTGTTAATCACTTGATCGGTCACAATTGGATTACTTAGGCTCTTGCCTTGCTTACAGAGTGTGATCGGTACTACGTTCATTGGCAAGTGTTAAAGAAAATCAGATACTCTCACATGGGAAATTCTACACTACTACCGGCGTCGCATTTTTTTCGCTAAGTTCGGGACGGACTGAAGACGTGTTAGGGACCAATACTTAGTACTCGGGTAGCTGCCTGTTCCAGCGTTGTACCGAAACTGATCAATCCCTCGTCATGTCCGGCGAGAACAGCGACTCCGGCTTCCCTGAAGCCCGCCAGCCGGTAAAGTCTATCGAGTTCACGAGCCATACCAGGTGTGCCGTAGGCAATTTCCGGGTCGGTGGTCGGCAGCTTGCCGAGATTGCGCTGCCAGAGCTCTTCACTGTGTACGTGTACAACTGCACCGATTGCGTCACCCAACGCGTAGATTGCCGCGTGTGTCATGGCTTCCGATGAGGCCTGGACAGGTCCGCTACACCTGACGATGCCGTTGCGGATGTCACAATCAGTGACCAACGAGTAGTGTCGTTCATCTGTGGCGCGCAAATGGCCAGTTTGTGTGCCGCTAATCAGAAACAGGTCACGTGAGCCACGACGCACGCTTATGTTGCCGTAACCAATGCCAAGATCCTCGTACTGGCCGATCAACCCCGCCTCAATCAACGGCTTGCGCCAGGTATCGAGTTCACGTGCCGCCTGAACATGGGTAGCGGGGCCCGGCGTCCAATGACTGACGTACTTGATATAGCCTTCGTCGATTGTCAATCCAGCACCTTCTCGGGAAGTGGCCCGCTCAGGCCAGAGTATAGATGATTGAACGGGAATTTCCCGGATTCGCCAAATTCTATCGCGAGGAAATTGGCCAACGCATGCCCTGGCGGAGCGAGGCTGGTGGCGCCGAAAAGTGGTTGTGACCGACAAGCTCCATCGCTTTGAATTCCCACGGCTTGCTCGCAATGTGACCCCAGAACAGGTCGGGATTTGTGAGTGCTGAATACACAACAAATTGTCCGCCGAGCGACTGTCCAAAAATAGTGCGGCGGCCCGCAGACGTTTTCAGGCCCCTTTCAGACATTTATGGCAATATGGTTCTATTGTCACCTAAAAATCCGCAGACTTGAGGGCAACAACCTGAATCGGAAATGATCGTGGTTTTTTGCAAGACTCAGTTATCGATCAAACTGAGATAACAAAAAGCAACGTCATGGGAACTGTCTAAGGAGAAAATAATGGAAGAGTACCAGTCAGTAATCGGCATCATTTCAATGACCATGGGTGTCGCCTGGGCGAGTGGCATAAACCTGTACGCTGCCATGTTGATGCTTGGGATAGCCAGTGTCACTGGAAACCTGGAACTGCCCCCTGGACTTGAGATTCTCGACAACCCCCTGGTGATTGCAGCGGCAGGAATTATGTATGTGACGGAATTCTTCGCAGACAAGATACCCGGCGTTGACAGCACCTGGGATGCGATACACACATTTATACGAATTCCAGCCGGCGTACTTCTTGCAATGGGTGCCGTTGGTGAAGTTGGTCCTGCCATTGAGCTGACGGCAGCAATCCTTGGTGGCGGTATGGCAGCGACCAGCCATGCGACCAAGGCGGGAACCCGATTGGCCGTGAATACGTCACCCGAGCCCTTCTCCAATTGGGGACTGTCAATCACCGAGGATGTTGCGGTGTTTGCTGGTTTGTGGGCCGCGCTAAATCATCCCTGGATTTTCCTCGGTCTGATGATTCTGTTCCTGGCACTGGCGATATGGATGCTGCCAAAAATCTGGCGGGGGGTTAAGCTCATCTTCAGGAAGATCGGCCAATTGTTCGGGTTCGTTGATAGAGAGGTCAATATTGAAACCACAGTGGCAGAATCGAGCGCGATAGCCGAGCTTGAAAAGTTGGCCAGGCTACTAGACCAGGGATCAATCAGTGAGCAGGAATTCCAAGATCTAAAGAAAAAGTTACTAAAATGAAAATCCGAGTTGCTGAATAGCTGAATCAGAAAATTTTTGGACCCGTCAGAACGTGGTTATTGCCATTTTGTCGCAACGCTTTATCTAGCGGTTTATAGCCTGGAAATACCCTGGTGGATATTTATTGACTCAGCTTTGGACCTGTCGGGTAGTTGGGCACCGGTGGACTTGATCCGCGTGTTACAAAACTGTGCATAGTCACTACGACGCTTCGTTTTTCTACCGGGTCTCCGTCTTGAGGGTTTGCTTGATCACGTCGCTGGCCGGTGATAGCCTCACCCCTGGAAGCCGAAATGTGAAGACGGTGTTTTTTCCGTCGCAGACTAAAAGAAATCAGTTCAAATCAGGCAGGGTTTAGCCATGCGTTCCAGTCCCTTCATAACATTCTCAGGCCTCGTACTGGTTATGACGCTCCTTGCACGGGTGTCCCTTGCTCAAGACCTTCAGATCGATCCTCCAGAAATCCTCAACGACTATATCGCCGCCGGCGACTTCAACCAGACTGGCGACTTTGAGCTCTGGAACCGGAACTCTTGTAATCTAAGCGTTGCAAGCGGGGTTCTCGAGGTCGACACATTCGGCCACGACCCATTCATCTTCCGGAGAGGCATCAGTGACACCAAAGCGGAGATGACGTTCGTCGAGTTTCGTATCCGGGTTATCTCAGATGATGGAGCCGACTGGAATCTCTACTGGGGAGAGGATTCCGCCTTGGGATTCACCGGCACACGTCGCTTCGCCCACCGTCCAGAGGGGGATAACAAATTTCACGTCTACCAGTACGACCTCGGGAAGGTGATTACAAGTCGCCTCACTGACATTCGCCTGGACCCGGGGGCGGGGGCGGGGACACAGTTCGAGGTCGACTACATCCGGATCGGAATGATCAGCGCAGACGCCGATGGCGACGGTTTACCGGACGTGGTTGAGACACTAACCGGAACTTTCAAAGGAAAACGCGATGCGGGTACGGATCCTGCGAACGCGGATACGGACGGCGATGGCTTTTCCGATGACAAAGAGGTTGATCTGGGAACCGACCCCAATAACGCGAACGAATTTCCCGTTCCTGCGCTCAATTGGTATTCCAAAAGCCGTGCTCGCCATTTTGTGGGTGAAGAGATCGAACCGAACGAGCCCAGCGTGAGTGGTGGAACGCCAACTGCTTTCTCGATCACGCCCGAATTACCCACCGGGCTCAATCTGGATATTACGACCGGGACCATCACCGGAAGGCCCGAAATTGCGGTCGAGGCCAGAGATTACCTGGTCACCGCGACATTTCCTGGCGAGCTAAGCTCGGAGACCTACATCCACCTTGACGTGCGTAACCCGCTTTTCACTTACCCGGTCAAGGAAGTGATCTTCAAGACCAATCAGACCATCTCGCTGAAACCCACGTTTTTCGGCCCCAATCCCGACATTATCGGTGACGTCAAGCCAGACCTTCCCGCGAACCTCACTATTAATGAAGGCAATGGTGCCATCGAAGGGATTCCACTGGCAACCAGTCACCGAACGGAATACGTAATCACCGCCGGCTACGGTAATTTCCCGGCGGTGAAAACCACGATCGCCATCACGGTGCTCGGGGAACCGGTGGTGGTACTCGATCCTCCCGAACTCCTCAACGAATTCGTGAGTGTCAACGAGTTCAACACCGATTCCGAGCTTAGGGTCTGGGAGAAAAAATCCGAGCTCTGGGGCAGTAACTCCATCGCCCTTAAAGCCAACAACGGTATCCTGGAAGCTATGACAACAGGCAGCGACCCCTACTTCTTCAGAAGCGCAATTCTTAATAACCCGCCGGGATTCACCAAGGTGGAATTACGGATCAAGCTCGTCGCAAACGACGGCGGTGGTTGGCAACTCTTCTGGATTGAGCAGCAAGTTATTGGATTTGCAGGAGCCCGAAGCTTCAATTATGCCGCACCGCCGATGGACGGCGAGTTTCACGTCCTGCAGTTTGAACTGGGGCCCGCGCTCTTGAGTCCCCTGAGTGGCATCCGCATCGACCCCGGCGGTGGTCCCGGTTCGAAGTTTGAGGTCGACTACCTTCGTATCGGCACGGTTCACAAAGACAGCGATGACGACGGCCTGTCTGACGCGGTCGAGACGGATACGGGTTATTTCGCCGGTCCGCGCCACACCGGTACCAATCCCGGGAATGCGGATACGGACGGCGACGGCTTCGGTGACGGCGAGGAGGTCTCGATGCAAACGGATCCGACCGACGATACCAGCTTTCCGGTACCTTCGATCACGGGTTACGCAAAGGGCCAGACCATCTACATCACCGGCCAAGAGATCGAGCCGAACGATCCGATCGTCATAGTGGAGAAGCCGGATTCGTTCCGAATCGAACCCGGTCTGCCGAGCGGTCTTGCCTTTGACACAAAGACTGGACAGATTACCGGTCTATCCGAGAAAGAGTATCCCGCAACCGACTACGTCGTCACGGCGAACTTTCCCGGCGGTGCAACCGACAACACGACAATCAACATCCGGGTCAGCCGTCCTTTCGTAGAGTATACGTCGATCGAACACAAGCTCTTCGTTGGGCAGAAGTTCAATTTACTGGCGCCGACGATCTACGGGCCAACACCTGTATCGTTCAGTGTCAGTCCGAAGTTACCACCCGGTCTGCGCTTTGATCCTGTGACTGGTGAGATTAGCGGGTTCATGATGGAGGAAAGCGACCTCGTGGAGTACAGGATCATCGCGACCTACGAAAACTATCCGGAGTCGAGTGCCACGATCCAGATCCAAATCCGCCCACGTTTTTTGTTTAGCAGTTAACCTGAAGTCATGACCAGCGATCTGGGCATTGATCGCCAATTGCAATATGTGCCGGTGGCACCCGCAGACACGCACCACCCAAAACAGGAAATTCCATGAAAATCAGTCATAAACCATTCTTATTTGGCCGCTCATTTGGCGGATTCTTCAACTTCTCCAAGGTCACCTTCGTGCTCAGCATTGCACTGTTGACCGCATGCGATGCTGAACGGGCCACTGACGCCAGGTCGAAAGCCCCATCGGTGACCGAAGCGCCGGCGGCCAAGGTGGTGGCTACAGGTGAAGACGCAATGACCGAAGCCGACTACCGCCGACATGTTGAAACACTGGCTTCGGACGAATTTGGGGGACGGGCTCCAGCCTCGGAGGGGGAGCAATTGACCGTGGATTACCTTAGTCAGGCTTTTTCCGGCCTTGGCCTGGAACCGGCCAACCGTGGCAGCTACACCCAGGACGTGCCTTTGGCATGGGTCAGTGTCACTAACAATCCCGAGCTGACATTCAGAGGGGGTGAAGGTAATGACCTGACACTCGCCTACACCGAGGGGCACGTGATCTGGACACGGCAACAGGTAACAGAAGCTGCCATTGATAATACTGAATTGGTATTTGTTGGTTACGGCATCAATGCGCCTGAGCGTAACTGGAACGATTACGCCACTGTGAATGTAAAAGGCAAGACTGTCATCATGTTGATCAACGATCCGGGCTTTGCGACCCAGGACCCGAAACTTTTTAACGGCAATGCCATGACCTATTACGGACGCTGGGATTACAAGCTGGATGAAGCGGCCCGTCAAGGCGCGGTGGGGGCAATCATGGTTCACGACACCCTGCCCGCAGCCTACGGTTGGTCCACCGTCGCCAATAGCTGGACAGGTCGGCAATTTGACATGGTCTTGCCGGACAAAGGCAAAACACTGGCCTCCGTTGAAGGGTGGATTTCACGTGCCAGCGCTGAAATTCTGTTTGGCAAAGCAGGGCTGGACCTGGACGAGATGTATGCCCGCGCACAAAAACCCGGATTTACTGCTGTCCCCATGGGATTGAGCGCTTCTGCCAGGCTGATCAATACAACCGAGACGGTTAATTCCCGCAACGTGGCCGCTATATTGAAGGGCAGTGAAGCGCCTGATGAATTCTTCATTTACATGGCGCATTGGGACCACTTCGGCATGGACCCCACCCTGGAAGGTGACAATATTTTCAACGGTGCACTGGATAATGCCACCGGTACGGCCGCTTTGCTGGAACTGGCCAAAGCGTATGCAAGCCTGCCAGTGGCACCGCGGCGCAGCATACTGTTCCTGGCGGTCACCGCAGAAGAACAGGGTCTGCTGGGCTCGTTACACTATGCCGCGAACCCACTCGTACCACTTGCCAACACCGTTGGTGGCTTGAATATGGACGGCATCAACAATATTGGCCCAACCCTTGATATTACCGTGGTGGGGCTGGGGATGAGCGAACTCGATGACTACCTGGCCGCAGCAGCGGCATCCCAGGAACGGGTACTGGAAGCAGACCGCGAAGCGGAGAAAGGTTATTACTATCGCTCCGATCACTTCGAGTTGGCCAAGCAGGGCGTGCCAATGTTGTACCCGGGTGGCGGTTATGACCACCGCGAAAAGGGTCTGGAATACGGTATGTTGAAAGCCCAGGAATACGTTTCAGAAGATTATCACCGCGTCTCCGATGAATACGATCTCAGCTGGGATGTCAGCGGCGCCATGGAAGACCTGAAAATATTCTTCAGAACCGGCCTCGGTGTCGCCAATAGTGAAAAATGGCCCAACTGGCGCGAAGGCACAGAATTCAAGGCCAAGCGAGACGCGCAACGCGCGGGTGCAGACTGAAGCAGGCAGACTTGAATTAGAGGACCAGACTAATGCCCAGGGCCAGCGATGTAAGAAAAGGTGAAGTTGTCCGCCATAAAAACAGGGTGTGTACGGTGCGCAGGATCGAAATAAGGACTCCTTCGTCACGCGGGAGTAACACACTGTACCGGATCAAATTTCAGGATGTGCAGACACGGCAGAACCTGGACGAGACGTTCAAAGGCGAAGACCTGTTGGGGGACGTAGATTTCGTACGTCGCCAGGCGAGCTATTCATATCTTGACGGCGACCTGTATGTATTCATGGACGACGAAGACTTTAGTCAGTACTCGTTCAATGCATTGGACCTGGAGGGCCAGCTGGAGTACCTGAGCGAAGGACTGGGCGGCATCTTTGTTACGGTCATTGACGGTACCGCCGCAGGCATTCAATTGCCAGCCTCGGTAGATCTGGAAATCGTAGAAACCACGCCCGTACTCAAGGGTGGAACGGCCACCAAGCGCAACAAGCGAGCGACCCTGGCGGGTGGGCTTGAAGTTCAGATTCCTGAGTATCTTGTCCAGGGTGAAACTATCAAGGTTAACACCGAAACAGGCGAATACATGTCCCGGGCCTGATCATCGAAAAGAACATGAGTGGATCGTTCAGTTGCCACCCTGGTGCCATTCTCAGAGTTGAGTAGCAAGCTGACTTGTAACACGAAGCCAATGCAATCCCAGACTGGTATCTGGAGCGCAAAGGATCGTGGGCTTATTCGTAGCGCAGAGCATGGATGGGGTTTGTGCGTGACACCCTCAATGCATGCCCACCTATCGTACCCCACGCAATGAATAGCGTAATCAGAATGGACATGACAGAAACCCCGATGAAATAAACGGGTAGGTCAATGCGGTAAACAAAGGTATTCAGCCATTCACTTGCCACGTACCAGACAATAGGCCAGGCCACCAGGTTGGCGACAATCACCGGGATCGACATTTGACGCATCAAGAGCTTAATTATATTAACAGACGATGCACCCAGCACCTTGCGAATACCAATTTCCCTGGTGCGTCTGGCGACGGTGAAACTTGATAATCCAAACAAACCCATCGCAGCGACCAACATGGCAAGACCTGAGAAAATAGCCAGTAGTTGACCCATGATGGTTTCAAACTCGAAACTCTGGGCAATGTTTTCGTCCAGATAATTGCGGAAAGGGCGTACACCCGGGAACATTTCAGTCCACAGTGCATCGATCTGAAGCGCCAGTGCCTCGGGGTCATCCGCTCTGTAAACAACATTCAAGGTTCCATACTCCTGTGGTGACAGGAAATACATTTCTGGCTGGAACGTGGCGCGAGGATCCGAAAACAATATATCCGGAATGACGCCAACAACGGTTATTTCTATGCTGTCTTCACGACCACGGCGCACCGTCAGGCCAACAGATTCTTCCGGGTTTTCAAACCCGAGACGGCGAGCGGCAGAAACATTAATGACCGCACCAATTTGTTGCGGAATTATGGCGTCTTCAGTCACATCTTCATAGCCAGGTACCGTTTGAGAGTAGAAGACATCACTGGCGAATTCTTCAGCAAATAAACGCCCAGCCACGGGCCCGACATCATAAAGATTGAAAAAATCATAATCAACCGCCTGGTAAAAAATCACCACACGATCTGCCTCACCTGGTACTCGCATTGAGATGCCAGAGCCATTACCATCGCCAGGCGCCTGGCTTGATAAAGCCACTTCTGTCACGCCGGGCAGCTGAATGACCCTGTCTTTGAAAGATTCCTGCGAGCTTGCCACTTGTGGATCGGTCAAACCACGTACCAAAATCGTATTCCCGGTGTCATATCCCAGTTCACGCGAACGGGCAAAATCAGTCTGCAGGTAGATGATTGCTGTACTGATAATCAGCACCGCCGATATTGCAAATTGCAATATCACCAAACTTACCCTCAACTTCGAATTTGCTGACCCACCAGACTGATTAGCCGCCAAGACGCGGGCAGGACGGACGGAGGAAAGCATCAGAGCAGGGTGAAGACCCGCGCCCAATCCTACAAACAAGGTCAGCGCCAGGACATTTGAAAATGTGACCGGATCAAGAATCAGGCTGAATGGTACAGCAAGGTTTGTGTATTCATTAAAAAACGGCAAAACTGATCGCGTCATGACGATGGCCAACAACAGCGATACGATGGTGAAAACCATTGATTCCGTTTCGAACTGCGCAAACAATTGACCCCTGGCCGCCCCCATAACTTTACGCACTGCAACTTCGCGCGTTCGCAGCGTTGAACGCGCGGTTGCCAGGTTCATGAAGTTAATGCAGGCAATCAGTAAAATCATGGCAGCAATCGCACCAAATGACAGGAGTGTTGTAATGCTACCTGGTGGTTTCATACCACCTTGCGCCGGGCTGAAAAGATGAATATTCGGTACCTGCACAAAGCGGGGTGTCCAAAGCTCACTGCCGGGAATATTTACCAGCGCGCTGACTTCTGCCGGGAAATAACGATCGACCCAGGCATTTATGGTTTTTTCCATCGGCTCAATAGATACACCATCTTGCAGCAACACGTAGACAAAAAACGGCAGCCCGTTCCAACGTTCCAGGTCGCTGGCCCCCCCAAAATTATTTGCCTCGTAAACCTGGCGGTCATGGGGGATCATGAACTCCATATCCATGTGGGAATTGTCAGGAATGTCCCTGATTACGCCGGACACAATATGGGTGCGCTCGTAGATGTGATTGACTACAATCTCGCGGCCCAAATAGGGAGCATTCCCCAAGTACTTACGAGCTGTAGTTTCACTCAGAACAACATTGGAAAGCGACGCAAAAGCACTATCACGGGTGCCTTCTACCATCTCCAGTTGAAAAACTTTAAAAAGGTTGGTGTCCACATAATCAATTTGCTGCTCAAATGTTTCACCGGCCTGCACAACGTTGCCACCACGTTGCGTAATGCGCAAAACCTCTAGAACTTCAGGATAATCTTGTGGCAAGAGTTCTTTGGTGGGTCCTACGTAAGTCGCGGTATCAAATGGATCACGGCCGGGAATATTGCCGGTGGCTTCCATCCGATAGATATTGTTTGCGTTGGGAACAAAATTGTCATAGCTGGTTTCATGACGGATCACCAAAATGATCAACATGCAGGCAGTCAGACCAATTGCCAACCCAAATACATTGATAAACGCGTAAAGCTTGTGGCGAATGATGTTGCGCCAAGCGACAGAGATATAATTCTTGAACATTACCTGCCTCACCGTTGTTGTCTTGCCCCCGATGGTGACTCATTCCGTGTCGCGGAGCCTTCCATGCACCGCTTACCTGAATTGCACCAATATAGGTTTCTGAGACAACAGCTGTCAACACAATACCCGCCGCCAACAGTCGAACGCAGGGTAAAAAACGGTAAAGCGTAAGCAGACCCTATTTAAACAAAAAAACCGCCTAAAAAAAGAGCTGAGGCCGCCTCATTACTGCACAACAAAGATCGCCTTTGGCAACATAGCATGCACGCCCTTTCTGCCATCCACGAGCTGGGTAATACTCAAATCCACCGCGATGCTCATGAGTGGATACGCGTCGATGACGGGCAACCCTCTAACTGTTGTCAGATAGTGCAGCATTTCTCGCAGGGCGATTTTTGTAGCTGCAATTCGGTTGTATGTAACCATGGGGAATGGCCAGGTCTCTGGTACGGGTTGGTTTCGGTTCCAGGTTGCTGTGCCGAAACTTGCAGACTGAAACAAGCGAGCAACCCTGTGCAGAACAATGACAGAGCCTTCATATTCTTCTCCGTTTAAATGGTAACCGTTTACTTTTTGGCTGAAGTCAGCACATCTACTGGTAAACAAAAACCAGATTATAAGCGGTTTAAACACGAGATCGCCGAAAACCGAATGCGACTACAACCGCAATTCGATCCTGGTCTACTGCAATCCCATTCCAGTACCGACCACGCGAGTTGACCGAAGACGAGGGTCGAATGGCGAGCGCTTTATAATCATCTAAGATAAGTCGGCGTTAATTAGGAAGTGCACGGCGATACTGGCCGCATAGCCAATGGCGATTGCCCAGGTCCATTTGAGGTGTGCGAAGAAAGTATACACACCCCGTGCCTGGCCCATGACGGCAACGCCGGCAGCAGACCCGATTGACAACATCGATCCACCCACACCGGCTGTCAGCGTCACCAGCAGCCACTGTCCCTGGCTCATTTCAGGCTCCATGGCCAGCACTGCGAACATCACCGGGATGTTATCGACAAGCGCGGATGCCACACCCACCAGAATGTTCGATATGGTGGGGCCAACCCCGGTGTACATCAACTCTGAACCAATTGCCAGATAGCCGAAAGCGCCGAGACCGCCTACACACAGGATCACACCATAAAAGAACATCAGCGTGTCCCACTCGGCCTTTTGCAGGTTTGCATAGATGTCGTAGTTCTTTGCAGGAAAACTGCCCGGTGCCGGGTGGATGGCCTCACTGCCCAGTGCTGAGTCTTGCCTCGCCGCCCTGGGTAATTCTTCGTCCTTACGGCGTTGGAGGTAGTAGCCGAATAACTTGAGGAAACCAAGACCGGTCATCATGCCGATCACCGGTGGCAAGTGCAGGTAGTTATGCATGCTGACCGCCATCATGATGGTCAGGATAAACAGGCTAACCACAATCACGGCACCGTGCTTCAGGTGGGCTTCCTCATGCATGGGCTCAGGATTTCCGCTCGAGAGGCCAAAGGACAACAGACCTGCCGTTATGACCCAGTTGACAACTGACGGTACGAACAGGGCAAAGAATTCCGTGAACTGCAGGTGCCCATGCTGCCAGACCATCAGCGTCGTGATGTCACCGAACGGACTGAACGCGCCGCCGGCATTGGCGGCCACCACGATGTTGATGCAGGCCAGTGCCACGAAACGGTGGTTGCTGCCGCCCACGGCCATTACAACGGTGGCCATCAACAGCGCCGTGGCCAGGTTATCCGCGATGGGTGACATCACGAAGGCGATAATGCCGGTTATCCAGAAGACCTGGCGTAGTGAGAACCCCTGGTTGACCAGCCACGCACGCAATACCTCGAACACACCCCGCTCCTCCATGGTGTTGATAAAGGTCATTGCAGCCAACAGGAACAGAAACAACTCGACAAACTCGAGCAGGTTGTGACGCACAAGTTCCTCGGCAGTGTGGGTGTCCCCCATGGAGGAATAGGTGAAGGCAACCAGCACCCAGATAATGCCGGCTGCAACGATCACCGGCTTTGACTTGCGTAAGTGTATGTTTTCTTCAAGGATGACCAGGATGTAGGCCCCTATGAAGATGGCAATCGCCAGAAACCCGGCCCAATGTGTGGTCAGATCCATGCTGGTTTTCCTTAGTTAAATGAACGGGTATGGCCAGATGTATCTAATCTACACCACCGACTAAACACTTTCAAAATCTTTTAGGCCGGTGAAGCAACCCCCATAAAAGGGGCGGTACTCAAGTACAGGCAACTCGTGCCACATAGACATTGCGCAGACTGTTCTTTGCTTTTACTCGTACCTAAGTGAACAAACCGGGTTTTCATGGGCCATAAACCAGACATGACCAACGACAGTAACTATCGCCAGACCCAGAATGGCCACACTGACCCCGAGTGCATGCCAGGGCAGCCCTGAAACCCGATCAGTAAAGATCATCAGGTATCGGCTTGAAGCAAAATATCCGAGCGGCACACCAATCAATAGCGAGATGACCACCGGTCGGGTAAATTGCCAGCACAAGAAACGGTAAAGGTCGCCTACGCTCGCTCCAAGCACCTTGCGAATGCCAATCTCCTTTCGCCGTCGTTCGGCGAAAAGCGAGACGAGGCCAAAAAGCCCAAATACAGCGATGGTAATAGCAATCAGAGACAAGGCCATAAGCACCTGATTTGACATTGCAAAAGCTGCAAACCGGGCTGCAAAATCATCAGCCAGATACCCGCTCAGTACGGGCAGATCGGGGAATAGAGATTTCCAAGTCTGGTTTACCGCCATCAGCGTGCCTTCGGGGTTTGTGCCCGTAGTACGGATTGCCAGGCTTCTGAACCCTGCCGGTCGCACGCGGAATATCGCCGGTTTGATGTTATCAGTCAGACCAAGAAAATTCGCGTCCTCGACAACCCCGACTATGGCATATGCCATACCTGCTGAATCATTGGCGAGCGGAAAAATAACTTGACCCTGAGCCTCGCCCGCGTTCGCAAAACCCAGCTTGCGAGCGGCGCTCTGGTTGATCAATATATTGGCTGTGCTGCGGGCATCACCGGGTGGTGGGTAGACGTCTTCTGCAAATGCCCTGTCAAACATTCGACCAGAAAGCATTGCTACCTGGTATGTGGTGAAGAAATCAAAGCCGACGTCGAACCGGTAAAGAGAAAGTCCGCCAGAACTGTCGCCGGCAGTGGTGGCATAAGACGCCGTGTTATGTCTGCCTTCGTAAGGTTGCTGGCTGGCAGCTGATACAGAAATCACGCCATCGAGCTTTGTAAGAGCTATTTCCAGTACCTGGCGCTGCCTGGCGATGGCCTGATCGCCAAGTCCCTTTACAATAATAATGTTTTCACCGTTAAATCCAGGATCGATATTCACCATGTGGCGATTTTGCTGGAGCGTTGTAATCATCAATAAAACAAGAAAGCCGGTAATGGCAAACTGTGTTATCACCAGCGCGGAGCGTATGCGTGCACCACTTTTACCGCGAGTTGACTGGCCACGAAAAATCCTCACAGCCGGAACACTAATGAGAACTGCTACCGGGTAGGCAACCGAAAGAAGTGTCGCCATCAATATGACAAGAGTGATATGAGCAACCATGTCAAAACCCATGAGTGCCTGCAGGGAGATGTCTTTTTGTAAAGCAGCACCCAAGGTCGGTAGAACCAATTCAAGTCCTGCCAACGCCAATAAAACAGCCACTGTAATAATTAGCAAGCTCTCCGAGTAAAGCTGCAAAGCAAGGTGAAGCTTTGACGCTCCAAGTGTCTTTCGAAGGGCCAGTTCCCGCATACGCCCGATCACAATTGCTGTAAAGAGATTTGAATAGTTCAGCACGGTGATGAACAACACCAGCCCGGCCAGGAAAATGCCGACACTGATGAGCGATATGCCGTTGGCTTCAAGCGCCGTAGCATTCCATAGAGTCAGTTCTCGCAGGCCAAATGCTGCCGTGACCTCCCGACCTCGTTCATTCGCGTGGATATTAATCAGGCCCGAGAGATCAGAGGCGACGTTTGCAGGCGCCACGCCCTCAAACAATTTGATATAAATTCGATTCTTGTCAGAAATGCCCAGCCAATTCGTCAGCGTATTTCCCTGGCCCAACATTTCCAGAGCCTGCGCAGGGGCCAGGATTTGCAAGCGATCGCCAGTACCGAATCGATAGCTAAAATGACTATTTAAGGGAAGATCTTCAATGACTGCTTCAATCCGGAGTTCTACCTGGCTAGCTAGCACCAGTGTTTGACCTACTACATCGATACTTTCGAAATATCGTTCAGCTGCTTCACGGGTGATCACCATGCTGCTGCCGTCTTGTAGGGCGCCGTCAAGATCGCCTGCCAGCACTTCAAAATTGAACACCTCGAGAAAGGCCGGGTCGACAAATTTGACAGACTCGTAGAAGCTCCGGTCTTCTCGACCCACAACCCGCCTTCTTTCTATGTAGCGCGCGGAGGCTTCAATTCCGGCAACGTTTGATTCCATCAACGTCGCAACAACTGGCGCTACGCCGTTAACTTGGTCAACCCCAAACCCCGAAGCTGGCGTGACATGGGTGTATACCCCGTAAATACGACCGGCGTCCGCAAAGAATGTGTCATAACTGCGTTCATGGCGCGCAACTGCATCGGCCATAAGATAAGTAAACAATCCAATGCTCAGACCCAATATATTCAAGACAACAATGCGAGAATTTTGGACGGCGAACCGATACCCGGTAATGAATAAATTCTTGATCATGCTCTTGCCTCTGGGTCATTGGGTAGACTCGGCACATGTGCCGGTTACCTTTTGAATTAATGCATGAAGCATGCCATTTGGCTCTTGAGAGGAAAAACCAATTGTTTCGAAGCATAAGTGGTCGCGACGAAGCTGTCTCTCACGGCCAGGTGTCCACATTCGGACACAAATGTACGAAAACGTACATGCCGTCGGTCTCGCAAACTTTGCCGGTTTCATATCTGTAAACGTTTACCTGGCCACGCAACAGTACCTTGTCCGTTCAGGACCCACGGGAGTACTCGTTTATAGCCTCGCACTGTCTTTTATGGAGGAAGGGGGTCAGAGTAAAAATAAATAAGTGAGTGAGTATTGTCACTTTGCTCTGACCCTATTTTTACTCTGCCCCCCTTCTACACAAGATATGCAAGAAAATAGTTGATGGACCGGTCTGACTGGACAGTTTCACGACGGCTTCGTCTACATTTAAAAAGATATCTTAAGGTCAATTATGTATTCGTCCATCTTTAGCGCATTGATTTTGAAGAACTGTCGACAGCAACATGTTGTTTGCCTGTTGTTCTTGATGATGATACCTGCTATTGCAATTGCCCAGGCCGTTTCCGTCACAACAATCGGTCCTGTATTTAACGGGGCAGGCGATCTGGCAGTCGATTCAAAGGGCGATATATTTGTTGCCAATTTTTTCAGTTCCACCATCACCCGGGTTTCTCCCAGCGGTGAAACCAGTATCTTTATCAACAGTGGAATTAATGGCGCATCCGGTAACGAATTTGATCCGGATGACAACCTCTACCAATCCAATTTTAATAGTAACCAGATCAGCCTGATTACCCCGGACGGGCAAATTTCAACCTTTGCTGGTCCGGCCAACGGGATAGTCGCGCCGGTTGGTGTCACGTTGGACAGCAGTGGGGTGGTGTATGTTGCCAATTGCGGTAATCAAACCATTACCCGGCATCCCGGGCCGTTGCAAGGCACCGTGTTTGCCTCAGGCAACCTGTTTCAATGCCCGAACGGCATCACGGTAGATGATCAGGACAATATTTATGTTGCCAATTTCAACAACGGCAATGTGATCAAAATTACGCCCGCCGGTGAGGCGGCTGTGTTTGCAAACATTCCCGGCAATAATAATGGACACATCACTTTCGCCAACGGTGTCTTGTATGTGGCGGGGCTGGCCGGACACCAGATGTGGCAGCTTGATCTCGACGGTCAGCGATCACTGATCTCCGGCACCGGTACAGGTGGCAACCTTGACGGGGCAGGTGAAATTGCCACCCACTTTCGCCCCAATGGTGTTGATCACAGTCCGGACGGCCGGATTCTTTATATCAACGATGTCGAATTTCCGGATTCGGATGGCTCCTCAACGCCCAATATCGTTCGGGAAATTGTGCTGCACGATCACCGATTGAAGATCAATGCGGGTTTGAATGATGCCTGGTTCAACCCGGCTACAAACGGCCAGGGGTTTTTTATCACGGTATTTCCGGAATTGGGAGTGGTGACGCTGGCCTGGTTTACCTATGACACAGCACTGCCCGATGGTGATGCAACAGCCAATTTGGGTGACCCTGGGCACCGCTGGTTAACGGCACTGGGTACCATTGACGGGCATCAGTCAGTGATGAATATTACCATTACGTCTGGCGGTATTTTTGATACATCCACCAATATTGAGCGGGTCAGTGATGGCACGATTACGCTGAGGTTCGAGAATTGTAATTCAGGCTCCGTTGATTACAATATCCCATCCATTGGTCGGCAGGGCAGCGTACCCATTCAACGCGTGGCCAATGACAATATCGCATTGTGTGAAGCGTTGGACGCCCGGTAATTATTGCCGGGGCAGATGCCAGCGCGATGGTTTGTAACGCCTAATCAGGATAATGATAGGCACGTTCAATTTTGCAGACGGTTACCGCGTATGCGCTGTACCATCGTTGCCGAGCCTCATGCTGTATTCTTCGATGATCCGGCTGTAAACGCCACTGTCTGATAGAACCCAAATCCTGCCAGTAGGTGATGGATACAATTGAATCGCCATCGTAGTAGGTTTTTTCACCCAAATACCCGGGAAGCTCTTTGACTTTTTCATTCAGATATTCAGACGCTTCGCTGTAGCCGGTATCATCGCTACTCAATTTTGCCTCAAAAGCGACTATGTAGTTGGCAGCGGTTATCGCTCCGCCTCGTCCGGCTTGCGTTTTGGGATTGATCATACGGTTCAGTACACCATATGCTATCGGCCGTGCCTACATACAGATCGCTGAAAACTCGCGTCCTGCTGTACCGGTAAATTTATTGATTTTCTGTTTATTGTCATTTAGTGGCTGCGGGTTAAAGATGCGCATACACATACAAGCGGGGGTTGTCGCATGACAGCTAACACAATCCGATCACAGTTTACTTTGCCCAGAGACGTCTGCTATCTGAATGCGGCGTATATGACACCACAACCAAAATCTGCGGTTGAGGCCTCCATTCGGGGAGCCCGGCAGCGTGGAAATGCGTGGCATATCTCGGCGGCCGACTTTTTTACCAACGTCGAATTGTTGCGTCAATTGTTTGCCAGGTTGCTGGGTACTTCCACTGATCACATCGCGATCATACCGGCCGCGAGTTACGGAATTGCCTGTGCTGCGAAAAACCTTTCCGCGGATCCCGGTCAAAAAATTTTGCTGCTGGAGGAGCAATTTCCATCTCATTACTACGCGTGGGAACGGCTGGCCAATGAAAGTGGAGCCAAACTTTGCATTGTCAAAGAACCTTCAGACCTGGACTGGACGGCAGTGGTAATGAAGGCCATCGAACAACATGGAGAGGCCCTTGCCATTGCAGCCTTGCCCAACCACCATTGGTCCAACGGCGCGCCGCTAGATTTGGAACTGATCAGCAAACAATTTCGTCAGCAGGGCACCAAGGTCGTGCTGGATGTCACACAGACATTGGGTGCGTGTCCATTTGATCTGGATGCCATTGCGCCGGATTACCTGATATCGGCGGGTTACAAGTGGCTGTTCTGCCCCTATGGGGTTAGTTTTTTGTATGTGGCAGAAGAACATTGGAGTGGCGTGCCTTTGGAGGAAAACTGGGTCAGCCGCCTGGGTAGTGAAGACTTTTCACGGTTGGTTGATTATGTGCCCCACTACCAACGCGGTGCGCGACGTTTTGATGTCGGGGAGCGTGCCAGTTTTGCGAATGTTTCAGGTGCGATAGCAGCACTCGAGTTGCTGCTGGACTGGCAAGTGGACGATATCGCCAGTCAACTGAATACCAATAATGTGGCGATTGCGGAAATATTTCAGGAGTTCGGGTTTTTAGTGCCGCAGCTTAACGCACGTGCACCGCATTTCCAGGGTATGAAAATTCCGGCCGCCTTTCCTGCCAACCTGGTCGGGGAGTTGACAAAACACGGTGTTTTTACCAGCCAGCGGGGTGATTCCATGCGTGTCGCGCCGCATCTTTACAATGATGCAGAAGACTTGCAAACCCTGACAAATGCCCTGTCAGCCATCGTCAGTAAAAGCTGAGTTAGCCAGGCTAAAACCCGATGGAAGCTATAGATCAGCCTTACTCGCCGGCCTCGAAACAGGGTGCGCGTTTGTCCAGAAAGGCGGAGATTCCTTCCCTGGCATGTGGATGGTCAGCTGATTTGACGATCGCTCGTGCCTCCAGCTCCATTTGTGTTTCGAAGGATTCTGTTGCACTGTTCAGCAACAGCCGTTTGGTTGCCCCAAAAACTGCAGTGGGCCCCTGTGCAAACCGTGTCGCTGTACCGTAGGCTTGCTCGAGCAAATTCGCATCCTCGACCACTCTGTTAACCAATCCGATGTCGAGTGCTTTGTGAGCATCCAGGCGCTTATTGGTCAGCATCAGCTCCCGGGCAACAGGCCATCCCACGCGGCGCGGTAGCATAAAGGTAGACCCGCCATCCGGAACCAGTCCAACCGCGGTATAGCCCAGTACAAATGAGGAAGACTCAGCGGCGATAATCAGATCGCCGGCCAGCATGATGCTGGTCCCGCCGCCACCCGTGCGACCGTTGACAGCGACCACCAGTGGGGCATCCATGCGCATGAAATGTGACAACGCCGCATGCAGGTTGAATACCACTTGCTGGATGTATCTGGATGTGTTCGTGTCTGCCGAGCGAAAGGCCTTGAGATCACCGCCAACGCAAAAGGATTCACCCACCCCTGTCAGAATCACAGCTCGGATGCGAGGGTCGCTGTCACAGCGAAATGCAGCTTGCGCCAACTCCCGGGCGACGGTGACATTAATGGCATTGTTGTGCTGTGGACGATTAATCCTGATGGTTGCAACACCGTCCGATATCTGGATTAGAACAGAATCACTCATTGGTATGGCTCCGATTGGAAAGTATGGTCAATTGTACTTTCACAGCCCCTACACGAACAGATACAGATTTTGCAGGAAACTGGCATACAGATTGTGAGTCTTGCATAATAAGTGAATGAGTCTTTATCAGACCCTGGCCACTCAGATTGAATCGATGATCGTAAACCGATCATTGTTATATGGTGACAAACTGCCCTCGGTACGATCACTCAGCAAGTCCCGTGGCGTGAGTTCGACGACTGTGCTGGAAGCCTTTCGCGTGCTGGAATCCCGGGACCTCATCGAAGCGCGGCCGCGTTCAGGTTATTACGTTGCGTTTCGGCCTGATCCTGCGAATCACCGGATGGCACCGCCTGGCTGGCTCGATCCTGGCATTATCCTGGGGTCCGATACGATGCCGCAAATCCTGCGGGAGGTTGGGAATGAAAAACTTCTCAATTTGAGTGCTGCAAATCCTGATCCAGAAGTTCTTCCGGTTGATACACTTGGGAGGATTACCCGCCAGATTTTGCGCACGAATAGTGGTTCGATCACATCCTACGGCGATCCTCAAGGTATGTTCGCACTGCGCCGCCGGATTGTAGATTTGATGCTGAATCGTGGTGTAGCCGTCAACATTAACGACATCGTCATTACCAATGGCTGCCAGGATGCTTTGTTCCTGACATTTGAACACGTGGCGCTGAAAAAGGCTGTCGTTGCATTGGAAACCCCCTGTTACCCGGGCGCGCTGCAGGTGCTCAAGCATTTGCGTCAGGAAGTCATTGAGATTCCATCCCGGTCCGCCAGTGGGTTGGATCTGGAGGCGTTGAGGACGGCAGCCCAAACGCACAAACTATCTGCCTGCTATGTGATGCCGCGTTGCTCCAACCCTTTGGGGTCGTCGATGTCAGTTGAATCCCTCAAAGCGCTTTATGAACTGGCTTGTGAGTTTGATTTTATGCTGGTCGAGGACGACACCAATTGGGGATTGAAATTCAATGCCAATGATGCGCCTTCGCTCAAATCCTTTGACAAGGAGCAGCGAGTGATTTACTGCTCATCTTTTTCCAAGTCCATAGCGCCTGCATTACGTGTGGGTTGGATCATCGCTGAGCGTGCCACCGAGCAGATCATCGATTCCAAATACACCATCGATATGGGGTGCGCAACATTGCCGCAGTTAACGGTGGCAAAATATCTGGCGGAGAGGCGTTTTCACAAGGATTTAATCAAAATGCGAGCGGCGCATGCTGACGCCGTCCAAAAACTGACTGCATCCATCACTACCTGCTTTCCGGACGGAACGCTGCCCATGTTACCCACTGGCGGCTTTACTGTCTGGACTCGATTGCCAGCCAGTGTGAGTGGCACGATCCTACGTGACCGGGCACTGGAAGCCAATATCAGCATTGCACCGGGTAAAACCTTTTCCGCAAAGGGTCAATATGACAACTATCTGCGTGTGGGCTGGGGTGGTTACTGGAATGAGGCAGTGGGCAATGGCGTCAAGGTACTGGGGGATTTGTGTAAAAAGCTGTTGAAGTAGATTTTCTTCGTGAATAATCCAGGGCCCGGTCAAGCCGATCATTTCCCCAGAACTGTTCCCGATCCACAAAAAACGTAGGTACACCGAATACACCACGTTCAATCGCTGCCAGGCCTTCTTGCTGAACTGCTTCAGCCACTTTTTTCGCATCACACCGTCGCATCAACCTGGCAGCTTCAGCGGGTGGACACACACGTTCCAAAATTCTGCATAAATCATCCTTACACGCGATATCGCATCGCTCCTGGTAATTCGCAACCAGGGCTTCGTAACAGAATTCGACGCCAAAGCCTTGCTCAAATGCCAGCATGGCGAGCTGGGTTGCGAGTTGTGCATTTTGTGGAAATATGGCCGGACGGTGAAATTCAATACCGGTTAAGCCTGCCTCTCTTTTCACATCCTTGAACATGTATTCCAGTTTGGGTGGATGGTCTGCAAACGGATTGACTTTCCAGCCCAGGGCTTTAAATAGCGGTGGCATGAAAATCGGCCGCCAGTTGATGTCAAGTCCGAAATCCCACTGCAGGTCAAACACACGCATGGCAGTGAGGTAGCTGTAGGGGCTGGTCAAAGAAAGCCAGAACTCAATCGGTTGCATGTTCAGAACCCGCGGCGGTCAGGCAATTGGGAGTGGTGACGGACTAGCTGTCATCATCGAGCGCCATGCGTAATTGCACCAGAGCTTTTGACATATCGGCGTGTGCGAATCCGAGGCGAAAATTCCGGTAGTGGGGGGCAAAAACGTGGCCTGGTAACAGGAAAAGGCCGCTCCTCGATCTGATCCGGCAACAAAAATGGTCGATGTCCTCATCGCCCAATAGATGGGGAAACACCGTATTGCCTGCCTGGGGTGGCACCACGGAGAAAACATCCGGGTAGTCTCCAAAAAATGCGTCAAGCAGAGACAGGTTTTGTCGCAAAATTGAGTGACTCCGAGCCATAATTTGTGCGTGGGATTTGAGCGCGATGGTGGCCAGAAATTCACTTGGCGTGGCCACACAGCGCGACAGGTATCGCTTCATACGAAGTATTTTTTGGTAGGTATTCATATTTTTGGTCGCCAGCCAGCCCAGACGCAACCCCGGTAATCCATAAGATTTGGCCAAGCCTGAAATACTGAGTGCCGTGTCTGATAGGTCACACATTGATGAGGAAGCGAGGCTTGGTTCGAATTCCAGGTCCCGGAACAATTCATCTGAGATCAGAACAAAGCCGTGTTGCTCAGCCAAGCTGTTCAATTCACTGGCAAATGCCTGGGAAAACACGTGTCCAGTCGGGTTGTTCGGTGAATTGATGACAACATATTTTGTGTTTGGCCTAAGCAGCCGTTTCAGATCATGGATGTCCGGTTGCCAGTCATTGGCTTCTCGTGCGTGCCAAAACGAAAGTTGCTGAGTCTGTTGGCGGGCGACCTGATACAACGACTGGTATGCAGGAACGTGTGCAATGACATGGTCGTTGCGATCGACCAACGTGGTAAAGATCGCGTATATGGCTTCGCCACTGGAATTGAACAGCAGGACGTTGTCTGCACCAAGATCATCATACCTGCTGGCAATTAATTGCCGCAGTTCAAGACTTCCGAGTGTGCTTGTATATTCCAGTGTCATCGTGTTTAGCGCACCCGTGTCCAGCCCTTGCAAGGCAAGTAACTCTTCTGTGGACATGGTTTCACAATCTGAGGAGCTCAGGTCGATTTCGGCTTCTTGTGAGTAAGCATCGTAATAGTGCTCGATCTCGAATTCAGGTAACACGAGGCCTCCTTCATGGGATGGATCAGGTTTTGAGTGGTAATTGTGAATCTGTTGAACCAGACGGCCAATACACAACCCGTTCAGTTTTCGATTGAAACTGTACATCTACAGTTTGTAAGCAGATTCCACATGACTGTATCTGGTGGGCCGGTTTCAATCGCGTAGTCTTGATCATCCAGTAGCAACTGATCCGGTGACCGAAATGAGTGAAAAGATCGAAGACGCAGAAATAAGCAAATATACCATTGCGGTGCGAACTTATATGGACGGTTTGCGCAAGAACCGGCCGTTGAGCGAACCGATTATTCAGGGGACTATATTTACGGCTGCGTCGGCAGATGCGCACGCCAATCTCTTCCAGGCGGGTCAGCCGACCTTTTATCAGCGCTTTGGTCATCCAACTTC
The DNA here is from genome assembly GCA_021772915.1 of Gammaproteobacteria bacterium. Taxonomy (GTDB): domain Bacteria; phylum Pseudomonadota; class Gammaproteobacteria; order Xanthomonadales; family SZUA-36; genus SZUA-36. Next base: position 27,114 of record JAJFLB010000067.1, on the reverse strand, counting down.
CAATGCTGCTGCTGCCAAAGTGGCGGCGCTTGAGAATGCTGAATCAGCATTGGCCTTTAGCAGCGGGATGGCCGCCGTTTCGACCACGCTTCTGGGCTTGCTGGGTGCCGGGCAGCATATAGTTGTCGGACGGCAGATATTTGATCAGACAGAAACTTTGCTGGCCCATCTTCAGGATCAATTGGGCTTGGAGGTTTCACGTGTTGATACCACCCAGGTTGAGGACGTAAAGAGTGTAGCAAGACCTGATACTTGTCTCGTTTACGTGGAAACACCCTCAAATCCTCACCTGGAGGTATCCGATATTGAGGCGATTGCGGGGGTGTGCCGAAATGTCGGTGCGCTTTTGGTCATCGACAGCACGTTTGCAACCCCTTTTGGTCAGTCTCCGCTCGATCTAGGCGCCTCACTGGTGTTGCATTCAGGCACCAAATTATTAAATGGACATATGGATGTCATGTGTGGATTTGTGGCTGGTGATACACCGTTAATCAATAGAATCCAGGGGATGCAAAAACTGCTCGGTGGTGTTTTAGATTCCCATGCAGCGTGGTTGGCCTTACGGGGTATGAAGACTCTGGGCCTGCGCACTGAGCGTATCTTCAAATCCGCGATCGAGGTTGCTGAATTTCTCTCAGGCCAGCATCTTGTCAGTGGGGTTCGTTACCCATTGCACGGCAAACATCCGCAATTCCCAATGGCTTTACGGCAAATGCAGGGCGGGGGATGCGTGGTGGTGTTTTCCATCAATGGTGGCCGGGATGCGGCACGTGTATTTCTCGATGCACTACGCTTTATACAGATAGCGTCAAGTTTGGGCGGTGTTGAAACCGTAATTGAGCTTCCCTACGATCTGGATTGGGTTGAGAAAGCCCGCTCCGCAAATGAACCCGATCAAAACAGAGTGGATCTTGGACATGTACGTTTATCCATCGGCATCGAGCCAGTCGCCGAGATCGTAGCTGATTTGCAACAGGCGCTGGCTGTGTTGGGTGATTGGTGAGCGACATTTGATAAAAGCGATCATGGAGCGCCAAGGTTTGTTGGAACGGGATACCGGGCACACTTACCTGACAGCCGATGGCATGGATGAAGACCCTGAATCACCGATGAATCAACTACTGGGAAGTTCTATTACTTATCGTATTGCCGTGGGGCCACAGCAAGGTCGAAAAGTCTTTACACTGCAAACCCTGCCTGACGTTGGATCAGACAACTCGTTATCAAGTCCCGTTGGTGAAACAGCCGGCTTTTCACTCCATGCAGGGGTTACCACCAGAGCCAATGAACGAGCGAGATTAGCAGGAATTTGACTGAGATAGTGGGGATGTGAGAAATAATTTGGTTACGATTGGCTACAACGGCAAGATCATTGAAAACGCAAAGTCAGCCATTTATTGACTTGTCTTGCGGTGCTCGATTTTCAGAAGCAAAAAGGTCTCGCGCCGCTGTGCCGCTTTTAATTCTTCGTCGCTGAGTTTGCTCAAAACTATATCCCGGTTTTTGATCGCTTCTTGATGACCGGAAATGGCTGCGAGGCTTTCCCACACATAAGCCTCGGCATAGTCCTGCTCAACACCCTGTCCCCTGCCGTAGAGCAGACCCAAATTGTGCTGGGCAAGTACATTGCCCTGATCAGCCGCCTTGCGAAACCAGAAAGCCGCTATTTGGTAGTCCTGTGGTACGCCCTGTCCTTCACCATACATGACGCCGAGGTTGGCCTGGGCCCGGGAGAATTCCTGCTCGGCAGCCAGGCGATACCACCTGATAGCCCGCTGGTAGTCTCTGGGCAAATCTTTACCACGGTGGTACATCAACGCCAGTTCAGTCTGATACCAGGCATCACCCTGCTCGGCAAGCGACCTGGTTTCAGCGAGACCGATAGCTGCCACAGGCCCACTAAGTAGCAGGCAAAGTATGGTAATCCAGAGTTTTCCTAGCATGGTTGATACGGCTGATTTCAAATCATCCAGCATACACAAAAATTTTCTGTTGATAGTGATAGTTTCGACGGAATATTTGAGGACAAGACGAGTAAGGCATTATTTTTGTCCTGTACTCAGATTGAATTTGATCCGGATGATCTCGATAAAGCATTTTTGTCCTCGACATGAAGGCTTAAGGTATATCGTAATGACCGGAGTTGGTTCAGTTTCATTTCCACCGCAATAAATTCGCATTTATTTCAAGCCCAAAAATTGAGACTAAATTATGCTCGGGTACGAATTGATTCAGCCTGTACTGTTTCCAGAGGAACCCGATCCCCAGGTGTTGGAGGTATTCTCCAGAGTCGAGGAAGGGCAGATACGCATGTCACGCCACCTGGGTAGCGAATCTGTGATCAGGGCTCTTCAACGCTTATTGATCTTTCTGGGTTATTCCACTTTCTCCGGTGGGTCCTATGCGGTTGATGGTGATTTCCGCAGGGGAACCAATCGTGGTGTGACCCAGTTTCAGGTGGATCATCAACTGGTATCAGCATCCAACCGCAAGACCTTGTGTTATGACTGTAACTATCAGCAGATATTTGAACACTACAAGACGGCGGTTTTTAAGGCCATCGACTCCATGACGGATGAGAAAGACCTCAAAATTGCCCCCGCCTGGATACTCTCCATCATCCGCCAGGAAACCAGTGGCGTGGTCCGTCCGCGCTTTGAGCAGGACCATTTAAGTAAAAACAATCGGGAAAGAGTATAAGTAATTTAGACACTATATTTCCAGAAAACCCAAAGTATTGAGCAGCTATTCAAATCAGGTGTTCAGCCGCATTGCTACGCAATTTGATCAACTTTAAGCGCTCAGGTCTGAATTCCAGCCGGGTTCATCTGTACTTCATGCCAATTTTTACGCCCAGAACGAGATCAGCCGTACCGTCACCAAAATAAGGACAGTAACCCAGTGCCATAATTGAGCTTATTTCCTCAGTCGAATAAACCCATCGGCAGGCTTGGAGAAGCCCTGCTATCCGGTAACAGCGCCGTTACTGAAGAACTTGCCGTGTTATCCAGATGAGCGAGTATATTCTGAATAACTGCCCGATCTTCAATACTGGCAACGATCCTGACGTCAGCGCCACACTTGTCGCAAGTTGTAATGTCGATGTTGAACACACGCTTCAATCGTTTTGCCCAGGTCATCGAGAAGGTGAGACCACACAGCGGTCGAGAGGCTGGCATGGGCCAAGCCCGTTTTTCTGCAGGAGTTTGATCGGCCTCGTCAGCTGAGTGGTACTTTTTACCTTTACCCCGCCTAGCCGGTGTCACCTTTGCCCGACACCTGCTATTGGGTGCGAACACACCGTGAAATCTGGTGAGATTTACTCTGGGGCTTGGAACCAAGGCAATCAACCTGGAGATGGCCGCTCCTGCGCATCCCTGCGCCCGCGGCATACCGTTCGTCCTGAACACAAAATCCAACGGCTCAAAAATCACATGGGTCGTACCGTTGCGCCAGGGTGTTTTCAGCTCATAGCGCACCCTGCCCGTTCGGGTCATTGATAACCACTTTGTGGATACCGCCGGTCCGGTGATAGAGCGGCACAAACCCAAAGTAATCGATCTGCATCCGTCAACCTCGGCCGAGGATGGCGATGCTTCAGAACCGCCAATTGTTGCCGCAAAGCTAAAAGAGCCGTGTGCAAGGCTACGAAAGACACGCTGACGGCGGCATAGTGGTGAAGGACTCACCCCCACCTAACGTCGGACCGGGCGGTGTCATACGCACACTCGAGGACCTGCTCCTTTGGGATCGAAATTTTTGCCATCCTAAGGTTGGCGGGCGAGAGGTCTTGAATCAACTTCTTACACCTGGGCAGTTTAATGACGGTACTGTGAGCCGTGAGGCACCGGGCCTCATTGTTGATCGTTATCGTGGTCTGGCAATCGTCGAGCATTCCGGCAGAGGCAGAGGCTTCACTTCGCAAATTCTTCGATTTCCCGAACAGAAGTTCACAGTGATCGTCCTGTGCAACCTGCACCGCGGGCCAGCTGACCAGCGTTGCTTTGATGTTGCGGACATCTATCTAGAGAGTGAGTTTACCAGGCCAAAGTCCGTGGAGGTTGCCAAACCCTCCAATTCCGAAGTCGACCTTCTGGCAAGCGAATCACAAACCTTGACAGGTGTTTACGTGGTTGATAGCGACGTCCTGGAGATTGCTCTAGCTGGAGGCGCCTTGACCGCTACTTTAAACGGGACGACGAGGCGCACCCTACGGCCTCTTGGCGAGGATCAATTCCACGTGTTGGGCCGAGCTTGGCAACTGGTGTTCCAGCGCGACGGCATATCGAGGGTGGAGTCCGTCAGCCTAGAGATAGAAGGCAACCCGGAAATTTTAACCTTCACTTTGCCACAGACACTGTCGGATTCAGAAGCCAATGAGTTTGCCGGACAGTATTACAACGAAGAGTTAGATGTGCTATATCACATATCAATGGAGGAGGAGCGCCTTCGTATCCGTTTGAACGACATAGCCAAATATGAGGTCTTCCCAAAGCCTCTGATAACCATGAGTAGCGATGAGTTTTCCGATGGGAGCAAGACGAGCATCCGGTTCCATCGGGCGGACGACTCGGCAGTTAGCGGTTTCCGACCTGATGATCCGCGGGTCACCAACATCCGCTTTGTGAAGCAGGGCTAAAGTACCAAATAAAGCAAGGATGGCCCTCCCCACTACTGTTAGGCTGGTTACCCGAAGGCAGTATTGTCTATTGTTACTATCTTTAGAGATTTACCGCCCCTTTCTAGTGTCTACGTTCAACCCGTGATAACGCGCCAAGTTTACAACCACAAGAACCCAAAGCCTTCCCTAAAGTCTCCGTAATTTGGCAGCAAATCACCCACTGCGTGTATCGCCATTAATACCCACAAGCTTCTGGTTCGCATCCAGATGACGCCAAAAAAGATGCCGGCCACAGAAAGCACAGCGATGGAATAAGCGAGCGCCCCAATCAATGAGGGGTCCTCGCCGAGAATAGCCGTGTTAGCCGACCGCAAATAAAGACCCGGAGCATGGGCTAGTCCAAACAGTAATGCAGCGCCAAATAATCCCGAAATCTCGTTACCGAAAAATGCCGCCAGCCGCCCCTGCAAAAGACCACGGAAGAAGAACTCCTCTACCAGACCAACTTCGAAAAATAACCACAAAAACGAAAACAACAATCCCATCCACAACAGTGGTTCCGTGTAGGATCCATCGCGAAACCCGGACGCCGCGTTACCGACGAAATACTGAAACGCCAGGATTGCGCCACCGACCACAATGATCGTCAAAACATGACGCGCTTGCAGCATCTCCCGAAGGTTGAAGCTCAAACCAAAGTCGGCTGTTTTGTAGCCAAACCACCGTTTAAAGATCAACAATGGAACAGCAACGAACAGCACAGCTTTCCAGACCACGTCGGCGAATCGTACAGCACTCACGCTGTCGTCAAACACAGATTTGAAGATCGTGTCCAGCGGTCCCCTTCCCCAAGCCAGGTAACTGGTGACCAATGCCAGGCAAGCCACCAGAGTTATCAATTCGCTGTGCGTGGTGCGCGGTTTCACAGCTAACGGCTTAGCACCAATTGTGGACAAGACAGCTAAGGCGGATAAACCAAAACCGATAATAAAGAGTATCAGTAGGCCTTCAGTTAGATCATAGATGCCGGTGGATGCGAGAAAAGCCAGCGACACCACATAGAGCACTACAAATGACAGGAAAACAGGATTCTTGATCACTTGCATGTCCTTACCCTTCTAATGTTCTTTGGGCTCGGGGTCTGCCAGCACTTTGTCATCCTGTTGCTTCCAGCTTGAATTAAAGGGACGGTCAGTGAGTTCAAGCACAATTCGGCTTTCGGTATTTCCGTAGCGGATCTGGAACTCCCAACAGCCAGCACTTGGGTATGTCACGCCACTGGATCTGAACGAGTACTGGCGTAGTATTCCTGGCTCAATACCGCCTGGTATCATCTGCGTCCGATCGGCATCGGCGATGAAAAGCCGTGCGGATAGGTTTGCACTTAACCTCGACGCAAACAGTGCCTGGCCTTCACCGTCCAGTTTCCTGGCCACGACCATCAGATCGCCCGGCTTGTCCCTGGCCAATATCCAGGCAGTCTTGACGCGGACCTCAGCCCCCCGCCAGTGGCCATATGATCCATCTACAACCCACACCGGATAGCTACCTGCGGCCGGTGCGATCACGGAAACGAGCTCCAGCTTTGGCGTAGCCCGACAGCTTGATCCCGGCAGCGATTCTGCACTACTGACAGTAACTAAAAGTGCCGAAATGAACGTACTCATGCCTGCGAGTCTCATGATTCATCTCCCGATTTATGACGATGGCCTAATGGTGCTATTGCGAAGGTCACCGCCAGCAACCGCTTATCAGGAGCAGGTTTACTTTTCTGAATTAACTGGACGATTTCTCTAATTTTCTGATTGAACAGGATCAGTTCGGAGTCACTCAGCCATGCAGTAAGCCTGCCGACATTGAGGTCGCGCTTGGATCCTTCCACAGTCACGTCACCTGCAAGGACCGCAGCTTCCCAGTCACGTGCGGTCAGCCTGAGGATGGCCTGGGCGATGTCCACGTAGCAAGCCCGTTTTTCGGGATCAGTAAGGTCGTAGCGCATGGGCTGTTTACGAATTGCTATGTTATATAAAGTGGCCGGACGCCGGGGTGTTTGCCGCTCTCCTGTGACTTGAATCAGCCTGACTTTCTGCAGATAACGAATATGGGGATATAGGGACTCTGGCGTAACCCCAAGGTGTTTGGCCAATTGCGGCACCGTGGATGAACCGTTGGCATATAAGCAATCCATGATCTCCTGGCGAATGGGAAAACGGATGGCCCGTAGTTGCTCGATGACTTGATAAGGTCTCTGTTCTTTTTTCATTAGCCATTCTCAACAGGAAGCGTTCTATATCGTTGTCCGGTTAGCGCAGCCAGGGCGTTAATGATGGCAGGCACGACGGCAGGATAAGGTGGTTCACCCGCACCTGAAGGGGCATTATCGTTGCCCACAAAAATAGTATGAATGTCTGGCGCGTCTGCCATCCGAGGCATCCGCCAAGCATCGAAATTGCGCTGGGTGGCGCGACCGTTTTGGATTACCAGACCCCACTGGAAAACCGTCGCCCAACCATCCATAGCAGCGCCTTCCACCTGTGCCTTTACACCATTTGTATTAATCACCCGACCGCAATCAATCGCCGTGGTGATTCTTCGTACCTTGGGTTTTCCTTTTAATAAGACCACTTCTGCAATAGTGGCACAATAACTTTTTTTGTATCGACAAGCAGCGAAGCCTTGATAACGCTGCTTGCCCTGCTTGCCCCATCTGCTCGCCGCCGCCACCGCATCGCATACTTTGTGGTATCTCGCCAGGTCCGTGACCTCATTTCCTCTTCGTCCCGGAAGCGGCAAACGTACAGTTAGTGCTTCTCTACCCGCAAATAATCGCTTATGCATTGTGATCGCATCAACACCCACTTCCTGAGCCAGTTGGTCAATGAAGGCGTTGACCACAAATACATTAGAAGAATGAGACACTGAACGCCAGGATCCGCATTGCGTTCCAATGGGTATGTGACTATAGGCAAGTTCAAGATTTGGAATAGAAAAAGGTAACTCAAATGCGCCCTGAACATCGTAAAGCGGTTTCAGATCCGTAGCGGCGCCAGAGACATGGCTTCGCAACGAGCTGGTGACCAGATGGTGTCGCCAGGCCGTAACTTGACCCATTGCATCGATCGCTGCGGTCAACCTGTGAACACTTGGGGGTCGGTAGTAATCCTGGCTTAAGTCATCTTCCCGAGACCAGACCACTTGTACCGGTCGCTTCAGGCGTCTTGATAATTGGATGGCTTCGACTGCGTAGTCATATGCCAGTCGGCGACCGTATCCGCCCCCACAACGGCTGGCCGTCACCTTAATTCTGTCCTTATCCATGCCCAACAAAGCAGCCGCTAGTGACTGTACGGATCGAGGAACTTGTACGGGCCCAAAAAGCTCAGCACCATCAGCTTTTACCCACGCCGTAAAATTCATGGGTTCCATGCAGGCGTGCGCCAATAATGGCAATTCATAACTTGCTTCAACCCGTTTGGTGGCTGTTTGAAAAGCCTTCTCCGGTTCGCCAATGCGGCGGACAATTTGATCGGGCCGTGGAACAAATGCTGCGTGTAACCTTTTGGATATGGATGGTGATGACTCGGTCGCGTGAGCGCCTTGATGCCACTCAATTCTTAATAGACGCCGACCGAGGATCGCGGCCCAGGTGGATTTGGCGATGACCGCCACACCACCTCGGGTTGACGCATAATTGTCTCCTGAAACACTTATGGCTCGAAGCTCAATGACATCAATAACACCTTTTACCTTTCTGGCGGCAGAATCATTAATGACGGCTACCTCACTAGCAAACACCGGGCTACGCTCAATCACCGCGTAACATTGTCCTGGCAAGCGGATATCGAGACCATACTCGGCACTACCGTCGATCAAGGATTTGGCATCCACATTCGGAATCGCTTTCCCCAGCAGCGTATGCTTAGGTCTCAACCTTGTTTGTTCGGCGATTGGTAATGAGGCGGCTGCGGAAGCTAACTCGAATATGCTGACTTTCCTTCCCGAAGTTGAATCGTGTGCAAAGCTTTGTTCTATTTTAATGGCTGCCAATGGTGAATTTTGCCGTTGACAGGCTACCAGTTCAAATCGTTGGCGAATTTCTGCCCCAACCTGGCGCAGACGATCATAATAGTCCGCCATGCTGTCACTACCGGCGGCGGCCATGCCGCCATAAATCGAATCGGCTGGTGCTTGTTTGGTGACGACATGAGACAAATCCAGGCCTATTTCGTCAGCCAGGATGGCGGCCATTGCAGTGCGTACGCCCTGGCCAATTTCCGGCACTGGAATACTAAACGTTACCTTGCTGTTGGGTTCTATCACCACAAAGGCACCAAACCGAACACTTGCCTGTGATCCCCGAGCCGGCAGCCATGTGAATTCAGCCAATAAACCTCCAGCGACAGTTGCAGTTATGCGGAGAAATTCACGGCGACTTTTCATCGAGGCGCCCGCCCTGTTCGTAGCATTTCGGTGGTTACCTTTGATTGTAATGTTGTGATGGTCTTCATGTTGATTTGCACCTTCTAGATTCACTGTTTTCCAAGTCGGCATCGAACTACTTACAAGATACAGTTACGCCCCGGTTCATTTGTTAAATCGATAAATGCCGGTTGGGCATATCAATGGCCAGGCAAAAATGTTGTAACAACTGGTACCGTGACAGATCAACGCAAGAATCTGTGTTTGTGTAGCAACTCCTGGCCAATATTTATTTAGCCTGCACCGATAACCCAGCCGCACGATGAATGGCTTTGCGAATTCGCATGTAGGTACCGCAACGGCAAAGATTGGTCATGTTGTTGTTGATGTCTTCATCATTGGGGTCAGGATGACGTTGCAAAAACTCCACGGTCGCCATAATTTGGCCGGCCTGGCAGTAACCACACTGCGGCACATCTTCCTCCAGCCAGGCCTGTTGCACCGGATGCAGGTGTTCATCATCCGGTGCCAGTCCCTCGATCGTAACAATGGTTTTTCCTGCCACAGCGGAGACCGGTATTATGCAACTGCGCCTTGCCCGGCCATCAATATGTACCGTGCAGGCACCACACTGGCCGATACCACATCCAAAGCGTGTGCCGGTGAGTTGGAAATAATCTCTTAGCACCCACAAAAGGGGGGTGTCGGGTGCATCATCAAAACTAACATTTCGTTGATTGATATGGAAAAAAATCATGGTCTATTGTCCGTCCGAAATTCGATTGCAGTTGAATCACTGAGACCGATTCCTGTGGTACATAAGGCCGTTGCAGCAAGCAACAATGCAGAGTAAGTATTCCGGACCAGAGGCAACAAGTAGTTTCTCGCGAATATATAAACTTAATGGGATATACTTATATATTCGATGGTTTGAAATTGCAAGCAAAACCGGGAATAAAGGTTAAGTGCAGGCTGAGTAACGTAACTTTTTCGGGCCAAGAGTTGTACGGGTTAAAGGAAGTATGCTAATGAACTCCATAACAAAGAGACTGGTCACGGCAGGATTAGTGCTGTTGACACTGTTAGGAACAGCACTTGCAAAGGCTGAAGGGTTTGAGGTCCGAGTGGCACCTTCAGATCTTATCTATGTTAATGAAAACAACCGGCGAATCGGCATATACGACATCATGGTTCAGACCATTGCGATAGTGAACCGATCCGCGAGTTCCCTAAAACTTAGGGAAATTCTTATTGAGGCTTTGAAGGAAGGCAATGTAATTCTGACTGACCGTCTTACGGTCTCTAACTACCAGGCAGTTTGGGATGCTATTTATCCCAATTATAGCGATCCGAAAGTACAGGCTGCACACGACACCATTACCCTCTACAGCCTGGCGGTTCCTGAGGGTGTGACTATTTCACCAAAACTCACGCTTGAACCGTCTACGGCCATATTGGTTAGAAATCGGCTGTTGGCTTTTTCCGGCTATATTTTGCCCGACAAAGTGCGTGTTACCACTCGGGCAGTAGACCCGGAGGGCAAGGTAATAACTGCCGAAAGCAGTCTTCCAGTCGTTCGATTTCAAAACAAAAATGTCTACATTTTCCCGGTAACCGGACGCTGGTACCTGAGTTCATCATCATCAATCCGTAGCCATCATCGGGCCCGCGTGGCGCATGAATTTGCTCTGGATATAATGAAAATAGGCGCAGGCGGCAAAAGCTTTAAAACCGACGGGGCAACCCCGGCAGACTATTACGCCTTCGGCCAGAAAGTCATAGCCATAGCGGACGGCACAATAATCGACGCCGAAGCGAGTATCGCGGAAACCGAGATGCCCAAACCGGGTGAGGCACGCAAGGATTTCGCCAAGCGAGTTTTGGGGGCCATGTGGAAGAAGGATCCTTCGGGTCGTGTTGCTGGTGGCAACTACGTTGTCATCAAACATGATCACAACGAGTATTCCGTATATGTCCATCTGCGGCACGGAAGTGTCAAAGTGAAGGCTGGTGATAGAGTCAGACAGGGTCAAGCAATTGGTCAAGTCGGAATCTCAGGCGATGGCTTTGAACCCCATTTGCATTTCTCGGTCACCGATACACCGGACATGAACTACGGACACGGTCTTCCGGTTACTTTCACAAATGTGAAACCGGTTGGCTTTTCAAGCACGCTCGACGTTAACCCCAAGCGGTTGTTTTTGTCAGGTGAATTCGTAGACACGCTTGCGCCGGGCAAGAGCACCGACAAATTGGATGTGTCTAAGCAACATTAGTTTAGTGTCAGACCAAGGTGATCGAATCGGCCAACGCTCACTGGCAGCGTACTGTTGGGCTGTTCATCGCCGTCGAGGATGTTCCTGATAAGCAGTGGACCCACAACTGGTACCACACCGGTGTCCTTCCTATTTAATCGACACGGCATTTCATGCAGCCGCTCTTGTGTACAAATGATGTAAACCACCGACTTGATTCAGCTCAACCACCCTGCCCTTTTCAAACTATGGAAAGGAAAGGCTCAGATTGTTAGTCCACTGCTCTAATTACCTCGCGCTCGCAGCGTTTTTGATGAGCTCGCGACCAAGTAAAATAAACCCTGATCCCAAAACCGCGTTGCCAAGAGCGCCGCCCAGGATGTCCGAGAAAACGGTTGAAAACAGCGGGATGGCAAAAAAGCCGGCGATTACAAGGGCCGGGCCAAGACGGGGAAATACTTTGGCAACCAACATCGAAATGGCGAACACAATCCAGCCCAGGACAAAAGTACCGAGAGCAATTATGGCTTCGATACCGGACATGGTCAAACCCTCCGCTTCCCCCATTGCAACAAGCCCTTCGGGGGCTAATATCGCCATATTGTGGATATAAAAAACCTGACCCCATTCATGGGCGAAAACAAAAGCACTGCCTAAAAATGCCATGACAAAAGCAATTGTGCCAAATTTTCCGGTAGCACCGGATTGGTATTTGAAAAGTCCAAATGAGCCAACCATCAGAAGGAAAACGCTTAAGGCCGCAAAGCTTAACCGCCACACAAAGGCAGATGAGGCCATCATCTCGGGGAATGGGAGATCGGTGGGCAAAAGTGGTGTAAAGACCGCGTTGACTATTATCACAAGTACGCCGCCGACCGCTGTCGAAAATCCGCTAAATGTTTGAAGGTTCATCGTTTCCCCCTTAGTTCTTTAGGGGCGAGCATAGTAAAACTTTACGAACATGCATGTTCCTACTGAAAAAAGTGGTGCCCAAGGGGGAATTGAACCACCGACACCGATTCCTGTGGTGCATAAGGCCGTTGCAGCAAGCAACAATGTAGAGCAAGTATTCCGGACCAGAGGCAACAAGTAGTTTCTCGCGAATATATAAACTTAATGGGATATACTTATATATTCGATGGTTTGAAATTGCAAGCAAAACCGGGAATAAAAGTCAAGTGCAGGCTGAGTAACGTGACTTTTTCGGGCCAAAAGGGCGCTGTCAGACTAAAATGATCGGGTCTCCGAAAACCGCAAAGTGCCCGTTGTCAGGCAGCAAGTTGACGCCACTCGGTTAGAGCAATGGAGCGATTGAGCTTGAAATTTTTGCGGCTGTAAAAATGGCGTTGTTGGTTGAAGTGGTTGTGAACTGAAGCATGTACGGCAGCGACAACTGTAGCGACTTTGCCTTCCTGAATTTCGTCATCGCTCGTTCTTGTCGCCGGAATGGCTGGTGTGAGTTTTCGGCTCGGTTGTTAAGCCAACGACCGGTCTCCTGACGCGCTTCGTTCCCGATCTCACGCAGTGCAACTCGGTAGGATCTGAGACGATCCGTTACGACTACTCGCGGACTACCGTGGCTTTTCATCGCCTTCTTTAAGAACCGCGATGCAGCCTTGCGATCTCGCCTGTTGGTGACGAACACCTCAAGAACCTCACCCTCGTGGTCAACGGCCCTCCAAAGGTAGTGCGTCTCGCCATTGATCCGCACGAAAACCTCGTCCAGGTGCCACCTCCATTGCGTCAATCCGTGCATCGATGCTGACCGCTTCCGCTTGATCTCGTTCGCGAACATCGGTCCGAACCGATTCCACCAAACACGCACCGTCTCGTAGCTGATATCTATACCACGTTCATGGAGCAAATCTTCGACCCGCCGCAACGACAGCGGGAAGCGGACATACATCATGACAGTCAAGCGAATAATCTCGGGCGAGGTCTTAAAATATCGGAATGGATTACGCATCGGCGGAGACTACGAAACGCTCTGCCGGCGCAAGCTGTTTTACTCTGACAGTGCCGTCCGACTGCATGTCCTTATTATGAATCTGTTTCAATTTAAGTGCCGCCACCTTTTACTGGTTTTTCACCAATCTCCAATATTTCAAAATGGGTAAGGTCTTCCCAGTTATTTATCCACTCTTGAAACAGCTCGAATCGTTCCGTTTCCATTAATTGAAAACAACAAGCCCCATCTTTCGATAACCAACTATCGAGATAGTGCAATCCCTCTGGCAACATCCTTCCTTTTTCATGGAATCTTTCATAGATCTTTTCAAGACAATTATCGAAGAATTTTTCAATCACCATATACTGCGTCATCAACTATTCCTCAAAGATTCATATCTATATTTATGTCGAAAACGGTGATGTAACACGCCAAAACAACCCTTTTGATGATCTCACCTGCTTGGTTCTCCCAATTGATTGGTAACCTAGATCAGCAATGGCAGAAAAGCAAACGAAGACCCGTTCCAGCACGTAGCGGTCACTCACCGCCATGCGTGTTTACGAAAGTGTGGGATATTAGTCAGTTCTATATTCAGATTTTACCTTTCTTATCATCTGCTCAAGATTCTTGGCAGTCCATTTCTTAGCTTTATGGGGCGCTACTTCTCTTAAATTCAATTCATCTGCAATTTCACGAAGTGACGACTTTCCCTCGGCCTTGATGTAGTTGACAACAGTCATCCATTTCCTACGCCTTGTTTGCCCAGCAGCACGGCTAATTTCGTAACCACAAGGCCTACATCCGCTTCTCTTTCTAGCACTGTTGAGTCTTAATCGACGACTAACAGTAGCTTTGTAGCTTGGGTGACCGTTGGGACACTCCCACCATCGTCCCTCATTATCGTGAAGGAGTATAGCGAAAGGTGTGTCTTAATTGCGTTTGTAATCCCATTCCTTGACAAGATCAGGGGCGGAAAAACCAACTGACCGACATGTCACACACCCCAAATTGTTACTGTTTTGTGTGCAGGTTATAACCTTGTTTTCCCACTCATGCCCGCTCTTGCAAATCCACCAGGCAGCCTCATGGCTATGCGGAGCGACCTCTTCTACGGGCAGTTTTTTTGGGGTGATACTCCCTCGCAATCTCATGAAACTTTGCTTTCAGGCTGTGGTCTGGAGTGGTTGCTGCGCCATAACAAGCCGGACATCCGGTTCCTCTGTGGCTTTTGGAACCAGCCCTGCTATTGATTCGGGCGGGCCACTTGTAACCACACTCACGGCAAACCCAGTTAATTATCTGTTTAGAACCTGGTATAAACATTTTTGGTTGCAAAGGCGCATCGAATCATAATCACACTCTTCCACCAAATGAGGATACAAGTACTCAACAGATTCTTTGAATGGGGGTGCTGGTGAGCGAGCAAATATCTTTCTACATACCTTATTGGCCTGCAACCTCCCCTCATTTAAACATTCGCGCAACTCAATGACCATCGCTCGGTCACACATAGTATCGGTCAGCCGCCGTACTACATTCATGATTACCTTCCGGACAGTCAGGGTAAAACAGTTTGCGTCGGTAATGCACGTTTCATAATCTCGCCTGATGCGTAGTCCATTTCGATATTTTAAGACCTCACCCGAGATAGTTCGCTTAGCTGTCATGATGTATGTCCGGTTCCCGCTGTCATTGCGGCAGGTCGAAGATTTGCTGCACTAGCGCGGAATCGACATCAGCTATGAGGCCGTGTGCGTCTGGTGGAATCGGTTCGGACCGATGTTCGCGAACGAGATTAAAAAGAAGCGCTCTGCGTCACTTCTACAATTGCTACAGTGGAGGTGGCATCTCGACGAGGTTTTCGTGCGGATCAATGGCGAAACGTACTACCTTTGGCGGACCGTCGACCACGAGGGTGAGGTGCTTGAAGTATTCGTCACCAAGCAGCGCGATCCTGTCCTTGCCCTTTTGTCTCTCCAGCGCCGCGAGAAAGTCGACGCGCGCGCGGCTCAGGTCACTACCAAACCAGAATAGTGCCTCGCTCGTACGCTTATTGTCCATCTGGTTGAATGTTTCAAGGAATTCCTGCTTGAATGCTTCGTCCAGGGGCAGTCCGCTTTTGGTCTGCTTCATCCTGGCCTTCGCCAACATCTCGAATGGCAAGAGAGGCAATGCGGAGGCGGGGTCTGTCGCTTGCCGCAACTCGATCAGACTTCGAAGCGTAGCAGCCGCTTCCGGATACTGACCCGCCACAATTTGCAGCCGAAATAGAGCGTTTAGGTAGCGGCTACGATCTGGCTCCTGATAGACAGCAATCGCCTGCTTCGCAAGTCCCAGCATGGCGCTGGTGAGCGAGGCCTCGCTTTTCACAGCAGCGTGCGATAGGTCTAACTCTTGAGCTGAAACAGTGGCCCCAATGACAGCGCATAAAAGCGTCAGGCAGGACAACTTTTGCATTTAGACTTCTTCCTTTCCAATCAAAGACAATACCAATGAACAGGGCCTATGATAATGACTGAGCATAATATTGGGCCAGTACGAATAGATGCCCGACTTTTGAGTTAAACGGCGCTGCAAAGCAGCGTCCGGTGCAACCAGCTTGCTGGCCGAACGTAGTTATCCGTAAACTTGACGGTACCCTTTTCATTTCCTCGCCCTACTCCTTCAGGCCCAAAGCATGGAGAATAAAGTGGTGGATGGCGTTCTGCTCAATCACACCGCCGAAAATCTGCGCCCGAGGTCCAATGGCATAGAGGGGTACGTCCTCCCCTGAATGGGGCACGGCTTCGAGCAGCACCGCTGCCTGGGGAATAAATTCACTTGACATGGTGTCGACGCCAGTCAAATCCTCGCGCCCGCCGGAAACCGCATTCGGCCCACCGTAAAAACCGAGAGTGGTATAAGGCTTGCCGTCCCCAGCAAGGCCCGTCTCTGCGCTTATATGGCCCTCCTCGTCCTGGCTATTGGCGAGACCGAGGATCGGATTGCCCTTAACCACACTGGGGCCGGCGAACACGAGCCCTTGGCCATGATCAGCAGTGACGACAATCAATGTTTCACTCAGGTCGGACATCTTGGCAGCCTGCGCTACGGCGTCGGAAATTTCCTGAATGGCCTCGAAGGTCTTGCGCAAGAAGCCCGCATGCTGCATGTCGTCGGACCCTTCATGCTCGACCATGAGGAAATATCCGTTCGGATTTCTTGAAAGCACATTGATCGCCGCTGCCGTCATTTCAGCGAGCGTCGGGTTGGAGGATCCATCGGAGCCGTCCTCCTCCTCAAACACCATTGAGCCGAAAGCGTACAACCCCATCAGGGAATCCACACTGTCTAGATCGAGGGCGGCGAGCTCTTCGGCGCTTGTCACGTAGGCCGGACTGGTGAAATTCGCCATCCATTCAGCCACCAAATTGCGTCCATCCAGGCGGAGGCCGCCTCTACCTGCTTCTGGGTCGGGCACGTCCTCGGTAAAGACCACCGCCCGGCCGCCACCCATTGCCACTTCAAGACCGCTTTCGGCCAATTGAACGGAAATGTCGATGCAGCCGGCCTCTCTCGCCTGATCGCTGATATGCTGATCCGAAATCCAATCACGGGCGGCGGAATGGGCGTAAACAGCTGATGGAGTCGCATCCTGGATAACCGTGGTGGTTATCACACCCGTCGACCTGCCAGCTTCTTCGGCGTACTGGGCAATGGATTTTGGGACGGGATTGTTAAGCTGGGCGCTGCAATCGCCCACGGGCACAGAGGCCGGCACGCTGATGACATCGTTGTTGGTTTTGATGCCTGTATTGATGGCGCTGGCGGTCGCAGCCGAATCCGGAATCTGGGCGTTGGCTGCGTAGGTTTTGACCAGGGCGATATGAGGAAAATTTTCGAAGGCCAGCAGATTTTCCTCACCTTCCATGCCTTTGGACTGGCCGGCGAAAATTCGAGCGGCCGAGATGGTGGTCAATCCCATGCCGTCGCCTATAAAAAGAATGACGTTTTTGGCGGGCTTTTCCGTGGTGGTCACATCCAGCCTTCGCTGCAAGGCCTCATTTCCAGCTTGGTACCACTCGTTGTCCAAAACCGGATTGTCATCCGGTGTTTTGTGATCCGAACAGGAGGAAAGCGCAAGCGCAAGCAATGCCGCTGCCAATAAAGCGTGGCACGAAATATGGCTTGTCATTGGTAAACACTTCATGGCTAAACTACGGTACTCATCATGCGCCAGTTTTGACAAAATGCGCCAGCTCGCGACTCCTGTGTTCGAACGACTGCGGATCCAGGTACATCATGTGTCCCCCTTGGTAACTGCGTAGCAGGACACGTTTGGGATCAAGGTTGGCGTGGTCGATGAGGTACTCCGCCCCGAAGAACGCCGTTGTCAGGTCGTGGTATCCGCTGATTACGAGTACCCGTAGGTCCCGGTTCCTGGCCATTGCTCCGCGGAGACTGGAGGACACATTCAGGAACCCACTGAAAACGGAGTCGCTGCCATTGGCGCGGCGCCAACTACGGTTCGCTTGGAAATCGTCCTCGAGGGTCACTGTCAGGCATTCCAATCGCACGGTGTATGACAGACTCGCGCTGTCGGCTACCATGCGCCCCCCAAATTCCGGCTCACGATCCTCACAGCCCCATGCCGACGTACTCAGGACCACCAGCAACAACAGCAGGAACTTACAAAACGTGCCCCTCTTCCCCAAGGTATTTACCAAATACTTCATTTGTCGCTCTCCTCGTCATGAGATCGGTTGCGGGTCTGGAATTTCTGCCGGTGCTCGGGAGCAAATTCCCAAAGTACGTTAATAATCAGCCATTGCCCGTTCCATTGAGCAAGATGCAAGTAGTCCACCCACTCTGGTCCACTGACCTTCACGACGGCTGCATTTTCAAAAACGTCCAAGATCTCGACCTGGCTGGTGCCAACTGCACCAGGAACCGAACTCCCCCCGCCTTTGCTAGTGAGCTCGATCAAGGTCGGCGCGTCCATGTGATGAAGTTGGCTGCCTTTTGTGGTGGGATCCGTGTAAATCATTCGCTTGACCAGGTCGGGGTGAAGGGCCCGTTCCATCCTTGCACTGTCCCCCTGATACCAACCTTCACCGTAGTCTAGCGCGGCTGCGGAGATGGCAAGGCGATCCGCGTCGTCAAGGGCCATTGCAGCGGCTGGCAAAAGCAAAACGGCCAACATTAATATTGATAGTCGCATCACGACGCCTCCAAAGAAGTGCTCACGGATGGAGTGTAAAACTTGATACCATTTGGGCCTTCGTCCCAACCAATATCCAGTTGCTGGCGCGGCGATGGGTATGTGGTTTGTATCGTCTTGTCCTGCGCGCCCCTGCATCGAGTTCCGGGTTTACCCATTGATCAAACCTCTCTAGTTTCCATGACATTCAGGTCGGCATGGGCAGGCAGGCAATCAGGCATAAACTTCGATCTGAGTTTGCGAATTTGTTGCGCCAGCGATGAATCAGCCTTTGCTTGTTGTTCCACGGTCGCTAACATCAGCTCTGACAACACCGCGCTGTAATAAACCAAGGCAAGTTGTACATTGTTGGTCCAGGCCGCCTCCACCACCTCATGATTTTGACCATCGACATAGGAATGGACATATTCGACGCCATCGATTACCAAGTTAAGCCACTCGCCGGACCATCGCTTAAGAGTAGACCCAGCTACCGGGCTGACAACTGTATGTGCACCACTTATCTTTGTCGGCGCATAGGTCAATACACCAACGGTGACACCGCGCTCCAACGCGGCAATAACATCCGCACTGAGTGCTTCCAGTGGCCTTGGAAATGCATCAATTATCACGACTTCACGGCATCGTTCCAACATCGCACGAGCACGCTCCAACACTTGTGTGTAAGACCGCAGGCGATAAATGCCCTCAGCGCTGGTTGGCCGAGCGCGTTTTGCGAAGGACTTGGCTAATGCTGCTTTGTTGGTTTGAAAATTGGCATCAAGAGCGCTGATCAATTCATTAAGTGGGACCGCGCTGCACAATCTGTTCTTGCCCTCTTCTACCTGGATGGCACCCTTTTTTTCAAGCGATTCCAGTGCTTTGTACGTGTTGGCAGCGGGCTTCGTCAAAGCCTGCGCAATCTTGTAGCCGGTGGCCATGTGAATTTTTGCCAAGTGAGCGTATACCTCAGACTCAAGGCAGGTGAAACCCATGGCCACAAGGGCTTCAATACAATCGGGTTCCGATCCGACGGTCGAACTTGTTTCGATGGTCAACATGTTAGTAGCTTATACTACTATTATAATCTATACTAGCTTATATTTAATCCTGTTTGGCTCTGCAGTGAAACGACTCCCTGGTCATCTGAGACCGTACACAGCGCTTGACCCTGGCCAACCTCCCTAGACTGAACTGCTCAAGGGATTCAGAAATGGCGGTGAGTCGTTTATAAAGGCAAAGTCAAATTTGACGGGCGCAGTGGAAGCTTTTGTAGAGGCCTCCCGGGCCTTGCAAGAGACAGATGGTCTGCCCGGATAGCCTCGGCAGTTTATGATAATCACCGCATTTAAAATGCTCTGGAGCCTCTATATGCGTCTGCAAACCCTGGTGATAAGCGTCATGTTGCTGTGGGCAACACCCGTTCCGGTGTTGGCCGATACTTTTAATTCAGCAGAAAGGACTGTTACCCTCACGATCACCTCCAAGGCGCTGGGTGAGCAACGCACCATTATCGTCCGAACACCTCCCGGATACGACTCCGCCCGGAGTTACCCGGTGGTGTATGTCAGCGATGGAGAGTGGAATTTCGAACTGGTTGCCAGTTACCTCGACTACATGGCCGACAATGGCGTGTACCCCGGGCTGATCGTAACGGGCGTGACCAACGTTAACCGCAACCGGGACTATGTACCGGGCGTGGACGCAGACTTTGATGACACGGGCGGAGCCGATCGGTTCCTTGCCTTCGTCCGAGAGGAATGGGTTCCTTTCATAGCTGACCATTACGCTTCAGCCCTCGATCGTGTATTGCTCGGTCATTCGTTCGGTGGTGTTTTTACCTTGCATACCTTTTTTACCCAATCCGATCTGTTCAATGCCTACATTGCACTGGGTTCCAGTGCATGGATTGCAGACCGCTTGTTGTTCAAAGAAGCAGAGGCCTGGTTTCGGGAACCGCGTAACACCGATGCGTTTGTTTACATGGCGGTAGGCGAAGGTGATGGTGGACCAACGACACCGTCCGGTCGCGACCTGGCGGCCCTGTTCGAGGCGGAAGCGCCTGATTCCCTGGAATGGACTTTCGACGTCACACCCCGAACCGACCACTTCAAAAATACCGTCTCGGGCCTTCATGATGCTTTCATGGCCCTGTTCCCGGCCTGGGGTTTTGCCGAACAACTCAGCGTACTGGCCACCGCTGAGGGTGAGGCAGGGGTCAACCGCTGGTTTGCAGAGAAAGAATCGGTGTTGGGTTACCGCTTCATACCGGCCTGGTTCGATCTCGGCGTTGCCGCCATGAAAATGATACGCACCGGTCATGCACAGGCGGCCCTGGTCACGATGCAGCACTTGCGCAGATACCATCCTGACAACCCGTACGTGGCCGCATATTCAGCGTATGTATTCGAGCAAAACAAACAGTTGTCAGAAGCCGCCGACGAATACAGAAGGGCCATCATGATCGCCCGGCGAGACGGCCTACACCCCAATGAAATCCACCTGGGACGCTTACAGAGTGGACTTGAGCGAGTGACAATTACCCTGGGTAAACCGGATCAATCCGGGTCAGAGTGAATACCGCAGAATGCCTGATCAATCTGAAGAATCTTTCTAAGGTTTATCGCACCGAAAGCGTTGAAACGACCGCACTAAATGCGATAAATATCGAGGTCGAAAAGGGTGAGTTTGTCGCTGTCATGGGCCCGTTCGGGTACGGCAAGTCGAAGCTGCTGAACGCGCTCGGCGCAGCATTAACCTTTTTGACGGTCATGTGGTCGCTGAAAAACTGAGGAAAATTTGGAGCCTTAGGAATGACAGTCCAAGATAACGAGGATACAAAAAATGTTCAAGAATTACTTATTGACAACAATTAGGAGCCTTGGGAAAAACAAACTTTTTTCCCTAATCAACATTGGCGGCCTGGCGATCGGCATGGCCGCCTGCATCCTGATATTTCTCTACGTCAAGGATGAGCTGAGCTATGACAGCTTTTTGCCGGATAGCCAAGACGTTTATATTCTTGATGCAACGTTTAACACGCCTGGGCGAGATCCGATACGGGGTATGTTTGCACCGGCTATATTATCCGATTTCCTGAAACCCGAATTCCCCGAGATCGATGAAATAACTACAGTTGCCAACGCCAACATCAATATCCGAAAAGAAGATGTACTATTTGCAGAAAATATCCTATTTGCCGATCCCAGCTTTGATAAGATTTTACAATACCCAGTGAAGGAAGGGGATTTGAGGCGTGTCCTTGGCGACAACTTTTCAATCGCTATTTCTGAAGCCATGGCCGTGAAATATTTTGGCAGCGCTTCCGCATTGGGAAAAACCATCCCCGGGATCATCAACAACGAGGAGAGAACATATCGCGTGGAAGCCGTCTTTTATGACTTGCCTGACACCTCCAACCAACAGTTTGATTTCCTTCTGCGCATGAAAGAGGAATATTTCCCCCCCAGCCCCTTTTCTTCACGTCCGATCATGGAGAACTGGGTCTCCTTAACATTTAACACCTACGTCAAGCTACTTCCTGGCAGCGATCCCGCGTCAGTGGAAAGCAAAATTCCCGCATTGTTGGACCGGATCGTTCCTGACTACGTCACTCAATCCCTAGACGTCAAGCCACACCAATACATGGAATTCAAATTCTTGCCTCTTTCCAGAATTCATCTGAATTCCGACGCTGGAGGCTTGGCCGGGGTTCCAGCCGTCAACCCGAATACTTTGATCTTGTTGGGGGCTCTAGCATTGCTTATCCTTTCTATAGCTTCAATAAACTTCATGAATCTCGCCACTGCCCGTTCTTCGCTGAGGGCCAAGGAGGTGGCTATTCGCAAGACGCTGGGTGCCAAACGCAGGCAGCTGGTCATACTATTTCTTGGTGAAGCGACCCTGTTGAGCGGTATTTCTATGGTCTTGGCTCTGGCTCTGGTGGAAATGATGCTTCCTGTTTACAACCACCTCATCGACAAGATGATTTCAGCCAATTATTTCGCTGAAGCGGGTCTTCTCACAGCCTTGGCCGGGTTGGCAACCGTGGTAGGCATCGGGGCGGGCATGTACCCGGCATTTTACCTCTCATCTTTCAACCCAGCTAAAGTTTTGAAATCAAACCAGTCATCTTCAAAAGGTTCACCGAGGTTGCGCACTGCCCTGGTCATCATTCAGTTTTCCATTTCCATTGGCCTCATTATTGCTACAGCGGTGATTTTCAACCAGACCAAATTCGCCAGAGACATCGACCTTGGCTTTGACCGAGCAAGTATTCTGCTGGTGAGAGGCGCCGGCAACGCAACACCGCAGCAACGGGAAAATTTTATACGCCAGATTGGGCGCCAGCCCGATGTCCTCAATGTTACAAACTCTACCGTTGTCCCCTCCGACGGGCTACCTATTTCGACCCAAGTGACCCTCTCTGGTGAAGCGGAAGCACGGATGGTGGGATACGTACCTATTGGTTTCAATTTTTTCGCAACCTATCATGTTGAGCCCGTTGCCGGTCGATTGTTTTCCCGTGAGTTTTCCCAGGATCCGGCCGTCGGCTCCGGGGAACAGGGGCAAAGGGCAGAAGCAAACGCCATCCTCAACGAGACCGCTGTTCGATTTTTTGGCTTTGACACTGCGCAAGAAGCACTCGACAAAAGGTTCACCGCAGGAATCAACTTCAAGACAGATTTTACGATTGTCGGGGTAGTTCCCGATATGAATTTTGCCACCGTCCGCCAAAATATTCGTCCTGAGGTTTTCAATATCAATGAGAACGGTGGCACAATTTCCATCCGTTATCACACCGAAGACCTGCAGAAACTCCTGAATTTCATAGATACCACCTGGGCAGAGGTTTTCCCGGACCTGCCCCTTGCCCACCAGTTTTTGGACGCAAATATCGATGCCCTGTACCAGGCGGATGCCAACCTCGGCCTAATGCTGGCAGTTTTTGCCGGGCTGGCAGTGGCGGTCTCTGCCCTTGGCCTTTTCGGACTTTCGTCCTATTCGGTAGAACTCAAAACCAAGGAAATTGGTATTCGAAAGGTCATGGGGGCGTCCGTGCCTGAATTGGTGAGATTGCTAATCTGGCAATTGTCCAAGCCGGTGTTTATCGCCAACCTGGTTGCCTGGCCGGTTGCTTGGTATTTCATCAATGACTGGCTATTGGGCTTTGCCGAACGCATCAACTTAAGCCCATTCTATTTTTTTACCGCCGGGCTCGTGGCACTTTTTATCGCTTGGATAACTGTAGGGGGGCTGGTTTTAAAAGTGGCCCGAACGAATCCGATCCATGCGTTGAGATATGAATAACCAGAAATGAACATGTTTGGGATTTAATTCAGGACTGTCATTCGTGACATCGTCTGTTACCAGCTTCATGCAGTCATCAAAATCGGCGGTCATCTCGATGGCCGAGCTGTCCTTCCCATTTAATCGACACGGCATTTCATGCAGCCGCTCTTGTGTACAAATGATGTAAACCACCAACTTGATTCAGTTCAACCTGGCCACGACTCGATGTAAGTAGGGCTTTGTGACAAAGAAACCACTTGATCCATCTAGGTATGTCACCTATATAAGTATCAAAAAAAAGGGACTTATATACCTAACAAACCCAGTCCCGTGAGGTTATAATGTAAGCGATTCATGTAGAAGGAAATTGCCTATGAATGCACAAGAAATTATCAACGACTTAACTGACTACGCTAATCAATATCCAGGCACTAGCAATTCGCAGTGGTATGTGGGTATTGCTTCAGATGTTGACGCTAGATTGTTCAGTGATCACAACGTGATCAAAGATGGTGGTGACTGGGCTCACGCCCCAGCAGATACTTCTGCAATAGCTCGATCAGTTGAACAACATTTTCTAGGCCATGGATTCGACGGTGGTCCCGGTGGCGGAGACAGTTCGACAATGACGGTCTACATTTACATCAAAACATCTAGTACCGACCCCTGACACCATACAAAGCTCACCGAGCCCATTTATGATCAGTTCGATATTGCCTGTTCGGATTGCCATTTTTTGATGGGGCGTACGCCTTGTCTGTACGTCTTCACCAAAAGCTGTGTTCAGTGCATTTTCAAGGTTATCTAACATCATTTAGTCCCTAAACGAAAAGCCCGCATTAAGCGGGCTTCTTCTTTTCCTTTTTCGCCGGTTTCGGCGGTGGTGTGTTTAGCATTCGGCGAAGTGTCTCGTCAAACTTGCGATTTGTGCTTTTAGATTTCGACATGTCCAATGTTTATGTGAAGAATGTTCGCCTCATCATCGTTAAAGGTGTACAGAACAACTAGGCTTGGGGTTCCTTTCGCATCCCAAGGATAGGATTTGTATATCCAAACCCCATTTTTAAGTTCATGCCCAATTTCAGGCTCCCTCGCAATCCCCCACTTAACGCCTTCATAAACATCTTCGATCCTCGGCCAGTCCCGCAGATTCCCCTTAATGAAACCGGATACCCCTTGTTCTTCGACAACTGTTCGGGCATGGAAAATCAATGTTATGCCGCTTTTGCACCTAAT
The DNA here is from genome assembly GCA_021772915.1 of Gammaproteobacteria bacterium. Taxonomy (GTDB): domain Bacteria; phylum Pseudomonadota; class Gammaproteobacteria; order Xanthomonadales; family SZUA-36; genus SZUA-36. The sequence continues at coordinate 2,161 of JAJFLB010000067.1, read as the reverse complement.
ACATCATGCGCCCATTGCATGTCTTTTTCGGTCAATTCTCCTTCGCTGCTAATATAAATAGCCTCATAAGGGATGGTTTCCCCGATGTGGGCAATCTTCCACGCTTGGTCATGGGTCATTTCTGAAATAGAGGTTGCAGTGTGGTCTTCGCAAACAAAACGAATTATTGTATCCACAAAACTGATTTCGTCGGCACTAAACAAATCGATCGTAGGGTCTTCATTTGAAATAAATCGCCTGAACCGATAGCCGAAAGAATGGTCGTCCTGAATGGTTAGCTTGTCGGCGGCTTGCAACGACGTCAATGAGGCTAAAATATGTGCGGGCACGGGGCCATACTGGCGCTTAACGTAACTTTCGTCAGTAAGTGACTCGCCCTCATCCAAATACCACAACACATCAGACAACCACAAAATCTTGTTCAGCTTAGTGGCCCCAAGATGATCGCCATCTGCTGTTGCGCACACATAATGCACAAGTGCCTCAAATTTATCGGTCTGACCATTTCGAATGCTAATTTTCATTTCCATTTCCCTCCATTCCAATAACCAAATATCGTTTGGCTTTCATGCCGAAGGTCTTGCATACATTAATCTCTTGCCACCGATTTGACCCAACAAAGCATCAGCGCGTTCCCTGTCGCTGTACCCATTCTTTACGCGGTAGTTCCAACGGAAATCAAACTCAGTGACATATCGTTGTAAATGGTGTTCTGCTACATGGTGAAACACACCACGTAACCCGCGTTTTAATAGGCTGAAACTGGATTCTGCGCTATTTGTATTGATTTTGCCAATCGCGTATTCACCAATTCCATGCCGGACAACACCATGCGTTGCAAAACTTCTACCAACCTTGGTATATGCGCTGGCTTCATCCGTCATCAGGTTAGCATCAGCGGATATGTGCTGCTCCAGATACGGTTTCAGGGTCTTAGCATTGACCCGATCAACCTTGAAAGACCGCTTTTTGCCAGCGCGATCAATAAGAGAAAGAACCTTCATCTTGTGATGGTAGCCACGGCCTTTCTTCTCGCCTTTGGGCTTGATGTTGCCCCAAAACGTTTCGTCAACCTCTACCGTGCCACCACCACCGCCCAATATGGAACCATCATCCTGCATGGCCTCACGGATACGGTGACACATAAACCACGCTGTCTTGTAGGTAACGCCTAACATTCTGTGTATCTGATGTGCACTCATGCCTTTTTTGCTGGCACACATCAAGTAAACTGCCATCAGCCATTTATTCAAAGGAACCTTTGATCGTTCAAACACAGTGCCGACTGTTACTGTGAACTGCCTGCGGCACTGGTACTCGCTGCACTTGTATAAACCTGGGCGGCACTTCTCGCCCTGTAACCTCATGGGTGTCTTGGTAGAGCCACAATGAGGACAAAACGGACCATCAGGCCAACGTAATGCCTCAAGCCGCTCGCGAGCCTTGTCTGCGTTTTGGAAGTATTCTGCTGTTACATCACACATGGTCATATCTCCTATGACCTAAGTGTATATACTTACAGTGGGTTTGTCAAGTATATAAGTCCCAAAAAAAAGCCCCGCCCAAAAGGGCGAGGCTTTCTGATTAATGCCTGGCAGTGACCTACTCTTGCATGGGAAACCCCACACTACCATCGGCGATGTATCATTTCACTGCTGAGTTCGGTATGGAATCAGGTGGTTCTAATACTCTAATGCCGCCAGACAAGCTGGTTGGTTGATGTTGCCATCAACCACAGGAGCAAGCCGGAGCCCACCCCCTACATTTGGGATTCTGTCAAAAGCGTATGTGTCTGCGAAATTGGAATATGATTTTTGGCTAAGTCATTTTTGTGTGGCTGGCGCCAGAACACGGAACCGACAAGGGAGTGTACATAAAGTACATGACCGCAGTCGGTGGAGTGCTCTGGTGCCGTCCACGCGTAAATGACGACGCCAAAAAGGGTTTTGGTGTTATATGACCAAGTCTCTCGGACAATTAGTACTGGTTAGCTTCACACATTACTGTGCTTCCACACCCAGCCTATCAACCTCGTAGTCTACAAGGGTCCTTACAACATCAAGTGTTGAGAGATCTAATCTTGGGAGAGGCTTCCCGCTTAGATGCTTTCAGCGGTTATCCCTTCCGAACATAGCTACCCGGCAATGCCACTGGCGTGACA
>JAJFLB010000066.1 GCA_021772915.1 Gammaproteobacteria bacterium | reverse complement strand
GGGGTATCAGCCTCATCCGTGTGGAAAATTACGGTCTGAGCCTGAATTATCTTTCAGACCGTAATTTTTGACAACAATGTGTCTGTAAAATACAGTTTCCATTGAAATAACATACTTATAGTGGTTTGAAATCCAACGATACGAAAAGTCACTCTAAGCTCCATCACTTAAAATTTCAGCAGTATCAATTCCCCGAATTTGGTTGATTAAGTGTCAATTTGAAGTATACTCTAACAAGACAATAAATAATTATCCAATTGTGTCAGAATAAGATTAGTTTTTTCTTTTATTGACATATTTGTTTTTACATTTTAGAGTCTACTCTGACACTTATTAAACAAAAACAACTATGACAGGAAAAAGAATCGGCTATATTCGAGTTAGTAGTTTGGATCAAAATTATGAGCGACAACTTGAAGGAATAAAATTAGATAAATGCTTCATTGATAAAGCATCCGGAAAAGATACTGCTCGTCCTCAGCTAGAAGCAATGCTTAATTACGTTCGAGATGGTGATCTAATAATTGTTCACTCTATGGATAGATTAGCCAGGAACTTGGATGATTTGCGAAGACTCGTCCAACAACTCACAGAAAAGAAAATCAAAATAGAATTTCTAAAAGAGAATCTTACCTTTACAGAAGAGGATGCTCCAATGTCAAAACTTCTCTTATCAGTTATGGGTGCATTTGCTGAATTTGAACGTTCCTTGATTAAAGAAAGACAAAGAGAAGGTATTGCCTTAGCTAAAAAAAAAGGAGTCTACAAAGGAAGAAAGCCTTCATTATCATCTGATCAAATTGTAGAGATGAAACAACGAATCTCTAATGGTGACAAAAAAAGCCATATTGCTAATGATCTTGGTATTAGTAGAGAAACACTTTATCAATATCTAAGAAAAACACCTAAGAAGCCAAGTAATGCGAGAACTGAGCGAAGATGAAATAATCAGGGATTGGTCGTTAAACGAATCTGACAAAAAGTTTATTTCGAAATTCAATACCAATTACAGGTTATGGATTTATCTACAACTTTGTTTTCTGAAATTATTTGGACAGTTAATCGATGATCCAAATAGATTAGATAGTAAAATCATAGGGTATGCTTGTAAAATATTAGGATTGTCAATTGTTGCTACTGTTGAACTGCCAGAGCGTGATGCAACAAGAACTGAGCATAAAACACAAATATTTAAATATCTAGAATTCTCAAAATTTGAGGAGTCAATTGATGAATTTTACGATTGGCTTAAATCCAAAGTAAATAATGGATCAATTATATGTGAGAAGATTTACCCTGATGCTGAATTATTTCTTATTAAGAATAAAGTCCTCCTACCAACCCCATATAACTTAAAACGTGAAATCAATTCATTTTGTTTCCAGAAACAAGAAGAATTATATTGCGATATTTACAAAACCTTACCAAATTCATTTATTAAAGAAGCTGATAATATTTTATCATTATCGGACAGTAATAAAATAAGCTGGTTCCAAAAATTCAAAGAATATCCTGGTTCTTCAACAATTACTTTACTCAATATATATTTGGGGAGGTATCAGAAATTACTAGAACTTAAATTAGATAAAATTGATACATCAAAGATTCCTATTGAATTCCAAAAACATCTCTTTCAATTAGCGAGATATTACGATGCGTGGAAAATTAAACGCTTCAAAGCAGAAAAAAGATATAGCTTAATGTTAGCTTTTTTACTCGAAAGCAAGAAAGTAATTTTGGATTACATAATCCAAATGCACGACCAATATATTTCAGGAATTTACCGAGAATGCAAAAATACTCACGAGAGTAATCTGAAGAGATATAAACGACAAAATGAACGAGCAATTGACAAAATTGAGTGTTTTATTGATTACGCCCTTGAATTAACAGACTCTCACAAGGTTGCACTTAACAAAATTTATGAGAAAACAACGAGTAAGACAGATTTGCAAAAAGCAAGAGACGATATGAGGAAATACAAAATTGAAAGTAAGTATGGTTATGCGAACTTATTACAAAATCGCTACAATAGCATGAGACGTTACTTTCCTGAATTTATAAAATTACCATTTCTTGCTGAAACAGGAAGTCAAGATTTGCTAAATACTATTATACTCATTAGACAATTGGACAACAAAGACATATCAACAATACCAAAAGATATTAACATCAAATTTATTGACCAGAATATTGCTACATCTATTTACGATGAGAATGGTGATATTAAACGTAATTTATTAGAAATTGGCGTTGCAAACTCAATTAAAGAAGCCTTTAGATCTGGGGATATTTTTATTGAAAATACCAACAAACATGTGTCCTTCTGGGATTTAGTTTACAAAGAGTCAGATTGGAAGAAAAATAGAGATGAAGGTTATAAACAGCTGAATCTTGAAAAAGATAACCATAAAGCCACAGAAAATTTGGTCAATTATTTTAATCAATCTGCCAAAGAATCAGAAATAAGATTTAAGAACGATGATTTTGCAACTATCATAGATGAAAAGCTAACTCTGAGAAAAAAGGAAAGGGTTGATATCCCTGAAGACGTTAAGCGTATTCAGTCTTTAATAGATTCATATTTGCCTAAAATAAAAATTGAACAATTATTGATCGAAGTAGATCAAATGACTTGTTTTACCAAACATTTTACAACTATTCATGGTCAAAAGCGACATTCAGGGAATTTATACAAAACCTTGATTGCAAGTATATTGGCACAAGCTACTAATATCGGACTTTATACTATGCAAAATTGTACCCCTGATATTACGGCTGAAATGATGAGGAATATAACTGATTCTTGTATTCGAAAAGAAACTATTAAATCCGCCAATGCTGAATTAGTAAACCAACACAGCCAATTACGGCTTAGCCAAGTTCATGGCGATGGGTCTTTATCCTCTTCTGATGGGCAAAGATTTATAATTTCAGCAAGCAGTTTGTTATCATCACTCTACCCAAGATATTGTGGGTATTATGATAAAATTATTGGAGTTTATACACATACATCGTCTCAATATTCTGTTTATAGTACCAACGCGATTTCTTGTTCACTTAGAGAATCGCTTTATGTAATTGATGGTTTTTTGGATAATAATACAATCTTATCGATCAAAGAACATACAACTGATACAGAAGGATACACGGAACATATATTTGCTTTGTGTCATCTGCTTGGAATTAGATTCATGCCAAGAATCAAGAATTTAAAAACTCGACAATTGTATGGTGTTGATAAAAATATTGACTATGGTGAGTTTGATAAATTACTTACAAAATCAATATCGCTTGATCTAATTGAAGAACAATGGGATCAAATGGCAAGAATAACAGCTTCCATGAAAGATAAACTATGTCCTGCCCATGAAATTATTCGCAGGTTATCTAAAGGCTCTCCCTCTGATAAATTAGCAAAAGCATTTACTCATCTTGGAAGACTGATAAAAACAGAATACATTTTACAATATATTACGGATGAAAAATTGCGGAATAAGGTTTATCGCCAACTTAACAAAGGTGAACATAGGCATGCTTTAGCCCGTTGGATATTTTTTGCCAATCAAGGTAAATTTTTGGTTGGTGATTATGAGGAAATTATGAATAAAGTTAGTTGCTTGAGCTTAACATCAAACGCACTACTTTATTGGAATACTGTAAAAATGTCTGAGATAATTTACCAATTGCGTAAAAATGGAGAAGAGATTAGTAATGAATCATTGTCTCATATTTCTTTGTTGTCGTATAAACATGTTATTCCAATGGGGACTTATTTTACAGACACATTGTTGTGAGAAATTACGGTCTGAAAAATAATTTAAGGTTCAGACCGTAATTTTCCACACGGATGAGGCTGATACCCC
>JAJFLB010000065.1 GCA_021772915.1 Gammaproteobacteria bacterium | reverse complement strand
TGGTAATTTAACCCCAGTTTTGCGGTCTTGATGCATGGGCCCATCTGAGCTTGCTATACCAACTCATTCGGGAGTGCTGGTAGGACTGATGAGCTTGTTCATCGGGCACAATTCCTGACCAGCAAGCTGGTCAGTCCTACTTTATCCAAAAAGAATTCGACGGGTACTTAAAGTACGGTGAACTGATTAACCCGTACCATCGCACAACCGTTGCCCGTTATCCGGAATGCCGGGGCTGGTTGGTCTCTTCAACTCGTGAAGTAGGTGAGCACGAGCGCGGGTTCAATCACGAGATTGATCGCGGCGTGAGCAACGACGACTGGCAGCAGGCGATAGCCGGACAATTGAAACGCGCGGGCAAACAACGCCCCCAGCACAAAGGTTCCTAGCAGCGGTGCCAGAATCTGGACAAGGCCCGCACCACTCAGGGTAGCCGCCGAGGACCAGGACATGTGGGCCACGCTGAACAACGCACCGGACACCAGGAGTTGGGTGGTCGTGGAGAAGCCACCATCCCGGAGGCGCGTGACGACATATCCGCGGAAGAGAAGTTCTTCTCCAAACCCGCCGCTGATCGCCATCGTGAGGCTCATGTACAGGTTGAACCAAGTTGGCTCCCACACCACGGACAGGTCACGGACGAAGAAGGCGAGGATGGTCACGATCTGAATACCGGCGGTGATGAGGGCGAAGTACCAACCCCGGGGATCGGCAGGGGCACGCAGCATCGCGAGCAGTCCACGGGCGATTCGGTTGCGAAATAACAAAGCGAGTGCGCCGAGGTAGATGGCGTAAACGGCCATCGACCGCGCCACTGCGGAGGCCAGTACCTGGCGCATGCCCTCGAAGATCCAATTGAAGAGCTCCACATCGACCAATCCGAGGTGGACGCCCCGGGTCACCAGGTACTTGCCCAGCCCCGCGATCAGGATCACGTCGATGATCGCACGGAGGCTCCGACGCCAGTTCCGACGGGCAGTCATGAACTAGTACCGGCGGACAGGTTGCTGCCCAGCAGTGAAGCGGCGCGCGCCAGGGCTTTTCGCTCGGCGCCGACCACATCGAGGTAGTAGTCGATAATGATCTGCGAGATCGGATCGCTGGCCATCGCCTGCGCTTGTTCGAGTCCCGCCAGGCCACCGGCAAGGCCCTTTTGTGCTCCCTCCAGCCGGTCACGGGCTGCAGCCCGCTCGAGCCGATGGGCGAATGCCATGCCCACGATGCGGTCTGAGTGCGTCGAGGCTTCGGAGCGAAGGGCGCTCGCCACCAGCTCGTCCAGGCGCAACCGGCCAAGATCGGTGATGGCGAACACAGATCGTCCAACACCCCGTTCTGCCGCCTCGGGACGAGACGTCAGAAAGCCCGCCTTTTCCAGATCCCCCAGGCACTTGTAGATCGTCGAGGCGCCGATCCTGGCCCAGAGCCGTATGTTCTGGCGGCGGATCCGCTGCTCAAGTTCATATCCGTGTTGCGGTCGCTCCGCGAGGAGTCCGAGAACCACGAGGGACGAGTGCTGCACTTGCTATAGCTCCTTTTATATCCAGACTAGAATAGTCTATCATAGACTAATTGACACAACGAATACAGCAGGATGAGAAAGTTCGTGGGGTTGAAACTCTTGATCGATACCCTGCATAACATGGGTTGTATGGAAGCGTATCAGGTGGCTTCTGGAAACCCGACACACTCTGATGGTGGTGGTTGTTCAGAAACGCAATGAGCCTCATGCAACGGCACCACTCAGTAACGTATTCAGTGCTTTCCCGGCGGGACCTTAAAACGTTGGAACGGGAATTCCGGCCCATTGTCCCTCGACTGCAGATCTCTGCTGAACTATCTCGCCAGCGGCGATGTCCAGTTCCAGGTACCCGATTGGCCGTAAGTTCAGGGCCTTCACAAACCGGGCGGCACCCTCGACTTCACCATTGGCGAATATCGCCCCGACGTGAACTACGTTTAGTCGATTCTCGTCATAAGCCAGAGGGTTTCCGTGCGTGGTTGGATGGAACAATTCGTCCATGCGCCCACCAGGTTTGCTGTCAGAGGATCGCATTAGCCCCAACTCAGGAACTCGCCAGGACGACGGCGCCACATAGGCAATCTCACCAGGCAAGGAAGCTTTGTCCAAGAGGCTGACAACTATCGCTCTTGTCCGCTCGCTAACCGGGGCGAGAAACACTGTGACACGCGTCTCTCCTAATTCGATCTGTAAACTGTCAATCACGTGGTTTCGTAAAAGATGTGATGCCCCAATCGTCAGTGCAAGCACAGCAGCAAAGAATCCTGCAAATATCAGGACCCTCATCCAGGTGTTATTTGAAATGCGCCAGTCCGGCAATCGCAACCGCTGTTCCCAACTTCGCGGCAGGAACATCCCTGTACGATCAAGGTATTCACGGTAGGACTGACCAAACTTGCCCAAACATATCCGTTCCTCGAGTCGTGCTAGATAGTAGTACAGGCAAAGCATGCTGACGAACGCGATGATGACCATAAACCGTGACCAGTACAGCGATGCGCCCAGTCCGATCACTGCGAATGCCACGTATTGAGGGTGGCGAATGTTCCGATACAACCCCACTTCCACCGTCCCTTTCTTGGTGATCTTTGACCAATAGATCTGACAGAAACCAAATACGAACAACACAATGCCAAGTAGAATCAAAGGCCAACTGATAAGAACCAGTCCGTTGGCTAGCCAGCTGTCACTGTATGTAAAATGCGGTAGCAAGTACATCGTTAGCCACGCCGTTTGCTGAAATTCCTGCAGTGCATTGAGTGGTGCGGCATAGATCGAGTAATAGTACGCCGCAAATGGCGATACCATGAACAGTATCTCGAGAACAATCAGCGTGTAGAGAAACCATGCCGAAGATTTAATTACCCGGTCTTTTGTCGTGATATTCATTTTCGATACCTCCTGGACACCATCCATGTAACGATTAGAGACCGTGCCGCGCAACGACTACAGCGCGATTGGTACGTATTTTTCGTGACTGGGCGCTGCATTTCGCAAATGGCACGAATTGGCATACCGGACGGAACCAATAAGCCGTATCATTTGCCAATGACTATTGAGGGCGTGCAGAATTACCTTGGTGCCAGATTGCCATTTGTGCTCAATGCCCGGCAGCATTTTCGCCTGCTACGTACGGTGTTTGTGCTGGTATTCGTGACGACCGCCGCTATTCACCTGCTCGCAGAGCAGGAGAAGCAATATCTGACCATGCTTATGCACGCGGTCACGATAGGTCTGGTCTATGTGTTTGCTGTGGGACTTGCTACTGCATTCCTGTACGCGATCCGTGGTTCGACGCGAGAGGTTCGCGTGTGGCACCTGTGGATCGCGTCATTGGCAAGCTTCCTGCTTGGCTACTACTTCTTGCCAATTGACGGCTTGATAATCTGGTTGTTGGGCGTGGTCACCGATAATCATGCAGGTAAGATGAAAATTTCACAGTTGCTGCCGGTCTGGTTTCTTTTGACCTACATTTTCGTTCAACCGTATTTGAATGAAGGCCTCATTCTGGAGCTCATCCGCCTGCGCGATATTAACGCCTTACTGCAACAGCACCAGTCGGCAGCGTCACCAGTAGGCTCTTCGCCGATCCACTTCGAATCCGGTAGAACGGATTTCACTCTCAACTCCGACTTGATTCGGAATATCGTTGTTGAAGACCACTACTGCTACGTTCACTACCTACACAAGGGCGGTTACGCAAAGCGCAATCTGGCAATGCCACTACGCGATGTGCAAGCGCTGCTGCCGGATGGATTCCTGCATGTGCATAGATCACATATCGTGAATCTGAAACACATTGCGTCGATTAGCAGAAAGAGCCGGAAGATACGTGTAGTGCTTGAGGGTGGTTTCGAAGTGCCGGTGAGTAGACACCGGCTAGACGAGGTGCTGCCATTGATCCGCAAAACAACTGAGTCGCGATGAATGGCAGGTCGGATTTTATTTGCTGCACAGCCACCACCTGCGGGTGGCGTCAAATAAAATCTTCGATCTGAGCATATTTGAATACCCAAAAAATGCCGGCGCAAAGCGATCGGCAAGCCCTTTATGGCAACCGTCGGTGCAAAAAGTCAATGGATGCGACACCGGTACTGAGTCATCTGTGCAAGACAGTTCAAGCGGTGTTGGGTGCATTGGGGCCGGTGAGTATGCGCTTTATCACGCGTTGGCTCACATATCGCAGTGATCTGAATAGACAGCCGAGTTGAAAGGCTGTCTAATTGGCGTAGATTTCATGGAAAAGGGCATTTATGCCGCCTATACTCTTTTTCAATAACAACACCAACAATAGCGACTCTCGCATCGCCGGGGCCGTACAAATGACGCTTGATAATGCATGAAAAGATAAAGAGGATTGACGAACTGAGGGCTGATTTGCTGTCAGGAACGGATCTGGAGGCCATTGAAGCCCGCCACCGTGCCGGCAAGTTGACCGCCAGAGAGCGTATTGAAAAATTGTTCGACCCGGGGACATTTTACGAGATTGACCTGTTTGCAAAGCCGCTGGAAACCGGATTCACGAAGGATAAAGAATCCACGCGCGGTGGTGGTGTCGTTGTCGGATACGGTGATGTGAATGGCCGGCCTGTCTGTGTGTGGGCCCAGGATGCATTGGAATTTGGCGGCAGGGTCGGGGTCGTCCATGCACGCAAGATTGTTGAAGTGATCGAGCGGGCGCTGAAGGCGAGAATCCCGTGCATAGGAATGATCGACTCAGAGGGCATCCTGGTCGAGGACGTGATCAGCACTCCCAGCAATTATTCCTGGGACCGGATAATGCATCTGCAGGCCACAGCTTCCGGCGTCATCCCCCAGATCTCGCTGATCATGGGGCCTTGTAAGGGCGCCGCGGCAATATCCGCACAGTTGGGTGATTTTGTATTCATGGTTCGTAATGGGAGCTATGCATGCGTAAGCCCACCTGCAGACAGGACCAGCATGGAAGTGTCGGGTGCCGCTGCAACCCATTTCAGAAAGACCGGCTGTTGTGATGTGCTTGCTGAAAACGACGAAGAATGCATCCAAAAGGCCAGGGACCTGCTGAGTTTATTGCCGTCGAATAACAAGGATGCACCGCCACCGGTTGACAATGGTGACGACATCAACCGCGAGGTACCTGAACTGCTCGACATCGTACCTGCAAACATCAGAAAACCTTATCGGATTCAGAAGGTGATCTGCGCAATAGCGGACAATGGAGAGTTTTTTGAAACAAAAGGCGGGTGGGCCGGCAACCTGGTGGTGGGCTTTGCCCGGTTTGGTGGGAAGTCCACTGGTTTAATCGCCAATAATCCGAGGGTACTGGGGGGATGTCTTGATGTTGACTCCGCCGACAAGATGGCCCGCTTTGTTCGTTTTTGCGACGCATTCAGTATTCCATTGGTCTATCTGGCAGACACGCCCGCATTTCTACCCGCCATTAAACAGGAGCGCAGGGGGATCATCCGGCACGGGGCCAAGGTGGTCTTTTCAAACAGCAATGCCACTACCCCCCAGATGCAGGTTTACCTGAGGAAATGCTATGGCGGCGGGAACCTCGCCATGCCGGGTAATAACCTGGGGGGAGACATTGGACTCCTGTGGCCTACGGCCGAGGTTTTGCTCATGCATGCTGAAGGTGCGGTGTCGATCATCCATAGAAAAGAGATTGCCGAGGCAGATGATCCCGAAAAAGAATACCAGGACAGGCTTGAGGGCTTCAAAGAGTCGGGCGCGGTTGAAAACGAGTGGGAGGGGTGGTCCGGCCAGGATTACATACACCCGAAGGAGACCCGGTCGAAAATCATCAAGTCGCTGAGATTACTCGAAGGCAAGGAATCTGAAAGCAACTTCAGGAAACATGACAACATGCCCTTATGAGACCCGTAACGCAATATTGATGAAGCTTACAAATGGCTTTGGCCACAGGTGAGAGTTTGAATGACAAGTGCACGACAAAAGACCGAAGAACTGGAAAAGCTCAGAAAGCAATATGAGCTTGGAGGGGGGCAGAAGGCGATTGACAAGCTTCACGCAAAGGGAAAACTCACCGCCAGGGAACGAATTGAGCTTTTGGTTGATCCGGGAAGTTTCAGAGAATTCAACCTGTGGGCGCAGCCTACGCGAACGGGATTTGATGTTGATCTCCGGGACAATCCGGGAGATGCCATGGTCACGGGGTACGGCCAGGTGGACGGACGTCCTGTTTGTGTGTATGCCCATGATTTTGGAATCCTTGGAGGAACCCAGGCATCTGTTCAGTATTGGAAAGCCTGTAAGGTGATGGATACCGCCGTGAGGCTTGGTATTCCTTACATCGGCATGGTGGATTCCGGTGGGGTTCGTATTCAGGACGCGTTTGGCATCAATGCCGGGTCAGGGGTGAGCAGGAACGCGGACCTCTGGTATTCCTCTTCCGTGTCTTCGGGAGTCGTACCCAGCATCAGCCTTGCGCTTGGCGCCTCATATGCCGGCACGGCCTACTCTCCCTTTTTGGCCGATGCCTTCTTCATGGTTGATAAGCCCTATTGTCATATGTCGCTGGCGTCCCCCGAACTGTTGAAATCGGTTACTTTCCAGGAGGTGACCCGCGATGAGATTGGTGCTGCCAGACTCCATGCCGAGGTGACAGGATCCTGTGACTATCTGGGTGAATCTGAAGAGGCCGTGCTGCTCAGAGCACGGGAACTTCTCGGTTACCTGCCCTCCAATTGTCGGGAACAGCCGCCCATGCTTGACACAGCGGACGATCCCCACCGCGTGGATGAGGGCCTTATCGACCTGGTTTCCGGCGATGGCGATAAGACCTATGACATGCACGAGGTGATCACGAGAATCGTTGACGGTGGAAAGTTTCTCGAATTGAAAAGCGAATATGCCGGGAATATGATCGTGGGGTTTGCGCGATTGGATGGACGCTCCACCGGGATTGTGGCGAATAACCCTGCGGTGTTGGACGGTGTATTGGATTACCGGGCCTGCGAAAAGGAAGCACGATTCATACGCTATTGCGATGCGTTCAATATTCCGCTGGTATTTCTGGTGGATACACCAGGTTTTGTGTCAGAACAGGGCCAGGTGTACGAAAGCCTTGAGCGACATGCGGCGATGGCCTCTTATGCCCTATGTGAAGCCACGGTTCCCAAGCTAGTCCTGCACATCGGCCGGTGTTTTAACAATGGACAGATGGCCATGGGCACCCGGTTGATGGGTGTTGATGCGGTAATGGCATGGCCAACGGCGGATATTCGCGTTGCCGATTTCGATGAGTCACTGGAAGCCGTATTTGGTAAGGGGAAAGAAGATATCGATCCGGTGGACATCAAACAATTTTCCAAAAGCTACTTTGATTCTCCAAAATGCCCGGCAGCTCTTCTGATGGTCGACGACATCATCAATCCAAAAGACACACGGTCTGTATTGATTGACACCTTGGGTATTGTGAAAAACAAGGCGGTGACGCGTCCGGACAAAAAACACGGCAATTTACCCTTCTAAAACGACTGGCTCCCCAGTAAAAATACAAGCGCCAGTAGAACCACTGGTATACCCCGCAGTCAGCCGGACTACGCCCACACCACCCAAATGCTATGTGAGTGACACCATTTGACGTACAGACTACAAGTGTGGTCTACTAGACTACGACTGTAGTCTCTAGATATAAGATTGTAAACCAGGAGAATAACTTGAGCATCACCATCACAGACGCCGAATTAATCTTGATGCGATTGTTGTGGAGAGAGAGTCCGCTTAGCGCACGCGAAATAACTCAAAGGCTGCAGTCCGAGAAACAATGGCATCGCAAAACGGTAAACACATTACTGAGCCGACTGAGAAAAAAATCGGCATTGTTGGTGCATAAGAATCAGGACGGTCCTAACTACTTTAGCCCACTGGTCGATGAAGGCACATATATGCGTGCGGCGACATCATATTTTGTTGATCGTCTGTTTGGAGGCGATATTGCCCCACTTGTAGCCAGCTTTGCAGAGGCCCGGTCACTTGACTCTGAACAAGTTGCCGAACTGCAGGGCTTGTTGCGGGAGCTTTCTGATGACGACTGAGAGCATTCTTGACCTGGCTGTGCTGGCCGTGACCATGTCCAGCATCTGGTTGGTGTTTGTGTTGTCAATTAGGAATGTCGTTTCAAGATGGCTGGGTGCGCGTTGGGCATATTATCTCTGGCTGGTGCCGTTATTGGGGTTGCTGGCAACCGGGATTCCGACCCAACCGGTACAGCACATGCTCGATGTTCCGGGCATTGAAATGCCGGCGGTAAACAACATGATCGAAAGCGCAGCCGAGTTGGTCGGTTTGGTTGACCCACCGATCGCAGTTGAATCACGTCAGGTCTCCGACAGTAGCCGATTCCGGCTATCGGAATTACTGCTGTTCGTGTGGGTGCTGGGGGCGTGTTTGTCTTTATTCTATTTCGCAGCCCGTAGTTTCCAATTCTCAAAGAAAATGCTTTGCTCAAGCCGGGCGTTGACTTCCCGACAACAATCCCTTGTCTTGAAGCGCTGCGCCAGTCTGGCCAAACAGTATTCGGGTGCAATCCGAATGCTGTCATCAGGGCGGGGTCCCGCGGTCGCAGGCTTGGTTCAACCAGTGCTGTTGTTACCAGTCGATTTTTTTGAGCGTTACACCACTCAGCAACAAGTCTTGATGCTTGAACATGAGTACCAGCATTTGCGGCGGCATGATCTGATTTGGTTGTTGCTTGCCCGAGTCTATCGCTGTCTCTTTTGGATAAATCCTCTTGTTTACGTCGCCGAGTGGTACCTGCAACTCGACCAGGAATTGTCTTGTGATGAGAAAGTATTGTCGACAGAGAATCGGACTATCCGGCTAGCATATGGTGAGACCTTGCTGTTATCAGCGCATACAAAATTACTATTTCCGCAAGTGAGTTACTCACCCTCGTTTGGCCAGATAAAACGCAGAACATACATGCTGAAACACCATAACCGACATATCTTTGGAAGCTTGTTCGGCGGTCTCCTGCTGGTAGTATCAGTCGGCACGAGTGTTGCGTACGGCGTCCTGGGTGCGCTTGAGTTTGAGCCTGATCTCGAAATTCGGGAGGAGCTGCGGCTACCCCTGACGGAATCACTAATGGTTCTGGAAACCGGGGATATTTCCGACACTACACTGAACGCTATGCTGGGAGAGTTGGAACGCCATGAGACGGTTTTCCAGGAACATCCACTCAGTGACAATGAGTTGGCCCAATTGAGCAATCTGCTTGCCTTAATCTATTCCCGGATGGGCAAATACGATCATTCACTTGCCAAATACAGGCAGGTCGTTTCATTGACGGACAGAATGCCTGAACAACAAGCCCAAGCACTCTACAGTATCGGTGAGATCCAATTTGCACAGGGGAATTACGTGGAAACGTTACAGGCTCTGATGCAATTAGAAGACATCAGTCCAGCCAGGCCTTCATCGGAAGTTTGGGCTCTTCGCAGCCAGGCCTTTGTTAAGTTGAAACGTTGGGATCAGGGCCTTCGTTACATCAACCTTGCCATCAATCAAGCTGAAGCAGATGGCCACATTCCTCAAGAAAAGTGGCTGCTGTCACAGACTTCACTCAAATGGACGCTTGGAGACCTGGCAGGCGCAGCCCGTTCTCTCGAGAGGTCGATTGAGATTTTTCCGGAAACCACCTACAAACAAACCCTGGTGGTATTTAACGAATTGGTGCAGGAGAGCTGGGAACCGCTGCCAATTGAAGAAGCCTTGGCGCAGTTTTGAGAATAATTCAAACAACAGTGATGCAAGCGCAAGCATTTCAAACCGCGCTGAACAATCTTAACTTAGCCCCAACAATCAGGAGGTAGCGTCATGACAGCAACGATTGCCAGCGTCTTAACAGTAAGGCATTCGGGAGCAATTGCGCGTCAACTCGTGGGCCTGGTATTGGGGCTCGTCATGACAACAGGCCTGTTCTGGATCATGCAATACCTGATTGCAACCGCTGACCGTACCCTTAAAGACGATGGCGCCAGAAACGTGCTGGACTTCATCCGCGTACCACGTGATGAAGATATCCAGACCAAACCCAAAATAGTCGAGAAGCCACCAAAACCGAAGGTACAGCCACCGCCTCCGTCACCTCCTAATATAGATAATGTGAAGCCAAACCCCGTAGCGATTTCAATCCCTGCCGTAAAGGTCAACCAAAAAATAATTTCTGACCCTTTCCAAATAGGTACGGAAGGCGATTACCTGCCGATTGTAAAGGTAGCACCTATTTATCCCAACCGTGCACTGACCCGTGGTGTGGAAGGGTTTTGTGTGGTTCAGTACACGGTCACTAACCTGGGCACGACCAAGGATCCCTTTGTCGTAACCGACCAGTGCGATTCCAGCCTGTTTCACCGGGCCTCTGTCAACGCGGCACTGAAATTCAAATACAAGCCCAGAATTATTGACGGCGAGGCTGTTGAAGTTCCTGGCGTACAAAACAAATTCACTTATGAAATCACTGAATAAGAGTACCAAATT
>JAJFLB010000064.1 GCA_021772915.1 Gammaproteobacteria bacterium | reverse complement strand
TGGAATGAAGATATGGGCATCTAACGTAGGACCGACCAGTTCGCTGGTCGGGAACTGTTGTCGCGAACCCCGGTTCCCGACGACGGTGTCGTCGGTCCTACGTTCGGGGATGTTCCCGACGATATTCTAGTTCCCCTGCGCTACTGCCTTGGTACCCAGAGGTTGTGTGATCCGCACATAGGCATGGTTACCGGGTGTAAACCCGGCCACCACCGAGTTATGGGCGAAGTTAATCGAGTCATCATCGGTATAGGTCAATGTAATCGTACCCCAGGGTGCCATGGTGACTTCAGCAGGGTCGAAGTTGGCCCCGAACTTGGTCTTGCCCTGGGCGTATAACATGTTGGCAGTAACCGTATTGCCGTTGACCGCGGTATTGCCGATATCGCTGGTGGTCCAGAAGGGATTACCGGCTGCATCAAAGGTATAAAACACCAACACCACCCGGCCATCACTGAGCCATTGCACAAAGATACCTTCGCCGGAACGGCCCAGGGCAAAGAAGGCACCACTACGCTGCGCATTGGCGCCCTTGGTGCCATCGCAGTTGACCACAAAGGTCAAACGGTTGGCATCGTTCAGCAGATGCTCGAGACCGGAGTCACTCCGGGCCGTGAAGTTAAGCCGTCCCGGGTTAGCGGTCCCATCACACTCTGGAAAGACCATGGACATACCCCCCACGTTGGTGCGCACGATACTGGCCTCATCAAAACCGGCCCCAAACACGCCACCTGTTACCCTTTGCATTTCATCGATGACAATGGAATTACCCACTACTCTACCCAGGCCCATGAACCAGAGAAGACGGGTACCGTCCAGGCTGTAGGTATAAAAAGAAACCACTGCGCGACCGTCTGACAGAACTTCCACAAACGACCCTTCACCACCGCGGCCGGTGGCAGAATAAGATGCTGTTTGTGGTGCACCGATATCCGGCCCGCCCTGAACCTCCACTGGACCACGGTCACAGGTAAACACGCCATCAAGATCAAAGTCCTGTGGACGGCCAAGACCGTTGAGGTCTTTGTAATCACAAGGCAGGGTATTGTCCACAAAAGTCACTCGACCGGATTCGATCAACGGGCTGCCCGGGTTTGGTTGGGGAACATTGTTTGCATCAACGGTGACGTTCGGGTCGGTATTGGGTAGATCGGTTGCCTGATCCAAAAAGCAACTTCCATCTGTATCAATATTGTAACCAAGTGAGGTGAACGAGCTGATGCCGGCTTCGATACAGAGGCCTTCCACCGTTCCACTACTGGTCACTTTTTGAGAGAAGTTGGATTCTTCAAAGGGAGGAATCGAGAAGGCAGTTGCCCGGTTCCACAGGTCAAATGCGAAGCTTGTATCGGTAGCATCGAAAGAACATGCAGCACTTGTTGCCCCCCCAATTACAGAATGGTCTGAATGAAATTCGCCACCTTGACAATTGACGATAGAACCTGGACAACCCGGTGTGTCAAAAAGCGAACTGTTACTAATTTCAGTACGACCCCCGTGCTGATCAATACCGACTGCGAAACCTTGCGTACAATCGCGCAGCATGGTTACATTGGCCCATCTCGCGGTGCCACCATGGTTAAGAAAAGTGGGCGCTGCACCATCTGTGCGGAATACGGCGTCCTTGACCCACAATTGCCCGCCAAGCTCCGTAGCAACTGGCGCGTTGTGTAACCCAAGTTTATCAATCCCCAACTTACCGCCATTCTTCACGGTAAACAATGGATCACCAGGGGAATTCTCCATAAAGAAACCATTTGCAGGTCCTAAACCCCCGTTGGTTGTCAGTGTCGTTTCATCTTCAATGGGGATGGAAGCATTCTCAGCTAAGGGCCAGACTTTTGGAACTGACCCTCCGGACAAGTCTCCGAACACGACGCTGCCGGCCCCGGGGGTTGCGTTGAGTGTTTCAATCGCCGTCTTCAATGCCGGTGTATCACCCCATTGCACGTATATCTTCTGTGCTTTCTGAGCACACGTGTCTCCGAAAGCATCCCGATTTGCGTCTTCCTGGAAGGGGTTGAAGATATTTGGGCAGTTGTCGCACACATCTGGAACACCGTCTCCGTCGGCATCCGGGCCGCGTGTTTCGAAAGCCGGCGTCCGTCCCCAACCTTCATACGCCACGCTCAAAGCGGTCGCGAGTTCGGGCGTTGTGTCAATACTGGTAAGTACACATTTCGGTGCACCCCCTCTACGGGGCTGGAGCAAGAATCCCGGAAAAAAGTTCGGTGATGTCGCGGGCGCTACTGCAGTGTTCCCTGGCCCCATCTGCACCGGGTCTGTGATTACCACCAATTCGGAACCTTCCTGAGATACCGGACCGAGTAACCAGGGTTGGTTGGTTTGCCTGATCTCAAATGGCCGGTTGAGACCTCCCACAAATACGTTGGTATTTGCATTCGAAAAGAACATGTCCGCATTTACTGGCAGCACAGCATTGAAGGTGCCACCCTCCGAAGTGTTGTGATTTATTTGCATTTCACCTTGTGGTTGCTGACCGCCGAACGGTAGCTGTACCTCAACATTGAACATTTCTTCCTGCCCGTTAACTGTAACGTTGATTGGATCTACACTCGTTAGGCTAAGCGCAACGATCTCAATGGGCGTCGAAGCCGTGTCTCCGGTTTGTTGCAGCGACATATCCTCCAGGCGTTGTACGATCGTGTCCGCATTGCCCAGATTATTCGATCCTTGTGGTGCCAATCCCGGATTGTCCTGGAACGGAAGCCCCTCCAAAACCACGGTTCCGTCGAAAGCGGCGGACCCTTCCCCAAAGAATCCTGCAGGAATTGGAGAGTTCGCAAAGCTGTGCGTGGTCTGTCCCCCACCGGGTGTCGACCAGAGGTCAGAACCCGCCAGAATCACCTGTTGTCCGAAGGTGTCGGTCACGACCAGTGTCACAGACACCATCAGGAGTGTGATCAGGATTTTTTTCATATTTATTCCATGTGATATCGTCTGGGCTCGGTGCTTTTCAAGCCGATTGTGCCAAAAAATGAAGACATTTCGTGCGCTTTTTGGGTAAACAAAGACTACTCAATCTCACTCAAGTATAAGACAGTTTGCGATAACTTAGCCAATCCCTGAGTGTCAGGCAGGCGAACAGCACACTTACCCGTGTCAGCTCGATGACCGGTGGATTTGCTCGTGGGGTCGTGTAGGACCGACCAGCTAGCTGGTCGGGAACTATTGCCGATGTACCCGGTTCCCGACGAGCAAGCTCGTCGGTCCTACAAGGCGGGAAGAGCCTTTGCGAAACCCGGTTCCCTTGTGGAATGAAGATATGGGCATCTAACGTAGG
>JAJFLB010000063.1 GCA_021772915.1 Gammaproteobacteria bacterium | reverse complement strand
TTTTGTTTTTTTTTTTTTTCTGTTTGGTTTTTTTTTTTTTTTTTGGGCCCTTTCCCACACCCCCGTTGGGTGTGTTCCAACGGCCCCTAATGTAGTGTCAACCCTGAACTCACCGCACAAAGTTGTCCGGTTGTCGTAACCCTTCTTCTGGCTTTGACGCCCCAACGATATAATACGACCGGTCAAAGGTCAGAAAAGAGGGATCGCGATGAGTTGTTCAGCTGTTGTATTCAGTTTGCTCTTGATGTCGCCCTGCGATGATGGTGGTGGTGGAGAGGTCAGCGACGCCGTTGCCGCGGCCGTAGCCAACCCATCACGGCTTGAGGAAGACCTGGCCAAGGACACCAACCGCAAGCCCGCGCAGGTACTCTCTTTTTTCGACATCAAGCCCGGCATGACAGTGCTGGACCTCTTTTCCGGTGGCGGCTACTACACCGAGATGCTTAACACGCTGGTGGGTGAAGATGGCAAAGTGATCGCCCACACCAACGAAGCATATATACCGTACGTGGGCGAAATCTATGAGAAACGCTATGCCGAAAACCGCCTCGCACAAGCGGAAACAATCATCGCAGAAGCGGATGATCTTGAGCTTGACGGCAACTCCCTTGACGCCGTCTTGCTGGTGTTGACATGGCATGATTTTCTGTACGCTGACCCTGAAAATGGCTGGAATGCTATTGACGAAACGTTGTTGCTGAAAAAATTGTGCATGGCCATGAAACCTGGTGCCATATTGGGCCTGATCGATCATGTTGCGAATAGCGGTGGTGATGTTGCAACGGTTGCCAAGAACCTGCACCGCATTGACCCGCAAGTGGTCAGGGATACCTTTGCGAAGTCATGTTTCAAACCCGCGGACGAAGCTGAATTTTTACGTAACGCTGATGATGACCACACGCTGGTCATGTACGACGAGTCAATCCGCGGAAAAACCGACCGGTTCGTGTTCAGATTTGTAAGAGAATAGACCTGGCTCCACTGCTGTCCCACTTAATCTAGGGAGTCGCTGGAGCGGGTATTCACTCCCGGGACACGCCATGAACCCATCCATGGGGCTCGGATGTTTCTTCCCCGAAGCATACGGTCCCGGTAGCGAACACCCAACCCAGCTTTAGGCGTGCAGGCACCGGACTCACCTGGAACCGGGAGTGTTCAACGGTTAGAGCAATGAACTACAAACCAGGGGAGTACCCTGTTTTTTTCAGGACCGTATGAAACAGGGATGTTTCATCCGAGCCCCCATGGATGGGTTCACGGCGTGTCCTGAAAAAAACAGGGTACTTGCCTGGTGCAACGAAGCCACCGGATTTCAAGTCCCACCGCCACACGGCAGATCAGAACCCGCCAAGTGCCTATATTTCAGCCGAACAGATGGAATTGATGTGGGACAGCAGTGCCCTGGCTCTACTTCCGCCTGGGTATGTAAAGATCGGTGATCGTACCTTCGAATACCTCGGCCGACATGGCAATGGTTTCCGACAAGGTCGGGTGTGGGTGGATCGACAGGCTAATATCCTCTGCTTCACAACCCATTTCAATCGCCAAAACACACTCTGCAATCAGATCACCAGCGTGTGGGCCGACAATTCCGGCACCTAACAATCTCTTGGTTACCGGATCAAACAACAGCTTGGTAGACCCTTCGGTACGTCCCAGGCCCATGGCCCTGCCACTGGCGGCCCAGGGGAACTTGCCAATCTTGTAGTCAATACCCTGGTCCTTTGCCTGGGTTTGAGTCAAGCCGGCCCAGGCAATTTCAGGATCGGTATAGGCCACCGACGGAATGACCCGTGCGTCAAACGCACTTTTCAATCCCGCACAGACCTCCGCTGCAATCTTGGCCTCGTGCGTAGCCTTGTGCGCCAGCATGGGTTGGCCGATGATGTCGCCGATCGCGAATATATGCGGCACGTTGGTACGCATTTGCCTGTCTACTGGAATAAACCCGCTCTCAGTGACTTCAACACCGGCGGCTTCCGCCCCTATTTTCAGGCCGTTGGGGGTACGACCCACAGAAACCAATACACGATCGTAGGTGGTATTTTCCGGCACCTTCGAGCCTTCGAAACCAACCTCCAGAGCATCATTCCCCGGGATGACCGACGTCACTTTTGTGTTGACATAAATACCGGTGTACTGCGTGCTAATACGTTTTTGTAAGGGCCTGACCAAGTCGCTATCTGTGCCGGGCATCAGTTGATCGGTTAATTCGACCACGGTCACTTCACTACCAAGACCCCGGTATACACTGGCCATCTCCAGACCGATTATCCCTCCGCCAATCACCAGCAAACGTGCCGGCACGTCATTGAGTTCCAGGGCATCGGTAGAATCCATTACACGCGGGTCGTCCCAGGGCAATCCCGGTAGTTTGAACGCCTGTGAACCCGCCGCAATGATGGCCAGGGCAAAGCTGACCGTACGGTTTTCCTGATCCGTGTCAGCAGCAGCCATCTCTACGTGCATTTCGTGATCGGTCTTGAAAGCTCCATCTCCCTGGATGACGGTGACGCCACGCCGCTTGGCCATGGATGCCAGACCGCCGGTTAACTGGCCTACAATCTTTTCTTTCCAGCCACGCAATTTATCAATATCAATATCCGGCGCGGGAAACACCACACCGTGGTCCGCCATGGCCGCCGCCTCGTCAATAACAGCAGCCGCATGCAACAGGGCCTTGGATGGTATACAGCCCACATTCAGACAAACACCACCCAGGCTCGGGTAGCGTTCGACCAGTGCGACTTTCAGGCCCAGGTCAGCCGCGCGAAAAGCCGCGGTGTAACCACCCGGTCCGGCACCCAGCACGACAAGGTCAAAGTCATAATCGCCGCCCCCCCTACTACCAATTGCGCCGTTTTCATTCGTCTCACTCATTGTTTGGTACTCATTTGTTATGCGAAAGGGCTTCGCTGATCACCAGCGTGCCATCGCGTTGCTGCAAGTTGAAGTGTTTAAGAAAGCTCATACCCAACAAAACCCCGTTAAACTCGCCGCTCGTTATCGTGGCGCGTACGTTTAATCGGCGAATTCCGCCAATAGACACTTCGTCCAACCGTGTCATCCACGCAAGTGCCGGGCCGGCAGCCGTCATTACTTGCACGCGTGGTCCAAATTTCAGCCCCAAAGACCGTGCGACTGACTCCGGTAACGCAACATCGGTCGCACCGGTATCCACTAAAAACACCACCGGTCGGCCATTGATCAGTCCAGGTACTTCATAGTGGCCGCTGCGATCCTGCTCAAGCACCACGGTCGTACTTGTTGTGTCCAGGGTTCTGATCGAATTTCCGCCATCCTCCAGTGAAGAAAACAAAGCGTACAAACCACCCAATAGTCCAATTGCCGCAAGCCATATCATGCGTCGACCAACGCGTGATTCGGGGTTGTTTTGAAATTCACTCATGGATTAGGGGGCGTTCTCACACGCCAGCCTGTGCTGCCGGAGTCTATTTTTTTGTCCAGCAAGGCAGAATGAGCGTGGTTTGGTTACTCCATACAAGCGAATGATAACGCCGCTGGGCGGAAAAATAGGCCCGGCCCTTCGGGTTGCACCTGAAAAAACGCCATACTGCGTTGTTCGTCGTTCATTTGGAGTTACCAAACCTCTCTCCTCACGCCTTGCCTGGCGTATTTTCAGGTGCAACAGCGCAACCTGGTGTGTGAGAACGCCCCCTAGTGTAGCCCTCTTGGAAAGGGACAGCCCATCACAAGTCCATGCTTTGAAAATCTTCGAGGCGCCCGGCCAGGTAGCGGGCAAAACGTGCTGCACTTGCACCATCGATCACGCGATGGTCGTACGACAATGACAAGGGCAACATCATTCGTGGATTGAAGGACTCACCATCCCACTGTGGTCTTATGCTCGAACGGGAGACTCCCAATATAGCCACCTCCGGCGCATTGATAATGGGTGTGAACGATGTACCGCCAATACCACCGAGACTGGAAATAGAAAAACATCCGCCTTGCATTTCAGTGGGTGTTAGTTCGCCGTCACGCGCCTTCTGGCTGATCTGCGCCAGCTCGCCAGCGAGTTGAAAAATGTCTTTCTGGTCACAGTCACGCAGCACCGGCACGACCAGTCCGTTTGGCGTGTCTACCGCTATGCCAATGTGAAAATATTTCTTCAATACGAGGTTTTCACCTGACTCATCCAGCGAGGCATTGAAGGTCGGGAATTCTTGCAGCCCAGCCACACTGGCCTTGATCAGAAACACCAACGGTGTCAGTTTGAAACCCTGTTGCTGGGCCTTGGCTCCATTGGCCTTGCGGTAAGCCTCCATATCAGTGACATCCGCCAGATCATTCTGGGTGACGTGCGGGATGCCGATCCAGTTACGATGCAAATGCCCACCGGAAATTTTTTGAATGCGTGACAGTGGCTGCGACTCCGTTTCACCGTAACGACTGAAATTAATCTTTCGGGGTGGTGGCAGGTCAAACCCCAAATCACCTGCCGCAGACGTCTTTGCGCCCGACAAGGCTGACTTGACAAACCTGGTAACGTCCTCCCGAACAATACGTCCACCTTGCGCACTGCCAACTACCTGCGTCAACTCCACGCCAAGTTCACGTGCAAAACGTCGAATCGCCGGGCTGGCATACGCCGTCTTGGCCGGCAAGGTGGCATCCGCATCCATTGGAACGGGCGGAGATTGCCGGTCACCTGCCACTGAGGATGCTGGTTCAACAGAACCTACAGGACTTGGTGGTGCAGGCGCTGGGGAGGTATCGACCGCAGCTACCCCCCCTTCCGTTTGGGAAGCGGGCTCACTTTGTTTTTCAGTTTCGGGTTCTGATGCAGCTGCTGAACCTTCGGTCTCATTTTCATCTGCGGCCACGAGTATGGCTATAACATGGCCCTCCGATACAACGTCATCCAGCGCCACACGTAACTCATTGATCACGCCCGCCACCGGCGTCGGTACTTCCATGGTTGCCTTGTCGCTCTCCAGTGTGATCAATGACTGCTCCGCCGTGACCGAATCACCGGCTTCAACCAGTACTTCGATAACCGGCACAGCATCAAAATCACCAATATCAGGTACCACAATTTCAATGCGGTCTGTCACTGCATGCGAACCTTTGGTGTACTCAACCACATTGTTACACTCCCCACGGATCAAGTTTCCCAGGGTCCAATCCCAGGCTATCCCTGGCTCTTAGCAAGTCCTCAACGGACACCGCGCCCTGATTGCTCAGCGCGTGCAGTGCTGTGTACGCGATGCTGTTGCGGTCCACCTCAAAGAAGCGACGCAGGTTTTCACGTGTGTCTGAGCGTCCAAAGCCATCCGTTCCGAGCACGCTGTAGTCGGCATGCGGCAGATAGGGACGAATCTGTTCGGCAAACGCACGCACGTAGTCCGTGGCTGCAACCACCGGTCCCTTATTGCCCTCCAGGCATTGACCCAGCCATGACTTGTGTTGTTCACCACCTACATTCAGACGGTTGTGTCGCATCGCGGCCAGTCCGTCGCGTTGTAACTCGGTAAAACTGGTTGCGCTCCACACGGTTGCACTGACTGAGTATTCACTCTCCAGGATTTCCGCGGCTGCAATGACCTCACGTAAAATGGCGCCGGAGCCCATCAGCTGCACGCAATGATCACCGCCACGTCCTTCGCGGAAACAATACATGCCTTTACGTATACCCTCCTCAACGCCTTCAGGCATGGCTGGATGTGTATAGTTTTCATTCAGCAAAGTGATATAAAAATATACATCCTCCTGTTGCTCGTACATGCGGGACAGTCCGTCCTGCAAAATGACAGTCAGCTCATAGGCAAAAGACGGATCATAGGATATACAGTTCGGAACCAGTCCCGACATGACGTGGCTGTGGCCGTCTCCGTGCTGCAATCCTTCACCATTCAGGGTTGTTCTGCCCGATGTGCCACCCAGCAGAAAGCCACGGGCACGCAAGTCCCCGGCAGCCCAGGCCAGGTCCCCGATACGCTGGAAACCAAACATGGAATAAAAGATGAAAAACGGGATCATTGGCACGCCGTTGTTGGCATAACTGGTGGCCGCGGCAATCCAGGACGACATGGCACCAGCTTCCGATATTCCTTCCTGCAATATCTGACCCTTGGTATCTTCCTTGTAAAACATCAACTGGTCGGCATCCATCGGTGTATAGAGCTGACCTTTGGACGAGTAAATACCCAGCTGCCGAAACATGCCTTCCATACCAAAGGTACGCGCTTCGTCCGCCACGATAGGGACAATATGCCGGGCAATGTTTTTGTCCCTGAGCATGGTCGCCAGAAAGCGCACAAATACCATGGTCGTGCTGATTTGTCGTTCACCGGTATCCTTGAGCAAGGATTCAAACGCCTCCAACGGCGGCACATCCAATGGATTTGAAAGCACCTGCCGTTGGGGCAGATAGCCACCCAGCACCGCCCGACGTTCCTGCATGTATTTCACTTCCGGGCTATCTTCACCCGGGTGGTAATAGGGCATTTCAGTGATCTCATCATTTGTAACCGGTACGTCAAAACGGTCGCGGAACTCGCGAATCGAATCTTCATCCATTTTTTTCTGCTGATGGGAGATATTCTGCGCCTCACCTGAATCCCCCATCCCATAACCTTTAATTGTCTTGGCCAGCACTACCGATGGCTGGCCGACAAACTGTGAGGCGGCGTGGTAGGCCGCATAAATCTTGTGTGAGTCATGACCGCCACGGTTTAATCGCCAGACCTCATCGTCGGACATATTGGCAACCATTTCTTTCAGCTCGGGATAGGCACCGAAGAAATGCTCACGTGTGTAGGCCCCGCCTTTAGCCTTGTAGTTTTGATACTCGCCATCCACGGCCTCTTCCATGCGCTTGCGTAGCAGTCCATCCTTGTCTTTGGCCAGTAACGCATCCCAGCGCGAACCCCAGATGACCTTAATTACATTCCAGCCTGCACCACGAAAGACCCCTTCAAGTTCCTGAATAATTTTGCCGTTACCACGCACCGGGCCGTCCAGACGCTGCAGGTTGCAGTTGACTACGAAAACCAGGTTGTCCAGCCCCTCGCGGCCCGCCAGTGAAATAGCACCGAGCGACTCCGGTTCATCGGTTTCGCCATCGCCCAGGAAACACCAGACTTTGCGCCGTGATGTATCTGCAATACCACGATTGTGCAGATATTTAAAAAAACGGGCCTGGTAAATTGCCATGATAGGCCCAAGACCCATGGATACCGTGGGCAGTTGCCAAAAATCCGGCATTAACCACGGGTGAGGGTAGGAACTCAGTCCCTGGCCGTCAATTTCCTGGCGAAAATGATCCAGTTGGACAGACGTCAGACGGCCTTCAAGAAACGCTCGTGCGTAGACCCCGGGTGATGAGTGTCCCTGTATGTATACCAGGTCACCACCACTTTCATGTTCGGGACCACGAAAAAAATGATTAAAGCCGACGTCGTACAACGAGGCCGCGGAGGCAAAACTGGCAATGTGCCCGCCCAGGTCACCCTTGCGTTTGGCGGCCCGCATGACAATCGCCGCTGCATTCCAGCGGATAAGCCAGCGGATACGTCGTTCAATTTCATAATCACCGGGTAATTTTGCCTCCTGACGCGGTGGAATTGTATTGGTGTAAGAAGTCGTGGCTTCATACGGCAGGTGCCCCCCGGAGCGCCGGGTAAAATCGACCATTTGTTCAAGCAGATAATGTGCACGCACCGCGCCCCCACGCTCAATGACAGCCTGTAGGGACTCCAGCCACTCCCTGGTTTCCTCAGGGTCGGCATCCGGGACTTGTCGGGATGACTTGTGGTTCATTCAAAGAGCCTCAGATCTTTGGGTGGAAGATGATCTTGCATGAATTTGTGTCTCCACTACTGCAAATGCAGTCATGTTAATTACGCGTCTGACAGATGCCGACGGTGTGAGCACATGGGCCGGATAATCCAAACCCATTAAAATTGGTCCCACGGTGACAGAGTTGCTGACAAGACGCGCAAGATTAAAAGAGATGTTAGCAGCATCCAGGCTTGGCATGACCAGCAGGTTTGCTGGTCCGTGTAACCTGGAACTCGGGAACTCCTTTTTTCGAATGACGGCTGAAAGCGCCATGTCCGCCGACATTTCTCCCTCCACCTCAAGTTCAGGTGCGGCTTCAACAATCAATTCATTGGCGTGCTTCATCTTCAGTGCACTGGCATCATCATGACTGCCAAAAGATGAATGTGACAGCAATGCAATCCGCGGTTCAAGGCCAAACATACGCACTTTCTCAGCAGCCATCAACGTAATCTCGGCTATCTCAACCGCACTCGGATCGGGGTTAACGTGGGTGTCGCAAATGAAATATACACCATGGTCGGTATTCAACACACCCAAAGCACCTACTGTGTTTCTGCCTTCAGGAGAACCCAGAATATCCCGTAAGAATTTGACTTTGCTGTTATATCTGCCGACCAAACCGGTAATCATGGCATCTGCTTCACCACGATAAACCGAGATGGCGGCGATTGCCGTGGTATTGGTACGGATGATGTCCTTGGCAGCACTGGGAGAAACACCCTGGCGCTCCATGATCGCGTGATAGGTGGTCCAGAAATCCCAAAACCGGGGGTCGGACTCCGGATTCACCAGTTCAAAATCACGTCCGGCGACCAGTCGTAGTCCCAGTTTCTCAATCCGCTGCTGGATCACCGACGGTCTTCCGATCAAAGTTGGCTCCGCGATACTTTCATCAACAACTTGTTGTACCGCGCGTAAAACAACCTCCTGTTCACCTTCAGCATAAATGACCCGCTTGGGGTCACGCTTGGCGGCGTCAAATACCGGCTTCATCAGCAAACCGGTACGCCACAGGAATTGTGTCAATTTTTCCCGATAAGCTTCTACGTCCTCGATCGGTCGAGTGGCCACACCGCTATCCATTGCGGCCTTGGCAGTAGCGGGTGCCAGATGAACCAGCAACCGTGGATCAAACGGCTTTGGGATCAGGTAATCACGACCAAACTGCAGAGGTTTCCCTCCATAGGCCGCGGTGCTTATGTCACTGACTTCAAGGCGGGTTAATTCAGCCAGCGCATAAACACAGGCCATCTGCATTTCATCATTAACGGTGGTGGCTCCAACATCCAGTGCACCACGGAATATGTACGGAAAACACAGCACATTATTGACCTGGTTGGGGTAATCCGAGCGCCCCGTCGCGATAATGGCATCCGGACGCGCGGCCAACGCAAGCTCTGGTGCGATTTCCGGGGTCGGGTTGGCCAGGGCCAAAATAACAGGTTGTTCGGCCATGGTCTTGACCATGTCACCGCTCAGAACTCCGCCTGTAGAAACACCCAGAAAGATGTCCGCCCCGGCAATGGCTTCATCAAGGGTACGTTTAGCCGTTTTTCTTGCATACCCTGCTTTTCTCTCACCCAGGTTTTCACGCCCGGTGTGAATGACTCCCTTGCGATCAATGACCAGGATACTCGTCTTCTTTAAACCCAGGTTAACCAGCAAGTCCAGGCAAGCCATGCCGGCTGCTCCAGCGCCGGAAGCCACCAGTTTCACTTCATCGATGGATTTGCCGACAATGTGTAACGCGTTGATGATTGCTGCAGCAGTAATAATGGCAGTGCCGTGCTGGTCGTCATGAAACACCGGTATACCTAACCGATCCTTCAGCTTGGCTTCCACCTCAAAACATTCCGGCGCCTTGATGTCTTCAAGATTAATGCCACCAAAGGTCGGTTCCAAAGAACAAATAATATCAACCAGTCTGTCCGGATCTTTCTCATCGATTTCAATATCAAACACATCAATACCGGCGAATTTTCTAAACAACACGGCCTTGCCTTCCATTACCGGCTTGGCAGCCAGTGGCCCGATATCACCCAGCCCCAGAACAGCCGTGCCATTACTGATGACCGCAATCAGATTACCGCGCGCAGTCATATTGCTGACCTCCGCTGGGTTTTCATGGATCAACTCGGAGGCAAAAGCAACCCCTGGCGAGTACGCCAAACCCAGGTCTTCCTGGGCTGTCAAAGCTTTGGTGGCGGCTATCCTGATCTTTCCGGGAGTCGGGTAGCGATGGTAGTCGAGTGCGTTTTGTTTCAGTTTATCGTTCATACCAGTGCTCCTGTAAGGAGATAATTAGTGTGGTGTATCGTTCAGCGACTGACTGATGTCGGCATGGCCGCCTTCTCCAACCTGTAATAGACGTAATGTGTTGGTTCCACCTTCATTACCCGTGTGTTCACCCATGGACAGGATGATGCGGTCACCCGCCTTGATATGACCCTGACTTACAAGGAGTTGAACACCTCCAACCAGGGCTTCTTCAACATCATCGTGCGGAAATTCATGCGCCACCGAATACACACCACGATACAAAGCCATGCGAAAACGACTGGCAACAAGCGGTGAAAGGGCGAATATCGGCACTGCTGAGCGTACCCGGGATAACCACTGCGCGGTAGATCCAGACTCCGTCAATGCCACGATGGCCTGCACCGAAACATGTGTCGCCATGAACATGGCGGCCATGGCGATGGCCTGGTCAATTCGTTCAAACTGAACATTTAACTCATCAACATCAGGGATAGTATCCTCGTGGCGCTCCGCACCAAGACAAATTCTGTGCATGGCTTTAACAACGGCTTCCGGGTGCCTGCCAACGGCGGTTTCCGCAGATAACATGACAGCATCCGTGCCGTCAAAAACCGCATTGGCAACATCCAGTACCTCCGCACGCGTTGGTATGGGGCTTTGCACCATGGATTGCATCATTTGCGTTGCGGTGATGACGACACGATTGTGTTCAAGCGCTTTGTTGGTAATAAGTTTCTGCAAGCCCGGCAGTTCGGCGTCACCGATCTCAACGCCGAGGTCGCCACGTGCGATAAGTACCACGTCTGAAGCCAGTATGATCTGATCCAGGTTCTCGATAGCCTCAGTACGTTCAATTTTTGCGACCAGCCTGGCCTGACTACCCGCCGCCCGTAACCGGTGTCTGGCTTCATTCATGTCGTCTGCATTGCGTGGAAAAGAAACGGCAACGTAGTCAACACCCATGGCAGCCACACGCGGAATATCCTGGACATCGTGTGGCGCGATTCCTGGCAGAGACAACCCGCCACCCAGCACGTTGATCCCTTTACGACTACCAAGTACTCCGCCAGTTTTGACCTCGCAGACAATTCTTGTGTCCCTGATCTCAACAACCCGCATGGACAACAGACCATCATCCAGCAACAACAGGTCCCCGGGTGAAACATCACCGGCCAGATCCTGGTAAGTTACCCCGACTCCAGACTGATCACCCTGAGCCGAATCTGCTGCCGCATCAAGGACAAAGATATCCCCCGAGCCCAGCACGATTGAGTCGTCAGCAAACTCTTTAATACGAACTTTTGGACCACGAAGATCTGCCAGCAGAGCAACTTCTTTTTTTAGATCCCGGGCAACTTTTCTCACCTGCTTTGACCGCGCCAATTGCTCCTCGGGTGTCCCATGCGAGAGGTTGATACGAAGGACATTCGTACCCGCTGCGATCACGGCACGTAGCACTTCATCTGTGTCAGTGGCTGGGCCAAGTGTGGCAATGATCTTGGTACGACGAAGCTGCATATGAATTCGCTTTAATAGTGCCCTTTTGACTGAGATTATAGGCCGAATATGTGGCCACCGCTCTACATAATGTATGTATTACATGAATGGTCCCGGCAGGGCCAGAAGTAAAGATTCGCGGCGGTATGGGTTAAGACCGAAACGCCCAGGGTTAGCTTTCAGAAATCGCCCGCTAGCTGGTGCATCTGACCCGTAGGACCGATGAGCTCGCGCGTCTGGCCCGTAGGACCGATGAGCCGGCGCGTCTGGCCCGTAGGACCGATGAGCCGGCGCGTCTGACCCGTAGGACCGATGAGCTGGTGCATCTGACCCGTAGGACCGATGAGCTGGCGCGTCTGGCCCGTAGGACCGATGAGCCGGCGCGTCTGGCCCGTAGGACCAATGAGCCGGCGCGTCTGGCCCGTAGGACCGATGAGCTAGCACGTCTGGCCCGTAGGACCGATGAGCTGGCGCGTCTGGCCCGTAGGACCGATGAGCTGGCGCGTCTGGCCCGTAGGACCGATGAGCTAGCGCGTCTGGCCCGTAGGACCGATGAGCTAGCGCGTCTGGCCCGTAGGACCGATGAGCTCGCTCATCGGGAATCTGTCAGGAATCTGTCAGCTTGGTACAAAACACTTACGTGCCTCGGGATGGTGTGTCCTTTATTTTACGATTCCCGACGAGCAAGCTCGTCGGTCCTACCGACTTGCCCCGGTTGGAGTGGTGAGTGTTATCGCTTGGCGTTCATCTCTGGAGTTTTAGTATTGATCAGCCGTCGAACCGGCGTTCCAGGGCTGCTACTGCCGGCAAGGTCTTGCCCTCCACGTATTCCAGGAAGGCGCCCCCTCCCGTCGAAATATAATCCACACCGTCACGTACATCAAACTGATCAATGGCAGCCAGGGTATCGCCACCGCCCGCAATACTGAAGGCACCAGATACTTCAATAGCATCAGCAATGGCGTGGGTGCCGGCAGCAAAGTTATCAAACTCGAAAACGCCAACCGGACCATTCCAGATAATGGTACCGGCACGCTGGACCATGCCAGCAAAATCGACGGCCGTCAGAGGGCCAATATCAAGAATCATTTCATCGTCCCGGACGTCATCGACAGACCGAACAACCGCTTTCGCCTCTTTTGTAAAAGTGTCTGCCACCAGGACGTCCTTGGGTATTGGAATTTCACCACCCATTTTGTGAGCCATACGAATTAATCGCTGTGCCTCTTTAATCAAGTCCGGCTCATACAGTGACTTGCCCACCTTATGTCCGCTGGCAGCAATGAAGGTATTCGCAATACCACCGCCAACAATCAACTGGTCAACCTTTGACAACAAGGACTCAAGCACGGTTAGCTTGGTGGATACCTTCGAACCACCAACGATAGCCAACACAGGGTGGTCCGGCTCGGTAAGAGCACGCTCAAGCACATACAGTTCCCGGCTCAGCAATGGTCCTGCACACGCGGTGGGAGCAAAACGCACGACCCCCTCGGTGGAGGCCTGCGCACGATGGGCGGTACCGAATGCATCCATGACAAAAATGTCACATAAAGACGCGATGGCCCTGGCCAGGTACTCATCATTGCTTTTTTCACCGGAATTGAAGCGTACGTTCTCACACAGAACAACCTCGCCTGGCTCAATATCAATACCGCCAAGCCAGTCTTTTTTCAGACGCACAGGTCGATCCAGAAGTTGCGTCAAACGCTCGGCCACTGGAGCAAGTGAGAATTCAGGACTGTACTGGCCTTCAACCGGTCGCCCCAGATGGGACAAAAGGAGTACGGCTGCACCACGATCCAGGGCCATCTCAATGGTCGGCACACCGGCCCGCAATCGCGCATCAGAAGTTATCGTGTCTGCATCCAGTGGGACATTAAAGTCCTCCCGGATCAGAACACGCTTACCGGCCAACTCCAGTTCGTCCATCCGGTAAAAAGACATGGGTCAGGCATTCATCAGTGCAAGCGTCGTATCCAGCATGCGGTTGCTGAAACCCCATTCATTATCGTACCAACTCAGCACCTTAACGAGTGTACCCTCCATTACTTTGGTCAGACCTGCATCAAAAACCGATGAGTGTGGGTTATGGTTGAAGTCAATGGAAACCAAGGGGGCCTCGTTGTAGTCCATCACCCCTTTCATATTCCCGTTAACCGCGGTCCTGACCGCACTGTTAACTTCCTCAACCGAGGTTGGCCGGCTGGCAGTGAAGCTCAGATCCACTACCGACACATTGATGGTCGGCACACGCATGGAAAAACCATCCAGCTTACCGTTGAGATCAGGTAATACCAGACCAACTGCTGCTGCCGCTCCCGTCTTGGTGGGAATCTGGCTCATGGTTGCCGAGCGTGCCCTGCGCAGATCACTGTGATAAACATCGGTCAATACCTGGTCATTGGTATAGGCGTGAATGGTAGTCATCAAACCATGTTCAATGCCTATACTCTCATGCAGAACTTTGGCCAGCGGGGCCAGGCAGTTGGTCGTGCATGATGCATTGGAGATCACCACATCGGTGGGCCTCAGCGTGTCGTGGTTGACTCCATAAACAATGGTATTGTCCACACCCTTGCCAGGGGCAGAAATGATCACCTTTTTTGCTCCGGCTGTAATATGTGCGCCGGCTGCTTCCTTGCTGGAAAAAAAGCCGGTGGATTCCATCACGAGATCAACCCCCAGCTCGGCCCACGGTAGCTTGCCAGGGTCCCGCTCAGCGAGAACCTTGACCCGGTCACCATTCACTACCAGGTCGCCACCGTCCACGCTAACTGTGCCTGGAAACTTGCCGTGCGCTGTGTCGTACTGGGTTAAATGGGCATTGGAATGAGCATCGCCCAGATCATTGATCGCAACGATATTGATTTCATCTGTACGACCTGACTCATACAAAGCCCGCATGATGTTACGGCCGATGCGGCCATACCCATTGATCGCTACCTTAACTGCCATGATTTTTCTCCTTATTCACTTGCAAGCAGCTCATGCACTGCTTTACTGATGTTTTTAACCGTTAATCCAAAATGCTCAAATAAGTCGGATGCCGGTGCAGATGCCCCGAAACTGTCCATACTGATGATGCGGCCATGGGTGCCAACAAACGGATGCCAATAATGTCCCACACCCGCCTCAACGGCTACCCTGGCCTTAATGTCCGGGGGAACTACAGATTCACGGTAAACCCGCTCCTGGGCCATGAACCGTCCTGGGTTAGGCATGGATATCACGCGCACCTTAATATCTTGTGCTGATAGTTCGTCTGCCGCCGACATCGCCAAACCCACCTCGGACCCGGTCGCTATGATAAGGGCATCACAGGGGCCATCGGCCTCACGCAATACATAACCGCCACGGGAAATAGCATTACGTTGCGTGTCATCACGCTGCTGGTGAGGCAGATTCTGGCGGGTAAAAATCAATGCGCTGGGGCCGGCGGATTCCTCAATTGCGCACTTCCACGCGACCATTGACTCCACGCTGTCACAGGGACGCCACACACTCAAATTGGGTATCAGACGCAGGCCGGAAACATGCTCCACGGGCTGGTGCGTGGGGCCATCCTCGCCCAGCCCAATAGAATCGTGTGTGTACACATGGATATTATGCGTTGGAATCAGCGCCGACATGCGCACCGCGTTACGCGCATAATCTGAAAACACAAGGAAAGTGGCATTGTAGGGGATAAACCCACCATGCAGACCGAGTCCGTTACAAATGGCGGTCATACCAAATTCACGCACACCGAAATATACGTAATTGCCATCTTCAGTATCCGCACGAACATCCACACTTTGCTTCCAGATCGTGTTGTTTGACCCGGCCAGATCCGCGGAACCGCCAATCAGTTCCGGCAGTAGGGGACCAAATGCGTCCAGTGTCATTTGGGAAGCCTTCCTGGTTGCCACCGCTGCACCGTCGTCCTGCAACTCCGCGATAAACTGGTCGGTCGACCGCTGCCAGTTGTCAGGCAGATCACCACTCATTCTGCGATTGAATTCAGCTGCCAACTCCGGATAAGCCTGCTCATAGGATGAAAATCGCTGATCCCATTCGGCCTCAGATGCCGAACCGCTAGAGCGCGCATCCCAACCCGCATAAATTTCGACGGGGATTTCAAACGCAAGATGCTCCCACTCGAGGGTGGCACGGGCAGCCGTTACTTCATCCTGCCCCAGTGGTGCGCCGTGTGCGGCCGCAGTACCCTGCTTGTTGGGGGCACCAAAACCGATCACGGTACGGCAACAGACCAGTGTCGGGCGTTCACTTTCGACACGGGCTGTTTCGATGGCCTGTTTAATTTCATCCGGATCATGGCCGTCAACGTCACGTATGACCTGCCAACCGTACGCCTCAAAACGCGCCGGCGTATCATCGGTAAACCAGCCGCTAACCTCTCCATCAATTGAAATCCCATTATCATCCCAGATGACAACCAGCTTCCCCAGTCCCAGCGTTCCTGCGAGCGAGCAGACTTCATGGGAAATGCCTTCCATCAGGCACCCGTCACCTGCGAACACCCAGGTGTGATGATCAACAATCTGGTGACCACTTCGGTTGAATTGGTTGGCCAACACCTTTTCCGCCAAGGCCATGCCCACCGCATTTGCAATCCCCTGACCCAATGGACCCGTCGTGGTCTCCGCACCGGGTGTCTCACCGTGCTCCGGGTGTCCTGCAGTTTTGGATTCCAGTTGCCGAAAGTTGCGCAACTCCGACATGGGCAGGTCATAACCACTCAGATGCAAAACGGAATAAAGCAACATTGAGGCATGCCCATTGGAAAGCACAAAGCGGTCCCGGTCCGGCCAGTCTGGATTAGCGGGGTTGTGTTTCAGGATGTCATTCCATAGAACTTCGGCAATGTCGGCCATCCCCATGGGCGCGCCTGGATGTCCTGAATTAGCCAACTGGATAGCATCCATGGACAGTGCACGGACAGCATTTGCAAGTTTAAATCGGGTGGGCATCACGGTTCCCTGATCCTACTGTGGTGTAACGTACATTTTGAGCGGCAACCAAGAAAGCAACCAAGTGCTGATTTTCGCTGATGAAGCACCCAATAAGCAAGACCAAACCGAGGTCTGGAGCTACATTTATTGACTCTATTTGCCGTTTTCAGGAATTCCCGGTTTTAACCAGCCTGCCTGCCTTGTAATCAGCCCAGTACTCGTTCAGTTCCCTCTTCACCACTGGCAGTAGAAAATAGCAACCCAGCAGGTTGGGAAACGCCATGGCAAAAATCATCGCGTCTGAAAAATCAATGACAGAACCCAGTTGCATGGATGAGCCAACAACAACGAAGAACAGGAACAGGATTTTAAACACCGTGTCCGTTACTTTGCTTTCGCCGAATAGAAAGGTCCAGGCTTTCAGACCGTAATATGACCAGGAGATCATGGTTGAGAATGCGAACAACAAAACCGCCATGGTCAGCACCCACGGGAACCATGAAATGGCTGATTCGAAAGCCTGAGAGGTCAACTGAACACCGGCGCTGGGATCAACGCCAGGATCCCATGTTCCGGTGATTATGATCACCAGTGCCGTTATTGTGCAAACAACGATCGTGTCAACAAAGGGCTCATACAGTGCCACAAAGCCTTCGGTCACCGGACGATTGGTTTGCACCGCCGAATGCGCAATGGCGGCTGAGCCTACGCCTGCCTCGTTAGAGAATGCTGCACGTTTGAAACCCTGAAACAGCACTCCGATCACACCACCTGAAATACCCTCCGCCGTAAATGCACCGGCAAAAATTGCACCGAATGCGGACGGGACCTCAGAGATATTAAGCAAGATGATGATCAGGCCCGCGGTGACATAGATCACGGCCATGAATGGTACAATTTTGGAAGTCACCCTGGCGATTCCCTTGATGCCACCAATAATGACCAAACCCACCAGCCCCGCAATGATCACACCAAACAACCAACCCTTGTCGGCCAGCCAACTGTGTTCTCCACCGGTCACATTGACGAGTTGGGAAAAGCTTTGGTTGGCCTGGAACATATTGCCACCACCAAAGGCGCCACCTACACAAAATATGGCAAAAATGACGGCCAGCACTTTACCCAGCTTTCCAAACAACTTGCCACGCTCGGCGAGACCTTTGGTGAGATAATACATCGGGCCACCGGAAACCGATCCGTCCGGGTTTACGTCACGATATTTAACGCCCAGGGTACACTCGGTAAATTTGGAGGACATACCCAGGAACCCGGCCAGTATCATCCAGAACGTTGCACCGGGACCACCCAGGGAAACGGCAACCGCAACGCCAGCAATATTTCCCAAACCAACCGTGCCGGACAACGCCGTAGCCAGGGCCTGGAAGTGAGTTACTTCACCAGGAGCTTTTGGGTCGTGGTAATCGCCTCGGACCAATTCAAAACCATGTCTGAATGCCCGCAAATTGATAAACCCAAAGTAGACCGTGAAAACTGATGCGGCAACGATCAACCAAACCAGCACAAATGGTATATCTACACCACCGACAGTAAACGAAGAGAAAACCGTTGCGGCAACTGCATCGGCATAAGGCTTGACGGCGATGTTTATTTTCTCATCAATCCCAATATCAGCGAACACAGGTAAGCTGCTGAATAAACCGGTGAGGGTGGTGAATACCACTCTTAATCTTGACATAGCGATCTCCGTTTGGATGCGTGGGTCCGGGCACAAAAGCGTCCATGGTAACACTCTGGCGCCCTACATCGTAATCAGGGGTAATTCCAGAGGCTATGTGTGACGGGCCAACACTATTTCAAGCAAGAGTTAATTCGACCGCCATTTAATGGAACAACCTATTGACGGAACCTGGTGTGCAGGTCCCGCACCTGTTTCTGCTATCTGTAC
Source organism: Gammaproteobacteria bacterium (assembly GCA_021772915.1). Lineage (GTDB taxonomy): Bacteria > Pseudomonadota > Gammaproteobacteria > Xanthomonadales > SZUA-36 > SZUA-36. The sequence continues at coordinate 92,729 of JAJFLB010000063.1, read as the reverse complement.
CATGGCCACAAACAGCTCGCGGGGCTGACTTTCATCATCGGGTGTTGCGCCCGCAGCATCAAGTCTTCCACGATACTGCAATTCCATAGCTGCGTTATATCCGTAAAAGTCAGGTGTGCAGATCGCGCCGTACGAACGTGCAACCTGCTGCGACTCATCCAGCAAATACGGAAAAGGGAAACTGAACTGTTTTGCGACCTTCACCATGTTGTCAAACGAGTCATCGGGGTAATTAACCGTGTCATTGGACATGATGGCAACACTGTTAATACCGAGCCCCTTTAGCTCCGTTGTGTCCCTTACCAGTTTGGTCCGGATTGCTTTTACATATGGACAATGGTTGCTGATAAACATTACCAGCAGACCCCGCTCACCGGCGCACCTGCCAAGTGTCCAGCGTTGCTGATCCACGCCTGGAAGATCGAAATCAACAGCCTCTGCACCAAATTCGCAGACCGGTGGATGTAAACTGACCATTTGCATCACCTTTTCCTGAAAAAACGGCAGTATATCAGGCAAAACAGTGAAACTAGGCGAGATTTTGGTGCTAAACTTTGCTATGCTTTGTGTGGGAACTTATATGTGCTCGTGTACTCCATAGAAAGAGTTCATGAATACACTGCTCATAAGAGGCAAAGAGTGAAACGGCACAGACGTATCAGATTCACACGACCCTTCGGCCTGCTGGTCGCTGCGGCGGTGTGTTTATTGCCGGCGTTTTCGGTCACTGCCCAGACCAATCAACCCACCGTACGTGTGCTCGACATCGCTAACCAACCCCTGATTATGTTTCCCTTGCGGCAACAGCGGGGCCTGACCAACAGGGCATTTGATCTTGGAGGTTCGGAAACCCGCAAACTGGAATTACAGTTGTCCGAACCGCTAACCCTGAATCTCAATGACATTCAAGATTCGTCATCGGGCGTCGGCTCCTCTTTTCTCGACAGCTCCCTGAGTTTTCGAGTTAGCGATAATGTAGATATCTCGGCCAGCCTGGGCGCCGGAAAAAGCCAGGCTTCTTTCCAGCCACTTGGAAGTATCCACTGTCAGAACGGTGTGCTTGAACAGGGTTCGTACAGAGCATCTGACTGTTACTTCATCAATCAGGCCAATGTGTTGAAGCAAGACCAGATCGCCATGAATCTTCGCTACGGTGTAAAAAACTTCACTACGGCGATCAACCTGTTCAAGCGCGATACGGACATTGGCCAGCGCGGATCTATCGCCATGGCCAATACAATGGCCAGCACTGCAGTGGCTACCGGGCTGCTGGCTCCGGTACAAAACAACCCGTTAATACCTGCTCTTGCCGTGGACCAGTCTCTGAGTTATCTGCAAACTGAAACCACCGGACTTGGACTGGAATTCCAGGTGGGTCTGGCTATGGATAGCGCGGGTGATATTAAACTCGGGCTGCAACTGACACGTGTTCTGGATGCCAGCTATGCGGCCACCTCACTTGATTCCCCAGGGCTTCGAAACTGGAACTTAGCCAACCCGTTTGACAGCGCACGTATAAACCTTGACTGGAGCAAAGGTGATTTCAGTGGTGGTATCCAGGGTTTCTATCGTGAGCCTGTACAGTTTTCCAACCGTGAAGACCTACACAGCCTGACCACTTTTGACGTTGAGTTTACCTGGCGAGCACCCTGGAATGCCAACCTGAGTGTCGGAACTACCAATGTACTCAACTCGGGTAATGAGGACATTGGCCAAGCTGACAGCCGACTGCAGGATCCATTTGAGTCCATTTACGGACGTATCCCCTACGTTCGTTACCAGCAAGACCTCTAGAAGAACCCACTACGCTCGGCGAGTCTGCGCAATGCTGACTTGGCCTTAAACAAATACAAACGAATCACAAGATAGGCCGCGGCCCCCATCGCGAGCAACAGGTATGGCCCCATTGTCGATCGGTATTGAAAACCTTGTGTTTCTTTCCAGTACCAGGCGAACGCTACCAGGAATAAGCTCAGCACGCCATAACTGGCCATCTTCAGACGATATATATGCTCTCGCAACTCGCGACGGCGATATTCTTTCAGTTCATCCTCGGAAACATCGCCGCGTTTGAACCCGCAATGCAGGCACAGCATGGCCTGACTGGAGATTCTCTCGTTACAGCTTGGGCAATTAATGATGGACATGGCCTGGTCGTCAGTTGGGACCAAAAAACTTTAATTCAGCTCTTAGACCACCGCTTTTCCGGTTCTCAAAGTGTATCGACCATCCGTACAGTTCACACAGACGTTTGACGATTGCCAGTCCGAGGCCTGAGCCCTTGCCGGATACACCCTCACCACGGTAATGTCGATCCATCACCTGCGACAGCTCCGCATCGGGAATACCGGGACCGGTGTCCTCCACCAATACACGCCCGTTACCAATCGTGCAAACAACTTCACCGGTTGGTGTGTAGCGGATGGCATTACTGAGCAGATTACCAACAACAACTGCAATGACAGACTCAGGTGCAATGACGCTAACCCGGTCTTCACTGACAATTTTCAATTCGAGGGACTTGCTCTCCAGCAATGGCTCATGCAGGTGTAATAATTTGTCCGCGATGAGACCAACATTCTGCGCCTTGCTGTCCTCATTGACGCCCTGCTCAGCACGCACGAGATGAAGCAGGGCTGTGGTGATATCCGTTGACTGTCTCGCTGCCCGCGCGATACGTAAGACCCGGGTCCTGGTTTTATCGGGGAGTTCCTGCTGCGCCAACAACAACTCTACAGCACCGGAAATAACCGCCAAGGGCGTTCTTAACTCATGACTGACATCCGCATTAAACTCCCGATCCCGCTCAACCAAATGGTGCACACGCTCGGCATAGGAATCCAGCGCGGCAGCCACTTGTCCGACCTCGTCACCTGGAAACCATCTTGCCAATCCGGGCGATGGCGTTTCTTCTCCCAACTGGCCCAAACGTTCTGCCAGATCGGTTACGGGCTTCATTACCCGGCTGGAGGACCATAAACCCAAAGCCAGCGACAGCAGGGAAAATACCAACACCGCTACCGCCAGTGCCCAGACCAGTTGATTGGTTAATCGTTGATTCTCGGTAATGTCGTAGATCAAAAACGCCCACAAGTCCTCATCCTTACGCACCGCAGCCTTGAAATAACCCGCTGCGGTTTCAACTTCATGTACACCAGAGTCCAGATTTCTTATCTGTGCTGAGACGCTGCGGTTCGGGTCTCCCGGACGGGTGACGAAACCCTGTATGCGAGTAGAAAACGGTTCAAGCAAGGACGGGTCGTCGTGCAGCTGGACCAGGTAGTCATCAAGTTCCTGCTTTAGCGTCGCGCCAATTAGCTGGTCTTCATAGTAGTTTTGCAGGAACAGCGTACTGATCGCAAACAGGCCGCTGAGCACTGTGCCAAATAACAGAAAAGAAAATGTGATTCGGCTACGGAGCCTACGTCTGTACTGCATTTGACTCCAGCATACGATAACCGATGCCGTGGCGTGTCTGGATCATCTTGCTGCCAAAAGGCTTGTCAATGGCTGCGCGCAAAGAGTGAATATGCACACGCAGGCTGTCGCTATCGGGCATTTCCTCGCCCCATACCTGTTTTTCCAGGTCAGCACGTGAGACCACGTTTGGAGAAGCTTCCATTAGGCAGAGCAACAATTTCAAACCAATGGGATTAAGTTCTATTTCATTGCCCGCACGCGTGACAATGAGTGTATCCGTGTTAAACAACAGGTCACCGAGTTGTATCTCCTTGCTGGCCCGCCTTGTCCCGCGGGTGGACAAGACTTTTAACCTGGCCTCAACCTCCTGCAACTCAAAAGGTTTGACAAGGTAATCGTCTGCACCGGTATCGAACCCTGCCAGTTTGTCTTCCAGTCTGTCTCTTGCCGTCAACATCAGAACCGGTGTGTTCTTCCCAGCCTCCTGGCGCAATTTACGACAGACTTCCAATCCATCCATACCCGGCAGCGCCAAATCAAGAACAATGGCGTCAAAGTCGTTTACGATAGCGAGGTGCAGACCCGTTATGCCATCGCCGGCAAAATCTACCGTGTGTCCTTTTTCATCCAGATAATCACCAATGTTGGCGGCGATATCCGGGTTGTCCTCAATGATCAAAATGTGCACTAGTGCTCCTTCAACGTGATAAATCGAGTTCAGCGAGCTGGGAAGTGGTTGACCGTATGGCGCGTCTCGTAATTGGTTGTGCTTTCGAACAGATACACCACCCGAGTGTACTGCATCGTAATTAATGGCACTTTCAGCCAGTCGCAATACGGTTAGCCGCAAGGCAGGTTCCCGCCGGGGTAGCCATTCTACCCCAAGGGGGCACAACACAGCGGATGACCGCATTGCGCCTGGCCCGAAGGTAGGCTACCTGTGTCAGCACTGCCGCGTTAGGCCTCTTGGAAAGGACCAGCCATTCCCTGCGAGCCCTGCCTAGCAATGCGGCCACAGGTAGCCTCTGAAAGTACCATTAATTACGATGCAGTACACTAGTGATCAATAATCTCTACATCTTTCAAGTTGGCTGCCAGGGAATCGACATTCCCACCTGCTGACATTTTTACCGCGAGACGAAATTCATTGGCAGAGTCTGCGTGCCGAATGGCCTCATCGTAGGTGATTTTTCCCTCGCTGAACATCAAGAACAGACATTGGTCGAAAGTGATCATGCCATGATGCTTGGATTCGGCCATGACCCGCTTGAGTTCATCAACTTCACCGTTACGAATTTTTTCCTGCACCAACGGTGTGCTGAGAAGAATTTCCACCGCCGCCCAGCGCCGTGTCTGATCTGCAGACAGGATGAGTTGCTGTGCGACAATCGCCCGAACATTGAATGAAAGATCAAGCAGGACCTGTTCTTTGGCCTCTTCAGGAAAAAAGTGCAAAATGCGGTCTAATGCCTGGTTGGCGTTATTGGCATGCAAAGTACACAAAACCAGGTGACCTGTTTCAGCAAAAGTAATCGCGTGCTCCATGGCCTCACGGGTTCGAATCTCCCCGATCATAATGACATCAGGAGCCTGGCGAAGGGTGTTACGCAAAGCAATTTCAAATGAATCAGTATCCACGCCAACTTCACGTTGGGTAACCAGGCTCTGGTCGTGAAAATGCACGTATTCAATCGGGTCTTCGACCGAGACGATGTGACCGGACATATTCTGGTTACGATAACCGACCATGGCGGCCAGGGAAGTTGACTTGCCTGTTCCCGTCGCTCCGACAAACAGTACAATGCCCCGCTTCGCCAGTGAAAGCTCAGACAATAACTCAGGCAGGCCAAGCTCACCAAAGGTTGGGATAGTGGTTTCGATACGCCGGCACACCATACCAACAAAACTTTGTTGATAAAACGCACTGATACGGAATCGCACTTCCTCCCCAAAGGATATGGAAAACTGACATTCACGGGTTTTTCTAAACTCCGCAGACTGGTTATCGTTCATGATGCTGTGAACAATTTCTTCAGTCTCCTCCGGTAACAGTACCTCGGATGTGATCTGACGAATCTTGCCATTGACCTTGATACACGGTGGTGAATCCACGGTAACAAAAAGGTCTGAACCTTTTTCTTCGTGGAGTACCAGTAACCAGTCTTTCAATACACTCATGTTCGTGTATCCCTCACCTGAATGAGTTGCTGTCTACAGCCTTTTTCGCCGCCTCGGTGGCAGAAATAATGCCCCCGGAGACAAGCCCTTCCAGAGACTGATCCAGCGTATTCATTCCGACGTTTTGACCGGTTTGAATAGCCGAGTACATTTGAGCAACTTTATCCTCGCGAATCAGGTTCCTGATTGCGGGCGTTGCCAGCATTATTTCGTGGGCCGCGACACGACCGCCGTTGATGCGCTTCAACAACGTTTGCGCGATCACCGCACGCAGTGATTCTGACAACATTGAACGCACCATGGACTTTTCACCACCCGGAAACACATCAATGATACGGTCAATGGTCTTGGCAGCTGAACTGGTATGTAGTGTCCCGAAAACCAGGTGACCGGTTTCTGCCGCCGTCAGGGCCAGGCGTATAGTCTCAATATCACGAAGCTCACCGACCAGGATAATATCCGGGTCTTCACGCAGGGCCGCGCGTAAGGCCTCATTAAAACCATGTGTATCCCGATTTACTTCCCGTTGATTGATCAGACACTTTCGCGAGGTATGCACAAACTCAATTGGGTCTTCAATGGTGATAATGTGTCCCGGCACCACTCCGTTGAGGTGGTCAATCATGGCGGCCAGTGTGGTTGATTTGCCCGCCCCAGTGGGTCCCGTCACCAACACCAGGCCACGCGGCACGTTGATTATATTTTTGAAGGATGGCGGTGCACCGATATCCGCCATCGTCAAAACCGTCTCAGGAATGGTTCTAAACGCGCCACCAACACCACGATCGTGGTGGTAGCAATTCACCCGGAACCGCGCAAGACCCTCTACGACATAGGAAAAATCAACCTCCAGGTTCGCTTCAAAATCCCGCCTTTGCGGATCATTCATCGTGCTGTAAATCAACTCAGAAAGTTGTGCATTATCGAGTGCGGGCAAATTCAGCCGCCGCAGGTCTCCGTCAACCCTTATCATGGGTGGCAGACCAGCGGAAAGGTGAAGATCCGACGACTTGTTTTTGACCGAAAAGGCTAGCAGTTCAGCGATATCCATAAATACTCCTTGCCGGGATTCGGGTCGCGTTACAATACATTATGACTCAAAGTCAGATAATGGATGAAACCGGTTCCCTGGTTTTTTTTCGCGACCGTGGTAACCATAAAACAATGCATACACCTGCTGCAACATGAACAAGCTACTAAAACGACTGCAATTTGTCCGCGAAAGAATGGAAAACGCCTGCATTAGTGCCGGCAGACACCCCAACGAGGTCTCTTTGCTCGCTGTCAGTAAACGACAACCAACGGAGAAAATAGTAGCCCTGCATCACCTGGGAGTGGTTGCTTTCGGTGAGAACCTGCTGGCCGAGGCGCTGGCTAAGCAACCTGGATTGACGGGTCTGGATTTGCAATGGCATTATATCGGTGCCGTGCAGTCCAACAAGACACGAGCCATCGCAGAGCACTTCCAATGGGTACAGAGTGTGGACAGGGAGCGAATCCTGCGAAGACTGGCAGCGCAGCGGTCCACTTCCCTGGGTCCACTCAACATTTGCCTGCAAGTAAACATTGACCAGGAGTCACAAAAGTCAGGTGCCGGTCCTGAAGATATTTTGCAATTGGCAAGGTTGGCCGATGATCTGGATAATATTAAACTCAGAGGTTTGATGGCTATTCCCAGGATGACAACAGACCCGGAGGAGCAGCATCACAGTTTCCGCAGAGTAAGAATTCTGTTCGAAGAAATGCAGAGCGCCGGTCATGATATTGACACCCTGTCCATGGGCATGTCGTCTGATCTGGAAATCGCCATTTCAGAGGGCAGCACCATGGTGCGGATTGGCACGGATTTGCTTGGCAAGCGCGACACCTAAATAGTACATCTATCATTTTCTGGTCTAAATGCGTCACGATAAAATATTTCCGGTAGGACAAATATGAAAATAGCGTTTATAGGTGGAGGAAATATGGCGACGGCTTTGATCGGTGGCCTGTTTGCTTCTGACGACACCGCGCATGAAATTCAGGTTGCTGATCCTGAACCCGGGGTGCGGCAGCGGCTGGAGAGGAAATGGCAAATTAGCTGTTTCAGCCGGGCCACTGATGCCATCAACGGTATGAACGTCATTGTCCTGGCGGTCAAACCGCAAGTATTGCCAGCGGTAATGCAAGAAACTAAGAGTCTCGTCAGGCCCGAACAACTGGTTATATCCATGGTTGCCGGGATACCTGTCCACCAGATCATGTCGCAACTGGATGGTTCACCAGCCATCGTGCGTACCATGCCCAATACCCCGGCCCTCATTGGCCTCGGCATTACGGGCATGTATGCACATGAGAGTTGCAGTGGTGAGCAACGCGAAATGGCTCAACAGCTGATGCAGGCAGCCGGTGAGACAGTATGGCTGGAGCAGGAAGGCCTGCTGAATGTGGTTACCGCCATGTCGGGCAGTGGACCGGCATATTTCTACTACCTGATTGAGACAATGCGCAAGGCCGGAACACGTTTGGGGTTACCCGCTGAGGTAGCCGCCAAACTCGCCTTGCAAACCGCATATGGCGCCGGAGCCCTGGCCGCACAAAGTGATCTGGATGTCGTTGAGCTCCGGCGAGGGGTAACCACAAAGGGTGGCACGACAGAGGCAGCATTCGAACAACTTGAAGCCGGTCACTTCGAAGGTCTCGTGGACTCGGCTATCGCTGCCGCAACACAGCGTGGACAGGAACTTGCTGATACTGGAGTACCAGCATGAACCCGTCAGGCGCATTCATTTATTTAGTCAGCACTTTTGTCGATTTGTACATTGCAGCCATCCTGTTGCGACTACTACTGCAGTGGGTCAAAGCAGACTTTTACAACCCGCTGTGTCAATTTCTGATCAAGATCACCAACCCCGTACTGGTGCCCGCCAGACGCATTGTGCCCTCAATTGGCAGATTGGATACGGCTTCCGTGGTTGTCATGTTGCTACTGGAATTAATGCAACTGGCTATCATCAACCAACTAAGCCAGACCGGCTTCAGCTTTCAGGTAATGGCATTGTTTGCCGTTAAGAAATTACTGGTTGCCCTGCTGTTGACCTATTTTGTGCTGATAATCGCCAGGGTGATCGTCAGTTGGATTGGGGCTCAGTCCCGCCACCCACTGATACCCTTGATACACCAGTTGACCGAGCCGGTCTTGCGGCCATTTTATAAGTTGATTCCACCCATTGGCGGTCTCGACCTGTCACCTTTGTTTGCGTTGATAGCGCTGCGCTTTCTGTTGCGCCTACTCGGTTGGTAGGATCTGTACACCCTGTAGGACCGACGAACTTGCTCGTCGGGAAGCCGTCGGCGTCGCGCACTGCCCGAGATCCGGATTCCCGATGAGCAAGCTCATCGGTCCTACATGTGTCTGTGGGTCTTTCCGAGCAGGTCTGGTGTGAGCCGGGTTTTGGTTCCCGATGAGCAAGCTCATCGGTCCTGCATGTGTCTGTGGGTCTTTCCGAGCAGGTCTGGTGTGAGCCGGGTTTTGGTTCCCGATGAGCAAGCTCATCGGTCCTACATGTGTCTGTGGGTCCTTCCGAGCAGGTCTGGTGTGAGCCGGGTTTTGGTTCCCGATGAGCAAGCTCATCGGTCCTACATGTGTCTGTGGGTCTTTCCGAGCAGGTCTGGTGTGAACCGGGTTTTGGTTCCCGATGAGCAAGCTCATCGGTCCTACATGTGTCTGTGGGCCTTTCCGAGCAGGTCTGGTGTGAGCCGGATTAAGGTTCCCGATGAGCAAGCTCATCGGTCCTACATGGCCTGTTTAAACCGGTCAATTTCATCATTTGGAAACTCCATCTTGACTCTGCAGTTTGAGGATGGCGCCGTAGCCGGCTTGGTAATTCGGAAAAGACAACTGAAATCCGCTGTGCCGTAACTTTTGGTTGTCCACACGCTTGCCCTGACCTGCCCGTTCAAGCACGAGGCCCGTTGGCACAGCAACACCCTGCGCCTGCGCCAACCAATGCAAGACTTCATAGCGGGGCTCCGGTAAGTCATCCGATGCCAGATACAGGGCCTCAGGCTGTTTCAGCAGCAGCAAATGTCTCAATACCGCTGCAGCATCATCAATGTGTATACGGTTGGTGAAATAAGGCGGGACTTGTTGAACCTCACACCCTGGCGAAGCGGCCATTGTTATTAGTCTCGTCCTTTCCGGTCCGTAAATACCAGAAAACCGCACGACGACAAGATTGTCAGCACACCCGGTAGCGAGTTGCTCCATCTGTAGTAAGAGCCTGCCGTTAAAACGGGCAGGTTCAGGTGGTGTTGCTTCGGTGACAACACTGCCATCCGAGAGTCCGAACACCGATGTACTGGAAACCAACAGGGTCCGAACAGGTGCTCTTATGAGGCTTGCCCACAGATTTTTCCAACCCTCAATGAAAACTGCCTCATAAGCGTTTTGATCCTGACTGGCCGGTGTAGGCATATAAATCAGTCGATCGATATCTCCGGGCAAATCGGCGAGCGTAGCGGTATCCGTCAGGTCAGCCTGGATTGGCGTAACGCCTTCAGTCAGGGTGGAAGTATCGCGTTTGAGGCCATAGACGGTATGGCCATCTTGAAGCAAGGTCGAAGCCAGAATGTTGCCTACATCTCCGCAGCCGGCAATCAATATATACACACTCAGCTCACAGCATGAGTGCCCTGTTTGCCAGGGGCGGGTAAGGTTCTGAGCCAGATCAGCCAGACCACCATTGCATCAAGGATAATCAAGGCCTGCCACAGGTAAAGATGAAACCACTCAAATGCAGCGTAATTCCATTGTCCAAGGTAATAAAGACTTATTATTCTCACCAGGTTGAGTAACTGGATGGCAAAAAAACCTATTACAAACCCTATGAACTTGTGTTTCATAGGTGCGGGAAACGCGAAAATCGCTGAAAACAGGATAATGACAGCCTCAAGACCATTACATCCACGTTCAATACGCACACCAAAACCCGATACACTGTCACGTATCACGTTGCCGGTGGCGATGACATCGTCATCGAAAATCTGCACAAGCCACACGCTGATATCGGCAATCATTGATGTAAATGGAAGAATGAAGTATTTTTCCGCCGGCTGTAAAATCTCAAGCGTAAACAGCCCGATCAGCAATACCGAAAAGATGATAAAAAAACGAAGCATACAAGTTGCCAATATTCCTGTTAGCCAGGTCCGGGCAATGTTACCCAAAGCCATGCAGGCTTGCACGCCGTTTTTGTGGCCTGATTACACCTGCCCCGACGCCGGATGAGTAAATCAGCCCAAAATATATTTCTGATCGGCCCCATGGGGTCCGGCAAAACCACGATCGGAAAGCAACTGGCGGATTTACTCAATCTCGAGTTTTACGACTGTGACCATGAGCTTGAGGGTTTAACCGGTGCCAGCGTCAATTTGATTTTTGATGTTGAGGGTGAGGCCGGGTTCCGTGAGCGGGAAAGCCGGCTACTCAATCAATTGACTGCAAGGAGCGGGGTCTTGATTTCGACTGGAGGTGGTGTAATTTGTACGTCTGAAAACCGCGCTTTGCTCCGTTCACGTGGCTTCGTCGTGTACCTCAGGACCAGCATAGACCGACAGCTCAAGCGACTGAGCAAGGACAAGAGCCGTCCCTTGTTGCAGGCAGAAAACCGTGTACAACGATTAACGGACCTGGCCAAAGTTCGTAATCCACTCTATGAGACTACCGCTGATCTGATTTTTGGTACACATAATCGGAGTGTGCAAAATACCGCCAAAGCACTATCCGCCCTGATTACGAAGCAGGTGGATCCACTTAACCCGGAAGTTTATTAGGGCTTGTTATCTGACCCTGAGTAAGCAAACTCAACACAAGGCAGTTGTATGCAGACAGTTAAAGTCGAACTGGTACCTCATAGCTACATGGTATTCATTGGTTCCGGTGTGCTGGGCACAGGCAATCCGGCGATCAACGTTTCGGCAGGAGCGACCGTCCTGATCGTCAGCAATGAAACCGTCGCACCACTTTACCTGCAGGCACTGACAAATTCTCTGACGGGTACTCATGTGCACAGCCTTGTCTTGCCCGATGGTGAGCACTTCAAGACAACGGAAAGCTGGTCGAGAATCATCGACAAGTTGGTAGATATACGGGCGACCCGGGATACAACGCTGATTACACTGGGCGGCGGAGTAATCGGTGATCTGGGTGGATTCGCCGCGGCAAGCTACATGCGCGGCATACGTTTCATTCAGGTACCGACAACCCTATTGGCGCAAGTGGATGCATCGGTTGGGGGTAAAACGGGACTCAATCATGTTCAGGGAAAAAACCTGGTCGGTGCTTTTCATCAACCCGCAGCAGTATTGATTGACATTGAAACACTGGAAACGCTGCCCGCACGCGAATTCTCGGCAGGCATGGCTGAAGTGGTCAAAATAGCTGCAATACGTGACGTGGGCTTGCTCGAATGGCTTGAACAAAATAGATCAGGAATCGACACAAGGGAACCTGCGGCACTCACTCGCATGATCGAGCGCAGTGTCACGAACAAAGTTGCACTTGTCGTCGAAGACGAACGTGAAACCGGTATCCGGGTCTTGTTGAATTTTGGCCATAGTTTTGCCCATGCCCTGGAAACGCTGACTGAATACAAGAGATTCTTGCACGGTGAGGCAGTCGCGATTGGTATAATGGTGGCCAGCAGGCTGAGTGAACAAAGAGACTTGTGTGAGACCGGTTTGAGCCTTCGCCTGGGAAGTCTGCTACAGGCATTTGGATTGCCGATTGAGATACCGGGTGATCTGGATGCAAACGAGATCCTTGACCTCATGCAACTGGACAAGAAGGCAGTCGCAGGCAGTTTGCGACTGATACTGCTCACCGGCCCCGGGCAGGGAATTATTGACGACAGCTCAAGCAGCACGCAGATTATAGCGGCCATCTCGGCCACCCAACACAGGTAATCGCATGAACAAACCCTTACAAAATGACTTGTATATCAGAGCATTACTCCGTCAGCCAACAGAACGCACACCCATCTGGGTAATGCGCCAGGCCGGACGCTATCTACCTGAATACAGACAATTACGCGGTGAAGCGGGTAGTTTCATGAATCTATGCACGAACCCGGACCTCGCCTGCGAAGTCACCCTGCAGCCCTTGCGCAGGTTTCGGCTGGATGCCGCAATTTTGTTCTCGGATATTCTCACCATACCCGATGCCATGGGGCTCGGTCTGTATTTTGCCGAAGGCGAGGGCCCCCGTTTCGAGCACGTGATCAGCTCCGCTGATGACGTCGAAAAACTCCAGCGTCCGGATCCCGAACAGTCGCTTGCCTACGTTATGGATGCCGTCGTGCGGATCCGCAAAGAACTCAATGGTGAGGTACCCCTGATCGGGTTCAGCGGCAGTCCCTGGACACTGGCTACTTACATGGTCGAAGGTGGATCCAGTAAGGCTTTTGCAAAGATCAAGAACATGATCTACGCCGAGCCGAAAACAGCGCATCGGTTACTTGACAAACTGGCAGACTCGGTGACTGATTACCTCAATGCACAGATTGAAAGCGGTGCCCAGGCAGTACAGATTTTTGATACCTGGGGAGGTGCGTTAGCGGCGGATGTGTTCCGTGAATTCTCCCTGCAATACCTGGAGAAAATCGTTGCCGGATTGAATCGTAGCCATGACGGCCAGCGGATTCCGGTCGTTTTGTTTTGCAAGGGTTGTAATTTACAACTTGAAAACCTGGCCGACACCGGCTGTGACGCACTCGGGGTGGACTGGACGATTTCGCTTGCCGACGCCAGGGCCAGGGTAGGTGAGCGCGTGGCACTACAGGGCAATCTTGACCCCGCCGTCATGCTTACCAATCCGGATATCGTTGCGTGCCAGGTGCAAAACACCCTGGCCAGTTTTGGAATGGGCGAGGGTCATGTTTTTAACCTCGGCCACGGGATTACCCCCGATGTCGACCCACAAAATATGACTGTGCTGGTTGAAAGTGTACGCGAGTATAGCCCTGCGTGGCATCAAGACAAAGACCGGCCACCAGGGCCGGTCTGATATCACTCTGATGCGGTGGGAACCTGTTAGCCCGCTAGTCGTTCAAATTTTCCGCCAGGAAGGTTTCCATCCTGCCGTAGAAGTCGTAGCGGTTCTCTTGCTTAACGAAACCGTGGCCTTCACGCTTTTTGATCATCAGTTCGTATTCCACATCATTCTTCTTCATCGCCTTCTCCATTTGAAAGGCATGCTCAATGTCGACACGGGGATCGCGCAGTCCATAGGCCATGAACACCGGTACCTCGATTTTGTCAGCGTGATTGGTGGGTGACCATTCTTCAAGGAACTCTTTTTCCTTTTCCGGATCCCCCACGCGTTCAGTCATCATCACACGTTGCGCATCCCAGGAGGTAGGCATGGTTTCAAACAGTAATGCCAGGCTGGTAACACCCACGTAATTGATACCGCATTGATACAACCCCGGGCTAAAGGTCAGTCCGGCCATGGCCGCATACCCACCATAGCTACCGCCATAAATGCATACGCGGTCCTTATCCACGATACCCTCGTCTACAGCCCACTGGACTGCATCACTGAGGTCAGTCTGCATCGCTCGACCCCATTGTTTATTGCCATTGTCAAAATGCTTGCGGCCAAAACCGGTCGAACCCCGGAAGTTGACCTGCATCACCGCGTAGCCACGATTGGCAAGGAACTGCGTTTCGGGGTTAAAGCCCCAACCGTCCCGCGTCCAGGGTCCACCATGCGGGTTCATGATCAATGGCAGGTTCTTACCGTCGCTGCCGGGTGGAATGGTCAGGTAACCGTGCATTGCAAGACCATCGCGTGCCTTAATCTGGATCGGCTTCATCTCGGCCATCTCGGCCGGGTTGATCCAGGGCCTTGAGCTTGGCAGCGGTTCCAGTGACCCTTTTTCCATATCGAACAGGTAATATTTGGTCGGCTGGGTGGACGATCCCGATGCAACCACGGCAACTGTTTCTTCGCGGTCCATACTGGAAATAAGGTTGAAAGTGTCCGGCAGTGCCTGGTTGATGCCATCCATACGGGCTTTCCAGGTTTCATCCAGGTAAACAAGCTCAGGTTTGCCGACCGTGTAGGCCACACCGATAATGTCCTTCATCTTGCGATTACCCATCGGGTTGCAGCAATCAATCACCGGATGTTCATACACCAGGTCGCCCACTTCCATGGTTTCCAGGTTGAATTCGAATAGGGCAGCCTTATCACGGATGCTGCCATCGGGGTTAATGGTCGATTGAGCATAGCCGTGAACGCCATCTTCCTTCATCAGTACCGGTGCAAATGAAGGTTCATCGAAACGAAACCGGGTTTTTTCTTCGAATTTTTCGGTTTCCCTGTTGTACACCATAAAACCGCCGTAGCCTTCATCCACATAGCCGGCGCCGACGATGTTCCCATCCCAGTCGGTCTGCCAGCCAACGATGTCGCCCGGGTTACGCATCAGAAGTCTTCGGCGTCCTGTATTGACGTTCATTTTGTAAACATCGGAATTCGCTGACCGGCGTTTGTTATTGGTAACCAGAACGTAATCATCGTCATCAATGAGCGGATCGAGAACCGAGGTGATTTCAATCTTCCTGCGGCCCTTGTTGAGCTGGGACTCTACCGGTTCGGCCAGCACACGGAATTTCGAGGCATCCTTGTTGACCGCAAAAATACCAAAAGACTCGTTACCGTCCTTGTCCATGAAAAACAGCAGACGGTTGTTGTTGGCCCACATAAAACCACGTATATCCTGGTCTTTTTCGCCAGTCACGACCACGGGTTTACGGTCTTTCAGGTTAATGATAACCAGGTTCATGCGGCCTTCTACAGGCGCCAGCACACCCAGGTTTTCACCATCTGGGGATAGCTGGAAGCCAGCAAATTGTGGCTTCTTAAAAAAGTCCTCCAGTGGTTTTTGATCTGCAAATGCCGACTGCATGGTGAATGATGCCGTAAACATCAGTGCAACAAGAAATAACCTGAATTTCATAATGTTCCCTCCATTTTCAGGTCCGGTGCACGGGACCTTGAATTCAGAACCGGGGAGTATACCAAGCAATCAGCAAAACGGTAGTGCCGAAAGTCTTTGAAAGTCCGTAAACAGGCTCAATTCAGTCCTTATCGTCACACACTGCGATGTGCAGTTCACCCAGCTATTCGTCACTGATTATGCCGGCGTCGAAATACCCAATGGCGAAAAAAAAGCCCGGTCGAAGCCGGGCCTTTTTCGAAGCAAAAAAGCTTACCTGCCGAAAACGTAATCGGCTTGTACCCAAACTTCACGTCCAACGGGGTTGAAACTGCCGCGCCAGAAGCCCGGCCATGTGTTGAAGGTCGGGTCTACCGGGGGACGCTCGTTGGTAACATTGGTGCTGATCACGCTCAAACGGAACGAATCCGTAATATCGTAAGCCAGGTTCAGGTTGAACGTCCACTGATCACCAAGCCGGGCGGTTTCTGCCCAGTTGGGCACACTGCCGGTGCGCAGTGCGGTCACCACCGTGTTGAAATCCTTGTAGTCCCAGCCGGCAGAACCACGGAAACGTGAGCGGAACTCAAAATTCTGCTTGTTATCGCGCCATTGGTCATCAACTGGATCTTCCGGGAATTCCTGCCGTTGGGATTCCAGCACATGCGTGTAGGCGCCAGTGAAAGCAAATTGGCCGGCGCGTTCAGTATCAAACGTGTAATTGAAACCAGCGTCAATGCCGGTCTGTCCGGAGAAGGAACGGTTGATGGGTCCGACGGTGACATCAATGAGGTTTTCGTGATTCGGTGCGCCCGGAGTGTCGACACGGTTAATCCGCGCCAGAACCCGCTGGCATTCGACCGTGTTGATATCCACAGGGGTTCCGCCCACGGTCACGCCCAGGCGGCAATCCGCCTCATCCTGCAACAGACCCTGAATGCTCATGTCATTGACAATACCGTCCAGTTCAATGTCGTAATAATCAACATTGACTGAAAAACCGTCGAAGACCTCCCAGACGAATCCTACGGTAAAGGACTCACCTTCTTCTTCTTGCAGGTTGATGTTGCCGGAACGATTGCCCGCGATTGAGAAACCGGAATTGGTCTGGCATCCGGTGAAGGTAGGTCCGGTGTCCGGCTCATCACGGCGACAGAGGAACCAATCGGTCTGGGTGGTGAAGAAGCCACTGTCGCCGGCAAACAGAAAGTGCATATCCGGCGCCCGGAAGCTGGTGGAGAAGGTGCCGCGAATCAGCAACTCGCGGAACGGACGCCACTCGATACCGGCGTTATAGGTTAGCGCGTCATCCACGTCGGAATCATCGTTATATTTGTCCCAGCGCACGGCCAGTGGCAAAGTCAGGGTTGACGTTACAGGAACGCTGACTTCGGCACCAAACGCCAGACGATCACGTTTGCCGCCACCACCGGTTCCGCTACGTCCCCACCAACCGTTACCGGTTTGGTCGAGGGTACGAGCATCCGGGCCCAACTGGTATTCCTGCGTAGCCCATTCACCCACTACTGCAAAACCAACCGGACCGGCCGGCATATCGAACAGCTCACCGCTGATCACAAGCGAAACCGTGTCATTGGATGAATCCGAGTTATTCGTCTGCTTGCCGCTGAGTGCGTCGACCTGGGCTTGTGTCATAGGCGTATAAAACCGTTCACGCCAATCAGCGGGTACGTCGAACCAGGGAATACCAAAGGCACTCTTACCTGGGTTAAATTCACCGAGGAAGTAGGCGTCAATCAGCTCTTCCTTGAAGAGGAATTGCTCTTGGTAGGCGTTGTATTCACTGTGGCTGTAGGCAAATTCCCAATCGTAGCGGCCATCAAACATCATGCCACGTACACCGAGGGCGATATCGATGGAATCTTCCTCAAAAAAGGCTGCCTGTTCACCGGTTTCACTCGGTTGAAAGACGCGCTGCAACAAACCCAAAGAAGCCTGTTCGCCGAGAAACGCCCAACCGGCATCGCCATCGGGACTGCTGTCGCCCGGGTTCCAGAATACGGATGGGCTACCCCACCAGCGACGGAATCCCGTTGACGATATATCGCCTTCCCAGTAATTGAGGGAGGCAAACAGTTCGGTGTCGTTGTTCAGCTCGTAGCTCAAGTTTCCGTAGAAAGAGAAGTTTTCACGCGTGTTACGGATGGATTCATCACCGGTTGAGTCACGTCCGCAGTACTGGCCGGTTCCCGGCGAGCGGAATGAGTAATCCAGATCACCAAAGGCATCACAGGCGGCTGCGCCCGGATCCTGGTAGCTTGCACCATCACCGTCCCAGTCGTAACCAAAGCGGTCACCGATGTACAGCAGGGAACGGGTATTCACCTGTTCCAGCTGCGGGAAATCGGAACGCTCATCCAGGTAATCGCGATCGTTACCAAAAATCGGGTCACGTTTGAAATACTCAAACGCGTACACCGCGCTCCAGCGATCACCGTCAAGACCACCCACGATCTGGACACGGCCACTGTCGCCAGCGCCATCAGTCGTGGTGCCTGCGCGCGCCGTGACGGAGATACCGTCGAATTGCTTCTTGGTGATGATATTGATCACGCCGGCAACCGCGTCGGAGCCATAAACGGCCGAAGCACCACCTGCCAGGATTTCAATACGCTCAACTGCTGCGGTTGGAATCTGCTGGAGGTTGGTGAAGTTGCTCTGACCGTTGAACGGGAACGGATAATCCGCCGCACGACGGCCGTTCAGCAGGATCAGCGTACGACCCGGGCCAAGACCCCTCAAGTTCAGCTGTGGGGCCGCAGGGGTGAACTGATTGGTGAAAGCCTCACCCTGGGTGGAGCCGGTGTTTTGTTGCAGTGTAGCCAAGGCGTCAAACACCGTGACAAAACCTTCCTGTTCAATCTGCTCAGACGTCATCACGTAGACCGGGCTCGCGCCCTCAATATCGGTCCTCTTGATGCGTGAGCCTGTAACAGCCATCTTATCCAGGGCTGTTACTGCCCGGGCGGCTTCATCTTCTTCATCATTTGCGACGTCCTGAGCCCATACGTTGCCTGATACGGCAAGCACGAACGCAAGTGCGAGAATCTGGAGGATGGATTTCTTCTTTTCTAGTCCCCTGCGAGTCATCTAGTCTCTCCCGTAAATAGTTGAGTGAGTTAATTTGAGTTAATTTGAGCTAGTTTAGTTAGTTTCTTAATGAACTTTGGACGCACGCGCGCGTAGCGTATATATTACGTATACTAAACCCTTCGCAACGATACGTTTTGTTGATCTTTTTGTCAACAAACTGTCTCTTAAACTCAGTTATTGTTATTGTGTACTTTGACCCTTTGTGACCCTTGTTGTGGGCAGGGGAGAAACCATGACTTCTGATAAGTTGGCAGACTCTGGAGCATATTCCGAATGCTGAAGACCATCAGCCTGATTCTGTTGCTCTTGATGATTTCGACCGAGGGAGTAGCCGGGATTGAGCCTTACACCCTGATTGCACCTCAAAATGAAGAAGTTGCCCACCTGATCAACCAGGAAGGCGAGAGCGTGCACAACTGGAATCTGACCGGTATTACGGCAACTTCTTCCTACCTCCTACCTGATGGACAACTGATGCGCACCGTCAAGGTGCAAACAGATGAATCCTTTGGCGGTGGTGGCGCCGGTGGCCGGGTTGAGCGCCTGGATTGGGACGGTAACGTGGTTTGGGAATTTGAACTCGCCACGGGGCGCCATCGCCTGCATCATGATATTGCTGTTTTGCCCAATGGCAATGTCCTTGTTTTGTCCTGGGAAAGGCTAACGCCCGAAGAGACACTGGCCCTTGGCCGGGCACCGGATACACTGCCGCAGCAGGACCTGTGGACCGAGACCATATTCGAGTTAAAGCCGCTTGGCAAAACTGACAGTGAAGTGGTCTGGCAGTGGCGACTGGCTGATCACACGGTCCAGGATATCGACACCTCAATTTCCAACTTTGGTGTGATTGCAGACCATCCGGAACGTGTCGATATAAACTACAACAAGAATGGTAGAGTCCGTTCTGACTGGGTGCACGCCAATGCCATCAATTATAGTGAGAAACTGGATCAGATCATCATCAGTGCACATGCCTTTAACGAGATCTGGGTTATCGATCACAGCACCACGACGCAGCAGGCAGCAACCAGGAGCGGTGGTCATTCCGGCAAGGGCGGGGATCTTCTATACCGCTGGGGCAATCCCCTGACTTACCAACGGGGTGAAGTCAGTGACCAGAAACTGTTCAATCAACACGATGTGGAATGGATTCCTGAGTTATTTCCCGGTGCAGGCAGGATCCTGCTGTTCAACAATGGTATCGGACGCCCTGGGGGTAATTTTTCCACCGTTAATGAGATCATCACGCCGATAGACGCTGATGGTCATTACCTGCTTGATCCGTCCGGGCGTTATGGGCCTGAAGAAACTTCACCTGTTTACCAGGCGGAAATCCCGGAGACCTTTCTTGCCCTGAATATATCCGGTGCACAGCGCCTGCGGAACGGAAACACACTGATTACCAATGGCCCTGTCGGCCAGGTTTTTGAAGTCACACCCGACAGCGAGGTAATTTGGGAATACGACAGTGGGGAAACTGTTGAATTCAACCGGCGGGTTTTTCGTGCCGATCGTCATTATCTGTCTGCTCTGCCGCCTACGGGCATGGTCATTGATCAGAGCATCAGCGGAAATTGGTTCGATCCGAACCGCAGTGGCGAGGGTTACATCATCCAGGTCCTGGGTGATGGCCGTGTGGTGTTGGTGTGGTTTACCTTCCCGCCAAACCCAACCGAAACTGACCTACAGGCATGGATGATGGGTGTCGGTTATTTTGAAGGCGACCATATCGTGGTCGAAAACATGCAATCCTTGAAAGGGACAGTGTTTGGTTCGGGTTTCAACATGCATGACCTGATTACTAAAGATTGGGGTCGTATTGAGATGGTTTTCGTCAACTGCAACGTGGGTGGTACTCAATATTCAGGGCCGCCCGAATTCGGCAATGGTTTCCTGCCGATGCAACGCTTGACAGTCATCCATGGCCACATATGTCTGTCACCGGGGGCCGAAGGCGAAGAGTCGTCGGACAGTATCGATCCCACGCTGGCGAGCGAGGCCGCAAGTGGCGCTTTCTTTCAACCGACCCGCTCTGGAGAAGGCTGGTTAATGGAATACCTGGGTGGGGGACGGGTCGCAGTTCAATGGTTTACCTATAACCCTGACGGTACCGCGGCCCGGTTGAGCGGATTAGGCCGTATCAACGGCACACGTGTGATCGTTGAACAACTGCTGTACGTGACCGGCACGGAATTTGGCTCGAATTTTGATCTGGCCGATGTAGTTATTCAGGATTGGGGTTCGATGACATTTGAATTCTTTGATTGCGACAATGGTAGAATTGTTTACTTTTCCCGGATTGGCGGATGGGAGTCAGGACTGGTTGAGGTTACCCGGTTAACGAGTATCAGGGGAGCCAGTTGTGACTGGCCGCCGGCCGAAGCTGAATTTGATGATGATCAAACAGGCGTCACCCGTGTACTGTCACCCTTATAACGTTAGATCAGCGAGTACACAAGCTGTTAGCTGCAAGGCAGCGCTTCGAAGGCATAGTGGTTCTACGCCAAATTGCGGAAAGACGTCCGGTCGCTGCTCTACTTGACGCGCTTGACCCGGGTGCTGCGGCCGCTCTCGTTGACGAGGAAGAAAGATCCCATCATACCGGGTTTGATCTCTGCCTCGAATGGCACTTTAGAGGGGTAGTGTCCCCGGTTTTTCTGCCTCCAGACCTGACCACCTGCGGTGTAAAAGTACAGTTTGTTGTTGCTATCTTTCTCAACGCGCTTGATGGTTACATTTAAGGTGTCGATGGATAGGTCCACCTCCCTTTCCTTGTCGCCAAAGGTCTCCTGCTGCACCTGCCTGACTTGTTGTGTGTTGAAAACACCGCCATCGGCGATCGTGTCGTAGCACCGCAGGCGTTCTGTCTTGGCTTTGACCGCCCTGCAATCCCGGAAGTCCGTGACGTTGATAACCTCGTCCGCCAACAGCGGTTGGATGTGTGTTACGCCTGGGCCCAGTAGTGCCGTCAACAAAAATGCTGTTTTGGTGGTGTTTGACCGCTGGAATTTCATCCTGGCTGCTCCTCCTGTGCGTACCTGGCCGCGGCCGCGGATCCACCGATGTCGGCCATTGTTTCACGGCTGCGGGTTCGATGCCGCCGCTGGCCTCTATTCAAATTGGGCCGCTTAAAGATCCGGACGAGCCTTCCATTGTGGATTCCGCCCGGCAATTTCGCTGAATGTATCTCCGGTGTGTGCGCATGCCGCGTGCGGCCTCCTTGGTTAGGGACCGTAATTCAGCCAGGAAGTTTTCCGCATCGACCGCTGTGCGATGTTCAATGATCGGAGCGTCATTATCCGGCAAACCCATCTGGCCGACCATGACTGCCAGCCAACTTGTCTTACTGAACAGCTCCATTCCGGCGGTGGATCCTACGTGTCCCAAGGCCATGAACCTATCCATTCGGTATCTCAATTCGTCGGGAATCGACATGTTGGCGCACTCACGCCAAAAGTCCGTGTCATCACGCTCGGTGGCGTGATAGTGCAGGATTATGAAATCACGGACCCACTCGTATTCCGTGCGTGTCATGCTGTTGTATTCATCGATATTGAACTGGCTGAAGTCCCGGTCCGGAAACATCGCCAACAGCCTGCCGACACTTGTCTGAATCAGGTGCAGGGACGTGGACTCAAGCGGTTCCAGGAAACCCGCGGACAGACCGATGGCAACGCAGTTCTTGTGCCAGAATTGTTTCCGGCAACCGGTGCTGTACCGTAGCAAAAACGGATCCCCCAACGGTTTGCCATCGAGATTACCCAGTAGTCTTGCAGTGGTCTCATCATCGCTGACATGCCGGCTGCAGTAGACATGACCATTGCCGATACGGTGTTGCAGTGGTATTCGCCATTGCCACCCTGCCTCAAGGGCGGTTGACTGCGTATACGGCGTAAATTCCCCACCGTGCGCGCAGGGTATGGCCACCGCCCGATCGCAGGGCAGCCAATGGTTCCAGTCTTCGTAACCGGCTTTCAATGCGCCCTCAATCAACAAGCCCCGAATTCCGGAGCAATCCACGAACAAATCTGCGCTGATCTCCCGGCCGTCCTCCAGGCGGACACTTTCTATGAACCCGCTTTCGCCGTCCAGCAACACATCCACGACGAGGCCTTCGACACGCGTGACGCCGGCATCTTCGGACCGGCTCCGCAGGAATTTTGCATACAATCCCGCGTCGATGTGATATGCGTAGTCGTACGTTGACTGTATGAGCCGCGCATCGGCGGATGGCTGCTGAAACCTGTTCTCGCGGGCGGCCATGGAGGCCATGCAGTATTCGTCGAGCTCAGCAGCCTTGCCCTTTCGACGCGCCTGCATCCAGTAGTATTCGAGCGGCACGCTGTCGAAGTTCATGCCGAATTGTCCGAAAGGATGAAAATAACTGTGTCCCAGGCGGGTCCAGTCATTGAACTGGATTCCCAGCTTGATGGTTCCCTGGGTGCTTTTCAGTAACTCGTTCTCGTCGATCTCCAGGCTGGCGTTGAACTGTCTGATGAACGGTACGGTGGCCTCACCGACACGCACCGTACCGATCTGTTCGGACTCGACCAGCGTGATCGAGCAGTCGTCCTGGAGCGACTTGGCGAGTGCTGCCGCCGTGATCCAGCCTGCCGAACCCCCGCCGATGATAGCAATGCGACGAATTTTTCCGTTTCCCGTATTCATGCGGCCCAGTATATCAACATATCCCGTAATTCAAACAAGAAGGAACGTTTAGCCAACTCATAACTTACCGGACCGAGATCCAGTGCCCGGCGTCAGGTGAGTCCGACCCGGGGAGCCAGGCACCAAAAAGTCCGCAAAGGGGCTTTTCATATTGCCTACTAGCATCCTATTCCCGTCAGTGCACATTCAGAGCCGGTTTTCATCTTGCGTACTGTCCTCATGAGTGCCTGGTCCGCCTCCGCCCTCGCCTCGATCTCGGCGCGTGTGCGGCATATTTTCGTGGTGAACTTGCTGCCGGTTTCGCTCTCCCGGGAGCAAATTTTCTCATCCGGATCGTTCTCGGGCGAAACACTCGCAGTCTGCGGCGTGTCGGCCGTATCCAGGTCCTGAGGATCACCCGCAGGTGGGACCGAGGGATTGTCTGATGCGACGGTATCAACAGTTGCTGACGACGCCGTTACTGCTGGTGCCGGTACCTCAGAGCCTGAAGTTGCACACGCAGCGATGAATATTGAGATCGCGGTTACTAGAATTCGTACAATCATTGTTTTTCCTAAACTCGGTAGCGAACCTGGTTTCAGGCTCTAGGTTACACGATGACCCGCAGCCGCGGATAGTCGCAATTGGAATACTGATAGTGCTTCTCGCCTAAACGAGCCGTTGTCTGTCCGGCAATGCAGGGAACTACCCAAAAAAAATGCCCGCAGCGAACTGCGGGCATTTTCTCAAAGGGCCCAGACTTGTTACACAGTCTCCGGGATTGCCCCGAAAGCCCTAGGTTTGCTGGCAGTTCAACTTAGAAGTTGAGCTTCACCGCAGCAAACATGACCCTACCGGTGTCGTACACGGTCGGATAGGTATTGCCGTTGCCAAGTGCCGGACCGGCACCCGAGAAGACCGGAGGATCCTCCTGGAAGACGTTCAGCACACTGAGGCGGATGTCGATGTTCTCCGTGGCGTACCAAGTGGCAGCCAGGTCGACATAATCGACCGTAGACAGCGTCGGCTCGACTGTATCAGCCGGGTTGTCGTTGTCGGTTGAGCCGAAGTGGCGCCAGGTCGTGGTTACGTCAACTGACCAAGGTGTCACCCAGGTCAGGAGCGCACGGTGCCGGTACTCAGGGCTCGGGGTACCACATTGGTTACCGAAAAAGCCGGCACACACGATTGGGGCAGCGCCAGGGAGCGGAACAAGGTCGTTCTGATCGAGGATGGTCGCAGCGTAGTCCACCTGAAACCCATGGCGTCCGGCGTCCCAACCGTACAGGATCTGGACGTCCACACCCTTGGTCTCGAGCTCAGCGATGTTGACGTTGGTCTGCAAGAAACCGACACCGGGTGATCCGGAAGACAGTGTGCCGCCTGCACCACGGTTGATCAGGTTACAGAATGTCGGATCCCCGGTGGCAAGACAATTGTCAAGGGTTGTCTGCGCAGGGATTCCGGCCCGGACGGCGTCCTCGACGAGAATCTCGAAGTAGTCGACACTGACGGACAGACCTTCGAACTGGCTCGGTGTCCACACAAACCCAACGGTATATGTATCTGCCGACTCCGGAAAGAGATTCGGGTTGCCGCCAGTCAGAGACTGGGTCTGTCCCGAAATCACGTCAAAAATCGAGCCGTACTGAGCTGCGGTCACGCCGGTATTCTGGCACGCCGCGAGTGACGCGATCGGCGCACTGGAGGAACAGGGGTCGAACAGCTGAACGCCGTTGGCGTTGGTACCCGCCGGGCTGAGGTTTGGCAGGTTGGTGTTCTGCCCGGTGAACAGCTCGATCACATTCGGTGCCCGCACGGAGCGCTGGAACTGGCCGCGGATACGGAGGTCGTCAATAGGCGCCCAAGCCAGCGACAAGCCCCAGGTATCGGTGTCAGCTTCAGTCTCGGTGCCGTTACCCGTTCTTGTGTAGTCCGAATAGCGGTACTGACCGCGCAGCGTGAGTTCCTTGGCCCCGGGGAAATCAGATAAGAGCGGCAGTTCGAATTCTGCGAAGAATTCATCCACCTCGACCTGACCATCAACCGGGAGGGTTGCGCCGCCGACGCCCGTGAAACCACCGCCCGGTACCTGGCTGATCTCGTCAGGCCGTGCGGAGAGTTCGTCCTTGCGGGTCTCTAAACCCGCCAGGAAGCGGAGACCGTAGTCGGCGGTCGGCAGTTGCATGCCATATTCGCCGAGGTCGGCCTGAATGCTACCACCGTAGACCCGCTGTGAGGTCGAGCCGTTGGTGAGTCCTATGCCGTGGATAAAGGCGATGGCTTCCGGGGTCACGCCGGTATTGCCACCTGGTCGCGTGAAGGGGTTGTAGGGGACACAGCCACCCGCCGGGTTTCTGCAGACAATATTGCCGTTCGCATCGGTGGTCGCCAGTAACGCCTGGCTGAGATTTGCAACGACAAAGTCGTTGGTGGACTCACTCTGGTCGCGTGATTCCGAGACCTGGGCAAAGACTTCATAACCCCAGACATCATCGGCGAAGCTGCCGCGAAGTCCGGCGATGACGCGAAACGAACTGTTCTCGTTGCGCGAATTACGCGGGCCGCCCTCGACGTTGCGGTGCGATGCGCCGACGCCGGTTTTGACCACGCCAGCCGCAATATCGGCGGCGCTACAGCCATAGACGTCGGTCAACGGTACGCCAGGGTTATTCTGGATAAACGGATTGTCGCAGTTGATGGCGTAGCTGCCCAGGCCAAAGGAGGCGGTCGGGGCAATCTGCGCGTCGCTGAAGTTGTTCATGTACGAAATATCAGCAAATACCTCCATGGTATCGCTTATTTCGTAATGACTCTTCGCATAGATTGTGTAACGTTCCGAGGGGCGCTGGAAGAAGTTGAACGGACCAAAGTTAAAGGTCTGATCACCAGTGCCTGCCCAAGGAACGATGGTCCCGTCTGCCTCCGAGAAGAAAAACCCGCCGGAACCGGCAAACAGTCGGAAGTTACCCGAGCCGATACACCCGAAACCACCGCTGGTTCCTGATCCGGTAGCCTGGCCGAGCGCACACCCGGAGTAAATACGATTGCTCTGCAAGATGGCCTCGCGATCCTCGTAAGAAGCGAACAGGGTCACATTGCCACTGCCATCGGCGGTATTCGCACCCACCATGACGTAATAGGTATCCTCTTGACCGTCGTGGCTGCCGCCGGGAACCGGCTGACTGCCCGACACGAGAACATCTCTCCAGAAGTCGTTCTTGTTATCGGCATATGCCTCGCCCCACTGATAGCCGACCTCGACGCCTTCAAAATCATTCTTGAGGATAAAGTTGGCAACGCCGCCGATGGCGTCTGAACCGTATACCGCCGAAGCGCCACCGGTCAGGATGTCCACGCGCTCAACCATCTGCAATGGAATGAGGTCGATGTTGGCAGCACTGGTGGTTGACGAGCCGTATGGAAGCCGCTTGCCGTCAATCAGTACCAGCGTCCGCCGCGCACCCAGACCGCGCAGGTTAAGGGTCGCGGTGCCTGAGGCGCCGTTCGACACCTCGGAAGCCTGGCCGGCAAATACCTGTGGCAGAACGTTGACGAAATCCTCCATCCGGACATTGCCGCGGATTGAGCCTTCATCACCGGTCACGCTCAGCACCTGAGTAGGGGCCATGAGATTCGGGTTCGACTCGAGTCGCGTTCCCGTAACAACTGTTTCTTCGATTATCATTGTTGGCAGATCTGAACTATCCTCATCCGTATCTGCGTCCTGCGCCAGCACCGTCAACGGCGTAGCCGCCAGACTGACTAGCAATGCCGCTCTCAGCCCGTATCTTACGGCTGTGACCAAAGCATTTTGCTTGATTTCCATTAGATTGGTATTAGGAGACATAATGTCCCTCCTCAATATTAAGTTGACTGCGACTGTTTTTGTATGACTTTACAATTCAACGTCGCGCCCCACGCTCACAACAAATGCATGAGCCGGTGCTTTATATCACTCATTAAAGCTCAGTGCAATGACTATTGGCACATATGACTAGTGACACACCTTGTGGCATTTATGCAACTAATCGATTTTTCTGATGCAACCGGCGAATGATCGATTTTTTGGTGCTTAACAGCTGACCTCAGGTATGTTATTGAAATCAATTAGAGAATGTGGTGAGCTTGCCTTTTGGAACAGGTTTTGTCCACCGTGTCAATCGGGTTAATATGTATGGAAATATTAATAATCATTTCAAGCAGTTACTTGAGGATTCCGGCACACAGAACCAATTAGAAGAAATGTTAGCCAAGATGACCCAAAAACTGGGTTCGCTATTTTGAAAGAAATTGACCCGCTGGTGGAGCAGGTGAACGCAAGCGCAAAACCTTACGGCAGATGTGGTTTGTGGCATTTATGCAACATTCGTTTGTTGGTTACAGCCCTTTTTGATGATCGGTTTTATTCGCAACCACGAAATTAAATTCGAGTGCTTTGTTGCATACAAGCAGATCGTAAAAAAAACAGCTTTTCGACACCGATTCATACACACAATCAGGCAAATTCGATGACCCTATCAAACGGGCGGGAAATATTCCTGAATTCGTCAGAAAAATAACTGCCTTGCACAAAAAAACCCGGCCACACAAAGTGACCGGGTTCCCAGGTGTTGATTGATCAATCGTGCCGCAATTTAATATTGCCACTGAAACTCTCGACGCGGATTTCAGCACCGCTGCTGCCAATGACGTGCTTGAGACGACTTCCCGGGCCATGCCTTGAGTGCTCTACAGATCCGAAATCCGTATTAATCCGGCCACTGAAGCTTTGGGCCTTGAAACGCCCCGCCTGAGAAACTGGCAGACTGATAACAACGTCCCCACTCATGCTCTCCGCAATGATTCTGCCGCTACCGGACAGTTCACCCCCAACCACCATATCACCTGAGACGGATTCAAACTTGCCGCTCTCGATAAGGTTGGCACGCAATTCCATGTCACCGGAAACCGTTGTGGCTGCGATCTCGCCAGAGATACCAAACAGCTCCAGGTCCCCTGATACCGACTCGGCTGATATACGTTCTGATTCACCACTGAATTCAACATCACCGCTGACGGATTCAATTGAAACCCAGTGACATCGGGCTTCGACGCTCACGTCACCACTTACAGAACTGGCGGTCAGCTTTTCACTGTCCAAACCATCAACACTAATATCTGCACTGACCGCAGACGCTTCAATAATGGCCCCACGTGGAACCTTCAGCTGCAAGCGTGTGTTATCGATCCTGCGTGTTTCCCGATTAACTACGGTGATGTGCACAGCGGCAGTTGAGGCGTTCAGTTCCAGTTCTTTCACACTGTCACCCAGTTCCCCTGAAAGATGAATTTCGTTTTTATCCCAGGCCTGGATGTCAATATTTCCAGCGATATTCTCGATAGACACCTTGGCGTTTGGATCAACGTCCCAGCGTTCATCGATCGACTGTCCTGCCAGCACTGATAATGGAACCAGGGTCAGTAACAAAGCTACCAGCTTCAGATTTCCCGTATTCATATTCTTCTCCAGTCATTTTGTTCCAGCATGGCCAACTGCTTGATGAATTTTAATTGGCGTGCTCTCAGGTCTAATAGTTTTTGTTGCAAATAAATGTTCGAGGGATATTGATTCAATGCACTCAACAACGAGGTTTCAGCCTGCAGCAAGTCTGCCCAGCTACCGCGCAACACATCCGGATCTTCGCCCATCAGGCTCATGCCCGCATAATCCAGCGGGACCAATTCCCGAAATGCTGCCTGGTATTCCCGCTCAGCAGCCATGACGGTGCCCGCCAGGGCGAACTCAAATACAGACTGTGAGACCTCGTCTGTAGATGGTGCATCCAGCCCGCGACCAACAAATACGCCGGTCGCCAACGCCAGCACGACAGCTGCTGCCATTGCAGAGTGCCGCCCAAATGACCCTTGAGCTTGAAATTTCCCAAGTTGCGCCGAATCACTCAGCCGGGCGCCAATACCGGACCACAGCTCCCGCTGTGGTTTGATCCTGCGCGGCAATGCTTTTAGCGCATTGATTAATTCGATTTCGTTCATAGCTTTGCTACTCGTCGTTCAGAACTTTACGCACCAGTTTCCGGGCGCGATGTAATTGTGCCTTGGATGAACCAACCGCCATGCCGGTTAGCTCCGCAATTTCATTGTGTTTGTAGCCTTCAATGTCATACAACACCAGTACGGTCCTCGCCCTTTCCGGCAACTGGGAGATGGCCATTTCAAGATCTCTTGCCAGCCCGGCCGACACATCCCGGTCGCTCTGCAAGGTGCGTTCAATGCCTTCCGACAGCACCTGCTCACGTTGTAACCGCTTAATCCGGATGCGGCGGTCGCTCAAAACCACGTTGACGCTCAGGCGGTGCAACCAGGTACCAAAGCGGCTATCGCCCCGGAACAGGTTCAGCTTGTTCCATGCCCGTACAAAGGCCTCTTGCAGCATGTCTTCCGCCAAGGCCGTGTCACCGCCACACATACGCCAGCAGAGTGCGTAAATCCTGTCACGATGGCTTCGGTAGAGCTGCTCAAATGCTTGGCGGTCACCACCCTGAGCCTTTTCGACCCAGCGTGTTTCGTCAGCAGGCAATTCCGACTTGTCAGGTTGCCACGATGTCACCGCTTGCATTCCTCCCATGAACGTTTAGATGGATTTCGACAGAAAGGGTTTAAAACCAGTTTAAAATTTACTCAGGCCGGCCCTGGACGGCGCCAGGGCGGCAAAGATATTCGCAGTCTAAGCTGAATATTTTATGCTTGCAAAGACACGGCCACCTTATCCAGCTCTGCAAGCAACTGGTGTGGCAGGCGATCACCATATTGCCCAAGGTACTCCCTGATCTGGCCCGTCTCATCCAGCCAGGCAGAGGCATCAACTTCCAGCAGGGTTCCCAGCGTCACGCTGTCGATATCCAGACCATTGATATTGATATCTGCTGCCAGTGGCAACTGGCCAATGGCTGTCTCACACACATCAACCTCTCCCTTACAACGCTTGATTACCCACTCCAGTACACGCATGTTGTCCCCAAACCCGGGCCACATGAAATACCCGTCGTCATTCTTCCTGAACCAATTGACGTGAAATATCCTTGGTAGCTGGCTGGCACGGTCGGTGAAAGACAACCAGTGCTGCCAGTAGTCGGCGAAGTTGTAACCGCAAAATGGCTTCATGGCCATTGGGTCCCTGCGTACTACGCCAACAGCCCCGGTGGCCGCCGCGGTTGTCTCAGATGCCATGGCGGCACCCAGCAGAACACCATGTTGCCAACTCTTGCTTTCCATCAGTAAGGGCACGAGGCGCTCCCGGCGGCCGCCAAATACAATGGCCGAGATCGGCACACCACGCGGCGCCTCCGCCTGCTCCGAGTACGACGGGCAACGCCTCATAGGCACGGTAAAACGCGAATTTGGATGGGCGGCCGGGTTAACTTCCGCATTAAAGGGCTTACCTTTCCAGTCGGTTACCGGTACGTCATCGTCTTTGCCTTCCCACCAGGGCTGATTGTCGGCGGTCACACCGACGTTGGTGAATATGGCATCCTCATTCAACATGGCCAGTGCATTGGGATTGGTATTTTCACTGGTCCCAGGCGCCACACCAAAGAAACCTGCTTCCGGGTTAATCGCCCAAAGACGGCCATCCTCACCAGGTTGCATCCAGCAGATGTCATCACCCACCGTCCAGACTTTCCAGCCTTCATATTCTGCCGGGGGGATCAGCATGGCGAGGTTGGTCTTGCCACAAGCTGACGGAAAGGCCGCAGCGATATAATGTATTTCGCCCTGCGGGTTCTCGATGCCAACAATCAACATGTGCTCGGCCAACCAACCTTCAGTTCGGGCCTGGGCGCTGGCAATTCTCAACGCATGGCATTTCTTACCCAGCAATGCATTACCACCGTAGCCGGAGCCAAAGCTCTGGATCATCCGGTCAGCCGGGAAATGCATGATGAAACGACGCTCAGGATCCAGTTCACCAATGGAGTGCAAGCCTCTGACAAAACCATCTTCGCGTTCAATTCTCGCCAGGGCCGCACTGCCCATACGGGTCATCATCCGCATATTGACCACCACGTACGGGCTGTCGGTTATTTCCACACCACAACGTGACAAAGGTGAATCGATCGGTCCCATGCAATAAGGGATCACGTACAGCGTACGGCCTTGCATGCAGCCTTCAAAAAGTCCGTTCATTTTGGCCTTGGCTGCTGCAGGGTCCATCCAGTGATTGTTAGGTCCGGCATCATCACGCTGCGATGTACAAATAAATGTCACATGTTCTACCCTGGCGACATCGTCCTGATCCGAACGGTGCAGATAGCAAGCGGGATGGGTTTTTTTGTTCAACTCAAGAAAGGCCCCGGAATCCAGCATGGCTTCAATCAACTGCTGGTTTTCTTCAGTACTACCAGTGCACCAGTGAATCCTGTCCGGTCGTGTCAACTCACCAACCTCCGCAACCCATTGTCTTAGGACTTCGTTACTGGTCATTCGCTTTGCCTCTTTAATCGCTGTCTGTGTCACTGCGGTCCGGCACAGGTTTGAAGGTCGGCAGAATAGCCGTATACCGGTACATTTTCAATGCAAAAAAATCACTTTCCCACCTGCAGGGAACACTAGCGTTCAGGAATCAGCGTGGCAATGACATGGGTCATGTAGGCCTCAAATTCTTCGGAGCTCAGAATGGGTGCCTGGTGCTGTCTTTGCAGCTGTAAAAAACCCAGGTAAGCCGAGTACGTCAGCCGGGCGCGATGTGATGCTTGTTTGGCATCGAATCCGATCTCCGTAAAGGCCAGTGCGATGTGCCGCATACGGCGTTCTGCCACTCTTTCCAACAGGGGCTCCACCTGCGTATGATCTGCCGCCGTGCACAATGCGCTATAAACGTCGTGAGTCAGTTTTTCACGACCGGTCTGTCTGAAAAACGACCTCAGTCTTTCGCGGGGATCGTCAATGGCGCCCAAAGACGCCTGCAAGTTGACTTCATCGTGCTTTTCCCAGCGTAATAACGACCGCTTCAGCAGCTCATCGTGGTTTGAAAAGTGCCAGTAAAAACTGCCTTTGGTCACCCCGATACGCCGGGCGAGTGACTCAACGGCAACTGCGCGAATACCTTGTTCTGCAATCAACTCCAGCGAAGCTTGCTCCCAGTCCGATGCACTGAGAGTTGATCGTTCCTTTTTCTTCACTCCTGACTGAGCCACAAACACCACGCTAGGTTGCGTTAACAGAATCTTTAAGCATACCCGACACCGGCATCGCAATATACCACCGGCTGACGGTTGACTCTGACCAGAGTCTTTACCATACTCTACCGTATGGAACATATTTTTCGTAATGCAGTCCCAGTCAATGTGGTCTTAATAGGCATGATACGAGTCACTGATCAGTTTTCTGGAGGTCAATAGCAATGTTCTGGACACTTGTGCTTGGTTTGTTGGGGATATCCGTCGTCGCGGCCTTTATCGGTATGAACCTGCTGAACTGGACGCTGGTCATCGTGGCAGTACTGACAGTGGTTGCATTTTTTACAAATGTTTCAGCACTGACGGTTGTTACCGTGTCTGTATTGTTGGCAGCCGTCATTGTGCCGTTAAATGTCTTACCGCTACGCCGCCGTTGGCTCAGTGAGCCCTTGCTGGCTGTGTATCGCAAACTGTTACCCGACATCTCTGCAACCGAACAGGTCGCACTGGATGCGGGCACTGTCGGGTGGGAAGGCGAGCTTTTTGCCGGCAAGCCGAATTGGGATTTACTGCTGGAACAGCAATGGCCCAGCCTGAGTGAGGCCGAACAAGCCTTCATAGACGGTCCGGTAAATACCTTGTGTGAAATGCTCAGACCGTGGGAAATCTCGCATGAACTGGCCGACCTGCCACCCGAAGTCTGGCGCTTTATTAAAGAAAACAAATTTTTCGGAATGATCATTCCAACCGAGTATGGCGGTCTCGGCTTCTCGGCTTTGGCACACCGTGCGGTGCTGCAAAAAATCTCATCGGTTTGCACTGTCACATCATCCACCGTGGCGGTGCCGAATTCACTGGGCCCTGCGGAACTCCTGGTTCACTATGGAACAAAAGAACAAAAAGACCATTATTTGCCCCGTCTCGCCGGTGGCGAGGAAATCCCCTGTTTTGGCCTGACTGGTCCTACCGCCGGCTCTGATGCCACCGCTATTCCGGACACGGGTGTTGTGTGTAAGGGCAAATACAAAGGCAAGGAAACCCTGGGCATATGTCTGAATTTCGATAAGCGATATATCACACTGGCACCCGTCGCGACAATCGTTGGGCTGGCGTTCAAGATGTATGATCCAGATGGGCTGGTAGGAGATAAAAAACAGCTTGGTATCAGTGTGGCACTGGTTCCCAGTGACACAGCGGGCGTGGAAATCGGCCAACGCCATTTGCCACTGGGCGTGCCATTCCAAAACGGCCCAATACGTGGCAAAGACGTATTTGTCCCCCTGGATACGCTGGTTGGTGGTATGAAAATGGCCGGCCACGGCTGGCGCATGTTGATTGAACTTTTGGCGGTCGGTCGGGCCATCACCCTGCCTTCCTCAGCCACCGGCGGAGCCAAGCTCTGCGCATTGGCAACGGGAGCCTATGCACGTGTGCGCAAGCAGTTCAATCTGCCCATAGGACGCTTTGAAGGTGTTGAAGAAGCCATGGCTAGAGTGGCCGCTTACACCTACGCCACCTCCGCGCTATCTCGCATGACCGCGTCGGCCGTGGACCTGGGAGAAAAGCCTGCGGTCCCATCTGCCATCGCCAAATACCACGCCACCGAAATGGGTCGCCGGGTCGTTACTGATGCAATGGACGTTCACGGTGGTAAGGGCATCATCATGGGGCCACGAAATTATCTGGGCCTGGGCTGGCAAGGTGTGCCGGTGGGAATCACTGTTGAAGGTGCCAACATACTGACCCGCAGTTTGATGATTTTTGGCCAGGGTGCTATCCGCTGCCACCCCTACATTCTCAAGGAGATGACGGCGGCCAAATTACAGGATCAAGACAGGGGGTTGGAGGAATTTGACCGACATTTATTTGCTCACATTGGCTACAGTATCAGCAACGCTGTGCGCAGCCTGCTGCTGGGTCTCAGTTTCGCTCACTTCGCCGTGGTTCCTTCTGACCGCAAGACCGCCCGCTACTACCGTAAACTGACACGTTATTCAGCTGTCCTTGCCTTTGCTTCGGATGTCATCATGTTGACACTGGGCGGCAAACTGAAGCACAAGGAACGTACCTCGGCACGACTTGGGGATGTACTCAGCCAACTGTATATTTGCTCGGCAATGCTCAAGCGTTTTGAGTCGCAGGGACGACCAGCTGCAGACCACCCGTTGCTGGCCTGGGCTTTCCACGATGCGGTATATAAAATGCAGACGGCTCTTGGCAAGGTAGTGGATAACTTCCCAAGTCGGGCCATACGTATTTTGCTTGCGGTAGTCATCTTTCCACTGGGCCGGCATGAACGCCCACCGGGGGACCGGCTTGGCCATAAAGTCGCTCAGCTGTTGCTCTCACCTTCAGCAACACGGGCACGGTTAACAGACGGTGTATTCATTTCTGACAATAGCGACAACGCGGTCGGGCTGCTGGAGATGACATTACCCAGAGTGATTGCAACCGAACCGTTGGAGCGGCGCCTGGCAAAAGCACAGAGTGCCGGCGGGCTCGATGAAATGAATCCACAAAATCAGCTTGAAGACGCTGTGGCAAAGTCCATTATCACACCGGCTGAGGCCAGGGAGCTAAAGACTGTGCGTGAAATGGTGGCTGAAATCGTCGCTGTCGATGAGTTTGAAAGCAGCTATTTGAGACGGAGTGAGAGTGTAAAACGAACGGCAGTGAGTGAGCAGGCCGCCTAGCCAATGATGGTTGTGGGACCGACCAGCTTGCTGGTCGGGAATTGTTCAGGCTTTTGCAGGTTCCCGACGAATTAATTCGTCGGTCCTACAACCATCATGGCCCAGGCCAGTCTCTCGACCGGTATCCAACCTATAACATACCTGTCTCCAGCCGCGCCGCTTCCGACATCATCTGATAATTCCAAAGCGGCTCAAACGTCAATTCCACATCAACCTGGTCAATGGTTGGAATGATCGCAATTTTGCTACGGACGTCTTCCACCAGGATTTCACCCATGCCACAGCCCGGAGCTGTCAAGGTCATACTCACCTCCACCTGCCTTTGGCCTTGTTCATTCAGATGAAGTTTACATGAGTAGATCAGGCCCAAATCCACAACATTGACTGGAATTTCGGGGTCATAGCAGGTTTTCATCTGTAACCAAACCAGTTTCTCAACATCCTCATCACTGGCATTGTCCGGCAGGCTGGGCGGCAGCACAGGTTCCTTGCCAATGGCATCCGCATCCACACCCGCTATGCGAAACAGGTTTCCATCCACAAAAACGGTAAAACTCCCACCCAGGGACTGGGTGACATAACCCATGGTCCCTGCTGGCAAACTCAATTCATCGCCGGTAGGAATCATGACGACGGCGCAGTCTCTTTCAAATTGGCAGGGTTGGCTGGTGTGACTGAACATATTTCTTTATCGAAGCGGTAGGCACATAGACACAGGCTGGGTGCTGCCATTCTCAAGCACCCCAACTGCGAATGGTGTACGACGACTTAGCCCATCTTGGCCTGTAGGTAGTTTTCGATACCCGTCTTCTTGATCAAATCCAGTTGTGTTTCCAGCCAGTCAACGTGCTCTTCCTCAGACTCAAGTATGGACTCAAACAGCTCACGGCTGACAAAATCCCGGCACTCTTCACACCAGGATATGGCGTCCTGCAATACCGGCAGGGCTTCCATTTCAAGTATCAAATCACACTCGATTATTTCCAATGGGTTTTCGCCTATTCTGAGTCTGCCTATATCCTGCAAATTCGGCAGTCCTTCCAGGAACAAAACCCGCTCGATCAATTGATCGGCATGTTTCATTTCATCCAGGGATTCCGCGTGCTCGTGATCCGCCAGTTCTGTCAGCCCCATGTCCTTATACATACGGGAATGCAAAAAATACTGGTTAATTGCGGTTAATTCGTTGCGTAAAACAGCATTGAGATGCTCAATTACCTTGCGGTCGCCTTTCATATCGCAGAGCTCCTATGGAATGTTCAGCTGCCTTTCAACCGGAGATTTTCCCGCTGAAAGGTGTTAACGAAGCATGTTATTGATTTTAGCAGGTGTGACGGGCTGAGTCGTCGTAAACATATTCGGTTCCCGACGAGCGAACGCGTCGGTCCTACATGACGGGGATCATGTTTTGTATTGCCTGCTCTTCCGCTACCGCCTGCACGAGGACTTCAGCTGCCGGCTCTTTGCAACACCCGCAGGTGCTGCCACAACCATTTAACCGGGTCAGTTGTTTCAAATTACGTACACCTTCGGCCGCCGCATTGCGGATATCTGCTTCGGTTACTGCATTGCAAATACAAATGTACATCATGTTTTCCTAAAGTGCGGAAAACATTCTAAATGCAAATGAGAATGATTGTCAATTAGGCGCAGATTCGGAACTCTTATACACCATGGGCTCTAGCAAGGTCAGGGCCTGTCGGTACACGCGGCGCTTGAAACGAATGACATTATCTGCGGGATACCAGAAATTAACCCAGCGAAAGTCCTTGAATTCAGGTTCACTGGTTAGTTCGAAATTAAATTGCACGTTATCTTCACGTAACTTCAGTAGAAACCAGACCTGCTTTTGTCCGATGCACAACGGCTTGCTTTGTGATCGTTGGAATCGCCGGGGCAACTGGTAACGCAGCCAGCCTGGTGTGGCACCCAATACGTCGACTTGCCCGGATTGCAGTCCGGTTTCTTCGTACAATTCCCGATACATCGCCTCACGCGGGACTTCATCAGAATTAATTCCACCTTGCGGAAACTGCCAGCCGTCACTACTTGTACGCTGCGCCCAAAAAACCATGCCATCCCGGTTCATGATTACCATGGCAACATTAGGTCTGAATCCATCCGGGTCGATCATAAGCGCCTTATTCTTTTATTATTAACATCCATGGCTGGTGAAACACCTGAGATAACTTTAAAGTTAGACTAACAAAAAGCCGAACTGGTGTACTGGTACTGCCATGTTAATCAATCCTGCAAAATGATTCCAACACGATTGCGCCGATCGTTGCTGTTGTTACTGATGCTACTTTCAATTGGCAGTATATTTTTTGCCAGTGCAACAGGCTCGGTATCGATGGCCTGGCATGAATGGCTGGCTGCCATGCAGGACTCCGGCAGCACCTACGGTGAACTGGTCTGGCGTCTGCGATTACCACGTGCACTGGCCGCCTGGGCGGTCGGTTCATTGCTGGCCATATCCGGTTGTTTGATGCAGGTGCTGTTACGCAACCCATTGGCGGACCCCTATGTGCTTGGGGTGTCCGGCGGTGCAGCGTTTGTTTCCCTGCTGGGAATGGCCTTCGGTGTGGCGGTGAATTTCCTGCCCTGGCTGGCACTGCTGGGGGCACTGATTTCCGTGCTGATGGTGTTTGGTCTTGCCCGCGGAACCGGGCCCTGGAGCGGGACGAGGCTGCTGCTAACCGGCGTGGTGACAGCTTCAGGTTGGGCCGCCCTTATCAGCCTGGTGCTTTCCCTGAGTCCGGACAATAGTTTGCGCGGCATGCTGTTCTGGTTGATGGGCGACCTGAGTTACGCCACACTGCCTGTCTGGTCTCTGATAGTCCTGGCCGCAAGCTTCATCCTGACACTGGGTCTGGCGCGCAGCCTGAACGTGCTGGCCATGGGTGAAACTACCGCGCGACTTCTGGGTGAACCCACCCGTCACTTGCTTTGGCTGATCTATCTGCTTGCCTCGGTGCTCACTGCCACGGCTGTTTCAATCGCCGGCAGTGTGGGCTTCGTGGGACTGATAGTCCCTCACCTGATGCGCTTACTGGTAGGCTCGGACCACCGTATTCTCATCCCCGCGGCAATGTTGTTTGGCGGGCTGTTCCTGGTGATGTCGGACACACTGGCACGCACATTGTTGAGCCCTCAACAGTTGCCGGTAGGGGTGATTACCGCACTGTTGGGTGTGCCACTCTTCCTGCTATTGCTAAATCGCGCCAGGCTAAAGGGTATTTAGGTGACGAATCTCGTTTGCAAGTCACTGGACGTCAGTATTGCAGGCAAATGCATCGTCAGTGGGTTGGACCTTGATCTTGCGCCCGGACAATTTTGGGGTCTGCTGGGTCCCAACGGTATTGGCAAAACGACCTTGCTCAAGTGTATGGCAGGGTTAACTACGCCTGACGCCGGAAAGATCGTGCTGGGACGACGTGCAATAGACAAACTGCCACGTCGAGCCATTGCACGTCTGCTTGGCATGTTACAACAGCACACCGCCTACGTGTTCGACTCAAGTGTGCTGGAGACCGCGCTTACCGGACGCCACCCACATCTTGGCCACTGGCAGCGGGAAGGCATCAAGGACCGGCAAAAAGCCCTGGAAGCCATTCGCGAAGTCGATCTGGAGGGGTTTGAATCTCGCAGTGTCACCGGTCTCTCAGGGGGTGAAGCGAGGCGTCTGGCTTTTGCTTCATTGATAGTACAGGAGCCCCGGATTCTGCTCCTCGATGAGCCCACCAACCACCTCGATATGAAACACCAGATCCATATCATGGACCGGGTCGAGCAACAGGTCCGCGAGACACGCCGCAGCGCTTTGACAGCCCTGCACGACGTGAACCTTGCAGCCCGTTATTGCAGTCACATCCTGATGCTGTTCGGGAACGGCGTTTGGCAGGCAGGAACGGCTGACGAGCTGCTCAACCAGGACCAGCTCGAAAAGCTGTACGAGTGCCCGGTTGAACCCGTGCAGACCTCTACCGGCTGGCGGTTCTTGCCCGGGGATTGAGTCCCGATGCAGCGTTTCTGCCAGTTAATCCACGTGCAGTCAGCTGTTGGCAAACTCCACAAGGGCCTTCCCGGACAGTCGGTATCCGACCCATCCATCTTGTGGCTTCGCGCCAATCGACGTATAGAACCGTATCGCGAGTTCGTTCCAATCAAGTACATTCCACTCAAAGCGGCCACAATCCCTGGAAAGTGCAATGTTTGCGAGGTGCCTTAGCAACGCCTTACCCGCACCGGCGTTTCTGTGTTCGCGGGAAACGTACAAATCTTCAAGGTAAAGACCATGCTTACCGAGCCAGGTTGAGTAATTAAAAAAGTAGACCGCAAGACCAACAGGCTCTCCGTCTAAAGCACAAATGATGGCGTGGGTTGTTGAATCACTACCAAAAATCGACTTTTCAATGTCAGACTTTGTAGCGACCACAGCTGCTTCTTCTTTTTCATAAATGGCAAGCTCAGTGACGAAGTGGAGAATCAGGGCTGAATCTTCAATCGTCGCATTACGAATTTCTAAACCGGGCATTCATCTCTCCTGTATTCGACCACACACAATGCCACCTTGGCGATGGGCTGTTCCTTACAAATCCAGCCGCTTGCCTTCCGTTGCAATATTAAAACCCTCCGACCGAACCCGTTGGCTCTCCTTGCTATTTGAATTCAGCAATGGGTTGGTGTGATTCATATGAATAAACCACACTTTATTTCGATCTTTGTGAGAGAGTTTATTGAGGCTATCCATGCTCTCAGTGACAAATGGATGCAGAATCTTCGACATGTCACGCCCTGGCAACTCTCCTGGTGCAAAAAATGTGGCATCAATCAAAGCGAAATCTACGGCTTTCACCAGGTCAGACAGATCGGTCTGCCAGTCGGACCACTTGTCAATATCAGGGATAAATATCGCTGATTTGTTGGGGCCATCAATGCGATATCCTACGGTTTCAGAATATTCATCTCTGTGGGGAACCAGAAACGGCGTCACTTTGAGACGGCCTAACGTTCTTGGTGCGCCATTTTGCAATGGTTCGAGAGAGATATTCTTGTAATTAACCAACTGACTCCAGGGCCCATTTGTGTTCAGGAACTGCCTCATTCTCGGCATGACATACACAGGAACATGTGATGCGCCCATGGCTTCATGACCCAGGAACATGAGTCCTGCATAATGGCCAATATGAGCATGGGTAAGGAAAATCCCAGCAAACTCGTAGCGCTCGCCGGGTGCTTCCGTCTCGAGATCGAAAAGCTGCGCCGGAAAGTTCGGTGTAGCATCAAACATGTACTTTTTTTTGAACTCGGGGTCAATTAGCCCAAGTGATGCTGAACCCCGTCTAAGAACAGGGTCCTTCCAACCCGGCATGGAGTGTGCTGCATAATTGCCCGCCTGCGGATACCCGGCATCCTGGGTAACACCCAATATATAGAGATAGGGATCCTCGTCCGCGGCAAAAGCGGAAGAACTGACAGCAGCAAACAGGACTGACACCAGCGCCCATCTAAACAATGCCAAATTCATAACACCCGTCGGTTTGCAAAACAATTTACCCATAATACTGGCGGATTTCATTTCATACCGAGTTTTTGCTTCGCGGCCAGAAGGCGCATTACCTCTTTCACCCGTCTTTGCCTGGTCACTTCTTTCTTTGCACTTGCTACCCAGCCAGCAAATTGATTCCTGTATGAAGGGGCCAGACTTGCAAACAATTCCCTGGCGTCCTCATTTAAGTGTAGTGCTTCCCCTAGCTCGGCAGGTATACCAAATACCCGCGCTGATGGTTTAATTTCATCCCAGACCCCGCTAATTTTGGCAACTTCAATTTTCTCTAAACCAGCCTTCCTCATTTTCCGACTGCGGATCAATTTCGCGACCCGCCGCTTGTTCAGAGCAGACCACTTGCTTTTTTTCTTCCGCGGGGTAAATTTTTGCATGTACCTGGCGTCGTCAATCCTCTTGACGATACTGTCAATCCACCCAAAACATAGCGCCTCCTCCACTGCTTGGTCATACGGAATCCGCCGCTTTCCCGTGTGCTTTTTGTAGTAAATTAGCCAAACAGCCTGTTCTTTGAGGTGGTTATCTTTAAGCCATAAGCGCCAGTCTTTCTGGTTGGTTAGGTGGAGACGCTTGGTCATTTTTGTTCAATCATTGACGGTCGGAGGTTTGAACTGAAGCTTCAAACCTGTATACGCCTTGCCGAGGTGCCAGGCGCCGACACCCCAGATAGCCAGGATCGGAATATAAACCCAGGCAATCTGACTGATTGAAAGCCCTGCACTCAACATTCCCTTGAACAGCCAACTGGCCGTGACGTCACTGCCGCGGTAAACCACAGTGTCGATAAAGTTCTTACTTTTGTACTTGGTCTCTCGCCCGACAACGGTAAACAGCATTTCCTTGACCGGTCCCAGCAGACCGTAATTCAGTGCCCGTTGCGCAACTTGTACAGCAGCGAATAGCACCAGCCCCAGTGAACTACCCAGCAGGGTAAAGCCCGCTGCCAACAGGATGGGAGGCAGGATTGCAGTTCGCGACATCCCAAGATAAATAACCAGCCGTGAGGTAATCAGAAACTGGAACAAAAACGCCAACACCTGCACCGCAAGATCGACGTGACTGAAAAAGCGGGTGCGCTCAGCAAAACCGATAATATTCTGATCGACCAGCACCGCCAGCCCGTTGTACAAAAAAGTGGAGGTCAGATTGTGGCTTAACATCAACAGGCAAATCAGTAGCATGTACCTGGATTTGAAGACATGGACGGCACCTTCCCAGATACTGCCACCAATAACCCTGGTGGGTTGGTCCTGACTTTGATTGCGTTCGAAGCGTCCCAGCGTAATAGCCAGAGTGGTCGCCAGCAGCAGGCAAAATATGGCGAGTGTCATGACCCCGCCGGTGCCAATTTCCCCCACCCACTGTGCGGTCAGCAAAGGCCCGGAAATTGCACCCAGGCTACCACCGGCCATGATGCTGCCAAACAGACGCTGGGCTTGATCCGGATGGAATATATCGGCCATAAAACTCCAAAAAATAGACACAACGAACAGGTTGAATACGCTCAGCCAGACGTAAAAGCCGTATTGAACCCAATCACCGGGTTCAGCGTCTTTAAATGCAAACGCAAAAAAAACCAGGTTCGAAATGAAAAACAGGTAAATACCGGGAACAAATTGCCCACGCCGGAATTTTGCCACCAGCAGGCCAAAAACCGGAACTATCAGCAACATTGAAATAAAGGTGGCCGTATACAGTAAATGCAGAGATCCGGAATAGTTAGCCGCCACCGTGCCGCGTATTGGGCGCAACATGAAGTACCCGGCCAGCAGGAAAAAGAAATAAGCAAAAGCAAGCAGAAACCGTGGCCACTCACCCTGCCGAAGCTGGATCAGATTGGACAAAGATTATCCACCGCTGATGGAGACAGACTGTCCCGGGCGCAGACGCTCGTTCCCTCTTGTAACCACCCTGTCACCAGCGTCGAGATTACCGATAACTTCTATCTGCTCACCCGCACCAATACCTGTTGTAACCGTAACCTGTCTCGCCGTTTGATCATCTCCCACCACAAAAACAGAAATTCCGTTAGGTCTTAAGACAAGTGCATCACGCGGTACAACCAATGCATCACGTAGTTCAGAAGTAGGGACGTAAACCCGCAAGGTCTGGCCGACGGGAAAACGTTTACCTTCAATATCAAGCCTGAGCTCAAATTGATGGGTATTTTCAGACCCCACGGCGACGACCGTTCTGACCGAGCCACGCGCCATTTTCTCACCCGCTTTCAACTCCAGCTGTTGACCGGCTGATAGATAAGAAAAATATTCCAGTGGAGCCCTGGCAATCACCTCGAGATGTTGCTGGTCCACCATGCGAACGACATTATCGCCGACGTCAACACGCTCGCCGGGCATCGTCAATCGTTCCACGACAATCCCGCCAAATGGTGCACCAATCCTGGTACGAGCCAGCTGAACTTCAATTTGCGCCAGGCGTGACCTTGCCACCTGCAAATCACCCCGGGATACATCCCGGTCTGATCGTGTCTCCTCCAGTTTGGTGGCTGCCGCCAGGTTCGAATCAGCCAACTTTACGTAGCGCCGTTCCTCACTTTCGAGATATCTCAGTCTGGCTTGAGCCCTTATTACTTCAGCTTCTTGCTCATCTTTTCTTAACTTTACGAGGGTGTCCTCAATGGAAGCCACAGCCTCGCCCTGGTCTACCACGGTACCCACCTCTGCCACCATGATCAGACGACCGGCAACTTCTGCGGCAAGTTTTGCATCATTTCGTGAGATCACGGTGCCGGGTACGATGATCACTGGTGCCAGTGACTGTATTGAAGCCTGGGCGACACGTACGGTAGCCGCACGCCCGGCGTCCTGGGACAACCCGATGATGGGGAACACCAATATCGCCGTTCCAAGCAGAATAATTAGTTTTTTCATCTTCCTATGCCTGACCCAAAGTTGCGGTTGATCCGGTACGCTTTGCGGGGAAAGCGGTTTCGTTGGTACGCAGTAAGCTGGGCAAAAGAATCAGTGTAAACAATGCGCTGACCAACATACCGCCAACAATAACCGTGGCCATGCCCCGATATAGCTCGGTGCCAGAGCCCGGCATCAGCATCAACGGCAGCATGCCGAAAACGCTGGTCATCGTACTCATCAGAATAGGCCGCAAGCGCAACCTCACCGCGCTTTCCACCGCATCCCTGCGCGCCATTCCCTCTCGTTCCGCGTCCCGCGATCGGTATACCAGCAAAATGGAGTTATTCACCACCAGACCCAGCAAAATGACAAAACCAATCATCGTCAACAGGTCCATTTGCTGACCGCCACTTGCAAATAGTGCTACATCCATTAGACGCAGGGAGATGACACCGCCTACGGTTGCCATCGGGATACTCATGATAACAAGCAGTGAGTCCCTGAAAGAGCGGAATAAGGCAGATATCAACAAGTACAGAATAACAATGGCGAGCGCAAAGCTGCCCGACATACTCTTCAAGGCCTGCTCCAATGCCTCAGCAGTGCCCCGCATCCGAATTGAAGCCTCCTGCGGTAACTGCTCAAGGATCGCCGGCAACACCTGTTCATCAATCTTGCTGATCGCTTCCTCCAGTGCCATGGCCCCGGGTGGTGTTACCTGCAATGTGAGCGTGCGCTTGCGGTCGACCCTGCGAATTTGTGAGGGGCCAGACGTACGTGTAACCCTGGCCAACTCGCCGATGGTCAGAACCTCACCACCGGCCGTCGCCACCGGCAAGGCTGCCAGTTCTTCCGGTGAGTACCACTCCTCAGCACGCATAATGACGTTATA
Organism: Gammaproteobacteria bacterium; assembly: GCA_021772915.1. GTDB lineage: Bacteria > Pseudomonadota > Gammaproteobacteria > Xanthomonadales > SZUA-36 > SZUA-36. The sequence goes on along the minus strand of JAJFLB010000063.1, from coordinate 48,181 downwards.
ACGTCGTGTCCCATCAAAGTACTCACCCATGAAAGCACCGTCACCCATGGCGCGGATGATGGTCGCCATCCGGGCACGATTCCAACCGACCTCGGCAATACGGCGGTCGTCCGGGATCAGGCGTAATTCCGGCTCAGCCTGCTCGAGACCGGGTAGCGGTCTCACGGTGGCACCCGGCAGGGCCGTCAAAATGGCGGCAAACCCGGCCTGACCCGCCGTTATCAGTGACTCGAAGGAATCTGCGTGCAGGTCAACGTTAATTTGTCGACCTCCCCTCGACCCGCCAAAAATCGCACGGCGTCCAGCAAAGGCAAATGTATCGGGAAAACCAGTGAGTATTTCAGCATTAAAAACCCCAATCAGTTCATCCACATCGCCCGGGTCTGTGGCTGTCCCACCGATAAAAGTGCCAAACCCACGTGAGGAGCCGAGAAAGTAACTGTCCATTTGCAATCGATGTTCACCATTGATATGGGGTGCCAGACGCTGGTCAATCACACTCATGACCTCTTTTTTGGCGGTTTCAATACCCAGACCGGGCGGTGCCACCATGAACCCAAAAATAAAATTACGCTTGCCTTCCGGAAGGTAATCGGCAGCCGGTTTGAGCAGTATCACCAGTACCAATGGCACCATGGTCAACGCTCCGACCCAGCGGCGGCGGCGGCCGGGAGTATCCGTCCAGGTCATGATATGGTCAGTAATCCAGCGCCACCAATGACGATGCACGTCTTCAATTGCACTGCCCTTGATCCAGTTTGATGCGGCCGATGGCAATACCGTCACTGCTACCAGCAAGGACGCGGTAACCGCCGCCGAGATCGTAATGGCAAGGTCACCAAACAGCTGACCTGCCTCATCCTGCAAGAACACCACCGGCATAAAGATGGCCACCGTGGTGGCGGTGGAGGCAAGTAGCGCACCCCACACCTGCAATGTACCCCGTTCCGAAGCCTCATCACCACTGCGACCTTCCTCACGCTGTCTGAATATGTTTTCCAACACCACGATGGCAGCATCGAGCACCATACCCGTTGCGAACGCCAGGCCAGCGAGTGAAATAATGTTCAGCGTCCTGCCCACGGTGTTGAGCACAATAAATGCCGCAAACATACACAATGGAATGGCCAGGGCTACAATCAGTGTGGCCCGGAACTTGCGCAGGAACCACCATAAAACCACGATTGCGAGGCCCATACCCAACAGTAGGTTGTTGCGCACCATGCCTATGGAACTCAAGACATAAATGGATTCATCATAATTCTGGCTCATTTCCAGACCGGCACGGTCAAGTTCGTTTCCATTCAGGTCAGCAACAGTAGCCTTGATGGCCGCCATCACTTCGAGCACATTGACGCCTGATTCCGGAATGATGTTAACGGCAATGGATGGCCCGCCGTTCTGGTGGAGAACCGTGGACGGATCCACCATGGCCATTTCAATTTTCGCGATGTCCCGTAAACGAACAGGTTCACCCTCGCGCCACGCAAGCACCAGGTCGCCAAGTGACTCAATTTCGTACTTGCCGCTGAAACGTACCGTGTACTGGCGTCTGCCAACTTCGGTACTGCCGGCCGAAATATTTGCGTTAGCACCCAGTTCACCGGATATTGCCGTCAGATCCAGACCTATATTGGCTGCCTTGTAAGGATCAAAAGTGATTCTCACCTCGTGAGTACGACCACCAAAAGCACCGGTCCTGGAAACACCGGGTACCCTTTCAAGACGTGTGATCACTGTCTCCTCAAGAAAGTCCTGATAGGAGTCAATCGGTGTTTCGTTGCCAGGTTTTCGGCGCACTGCAAACCAGGCGATTACTTTTTCAAAGCGGTTCCCGCCCACACTGATGACCGGTTCGTTTGCATCCACCGGATATCTGGGCACCTGATTCAGGCGGTTCATCACCTCGATCAGGGCGCGGTTCATGTCAGTGCCGATGGCAAACTCCAACTGCACACTGCCGCTGCCAAAACTGGCGGTCGAAGACATTTTGAGCAGACCGGGCACGCTGCGCAGTACGTCTTCCTGTGGTTCGATGATTTCTGACTCCACTTCGTTGGGCGCGGATGAACGCCAGGGCGTCCGGATGGAAATTTCCGGTCGCTCAATCTCCGGTGTCATCTGAATAGGCAGCCGCAACAGGCTCAGCGTGCCGAAAATCACGATTAAAATACCGGCAACGATCACTGCAACGGGGTTGCCCAGGGATATACGCGTCAGGGTCAAAGCTGGTGCCTCGGTTTCATCGGTGGTTCAAGGGTCAACTATACCCGAATTGGGCCATTGTGTATGATGCAAACAACACAGTCCGCTCAACTCAAAGGTGCCTTTGCTAATGGAATATGATTACATTATCGTCGGCGCGGGTTCTGCCGGTTGTGTGATGGCCAATCGTCTGAGTAAGAACCCCTCCAACCGTGTTTTATTGCTTGAAGCAGGCGGACCGGATAATAACCCGTTTATCCATATACCCGCCGGGCTTTGGCAGCTGCGAAATAATCGCAATATTAACTGGGCCTATATGACCGAACCCCAGGCCGGGTTAAATCAGCGCAGACTATTTTGGCCACGTGGCAAACTGTTGGGAGGCTCAAGCTCAATCAACGCCATGATCTACCACCGCGGCCAGGCTGAAGATTACGACCATTGGGAAGATCTGGGCAATGCGGGTTGGCGTTTCGAGCAGGTTTTGCCTTATTTTCTCAAGGCACAGGACCAACAGCGGGGCGCATCGAGCTTGCATGCGACCGGTGGACCGCTTGCGGTACAGGACCTGCGCTATACCAATCCGCTGAGCAAGGTGTTCGTACAGGCGGGTGCTCAATTGGGTTATCCGCTAAATGATGACTTTAATTCGGAGCAAAAATCCGGCTTTGGCATTTACCAGGTAACCCAGCGTAACGGAAAACGCTGCAGCAGCTCGGCGGCGTACCTCAAACCAGCGCTTGGACGCCCCAACCTGAAGGTACAAACCCATACACTGGCCGGCAGGATCTTGCTCGAAAATGGCCGTGCAAATGGTGTTGAAGTTGTTCACAAGGGCCAACGGCACCACGTCCACGGTAATGAGATCATACTCAGTGGCGGGGCCATCAATTCGCCTCAGCTGTTGCTGCTGTCGGGTATCGGTCCAGCGGACCACTTGCAGGCGAGTGACATCAGCGTACAGCATGAATTGGCAGGTGTGGGGAAGAACCTGCAAGACCATCTGGATATTTGCACCCTGGTGTCAAGTTCCAACCCCGCAACCTACGATAAGATCAGCCATACACTGGCAGGTCTACGTTACCTGCTGGGGAAAAAGGGCCCCGCCACTTCCAACCTGGCCGAGGCCGGTGGCTTCGTGAACAGTGATCTGGCAACAGACTCCAGGCCGGACATTCAATTTCATTTTTTGCCGGCCATGCTGGATGACCATGGCCGCAACAAAATAGAAGGTCGTGGTATGACCATACATGCCTGCCCTCTGCGACCACAAAGCCGTGGCGAAATCTGCCTCCGGTCAGCAGACCCGTTCAAACCGCCCGTGATCAAACCAAATTATCTGCAAGCTGAACATGATCTTGGGATGATGCTTGAGAGCGCCCGCCTGGCAAAGGAAATATTTATGCAGGAGGCGTTTGCCGCTCACCGTAACGGATTCATCTTCCCTGAAGAGTCCGTTCGCTCACACGCTGAACAGGTGGATTTCATCCGCCGCAAAGCTGAAACGGTTTACCACCCGGTTGGCAGTTGCAAGATGGGGAATGACTCAATGGCGGTGGTTGATTCAGATCTCAAGGTCCATGGGGTCGGTAAGTTGCGAGTGGTGGACGCATCCATCATGCCGACACTGGTTTCAGGCAACACCAACGCACCTGTCATCATGATTGCGGAAAAGTGCGCAGACTCGATGCTTGGGTAATAGCCCAGTGGATCATTAGCAGCATTGATTACCGTAATTGTTTGTAAGGGTTCCCGACCACAAAGTGGTCGGCCCTACATGTCCCTTTAAAGTTTCCGGCCCCGTCGTGGTTGGTCCTAACCTCCGGAGATCATGGGGAGGGGTACGTGGATCAGGGCACAAACCACACGCAGCAATTCCATTTCATCCACCACGAGCGTGTTATCGGCCATGACAGTAGCGAGGAGGGCCTTCACCAGTTTTTCCTTCCCGGTCGGATTAAGCTGGTCAAGTGCAGGCAAGGCCTTATCCAGCGTTTGGCACCAATCGTTGACCTGCGGCATGGCTGTTTGAGAATCTGTGCCCAACGCCTCCCGGCCTGCATCGTAGGCCTGTTGGACAGCTGACCCCTCCGTTTGGCCATGCGAGGCCAAAATGGCAATAACTTCCAGTGCGTTTTCCTGGGTCTGTCGCAGGTTTTTTTTACCTGCCAAGCGCACCCGTTGCGGGTTTGCAGACTCCCAAAGATGCTGGGATATGAGGTTTGCCAGCAGGTACTCAAATACATCCGTATGCCCATCGGCTTCGTTCAATGCCTGGACCGTAGAGAGTACATCGTTGACATAATCCGGCGGCCTTCGTCTGAGTTCCGGGAAAGCAATTTCAAGTAACGGCAGCCGTTGTTCGCAGGCCAATTCGGGTGCAGCACCCCACAATCCACGCACACGTGACTCACTGTCGGTACCCATATGTTGGGCAACAGCCAGAAGTTGCTGTTCACGAACTTCACTATCCTTGTCCAGCTGGCAATAAAACAATACTTCGGTCGCCCATTCAGAGGAGTGCGCCGCCCGGTTGATTTGCTCTGGTATGGATGCGGCCAACGTCGCTGCCATTACCATCCTGGAAAAATCCGGATTGCCGATCTCATCTACAAAATTGCCACCGTCAAACATGGCACCGGCCGACCGCTTGCCAGCCTGCTGTTGTTTTGCAGCCCGCTCAGCCTGATTTTTACCCTCCCGTTGGATTCTTTTTGCGAGCTGTTCGAGATCCTCAGCTTGAAAAGATTGATCAATGCGCTGTATACGCTCAGTCAGTGGGGGGTGAGTGGAGAACATGCTGATCCGCTCGCCACTGCCGAATAACATGTGACTGACTTCTTCGCTTTCGGCGTTGAGATATGAAGCATCACTATAAACGGCGATTTTCTTCAACGCACCAGCGATGCCCTCCGGCTCGCGTGTAAATTGCACGGCCGACGCATCTGCCAGGTACTCACGTTGTCGGGATACTGCTGACTTGATCCAACGACCAAAAAACAGGCCAATATACCCCACCAGCGTAACTGCAACCGCGAGCAACATAATGGCACCACCATTGCTGTTTTTTGAGCGGCCCACGTAATAAGAACCATGTAAAACACGGCGACCAATCAGAGCCAGAATCAGGATGCCGAACAAGGCACCCATCAGGCGGATATTGAGACGCATATCGCCATTGAATATGTGACTGAACTCATGCGCAATCACGCCTTGCAACTCGCTTCGGTTGAGCTTTTCCAGTGCCCCCCTGGTCACCGCCACCGCGGCGTCTGCGGCTGTAAACCCGGCGGCAAATGCGTTGATTCCGGACTCCTGCTCAAGTATGTAGATTTCCGGCACCGGAATTCCGGATGCCAGTGCGATCTCTTCAACCACGTTGTACAGACGTCGGCGTAAGGGATCTCGGGCATCGGCTTCGACCAGAGTGCCACCCAAATCACGGGCAACTTTACCTCCACCGGAACGCAAGGTCGCGGTTTTGAACAGGCTGGCCAACGCGATAACCGCTACGGTAACCAGGGCGCCGACCAAAAGTATCGGTGCATTGGCTTTCAGTGTCTCCACACTGAATAAGACCTGCTGCTGTTCAGCATCCGGAAAACCGAATGCAATCAGCATGGCAAAGTCAATAACCACGATGATGGTGACAACGGCCAGGACGAACAGCAAAACCAGCCAGCGACTCTGTCGTCGCGCCTGGTCCTGGTAGGTAAAAAAATTCAGAACGAAACCTGGGGTGCTTCGCGCTTGGTCTCGTCCTCTATTTCAAGTAATTCCGCTTGCAGGAAACTGAACCAGCCGGCAAAAAAGTTATTTGGGAATGATTCACGCAAGGTGTTGTACTGCATGACGGAATCATTATAAGCCTGGCGTGCAAAAGCAACCTTGTTCTCCGTGGTTGTTAATTCCTCGGACAGCTGCATCATGTTCTGGTTGGCTTTGAGGTCCGGATACGATTCTGACAACGCAAACAACCTGCCGAGTGCACCGGAAAGTCCTTGCTCTGCTTGCGCCAGGCCCTTCATGGCCTCAGGGTTTGAGGGATCCTTGGCGGCAGTTTTCAAACCGGCGACGGCCGTGTTTCGTGCAGTGATGACCGCTTCGAGCGTTTCACGCTCGTGTTTCATGTAACCCTTGGCCGTTTCCACCAGGTTTGGAATCAGGTCATGACGCCGGGTGAGCTGCACATCAATTTGCGCAAAAGCATTTTTGAAACGATTCCTGCCCGCAACCAGTCGATTGTATACGGAGATTGCAAACAGGACCGCGCCAACGATCAAAGCAAGTGCTATCCAACTCATTATAAATCTCCTTCAAACAAGTCTTGTTAAACGGGAATTTTAGCAAAAATGGCGACCGCTGTGACCGTGCCTCAAGTCACTTGTGTTCCGTCCATGTTCAACGGTTCAATTTTGCCCAGGAATCCCGCAGCGAAACAGTCCTGTTCAAGATAGGCAGGCCGGTGGCCTTGCTTTCCTGATCCACGCAAAAATACCCCACGCGCTCAAACTGATAGAAATCACCCGGTTTACCCTGCGCAACAGCGGGCTCGACCACCGCGCTGGTCAGTGTGTGCAAAGAATCGGGGTTCAGGAACTCACGGTAATCACGGTCCTTGTCAGCCAGGGGGGTTGCCACATTGAACAGACGGTCATACAGGCGAATCTCAGCACCGACACCGTGCTCTGCCGAAACCCAATGGATGGTCCCCTTGATCTTGCGTGCTGCACCCGGCAATCCGCTGCGACTCTGCGGATCATATTCACAGTGAACTTCCACCACTTCACCCGCGGCGTTTTTGCGAATATCCGTGCACTTGATAATAAAGGCATTACGCAATCGCACCTCGCCACCCGGGCGCAGGCGGAAAAACTTGCGTGGCGGGTCTTCCATGAAATCGCCGCGCTCAATCCAGATTTCCCGGCTTAAGGGCACTGAACGCTCACCCATTTCCGGTTTTTGCGGGTGAGAGGGGGCTTGTAGCCATTCGCTCTCACCCTCAGGGTAGTTGTCCAGAACCACCTTGATGGGGTCCAGAACTGCCATTACACGGGGCGCGTTCTCGTTCATATCATTACGGATTGCGTTTTCCAACACCCCCATCGGGATGATGCTCTCTGACTTGGCTACGCCGGCCTGCTTCCAGAATGCGCGGATGGCCCGGGCGGTGTACCCACGACGACGCAAACCCGCAATAGTCGGCATACGTGGATCATCCCAACCGGCCACGTGGCCTTCCTCAACCAACTGCCTCAGCTTGCGTTTACTCATGACGGTGAAATCCAGGTTGCCGCGCGCAAATTCGATCTGTTGCGGGTGACAGGCAGTCTGGATATTTTCCAGAAACCAGTCATACAAAGGGCGGTGGTCTTCAAACTCCAATGTACACAGCGAGTGGGTAACTCCTTCGATGGCGTCCGAAATACCATGCGCCCAGTCATACATGGGGTAAATATTCCAGCTGTCGCCGGTGCGGTGATGGGGCACCTTTCGGATTCGGTAAATCACCGGATCGCGTAAATTAATGTTGGGTGAGGCCATATCAATACGCGCACGCAAAACATGCTCACCGTCGGCAAATTTACCGATTTTCATTTTCTCAAACAGAACCAGGTTTTCCTCCACGCTACGGTCACGAAAAGGACTATCGGTCCCTGGTTCTTTCAGGGTTCCTCTACTGGTACGGATTTGCTCTGCGTCCTGGCTATCGACGTAGGCACGACCATTACGGACCAGGTACACCGCGTGGTCGTATAATTGCTGAAAGTAGTCGGAGGCATGGCGTAATTCCGACCACTTGAAACCCAGCCAACGAACATCATTCATGATGGCCTGGGCAAAGTCTTCACTTTCCTTCAAAGGGTTGGTGTCATCAAAACGCAAATTGGTAGTGCCACCGAATTCAGCCGCGATACCAAAATTCAGGCAAATGGACTTGGCATGACCGATGTGCAAATGACCATTTGGCTCGGGCGGAAAACGCGTAACAATTTTATCGTGCTTCCCGGACTCAAGGTCACGCACAACGATATTTCGAATGAAATGGCTTACAGGTGGAGTTGAATCGTTATTCACTGCATAAGCCTTTTGGTTTGTCTACCGACGGTGTCGCTAAATTTTAGCGTATAACGTCCGCTCGCCACAGGAAAAGTTCTCCATAAAAAAACCCCGACCACTGGTCGGGGTTTGAATTGGTGCGTCGCGCAAGGCATAGAAGTGTGGGGACTGCCCATATTGAGGTGCGACACACCAGGCACAGTCAACTTACAGGACACAGCATACCTGTGCGTTAGTTAAAAGAATGTAAAGCAAACGTTGGTTATTTGTGATCGGATAAATCTTTTTTACCCGGTTCGGGTAACACCTGCCTGATCATTTCTGTATCGCCTCAAAAACACCAGCAGCAGGGAAATGGCAGCCGGCGTAACACCGGGCATTCTGCTGGCCTGACCAATGCTTTTGGGACAGGTGACCTGCAATTTTTCGCATATCTCCGCCGAGAGACCCCGAACGCTCCCATAATCAAAGTCTGCAGGGATTTGCGTTTTCTCGTTACGCCGGTTTCTTTCTATTTCGGTTGCCTGACGCGTCAGGTAACCCGCATAGCGCACCTGTACATCGACCTGCTCCGCGACCCGGACATCTGTCGTGCCAGGCCCTATTCCTGTTACGTTCATCAGTTCTGAATAACTGATTTCCGGTCTCTTGAGCAGATCCAGTGCCCTGGCTTCCCTGCTGAGCACCACGCCAAGATTTTTAGTCAGAGACTTGCCAATCGCGTTAACCGGTGTCACCAGGATAGAACCCAGCCTTTGTTGTTCCGCTTCAAGGGCAGCCTTTTTAGCTGTAAGTGACTGCCAACGCTGCCCGTCGACCAACCCCAGGCTGTACCCGATTTCGGTCAGACGCAAATCAGCATTATCCTCGCGTAATTGCAAACGGTATTCCGCCCGGGAGGTGAACATCCGATAGGGCTCAAGCGTCCCCTGGGTTACCAGGTCATCGATCAATACGCCGATATAGGCCTCGTCCCGGCGTGGCGTCCAGGCAACCTCACCTTCCACACTACGCGCCGCATTTAGGCCGGCAATCAGACCCTGGGCTGCGGCTTCTTCGTAGCCAGTTGTACCGTTAATCTGACCCGCAAAATAAAGTCCATTTACCGCCCTGGTTTCGAGACTGGTCTTGAGTCCTCTGGGGTCAAAGAAATCGTACTCAATCGCATAACCCGGCCGCGTGATGTGGGCATTTTCAAAGCCAGAAATGCTGCGTATGAACTCCAGTTGCACCGAGTAAGGAAGACTGGTTGAAATGCCGTTAGGGTACAGTTCCCGCGTTTCCAGGCCCTCTGGCTCAATAAAAACCTGGTGGCTGTCACGATCGGCAAAGCGTACGATTTTATCCTCAATTGACGGACAATAACGTGGGCCCGTAGCCTCGATGGCACCCGTGTACATCGGCGAGCGATGCAATGCAGAACGGATAATCTCGTGGGTTTTCCCGTTTGTATGGGTAATCCAGCAACTGACTTGCTGCGGATGATCGTCTGCGCTGCCAATAAACGAGAACACTGGTCGCGGTACGTCACCGGACTGTTGCTGCAAGTGTTTGAAGTCCACACTCTTGCCATCAATACGTGGTGGTGTGCCGGTTTTCAAACGGCTTACTGAAAATGGCAACTCCCGCAATCGCCTGGCCAACGAAACAGACGGGGCGTCACCCGCACGGCCGCCCGCAGTTTGACTTTCACCCATGTGGATCTTGCCACCGAGAAATGTACCGGTCGTCAAGACAATGGCCCCGGCAAAAAATGTCTGCCCCGTGCTGGTACGACATCCGGTAATCCGGTCATTTTCCAGTATCAGATCATCTACAGCCTGTTGAAAGATGCTCAGATTTGGCTGGTTCTCAACAATTTTGCGTATGTAAGCCCGGTAAAGATTGCGGTCACACTGCGCTCGTGTAGCCCTTACCGCCGGTCCCTTGCGCGAATTCAGGGTACGAAATTGAATACCGGCTGCATCCGCTGCTTTTGCCATTACACCGCCCAGTGCATCAATTTCTTTTACCAGGTGGCCTTTCCCGATGCCACCGATGGCAGGGTTGCAACTCATCTGGCCGATGGTTTCAATACTGTGGGTCAGGAGTAAAGTCGACCTGCCAGATCGGGCAGAGGCCAACGCCGCCTCGGTACCGGCGTGTCCGCCACCGATCACAAGGACATCGAATTTGCTCAGCTGTTTCACCGGTAGGAGCCCGAAGTTGTGCCTCTGCTACTGCACTAACTCAGCCGCCAATGAGCGTGCCTCACCGGCAGCAATATATCGTTCGTCAGCATCTGCCCATATTGCCAGGGCGTAATTGACTGAGGCCAGCGCCATTTGCGGCATCTTCTGGGCTTGCTGCAAACGAGCTTTTGCAAACCATAATGTAGGCTCCGACGGATCGAGGAGGAAACCGGCGCTCAATGATTGTTCAGCCGCATCCAGCTGGCCACTGTTGATTTGTGCTGTAGCGGTCTCGGCATAAAGCTGTGGTACCGCAATTTGCAGTTCTCCACCAAGGACTGAGCGTTGTATCATTTCAAGCGCTTGCAGGCTATACCCGGCCACTGCGGTACTGTCGCCCTGCGCTTTGCTGATTTTGGCCCTGACGATCGGCACCTGGAACTCAATCATTTTCAACTGAAATCTTTCGAGTACGCCTACGGCTCGCTCCAGCGAGGCCTCTGCCGCGACAATATCCTTTTCCCGTGCCTGGATTAGGGCTTCGCTAAAAGCAAGAAACTGGTCCATGGGTGGCTGCAACATGGCCATTGCCGTTGCGTGCGTGTCCCGGGCCGCTTCAAGATCATCCACCAGCACGTGGTACATGATCAGTGGTGCATACACACCAATGGCAACTGCAAAAGGTGTCTGTGACTGACGCATAAATGTTTCCATTTCACGAGTTTGTCGAATAGCTTCCTGGATTCTGCCGAGACGTGCTTCCTGGTAGGCCGCAGCCTGCCTGACCTGTATTTTTTCGGCTGGTGTCTGCGCGAAACCCTCTGCCTCTGATAAGTAATTCCTGGCGGTATTGACTTCACCCTTGCGTAAAGCAACCAATGACAACCTTAGGGTCGGTAGCACGGGTGCATTTTCCAGTATCTGGGCCTGCTTATAGTGCGCTTCAGCTGCCTCGAGATCACCGCCATCACGCAGCAAGTCCCCCAGTTGGATATTCGCTTCAATGTCCTCGGGTTTCTGTTTCTGGTAGCTGCGAGCATAATCTACCGCTGCCTCAATATCGCCGGTGGCACGCTCCAGCACTGACAAGTTCAGGTATGTACCGACATTCAAAGAATCTCTTTCCAAAGCGGCGAGGAATTCCTGCTTGGCCTTATTCAGTTCGCCGCTGATCATGTACATTGTGGCAAGACGATTGTGAGACGTCGCATCGTCACGTATTTGCACCTGCAGACGCAGGAATGACATCAGTTTTTCGTGCTCACCAGCCAATCGATAAACAATAGCCTTGAGCTGAACCCGGTCTCGCGAAGGCAGCCGATAGTCCATCTCCTGGGCTTTGGCCAGGGCTGTCTGTGCGGCAGGTAAATTACCGCTTTCGATCAAATTGGCAGCCTTTAGGAACCAACCAAGGACGAAATTCGGATCAATACTGGTCGCCCGTTCAAAGTGCATGTTGGAAGTGGCAAAATCGTTATCAAACAAGCGTGTATTCAATCCCTGTATATAGGCCTTGAGCGCTTCTTCTGACTCACCGTAAGTTTCACCCAATGGCAGGTCTTCAGCGATCCGGGTGCTACTTTTGGGTACCTCCAGGGCCTCGCGCACGTCCTTGGACAGCTGGTCAACTGCTGCATAAAGATCCCAATTTTGGCGGGTCAGCTCAGCAACCTGCTCAAGTGTTTGTGTATTCCACACCCTGGCAGTTACCACGTAGTTGTCTGCCACCTTGTCGAACGAACCGTCAACAAAATACTGACGGTTTGCCTCATCTGCAATTTCCCGCATCAGCGACCTTGGAACATTCAAACCGTCATCAAAACCAGCCTGGCGTATCCTTGAATAGAAGCCGTTGCTGTTGTTACTCCATGGTGAGTGGGCGAGTACAAAGGGATCCTGTTGCAAATCCTGAGTCAGTAACTCCGTAATGCCGTATTGAAGCCAGTCCAGCTCCGGCTGGCCGGATTCGTTGCCCCAGAAAAATATGGCCATTCTGCTACGAAACGATTCGCTGGGAATGTAGTGTGTTTCTTGCTGTCCCAGCTCATTTTCGACCGTTACCTGGGTCGCTGCCAGATCAAGATCCTTGTCACCAAAAACTGTAATCAATAAACCCAGGGTTGCGATAATATTAATTGGCACGCCGACTTTTTGTGCTGTCGTAGCTTTGTCCTTTCCTGGTTTGCCATATGACCACGCCACGAGGATTACCGCCGGGATCAGGGAATAAAGCCCCCAGAACACGATGTCCGTGAGATAGGGCGAAAGCAGGTAACGCTCAACCAACCGGTCGAGAATTTCGATTAAAACCCAACAACTCGCTGCATACACGCCAACGGCAGGTAAAATACGCCGCTTACTTAATTCTGTAACAATATCTGTCATGCAAAAATAACCCCGATTGGAAGGACATTGCACTAGTGTAGTGCATTGGCGGAGATTTTCGACTGCCAATTGTAATGCAGATGCATCGGTTAGATGTACACGTTTAGCGATTCTGAGACTTGTTTGTTGGTGTGGCCTCAAAAAGCCGGGTAGTCAGTTAGCAAAGGGCAGGATGCCCGCTCCACGCTGTCAAGGACGGGATGATCGGCATGACCCGTCCCGTTTTAAGACGAATCGACTATGCGGGTGGCCTCGGATCCACCAGACCGGGAGCATAAACAGACAAGCCCCAGAGTGGAATCTTTACGAGGCTCAAGCTTTCGACTTCACTACTGTCGACCGTGTTTTTTACCCGAACGTGAATTGCGCTGTGTTTGCCTGCTACCCGAAGACTTAGTTCCGGATTGCGAACGAGCACTTTTACCACTGGAAGCCTTGCTTTTCGATCTGGATGGCGAACGGGAAACGCTCCGCGGGGACTTACGGGCAGTTTGCTTGGCAGCTGGTTTGCCACGGCCACCCGAAGAAGAGACCGGCTTAACCGGTTCAGTACGCGAACGGCCAGGCTTGGCACTCGCACGATAACGAACCTCACCGGCACCTCGACTGGAATGCTTAACGGACGTCACCGGGCGGGAGGCTGCGGGTCGTCCGGTCCGTGTGGTTATTGCCACATTACCGCCAACACCGGACGGTGGAACTGAATTGACCGGTTCAGTACGCGAGCGGTTTTGCCTGGCACGCCCTCGATTACGAATTTCGCCACTCCCCCGTCTGGAACGGTTGTCAGATGTCGCCGAATCTCTGACCACGGGTCGCGTAGTTACCGGTTGCCGAGGTGTTGTGTGCGCCGGTTCAATCCGACTTTTACCAATTTTTGTAGTTTCTCTTTTTCGTATCACCATACCCCGGTTCCCGGCACTGCCGGATGGTGCGGTAGATACGTAACGGGTGACAGACGCTGTATCGCGATCACCGGTATGGTCACCGGCAGCGGGCCGTCTGCCGCGGTTACCATTATTGCCATTTCCGTCGTCACGATCTCTGCGCGGACGATCATTTTGGTCTCTCCCGGAAAAACGTTCCTGCCCGCGGTCACGGGAGTGCCCCCCGTTGCCTCTGTGGCCGCAGCGGTGGCCACGAGAGCAGTTGCCGCGATAGGGCCGCCAGCCACGATAGTGGGGACGATAATTATGCGAGCGATACGAGCCAAACCACGGAGAATGGTGACCGTAGTATGGATAGTCCCACGGTGAGTAACCAAATGATGTTCCTAGGTAGAATCCACCATAACCAAAACCGCCATGCATTCCGTAACCGTAGCCAAAACCATGGCCGTAACCGTAATCATGGCCATAGCCATAGGGACGATGACCAAGGTAGAAGTAATCAAGCGATCCCCATGGGTAAACGGTATAACTGTCATAGCTGTACAGGTCGTCTACAATTGGCTGCTCATCCACGGCGTAATACACACCGTCATCCGTTACGGTTTCCGGGGTGTAATAGGTCACACAACCAGTGAGCAAAACCAACAATGGGAAAATCAACAAGCTTTTCATACGTTCTCCACGCCAGGTGTTGTCTGCGGGAAACACCAGTGCGGTAAGAATAGCAGCAAGCAGGTGAATATTTGCTGAACACGCATGGGAATTAACGGAACAAGTGTTAGGGGCCGTTCTCACACAACAGCGCAGACTGGTGTGTGAGAACGGCCCCTAACAGGATCCTGGTGCAATATGCGGGCTAGCGCAACGCGTTGTTGACGATCTCGGTAACATCGCTCGACAAACCATCCACCGATGCAATGCGCTGCAGCTCAGTTTTCATCAGCGCCTTTCTGGACTCATCGTAACGCTTCCAACGATTGAAAGCTGAGGCCATTCTGGCGGCCATTTGTGGATTTAATCGATCCAGTTCAAGTACACGTTCGGCGTGAAATGCATAACCTGAGCCGTCTGCTGCGTGAAACCCGGTTGAATTAAGCATTGAAAACACACCCAGCAATGCTCGAACTTTGTTTGGGTTCCGGATACTGAACGCGGGGTGACTCATCAGGTCTCGTACTTTGCCAACCGTCTCCGCACCAGGCTTGATGGCTTGCACGCTAAACCACTTGTCCATCACCAGGGCATCGTCTTTCCAATTAGCTTCAAATTCATCCAGGGCCGCTTCCGCAATGGATGAATTGCTACTTACCAGGCCGCGGATCGCTGCCAGTGTGTCTGTCATGTTGTCGCATTCATGCAACTGTTCGTTGGCCAGCGCTTCACCCGAATGAGTTTCGAGCAAGTAGGACAGACAGACATTCTTCAGGGCACGCCGGGCCATGGCGGCAGAAGACTTCTGATAAGCCTTACCGTCATTGAGCAGCTTGTATCGTTCAGTAAGAACCGCCTCCAGCTTACTGGCCAAGGACCTTTTAATAAACTGTCTTGCTGCGTGGATGCCATCAACGTCAACCACGTCCATCTGGTCCGCCAGGTAATCCTCGTCGGGGAGCGTCATGGCTTCCGCCACCAGCGCGGGGTCCGCCTCCCGGTCTGACAAAACACCCCCGAATGCTGTTACCAATGAGGTCTCCAGTTTCATTTCCCGACCATGAGCACGCTGGCTGCATTGCTCCAGGATGGCGTTGATCGACATGCGCTGAGCCGCGTCCCAGCGCACAAATGGGTCACTGTCGTGCTCCATCAAAACGGCCAGCTGAGCAGGTGAATAAGCGTATGAGATTTTCACCGGGGCGGAATAGTCCCTGAATAAAGAGGGCACCGGCCTGGAAGTAACATTGATAAATGTCCAGCTCTGCTGCTCGTCTTTGGCCACCAGTAAACGCGTACCGTGGGTGGCCTCTGTTTCCGTCTCGAGTTGCAATGGCAACTCTTCGCCGTCAGTGGTCAACAAACCCAGGGCAAACGGCAGCACAAGGGGCTGCTTTTCGGACTGGTGGGCTGTGGCAGGCGTTTGCTGTTTCAAAGTAAGCCGGTAGCGTCGGCTGGCCTCATCATAGTGATCCAAAACATGGACCTGGGGCGTGCCGGACTGGCTGTACCATCGACTAAAACGATCCAGGCTGACACCACTCGCGTCTGCCATTGCAGCCAGGAAATCATCACAACTCACTGCCTGACCATCGTGTCTCGCGAAATATAATTGCATACCTTTTTGAAAGCCCTGTTCCCCAAGCAGGCTGTGGACCATACGGATGATGGCCGATCCCTTCTGGTAAACAGTGGCCGTGTAGAAATTATTGATCTCGACGTAATGGTCTGGCCTGATTGGATGCGCCATTGGACCATCATCTTCGGGGAACTGGCGATTGCGCAAATCACGGATAACCTGGATTCGTTTGACTGCCCGTGACTGCATGTCGGCAGAAAACTCCTCATCCCTGAATACGGTCAACCCCTCTTTGAGGGTCAACTGAAACCAGTCCCGGCAGGTGACGCGATTGCCGGTCCAGTTGTGGAAATACTCATGGCCGATGACCCCTTCTATCCCACGGTAGTCAACGTCGGTTGCCGTATCCGGTCTCGCCAGTACGTATTTCGAATTGAAAACATTCAGGGATTTGTTCTCCATCGCGCCCATATTGAAGTCATTGGTCGCGACGATGTGGTATATGTCGAGGTCGTACTCAAGATTGAACCTGTCTTCATCCCAGCGCATGGCATTGATGAGCGATTCCATGGCGTGTTCACAGCGGTCGAAGTTTTCTTTTTCAACATAAATCCTCAAGGCGACATCGACACCACTGCGGGTGGTAAATTTGTCCTCAACCAGGGTCAGATCACCTGCCACCAGGGCGAACAGGTAGGAAGGTTTTGGGAAGGGGTCTTCCCAAGATACCCAATGTCGACCATCTGGCAAATCACCGCTGTCGGCCTGGTTGCCGTTTGACAACAATAGCGGAAAATCGGCTTTGTCGGCTTCCAGCGTTACCTTGTACGTGGTCATGACATCCGGACGGTCCGGAAACCAGGTGATTTTCCGAAACCCCTGTGCCTCACACTGCGTGAGCATAGACCGCCCCGAGTGATACAGTCCTTCAAAGGCCGTGTTTTGTGCCGGGTGTATGCGAACTTCCGTCTCCAGGGTACCGGTCTGCGGCGCATCATGAATGGTCAGTGTTTCGCCCTCGATGACATAGTCCTCAGGGGTCAAATCGCAATCGTCCAGGGTAATTGAAATCAAATCCAAATCACTGCCGTTAAGAACAATACATTGCGGGATTGCATTCGGGTCCGCCAATTGGAATTCTATTCTTGCCCGCACGGTCGTGGTATCGGCAGCAATATCAAAATGCAGTTGAAGTTGATTGATGATCCACGGGTATGCAACGTAATTTTTACGATAAATGGTTTTGCCCGTCATGCCGTCTTGCATTAAGTTGTTCCTTGAATATTTTGCTGGTTTTAATATTGGAAGGGCCCGTATTATATGCTGATGGGCCACCAGACTGCAGAACAGATTCCAACCTACGATGACATCTACGCTGCGCAACAGCGTATCAAGGGTCAGATACGTACAACACCAGTACTTTTTGAACCCCAATTCAATGCCGCTTTGGCTTGCGAGCTTTGGCTCAAGTGCGAAAATCTCCAACGTACCGGTGCATTCAAGTTTCGTGGTGCGAGTAATGCGATTGCCCGCCTGGAAGAAACCGGCCGCAAAGGTGAAGTGGCAACACATTCCTCCGGAAATCATGGTGCGGCGCTGGCACTTGCGGCATCAGTGCACAAACGGCGAGCCCGGATTGTGATGCCCGACAACTCCGTCCCCACCAAGATTGAAGCGGTGCAACGGTACGGCGGTGAAGTTATATTTTGCGCGCCGACCCAACAGCAACGGGAAAAGGGTCTGGCCGACTTGGTAGCTGAAGGCTGTATACCCATTCCACCCTACGATCATGCAGACATTATTTGTGGCCAGGGTACAGCGGTCATCGAACTGGCAAAGCAATGCCCCGAACTGGAAGTCCTGATAGCCCCGGTCGGCGGTGGTGGTCTGATTAGCGGTTCTGCAATCGCGGCCAAGGCCCTGCTTCCCGGGATTGAGGTAATGGGCGCCGAACCGGAAGGCGCAGCAGATACTGCATTGAGCCTGGAGCAAGGTAAACGGGTTGAACAGTTCACACCTGATACGATCGCGGATGGGTTACGGGCCATGGTCGGTGTACTGAATTTTGAGATCATCCGCAAGCATGTCGGCGGCGTCATCACGGTCTCCGAGGCAGGGATTATTGACGCCATGGCATTGGTATGGCGCCATTTCCGTATGTTGATTGAGCCCTCCTCTGCAACGGTCATAGCAGCGGTCATGACACAGCCCGAGCTTTTTGCGGGCCGCCGTGTGGGTACTATTATCAGCGGTGGCAATATTGACCTCGAACGACTGCCGTTTAAGCCATGAGTGAAGTGATGGACAAGAACACAATACAAAGATGTGCCTGGCCCGGTGACCATGTACTGAATATCAGCTATCACGATCGGGAGTGGGGGGTGCCCAGGCACGATGACCAGCGCCTGTTTGAAATGATGACACTTGAGGGTGCGCAGGCTGGATTAAGCTGGTTGACCATATTGAACAAAAGGGAGGGCTACCGCCGATTATTTGTTGACTTTGACGTGCAACGGGTCGCGGACTTTGACCAACGAAAAATCGACCAGTTAATGACCGACGCCGGGATTGTCAGGCACCGGGGTAAAATCGAGTCGACCATTAGCAACGCCAGACGCATACTCGCGCTGTGGAATAGTGGTACGACACTGGACTCCGTCCTGTGGGAAAGTGTGAATTACCGACCAATAGTGAACCAAAGGCAGGGTTTAGGTGACATTCCCGCCAGCACCAACGAATCAACGGCACTGAGTAAGCGCTTGAAAAAACATGGCTTCCGATTTGTGGGTGCGACGACTTGCTATGCGCTTATGCAGGCGGCCGGACTGGTGAATGATCACGAGCTCAGTTGCTTCAGGCATCAGCAGTGTCAGGATTTGGGCGAGACATCTGATTAGCCGCATGTCTCACAATTCGGCACAGCACCTCACTTCATGTTCGTGAATCAGTTGACTTAAATGAGGCAGCAACTTTACCTGTTACGTCACGCCAAGGCGGAGCCGTGGAGTCCGCTGGGCAACGATTTTTCCAGGGCACTGAGTGCAAGAGGGACTAACGACGCACGGCGGGTTGCCGGGTGGACGCAGGATACATTGACCGTGCCCGATACGGTGTTGTGCTCACCCGCGAAACGCACCCGTCAGACACTCGCCCCCTTGCTGGAACATTGGCACCAGTTGCTTTCAACAACCGACTACATCGATTCAATCTATGGCGCCTCGTTACATATGCTCTTGACCCTGGTGGATGACGCGTTCAGCTATAGCGAACAGCTATTGATGGTTGGACATAACCCGGGTTTTGAACAACTGCTGATCAGCGTGTTGCAGAAGGATCAGGCCGCTCCCGTCAAGAGAATGGCCACCGGCACACTGGCGGTCATTGAATTTCCCGACCGGTTCCGACGCGATGTGCACGGCGGCGTCCTGAGGTACCAGGTCCGGGGCAAAACCCTGCCCGGGTAATGTCAACCCCTTCGACAAAAGCTTGTCGGACCACTAGTCGATCGACGCCAGGTAAATCTTTGCCAGGGCTTCAAGACCAGACTGATCTTCCTGGCTGAAGCGATTCAAGCGCCTGCTGTCAACATCAAGCACACCCACCAGATCACCTTCCTTGAACAGGGGCACGACCACCTCGGAACGGGCCTCGGCATCACAGACAATATGCCCGTCGAAGGCCTCCACATCACCCACTCTTATGGGTTTACCCGTCATCGCCGCCTGGCCGCAAACACCCTGCCCCAAATCAATGCTTACACATGCAGGGGGGCCCTGGAATGGCCCGACAAGCAGGGTATTGCCGTGTAGAAAGTAGAATCCTGCCCAGCTGACATCAGGTAATTCCTGGTAGAGCAATGCACAAAGATTGGCTGCGTTTGAAACCCGGTTTGAATATGCTGATACAAGCCCGTCTGCCTGTTGGAGCAGACGCCGCCAGTCAGCACGCACGATGCACCTTCAGAAATACCAAAATGAAATTATTGGCCGGCATGGCAAGTTTTCTTTCCAATTGCATCTGATATTTATTGGCAAGTAATTCAATATCTTGCATGTCACGTATACCCATGCGTGAATCTTCCTCCCGCAAATGAGCATCAAATTGTGCATTGCCGGGTGAGGTAAAACAATGGTCGATATTGAATGGGCCATAGAGAAAAAACCTGGTGCCCACATCAAGTTGCCCTGAAACCCCGGCAAACATGGCAATTACCGTATCCCACGACATGATGTGCGCCGTGTTGGCAGAGTACGCGGCCGCATAGGCATGCGTGGGCCAGGGGTCACTCAATACATCAAGCTTCAACGGCTCCAGGACACGTGGGGCGTGTGTAGATTTGGTATTGGCTACCAAGACCTCGAGTTGCGAGCCTGTTTCACTTGGCTGCCACTGCAGGTGCGGTAAGTTTGCGCTGAAAAACATGGCGTGCTGACCTGAGCCCGAACCAATTTCCAACACCGTTCCGGTGGTTGGCAGCAGCGCGTGTAACTGCTCAAGTATGGGCTTTCGGTTACGTTCGGCAGCACCTGAAAACGACCGCAAATTCACGCTGAGTACAATTCCGCCATAACGTTAGCAAACAGCTTTCTCTGCTTTTCCTCAAGCATGTGATGACCACGATCTATCACACGCCGGCCCGCGACCCAGACGGAGTTAATCATGGTCTTATCACCGCCAAAAATCCAGCTATCCAGTACTGAATCGGGTTCACGCGCCAGTAGCAACTCATGTTGGGTGTCAAGCTCCAGCAAATCGGCGCGGTAACCGACGTCAATAGAGCCGACAGCTTGGCCTAGAGCGCTACCACCACCCTTTGCGGCACGCTGGTACAAAAACCTGCCGCAGGTCTGCCCGGCAGCAGTCAGCACATTGCGCTGGCCGCTTCCAAGCCGGGCGTTGTACTCAAGCAGGCGTAATTCCTCTGCAACCGATATCCTTACATTACTGTCGGAGCCTATCGCAAATTGCCCTCCAGCTTTCAACCAGGCGGCGGTCTCAAATACGCCGTCACCCAGGTCCGCCTCGGTAGTCGGACACAAACCGGCCACGGCCTGGCTGGCCGCCGCCTCCTGCAACTCACTTTCTGACAAATGTGTGGCGTGTACCAGACACCAATGCTGATCAACGGAAAAATGCCTTAGCAACCACTCAAGCGGTCGTGCACCAAGACTTGCAATGCAGCCTTCAATTTCCGCCCTTTGCTCAGCGATATGGATATGCACGGGACATTGCTTGTCTGGCCACGCTCGCAGTACCTCGCCAAGTAGTTGGCCAGGAACTGCGCGCAGTGAATGCGGTGCTAGTCCCAGACGCAATAACGTCTGATCGGACATCACGGCCTGGCAGGCATCCAGTATCTGCAAATATTGCTGTGCCGTGTTGGCAAATCTTCTTTGTGCGGGGTCTGCGCCGACTTTGCCAAAATCTGCTGTATGGTAGAAAACCGGTAACAATGTCAAGGCAATGCCACCAAGAGCAGAGGCCGCCATCAATTGTTCGGACATTTCAGCGGGGTTGGTATAAGGCTTGCCATCAGGTTGATGATGGATATAGTGAAACTCCGCACAACTCGTGAATCCAGCCTTTAGCATCTGAATGAATACCCAACTCGCGATAACAGAATACTGCTCTGGTGAAATCCTGTTGGCGCACCGATACATGGCGTCGCGCCAACTCCAGAAACTACTCTGATCGTTTCCCCGTAGCCCGGTGCCACCCACCAGCACCCGTTGAAAAGCATGACTGTGAACGTTTGGCATACCCGGCACGGTGGTCCCGTAAATACATTCATCAGCATCCTGTGCCGAGCCCTTTTCAACCTGCCTGATCAATCCTTGCTGTGTCAGGCTCAATACAACATCATCTCGCCATAAGTTTCCCTGCAGTAGCTTCTTGCAGTAAATCCTACGCATGCCCGGGTGCCCACTGAATCAGCGCATCGATCAAACGCCTGAGCACCGGCAATATTCCCGCGGCGCGCTCGGGGTCATAGAGGGGCGGTTGTTCATTCATGTAAACGGATTGAACCATTTCCAGTTGCAGAGCATGCACACCATTTTGTGGCTGACCATAGTTTCTAGTAATGTAGCCGCCCTGAAACCGCCCATCAACTACCAGCGAGTAACCGGGGTCGCAGCCCAGTGCCGTGACACACGTTGATATCAAGTCAGGGTCCGCACTTGCACCCTTGTAACAACCGAGATTCAGATCAGGCAACCTGCCTGTAAACAACAACGGCACCTCGTCACGAATGGAATGTGCGTCCAGCAAAATGGCATGCCCAAAGCGTTGCCTCAGGCTATTCAGTTCAACGTCCAATTGTTCATGATAGGGCTGCCAGAACTGTTTTCGACGATTTCCGGTTTCCTCTTCGTCCGGTTGCAATCCCTCAAGATACAGCGATGTGCCATCAAATGACTGGTGTGGAACCAGCCCCGTACCCCCACCAGTATACAAAGCGGCGTCATCCGGTGGACGATTCAGGTCGATGACATAACGGGAATTAACCGCCACCAATAACCCGGCACCCGCTTCGGTTACCCATCGATAGAGTTGGTCTACGAACCAGTCGGTGTCAGGCAGCCCATGTGCGGAAGTGGTCAGGCAACTTTTGATCGTGGGCGGCACGACGGTGCCGGCGTGCGGGATACTGACCAACAGGGGTGTGCTGCCTGGCTGGAATGAGAAACTAGTGTGGTGCATCACAACCCAGCCTTTCCGCCGGGCTTACAGATACTTTTGTCAATTAACCACCGGGCGCTCTTCCACGATAGTTGGCGTTACGAAAATCAGCAATTCACGCTTTTTGGCTTCATTGGAACGTCGCCGGAACAGGTTGCCAACACCGGGAATACTGCTCAGGTAAGGAATCCTGTCCTCCTGGGTTTTACGGTCATCCTGAAAAATCCCCCCCAGGACCACCGTTTCACCGTTCCTCACCAGCACGGAAGTGGCGAGTTGACGCGTATCAATTGAAGGAACTGATCCACCACGCCCGGTCTGAAAAATTACACCAACGGTATCCTGCTTGATTCCGAGTTCAAGTTGCACACGATTATCCGGCGTAATCAGCGGAGTCACTCGCAATTCGAGTACGGCTTCTTTGAACTGTACGGCCGTCGCGCCCGAGGACGCTGCCTGCTCAAAGGGTATTTCCACACCCTGCTGGATAAAGGCCTCGGACTTGTTGGCGGTCACCACCCGTGGCGTAGATATGACTTCACCCTCACCCTCTGCCTCCAGGGCAGACAGCTCAAGGTCCAGCAGCACATTTCCTGAAAGGAATGACAGACCGAGGCCACCGGCACTGGGGTTGGTTGCGGGTAAATTGACGTTGTATCGATCTGACAGGAGCGGTATCGCAGTGTTTGTATTGGGGTCAATACTTACAACTGATTCATTAAGTCTGGTTTCACCGGCAGCCAGACCAGTACCGGAGATGCCGAGGATATTGTTGCCCCTGTTTACAGTCGTAACTCCAAAACGAACACCCAACTCATGGCTAAAATCGCTGTTTGCGATCACGATGCGTGACTCGATTTGAACCTGTCTGACGGGCCGGTCAAGCTGCTGCACCAGCTTTTGGATAGCCTCAATCCTGTCCGGTGTATCTGTGACCATGAGCGTGTTGGTCCTGAAGTCTATCGCCACAGATCCGCGCTCGGATAACAGTCCGGAGTATCCATCGGCGGCCTCAGACCCTTCGTCGATCAGGGCTTTTAAATTCTCTGCGGAAGCATAACTGACACTCAGCAAGGCCGTCTGTAGTGGCTCCAGTTCCTTACGGTCTTGTAGAGCCTGCAACAATTGTTGTTCACGTGCTGCAATGTCCGCGGTCGGTGCAATCCACATCACATTACCGTTTTCACGCATATCCAGATTGCGGGCATCCAGAACGATATCCAGCGCCTGGTCCCAGGGGACGTTGGTCAATCTCAGCGTCAAATTGCCGACTACATTGTCAGCAACCACAATGTTCAGATCCGATACGTCGGCAATCAATTGCAATACGGACCGCACCGGAATGTCCTGAAAGTTGAAGGTTACTCTGCTGCCGGTGTAGTCCTTATCCTGAAAAAACTCAACCACTTCAGCGTCGCCAGCCAGTTCGGAACGGGCAGGCTTGGTGACTTCAATAACCCAGTCATCTCCAGACTGGTAGGCCATATGCTCATACAAACCCGCTATTTCTAACTCGAGACGTACACCACTGCCCTTCTTGCCGGCGTCAATGGTCTGCACCGGCGTGGCAAAATCGATCACATCAAGTCGTTGGTTCAAGTCAACCGGCAGGTTCGTATCAAATATATCAACTGACAAACCACCCGTGCGTGTGCTGACCGAAAGATTTGAGCCGGTTCTGTCAAGACCCACGATAACCCGGCTTTGACCATTGTCACCACGACGAAAATCCACCTTGTTCACCACAAACTTGGCACTGCTTGTGTACGCGGCCGGTGCGGCACCAATGCGGTCACTGACAATCGTTAAAAAGACCTGGCCATTCCCGGACTGGTAGTCATAACTAGCGGGACTCGAAAGGTCCACCATCAAGCGGGTTCTTCCTCCAGCGGACAGCGTTGTAAATTTCTGCACCGCACCCACACCCACTGAGACTGGACCCTTGTCAACCTGGCTATCGGTATCCGCCAAATCCAGGACAATCCGTGCCGGACTTTCCGTCACAAACACACTCACTTCAGGTTCATCACCTGAAGTCGACAAAGTGAGCACGACGTCGCCGGCACCATTACTACTGACATCCACTGCGACAAGGTTACTTGCCGCCAACGCCGCCAATGCCGGTAACGCGATCAATGCCAGCCCAAGGACTAAGAGAAATCCAGTTTTCTTGCTTTCCATAAACCGCCCCGGCCCGCAGGCAAGTATTCGACTCACTTTAAAATTTTCCTTACTGTTCATGTCGGCTCGCTCCCGATTGCTCTTTTCCAAGTGCAACGCCTATCTTTCCTTTAAAGCGATGGTTGTCGGCCTTACCAACCAACCCCCTGCCCCATCTGATATCAATTCATTTAAGCCGGTCTCTGTGTCGCTTATGCTGACCACTTTCCCATGGTTCTTACCCAAATAATTTCCAGCCGGAACGCGATGAACTACCGCCTGCGGGTCGGAGATCAAACTCCAGCTTGAGTCACCTTTACTTAAAGTCCCTACCATTGAAAGCGTATCGAGCTCATAGCGCTCCAGGTACTGTTTGGCTCGGATAAAATCAGGCTGTGGACCAGTGCCCCTGGAGGATCGCTCATCGTCACTACCTTCACCAAACGACTGGCGGAACGGATCACGTCCGATCAACCCCTCATACGCATAGGGTGTATATGTTTTTACCGGAGGAATTGGATCTATCGGGTCAACCGGTCTGGATTTGACCGCATCAATATGCCTTACCAGGTCACTCGTGTTCTCGCTGCAAGCCGTCAACAACAGTACCACCAGCAGTGCTACGGCAATACGACCCAACTGTTGTCCAAATTGTTTCATGGACCCTGCCCCGCTGCCTGCTGAGCAGCCTCGTCCTCATCTACATAACGATAAGTCTTCACTGCTCCTTCAAGTATCAACCGATCCCCTGTATCTCCAGGACTGTCCCGGGCTACCGTTGCGCGGCGCAGAGAAATATCATGCATTGTCAAAATTACAACTCTCGGCAACGACGCCACGCCACTCACAAACTGTCCGAACTGATGGTAATTTCCAATCATCCGAATATTGATGGGCCGCTCCGCATAGAAACCCTGGAATGCTTCTGGCAGCGGTTCGAACAACTGCACTTCAATACCCGATGCAAGAGCCGTCTGCGAAACATCCACAAGCAACTTGTCCATTTCCGTCCGGCCCGGCAATTGCCTGAACATGGTTTGCAACAGACTCTGCATTTCCTCCATTTGCCCCTGGTAGGCCTCAAGATTCGCGGACTTTGCCTGCTTGGTTTCAAAATCCGTCATCAAGGTCAATTCCCGCAAGCGCGCCTGCGTTAATTCATCTGACTTGGCACTAATAAACAGGAAGTAGCCTGCCAACAGAACCAGGATCAGTGCAACAAGAAGCAACACATAACGTACCGCGGCAGTTGCACTACCAATATCCGAGAAATCGGCGTCTCTGAAATCGTCGAATGTCATTGCTCGGCCTCCTGACTCTCCAGATCATAAAGGTCCAGTTCTTCAGCGGCTGTTCTGGGTGGGCGCAAGCTCACCCCAATACTAAATTCGTACGGCTCATTTGTGACTGAGGCGTTGTCTGCGCTGCGAACATAATTGAGCTCTGGTTCCAGAAACAGATCACTTTTTTCCAGGGCACGCAAATACGCCGATACCCTTGCGTTGGACTGACTGGTACCGTCAAGTGAAAGGTTCGACCCCAACTGCGCGACACCACCGAGGGTTACGCCAACGGGGATAGTTCTGGCCAGTTTATCTAACAGCTCAACCGTCATGGAACGGCTGGCCTGGAGTTGCTCGATGATCTGCTTACGCGATATCAACCGACTCCGGACCCGCTCCAATTCATCGATGTGCCCGATTCGCAGTTGCACTTTCCGGATTTCAGAACTAATCAGGTCATTCCTGTCCTGCTGGTACTGGATCCTCTGTCCATAGACAAGACCAAGCAAGAACACCAGTACAACGCCCAGCACACCGGTCATTACCAACGACCCCAGGAACTCGCGCTGCCGCTCCCTGCGCAGTTCCTCCCGCCACGGAAGTAGGTTAATTCTGGGCATCAGTCAAACCCTCTTAAAGCCAACCCCGTGGCGATCATCAGGTTGTTAGCGTTGCGTTTAAGCGTCATCACCGACACATTTTCTACAATATCCATTCCAGTAATCGGATCGGCAATCCGCGTTGTCATTCCGAGTTCCTGTTGCACCATTTGCGCCAGGCTTTTCATGACGGCGACCCCGCCAGACAGGTAAATTGTTCCAATGTTCGAATATTCACTACTGGAAGCGTAAAACTGCAGGGAACGGCTAATCTGGTGAACGATGTTTAACTGGAATGGTTCCAACACCTCTTCTTCAAAGTCATCCGGCGCATCTTCATTACGCTCAAAAAAACCGGCCTGCTTCAGAGTCATATCATAGCGGCGCTGGTTTTCCTCCAACAGCTGATGACCGCCGAACGGATGATCTCGGGTATATATAACGTGACCGTTTTTGATCACCAGCAAAGTCGAAAGGTCGTAGCCAATATCAAAAAACGCAACGGCTTCGCTACGATTTACACCATCACGTTTTCGTATCAACTCAAAGGCATTTGCTATTGCGAAGGCTTCGATATCAACAACTTTTGCTTGTAAGTCCGCTGAATCAATAGCGTCCTGACGGTTCTCTACATTCTCGCTCTTGCTGGCTGCCAGTAGAATATCCACAAAATCGGCATTGCGAGGTGACGGACCCAGCACTTCAAAATCCAGGCTGACCTCATCAAGTGGGTAGGGAACGTACTGATTGGCTTCAACCTGCACTTGACTTTCAATGTCTGTCTCGGCGAGATTTGAGGGCAAACTGATGATCTTGGTGAAAACGGCTGAGCCCGAAACCGCTATCGCACAAGATTTGGCACTGGTTCCCGAAGCCCTGATTATCCTGGAAATAGCATTTGAAACGGCATCTGCGTCACGTACAGAGCTATCAACCACCACGCCTTCACCCAGCGGCTCCATCGCAAAGTGGTCAATCCGATACCCGGATGCATGCTTTGAAAGCTGCAACAGACGTACTCCCGTCGTACCAATGTCCAGACCAATAATCGGCTCTTTTTTCTTTCCAAACAGTTTCAAAAACCTACTATTCCTTTGTTGCACCAGTAGTTTAGTGGGACTTTAAGTAAACTACTTTAACAGATAATTGACCTATACCGGAACACCTCGTCCGTGCCCGTTCCCATTTATGGGTCCGGTCGCCGAAGCATAAAGGTCTCTACTTGGTTGATTAAGCAGTAAGAACTACTGATAAACTGGTCGGTCAAAATCGTCATTACCGGCTACTTCCTTGTCCGAAACGGCGTATCTTCTGTTAGGTCTCCTGCTATCCGGAGACGGATTTATCCATTAGTATTGACTCTACTATGCGTAAGCATAACAGGATAAAGTTGTGAGAAAAGGGTTTCGATTAATTTTCCGCCTTGTAGTGGCCTCTTTGGTACTGGGTTTAACCACGCTAATTCTAACCTATATTATTGTTATTAAAGACCTTCCAGATGTTAATACCCTACGCGACATACAACTCCAGGTACCCTTACGGATTTATACGCAAGAGGGTAAATTATTCAGTGTTTTCGGTGAAAAACGACGAATTCCGGTACGCATTGATGAGATGCCCAAACATCTCAAAAATGCTTTTATAGCCGGTGAGGATGCTCGTTTTTATCATCACCCAGGGGTAGATTACCAAGGTTTATCGCGGGCGGTTTGGACCCTTGCAACCACCGGAGAAAAGTCCGTTGGTGGCAGCACAATCACCCAACAATTGGCCCGCAACTTTTTTCTGACCCTTGAAAAAACATTTACCCGCAAGACCAGGGAAATTTTCCTGGCACTCAAAATTGAGGGTGAATTATCCAAGGATGAAATCCTGGAACTCTATTTAAACAAAATTCTTCTCGGTCACAGAGCTTATGGTGTCGGTGCCGCGGCTGACGTTTATTACGGTAAGTCCGTGCATCAGTTAAGCCTGGCACAAAGTGCAATGCTTGCGGCACTGCCCAAGGCGCCGTCGAGGATCAATCCCATTACTTCGCCAAAACGTGCCATGACCCGCCGTAACTACATACTGGGTCGTATGCAAGAACTGGGATATATCAGTGATCAGGAATTACAACAAGCAATCACTGAAATCGATACCGCGTTTTATCATGGCGCCACCACGGAAATTTCTGCACCTTATCTTGCCGAAATGGTGCGCAGGGAAATGTTGCAACGATTTGGAGAGGCCGCCTACACCGGTGGCTTTGAGGTTTTCACAACCATAAACGCCGACCTCCAGGTTAGCGCAAACCAGGCCGTAATAGGCGGGCTTGAAGAGTACGACCAGCGACATGGATACCGAGGACCAGAGGCAAGCATAGACCTCATGGACAACACGACAACCGCAGGTTGGGATGACATTTTGCGACCCTACAAGCCCGTTGCTGGAACGGCACCTGGACTGGTAACCGAGGTCGAAGGTGATATCGCACTCGTCTATCAAACCGATGGTCAAACGATTGCGCTTGATCTTGACGACGTGAAGTGGGCCAGAAAATTCATCACCCGCAACCGCACAGGTCCCGTCCCTGAAAGCATTTCAGACGTTCTCAAACCCGGCGATATTATCCGCACGCGACTGCAAGACGAGGGACGAAGACAACTGACCCAACTACCACAGACAGAAGCACTACTGATTTCATTGAGCCCCCGTGACGGTAGTATCAAGGCTCTGGTTGGTGGCTACGACTACACCCGGAGCAAGTTCAATCGCGTGGTCCAGAGCCGGCGCCAACCCGGGTCGGGTTTCAAACCATTTATTTACTCGGCGGCGCTGGAAAAAGGCAAAACGACTGCCAGTATCATCATGGACGCACCCATTACATTCAGCGACACAGAACTTGAAAGAGACTGGAAGCCACAAAACTATAGTGAGCAATATTTTGGGCCTACACGACTACGCGAAGCCATGGTCAACTCCCGCAACCTTGTATCTATAAGGCTATTGAGGGACATCGGTATTCCTTATGCACGCAGACACGTCAGCTTGTTCGGATTTGACCCGGCCGTATTACCGGACAACCTTTCCATGGCATTGGGCAGCGCATCGCTGAAGCCAATCAACATCGCCCGGGGCTATGCGGTATTTGCTAATGGAGGTTACCTGATCGACCCCTATTTCATTGCACGAATTACAGACGCCAGGGGTACCGTTCTGTTCGCTGCCACCCCCACCGTAGTGTGTCCTGACTGCGACGCTGAAAGCGGCCCGGAGACGATTCCTGAAGCCCAACCTGCAAAGGATGAGCCCAGCTTCATGCCGCTGGAGTTGGGAGGAGAAAAAGGAGGTTTTGAAATCGTCGAGCAGGATGAGCATAAGTCAAACGCCCCCCCGACAGCTCCAACACCCGCACCCAGAGTGATCTCCGCACAAAATGCGTACCTGGTACGGTCCATGATGATGGACGTTGTGCGGCGAGGCACGGGGAAAAAGGCCATGGCTCTCGGACGTAACGACCTGGCAGGCAAGACCGGAACCACCAATGAGCAGCGTGACGCCTGGTTCTCCGGCTACAACAGTGAAATAGTGACCTCCGTCTGGACAGGTTTTGACAGCCATCAACCCCTGGGTCGCAACGAAGTGGGTGGTAAGGCAGCACTGCCCATCTGGATTAACTACATGCGTACCGCTTTACAGGACATGCCGGATGAACCGCCAAAGATTCCTGCGGGTATTACTCACGCACGAATCGATGTAGATACAGGCTTGCTGGCCAGACTTGAAAACCGCAACACCGTAACGGAGGTATTCAAGATGGGAAGCCTGCCTGCAAAGGAAGATGTTGCGGCAATTGACCAGTCTGATACCACCAGCACCCAGGAAAACCCATACGACGGTTTTTAAGCCGCATGGATCATTCTCTATTCCGGTTGTTTTGCCTTCAGTCGGGTTAGTGCCCTTGTCAGCGCGACTTGATGGGTACGTAATCTCGCTCAGACGGTCCGTTGTAAACCTGTCTGGGACGCCCAATTCGGGTAGGGGTCTCTGACTGTTCCACCCATTGCGATACCCAGCCAACAGTGCGGGCAATCGCAAACATGACGGTAAACATGCTCATCGGAATACCCAGCGCCTTATAAATAATTCCAGAGTAGAAGTCGACATTGGGATACAGCTTCTTTTCTATAAAGTAGTCATCCTCAAGAGCGATGCGCTCCAGCTCAAGGGCCAGATCCATCTGCGGGTCACTGGTACCCAGGGCCTGAAGAACTTCGTGCGCGGCGACCCGAATAATGGATGCACGCGGATCGAAGTTTTTGTAAACCCTGTGACCGAACCCCATCAATCGAAACGGGTCATCTCGGTCTTTGGCGCGAGCAACAAATTTCCCAACCTGAGACATATCACCGATGTCATTGAGCATGTTAATCACCGACTCGTTAGCACCACCATGTGCCGGACCCCAGAGCGCGGAAATACCTGCGGCAATACAAGCATAGGGATTGGCACCTGTTGATCCCACAAGCCTCACCGTGGACGTACTGGCGTTTTGTTCATGATCTGCATGCAAAATGAACAGCAGATCGAGCGCCTTGGCAGCAACCGGATCAATCTCATAGTTTTCGGTAGGCACGGAGAACATCATGTGTAAAAAGCGTTCCGCAAAATTCAGAGAGTTTTTGGGATAGGCTGTCGGCCAGCCCATATGATGGCGGAAACAGGCCGCCGCGATCGTCGGCATTTTGGCAATCATGCGCTTTGCCGATAGGAAACGGTGCTCACTGCTGTCCATATCCATCTTGTCGTGGTAAAAAGCGGCCAGCGAACCGACGACACCGGCCATCATGGCCATGGGGTGCGCATCATAGTGAAACCCGGAAATAAATGTGTTGAGCTGCTCATGCACCATCGTGTGATTGGTGATTTCGTCGTTATACGCAGCCAGTTCAGAAACAGAAGGTAACTCACCGTACAACAACAGATAAGCGACCTCTGAAAAATCGCTTTTTTCTGCCAATTGCTCAATTGGATAACCACGGTAGCGCAGGATGCCCTGGCCACCGTCGATAAAGGTAATATCGCTGGTACAGCTGGCCGTGGAACTAAATCCCGGATCGTATGTGAAGTAACCCAACGATGCGGGTAAGGATTTAATGTCGAGGGTTGGCTCACCTTCAGTGCCCCGGATAACGGGCAATTCAAGGCTCTGACCGCTACTCTGGTCTTTGATGATGACATGGTGATCAGACACGGGGCTCTCCAATAGTAGCCGGACGAATTGGGACTAATTATTATCTCACAGTGTCTATCATACAGGTAGTAGAAAGACCGGCTGGATATGGGTGATTCAGGTTAAATTACACCACCCACCTGGATCTAAAACTGCAGGATCTTTATGCAAGGGCAATATATCAAAGTGACCCGTTTGAAGCGGGGTCTCCAGGACCTGGCTTATTTCTGGTAACGGCGTTTGAAGCGGTCGACACGACCACCGGTATCCATCAGCTTATGTTTGCCAGTGTAAAAGGGGTGCGAAGCACTCGAAACCTCCACCTTGATTAGCGGGTACTCATTGCCATCTTCCCACTTGATGGTTTCTTTACTGGCTGCGGTTGAGCGTGTCAGGAACGCAAAATCAGAAGATAAATCCTGAAAAACTACTTCGCGATACTCAGGGTGTATGTCAGCTTTCATGACAATTCCGGTGTTCGTTGTGTCCAGAGAGCCGGCTAGTCTAACGGTGGATAACAGGCATTGCAAGGGCAAAAACCGTTTCAATTATGGCAAAAAAATCTGCTGAATATCATTCACAAACCTCCATCCCAACCCTGTTGTTTTGAGACGTTGCTCGCAGCGCTCCAGCCAGCCATTTTCAATGGCTTGTTGTACGCGTGCCTCAACCACGCCCCACCGCAGACCAGTACGTGGACTGAAATCACCTATATTCACACCTTGTTTGAGTCTTAATTGGTTAAGAAAAAACTCAAATACAAGTTCCTCATTACTTAGTTCACGTTGTTCAGCCAACCAATCACCACCTTCCAGCCCCTGCAAATAACGCCGCGGGTTTCGGTGTTTGGCGTAACGCTTTACCCCACCTTCTGCCGGCAAGGTGATTTTTCCATGCGCACCGGCACCTATCGCCAGAAAATCCCCATAGCGCCAATAATTCATGTTGTGACGACTGTATTCTCCGGTCTGAGCAAAAGCAGAAATTTCGTATTGACCGTAACCCGCTTTTTCCAATAGACGCACACCGGATTGATACATGTCCCAGGCGACATCTTCTGTCGGCAGGTCGGGCGGTTGTGATGCGAACGCCGTATTCGGTTCAATCGTGAGCTGGTAGAAGGAGATATGCCGGGGCTGCGCATTGATGGCCCATTCAATGTCACACCTGGACTCCTCACGGGTTTGCCCGGGTAATGCGTACATTAGGTCAAGATCAAAGTTTGAGATCCCACTTGCGTCCAGTGATCTCAGGCTTTGCTCAATTTCCTGCCGGGAGTGAATGCGACCGATTCGGCCGAGCAAGTCATTATCGAAACTCTGCACTCCAAGGGAGACCCGGTTTACACCTGCCTGCGCATAGGCGGGGAAGCTGTCGTACTCGATGGTTCCGGGATTTGCCTCCAGCGTGACTTCCACATCAGGCCGCAACTCCAGGCGAGCCCGTATTGCAGCAAGCAATGCAGCAATATGAGCGGCAGAAAACAAGCTGGGCGTACCACCGCCAAAATAAATACTACCGATGGGCCGTCCCCATACGAGGGGTAAATCCTGTTCCAGATCAGTGACCAGCGCCTCTACGTAGTTCGAAGCCGGTATGACCTGGGGAGCAGCATGTGAATTGAAATCACAGTACGGACACCTGCGCACACACCAGGGGATGTGTACATACAGGCTCAGCGGTGGCAATTTCAACAAAGAATCAGCCTGACCAACTCTCTCAGGGCCTGAGCGCGATGGCTAATGCGGTTCTTATCTTCCCGGGCCAACTCGGCCGCCGAGCACGGCTGGCCGGAATCCCCCATGCCGGGTACACCAAACACCGGATCATAGCCAAAACCGCCATCGCCCTGGCGTGCACACAGCACCTCACCATGCCAGTGTGCAGTCGCCACCAGAGGTGTTGAATCGTCAGTCGTATTAACCAGTGCCAACGCACAGTAAAAATAAGCCTGTCGATCAACCCGTTTTGTACCTTCGAGCGCGTACAGCAGTTTGTCGATATTGGCCTGATCAGTCGCACCCTCACCTGCATATCGGGCTGAATAAATGCCGGGTTCACCGTGCAGAAAAGGAACTACCAAACCAGAATCATCACCGATAGACGGCAACCCCGTATGGGCTACTGCCTGACGTGCCTTGGCGAGCGCATTTTCGATAAATGTCGGTGCATTTTCTTCAGCCTCGGCAACCCGCCAATCACTTTGTGGACGTAAGCTAATGCCCAGTGGCTTGAGTATGGCTGTCATTTCCCGCAACTTGCCAGGGTTACCACTGGCGAGCACAAATTCACCCTGCTGAAGTGATGAATCCGGCATTTACCCAGGGCCTGTTTACCCTAGCCCGCCAGCGCCGTGGACTGCACCTCGAGCAAGGTCTTGATGCCCTTGTCGGCCAGCGCCAATAATTGGTCCAGCTCATCTTTGCGAAAAGCATGCCCTTCCGCCGTGCCCTGCAACTCGATAAACGCCCCACCATCATTCATCACCACGTTCATATCCGTCTCTGCGCGGGAGTCCTCTGCATAATCCAGATCAAGCACGGGTGTAGAGTTGAAAATCCCGACTGAAACAGCCGCCACCTGGCCGTGCAGTGGATCAGTTTTTATTTTCTTGTTGGCAAGTAACCAACGACAGGCATCAACCAGCGCAACGTAAGCCCCGGTGATTGCTGCAGTACGCGTGCCGCCGTCAGCTTGTAAAACATCACAATCGAGCGTTATCGTGTAGTCATCGATGGCCGCCCGGTCGACTACTGCTCGTAGTGAACGGCCAATCAGCCGCTGGATTTCCAACGACCGCCCACCCTGCTTGCCCACGGCGGCTTCCCTACGCATGCGGGACCCGGTAGATCTTGGTAGCATGCCGTACTCCGCTGTTACCCAGCCTTCACCACTGCCACGCAAAAATGCAGGTACCCGCGCTTCAACCGATGCGGTGCACAACACCTTGGTATTGCCACAGGCGATCAGTACCGACCCCTCAGCATGGCAGGTGTAATTACGGGTAATGGTAACGGGTCTTGACTCATCTGCTTGTCTGTTACTGGGTCTCATCAACTGGTCCTGTTCAGCTTAACTTTTTCATAAATTGACAGAGGGTGTTTTAGTCTTGCCACCTAACCGTTAACATTGTGCCACTGCCTGCTGCCAGGAAGAAGCAATGATTCGAAGCATGACCGGATTCGCCGGGGTCGAGCGCCAATATGAATTTGGTCGCCTGAGCTGGGAAATGCGCTCGGTTAATCACCGTTACCTGGAGTTCAGCCTGCACCTGCCTGAAGAATTCCGGCCCCTGGAGGCCGACATCAGACAATGTCTCGGGCAACACCTGAGTCGGGGAAAAATTGATGCAAGCTTACGCTTTTTTGCAGCCCCGGACGCCGCCGGCAGTGGTTTGGAGCTCAATCGGGCATTGGCCGGTGAACTTCTCAGCGTGCACACAGAATTAGCCGGCCTGGCATCCACTGACCAGCAAGCCGACATTAACCAACTGCTTAGGTGGCCCGGACTGATTGAAGAGAAACGACCTGATCTTGCACCAGTGAACACGGCAGCAATGGAGTTACTGGCCGAGGCCGCAAAGGAGTTACGGGCGGGACGTGGCCGCGAAGGTGAGCAGATGTCCAGAGCAATTAGCGAGCGGTTGGCGGGTATTTCAAAGCTGACGGCCAGGGTGCGATCATGGTTACCTGAAATTCGGGCCGCCCTGAAAAAACGAACACTGGAGCGTATTGCTGACCTGAAACAACCACTTGAGCCGGGACGCATTGAGCAGGAAGTCGCCTTTCTGGCACAAAAAATTGATGTCGATGAGGAATTGGACAGACTGGATGCACACGTCGAAGAGGCTTACAGGGTATTGGATCTGACCGAGCCGGTCGGTCGCCGACTGGACTTTCTGATGCAGGAATTTAACCGTGAATCCAATACCCTGAGTTCAAAATCCGTTGACCCGCGGACCACACAGGCCGCCGTGGATCTTAAAGTACTGATCGAGCAAATGCGTGAACAGGTGCAGAATCTTGAGTAAGTGTCCGCCGAATTCCAGGGATCTGGCCTAGTGCTCCTTCCATGTGATCATTGCGAATGCAGTGGGTTTGGCAGTGTTCATGGCAAGGGGCACTGGTAATGGGGGCTAAGCGAGGTGACCTGTTTATTATTGCTGCACCCTCCGGTGGTGGTAAAACAAGTCTGGTCAGCGGTTTATTCAAACGCGACCCACGGCTCGTGCTATCCGTGTCCCTCACGACACGTTCTGCAAGACCCGGTGAGGTTGACGGTCAGCAATACCGGTTCGTGTCCGTGGCGGAATTTGAGCAGATGGTAACGAATGGAGAATTAATGGAGTATGCCCGGGTATTTGATCACTATTACGGAACCCACCGGGAGTCTGTGAAACAACACCTGCTGGAAGACCGGGATGTGATCCTGGAAATCGACTGGCAAGGTGCACGCCAGGTACGTGAAATATTCCCCGATTGCTGCGCCATTTTTATCATTCCGCCCTCACTCAAAATACTGCGTGAGCGACTGACCAGACGAGGCCAGGACAGCGCGTCCGTGATACAACGAAGAATGCAGGATGCTCAGGCGGAGATCTCTCATTGGAATGAATTTGAGCAGCTGGTCGTTAACGATGATTTTGATTCGGCACTTGAAGAACTGATTGCAATCATCAATGATCACCGTAAGGGCATCCCACACCAGGGAAACAGGAATGGCCAAATTCTGGCACAGCGGCTGGGAAACGGTTAAAATGAGCGGTTTCGCCCAGTGTAATTGCCGATGTGTAATTGCCGATCCTGGCCTTGACAAGGTTGGCACTACACTCAGCACCCAACAAGGATTTAGAAATGGCACGCATTACTGTAGAAGACTGTCTCGACAATATAGATAATCGTTTTGAACTGGTATTAACCGCAACCAAACGCGCCCGCCAGATTGGCCATGGTGCCGAACCTTTGGTTCAACCGGAAAATGACAAGCCCACCGTGATTGCCCTGCGTGAGATTGCTGAAGGTTTGATTGATACCGAAAGCATCAATGTCCTGCAAGCTGAAATCGAAGCTGCTGAGGTTTTTGATGTGGAAGCCGGGGAGGACGACCCCAAGCCCTGACGGGTTTCTTTATGCAGGCAATCTCGACGACCTTACCGAAACCGGTCCTTGATCTGAGGGATCTGCTCAATACCTACCTGGAGCCGGAAAAGGTCGCCACCATTCTCCGCGCTTTCGAGACCGGCGCGAAGGCGCACGAGGGGCAAACCCGCATAACCGGGGAGCCCTACATACTCCACCCTGTTGCCGTTGCACGCATATTAGCCATGATGCGCATGGATAGCGCGAGCGTGGCAGCCGCCATATTGCACGACACCCTTGAAGATACCCCCCTGACAAGGGAGGAAATAGAAAGCCAATTCGACGGCGAGATTGCAGAACTGGTGGATGGGGTCACGAAACTGGACAAGATGAAGTTTCGTACCCGCGTTGAAGCAGATGCCGAGAGCTTTCGCAAACTCATGCTGGCCATGTCGCGGGATCTGAGGGTCGTTTTTATTAAACTGGCAGACCGACTGCACAATATGCGTACGCTGGACTCACTAAACACGGGGTCACGCCGTAGAATTGCTCGCGAAACTCTGGACATATACGCACCCATAGCCGACCGGCTGGGTATGAACAGCATCAAGTCAGAATTGCAAGACCTCGGGTTTGCCAATCTGTTTCCGTGGCGACATCGTACAATTGCAGAACACATCAGCACTGTTACAGGCGACCGTAGGGAGGTCATCACCAACATCCACAAAGCACTTAAAAAGAACATGAGCGAGGCCGGTGTTCCTTGCGACATCAAGGGCAGGGAAAAAACCCCCTACAGTATTTACAGAAAAATGTTATCCAGGGACTTGTCGTTTACCGAAGTAATGGATGTATACGCTTTTCGCATCATTACCCACTCTGAACCACACTGCTACCAGGCCCTGGGAGCAGTTCATGGCCTTTACCCTCCCAAACCGGGGCGGTTCAAGGATCATATTGCACTGCCCAAATCAAATGGTTACCAGTCCCTGCACACCATTCTCAACAGTCCTTACGGCCTACCCGTCGAGATCCAGGTTCGCACCCGGGAAATGGACGTCATGGCCGAGAAAGGCGCTGCTGCCCACTGGCAATACAAGAGCGGGGAAACCACAACAGGCTCTGCCCAGGTACGCGCCCGGGAGTGGCTGATGCAATTGGTTGAGGTGCAACGGCACAGCCATGACTCGATGGAGTTTCTGGATGGTGCAAAGTCAGATCTGTTCCCGGATCAAATTTTTGTATTCACGCCCAAGGGCAAAATTATTGATCTCGGTCACAGCGCCACGGCACTCGATTTTGCCTACGCCATCCATACCGATGTGGGCAACCACACCAGCGCCGTGCTGGTAGACAAGGTTGAAGTGCCGCTGTCAACACGACTTGCCAACGGCCAGACAGTCGAAGTCCTGACCAAGGATGCTGCACATCCGATTCCTGAGTGGCTTGGATTTGTCACCACGGCAAGGGCCAGGACCGGCATACGTCATTACATCAAAAGCCTTGAACAGGCTGACACCGTGGCGCTGGGTTTGCGGCTGTTGGAAGCTGCCTTGAATAGCCGTGGTTCGAATATTGACGACGTGCCGCAAAAGCGTATGAACAGGTACTTGAAGGACAATCACCTGAGCCGTCAGGAAGACCTGCTGTCAGACCTCGCAATGGGCAACGTGCTGTCAAATGTAGTGGCGGCAAAGCTTGCGCCAGACGTCAGCACATCAGAATCAAGCTCCGCCAGCGAGGCACTGACCATCGCCGGCTCTGAAGGCAGCGCGGTTACCTTTTCTGCCTGTTGCCACCCCGTTCCGGGCGATACCATCATGGGCTATGTTTCGGCTGGCAAAGGCGTAGTTGTGCATCGTGGCAACTGCCGCAATGTTCGCGAGTTCCGCAAACACCCTGACCGTTGCGTCGATGTGGCCTGGGCGCCCATCCGGCGTGGAATGTTTGAAGTGGCTTTACTCATTCTGGCCAAGAACGTACCGGGTGTGCTGGCAAATATATCTGCCAGCATTGGTGAGGCCGGGAGCAACATTGAAAAAGTCGAACAGCCTGAAGCCAATCCCGAACTGGCAACATTACTATTCATTATCAGCGTAAAGGACCGTGACCACATGGCACGTGTAATGCGGCGACTTCGTCGTAACCGCAACGTGACCCGTGTCAGCCGGATCATTGCATAAAGGAGCGCAAACGAAATGAACAAGCGGGTAATCCATACGGATAAAGCACCTCAAGCCATCGGCACCTATTCACAGGCTATCAATCACAATGGCCTGGTCTTCGTATCGGGTCAGATTCCACTTGATCCCGGCACTATGGAAATGGTGACGGGTGGGATTGAGGCCCAAATCAAGCAAGTTTTCGAAAACCTTTCTGCGCTCTGCGAAGCTGCCGGTGGCTCGCTTGCCGATATCGTCAAACTGACGGTTTTCTTGACCGATATGCAAAATTTCCCACAGGTGAATACCATCATGGAGCAGTATTTCTCCGCCCCTTTCCCGGCTCGTGCAGCCGTCGGGGTGGCGGCCTTGCCCAAAGACGCTGAAGTTGAAATGGACGCCATACTCGCAGTTTAACGGAGCACTCTTCGTTTGACACAAGCCACGGAAATCGGCTCCTACCACAAGTTAACGGACCTGCATGGTGTCGGTCCTAAACTTGCTGACAAAATCAATGCGCTCGGCATAAGTCAGGTATCTGATCTGCTGTTTCACTTGCCCTACCGTTATGAAGACCGAACACGAATCCACGCCATAGGCGCCTGCAAACCCGGCCAACAGATATTGATCGAGGGACACATCGAACATTCAGCCATTGTCAGAGGGCGCCGCTCCATGCTGGTGGTGGTACTGGGCGACGGTACCGGCCGGATAACACTGCGATTTTTTCACTTTCGCGCCTACCAGCATAAGCAATTGTCAAAGGGCACGCGGTTACGGTGCTTTGGCGAGGTTCGAGCAGGCTTTCAGGGTCTGGAAATGGTGCATCCGAGTTATACCAGACTCAGTGATGACAGTAACCTCCCGGTCGCCGACCGGTTGACACCCGTTTACCCCACGGCCGATGGTCTCGGCCAGAAGAACTGGATGAGAATGACGGACCAGGCCCTGGTGTTGATGCGTCGGGGTGAGCTGGAGCTGGAAGAGTTGCTGCCATCGGACTTGCTCAACAGCCTCAAGTTACCCTCATTGTCCGCTGCAGTGGATTATATTCATCGCCCCCCACCGGATGCTGACCTGGATGCATTGGCCTCACGCGATCACGCCACGCAGAAAAGGCTGGCCCTGGAGGAATTGCTCGCTCACAACCTCAGTATGCAAAAACTGCGCCGCCAGCAACGAGCAAGAAAAGCGCCTCAAATGACAACCAGGCCCGATGTAGAACGTGATTTTTTGCAGGGTCTTACCTTCAGTCTTACCAATGCCCAACAACGAGTCATACAGGAGATCCAGATTGACCTGAATCGTGGCCGACCCATGCTGAGGCTGGTTCACGGTGACGTTGGTTCAGGCAAGACCGTGGTGGCCGCAATGGCAGCACTCAGGGCCGCTGCCAACCATTACCAAACAGCCATTACGGCACCCACCGAGTTGTTGGCCGAGCAGCACCTGCGGGTTTTCAGTCAATGGCTGGAGCCCCTGGGGATAACTCCGATTTGGCTTAGCGGGAAAGTAACAGGGAAAAAGCGACAGCGGGCACTAGAGGAAATTAGCGCTGGCGCAGAGGTGGTAATTGGCACGCACGCACTGATGCAGGAGGGTGTTGAGTTCAACAGACTGGGGCTGGTCATCGTCGACGAACAACACCGATTCGGCGTGGACCAACGTATGAACTTGCTGGATAAAGGTGGGGAAGGAGAACAACAGGCACATCAGCTGATAATGACGGCGACTCCGATCCCACGAACCCTGGCAATGACAGCCTATGCCGGCATGGATGTTTCTGTCATTGATGAACTCCCGCCGGGAAGAAAACCTGTTACCACCGTCGTCATGGCGAACGACCGCCGCAGAGATGTCATCCAGCGTGTGGCCAGGGCCTGTACTGAAGGCCAGCAAGCTTACTGGGTGTGCACCCTGATCGAAGAGTCAGACAGCATCGAAGCCCAGGCCGCCGAGGAAGTAGCCCAGGACCTGCGCAAAGACTTAAACACACTCAATGTTGGACTGATCCATGGACGTATGAAGCCGGCACAGAAACAACAGGTCATGGATGAGTTCAAATCCGGGCACATTCACCTGCTGGTCGCCACCACGGTAATTGAGGTGGGTGTTGATGTATCCAACGCTTCATTGATGATCATCGAAAATGCGGAACGGCTGGGACTGGCGCAACTTCACCAATTACGTGGACGTGTCGGTCGCGGTACCCAACAGGCCAGCTGCGTACTGCTGTACAACCCGCCCCTGGGTAGCCTGGCCAAACAGCGTATGGAAATCATGCGGCGAACGGCGGACGGCTTCGAAATCGCTGAAAAAGACCTTGAGTTACGTGGTCCCGGAGAGGTGTTGGGCACCCGCCAAACCGGTATGTTGCAATTCCGTGTTGCCGACCTGGCTCGTGATGCCGCCCTGTTGAAAAGAATCCCCGCTGCAGCCGATATCCTGTTGGAACAGCAACCCGCCCAAGTAGACAAACTCATCCACCGCTGGGTTGGTGATACTGCCCGTTTTGCCGGCGTGTGAACTGATAGCCCGCATTTTGCACCTGCCGGTATACGGCCTCACCTCATTTTCGTGAATGAGTTGCCTTAAGTGACTTAGTTGTTGATTAATCCAGCGTGTTTAGCACCCCAACAACGGCAATACGTGCCTGCTGGATGGCGGCAGTCAATTCCTTTTCCGCCTGTTTTGCAGCGTCTGTGTGTTGGCCGTCCTCATCCAGTTCCGACAATCTGTTGACATGTGCATTCCACAAGCGGAACAAATTGTCACTCGCAACCGGGGCCGGTGCAGGCATCAGGTTCATCAGATCACGTATCATTGCCACGCTCCCATAACCGCGAAGCCGTGATTTGCCTTCAAGGGCATGGTCACTCTCAAACGCAAAGTAGTAATGCCGGTAATCTACAACTTCCTGCAATTCGCCCAGTCTTTCGAGCACTTTGAAGGCTGCCTGGCGGACATTTCTCTGGGACTCGGTGGTTTCGTTGCGCCAGGTGTTATAACTCAAGGCGATGAGTGCAACTGAAAGGCTGATCAGGGCGACTGAATTGGCGCGGACCTGCGCTTGAAAAGTGGACACCAGGAACGCTCAAACCCGGACGGGACGAGCAGTACCCGTCATATTGCCGCAACCACAAATGACTCCACTTCTGTACGGGCCTGCTCAATGTCCCGATCAATCTGTTGCATGATGGCAATGAATTGTGGGTTGGTATGCAAGGACTCCAGCCGCCAATCTCTTTCGAGCAACCAGATACCCCTGAAACCGCGCTCATAGGCCGCTTGCAAGCTCGCTAAAGCGGCCTGGGAGTCACCTCGCAGGGCGTGAATGCTGGATTCCGTATAGTAGATACCGGCATCATTAACCCCATTGATACGGGCACGGCGCACCGCACGTTCGGCGCTCACCAGACGTTGGTCCGCGAGCTCAGTATTGCCGGCTTTGTACTGCAGGAATGAAGAAAGTGTGGTGATGAAGACCTGTTGACCATCCCAACCCTGGTCACTATCTTCACTGACCGCCTGCTCGATCAGGGTCCTGGCTGTTCTTTCGTCACCACCGACGAGACTGATCAGGCCTTTTTGAAAATAATAGAATTTTTGCAGTTGTTCCGGTAGTCCTGCTACGGAGTCCCCATATTGCTCTTCCATCAACCGCGTTGCTTTTTCCAGTCGTTCTTGTCTGAGTAACAGGAAAAAATAGTTCACTCTAATGCTGAAATTATCGCTGGCAATTTTCAGCCCTTCATCCAGCAGACTCTCCGCCCTGTCAGTCACACCCACATTTGCCCAGGCATTGGCCAGCGTTAAAATGACCTGGGGATTCTCCGGCGCGAGTTCATAGGATTGGGCGGCGAACCGCCATGCATCTACCAGGTCCCCACTCCCGCTTGCATGACCCGAAAGAAACCTCTGCAATGAGGCAGAATCCGGTCGCAATGTTGCCAGCCGCATGAGCAATTCC
The DNA here is from genome assembly GCA_021772915.1 of Gammaproteobacteria bacterium. Lineage (GTDB taxonomy): Bacteria > Pseudomonadota > Gammaproteobacteria > Xanthomonadales > SZUA-36 > SZUA-36. Next base: position 5,092 of record JAJFLB010000063.1, on the reverse strand, counting down.
TTACCGGCTTGCGGCTCCCCACGGCTGGCCAGGTTACCGGCATAATTGACAGCCAGCAATTCATTCAGGGGATCAATTGCCATCGCCTGCTGCAGAATCTGGCTCTCTTCCGGCAACCTGCCCAGATCGCCCAGCAAACCACCCAGCCATAAATATGCCGGGATATAGTTCTCGTTCAGGCGGATCGCCTGTCTCAAGGCAGATTCGCCTGCGTCCCTTTGACCAATCTGCCAGCGAACAAGACCAAGCGCAGCAAATGCTTCAGCTGACTCAGGATCGATCTCCAGCGCCTGTTGGATCCTCGGCATGGCGCGTTCGGTTGCCTCCATATTGGTCAGATTCCCATACAGCGCCAATAGCATCCATGAATCTGCCAGCGCGGCGTGGGCCGGGGCAAACATCGGATCATGTTTCAGCGCATCGGCGAACAAGTTGATGGCTTTTTGCAGCTCATCGGGCGAACGACGCCACCAGTGCAAGCGTCCGGTCCTGAACGCCTCAAAGGCTGCAAAGTTCTGCGTTCTGGAAGCCTCCTTTTGTTGCAACCCGGCAAATGAATCCACCAGGGCCGTTGCAATGGCACTGGCGACTTCATCCTGAATGGCGAACACATCGTCCAGCTCGCGATCGTAGGATTGCGACCAAATATGGTAGCCGTCTGCAACGTTAATCAACTGGGCCGTCATGCGGATGCGGTTGCCGGCCTTTCTCAGGCTGCCTTCCAGCACCGTGCTTACATTGAGCAATCGCCCAATTTCACGGATATCCTTGTCCGGCTCGCGAAATGCGAAAGAGGAGGTACGAGCAGCAACGTGCAGACCTTCGATTTGTGCCAACAGGTTCAAAATTTCTTCGGCGATACCATCAGAAAAATAACCCTGGTCCTGGTCTGCGGACAAATCTGCAAAGGGCAAGACAGCTATTGAGTTCTCCGGTGCAACAAACGCACGCTGCTCAGCGGAAGAGCTTATGGCTTCGCCCTGTTGACCCAGTACAAAGACGTTCGAGTAATAACTATAAAACCCATAACCCAACCCGGCAGTCCCCAACATCATCATGCTGAAAAGCAGGGTGTTTTGAGCGGCACTTAACAGACCTGCCGTACTGGTTTTCTTGACCCCCTCAACGGTTATTTCAAATTGCCATGCGAGAAGGAATACAATGGGAAACCCCAATATCAATAAAATGACAATCAGGGTCGGCAACCAGTCAGGCAGGCGCAGGGGCTCAACAGCAACATCTACGAGCTGCAAGATGACAAATACCGCCATCGCGTACATTCCGACTGTACTCAGAACTTTGCGTCGGCTCAGCTCAGTCAGAACCGCTGAAATAAATGATTCAACCTGTCCCATTTTCCCTCATAGCCCGTCAATGCTCACATTGTATTGTGTTTGTGTCACGCTTCAAGCGTATCAGGCCGGAAATATCGCTATCTCCATCACCCAATTCCATGAGCCTGGCGTAATCCGTGATCACGGCTTCTGCCATTGGCATATTGATATTCAATTCTTGTGCCAAGGCCCGGTTAATAGTTAGATCCTTCAACCATAAGGACAGTTTAAAGCCAACGCCAAAGCTGTCCTCCAACAAGGTTTTGCCACGATACGTCGGGAGCCGGTTACCTGCTGCTCCCAAGCCCACTACAGATAATAGACGTACCGAACACAGATTTAGTTTCTTCGCAAGTACAGGTAATTCACAAACGACGTCAACTGTTCCTGCAATCATGGTCATATTAGTCGCCGCGGTCGCCCGGCCACGGCCCTCGTGACCCATGTGGTTAACAGATACTGAAATTGCGTCCAGGCTGGCATAATTCGCACTATATTGGCGGATTTACCACCGGCCATTACAGCCAATGCACCATTAGCTACCCCCTTAGTGCCACATGATACCGGCGTATTCACAAAATCGGCAGCTTGCAGACGTTTCACCATTAACACACGCACACGCCCGGACCGATCACACCTGTCCTGTTGGGCTTATCCATGCTGCTCACAAGGCATCGTCGCCTTCCTCTCCGGTACGAATCCTTATGGCCTGCTCCAGGGGTTGGATAAATATCTTGCCATCACCGATACGCCCCGAGGCTGCCGCTTCCACAATTGCCTCAACAACAGCTTCACTACGATCATCGGGTACCGCAATTTCCAGTCTCAGCTTTGGTAAGAAATCGACCACGTATTCCGCTCCACGATACAACTCTGTATGTCCTTTTTGCCGCCCAAAGCCCCGCACCTCGGTGACGGTCATTCCCTGCACGCCAACTTCCCCCAATGCATCACGCACATCGTCGAGCTTGAACGGCTTTATGATTGCAATCACCATTTTCATTTTGAGGCTTCCCGGGTAGAAACAGATTCGACAGTATAACCCTGGGCCGGCTGATGCAAGACACAGTGAACGGTAGTGGCACGACCACTCTGATTGCACTTCCACCTGTGACCACAAAATCGATGAATCAACCCCTACGCGGGTCTGAAAACCGACAGGACGAGCGGAATTATGGTTAACCCGTAGATTGCACCACTATCCCTTAGACGATGCGGTATCTGGGTCACTCATTATCAGCCCCTAAATTGCTTACAACTTTTGTGGTAAATCCCCCGCAGCATGCGGGCAAGAAAATCCGCAGAATTAGACCATTGAAATAAGCGTCCGGTAAAACGACATCTGCTCGGAATTAGAATGTGGGATTGTCTCTGATATACAGTCGCGGGTGTGTTGGGGTCGAAGCGCCCCTGGTCACTGTCGAGGTACACCTGTCCGGCGGATTACCAACCATGTCCATGGTTGGGCTGCCAGCGACAGCCGTCAGGGAATCCAAAGACCGAGTGAGGGCGGCCTTAATCAATTCAGGATTCAAGTGGCCACAAAGCCGTATCACGATTTCTCTCGCACCAGCCGACCTGCCCAAAGACGGCGGTGGCTTTGATCTGCCCATTGCAGTTGGGATCCTTGCAGCCTCCGGGCAAGTACCGGGAGGAGCCCTCGATGGCTACGAGTTCCTCGGTGAACTGTCCCTCAACGGAAGTCTGCGCGCGGTACGGGGGGTATTACCGGCAGCCATCCGTTCCCGCGACGCCAACAGATCCCTGATTGTCCCACGAGCCAATGCAGCCGAGGCAGCCCTGGTAAAAGGTGACGGGTATTACCATGGCCGCTCGTTGCTGGCGATTTCCAAATACCTCAGTGGCCTGAGTAAACTTGAGTCGTGCGAGCCCGTTACCTGCTTGCAGGTTCCCGCCCCGCCTGACCTTTGCGATGTCATTGGATTACCTGGCCCAAAGCGTGCTCTGGAAATTGCGGCTGCGGGGGGCCACAACCTGTTGATGGCCGGCCCCCCCGGAACCGGTAAAACTTTGCTGGCCTCAAGATTGCCCGGTATCTTGCCGCCAATGACAGAACAGGAGTCGTTGGAAACTGCCGCCCTTGCATCTGTAAGTCACGCCGGTCTGGACTGTCATAACTGGGGTGTGCGCCCATTCAGAACACCACATCACTCCTGCAGTAGCGTTGCCCTCGCCGGGGGCGGATCGCGTCCCCGACCCGGTGAGGTATCACTGGCACATAATGGGATCCTGTTTCTGGACGAGTTGCCCGAGTACGGCCGACACGCACTTGAAGTCCTGCGCGAACCACTCGAATCCGGCTCTATTGTCATCTCAAGGGCAGCCAGGCAAGCTACCTTTCCTGCCCGGTTTCAGCTGCTGGCGGCAATGAACCCCTGTCTGTGTGGCATGGCAGGTGATGACAGCGGCCGCTGCAATTGCAGCGCCGAACAAATCCAGCGTTACCGCAGCAGGATATCCGGCCCGTTACTCGACCGGATCGATATTCAAATTGAGGTATTACGGCCCAAGACGTCGATATTGAATGCACCCAGGGGTAACTCAGAATGCTCTGCCATCGTCAGGAAGCGGGTGATCGAAGCGCGGCGAGTGCAATCGGATCGTGCCGGCAAAGCCAATGCTTTACTCGACAACGGCGAGATAGAGCAGTTTTGCCGTATCCACGGAAAATCACTGAGTCTGCTTGAACATGCCGTTGAGCAGCTGTACCTGTCACCGCGTGCCTGCCACCGTATCCTGAAGGTGTCACGCACCATCGCAGACCTGGACCAGGCCACTGAAATCCGTACCGAGCATCTCGCCGAAGCAATTGCTTTCAGGCGTTTGAGTGCACGGCTGGACAACTTCTAAGGGCTGGTTGCAGCAAACGCTCTGGACAGAGCCTGTTTCCAATAGCGTGGCCCTTGATAAATTTTCGACCAACTGAATTGGCAAAAGCTTTAAGCATACTCACCGGCCCCAGCGCACCGAACGCATGCTCATCTTTTGCAAGGTAATCCAGCACCGGCGCAGCATCCATCCTTAGTCGGGTCAGGATCGGTGGAGCATCAGCCGGAATGTAACCCCGCTTGTAGCGTTTAACCTCCCTGCCTCCCCAATCCACCAGTTCCAAATAGTCTTTGAGGCTGAATGGAATACCATCCTCATCTTGTGGAGCAAAGGACCGCAGGATGGAGTCTTCTGGCCGTAGTATGCGTTCTTGAATGGATGTGTAATCCGATTGTTCTGGTGTCTTTGCCATGGCTGCACGAATGGGATTTAAGTCCACATAGGCCATACAGGCCAATACGGCCCGTGCATGGCCCAGGCCAGCCTCTCGACGGGTTACCCGTCTCACCTTCTCCAGCAGCGCCTGGGACTTGAAGCGACCTTCCCAGAATCTACCGCTGCAATGGTCTTCCCGGTTGGCAAGGCGTGCAATGGGTTCATTGATACAACGCATGAACCAGGAGAGATCACACAATCGAGTTCGCCAGGTCGTAAATAGTTCAGCAACCCGTTCAAGCTCAATGGTGGTCAATTCAGCATTGCCCAGGTATTGATGTATCAGCAACGGCCCGGTAAATATCTGCATCCAACGTCTTGTGACTTCTTCGTCTGGACTAACCCGAGTTTATCGGACATCAAACAAAGGGGACAATACCCCGAGGAGATGTCCAATGAAACGCAAAAGATTTAGCAAGGAATTTAAACTCGAAGCATTACGCTTGTTGGAGCAAGGCAACAAAGCCGGTGCA
>JAJFLB010000062.1 GCA_021772915.1 Gammaproteobacteria bacterium | reverse complement strand
TTCATCGTCAGACCATTGCCTGACCCGTTCAGGATCAATTCGCACCACGATGTGGTAGTGGTTGCTCATGATGGCGTAGGCACACAGGTCAACAGCAAATACCGAACAAACGTGTTTTATACGATCAATGATCCATTGGCGACGGTGTTCAAAGTCAAAGCCTGTAACCGGATCGGGTCCACATAGGAAAGCACGCCGCACGCAGCGTGAGATACAGTGGTAGTAGGGGGTGTCTTCTACCGAGACCTGGCGGTATCTTGGTTTTGGCATGGCTCCATCTTAAACACCGGGTCTGCCGATCACGATGGCAAATGCGGTCGGGTCGTGTAGGCCAAGGATTAGTTTTGGGTGTCCGTGCTCTTTGTTTTGTTTTGACATGTCTGGCTCTGTGTGACTGATGTTTGCTGGAACAAATCCTTGTTTGCTTTTCTGCCATTACTAATCTAGGTTACTAATCAAGTGTGAAATCTAAACGCTCTCAGGAAATCCGAAATGCAGATTAATGACTTAATACAATTGAGCATTCTATTGATTTTGGCTTTGACTTTTTGGGCTATCTACAGGCAACTCCAACTGCAAAGCAATCTGTCCAAGGCCCACTTGATGAAAGATCGATTTGAAATGCCCCCGTTACGTAATAGTCGATCTAAGGGCCAAAAGATTATGCACAAGCTGATTTGCCTGCTTTTTGTCGTTGGCAGTCCATGTGTCTTCGCAGTTGGTGGGATAAAAAATATCAGTATCTCTGATAACGTAGTTGCCCAAGGGAGATTGATAAATCTTGAAGTAACCTCAAGCTGTTTTACGACTGAAGTCGTCTCTGCGCAGGACATCGGAAATGGTCATCTTGAAATTGAATTAGAGCTAGAAAGAAGGCCTATTGCGATGTGTCTCACCTTCACATTGAGTTTTGACTTGAGGGAATATTTTGAATTGTCAGCAGGTGACTACTCACTCACAGTCACAGAAAGATTGGGAGATGACCGACAAGATCTTACTGAGATTTCATTTGAGGTGCAGGCCGGCTTTTTTGAAATCGTTCCTGCCATGTCAGGTTCCTGGTTTGACCCAGCAAACCCGGGGCATGGTGCCAGTATCGAGTTTATGAACGGCAGCAAGCATGCTTTGGTGTATTGGTTCACTTTTGATCAAGACAAGAACAACTTGTGGCTCATCGGGTTTGGTGAGTACGACGGGCCTGGGGCAACATTGGAGTTATATCAGGCAAGGGGAGGCACATTTCCACCATTGTTTGATCCCGATGACGTAACGCTTGAGGTATGGGGCACACTTCAGCTTGATTTCAACGACTGTCTCCATGGTTCAATGAGCTGGACACCGATTGATGCTGCCTATTTCAGCGGCATAATGCCACTCAGACGAATCAGCCCACTCAATGGACTCCCTTGCTTCGACGAAGACAAGAGCCAACATCTTCTGATTAGTGAGAACCTATTTGAAGTCAATGACGATCTGGATTTTAAAGTCCATCTCACTGGCCAAAAAAAACATGTCGAAGCAGGCATAGGCTGGACTGTTACACCAAGTTTGCTGCCCTTTGAATCAGAGGGCGCTGAAGGGCTGGAAGTTGGATTTAATCCAAGGTTCCCAAATCAGTTTTTAAACCTGACAGTGAGCATAGTGGGGAGGATTAAATCCAAACTGTTTTCTAGCCGCCAAAAATCTACGGCGATTCAAGTTGAAGTGGTTTATGCAGTCAATTCTCAATGGTTGTGTTCTGATCAGAAGTTAGCGGTCACATTGAGTTTGGGGACATTCGAACCGCAGGTTATGTTTTACGAGGGTGTGCCGCAATATTTATTATCTAATGCAGGAGCAGTCACCGGACTTACATTAGGGCAAATCAGATCTCCCCGCTCCTTGATTGAATGCTCCACCGAAGGGTCTAGCAATGAGTGGTTTGTCCGTTCCTTCTTAACGAGTGGTCTGGACGTGATTAGTCATGTTCCCCGTTACCTCACTTTGACCATTATCAATCGAAAACACAATGCTGTTTTTCAGCCTTTTTATTTGCTTAGTCTAAGAATTAACGAACGAAATATGATCAATGAATGAGGAAAGAGCCCGGACACCCACAACAAAGAGCCCACAACAAAGAGCCCGGACACCCACAGCTAATCGATATCCTACAAGACATCAAGTTGTTTTGTCCCTCGTTTCCTGAGCGAAAGTATGCTGCTCGCTAACTGGATAATAGGGTGTTCTCGGGTGGGTTTTGCTAGAAATCGGCCGAAACCAGCCACCGCCCTATAGCCTGGAACTCAGGCAGTCAGTAGATCCTGGTGATTATGCCCTTTCCGGGCGAAGTTCTCTGCCAAACGCATGGCCCCATCTCAAACACCGGGTCTGTCGGTCACGATGGCAAATGGGGTCGGGTCGTGTAGGCCATGGATTAGTTGTGGGTGTCCGTGCTCTTTCGCTCTTTCAAATATTCCTTTTAGCAGGTTTGGAGCAAAATTCTTTCCCCGTTAGGTGCCATAATCCGGGATTAGCAGGAGCAGTTCCCCGTTAGCACAGGGTGTTCTTCTAAATAAAGACCTTTAAATATAATGAGATATGAAGAAAGAATGATCGAAAAAGCCCTAAAATGTGTGTTACATGACTTTTTTTCACTTAATTTCTAGTTAGGTATCTAGGGAGATTTTTCGATGAAAGTGCAACTATTTAATCCCAGTGACATTGCAGATAAATCTAGTGAGATGGATTTTCGGGATCTTGCATCTTTTGATGAAGGTGGTGGCGGTGTATTTTGGTCGAGTAAAGGGGGTCCCTCACCTTGGGAGATGCATCCGGATTGCGATGAGCTCCTGCACGTGATCGAGGGAGAAATCGATGTCGAAATACTGCCGACTGAGGGCGGTGAGGGAACTATGGCTACAGTTAAGGCTGGTTGGTTCCTAGTAGTGCCCCGTGGTTGCTGGCATCGCCAATATATCCGCTCGAGGTCCAAGGAGTTTTACCTTACTCCCGGCCAAACACTGCACTCGAATTCTCCAGACCCCCGAGGCGACACCTAACATGCAGTTGAAGCCGTTCCTCCGCCTTCGGCTCCGTCACTCGAACGTAGCAAGCCGTCACGCATATTGCACTCGCAATCTGCGCGCCAGCTTCCTACGCCGCTTAACTGGGTGTTAGCCTTCTCAATATTCAATCAACATGGAGTTTATATCGTGAATAATTTACAAAAAACAGGGGGAGTTGCTGCTCTTTTGGAGTCCATCATTTACGTGTCAGCTTTCGTTTTTTTTGGCGCGTTCTGGAATTTCCCCGCTGATGCTGATTCTGTTCATAAGTTTGCTTTTCTAGCTGAAAACCAAAATGTCCTATCCATCGTAAATCTCATCATGTATGTACTATTTGGAGTTTTGCTGGCTATATTAGTATTGGCGCTTCATGAGCGTTTGAAGAGGGATGCCCCAATTCTCTCACAAATCGCTTCGGTGTTTGGGGTTGTATGGGTGGGTTTAGTCATTGCTAGTGGAATGATTGCAAATATAGGTTTGGCTGCGGCCTTGGAGTTGTCAACTAAAGATCCAGAGCAAGCTATGACAGTCTGGCGAGCTATCTACTCTGTAGTCGAAGGCTTAGGTGGTGGTAACGAAGTAGTTGGAGGCCTGTGGGTTCTATTGTTAAGTTTTGCCGCTTTAAAAGGTAATGAACTTCCTAAAACACTTAACTACCTTGGGCTTTTCGTTGGCATTGTTGGTATTTTCACTATTTACCCTGCTGATGTACTTACTGAAGTTTTTGGTATAAGCCAAATTGTATGGTTTTCCTGGCTGGGTGTAGCCATGCTTAGGAGCAGTAAAAGCTAACCAGCGCTTCAAACGGAACATAAAGAGCCCGGACACCCACAACTAATCGATATCCTACAAGACATCAAGCTGTTTTGTCCCTCGTTTCCTGAGCGAAAGTACTCAGCGAGAGTATGCTGCACGCTAACTGGATAACAGGGTGTTCCTGGATGGGTTTTGCTGGAAATCGGCCGGAATCGGCCACCGCCCTACAGCCTGGGACTCAGGCAGTCAGTAAATCCTGGTGTTTATGCCCGCTCCGGACAAAGTTCTCTACCAAAGGCATGGCCCTTGATGAATCGTCGTCCCACAGATTTGGCAAAGGACCTGAGCATACTC
>JAJFLB010000061.1 GCA_021772915.1 Gammaproteobacteria bacterium | reverse complement strand
CAGGAAATAAAACAAAATTTATATGCGCCCTGAAGGGGCGCTAGAATCACGTACTGATTTATTTTTCAACATAGAAATTCTTGTGTTTTGAACCTCATAGTATGAAACACACCTTAATTTTTATGTTTTCGTTTTGTAAGTGTACTTACCATTAATTTTTTTACTCATAGCACCCCTTCAGGGTGCGGTTTGTTGAACTTTAGAACCTGGGGTTGAAACCCCAGGCTTTACAATCATACCCCGCCAGGGTATAAATCTTTTATTTTGACATAAATCATTAATAGTAAAGGACTTAAAATGCAAATTCCTATACTATCAAGTTAAAAGTGACTAAAATGCCTAAAGTCAAAAAATTAAAGCATTTACAAAGATAAACAGTTGCACTTGTTTCAATTGATAACTTACTGTTATCAAAACACTTAATTTTTACTTGGAGTTTTTAGGTCTCACACATTTCCTAACGTAAACATTACGATTCAGATGTGTCAGTCCCGCTACCCTCAACTAATGTTATTGTCTGATTTGCCTGAATTTCAACAAACTTATCAACCACACCTGACGGCCATTTTATTTCAATTAAATCGACCTTTTGATTTTGTAGCAAACCAAAAGTTTGCCATAGACTATCCATTGAAAGAAAACTTGATCCAGCACGGAGCTCTCTGGTCTGGACCAGATCTCCTGCAACAACCTTTACTCTAGCGCCAATACCATCACGATTACTAACCGTCCCAACTAATTTAATTGTCAACCAGCTATTACGGTTTCCGCTGTTTTGAAAAAAAAACGGTTTACCGATTTCCGTTCCATAAGTGTTCACCGCAACCGAAATATCTGGAAAACCATTGTTATCAAAATCTGCAACAGCAACCCCTGAAGAGTAAATGTCACTCAAGTCCGTAATCCCCATCACAGAACTACTCTCTGTAAATGTAGAATCCTGATTATTCATAAACAGCCTACCTGGGTTACCTCCCAATTTACCTATAATAAAAGCTGGAGGGAAAGGGAAACTTCCCGTAAAAAATAGGTCTACAAACCCGTCATTATCAAAATCAGAAAAACTGCATCCCCAACCAAACTCCCATTTCGCAAGACCAGAATCAAGAGCTCTATCAATAAAAGTTCCATCACCCATGTTCTCATAAAACGAATGTAGAGACCAACCACCACCAGCAAGAGCCCCTAATCTCATTCGAGCTCTATCACCTGTATTTGTAACAAAGATATCCATATCTCCATCATTATCATAATCTCCAGAGGCAAAGCCCATCCAGAAACCCGCTTTATCTAGTCCAATTTCGGTAGAAACCTCTGTAAATGTTAAGTCTCCGTTATTACGAAAAACCTCAATCGGTGTCGCATTCCCAAAGTCAGCACAATTTGCGTTAAATATATCTATCAATCCATCATTGTTATAATCACAGAAACTGGCAGCACACCCGCCAAGGGATGTGTCAATTCCAGCAAGTTCGCTTATGTTTGTAAAAGTAAGGTCTCCGTTATTAAGATATAGCATATTTTCACCTCTACCAGGCAACTCAAAACTCATTCCCCCTGAAATAAACAGATCAAGAAAACCATCCTTATTAATGTCCGCAAAAGCAGCACTAAAAAATGATTGTGAACTAACAATACCAGAATCCGTAGTAATATCAGCAAATGTACCATCTCCGTTATTATGATACAGTTTTACAAAACTTTTATTAGCTCCAATAATTGCCGATTCTCCAGTCAAAAAAATATCCGAGTTACCGTCGTTGTCAATATCAGCCGCAACCACTCCTTCATTTCCCGTGCCATTTCCAACCCCGGTTTGCAAACTCACATTAGTAAATGTATTATCTCCATTATTTCTCATCAGCCCGTTTTGATGACCTTTTCCATTTGTAAAAAATATATCAAGGAAACCGTCATTGTTATAGTCAAACCACGCAACGCCTGCAAAACCATCTCCTCCATCACTAAAATGCAAGAAATCTAACAAGTCTGATCTGTTTTGGTATGATATAGACGTCTGAGTGAAAGCTGGTATCATTCCAACAAAAAGCAGAAAGAAAGCTATAAGCAGAGAGAAAAAATATGATCTCTTCAAAGATTTAAAAAATGGTTTATACATAAAAAAAACTCCTTGCTACAATGATTTATACTTAAAGGAAAAAGATACAGCTCTTTATTTTGCAGTACCTCCAAAACTATTTTTGAGATAGGGTAGTATTCGATCCCCCTGACGAAAAAATTATTTCAGCGTTATCCGCAAACCTTTTAAAACGAAACTTAAACCTTGCCTCACCATTTAAGTTTGTTGCAATTGATTGAGGAAAAACAGTCGCTCCTACTCCATTGGTACTGGCTCTTACGATAAAGTCAGGCAGAGGTTTACCATTTTGATCAAGGGTTGTAACTAGAGCTGTATTAAACCGTGTTGATGGCAACGCTTCATCCGGAACAACAGTTAATGTTGTAAGTACTGATGTGATCGGCGGCGTAGGTGTAGGGGT
>JAJFLB010000007.1 GCA_021772915.1 Gammaproteobacteria bacterium | reverse complement strand
GTAGGGGTGAACGTCCGCCCCTACATTCTGACCGGGGCGCGTATGCTGCCATACACTTCAGGCATAGTGTCCCCTTTGGATGTATTGCACGCCCAGCACGCCGCCTGCACGTTGTCCATTGTATGCGTACCACCCCTCGATAGGGGGATGATGTGATCTACCGTTGCTCCGTCTGGCCGGTATGCACCTCGATTGTTTACGCGAATAACGGTGATGCCACACAACTGACATTTCCAGTCGTCTCGATTAAATATCTCTCGCCTAGATAGAACCACACCTCCTGATGTCGCCCTTTCAAGTTGTTTTCGATTCCAACTAGCCGATTTCCGGCTACACTTATGGCTACAGAACTTAATCCTGCTTCCGCCCCTATCAAACGCCGTATCTTTGCGGCACCATTTGCACGTTATAGTCACTGGCATACGCTTGGCAGCTAGGTACTCTTGATAGGCTTCTGATGCTTGGTACTTAGCCAACTTTTTGCGGCTGTGCTGCTTCTCTCGCTCACGCTTGCACGTACTGCACCGCTTTCGGATAGCCTTACTGAAGAACACCACCTTGCAGTCAATGCACTCGATAGCCCTGAATAGCACCTTTTGCGTCTCTGGCAGCAGCTGCCTCTCACGCTTCGCCCTCTCGGACTTGGCAACTCCCCGGCAAGCGTTCGAACAGTAGTGGTTCTTGTACTTCAACGACTTCTGCTTTTTGTACTTTACGCCGCACACACCACACGTCCTGACAAAGTAAACGCCGCCTGGTCGCCCCCTCCTTGATATTCCATAACACTTCACGCAGCGCTTGCGATCCCGCCCACGCCCCTTAACAACACCACAATCAACGCACCTTGGCGGATTCTTGACGCACGCCTTCGAACAATACTTGTTTTTGGTCATGTTGGGCTTTTGGCATCGCGGGCAGTCTGTTGCCGCCCATCGCTCGCCATGTGACGCTACGCCGTTCTTCCATCGGCACTCTTTCGAGCAATAAACCTGCTTTGCCTTTGGCCTGCACATGAAGTGACCCGTACATCCTGGGCACGTTCTCATTTCCTTTTCAACCACTTTGCCTCTCCAGTATTTCGTGACAAGGCCCGCAAACACTCACCAGGTTGCTCCAGGTCAAGCGTAAGTCGAACCGTTGCCGTATTGGTATTTTATGGTGAACTTCACTTGCCACCGTTGTACGCCCTTCTGATTCGCACAGTTGGCACAGTGGGTTAGCTTGCCTGAATCGCTTTGATAGGTTTCGCCACTCCTGATCGTAGCCACGGTCTGCCGGTGTCAAACGGTAGTCTTGTGTGCTGGCCTGCTTGAACTTCCTGCAATGCTCGCACTTCCCGTGAACCACACGACCACAGGAGCATAGCCTGCCTATCAGTGCCATCAGTCCGCCTCCGCTGCTTTCTCCACAATGAGCGTACCACCAATGACAAACACGCTGCCTGTCACTTGGCGTATCGCCCAGATATACGATGAGTAAGCCACGTTCTGTGCCGCTGGTATGGTCAACTGGACATTAGTGGATGACTTGGTCATTGACCCGTCTGCTATCACCAATACGTCCCCTGTCTGCTCTTGCTCCAGGATAAACGTCAACGTACCCAATGCCGTGAAGTCAATCACCGCATCATTGGCGTCTGTGCCACTTATGGTCACAACATGATCGCCACCTGATTTTGTTCGCAACTCTGTGCCGTTTCCGATGTTGGCCGCTGCACCCGTTACTGGCGTGACTACTACCGACGAACCCGACCCTGTTATCCACGCCACATCACCCCGGTCCCGAATCGCCTCTAAGGTATCTGTCGAACTGCTCCACGTTGCCCCTTTGATCTCTGTAAACGCGGCGACCATTTCCGTATCCGTTGGCCCGTCGTAATCCGTCAACGCCGTGTCTACTTCTGCGTTTATCTCCGCCTTGGCCGCTGTCGAGAATCCGCCTAAATCAGTCAGTCCTGCACCCGCCGGCCCTATCTCGGCAGTATCGACCAAAATGGAATCAACTATCCCATCTACAGTCGTCACCAATGAGGCAATATCACCAGCAGTCTGACTCGTACCGCTGACTTCAATCGTATTGGCATCGAATCGAGTGTAAACCTGCACCGTAGATGGAATCGCTCCTGTACCTGTAAAAGTAAACGCTACCAAATCGTAGTTAGTTTCCGCCTGGGCTGGTGCGTAGGTGTGATAACCGTTGCCCTCATGCGTACACGCCCCTGCCCCAACTGACCCGGTCGCCTGAGTACCCGCATCACCAGTCACCGATACCGTCACCGAACCCGTGAATGCCGTCCCATCAGCGGCTGTGATTACCTGTGCACCAATAGCTTGGCCCGATACGTTCTTTTGCATTACAGTGTCCCTGGATTGATTATTTGATTGGCATTGACCGCCCACGCCGCCTGAAAACTCGAACTGACTGACTCAGCGATTTCCACATAGCCCAAATTCGTATCGGCGACTGTGCCATAAACAGGATTGAAAGTCTGTGCCCCGGTGCCTGTTGTGACCTTGTATTGAGTATAAACCGACATCCCGCCGGCCTGGATTCCATTCGTATAAGTCAACGAGCCAGCCGCCCAACTGCCGGAGGTCGTATCACTGTCATCTGTCACCGCAATAGGCTGGAACGCCATGCTTATCCCATATTCGATCCCGGTAAACGCCAGCAGGAAACTACCGCTCGCCAAAGAGGCCGTTGTCACCGTGGGGGAGGTGGTGTTGGAGCCTGTGCCCTTTCCCGTGTCCGATACTGATAACTCATACCCGTCCGTTGGGACCACCTCGTAAAGCTCAACCGCCCATTGTGTACACGCTGTGGAAACTGTAATTGTGATGACCGTCGACGATGTAATTGTCGCAGTATCCTGTTCGCAGACAAATTGACCCGCATCCAGACCTGCATTAGCACCGCCAGGGTCGTAATTGACCGAACCGCCATTTTGCCGCGTCCACGTGTTGCCGTCATCGTCGGTGACCGTGAAAGTCGTGAACGCAACGCCGCCTGCTTCCGAATTATTCAAACTACACGCCAGAACAGCAAAGCTACCTGATGCAAAATTCGCGTCAGGAGAAAACGCAAACGTGGTCCCTGAACTGGTTTTCGTTGTGGACTTCCTTTGATAAACACCAATCCCAGTCCATGCCGCACCAGATATCGTCCCGTCATTCGTCGGAGTCGTAACGCTGGCAACCGCTGTTGAACCGCTACCTGCTTCCAGTTCCCACGCCTCGACAAGATTGCCCGATACCGATGGCAAGTCCGCAAGTTCTGCCGCCGATAACTCCTTGTCATATAATCGCACCCAATCAATCATCCCGTCAAAGGTTCGATCATCGCCCGAACGATTTCCGATGTACAGGTTCTGGGCGTTGCCAAGCTCAACCGTTCCCGCCGGTGTGTTATCCTCGGTTATCGCCACGGAGGACGCATCCACGAAAAGAGTGGGGTTATTCGTTGTTGCGGAATCGTCATAGGTCACCGCTACTTCCGACCATACTCCGTTCGGGATAGCAACTGCGGTGGTTTTCCATGCCCCCGGTTGTGTGGTCCAGTCGTGTGTGAATTGGACCTTGGAACTTCCCCCCGCTTCCTCTCGCAAAAACAGAGTGTACCCCGTCCCGCTTGCGTGTCGCTTGTCAACAATCCTGCCAACACTGGATTCGCCATCGCTATTTGGTCGTATCCTGGCAACTATCGTCCCGCCTGAAGCAAACAGGCTATCTATCGACGTATCGCTACCGCAATCAACCGATCCACTTGTACCGTTAAAACTTAATCCGTAGGCCACTATGTCCCTGTCGCTGAATTTTCAATTGTCCAAATTGCCGAATCCGACACTACAAGGTCGCCGCCATCAATCGCACCGCCCGGCCAGTGTACGTCATTGACTGAAAGCACCCGACTACTACCAGTGGCGGTGCTACTATCCCTGACGATATTCGGTCGTGCTGTGGATTGGGCATCGTACTTGACATCCATTGCGGAAAAACGTCCGTTGCCCGCTCCCGTTCGGCTACCCGGTCCCCTGACAATAAACACCGATTCCACATCCGTAAGATACGGCCTGACGACATCCACCAATCCACCACCTCGAAGCCTTACACAACAATCAGTGCGGTAGAATTTCGAATCAAGGATAGCAAAATTGACCTGCTGTGAATCGCTAAGGAATATCGGGCGTTCGCAATTCACAAACTGACAATTGCGGAAGATGTTATCCGCTGCGTTCTCGTTACCGTCAAATGACCCAAACCGAAACCCGGAATATACCCCCAACGCAGATACCCGGTTGAATTCGCAAAACCCCGTACCACCCGACGACGGAATCTCGAACTTACCATCAACAATCGCAAAATCCTCAAACACGCCATGACGGACCTTGCCGGAGAAAATATTACCATCCTGTGCACCAGTCCAAACTAATCTGGTCGTGCGTTTTTCTTCAGCGTTTCGCAATGAATGATAAACCTGACCCGCACCCGTCACGCGGATACCGACAGTCTTTCCCAGTTCGATTTGGTTTGATTCATCAAACCCGTAATCGTATGGGCCAAACTCATAAAGCCCCGTTACTGAACCGTTTGCAATTATCTCGCCTGGGCATTGCAGCATTGTTTTATTCCTATTTATCAACAGGGGGATGGCCAGAAAGTGTCGTTATTTAGCAGTCGAGGCCAATACGGACCCGGTGTTGGCAACCAATCAGGCTTTGATAACTTAGACCCCAACCGCTCAAACGTTGGCAGCCTTGACGCTGTTCCTGACCTTCCGATTGCTGGTGCGAGTTTCACTGGGATTCCGCCTTGACCTTCCGATAAAGCAACAGGTGGCGCAACACTTCGTCGTATTCGCCCTTATCTCGACATGCGATGTACCAGCCGTTATTGATTGACCGCTGGAATTGCTTGGCCGCATTCGGCTCCATAATTACCGGACTCGCAAAACTGGATGCTTGCCCATGCAGTTCGGTCGATATCGGCATGGCCCAATACGACAACACTCCAACGATCAAAAGCCAACACAAGGTACGCATTATCTCTCCGGTACAATTATCACGATGGACGTAATTGGTTGCGGCCATTGTTCCACCCCGTTTTCATCCACTGGTATTTCCCAATTATTTTCTATCGCAAGTTGACGTATAAAACTGACGATGGATGTTTGCGACCTGTTGTGATCGTCAATCGCATCCCGAATTGTGACGAATGTTTCCGTCCGTTCATCCAGTCGTCGGGCCGAGTCTATTGACGCTGTAACGGACCAAACAATCAACACAAACGATATCGTCCATGCCACGACAATCGAAGCAAACTTCACCCGTAGCGTGTTCCCCACGGATTCACGTTTTGTCATCATGCGGCCCTAATCTTTTCTTGATGTTTGCACTTACCATTTCAATCAGTTCAACCGAATTTTTCCCCGACAGACCGATAAACGCCGAGATGCCCAATCCACCAACCGGTGGAACGGGCTGCCAAGCGTTCCAGTCAATCCAGGCAATCAGGATGGCGACAACGACAAACCCACAAAGCCCTCCCATGCAAGCGACTTTGAGCAAGTTCCACGCCCCAAGCCACTCGCCGTTGTAATTGATCCGAGTCAACCCGCCCAAGGCACCGATGCCGTAGATGCTCAGGTAATACCAGACTTCTAATGTCATCGTCTATTCCGTTAGAGGTTATTGCCAACTGGCAACGCTAAATACTATCAGCCACCGCCGACAGAACGAGTAAACGACCGGGACCGCGCGAACGGTCGCCACAATACCCGCGACCGAACCGCCGCCCGTGTCCGCTGTAACAGCCTGCCTGGGTACCAACCGCCTGCACGTTCAACAGTCCTTGAATATGAAACGCTGTTAGACTTTTGTGCGACCGATGCCGGGGTTGTCACTGTCTGCATCACGTACCGATATCCTGACGGACAAGTTGGGCATGGCACCCGCACTAATTGTTGACGCGAAACGGATCGTTGTACTGTCCTGGTCACAACGTCACTTGGAGCCGCTGGACCGTAATACTTAGGCCAACCTGCACCCGCAACGCCTCTATGAGCAGATGCACTTCCGTAGTTGCTGTCGTGATGTTCAATGATTGACCCATCATTCATAACGTGCCGATGGTATCCTGCGGGAGAGCGGTACGCTGCCATGCCGAATGTTTCTGCAACTGGTTCAACCAAGGGGATTGGTGTGAGCTTGGGCAATGGCGCTGAAACCGTATTGTAAAACGGAATGCCAGTTGCCGCCTCAAACGCCGCCACTGATTCAAAACACTCCACCGTCCCATCCGGCCAGGTGTAGCAGATTGTTTCAGCCCGTTCCGTTCCCAGGCCAAACGTAGGCCCGCTGTTTGCGGCTGGCGCTGTCGCCGTTGGTGATGGCTCAAGCCCTCCAAGGCCGAACATTTCGGCGCTGGCCATCGCTGGAAGTGCCGCAAGAACGGCCACAACGGCCCAGGCGGTGATTGTTTTCAGTCTCATTTATCTATTCCTCAAAACGTGAAATTGAATCGAGCCTGTTACCCAAGCCCGAACATTGGCCCGGCATCGTCGCCCGGCGGAACTGGATCAACCGGCGCGGCTGCGCCCTCAAAGTGTTTGCGGTACTTGTCGGACAACTCTGCTTGCTCTCGGAAATATTCGGCAAGTCGCTTCCGTGTTTCCGGGTCTGTTGGGTCTGCCGGGTCGCCGGGGTCTGTCGGTTCGTCCGGGTCAACCGGTGGTGTTACCTGATCCTCAAACCAGATTGGCAAGTCCTGAATTCCCCGTTCCACTGGACCGGTAAAGAAACCTTGTTCGCAAACAGGATCGTCAATAACGCCAGCCATGTTTTCCGGCATATCGTAATCATTCAATTCCACCAGCCCTTCCATTTTTGGATGGCCAACCAGACTGAATGAACGGTTCTGTCGGTATATTTCCGATGTCAGTTGACCAGCCCCATACGTGCGCCTCCCATCGCCCCAACTCCAAGTTAACAATGCTTGTTGTAAATTGGTTACGTCATTCCAAACGCCCGATCCTGATTGGCCACCGATGGCATCTGGCAACCAGAGCATGACGCCAGTGTTTAGCGTCCGGTGTTGCGTAATGTCCGTCCCGGCGTGCGCGTTGCATCGCGGGAACCCCTTTGTATAAAGCGATTCCCCCGCCGCTGGCGATTTTTTGGATAGGTAAACCGGCGCGATGTCCTGAAAGCCTTCGATAAACAGGACAGCCCAATCGGCAACGACCTGATTTGAGTACGCCGCGCGAATGACTTTCGCCGGTTTACGAATCCCCAACGATTCAATATCAACCTGCACCGTGCGTCCGATCTTCGTTCCGGCTACGTGCGCATTAGTCAGCACCAAAGAGCCGCCGTTCTGGTGGCCTACGATTGATCCTGATCCGCACGAATTCTGATTGATAATTCTGCAAACGCCGCGAATTGCTGGTCCTGTACTGCCCGCCATGATTCACCCCGATTGATTTGTTGTGTTGGAAGTAAAGCCGGGGACCGTCAAACAGCCCCCGGCAATTTTGTGGCTCAACAGATAGACATTGAACTAAACCTGCGCCGAAAGAACCCAACAGCGCCCATACCAGAGAACAGTTTGATTAACATCAGAATTAACGGGGCCATTTCCTTCAAGAAATTGGCCAAGCCTTCCCAATTGATCGAACCCCGATCAACGCGGCCATCGTCATCGTAAGGAATGAATTCAGGACTTTCCCCACTGGCCAACATTTGGGTAATGACCAAATCTTCCGCGCGTTTCCTCATTGCTGGCGACAGCATAGCGGCCCGCAATTTCAAAAGTTCCAACCGCGTGAGCGTACCGTCTTTGACAGCCGCGTGCCCTGCAAGTACAAGCGCTCGATGAAACCCGCCCGCCTGCGTTTCAAACGCAAGTTCTTCTGCCCGGTCAAGAGCGTTATCACTGACCGCCGCGCGGGCAATATCAAGTTCTTGATTCAACGCCGTTTGGCAGTCAGCCGGTTGACAATTGCAGCCGACAACTACCGCGACAATCAAACTGAATACAAATCGTTTCATGGTTTTCTCCAATGGGTAAAAACTAAATGGCACCGGCGACGGCTGCTGATCCCATTGGAATGAAACCAGCGAACCGCCCCCGGATTGTCATGGCCCATCCCTGGCAACAGAATTCCTACTCTCTCTGATTTAAGCGGGTCGTACTGGATTCAATGCGCTAAGTTTTTGTGCCAGTCCGTTGCCCGCATGATTTGTTACGGGTGTTTCCTCCGTGTCTCAACCTGCTTCGCTGCCGCAAGTACCTGCGTCCTGTCAACAGCCGGAACGTACACAGGCTTTGTCGGAACGATCAAAAACCATTCCAGCCATTCCAGACCCTTGACCGATGACAACGACCGAACCACGCCGTAATAGACGCCCATCAGGAGGATTGACAAAGTTCCTGTTAATGTTTCGTCGAATCCATCTGGGAGGATTACCGCATACTTCGCAGCGAGTACCAACAGGAACCCCACTGCGGCAGCCGCCATTGACCTGATTCCGCCGACTATGATTGATTTGAATTGTTCGTTCATTCCAATATACCTTTATTCAAAACCCAAGCGGGTAAATTATTCAGCGGGTGTTCCCGGCACGATTCATTGTGCACCTGACGGCTAATTGTAGGTAAAAACGAGCCGCCGCAAGCAGAACACTTCCATGAATTGCGGTCTTTTTTGGCGGGAACTTCGCCTGCTCGGACTATGCGAGTCCGGTGAGATTGGCACTGTTGGCCCTTACGTGGTACTGATTCGCTCATCAAGCCCTCCGTGAGATACCGTATTTGACCTTATCAGGGGGGATTGTCAAGTGACTACTCCCGCCCCATCGCCAGCATGGCCTTAACTGCCTCACGCGCAACCGCTGCGACTATGCCAATGCCTTATCCAATATCCTGACAGTCTCCAGTAAATCAGCAGCTTCCCGCCCGCCTGATATTACCCGGCAAACTGAACAATGGTCCGCGTCATCGTAACAGGTCATCACTGAGGATTTGTATTTCATTTTCAGCACCGTTTTTGACTGGCTAACCATTTCGTTACAGCCTTTCCAACATCGCTTGCTGTGGCATAGGGTAGCCGAGTTGATTTCTTACCGTCCCGCATACCTGCCATTTGCCGTCGAGCAACTCAACCAAATTCAGTCGAGTCGTTTTCCCGTCACGACCTCTCAGGCTTATCGTCACGTCTGATTTTGGCCGCCCCATAATGTTGCACCCCGATTGTTTTAAGTCCTGTTTTCTCAATTGTTTCCGTTGCGGTGCAATGTTTTGGGAACCGGATAATGATATTGTTATCGGGACTTGATTTCGTCGTATCGTCTATTCGCTCGTTCGAGGCATCCCCGAACTTCCTCGTATGTCGTCGCAAACTCTAACCCCACGATCACACCTTCGAGGAATCCGACACGCTGATTCAATCTCGCCCACTCACTGACTGGGATTTCGGTGTGCATCTCGACTGGCTCCCGATGCGGGATTGGTCGGTACGGATCATTACTGCTTCTGTGCGGCCCTGTCCCTGTATGTCCCATCGTAAAGCCCGATAACAATGTGATGCACGGAAGTCGGCCTTGCGTGCGTTTTCAAATAGTTAGATCACTGGTTCCGGCCCCGTTATCACTAGCGTTATCTGCCTCTAAATCGTGAATTCCATTTCTAAACATTCTCGACCAACAACCATTGCGGCTTCCAGTTCCTCAATCGTTTGTTCGATTGTTTTCACTCGTTCCTCTAGCCTTGCTTTGGCATTGGCGATTTTGTTCCTTCGATACATTCCCGCTGCATTAGCTGAATCCCCTGCTTCCTGCAAAATCCTTCGTTGCGTTTCAATTGGCAAGCACCGAATTTCAGTTTGACTCAAACGGCAGATAACAACCGGATGAACCGAAGCGGCTTGCGGCTCGTCTCGTTCCATCATTCGTTCGTAATCGGGTGCTCTGTCCATGTCACTTGGCATCTTTTTCTCCGCTCGGTTATCCTTGACGTTATCCATACCTACCACTCAACTTTGAATCCGAGGGTTTGCATGTGTTTTGCCGTGGCGAATCCTGTTGACTCAAACGGGAAAGCCGTCTCTGTAAAATCGCCTCTTTTGTTCATCACTCCGACATAACCCCATTCGTCCGTGTCCAAATACGCTTCCAACCATTCGCCCGGTTTCAATTTTGGTGGCTGCCAATCCGCATCGACTCGCTGGATAAACACCCCTGTCCTGTCGCAAATTTCGCAGTCTGCATCTCCCGCCAAACATTTCGGGCATTCCTCTGGCGGAAATCCCTTTTTCATTTGGGCCAATCGAGATGGATGGATAACAAAGCCGTGAACCGAAGTCCCGGTTTCGTCTGTTTTTACTTCCTTTGAATCACTCATGGTTTAATCCTTGTTTGTCGGGACTCGATTACGGCCAGCGTTCTGTGGAATTAGAATCGCACCGATTTCAACTTACTGCCCAACTGCTGAACAACTTGCGACGCGGCATGATTCACACCCTGCGAAAGCTGAGACACGATCCTGTCTGCAATCGACTTGACTACGTGATCCTTTTGGGCCTCGACTTCTGCAACAATCATCGCTGCAATCTTCTCCCACTCCGGCGATGCCTCGACATGCTTTCCAATGGCCTGGGTGATTGCTCGTTTGATGTCGTGCGGAACGTCGCCCTCTAACATCAACGAATCCAGCGTGTATCGTTTCATTGCGTCGATCGCTTCGACGGGAATCTCTATTTCTACTTTTACGGTTTCTGACATGTAAAAATCCACAGAACAAAGCAATGCACCCAAGCGGCGGTTAAGTGCGAATTGAAGTAAAATCACCCATCGCCGCTGGGTGATTGCCGACGTTACGTCGGCGAATCCAGGACGGTATCCTTACCGTCGTTATCTGGTTGCTGCCGTGCCCGTTGGTTCCAGTCGCTGGCAGCGGTTTCTTTCGAATAATCATTTGCAGGACCGGCACATACGCAATCGTGGCATTCCACTTGCCATTGCAAAAACCTTCCAACAAATTCTACTGTGACGTTGTGAGAATCGCAGAACGGGCACGGCAGCAGTTGCGCCGACGTAACGGCAGCGACTGCGTCAGCATCCATGCTGCCTTGATCGCCTTGTTTTTCGCGATCCGTCGCGACGTAACAAGGCGATTCGACAGACGAACACTTGCCGCACTTTGAAATCAACTGTCCTGTTTTGGTGTATCTACAATCGCAATTTCTACCCATTTCTTTCCTTTCGTGTTCGCAGTCGATCGCTGCCGTTACCCGCACTTAACAACCTTAAGTTGGTAGCCGATCGCCGTTGCAATCTTTTCGGCGTTGCTGATCGCCAGATCAGTTTCACCACGCACCCAACGGCCTATCGTGGAGTTGCTAATTCCAGTCTGTGCCGCTAGCTGGTAGTTCGTCAGTTTCGATCGCCGGAATGCGGCGAGGAGTTGTTTATTCATTTTTCAATCCCAAATCGCACACCGCCTGCAACTCTGCGCCGGACACATCGGACGGGGCTGCCAATCTCCCAATCTGATCGCCCAGAGCTTTCGCCGCTGAGATTTCCAACTCCGCATTTTTTGCCAGAGTTGCCAGGTGAGGATACCGCTTGACGTATTTTGCGACAGTTGTTTTTTGTTGGTTGGTCAACATGGCTTAAACCTTTCGTAAGTGATCGACTCTGACGCACGCGGCGCTGGTTGCTTCGGTTGGGTTGTCCCATTTGACGTAAACCATTACCTGACGGAAATCGCCGTCAAATCCGGTAATCGTGCCTTGCTGACCTTTACAGGCATCTCCGGTGTACTCGACTCGATTGCCAAAATCCAAACCTGTTGCGTTGATTTGTTCGGTTGTAATGTTGATTGATTTGTACATCGTTTTTCTCCGGTTATTTTCGCGGCTCGCGTCAGTCGCTTGCCATGCCTTAACTATAACCGTATTCGGCAATACTGCAAGGGTATTGTTGCCAAATTGGGCAATAATTCCAAAAATAATCAAAATAGCTAAAAACCACGGGAAAACCGGGTACAGGCGGGTAACAATCGATTGCAAAATACCGCCGAAAATCACCCTCCCATTGTCACGATCCGCCCCGGCGGATTTTGAATCGTGACGTTATCGGGACTAAGACTCCCGGTCGTACCTCGACGCTTGAGTCGTCAAACGTTCGCACAATGTATTGCACGCGGAATCTGGAAACGCCGCAATTACTCCGTTGGGAATGCTTGCCATGATTCGCGTCATCGAATCCAGCGCTGGAATCAATCGTCTCCAGTACGTTTCTGTCGCCTCATCCTGTCGCTGCGAAAACTCCGCAATGATGTCGTCCATCTCGACCGTTGCTTCGGCCTCGACCTCTACTGTTTTCCAAACGGTAACTTGCATAATTCGCCCGATAACAAAATGTTGCACGGAAGTCGGCCTTGCGTGCGTTTTCAAATAGTTAGATCACTGGTTCCGGCCCCGTGATCACTGACGTTATCCTATCCAATTCGTGCAACCACCTCAGCAACACGCTCATCCACTTTCGCAAATCGTGTCTTTAGCTGACCAGGCAACAACTCTAGTTGTTCCACCCTCGCTATCAAAGACTCCAGTTGCTCTATCCGTTCGTGAGCCTTGCCAATCATCCTGATAGCCTCTGCCAACTGCCTGTCCAACTCGTCCACCCGTCGTAACGTCTTGCAGTTTATCGACTCCTCCAACCATGACCTGTTCAGGTTGTGGGACTCCTGCTTCATGTCCTCGATGGCCTTCCGTGTTGCACTCATTCCACCACTCTTTCAAAGTCCGTTCTTATGTCACCAGCCTAACTAGCAAGCCGATTTGTCCAGGTCATTTAGCCACAGTCCGAACACACTACCCCTTAGGCCGCTGTTCTGGGCTTTCACCGTGGCCGCAATCGCTATCCTCGCCACACCTTTTTACCTGCCAACGGCATCCACCGAAGGCTTCAGGATTTTGTTCGTGCGACCTTTGTTCCTGTACTTTCGCCTCGGGAGTCGGTAGTCACACCGTTTAACCGTTTGCCATTCAGCGGCTGTCGTTGCTCAGTGTTCAAACGAAAAAACCACCGGCAGCCGTGCAAGCAGTTACCGATGGTTTTCGATTCGTGGCCCGAAAGCCAATGTTTGAATTGTTCGCTTGCACGGCGTTCGTTTTCATCTTACAGGTCCGTTCGTTGTGGTCAATATGAATTAAATAAAATCGTAAATAGCCGTTACCCTACGTGACCCGTCTGGATGGCCGAACGGTTAGCCCGGTTCGTTATCGAAAAACATAATGTCAAATCCATAATGGACTTCCATGTGCCAGTTATCCCCGCTTGTTGTACAAAACTGATTGTCGGATCGGTCAGCACAATCAATGAATGGATCGCCCCCAATGGACACGGATGCACCCCAATCGTGCGGGCCATCTTCCCAACTCACAACCCACGACGGACCAAATACCATCTGTCCAGCTTGCTCTGGTGAGTACAGTTTTGCAGTCGCCGCCCCCTGTGTTTCCTGTAATAGCTTGAAAAATGCGACGGCCGCATCTTCCGGGCTATCTGCTACTATTTCGTGTTTCGGCACCAACGTCTTAAATTCTGTCATCACTAATCCCTTTCTGAAGATCCAAACAACGCGAACTCTTTTTTGTTCTGTTCCTTGGCTGGTTTAATCACTTCCCGGTAGAAGTCCCGCGCCATCATCTGCCATTGGCTGTTCCGTGGAGTGTTCTGAATACGTGAATTCGGAAACACCCCGTACTTGTCCTTATACCGCCAAGCAGCCGCACCGACCTTCTTGTTCGTACCAACAGCCCACCCAAGGCACTCGTCCCAAGTCTTTTGTTTGTCCATTGGAGTCGCCGCAGCGTTGCACTTGGACCGCTCCAGCTCTTTCAAGTCACCCTTGGACATCCCGACTTCTTTACCCGATCTTTGCGGGATGTGACCGCAGGCGGGGCAATGAGGGCCGCGATACTTGGCCCCGCACTTTTCACAAGCATACGGGTCTTTGACTGTCAGCTCATCTGTCTCTACCGAATTCCGTTCTGTCCGTGGCAAGTCCTGTGCCCTGTCCTTTGCCGCCAGCGACCATTCAACATCCTCGTCGGGGAATCCAAAATGCAAAGCGTTGTCCGAGTGATCTTGGATGCAATTCGCGACGATCACCCCATTCACGCAGAATCGGGATCGTGGTCCGCAGTTGACGATATCAAAAACTTCGACCGCCATCGTTCCGCAATCTGTTGAGCTGTTAAGCCCTGACGAAATAGCACTCCGAGATAGTTTTTGTCGTATTCCACGTCCGGGTACTCGGCAAGGAATTTGCGATACCGTGAATTTTTTCGAATGAACGGTTCGCGGTTTTTCATTTGCTGGCTGTGAGTTGCCCATCGCAGATTGCCCGGCTCGTAATGCCCATTGTTGTTTATCCGGTCGATCGTGATATTCCGGTTCTTCTTTGGAATTCCAAGATGTTCCGCTATCCAGCACGCACCCTCGTAAACTGTCTTGAAACGAAACTCTATTCCCCGCCCGCCGTAAAGCGAATATCCAATGTCGTTCCGGTCGGTGCATCGACGGAATTGGTGGGCAACGCGTCGATAGAGCCATTCTGGGCAGTGTTCGCCCCAAACCGGACGGCAACATTTGCAATCCACTGGTTGCCGCCGCTCCAAGTTGTGAAAGTGAATCAACGAACGTTCCCCACATTGCGAGCAATCCACTTCTACTTCCATCTGTGCACCGCGGCCTTGAATCGTGCGGGTTGCTATGGTCAGACACCCGTACCGGAGTCCTACCAATCGATCCTCTAACAAGCCGCTTGTTGCGACCAGCCGCCGCGGCAATTGTCTTCCATCCTTCATCTGTCAGTACCTTATGATCTGGCGTTGCTGTTAGCCCGCTGTACATTATCGCGGTTTGCGTCCCTTTGTACAGTATGCCGTAGTGCGACACAAAGTCAACCCCATCCCAAACGAGATCGTCTAATTTAACATCTTCGATCGGTACGTTGCCGCGGTCAGTCAGAACCAAAGAGCCGCGGGCTATGCAGCAATGATCGTGCCCGTCTGCCGGCCGCTGAATCCGCCCGCCCATTTGCCGCCACAACAGAAAGCTCTTTGTTGGCCTGGCACAAACCATGTATTTGAGGCTTGGAACATCAACCCCCGTTGTCATCACCCCGTAATTGCAGACGACAGTTGTGGACCCGTCCCGCACACCAGCCATGACTTCCTCTCGCTGGTCCGTTTTCATCTTCCCGTCAATGTGTTCACACGGCACGCCTATTTTCAGAAACTCGTTGCGGATGTGAATCGAGTGCTGGACACCCGAAGCGAATACCACTGTCTGACGGTCGTTCGCGTTCTTTTTCCATTCCTCAATAATCGAACCGACCATCTCATCCCGGTTCATTCGTTTCTCAAGTTGCCCTTTGGCGTAATCACCCCTCGATACCTTCATGCCTTTCAGGTCCGGCCGATCAGGAGCAAACACCCGAACAGGGACCAGCCATCCATCCTTTTGAAGTTCTGAGTATGTCACCGCTTGAATCATGCAATCGAAGTATTCCCCTAGCCCTCTCCCATCCGTCCGGCATGGGGTAGCCGTCCAGCCAAGCACAATGCTATCGCTGTAGTGTCCCATAATCGCCTGATACACGTCGGCTAGACTCTGGTGTGCTTCATCGACCTGAATCAGCTTTGCCGCAGGAGGGGCAATCTTGGACCGCTGAAACGCTCTGGCATTCAATGTGTCTTTTGCAACCAGCCAGCAATCGGTATCAGCTTCGTCGTATGAGTGAAATTCGTCTTTGACACCGGCCATTATCACCCGACTCGGAACAGTCAGCCGGTCAAGTTGGGCCTGCAATTGGTAGATAAGCTCCCTTTGGGCCGCGAAGAAAACATTTGGAGACCCCTTTTCCCGGCACATTTCCATCACCCTGGACGCGATGTACCCTTTCCCACAACCAGTGGGAGCAGCAACCAGAATACGCCGCTTGCCTAGTCCGATCTGCTTCCGGATGGCTTCGATGGTTCGCGTTTGATAGGGTCTGTCGAGATTCACCTAGCACAGCTCCATTCGTCTCCGGACACCAGATAAGGTCTCGATGCGAAGATTACTTCAGCCAGTGCAAGCAATTGGTCGCCTTCCCCGTCGAGAAAGTCTCCCCCAGGGCCATGCTCCATGATTTGGACCTTTGCCGCCGCGTCCCTGAGTATGGTGTGGATCGTGTGAAACGCCGCGACATCCCGCCAAACAGGGTACAACGACTCCGGGACTTCGTTGTTCTCGGCATCGACGTACATTTCCCGCATTTTGGCATCGGCTTTGAATACCTTTTCCTTTGGCGGTTTTGGCTCGGGCTTTGGCTTTGCCTCGACAGGTCCAACTTTCTTCTTGAAGTCCTTTGCCGTTGGCTTGCGATTCTCTGCCTCGCATTGCTCGATAACCTCAGCCGCTATCTGCGCTTGCTGCTTTACAGGTGCCTTCCCAATTTCCAGCAACTGTAAGCTGTTTAACCCCCGGACCGGAACTATTGTTCCGATTTTGGCCCTGACCTGTTCGGCATCGATCAAGTTTCTGGCGTGCCGATCGGTGAAATTCCACCGCTGTTTGCAGTACGCTTCGAAGGTACCATAGCCATCGACATACAGTTTCCCGTCACGGATCGCGGTCAATGCTTTGGCGATTTCGCCGCACCCGCTCTCGATTTCGGCTTCTAGTTGTTCGAGCCGATTCGCTACCTTATTCATTCCGTTACTCCAAATAAAGAAAGCCCGCCGAAGATAGTTGCGAAACCAGATCGGGCGGGCTTAGCGCAATGCCGAGGCAAAGCGTATTTTGGATTCGACCTGATCTCGCTACCACAATCATAACTACACCCTGCTACCTGTCAACTGGCTTTACACGCCCATGCCGTAAATTAGGATAGGCCAGTTTCAAATATCGATTGTCAAACCGCACAGGCTTCTTGTCCACGAACATCACCGCCTGATATTTGTTGATCGAACACAATACCCCGATCCGTTCTGGCTTGCGGGAGTCGATTACTTTGGTGCCGGGTTTCATTCATTCAAGTGCGACCATGTTTTCCCTGACCTTATTCTCGATACCTGTGCTCGGCTTATATCGTATTCCGCCGCTATAATCGTTCCCTTCCGGGTATCCTCTCGGATTGCAAGAACTTCTGTCAGTGTCAGTTTTGACATGCCAGACATTTCGCCACGCGGAATTGTCCCGTGACGTTCTTTGTCATTCAGGTTTTGTTGTTTAGTGGCCCAGTAGAGGCAGTCTGGACTAATGCAACCAGCGCTTCCTTGTCCACATTTATGAGCCGCTTCCATGTCGGGAGATGGCGGCTCGCCAACAGTCAGTTTCAATACCAACCTTGAAACGCTCTGGTACCGACCTTTCCACATCATGTACGCATACCCTCTCGACGTAGCGAACGGCCATGTAACACAGCCCGATTGATGGTTGCTGATCGTTTCCTTCAGGAACTCTTTTGTGCGACCCAATGGCGGGCCACCCATAGACGGGTCTCCGTACTTTCGCCACTTGTGGTAATGACGTTGGCAAAGACCGCGGCTCCTTGCAGGAAGTCCGCAATCAGAAAATGTGCAATGTGATAGACCAGAAAGTTTTGGGGGGATAGAATATCCATTAGCCATCTGGAACTCCTTTCAAGTTTCAGGTGTTTAGTGAGGCCAGGGCGGATACCCTGGCTTTACGCATTTTACACCTGGATCCTCAACTTTTCAACCTTGCTTTAATCTCCCTGGCTTCCTTCTTGAACGCCAGGTTCATTTCCACCAGTTCTTCCCGGCTGTACTCGACCGTCGAATTATGCCTCCGATCCAATGCGTCCAGTTCTTCTTGTGTGTATTTGCCCGCCATGAATATCGCGAACTTGTCCAGTGAACCGCTGTTTTTATTACAAGTGTTACAGCACGGGTGGCAGTTCATTGGGTCAACCAGACTCGACATTCGTCGCCCTTGTTTGTAGTGGCTTCCCTGCATGTAGTTGTTCCACTGACTGCGAACTCCGCAGGTCACACACGTCACCCACCCGAACTCGTCAGCCGCGCGGAGTCGAACCAATTCCTGCCACGACTTCGCCACATAATCCCGCATGTACTTAGTCTTGTTCATCGTCTTTGCGGTATTCATCATCTTCGTTCTGGCGGCTTTCCGTGCTGCTGCTTCGTTCATGGCTCCATCACCTTTTTCTGGTTGATACACATTTCGATTGTGGAGGCAAAACTGTCAGTCACATCATCTATTCGTCGGTTAATCACCGCCTGGCAATAACCTGCAATCCTCCCCTTGTCTGGTCCGTCAATGTTTAACGACAAGGTTTCTGCCGCCGCTACAATCCCGGCGAACTCCGATTTCGTCATTCGCACGCTGATATATTCGTCGCTCATTTCGTCCCTTTCGTTACTGGTTTGATCCGAATACAGTCAACCGTCTTGCCCTTCAACTGTGTCTCTGATTGGTACAAAACAACTTTCTTGCCAACCCAATCCTTAACGCTCTTGCCGTGGATCTCGCTGATTGACTCCATGTTTGTATAGTTCATAACGAGCGGCTTATCTTTGCCGACGAACCGAATAACAGGCGACTTCTTTTTTGCCCCACCGCGTAACGTCAATTCCTTGCGTTCAATCGACTCGATTTCTACAGTGACCTCATGCCCTTGCAAGTGGAACCAGCGAAGATAGTCACGGTCGAACTGTGCTTCCCAGTGGTCTTTGTAATCAGTCATTAGATTTCCCCAATGCCTTGTTAACTGCTGTCATCGCCGCACTCATTGACTCTGCCTGAGCGGTATAAGATTGGACCTGCCTTATTCGTTGCAACACCTGCGAAAACGCGAAATGTTTGCCGCCATAAAACCGCTTCCATTCACAGTCAGCTTCTGCCTCACTCGTTTCGGCCGCTGCCATATTCCCTTTTATCCATGACTGTAGGCAGCCAAGTTGTTCGCCGTCCTTTTTAATCTGGTTCGCTGCATCGCTTAGGCACTTAGCCAAGTAGATGCTGTGCTTGTCCAGTGATGCGTATTCTTCCAAGTCATCAATCAACTGTTCGCGTTGTGTCATTTCACCCCCTCATAATCAAAGTCAGCGTCAATGTCCTGTTCATCCATCATCGCCCAATTCGGAACGTACAACGGAATTCTCGGTTTGCCACCGTCAACACCCGGCCACATTCCCGACTTCAAACACGCCTTGTACTGATTCAAGTGTGCCCTGATATGCTTCAACTCATTGTCGAGTAACTGTTGCGGGATGTCGTAAACCACGCAATCGTGGTCCCCTTCCGGCTCAATAGCGATGATGGAAACGTCCGGTACGATTCCAGTTTCCAGTCGTGCCAACTCTTGATAGAACGCCAGCGAATAGCATGAACCGAACCGATTGACCGCATTCCAAAACAGTCGAGGGGAAACATCGTTTGTGACCTTCAAATCGGATATCACTGTCGGCTCGTACAAGTCCAGCCGCCCCTTGCACTCGACGCCCTCGATGGTCCCGTATAGCGTGACTTCCTTCTGGCACTTGTTTAACAACCATTCGACTTCCGGTTTATGCCGTAATCGTTCCAGCATCTTCAGGCCGCGGTGGTACTGGTCATCTGTCAGGAACTTCTTGCCCGCATGTTCCCGGCTGAATTCCTTGATCCGTTCCCGGTGCCAGGTGGTATTCTTCGATTCGCTCCGCTTCCCTTTACCGTCCACGTTTTCCGGCGACGTGTGGAATTCTGGAACGACAACGAAATGCTCCTCGAACTTCTCGTACTCCAAAGTCATAAAGTGCATGGCCGTTCCGAATTCCATCTCTGGCGTTGCGTCACGGAACCCGCCCATGATGGTAGTTGCCAAATGCAACATCGACTTACGAGCTGCCTTGAGCGTTGACGGGTTCATCCGGTTGACGGATTGGTAATCAGGGAATGGCAGGTTTTGAACAATCATAGAATCACCCATAGAAAAAGAACGCACAGAATAAACACGGAAACAAGGCCGCGAATTGTGAATGGTTCGTTCATCGCGTTTCCCTCAGCTCACAACCAACGCGGCTAATTGTTACACCGTCTATCCGTACCGACCTACCATCAACCAATCGGTGCAACAGTTCCACTTCGAAATCGGCAACTGCTTGTGTAGCGCCCGCTATTTTCTGACTATGCCAGCCAACCAATAGCCGAGCGTTGCACAGGTCCGCGTAAATCTCATGCGTCGGTCTGTTCATTTCTCACCCCCTGAAAGGTGCGGGGTCCGTCCCGCAGAACATCCGTCCTCTGGCTTCAACTCGGCCCGAAGTATCCGCCTGTCTGCCGGTGCCTCGATCTTGACCGATACTTTGTTGCCATCAATCTTCTGGATCGTGACTTTGATGTCGTCCCCGATTGTGATTGATTGATTGCGTTTGCGACTTAATGATAGTCCCATTGGATGTCCCTTCCTTGTTTGGTTAGTCGAGTAGTGATAAGTCCGTTCCGATTTCTTCTCGGCATTCTTGAGTGCCACCCAACAGTCCCGCTGGATAAAACGACTTCACTGAGATTTGAGTACCGAACTTGCCGCCAAACCAGTAAGTACCACCATTGTGATCTGCCGTCACCTTTTCAGTAATCAACCTCGTTTGCCGAAGCTCTTCCAATGTCGTAAGGTTGTGAAAATACAGGTCAATATTACACCTGTCGGCAATGTCACATGACACGTTCGCCTCAATGCGGTCTGCCAAATGTCGCAATGATTCTGCTAGATTCATGGCTATCCCTTCCTGTTATACACCTTGTTTACTAACCCGACTTGCAAGCTACGAGCCGCAAGCCGGGCACCGGAACGTCCGGTCTACTGATAGTTGATCGGGCAGGATTCGAACCCACAAGTCTATTGGTCCTCGACTTCGTACTGGCGTCAAGGACTGAGGCTACTCTTCGCCGCGTACCACGTTGACCTCGCGACCACCTCCAATAAACAAATAGTGATGTACTCGCGTTTCCCAGAACGCCACCGATCAAACCACCCCACCAAAAGTGCCGACCGGGACGTACCGGGCCTTCTAGTTGGCAGGGACTCTCTCACTTGTTTCGCTCCTGCAACATTGCATCGGCCAATCCATACGCTTCCCTCGAATAGCCTTCGTCACCGCGTTGCATATCGATCCTGGACACAAATGCCAGCATAGCTGCCGCTGCAAAGTAATCGCGGAGGGTCAACCCTGGGACCGCCCCAAAGTTGCACCAATTGTACGACGTGCCTGCCTGTTCTTTTGGTTGTTCACTTGGCATCGCGGCATCGCTATTAAGCTCCTTATTCAATGCCGCCTTCTCAACTATCGCCCGTGCTTGCTCTAATTTCGCCTGAGCCTCTATCGGTATCGGCAATTCCTGATTCGAACAATCAATGATTCCGCGAGTGATAGCTTGTCGCCAGGTAAGGAACCAATCGAAAAACTCATTAGCGTTCATTGACTCAACCCATAAAAAAACCCGACTAACTTTCGTTGCCGGGTATCTTATCCAAAGTCTTTATTAGTGTCAAGCCTATTTGGCTAACTTTATTTTGGGTCTGCCAGTGGTCCGCTTTTTCGGTACTTTCGCCAGTTCTTTGCGGCTAACCTGGGCAAACCGGGAATGAAGATAGACAAGCTTCACCCCATGCCGCTCAAACAACTGGTGCATCCGCGAGGGAGTGACGCCGTATAACTTGGCCGCAGTACGAATCGAGATAGGGTCTGGCTTGCTCATGCAGAAACTATAGACTACAAGCTATTGTTATTCAACTGGTATTTTTAGGCCGATGCCACGCCTGACGCAAATATATCGATAAGCACATTAGCCGTCGTTTTGCCTGTGCATATCTTGGTTACAAATTTCCCAGTCGTCACGTCGGATCGCAGAACGATAGCACCCGATGCCCCTAAGTAGTATTCCACACCCGCTGCCGAAGTTCCACCTATCGCAATTTCCATACCCGTCGTGCTGGCTACCCAACCATAGGAACCTGATGACGCCTTGAACATGATAATGCCTTCGACAATCGCGGTAGCCGCTGCACTATAGTCGGCAATATACAACTTGTTTCCGTCCGAAGTGTTTTTGTAAACCGCCAACCCGCCAGTAAGTGCGGCACCAGATACGTGGCGTTTCAAAGCCGCTGCTGAAATCTGTTCGATGTTTTCTGGGGTAATTGATATTGCTGCCATAGTTAAGGTCCATTGGTTAAAGTAATCGTCCAGGCATCGCCCTGGTTGTCGTGCTACGTTCTGGGCTTAAGGTCCAGGTTCTAGCCGTTTGAAAGTGTTATTGTCCATAAATCCCCGAACAACTCTGCCCAGAAACCAGTGGTCGATTCGCCGCCGACTATTACATCCGGTTCTGCAAACACAATCGGGAATGTGTAGTTGCTTGAGAAGTCTACCCGAAGAACGAACGACACGTTAAACCACGATGCCCCGATGATCTGTAATTTCGCCCTTGCGTTTATATCGAGCCTGAACTGATTAAGTTTCGGTAGCATGTACAGTTTTGCCGTTAGTAGCTCTGCGGTGTAATCGTTGCCTTGTGCGGTTACGCCTGTTGGTGTTCCGGGGAATGCGCCCGACCACACCTGATTTGATTGTGCCCCGAGTAGGCCTAACGTGATCTCTCCATCTGAGTTTGAGTGAGCGGCACCTGTTACGTCCAGAAGTACATTGCCCGTATCGATAAAGTCAACGAACCAATGCGTCACGCCCGGTTCGCATTGCCCAGGTGGGGCCACTGCCGACGTTGCGTTGAACTGCATATTGCGAACTTCGTACCCGTTACTGTCGATTGTTTCTGTAGGTGTCCAGTGGTTGTCATAGATGTTCGAACTGCCACCCTGATAAAAACCTTGGGAACCGGACAATCCGAACGGCTCTGGGTCTAACGGTTGATTAAACGAAATCGACGCCACCCCATACGATCTACATTGCACGAATCGCAAGTCAGTCTGTTCAATCGCCACCGGTGCAGGCTGGACAAATGAAGTCCATTTCCCCCTGGCTACTTCCACCCCGTCTAATGATATCGCTACCGGGTGGTTAGTTACCGTGCTAAACGGGCTCAGTGGTGGCGAATGCAACGATGGCCCGATGTCTATTTTGACGTGCGTTTCGTTTGAAAAGTCATGGGGTATCAAATTACCAACCGGGCAAAATTGTCGTAACCCAGCAGGAAATCGTCGATTCCAAAGTCCCATCCACAACCCGCCAGAACCGCGATCAAATACCCAACCCCAATCTACATCAGCCGATACGATGCACTTCCCGAACGAATGAACGGTCAAGTCGAATTCATACACCCCTACGTGGCCAGCTCGCACACTGAACCCTTGAGCTATCAAAGAGTTGGAGTCAATCGTCGTCAGCATGTGTAGCGCTTTCAGGGAATGCACGCCCTGTTCTGGTGTATTTGGCGGGCGTCCTGATTTCAGATATCCATCAAGGCCAACAACCTCGTTACTCCATGCACCTGCAGCGTTGGGACTCTGCCATCGCACACCATTAAGCGTTGGCCCCGGATGCTGCGATAACACCCCATCCGCGAAGTCGTCAGCCCATCCCCAACAGGACGCGCAACAACATCCGCCAGGTCCGTTATCTTTCCAGCCAGCCATTAGACGTGATTCGAGTCAATACGCACTGACGCTGCACCACCTAACGCTCCCGTGCTGGTTGTGATTATCTGCTGGATTTCCACCACGTCACCTGATGCTAACGCACTGGTCGAAATCGTTCCAGCTTTGGGAACGCCGTCTGTGTCTGCGTTGGTGTGATTAACCTGTGCCGATAACGCCGATACCCCATTGATAAGTAAATCGTGGTCGATGTCGGTGGTCGTGCCCGTGTCCATCAACACCCCCGCAAAATCACGGATCGTTGCTACGCCTCTCGCAATGTACACGACAACCTTTTGTGCCGTTGGTGTTGCTGTCGAGGCCAGGTTGAAATCCGTCGTTGCCACCTGCTGATGTACGACCTTGGATGCCGCAATCCCTGCCCCCGCCGCGATATCCGCATTCACGATTGTCGCTTGTGTGATTGTTCCTGCGTCTATTTGTCCCATTGTATTTTCCTTTTATTAACACGGTTCCACATCGACAAACCAACTGCCGTCGATTAGCTTCGCCTGAACTACTTTGTTGCCACCGATGGCGGATTGAATGTGGTTTCCTAATGCCTCGAACTTTGGCGGGATGAATGCTGCTATCGTTAATCCGTTGAATTGATATCTTTGGGCCTGAACAAATGACGGAGTGAACTTTTGCGTTGCGGCTGGAATTCCGCCCGATGGTGTCAGGAAAAACGCACCGCTAAATACTGGAGCGGCCCACCACGTCCCCCACGGGTCACGCCACGCACTAATGAACGTCGCACCCGCAACGGGCGATGCCGAAGCATTCCAGACATCCAGAACAGCCACACCCGCCTCAATTACATCCAGTTCGTCATCGTCGTTTTTTCTACATAAATCACATTCAGCGTTACCCGGATCAGGTTCATCATAGGCCGGGATTCCCCCACTTGGCGTTTTAACAATTCGTGACCAGACATTATCACCGGGCTTGTGGGCCTGTGCCTTTGGTACTTTGGCACCTTCCGCAATTCGATACCATGACGCCATCTTGCGAAGTGTTTTGATATCTCTGTCCGAAAAGTCTACTACGGCCATTAGTCCACCAACGGCCCAAGGGCGTTAAAGTCCGAACTGGTTGCCGATTCCCACCGCAAGTAAATCGTGCCCTGGGTTTCCGGGTCTTGCAGGGCAACACCGTTACCGTCAAGTGCCACCGGTTCTTGTATGTTTTCACCGTGCTTATTCTTAATCGGTTCCAGAGGCCGCTTACCGTTCACCCCTACTGACCCGAATTGCGTTACACCGATATCTGGAACGTCCAGATAGAAATCACCAATCCACAACTCCACCGTCACCCAGTAATAAATCCTGTTCCCGAATTGAGCTTGCTGTGCCGTGACGTTGTGAAGATACAACTCGTCTATTTGAAACAAACGATTATAGATTTCCTTTCCCGAACCGTCCACGAAATTGATCCCGTAGGCCGCGTCATTGGTTGTTCCGATTGCACCGTCAAAGTTATGGTTCCACCCCCAATAATACCGTTCTATTGTCAGTGTTGGAAACGATATCGGACGTTCTGGCACCGGGATATATGGAACCAGTGCCGAGTTTTGTATCGGGTACTTTGTGCCGATAGTCAGTGTCGGGTCGGCTGGATTAACCGTGTTGCCGTCTTTGTCAAAGTATCCGAGAAACTCCGCCTTATCGATTGCCTGACTGACCACCCGGTATCCAGGTGTTACCCGGACCTGCACCTCCAACGGATCGCTTGTTGGGTCGCCATTTGGGTCTGGTCCGTCAGGGTCTGTCTGCTTTAATTCATAATCACAAGTAACAACCGCGATAACCTTTGATGGTGACGCCTTGATTATCCGCGCCCGTTTTATCGTGTGTGCCGCTGGATGGGTTTCGCCGTTGAAGTTGTATGTGTCACCTTTGGCGGGTAACGCAGGATCACCCAGTGCGGTAACGACGCTATCCCCGTCCTCCATCTCAATTTTGTAATCAACCGCAAACGAGGCATCCTTGCCAATTTCGCCCTTGGGGTACTTGATAACTTTTGTACTTGTGATCGCCATTAACCTAAATTCCCTGGTACTGTGGATGTCGGCTTGCGAAGCTCTTCCAGAATATCCCCTAGCACTCGATTGCCCTCTTCTTCTGCGTCTAGTATTTCTTCTTGCACGTCAACGGAATCATCTATCTTGACCTTGAACAATCGAGACAGTTCTTCCTGTGAACCACGCTGGCCAGCTGAAACATTGGCGATGATCTGTACTGGTTTCGACGTTTCAATCTTTTGCGGTAGCGACCTAACAAACGCATCCCGTGCCGCTAATTGTGCCCTGTTGGTGAAGTCGGGGCCGAGTTGTTCGGATAGTTCGTTGATCTCTATTAGCTTGTCTCTGAACTCTTCCAGGGGTGTGCGTAGTGCCTGCTTCATGGCGTCCGCACGGGATTCGATTGCGTCTGCTATTTTCTCAAACTCACCATCCGCATCAAGCGTATCCAGACTGCCTTCTGTTGACTCTCTGATCTTTTCCGCCACCTCGGCCAGTTTGTCAGCATCTCCCTGTGCAGCAACTATCTCATCGTTAAACTTCTCTAAAGCTGAGTTTGCCAACGCAATCCCGCCCGTTGCAGCGGCAGCCGCCAACCCAAGATTTATCCACCCCGCTGGCCCCATCAACGCTTGTGAGATTGTCTGTGCGCCGATGAGAGCCTTGAAGCCTGTGACAAGTAATTTCAACGCCCCTATGACAGTCGGTATCAACACCACCATTGCCGCCGTCGCTGACACCCACAAAACGGCCTTGCCTGCCGCCGTTCCCATGAAATCAGACAGCTTTCGAACCAACCCAATCGCACCGCTAAATGTCTTTGTCAACAACAACCCCAATGCCGCAAGCGCTGGTGATAGACGAATCGCAAGAACGTCGTATATACCCGACAATACAAGCCGTAGCGTTGTCCACCTGTCGTTGATTGTCTCGACAGTCCTGCCGTCCAACTGACTAAGTTTCAACCCGTACTTGTCCAGTGTTTCATTTGCCGCTTTCAGGGCATTGTTGCCATCCTTCAAAAACGGCAACAGCTCCACACCAGCACGACCGAACAACTCACTTGCTATCCGGGCCTTGTCGTTTTGAGTAGCCACCTTTTCCAAACCGTCCGCAATCGCGAGGAACTGGTCTGTTGTTCCGAGGTTATTAAACGCCTCGATATTGATCCCCAAATCCTCAAGCGGGCGTTTAGCAGATTCCAAACCTACCGCTGCTTCACTACCCCGCCGCTGCATAACAGCAAGTGCTTTGATAACCGTTTCGAAGTCCGCCCCTGCGATATTAGCAGCTTGGGAGAATGCTTGAATCTCTGCTATAGGGAGGTTCAATGCGGTGGACTTCTTCGCGAATCGGTCGATCCTGTCCAGCGATTCCGAGATACCACTACCAACTGCCGTAATACCACGAAACGATATCCACGCTGCCGCCAGACCCAAAACTTTCTTTTTGAGTCCGTCAACAATCCTGCCCGTCCGCGTCAGCTTCTTCGTCGCCGCGTCCGTCCGAGCACTCATCGTGATTATCAGGTTTCCCACTACTGCCATCGGTTCCCTTTTCTGCCGCCTTGTCCAGTAGTTCCTGCATCGCTGCCTGACCGCCGGGCATTGCCGATAACAGTTGTTCCGGTGTGTGTTTTTTGTGTTTGACTTTCCATGGAAGGAATTGCTCCACTGTTACTTTTTGGCCTGTCGATGCCGCAACCATCGCGGTTAAACGAGCCATCATGTACAAATCAATCTCTCTGGAAAACGGTCGCTTTGCGTTGACCTGTTGCCACTCCTTCAATTGTCTACTGTTCAACTTCTGCAAAAGATAGTCGGGGTGTGGAATTCCCATCTCCCTGCACATATCGAACAACAACATTCGAAGTGGCGACTTTAGTTTCCCTGAAGTTCATCCGCGTCCTTTTGAGTGACACCACTCAAGGCCAACGCCATGTCAAGTACACGTCCACGAGCCTGTGGATTTAATGCTTTCAGGTCTGCAGTTGAGAAGTCCGAAAACAATAACTGACCGTCCTGCTCGTCGTAGGCACAGGCTTTTACGAAGCGTTCTGTAATCTCGAATGGGTTTTTCTTGAGGTAGTTTTTCTTCATCGACACCCGTTCAAAGTCGTCGTATTGCGGTCCAGGCATTGCCTTGACCCACACCAAAAACGGCTCTGGCGAATCGTCGTTTTCGTCTTTCCACTCAGGGCAGTCTACCGATTTCCAGATAACTGGATTTGCCCTGCGAATAGAATCTGCCTTGCTCATGCTTCCCTCTATGTTGTTGGTGCTGTCGTGGAATATGTGTAAGCCGCATCGGGAACGATCTCGATGTCGTACTTCATCTCGGTGTCCCGTTCGAATCCCTGATATTCAAACGTCGATATCTTGCCGCTACCAAGTTGATAGATCACAGTTGACAACGGGTGCTTGATGGCAAACTGGATCGCCGTATCAGCAAGAATCGCCGCCTCGATCTCCGCCTGTGCTGTGCCAGTAGGTGCCGCCTGTAGCGTGCCCGTCATTGGTGTGTACTTCAAATCGCCCGTTTCGTCTGTGACCGACGTATCCGCCAAACAGGCTTCACCAGCAGTCACCCCGCGAGCCATCCCGCTGGGCTTCAGGTTGTAGATACAACCAACATCCAAATACGTGTTATCGCTATTCACGTCGATGTACAGAATAGCGCCTTGACCTTTGGCCATAATAAAACTCCTTTAGGTTTGGTGAACCGACAAAGACAAGGCCGCGACTTCCAGCCGTGTATCAGCGTCGATGGATTGGTACAGGTATTCGTCATCGTGGTCCGTGATAATGAACAACTCCACAAGTGATTCGAACCCTGACGGGAACTTGCCCAACTCACGAAACGCTGACTTGATAGTTGCCGCTTCCGTTCGCACACTATCAATGTCAGTCGCCGCAATTTCGATATTGAAAAACACCGTTTCGATTGTGGCCACTTCCTCCAGACAATCCCGTTCGGTTTCTCCCGATTGCTGAAGGAATACATATCCGGTTGATACGTCTTGCGGTACAACCTCGCCCACATGGAAGGTTGTAAGCGTGTCGATGTATGTTACAAGGTTTTCGTTTAGGTCAGCCATTGGGAGCCCACTTTTCGATTCCGTTGATTATCTCCGTGCGGAAGATTCTCATTCCCGCCTCCCGTTTATCCTCGAGCGCTCTCTCCATCCAGAACATACCAGGTATATTTGCCCCGCTTTTGTGCGAATGCTCGAACTCCAATATGGTTCCGTAAAATTGCCTCCGGTTGGTTTCAATCCTCGCGCCGCTCCTGACCCGGCTTCGTGTTGTTTTGATTTTGGTCCCTCTCCGCAACGCTCCTGTTTTGACGGGAGCATTTTTCCTTGCTTGCTTCAGAACCGGCTTAAGTCCTTTGCGGGCCGCACTATTTACAATCTTCTTTCGTAGAGCGCGAGACAGCCTGAATAATTTCGCGTCCAGCTCCGCCACGCCGGTTATGTTGGTATTAGTCGCCATCAGCCCCTCCCGTTTCCATCAGGTACTGGCAAGTCCCACTTGACACGAGTTTGTCTGCCATCGCCCTGGGAAGTTCTCTTTCCGCACCTTCATCAATGCAGACAAACGACTTAACGTCCGGACCAGACCGCCGACCGTATAACGGATTCCTTACCATATGCGGCTTAATGAACCGAACCCGTACCGAACCCGAAACCATTTTGCGTTTCGCCATCACACAAACCTCGAACATAAAATATTGATATCTTCGTCGTTGTCCCCCACAGGAAGTATCGCCCCGATGTTGTAATTGACCGACTTGTAAACCAACCGATGATCCGTAGTTAATGCGAACGACTTGGGATTCCGCATCTCTATTCTTGTTGTCGCTGTCGCCACCACTTGCCGTGCCTGTTCGAACTCAGTCCCCGTCAAGTGAGTAACACCCGCCCACCGTGTACCACCGACAACATCCGTCCATACTTCTGTCGATTGTCCGCGCGTCGAGTACGCCACCGTTCTGGCTTGCACCGTCACCCGTCCACGTAATGTTCCGGCGGCTTTCACTGGACCAGGAATTCCTCAAACTCATTGACTCTTGTGATGTTCTTTAACGACTCGACTGCAAGTTCAATTGGCTTCGATACCGTCCCTGTCAACACCGCTTCCCGATTAACAAACCAATGACCCACCATCAACTTAATCAGGTGACGGAACGCATGAGGCACCAACGATGCCGACGCATAACCTGCCGTCATGTTTACCGTGAACCCATCCAGACCATCGACCAACGTATCAGGCCAGTCCAAATCAATACCGGGTCGAATCGTTGCCGGGCACTGCACTAATGATGTTCGGTAGTTTGCCGTTGCCAACGTCTGTGATGCTCCGTCCAAATCAAGATAGGTAATCGAATCAACCGCACTGACTGGCCATGCCGGGAGTTTCACAAT
The DNA here is from genome assembly GCA_021772915.1 of Gammaproteobacteria bacterium. Taxonomy (GTDB): domain Bacteria; phylum Pseudomonadota; class Gammaproteobacteria; order Xanthomonadales; family SZUA-36; genus SZUA-36. The sequence goes on along the minus strand of JAJFLB010000007.1, from coordinate 9,309 downwards.
ATCCGCCGGGGGATAATCCCAGACAGCCCGTAGTTGTGTTGATATCAGCGTAACGTGGGTTTCTGCTTCCACCCATTCAGCCGCTGTTCTTGTCAGGTCCGTCAGGTCCGGATCGTACCCGCTTTCGCTTAGGTCGATTCGAATGTGGTTTTTGATTGCGTCCAGACCCACTGGCAGCGTTTGCGGGTTTGTTATCTTTGTCAGTCGCATCAATCAACTCCGCGTAATTCATTCGAACCAGTTCATGTACCGTTCCGCCAGGCATGTTCGCCCGAATAAACTCAAACCCGGCAGGATATCCCCGCCACCCTCGCAGCAATTTGACAATCATTTGACTGCCTCCAGTTTCGGCTTTTCGTATTCGCCGCTTATGTTTTTGACCGTCTTCAGCCAATCGTTTGGGTACATGAACTGGTGCTTTCCGTTGTCGTCAATGATTGCAACCATCTCTTCCAGGTGTCCGATGCTACAACCGTTGTCAACGTAAACCGTCCGGCCTGCATCCTTCCACTGTCGCCAGAAATAAATGTCATCATCAACCGCGTCATGCAACCAACTACCATCTTCATTTGGTATCGAATGGAACCACGGTTTTGGGATGTCCTTCAGTTTGTCAAGTTTGATCGCAGTCAACCCGAAGTGAGCCGTTGATACCTGCAGCGGCCTGCCTTCAAAGTAAACCCGCGACTCCCCGCCCTTTGTAAATAATGGTCCGGCTTTGCCACGTCGGCTTTGCATTGCCGCCACAGCGTCCATCTCATCATTCTGAATCGCTACCTGAACCAACCTTGCCAAATCGGCTGCCGTGAAAATGGAATCAGAATCAATCGTTACCGCTAGTTCGATTCCACCCTCGATCGCTTTCTCCAGCATGTTCTGCATACACTGACCGTAAAACACTCCGCCCGAAATCTTGATCGGTATATTGTTTTCAGTCAGTGCCGCGTCAATCATGTTCCGCGCCCACACCGCCTCATATCGTGGTGCGGTCATAAACGCTGAGACTTTCCAGCTTTTTGTGTCCATTGCTTTGCCCCGTTTGGATCGTAGGTTTATGCGTTCGCCGTGACGACGTTTTTCGCCAGGATGCCAACTGCCGAAACCAGAACCGCCCCATTGGTGGTTGTGTCCGGTGTCAACGAAATCCGCTGATATCGCTTGCGTCCGCGGAGGTCAATCGAAATCGGATGCACTGCTGCTGCCGTGTTATCGATGGTCGTTTCGAACGCACTGTTGTACGTTGCGAAGTTTGTGACAACGGTATCGTCAGACTCCAGAACCGACAGTACGACGTTGGTGCTATTCGTGTTGGCTTCAACGGAAACCTCCACGGCAATCATCGCAACATCAGCACCAGCACAATCAAGGTTTGCCGTCCGCTCTGCGGTACTCGATGCGTCTGGCGCGAGTACAACGGAGTATTCCCCGGCTTGGTAAGGATTGCTCATAGTTATTTTCTCCAGTTTGGTTGTTGGTTAATCGAGGGGGGCAACCAACGTCACCACCCCTCATACGATCCATCGGGGGCAAAACCGATGGCTCAGTGTTACGATGCGTTGAAGTGCATTCCGACCACCGCACCGGCAAGAGTTGCCGTTCCGATGTCGTGGACCGTGATGTCGTAGCGTTCGGTTGCACAAATCGCCAATGCGTCTTGCGTAAAGTAAACCGACGGGTCAGACCGAACCGTCATCCCGCGCGAATCACCCATTGCAGCCGCCATCGACAAATCACCGAAGTATCCAAAGCGGACATCGCTATGGTCCGTGGTTCCCGATGTTCCTGGCAACGTCTGTGAAATCTCAACAGGGAAGCCCATAAACGATAGGGCCATTCCGCCTGCAAAGTTCTCGACCGTGTTACCACCGGCAGCAAATGCCAGTCGCTTCATGGACGTTTCATAACCCACCTGGCTGATATACCACTTTGGCATGATGCCTGGGTAGCGTGCCAGTTTGGCCTGGGCATTATGGAACGTGGCAATTGTCAACTCGTCAAACGTATCCACACCCGACGCAGTAGTTTCAACCGCACCCGCTGCGAGAGCGTTTGCCAAGCCCTGGATGCCACCATAGGTACTGGTTCCATCACCAAGGAATCCCGCAGCGTCTTCCGCAACTGCGAAAGCGTAAGCAAACTCCTGGGCAAGGATATCACCCAATGCTACTGCGGTATCTTCGAACAGTTCATTGCTGATCTGCGTCAATGCTGCGAGCTTGTTGGCCTGCAGCGATACCTGAGCAAACGCAACATCACTTGCTGTGATTGCGGTATTCTCACCGACGTAGTACGTGGTGAACCCCCCGTTGCGTTTCGGTACTTTCAAGCTACCGTTTGGCATTGGCCAGACTCGCCCGATGTTCCGACGGAATACGCCGTACTCTTCCACCAATCGAATCACGGTTGACTCAAGAGGATCGGGAACAGTGAACCCGCCAGCCGTGTTGCTGTCGGTTGACATCGCGTTTTGGATATCGATGCCGTGGTTCTTGCACCAATCGCGAGCGTGCGAATTATTGCCCAACGTAGCCGCTGCCCACTGACCGCAAACAAACGCATCCTCCATCGCGTTGTCGCCCTTGAAAGCTTTCAGGTTTCCCCGAATCTGCGAACTTGGGATAACGATCTTCGTTTCCGGAAGTTTGATTTGCCCGTCAGGAGTAAAGTCAGGCTTGACCCGTGACAACGCGATTTGCTTCTGGGTTTCTTCAACTCGAATAGCCCGGTCCAGTGCGGTTTGCACTTCGCCAATCTTGCCCTTCGAATCGCCAACACCCTGGAGCAAGTCGATTTCCGCCAACTCTTCCGGCGTGTTCTCCCGCTCGTCTTTCTTCGCACTGGTGACGATGGCAAGAATCTTATCTTCCATCTCTGCTTTTTGCTCTTTGAGAGCCTTGACTGTAAGCATTGTTCATGCCTCCGCTGGTTAATGGCCAGCGTCATGGCACGAAAAAACGGCCCGTCTCGCTGACCGTTTCAATTACAAAACGATCTGCAAAACAAGCCGCTAATAAGTTGCCTGCATTTTGCCTAAGTTGTATGTCCCCCGAATTATACGGGTAGCTTTCTCCCTGTCAATTGAGCAAACTTGTCAGCCCGTGCTTGCATATCATGGGTAATCTGTGGCCGCTGCTTGATGAACTGTAGCTGGGTCGCTGGTTTCAGGTACGATTCCGGGGTGTTCCTGTACCACGATTCCGGCACAACCTTTGATTCGACCGGCTTATCTGGTTCGAATATCGCGGTAGCAAACCCGGCATCAACCGATTCCTGGGCACGGTACCAGGTTTCATCCGCCATCAATGCAGCGACTTCCTTCTCCTCAATTCCCGTGGCCTCCGAATAGATTTCCACAATGTCCTGATTGTACTTGTCGAGGACTTCTGCGACCTTCAGGAACTCCGCCTTTCCACCCATCGCCATTGTATTAGCTTCATGGATCATCACCCGCGATTGCTTGGCGGCCATCCGAACCGAACCGCCAAGAAACAGAACCGACGCCGCTGATGCTGCAACCGAATCATTCCAGGTAGTCACCGTGCCACTGTGCCGTTTCAGGGCGTGATACATGGCCAGCCCTTCGTCAGCCGAGCCACCTGGCGAATTGATCCTCACTGAGATATCCTGCCCCTTGAACATTGCCAACGCTTCCACGAACTCATCCGCACCCGCCATACCGCCCCACGATGGACCGATGATATCGTAGACGATTATCTCTTTCGACTCTTGATTGACTTGGATCATGTTACACACCCCATTCTATTGATTTCCACGTTTCGCACACCTTGCCGACACTCTCGACAAGTTCATTGTCCTTACAATCACAGGCTTCAACAACGGCAAGCCGTCGAGACTCGCAATCGTCCGATACTGTTTCCACGTCCGCCCCAAACTCTACAGCCACCTGTTCCAGTTTCGTTGACCATTTGGCGTAGTGCTTATCCAACCAATTAAGGAAGTTGCCTGGACGTTTCGCACCGTTGGCAACCTGCTTCGCTTCAAGTGCTACCATCGATTGTATCTTGGCCATCGCTTCGCTGTCATCTGGCTCTTCTGGTGGTGGTACGGGTGCCGCTGTAGACGTGGCGGGATTCTCGAACTCATCCCCGCCCTCTACGGGATTCATGTCGAGTTTATCCCGTGCTTCGTTTTGCGTGATGATCTTTGCCATGCGTAACTTCGATAATACTTCCGCACTTGTCGCCGTGTCCGTTGCGAGAGTCGTCGCACGGTTGAACTTATAGAACAACTGCCCGCCTGCCTTCTCCGCTTCCGTCCGTAGTTTGGCGTCACATTGCATCTCCCAACGTGTGAGCCATCGATTCAACGCTGACGCCCGGTGAGCAAGTAGCTTTTGTTCCAGGCTGTTGTAACTGACGCTGGAATCATCACCGGGTAGATGTTGCAAGGCAAACCACAACATAGCATCTTGTCGGCTGAATCGACGTTGCTCAATCATCTGGGCATCGACGTTTGACATTTGCAATACGTCTGCCGTTATCCCCTCTCGCAACAGGCCAACCGTTTCGCCGTCCTTGCTGTTTTCGTGCCGCTCCCGAAAGTTGGTCAGGAACTTCTTTGCGTCATCTTCCGTCTTGAATGCGTTTGGTGGCGCCGTCAACATCAACCGGCCTGCAAACCCCTTATCCATTCCAGTACGTGAGTACCGCTGCCCGCCCAACGCCGTACCCATCGAATCCTTTGCAAGGTCTGCCAGGTTCAACCCGATAAACCCATTACGACTGTACCCCATAATGTGCAGGACATCTTCATCATTCAAAACGATCCAGTCGCGTGGAATTGTTTTTCCTTCGATGATCTCCTGGGCGATAGTTCGAAAGCGAACCGGGTCATCTTCAGTCGGGCACGTTACGTGATACTTAACACCCATCACCATTACCGTTCCCGTTCGGTCTGGCATCATTGGAAGCAATTCGGTAACAGCACCTGCACCGTTTCGGATAATCGCCGCTCTGCCGTTACCCCATCCAAGGGCGTGACTTTGCAGCAACTCCTTGAACACGTCCGAGGTCTGCACCTTGTTAGGTTCATCCCGTAACAGTCTCCACGTTGTGTGATTCAGGTCTGCCGTAGACCCACGAGCCGCCCTGCCATCTCTGGCTTGCTCGTACACTTTATGGGGCGCAAGGGGCATCTGCCCAACGTCACCCGATATCGACTGAATACAAAAAAACACTTCTGGAATACTCAACATGGAATCGTTGGTAACAGGCACTTTCCCTTTACCTGTATCCCTGCGAAACCAATCAACCAGCCAGCCCATTGGGTTACTAAGTCCTGACATCTGCCGTTCCTTGATTGCCCTGGTTGTATTCCCGTGCGTATAAAATCGCAACGCGACCGACTGTACTTTTGATTTCCAAACCATTCGCGACTAACTTGCAAAACGCTTTCCATTTGGGCATATCTAACAAGCAAATACGAAACGTCTTGTCGGACAGTCCGTGAACGCTCATAGCCTCAAACAGACCTTGAAAATCCCATAGCATCTCATCAACAACGTCTGAAAACTCATCCACTGTTGGTAGATATTTATCGTTCATACTCATCCACAAATAACAAATTGCAAAACGTCTCGCCCACCAACCGATACCCCTTGTCAGTCCCTAGCTCAATCGTCGGCAGTCGTGCCGTCTGCACCGTGGAACCGCGTGGTTGTGGGTCGTGTTCAATGTACCCTTCCTGATGCTTGTACGGACTGAACTCAATCAACATCAACCGGGGCCGGTAGACTTCCATATCAGACCACAACCAATAATCCGCACCGTCGATATCAATAACTCCAAAGTCAATATCCTTTGGTGCGCCTGTTAATTCCAGCATACTGTCAAGGTTTTTCACGGTCGCGTTGTAGCACTGTGTTCCGTCAATCGCTCCGTATGTTTCTTCCATCGTCGCAAACAGTACGGGGTCGCGTTCCATCAACACAGCATTCCAGCCCATGTTCCTGAATAGCAAAGTGTTGCTGGCAAACGTCCCGTCATGGGCACCGACTTCAAAGCACCACTGGTTCCGAACTCCAATCCGTTCCAGCTCTGCATGGATCAATAAGTCCTCTCCGAATTGTGCAAGTGATTCCATTAGGTTGCCTCGACGTTAATGGATATCAACTGGCCACCGATTACAATCTCACTACAGTCCTGAAACAGCCCGAACGTCTCCACTGTTTTCATAGTTTCAAAACCCGCTTGCGACAGGAACGACGCCAACAAATCAACCGTGAACCCCGTCTTGTGATGGTCGTATTCATCTACCTGCCCACCGTAAATTATCCGCATCAAGTGCATTTGTTCTGACGGGTCAATACCTGGAGTACATAACAACCCGCACAGGACTAGCAAATTAGGCACACTGATACGAAACACCCCGCCCGGTTTCAATACCCGCCTGCATTCCTTCAACGCCTTCTGTAACTCACCCTGATAGCTCAAGTGTTCCAGTATGTGACAAGCGTATATCTCATCCACCGCTCCATCGTCAAACGGCATGTTCTGAATGTCGCCAACGTAGTCCACGCCGGGAACCTGCTGGATGTTCAGGACCGACCAGCCCTCTTTCGTTTCAGTGCCGCCAATGTGGAGCTTCGCTTCAGTCGCTGTTGTCATTGTTTCTCACTATCCAGCATTTCGATCCGCAATCTAGGTATCGCAATTACCTCCTCCCGCCGGACTGTTGTAGTCCATTCCAGCACGCGAAACTGACGCCCGTCGGCGGCATACAGTAGATCATCATCGGGCACACAAATTGCCGAGTTGCGTTTGTCTAACTCACGCCCGCGAACGCGAGAATACCTTAACGTAACGCTTGCGTTTTCTGCCATCGTTTTGCCCTAACTCACAAACAAGGAACCTTTCGGCCTGGCTGGTGCCAGACTCGCCAATCTCAATGCCATAATCACCGCTACAATTGGGTCAATCTTGTCCGCCGATTGCTTCCTGTCAGGCATCCAGCGTTCGTTTGAATCGGAATTGATAACCAAATTCTCTATCGCCCAACGCAATAACGGCCAACTCCCGTCATGGGTGATTCGTTTCTTCTGTACCAGGTCCAGGAATAGCCGTAGCGGTTCGTGCAAATTGTACCTATTCTGCGGTATCTTGACACACTCAAACCCTTCCGCCTGCATCTCTTCGCCCATCTGGCGGAGGTTCCACGGGTCGAACCCCACCAACTTTCCACCTACCAATTGTAAATCCATCGCCAGATCATCCCGCAAGTGACCAAATACCGATGGAGTCATCTTGACTTGACCAGTATCAACCCACGCAAGCCACGGTTGCTCCTGCATATCTCTCGACGTATCCACGTCCATATAACATCGTCCCTTGACCTCGTACCGATATTCCGGTGTCCCGTCGTCGTCAAATCCAATCGGATACCGGGCAACTCTAGCCGACGCTGCGAGGTCATTCATTCCACCGGCATCCATCGCACCCGCTACTACGTCGGCGAGGTTCCAATCTGACAACTCCTTGACTTCGCAATCGTCCCAATCTTCAGGCTCCAACGCTCTGCTTATCGAACTGACTTCCTGATTCGCATGATATCGCAAGAACCGATGCCGAGCCTGCGGGGAAATCTGGGCCTCTTTCGCCAACTGCTGAATATCTGTCAGGTCCATGAGTCCGATATTCGGCATTGACATTGGCCAGTTCTCTTCGTCGAACGGGTCCAGTCCCTTATCAATCGATGCAACGAATACGAAATACCGCTCTTCGTCGTACTGCCTTGTAACTACAGACGTAGCGTGTGAGTCCTCTTCCTTCCACAGAAACGAATTCTTGTCCCCCGCTGTTGTGATTGTGATTCGGATAGGCTGCGTTCGCGCGGCAGAGCCAGTGGTCAACGTGTCGTAGAATCGCCGATGCACTTCCTTCCATTCATGCAACTCATCGAATATGACCACACTGGGATTCAATCCAGAAAAAGCACGGTCTGAACCGAGGGGCTTTATGTACGACGTGCCGAACTCAATCCGCCCAACCTTGCGCCGTGACCGATGTACGAGCCGTGGCGACTCGTTACACATCCGCGTTGCTTCATCAAATACGACCTTTGCCTGCTCAACTTTCGTGGCTCCAATGAACACCTGGGCCTGTGCTTCCTTGTTGAACCCGGCAAACAACACCGCCAACGCTGCCGATAATGTTGACTTACCCGACTTCCGACCGACCGAACAATATACCCGCCGGAACTTTCGCGTCCCGTCCAGACATTTCCAGCCGAATATCGAACCAACAATGAACGCTTGCCACGGCGCCAGGATGAACGGACTGCCGGCAAACGCCCCAATCGTATGACGAAACAGGATCGGGAATGCCTTGATCGCTCGATTAGCGGACCCCCTATCGAAAACATACGGGAACTCTTCGGCATCCGACCGTTTCAAATCCTGCGAATGTCGCTCGACTGCAGCCCGAACCAACGCACCAACCACGATCTCACCAGACAAAACGTCCGCGATATACTGGTCCATACTCGATATTGGTTGAGTATTTGCTATCAATCCCACTCCCCCGCCACACGCTTAACCACTTCACCCCCTATTAAGTCGGCAACTCTTTCGGCAGATGTTTCGTCAGTGATAATCAAAATACAACGGTTGTCAGCTCGACTCGCAATCAGCTTCCTGACCAGCACATGCCGCCACTCAATTAACATAGACGCCAACCAATCCGGTCGCTGATGATATGTTGCGGTTGCCGGGCACAATGTCTCTGACAGCTTATCTAAGTCAAATACAATGTCAGACTGTTCGCGGATCGACTCGGCGTATGTCGTTTTTCCGCTGCCGGGCTTCCCGCAGATTACTAAATGGTTCATTATTCCAGCCCACCTTCGCCCAACCACTCGTGGAAATCGTCGGTTTCATCCGGCCCCTCACGCTTAACTGGCTTCACAATCCGCCGCGATGTTGGAGTCAACCCTATTTTACCCGCCAAACTTTCAAATCGAGACAGTGCGGATATCGACTGTTGACGGGTTTTCGTGTCCTCGCTGTCCTTGTGGTCCATGAACATCTGCCACGCTTCGCAACAGCCACGAAGTATCGCGTAATCCAACGGCTGTAAAACATGGGCCAACGCTTCCACCGCATCAAGCCAAACACGATTCGCTTCGTCCCCCATTCCCTTGGGAAGTTTCGGCGGACCCTGCGGACCTGTGGTTTTCAGTTGGTGAGTTTCCCCAGGACGACCTAACGCCCCGGTCTCCATTCCCTTGGTTCCTGCCATCGTATTACCCAACCCCCCAAACAGCCCATTCCCTAATGCAAAAAAACGACACGCC
>JAJFLB010000060.1 GCA_021772915.1 Gammaproteobacteria bacterium | reverse complement strand
ACCGATGTCTTTGAATCAGCTTGCCAGTGCATTACGTGTGGTACGGAATGCAACAGAGTCAGAGAAGCTGTACCGGGAAGCACTCCGGATGGAGCCAAATTTTAGTTTGGCAAAAGTGAACCTGGCAACCGTGCAGGTTGAACTGCAGAATTTTGAGGAAGCCAGAAAATTGCTTGCAAGCCTGGAAGACTTGCCACTTTCCCCCGCCGAACGGGAGGAGGTAACTTCCACGCGTGTTGCTCTGGAGTTGTATTTCCATGTCCAGCCAGGTCTGGAAGTGGTCACGCAACAAGGCGATTTTGACAACCTGTATCAGATCCTGGGCAAGGTCCCCGAAAGAATGCTGAGTGTGGACCGGGAAGTTATGGATGACATTCGTCGTTACGCCAACTCGGCTCGCAAGTTGAAACCGCCCGCAGAACCAATCATCGCCCCACTACCGGAAGACTGGCCACTGATTGAAGCTCTGTTCATGATTCCGTTGGTGGAAACGGTGGCTGAATATCGTAGCGTCAAAAGCAATCTGGAGTCGAGCACCAATCTGACGGGCAAATTATTGGCATCGGTCAATATGGAGGCCGTTGTGCGCGCTGCGCGCATTGCAGGAGATGTACTGCAAGACCCGTTAATGGCGGATATGCACCTGCGTCATTGGCATGCACTGGCATCCAATAATGTTCCATATATGATCCCCGGTCATTTCAAAATGACCCGCAACATGGTGTTTGGAAGCAGCGTGAAACGTACCAGGCCGCATTTGGTGACCGGGACGATGCGGAGCTACTTTGGTGAGATTTACAAGGATCTTCCTCCCGGGTTGGCCAGGGGCCTGGTCTCATTAATGGCTATCGCCGATATACATGCCTTTGAAGACGGGAATGGACGGGTTGTGTTGTCCTTACTGAACCGTGAATTGGAGTGGGCTGGGCAAATGCCGGCTCTATTTACCGGGGAACTTGGGCTTTGTGGTCAATTGAACGACGCAATCAGAGCAGTACGTCTAAATAATGGAGATATTTCAGGACTGATTCCCGTAATTCGAAAAGGACAACAGTGCGCGCGGGAATTCTGTAAGGAACTGGCTGGGTCTTGAGAGCCATGTATTCAGTGTACGGCGTCAATGAACTCCGGACTGCGGGCGGCCTGATTTAGGAGATACTTTCCGCTCATCAGATTCATGGTTAAGCTGTATTTTGTCTGTAGGTAGTACCGGACGGCGTGTAGAGACGAACCAGAGCGATTGCTATATGCTTCGCTTGTGTATTGGATGGTCAGTACTTAACTCCAGTAGATCCCAAAGATTCCCATACAAATCCTCAAATACAGCGACCATACCGTAGTCCTGTTTTTTTGGCTCGCGTACAAATTTTATTTGCTTGGCCTTCATGGCCTCATAATCACGCCAAAAGTCATCGGTGTTGAGAAAAAGAAATACCCGACCCCCAGACTGATTCCCAATAAACGGCTCTTGTTCAGACTTAGAAGCTCTGGCCAAAAGCAGGGTCACACCGTTGGAACCGGGAGGCGAAACTACAACCCAACGTTTGTCTTGTTCAGGTTGATAGGTATCCTCAACTAAACTGAAATTAAGCTTTTGTGTATAAAATGCAATGGCCTCATCGTAGTCTTTAACGACCAACGCAATGTGTACGATAGATTGTTTCACTTATTTTCCGCCACCCACCATTTTCACATCATCACTCATGTTGCCCTCCACGTCAGATATCTATCCAGAAATTGTAGTCTAACCTACGCGTAGCTGTCGCCAGGGTTTCCGGATTCGGTACCACGGCACATTGGGGCTTGTGGGAAGTACTTGACAGGAATCTGTTTGTTGCATTTCTTGGTACTTATAATTAACATATCATGTAATACTATTACATTATGGAGAGTTATATGAAGGCAAAGGTTGGATTTGGTATTGCAGATGGATTTGGCGCTGTGACCGATTTTGTATCAGTTATTACTGAGAAGCTCGAAGAACTTGGGGTTAAACTCGATGAAGAACTCGAGACCGGTCTAAATGACCTCAAATCCGGCGCCAGGTTCGTTTGTGTCGCCCCGGACCTGGGCGACAGTGTGCGCGAAATGGGCTCTTCACCACGTGAGCATACCGTGATGGTCCGGGTTGACGACCTGACCAAACGCCGCCTCGATGCGTGGGTGGAAACCGGTGCGGTAAAGAGCCGTTCGGAAGCCGCTGCCCTTTTTATCCGCGAGGGACTGCAGGTTCGGATGAATGAATTGAATGAACTCGAAGAAGCGCTGACCAAGGTCGATGAAGCAAAGCAGAAGCTGCGCGAAAAGGCGAAAACCGTATTCGGGGAAGCCTCAACCACTGACGGTAGTGATACAAAAGACAAGGGTGAAGCCGGCGAAACCCCAACATCGTAGTTCGATCAACAGGAGGTCCGTGTCTGTTATCTGAGAAAGCCCTTTGCCGCCCGGAAACGCCAAACAGAGCTCTCCGGAATAGTGCCATAGCCCTTAGTGCTTACCCCATAACGGCTGATGCCGGAGACCACATCCGTGTGGTTTCCGGCATCATCTTATTACCCTTTTTTTAACTCACCCAATATCCGTATCGGGCTGCTGCTTCCCTACTTCTATCATCCGGCATCCGTGTCAGATCGCTTCCCTTGCATTCTTCATCCTTGATACTCTCCTAACTCCCAGCCTTAGAATGCCCCAACTACGTATTTATACCTACTGTCGCAATTGACAGGCTTTAACTGTAAAACACCCAGTGTTGTGTGGGATCAAAAAGAGGGGGCAGAACCCTTATATCTGGCAGAACTGGGACCTGGACACCAAATGCTGACCCCACAATATATTAATGCCGAAGACTACATCCTTGTAGTTTCCGGCATTTGCTTATTACTTTTTTTGACTTTCCCGACATCCGTGTCGGACTGCTACTTCCTTGTTACTTGTTCCCTGACATCCGTGTCGGGCTGCTGCTTCCTTGCTATTTGTCCCGACATCCTTGTCGGGTAGCTGCATCCGTGCTTCGTTCGTCCATGATTTCTTCCTAACCCCGAGTCTTATATTGCCCCAAAACCCTTTTTGTACCTACTGTCTCAACTGACAGGCTTCAACTGTAAAACACCTAGTAAGTTTGGGCTCGGAATTGGAGCTGTGTTGTACCTAGAAGCTGTATTGACACTAACGGGTGCGAAACCAATCCACATTGATGACTATCTTGCCACGGGCATGGCCCTGTTCCGAATACCGGATCGCTTGCGGAACCTCACCCAGTGAGAACCGCCGGTCAATGACCGGCGTTAGCTCGCCAGTCCGCATGAGGGCGCCCAGGGTGACCAGGTCATCTTTGCGCATTCTCGCCAACAGCATGACAAACTCCTGTCCCACGAACGGTGACAGCATTAGCGCCTTGAACGCAGCTTCATGCTCCTGCTTACTCAAAGAGCTCTGTGACAAGCGCCTCAGCGGCGTCAGCGAGATCGTCAGTCAGGTTATCCTGACAGTGCCTTTCCAGCCAGCGCACAATGGATGCGGCAGGGAAATCACGGGCGATAAAAGAGTCTACACCCTCAGCGGTCGAGCGCTGGTAATTTACCCCCGTGATGAAACCTTGCACCCAGGAGGCGGAACTGTACAGCTTCGCCGTGTTACCGCGTTTTGCGGACAGATATTCCGGACAGCTAAAGTTTCCTTCACCCTTAACCGAGTAATCACCCCAGACACCGGCTGAGACCAGTGCCAGTGTCAATATCAAAATAGTTTTCTTCATTATTTCTCCTTTGCAACGGCCTTTCTTTTCGCCACCGAGACGGTCCAGTCTTCCAGGGTCAGTTTGCGACCTCTTTCCAGATAAATAATCGTGTTGCCATTAAAAAACCAATCGCAAACCAGACCGCAACACCGGCCAGCTGCGGCAAAATTTCCAGCAGCGACAGGCCATTATTGGATATTTCACGTAGTGCATTGGCGACGAAACTCAGGGGCAATACGTTCGCCAGTGGCTGGACCAACTCGGGCAGAGAATCAATCGGAAAAAAAATACCGGACAAAAACATTTGCGGAAATATGAACAGGTTGCCGATTGCCATAATTGCCTGCTGCGTTTTGGCAATACTGCCCAGGCAAAACCCCAGGCTCAGAAACACAACGCTACCCAGCACGATAACAAAATACAGTGACGCAATATTCCCCGCGACTGTAGCGCCCAGAAAGAAAACGGCAATACCAAGCAGGATCGACAACTGCACCACGCACAATACCAGGCGAGCAAGCATCAAACCCATAATGAAATCCCGTGGCTGGACCGGGGTCACAAACAGACGCTTCAAGATGCCCTTGCGCCGGTATTCGACCAGGTTGAAACCGCTTCCCGAAATGCTGATTGTCATCAATGTAAATGCCAGCAAACCCGGTAGCAGAAAGTCAATATAACCCTGTGCTCGCGCTTTAACATCCTCAACTTTCAGGGAGAATATCGGCTCGGTATCACGCAATTCCCGTTCCACTGCAACCAGGGCTTTTTCAAATACCGGCAGAATCATACCCAGTTGACGCATTTGGGCCATATCAACCAGCAACCGCAATTCACTGGCAGACTCGATATCCTGAAACGCAGCTGGCAGGATCAAAACAATCTTTGCATCACCTTCAATCAAGGCCGATCGCAACACCTCCTCGCTGCCTTCAGTGATGTTGAACAGCGTATTGTCCCCAAGAGCCCCGATAAACCGATCAGCCAACTCGCCCTGCGCGGCATTGACTACGCCGAGCTCGATCGGGTCCTGATCGCCACTGCTAAAACCCAGTGCCAACATAAAAAGAACCGGAAAAAACATACTGAAAATCATCGCCTGACGATCACGCAAGTGCATTTTCAGAAACACTCTGGCCAGTATTAATGATAATGAATTGAGCATGCCTAATCCCTTAGCGTGGTACCGGTCAAAGCCAGAAACACGTCTTCCATATTGCCATGCAGAGGTGCCACGGGTGCTTCCGGGGCATGCTTTTGAATCAGACTTGCCGGCGTATCCTCAGCGATGATCTTGCCGTGATCCATGATCGCAATACGCCCGCACAGGGATTCGGCTTCGTCCATGTTGTGGGTCGTCAGAACAATCGTAATTCCGCTGCTGTTGAGATCCCTGGCCAGAGCCCAGAGATTGTGTTTTGCTTGCGGATCAAGTCCTGTGGTGGGTTCGTCCAGAAATAAAACCCTGGGTTTATTTGCCAGGGCGCAGGCAATGGAAAAACGTTGTTTTTGACCACCGGACAACTCGGCCGGCCGCGCGCGCGCCTTGTCCGCCAGATTGACCTTGCCCAACAAATCTGCCGGTTTGGCAGGGCTATGATAGAGGGCACAGAAAAGATTGAGAAGTTCAGCCAGTGACAGCTTGTCAAAATACTCATTGGCCTGTAATTGAACACCGATAATCTGCTTAATGGCGAACGGCTGTTCCTGGACATTGATACCATCGATATACGCTTCACCACCATCAATATCGGTCAGCCCCTCGAGCATTTCCAGGGTCGTTGTCTTCCCGGCACCGTTGGGGCCCAATATACCAAAAATCTGCCCAGCCTCAACATCCAGCGAAAGGCCATCGACAGCAAAAAACATCTCCGCCTTGTTTTCCGGCCTTGGATATTTTTTTGACAGATTTCTAATTTCAATCATCGCCACTTGAACACTCTCTCCGGGCTTTGCCTATTTTGGACACCATCAAAAAAGCGTCGTGAAGGTCCCTGTTGCCAATGTTACTGCATCACCGCTCATCAGCACACCGTCAGCAACTATACGCCCACCGACATAACCATCACGCCGCGAGATCTGGTGTCCACGCAAGACCACCTTGCCCAAACGCCCGGCCCAGAAAGGGAACAGGCTGGAGTGAGAGATGCCAGTCACCCAATCCTCCAAGACACCAAAATTGGGAGCGAAAAAACGCGACACAAAATCGGCTTCACCGTGCGCTGATTGTGCCGTGAGAATCAGCCCAAATGATGTGTTGTTGGCAATCAACTCCTGATCCGGCTGAAATTCCGCCACCATCGTAGCTGTGGGCAGTACCACCAGGTAGTCTTCAATTCCCTCGGATCGGATCGTACGCAGCACCGGCGAGTCTGCGGGCAGACCCAAGGCCGCAGGCACGTGGGCCAGATCTGGCGCCGGTTCAGGCGTATATGCCGGCATCAACATCGTAAAACCGCCGCCATCCCGGCTGACCTTCACGCGCCCAGCAAGGGTGAGCAGGGTGACGCTCTCATCAGCGCCAAACAAACCGGCCTCCCACAGCGTGTGACCGGCTGACAGCGCACCGTGGCCACTTAGCGGAATCAAGCTGGATGGGGTGAAAAAACGGGCCACAAATTCGCTGCCGCCGGCTTCTGGCCTGCCAGGGACCGGGTCGGCCCACACAAAGGCATTGATCGGCCGCCCAAATTCACTCGCGACCGTGCTGAGTATAGCTTCATCAGCAGGGGGTGCATCTAGGAGGGCAACAAAGGCGGGGTTACCCTTGTAGGCTTGATTGGAAAATGCATCAATATGCCAGAACCTGCAGCTCACGTTCGCTCCTGCGTCATTTCAAGATCAACCCTTTTAGGGCAATAGCGCTTAGCCACTGGCCTGCAAACCAACCGACGCGGACATTTATAATATTCGGTTACAAGGAAAAGGGAGTCAATTCATCCTATTTTGCTTTCTCGTCGACTCCAACATGATAGCCGAAAACATGGATAACGTATCTCTAAGCACGCTCGCCAACTTTGCAGAAATTGTTGGTGGCCTCTCTATCCTGACGGGATTGGTTTTCGGCAAAGTACAACTGCGGTATTTCCGGGGAGAACAACGTAACGCGGTTGCAGCCAACCTGACCCAGGCCTTCTACAATCATGATTTGGCCCAGGCGCTCGCACTGTTGCAGTCCGTTCCAGACGGCACCAGCCTGGAGGAAATACGGAGTCTCGGGCCGGAATATATGGCCGCTGCAATAACCGTATCCACATCTTTTGAAACCATGGGGTTCATGATGTTCAAGCGGGTTGCTTCACTGGAAATGGTTCTGGACCTGGCTGGTGGAATTATCTTCACCATGTCCAGAAAATTGAAACAGGTGCAGGAGGACCTTCACCAGGAGTTGCAGCAGGCATCCTGGGCCGAATGGTTTGAGTGGCTTGCCAATCAGGCCAGAAAAAAAAGACTGCCAATGAGCCAGCCCATATCCGCTTCCGCAACTGGAAGCGGTAGAGTTGCATCTGAAATGGAGTCAGGGTCTATTTCTACCCACCCCATTTCCTGGACATGCTAGTCTTGGCCATGTCAGTTTTAGTCTGGGGGAGAAACTCGTGATTATTGTCGTACTTGCATTTTGTGTGCTCATGGCCGTCCTTGGCGCAGTGGCCATGGTAGCTCCTGCATCGCTTGTTGAAATGGCCAGTTTCGTGATAACCCCGGCCGGTCTGTACACGGCAGCAGGAGTACGTGTCTTGCTGGGCGTCGCAATGTTGGTTATTGCATCCAGGTCACGGGTCCCCAAAACACTGCGGGTGTTCGGTGTGATTCTCATTGTGGCGGGTCTGATACTGCCGTTCCTGGAAGTCGAGTTCATTCGTGGCATCATGGACTGGTGGTTAGCACTGGGCCCGGGTGTCGTGCGCACCTGGGGAGTTATGGCCATCCTGGTGGGTGCCTTGCTGGCTTACGCGGTAACACCCGGAAAGAACCAGGACTGATTATCTTTCGATCCCGTGGTTGATAATAAAGGGGTCAGACCCCCTTATTCCGGCTTCTTCGCCACGACAAATACGGCTTTGTTTTTTGCCGGGTGCCATCGGTGATCAATCTCGAACCCGACGCTGGTCAAGCTGTCTTCAAGCTCCCTTGAGGTAAACACGCTGACCCTGGGGATCAAAAGCAGGAAATTTCCAAGCGACGCGATGAACCTGTAAAGCATATTCATGTCCGCAATACACGCGGTGCTGCTAACAAATACACCACCCGGTTTGAGCATGCTGTAAACCCTGGCGACCGCCTTGTCCCAGTGATCCAGTAAGTGCAATATATTCAGCCCCAATACAGCATCCAGGGTTTGATCGGCCATCTCGAATTCATCCACGCTTGAGCGTGCAAAAGTAATATTCCCAATACCCTTTGCGTCCGCTTTGCCTTGCGCAATTTCAATCATATTCGCTGAGATATCAATCGCCCGGATGTGTTTCACATAAGCTGCGTGGACGATCGCGGTCGACCCTGTCCCGCAACCAAACTCCAACACCTCCATGTCCGGTCGGAAATACTCACGAGTGACCTGTAGTTTTTTCTGGTACACCGCATCATCAGACACAGGTGTTCTCGAATAACGGCTCGCCAACCTGTCCCAAAATTTTTCTGACTGAACCATTCTGTCCTCCGGGTCGTGGGGTCAGAGCCCTTTTTCCCTTCTTACACTTTTCACGCAGACTGTAGAATACGCCAGGCAGGTTAATAATGACATCCGGGGAGACCACCCATCCGGCAAACTACACAAAGAGTATTTATCGGTATTCCCGTTGACCTGCGGTCGCAACAGCACATACATGAATTATTAAAACCCGTCATAAAGTTGCACCGGGACATACGCTGGGTGCCTCCCGGCAATTGGCATTTAACCCTTGTTTTTTTGGGCAACAGACCAGTAGCCGAGGTCGACACCCTGCTGCGCTCTTTCAATGAAGCCTATCGACACACCCTGAATTTTCACTTCAAGCTGTCAAACCTGGCGCGCTTTCGGAACTCCACCGGAAAAATTGTCGCGCTCACCGCTGAACCGACCCGGCGCCTGGACGATCTTTTTGAAATCACATGCCGACTTTTACACAAAAATAAAATGGAGTTCGAACGAAGAAAACTGCGACCACACATAACGCTCGGAAGGATCAAAAAGCCAACACAGGTAAGAACAGAGTTTTCTCAACCAGCAAGCATCAACCTGGCAGTCAATAAAATAACGCTTTACCAAAGTACGCTCACCGAATCCGGAAGCATCTACTCTGCCTTACAAGAGACACAGTTAAGGTGAAATGGGGTTAGAGCCCTTTTCACCACGTTAATCCCAACGATTCGCAGCTTGCTCGAAATTGGCCCGCTGGGGATTAACAATACAAAAGCGTTGACCGGTCGGCGCTTCCATTATAATCCAGCCGATGGTTTCGGCGACGCGGCGGGCACCCAGGGCCTCCAGTCGCGCCGCTTCCGCCTCCTTATCGTCGGATTCGATATCCAGGTGAACACGGCTGGGGTGGTCAACTCTCTGCACCTCTACGGGCAGTTCTTCCGGTCGGGTTTTCAAATGGCGGTACCGGGTTTCATCGATCCGCGAATCGGGGACCGCCGGCAACCCCAACGCGGCAGACCAGAAGGCCGCTGCCTCACCGAGGTCATCGGTCTGACAGTCGATAATCATTCCGGCGAGTTGGCTTTTGTGCATTTCTCAAGTCTCCCTGGTTACATTTTCACAAATAATTGATTATGCGGGCTAGTATATTAAAAAGGGGCCGGGTAAAAGTGTTTTGCCGTTTTTCTAGTATGCGAATGACCATAGACAAAAAGAAACTTCTCATACCGGGTGGCGGAACCGTCGGTGAACTCGCACCGGGCGCCTACCATGCACAGATCAACGCAGAGGCAGGGGGCTTCCACCTCCTGTCATGACTTTTACCACTGTGCGTGGTCCGGACTTTGCGGTAGTTTGCGCACACTTCACAGGAACTTACCTAATAATGAACAACACGAGCAAACTCACTTCGACCCTTCTGCTGGGTCTGATATTCACCACGGCCTCTGCCCAGGACTGGGTGGGTGAGAGCAATGAACACACCACGGTGGTATTGAAAGCTCAGTCGCAATTCCAGCCTGAAGGAGCCTCCAGCCTGGGTCTTGCCGAATTTGACGAGGCCATCATGGATCTCGGGCCGGACCTGTTCGAGCGCACGACCGCGGTAGACCGGAAGTTGATTGAACAGACCCAGGAATGGCTGCGTACATCCGAACACCCCAAGGTGATCCAGGACCTGAACATCCTGCAACAGGCATTGGAAGACGGCATTCATTCAGCCACCCTGACAAACAAGTACATGCTGCCGTATTTCAACCTGTCACAGACCATGTTTTTTGGTTTCCGGGCCTTGCTGGACCCACGCGCCGAGGCCAGCCGCTACCCGGCCGCACTGACACGTCTGGCCAAGTACACCGGCAAGGCTGAGGGCTATACCCCGATTACCGAGGTGGCAAAAAAACGCGTCATGGAGCGATTTGACCAACCGGGTTTGCTGGGGCCGTTTAAAGGCCAGCTGGAGCGTGATCTTAATAACGTGCCGCGTTTTGCGGGTGGCCTGAAGCAGCTATTTGAAGCATCCGGGTTAGAAGGCTACGAGGAAGATCTCGATTTACTGCTGGGGCAACTGAATGACTATGCGGATTGGCTGAAGACGGATATTGAGCCCCGTGCGCGGGAAGACCACCGTCTGCCACCCGAACTGTATGCTAACAACCTCAAGAGTTTTGGCGTGCGCGAGGATCCCGAAGAGCTGATGCGGACCGCCCAGTTTGGGTTCCAGGAAATCAAGGCGCAGATGCGCGCCGTCGCATTCCAGATCGCTGAGCAACGCGGCTGGGAAAACGGCGAACTCATGCACGTCATGCGGGAGCTGAAGAAGGAAACGATTCCGCAGGACAAGATTCTGGATGTGTACATGGCCCGGCTGGGCGCCATTGAGGAACTGATCCGCAAGCATGACATTGTCACCCTGCCCGACCGCAAGGCTTCGATCCGGCTGGCAACCGAGGCGGAGTCAGCCAGTATCCCGGCGCCTTTCATGAGCCCGCCGCAGCTGGTCGGCAATACCGGTCAATACGGTGAATTTGTACTGGTGCAGAAAAACCCGGCGCTTGGCGAGGACAGCCAGATGGATGACTGGAACCACGACTCCGTCACCTGGGCGCTGACCGTGCACGAAGCACGGCCGGGGCATGAAATGCAGTTTGCCTCGCTGGTCGAGAACGGCACCTCACTGGCCCGTTCCACCTATGCCTTCAACAGCGCAAACGTGGAAGGCTGGGGTCTGTACGCGGAAGCGATCATGCTGGAGCACCTGCCGCTGGAAGGCCAGTTGTTCACCCTGTTTACCAGGTTGGCTAGAGCCGGGCGTATGTTCATGGACCCGATGGTCAACCTGGGTCTGCTGGCACCCGAAGACGCGATTGAATTCATGATCAACCAAATCGGTCTTTCCAAGGCAATGGCCAGTTCAGAAGCGGACCGCTACGCCTTCCTGGCACCGGGCCAGGCCACCTCCTACTACTACGGATACCGCAACCTGCAGCGTTTGCGCACCGAGGTAGAAATGATCCTTGGTGATCGTTTCAATCAGCGCAAGTATCATGATTTCGTGCTGGAACAGGGCCTGTTGCCACCCGAATTGCTACGGCAGGCAGTGTTGGAGGATTTTGTGCCGGTGCAGTGACTTTGTCGCAGAAAAAGGCTATAGCATTGACCCGTACTCGAAGCCGTTGGTCCACGTATGCGTGTGGGCCCTGACGGCTGATGGCCGGCGCCTCCTGGCCGTTGCACAGAATTGGGACTACTGGTGCTTTGCTGTGCAAGGTTTTTGTCGGCGTGTTTGACCCTGCTCTGTGGGGCTTAATGTAGATAATGGTTGCAAAGTGAGTAGTCTGTTATGAGTGAGTCCGAATGTTTTTCCTGTGGCGCGCTGGTGCCCGATACTGAGGGCCCTGTTCATCGCTACATGGATTCCTCACCTGGCTGCTGGGCGATATACGGACAGGTGCTTGCTCGTGAATACTCTGACGCATCTTACTTCCGAAACCATCGTCTAACCGTTGATGCCTACGCGTTACAACATCCAGGCGAACCCTCGCCACAAACCATACAGTCGATTGCCTTACACCTGGGCAGTCTGCACCTTGTCTTTGATTGTGGATCAGAGCCTGGCGAGGCCACAGCCTTATTGCAGGAGCTATCCAGGCATAAGACGAAATTCTGCTGGCTGGAACCACCCTCAAACCTGGGGTCTGTATCTGTGCTGGACGTATGGACGACGAAGGGAGCCACTGCCCACCTGGCAGCAGTAAGGACCTGGGCCACCGCTACCTGGTCAGCTTGGGAACAACATCATGCCCAGGTCCAAGCCTGGGTGAGACCATGCGCCTTAAAGCGTGTGTCGAAGGGGACAGGTTTGTGAAGACCCCTTTGTTGATAACTTTCAGTCTTCAAAGGTCGCGATCTTGTCCAGTGGTTCCTTGCCTATGACCGGAACCATGGCCGCCGCATCCGGATATCCGGTGACAATAATCATGAAGGCGCGCTCGTCCTTTGGCCGGTTAAGTACACGGCCGAGAAATTTCATCGGGCTGGGTGTGTGGGTCAGCGTAACCAGGCCGGAGAAATGCAGGGCGCTGAGTAATAATCCGCATGAAATACCCACAGATTCCGGGGTGTAGTAGTTTTTGAGCCGGTTGCCGTCCTGGTCGTAACTGAATTTCTTCAGAAACACGACGATTAGCCACGGGGCGGTTTCAAGAAAATCCTTATATTCATTGGTGCCCAGTGGCTCAAGGGCCTTCAGCCATTCTTCGGAAGCACGGTGTTCGTAAAATTCCTTCTCCTCCTGCTCGGCGGCGGTCTTGATCTTGCGCTTTAATTCCGGGTTTGAAACGGCAACAAAATGCCAGGGCTGCATATTGGCCCCGCTGGGGGCGGTACCTGCTGCCTTTAACGCATTTTCAATGATTTCCCGTGCCACCGGACGCGTGGAAAAATCCCTGACAGTACGACGTTTACGAATCGTCTGATAAAAAGATTTTGCAGCCTCACGCATTTCCTGCGGGGACTTCTCATCAAAACTGAGGGGTTCAAAAGGCCAGTCGGTCATGGCAACAGTTTTCCATTATCTAAAAGCTGTGTTGAGTAAGTGTATAGCTTGAGGTGAGACGTCGCTCACTGCAATCAACAATAGCTTCTCTTGCCAGCCCCTTGCTTGCAATAAATGGGATTAGAGTAAGGTAACGGCGTAAGAGCCGAGCACACAACGGGCACCTGAGGTCATTTGCCTTTGACCCGTAACATTGTGTAAATTGAACACAGGACTCAGATTCCCTGCTTTGACTCCAGAGCACCGGTCTCTTGAGCTCAGAATAGGAAAAATAATAATGAAAAAACTTTTACTGCTTTCGTCGTTCCTGCTGATCACAGCAACACTGCAGGCACGCGATGCTGTCATTGATCAATTGCCCGACTTTGTCGAGCATGGTATGGCGCAGTGGCACGTACCGGGAATGGCGGTCGCTGTGGTCACCGACGAGGAAGTGCTGTTACAAAAAGGTTTCGGCAGCACTGCTGACCAGGGCGGTACCCGAATCAATGTGCATACATTGTTCGCCATTGCTTCCACGACCAAGGCAATGGTGGCAGCCGGCATTTTGATGTTGGTGGAGGAGAAGCAGCTGGCGCTGGACGACCTGGCGATCAAACATCTGCCGGAATTGCAGTTTGGTGACAGTTGGCTCAATGACCAGATCACCATCCGTGATCTTCTGACCCACAGAACCGGGCTTGCTTCAACGGACTTTTGGACCTTTGCCCAGGGTATGGCATTGAAGGACCAGATCACGCACTTGCAAAAAGTTGAGGCGACGGCCTCCTTGCGGTCCCGTTTTCAGTACCAGAATACGATGTTTGAACTACTGGGACTAATCATTGAACGACGTAGCGGTAAGCCGTGGCAGGATTTCATCAAACAACGTATATGGCAACCCATCGGCATGCAGGAGACCTTTGCTTCCCGCGGACGGATTCCAGACGGCATGGAGTACGTGCTGCCCCATCGGCACATCGAAAAGCAGGTCGTACAGGCTGAATGGGATCTTGATGCCATGGCGGCGGATGCCGCCGGTTCAGTCTGGTCCTCGATCGCAGACATGTCGAAATGGGCACAGTTTCTGCTACGGGGTGGCGAAACATCGGATGGCCAGCGCTTGCTGAGCGAGGCCGGTTTTGCAGAAATGTTCAAACCTCAAATGCTCATTTCGGCTGCAGCTTTTTACCCGACCACAAAACTGACCGAGCCGCACTGGCTCAGCTACGGTCTGGGGTGGTTCCAACAGGATTTCCAGGGCCGCATGATTGATTTTCACACCGGCAGTCTTTCCGGCTTGATCGCGATCATTGGT
This sequence comes from Gammaproteobacteria bacterium, assembly GCA_021772915.1. Classification (GTDB taxonomy): domain Bacteria; phylum Pseudomonadota; class Gammaproteobacteria; order Xanthomonadales; family SZUA-36; genus SZUA-36. The sequence goes on along the minus strand of JAJFLB010000060.1, from coordinate 131,722 downwards.
CTTGACCGGCAAACCCGACGGGCGGTGGTGGCACTGGGCAACCAGGACCACGCCGAAATGCGTCACGCCATATTATGGCAGGTCATGGATGGGCAACCTGCAGGCGAACGGCGTGACTGGAACGCTGACATCCTCTCCCTCTACGGGGGCCTGAAACGGGAAGGTGAGGCGAAGTGGGAAGAAACGGTTAAGGCGCGCTTACCGGATTCAGCGTTGTCCCTGCCACGGGCAGACTACACGGGGACCTACACGAGCCCAGCTTATGGTGAGGTACAGATCGTGCGGGAAGACGATCAGTTCCTGATACGCGGCGCAAAATTCCATATGCCTTTAAGTCATTGGCACCTTGACACATTTCTGGCAGAACGAAAAGACTTTGAATTTAAAACCCTGTTGCCGTTTTCGATAGGCCCTAACGGTAAAGTCCGCAGCCTGGAGTTTTTTGGACAGGTGTTCGAAAAGATAAACGAAGAAAAGGACTGAAGAACAGAAAGGGGTCAAAGCTCTCTCGGCCGCAGGACCTCAACCAGTACCCAGTTTGCCCCCAGGGCTGCTGCCCAATCATCTGCATCACTTTCCAACAGCGCCGCGTTGGCGGTTGTCATCCGAATCCCCTGCCCACTCAAGCCTGCAACGGCAGCTTGCCAACCGGGGTTGTGTCCTAGTACCAGCAGCGTGGAGATGTCCTCACTCAACCCGCTGCATTGGTTTACGATCGCCGACAATCCACCGTGATAGAAAGCACTGCTGAAGTGTTCCTCGATTGAATTTGGGAACTCTGCCCGCATACGCTGCCAGGTCTCCCGTGTACGCTCCGAATCACTTGCGATGACCAGTTCCGGGATCCAGCCAAGTTCGCGCAGCCGGGCACCGACCCGAGGCGCAGCACGCCGGCCGCGCTTGTTCAGCGGGCGCTGGTGATCGGTGCTGGCACCGGATGTCCAACTACTCTTGGCGTGGCGCATGATAATGAGTCGTTTGCGCATATACCTATACTATAGGGGTTGGATTCAATTTTGTAATTGGATCCGACCCCTTTGGTACCGATAGATTCAGGGGCAGGTTATGCCTTCTCCAAGCGGAACCAGACGTTCGATGTCTACCGAGCCACTTGGAAACCCTGCTGTCAGGGGCTCCCAGGTAACCCTGCCGGTTCCACAAGTGAAAAACTCAATAATTAAAGTGCCCCAGTTGACACGGACCACTTCGCTGGGATCGAATCCCGGTCCAAACGGTGTACCACTGGTTGAAAACACCTCGACGGTTATGGGCTCGGACGACCCCACGGTTATTTGAGCCGCGCCTGTTAGGTAAAGTGGGTTTCCTTGCAGGTCATAGGTGTAAAAATAAACAGCCACCCATGCTGTTCCATCCGGCGGCAGACTGAAGAAGTCAAATACAACGCCTTCACCACTGCGAAGTGGATTCCACCAACTGCCAATTAACGATACATCAACCCCGCCCCATCCCATTGCCACTGCGTCTTGATGCCGCTTAAACAGTGCATTGGGGACGGTGTTCGTAAAGGTACAACTCGCGTCAATGGCTGCCAGAGAAAGACTCTGCCAACCCAGGGAACCATTGGTTGAAAGATACGCAATCAGCCTTCCATTGATGACGATTTTAGGCGGCTTTAAAGCAGATCCATTTGCCACACTGAATGACCCGGAGGAATTCCCATACATACCAGAACTGTTTCTTACACTTGTGCCGGAAGAGCTTGAGCCATAGGGCCCGGATGGATTGTTAATCGAGTCTGTCGCAGAGCCGTTGCCAATGAACCCCAGAAAGACGGGTCGATCCTCAGATGAAAATACGCTAGCACCTGCCAGGTCGAAGCACGCTGTTCGTGACGGAGGTGGGTTACTGGTCGGAACAAAAACTGATACCGGGTCTGCCATGACGTTGTTGCCTGCGACGTCATCACTGACATCGATGATGACACCAACAAACCAGTCTCCCGTCGCCAACCCAACGGGCAACACAACCACCACTACAATCGTCCTGCTGGCACCTGCTGCGATGTTGCTGACCGCTACAGTACCTAAAAGGGTATCACCGCTGGAAATTATAGTATTCGTAGAGACGTAAATCGCGATGTTAAATGAGCCTGAGCCTGAAGTTCCATTGTTTTTCAGGCTAACCGTGGCGGTCATATTTGAACCAGGATTATGAGCGCTATTTTCCACCTCGACCGATGTAACCCCTACATCGGGGGCCGCTGATGCGGTACCTTCAGTGCAGTTACCTGTCCAAGTTACCATGGCGTCGTTATCGATTTCATAGCGAACAGGGTAAAATCTGCTTTCTCCAAAATTGTAGGAAACTGATCCAGGAAAGTCGGTTGTGTCAACTGTCGCATGATCGACTAAAAGTGTTATTGTTGTAGGCCTACCAAACCCTTCCGTTGGCGAATTTGCCGTGAATGTTACGGTCTCGCCCGCAAAGAAAACTTTATTTACCTCACTTGCAGTGTATGGAGATGAATTCCAATCTGCTTGGTTAATCCACTCGCAACCCTCCGAAGCTGCCGCAAAAACATCGACACTCGTTATTAAGGCCGCTGCCAACATCAGAGCTGTTGCAAAAAATTTGGCTTTCATTGTTTTTGGTGCCTGTTCTTGACCGTCAACGTAACTTGTCCAGATAGCGCCACTCCCCAATTTTGCATACTAACCCTTGGTACAGAGGAATGCCTTAATCTATGTCAAATGCAGGGATCTGATAAAGGGGATCAACGGGCTCTGACCCCACCACAAGCTAAGAGACATGGGGTCGGAGTCAAGTGCCAGAGCCCGCTCACATTTATGCGTTCCCAAAAAAGGAGTCGCATCCAATTAAATCAATTGGATGCGACCCCTTTTTGCCTTTTAAGGTGGGTTTACGAATCGTAATTAATGGGTCAGACCGGCCACAACCAGGCGAATGAGCCCGCAACCACCAAACCATATATCATTGCATCAAGTAAATATTTTGCGGTGGTGGACCAGGGGTGTCCGTACCAGATGCTCATCGGAACAACGGCCCAGCCAAAAGCCAGGAAGCCGACGGTCGAGACAAACCGAAACACGGCCATATAATCCGCACCCGCTGTGAGCACCTGCGTGGCGCCGTAGGCAATCAATAGGCAGCCCACCAGGAAAAACCCAATTTGTTGGGGCATCAGCTTGCCCATGTTCGGCAGGCCGCTTGGGAACACGGTAAGAATGGCGACCGGTCCCTTGTTGAATTTTTCCTGGACCTCCGGCTTGTTCATTTCCGACATTTCAGCACAATAGGGAAGCGTATGGATTCCAAGCCCTGGTGAACCGTTCCTGACGGCCGCCATGACCTCTTCCTCATTCGATAGCGCCTGATAGTCAGAGTTGTGATACTTGGCCACCACGTGAATGAGGGCGCTCGCGATCCATGCCAGAAACGTACCGAGGACGATTGGCATCCATAGTTGTAGTAGCGTAATGTCCATTTGACTCTCCCGTTTGGTGATTCTTGATTGTACGCCATTGGGGAAAAGCGGTCGGATCCATCTGAATAAACTGGATCCGATCCCTTTTATTAGGATCTGCGGAATACTGGCTATATGGCGTCTGTTTTCCGTATACTTGAGTGAGGATCTACCATGGCGATCTTAAACACACAAAAAGTTGCACTTATCTGCGTCCTGCTCTCGGGACTGGTCGCCTTCGCAGTTGAAGCACAAAAGCGTCCCCATCCACTGCCAATGGCGTATGGCAACCAGACCCACCGAATCGGGCCGTCCTCCAACCCCATAAAGGGCCTCATATGGGAGGACGTTGGCGAAGCATCACGGGTGCTGGTTTCAACCTCCCTCAACGTTATCAACAAGTTGCTAAAGGACCAACCGATCTATCCCGGACAGCAATGCCAGGTCCTGTTCGATGGTAACCCGCTGCGTGGCACGATGATTCGGTTCCCTGCATACCGGGAGGGGGACTATTGCAGACCCTATATCAGTAATTTCCACATTGCCACCTGGGGAGGACCGGGTGGCAGCGCGGGAACATTCTGGGCGTGTGAATTGAACGAAACGACATGGCCGTGCTGCAGATTCGATCCCAGAGGCTGCGCCAAAGACCCTTCGACATTCAAATTTGAGCTCAACACGGATCGTCCTGGTGAGAATTTCAGAAATTTCACGCTCCAGGACGTCGAGCCGTCGTCTTGCGCGCAAGCCTGCGTGGACGAGACAAGCTGCCGTGCCTGGACCTATGTGAAACCCGGCGTTCAGGGGGCCAGCGCACACTGCTGGCTCAAGACCCAGGTGACAGCCGCAACGACAAGTGATTGCTGTGTTTCAGGCGTCAAGAAGAGCGCAGTCATTGCTGCAGGCGATCTGTCGGGTCAATGGGGGGCAACCGACGGCTCGGTTTTGCGCTTTGAGCGTGAAGAAAACATCTATGTGGGTTATACCGTGAAGCTTACGGAAACGGACCAGGAAAATGGCTACGGTATTGGCGACAAATTCATTGAAATTACCCCGTTAGAAAATAATCGTTTGTCGGCACAAGTGAGGAAAAAGTGGTTTGAAAACGGTGCGCAGCAGATCGAGTGGATGCCCCTGGACCTGGAAGTCAAGGGCGACACAATCTTCTTCGGTGAGTATGCCCTGTGGACAAGAGTGCGATAACACGGAAAAGGGCTCGTTAAGGGATTCTTAAAAAGGGGTCAAATCCAACTCCCTTTTTCCTTTTTTGGTATTCTTTAGAAAGCTGCATAACAATAAACTGGAGCCTCCATGGAAACCACGCCCACAACCCAATCCCAAACCCGTTCATTCACCACGATTTTCCTCATCGAGATGTGGGAGCGCTTCGGTTTTTACGGGATGCAAGCGCTCATCGTGTATTACATGGTGCAGCGGCTGGAGTTTCCCGACTCCCGCGCCACCCTGGTATGGGGAGCAGCGGCGGCACTGATCTACGTGGCGCCCGCCATTGGTGGCTGGATCGGCGACAAGATCCTCGGCACCCGTCGAACCATGTTGCTCGGTGCCGTGGTCCTGACCGTCGGCTACACCCTGATGGTGGTGCCGGGTCAGAGTGTCTGGTTCATGTTTTGTGCGCTGGGTGTCATCGTGGTTGGCAACGGTCTGTTCAAGGCCAATGCGGGCAACCTGGTGCGCATGATCTACGAGGGTGATGATTCCAAAATAGACAGTGCCTTCACCATTTACTACATGGCAGTCAACCTGGGCGCGATGATCTCGCAATTGCTGACCCCATGGCTGAAGGATTATGTCAACGAGCACTACGGCAACGGCCTGGGCTGGCACGTCGCCTTCGCGGTCTGCGCGATCGGCCTGCTGCTGGGTCTGATCAACTACTGGCTGATGCGCCGCTACATGGATCACATCGGTTCAGAGCCGGATGAGCAGCCACTGAATTGGGGTAAGCTGGGTGCCGTGCTGGCCGGCAGCGTCGTGGCGGTGTTTGCGTCCGCTTACATACTAGACAACCAGGGCGTCGCGCGGGCTTTTGTGTATCTTGCCGGGGTGGTCGTCATTGGTATTTTTGCCTACCTGATCAATACCAGCCAACGCAATGAACGCGCGGGTCTGATCGCGGCGCTTGTGCTGACGGTGCAGACAGTCTTCTATTTCATTTTCTATCAGCAGATGTCAACCTCACTGGCGCTGTTTGCGCTCCGCAATGTCGACCCGGCTTTCGTGGTTTTCGGCACGCACCTGTGGGATTGGTCTCCGGCGCAGTTCCAGGCCTTCAATCCGATCTGGATTTTCGTTCTCAGCCCGATTCTGGCCTGGGCCTACACGCACGCGGGCAAGGCTGAAAAGGATCTCTCCATCGCCTCCAAATTCGCCCTCGGATTCGTGATCGTGGCCGCCGGCTTTTTCATCTACGGCGCCTCAGGTCACATGGCAGACGCCACCGGCAAGGTCTCCTCGTGGTTGATGGTATGGGGATATGGCGCCATCTCGCTGGGTGAATTACTGGTCAGCGGTCTGGGCCTGGCGATGATTGCACGCTACGTACCCGCACGCATGGGCGGCTTCATGATGGGTGCCTATTTTGTTGCCTCCGGGGTCTCGCAGTATCTCGGTGGCCTCGTCGCTACCTATGCCAGCGTGCCGCGTAATATTACCGATCCGCTCGAGTCACTGCCGATCTACACCAACCTGTTCAATAAGCTGGGTATTGCCGCCCTGCTGTGTACGTTGATCGCGATTGCCGTGTTGCCGCTGATGAACCGATTGTCAAAGGCGCATAACGAGAGTGAGGAATAACAAAAAGGGGTTGGATCCAGTTAATTAAGTTGGACCCAACCCCTTTTTCGGGCCCCTTTATTCAGGCTTTAGAAAGCCTCCTTTTGTATGTCCAGCCGTCTCCAGCCACGCCGCTATTAGCCCGGTGATCAGCGATGCAGACATCACAATGCCTGAAAATAATGGCGATCCAGTGAGTAGCTCGAATGGATTAGTGCCTGTGCGTATCCACAACCAGGTGGCAGCAAATCCGAGACTGGCTGCCATGATATGGCTGGACGCCTGCCAGGCTGTTACCTGCGCGACCCAGCGATTCAGACCAGCACCGTCGCCATGTTCCGCGGCCAGTGCCGGAATGGCGCCGACACCCAGCGGCAGATAGAAGATTGTGATCAGGCCAAGTAAACCACTGGCCATGCTTTTCAGCAGTATCGCTGCAGCAATAATTAACAGACCAGCCGCAAAATCTCCGCGCTCAGCGGCCTGTTGGTAGTAACTCAGTGGTGGCTTTGACAGCATAGCCATTTTCTGCTGGTGCAGTTTTCGTCCAATCGACTGCAGCCAGGGTGAGTTAGGAAGGATCTTCCCGGCAACCATGAAAGCGATTAGCGAGGTGATACCGGCGATCGCCAACGCGCTCAGCGTGAGTTGTTCATAATTTCCCATCGTTTCCACCGTGCTAAGCCCAGCGCGTTGCCACGCCTGAAAGCATCACCAGATAATGTCACAGAGAACTATAATGATACCGACCTGGCCGCCCTGCCAGAACACCGATCTCAAGCCCGGTGGCCCAAAGACATAGGCGGGCACATAAAGACAGCGTGAAACAAAAAACAGCCAGGCACCCGAAACAGCCAACTGTTCGTTCACCCCGGCCGTATGCACGACAAACAAGGCAGCGACAAATTGCGGCAATATTTCCAGCAGATTTCGATGGGCGCGCACGACACGCCCGGTAATGCCGGACATCTCTTTTGGCTCATCCCTGGGGCCCGCTACCCATGCCGGCCCGGCCTGGCGCAGGACAAGAATGCTCTGCAATGAAATCTGGACTATCGCCAGCCCCAGTGTTGCCACCAACGCCCAAAGGTCAGTTGTCATAAAGGTCTCCAAGCCATCGGTTGCGAATTTCCGCAGGCGCTGTCAGCCCTTGCCCCACACTTTTGCCACTGGCCAGGCCAGCAGTGCCGCGAGCATTCCTGCTACCAGTGCACCAACGGGCGCAGAGAGCACCGTCCAGGCCAGTGGACTCAATCCGAGCGGAATCTCGAGCAATCGGTAGGAAGGGTTGTTTTCGAAATACAGCGGAAGAAATATAGCCTGCGTCCAGACCGCACACAACGTGGTCACAAAGCCTGCCGCGAAAGCGTTAAGTCTTGGTGCTGCGGGTGCCAGTCGTGCCATGGACACTGCCACGCCAGCTAAAATCAACAATCCCACCCAATGCTCCGAGCCACTGATCACGGCAAAAATGGTTAAGCCCGCAAATACCAAGCCGCTCAGCGAAATCGTCAATACCAGGCGCCATTGAATCTTTGACATGGTACAGCTCCGGTCGATGGAATTGTACTATGACTAAAAACATGGTATTAGTCAAATAGTCACAGGAGGATGTCATGCCAAGAGCATTCAATGAGAATGAACGGACCAACATACGCCATCACCTGCGCGAATCGGGCAGACGTCTTTTTGCGACAACCGGCGTGGTAAGAACCAGCCTGGATCAGTTGACCAGCGCGGCCGGGATAGCTAAAGGGTCGTTCTACAAGTTCTATGACTCGAAAGAGCTGCTGTTCATGGAACTACTGGAAGAATCTCAGAACCGCATTCGTGCACCATTACTCAAGGGCCGCGCATCAAGCCGCAGGATGTTTGAACAACTATTACGAAATCTGTTCGATGATTTTTGTGCCGATCCTCTGATGATGCTGATGGGCAGAGAGGTGGAATTTCAAACAGTAGTGCGCCGGCTGCCACCGGATTACCTGCCCAGGCACCAAAAAGACGACCAGGATTTTCTCGACGCGCTGATTGAGCGTTGGAATACCATTGCCGTGCCACCCAAAAGAGATGTCGTTGCCGCCAGAATAACCTTGCTGGTCATGTTGGGCACACAGCGCGATTTCATGGGCGCAAGGTTACTGCCACACGCCGTGACCGCAGCCATTACCGGGCTGGGTGACTGTTTTTTTAAGCGGGCGTAAAAATGGGGTCAATTAATCTATCCCAATTCATCCACGGCCCTTGCGGCCATCCTCATTGCAGTTTTCGCATCGGCACCAGGGGCGGAATCGGAATTGGCAATGGTGATTCGGCCAAAGGGTTGTCGACCTATTTTTGTGGAGTCTCCCGGGCCGCCATTGGCGTAACCGTGGGCCCATCGATTGACGGAAATGCTCCCGACATCCCGGTCAAAGTCGAATGTCCCTTTCGGTAGCATACCGCCCAGATGAGCCCTGATTTCCTCTTCATAGTCATTGAATTGCAAGGCCAACATTCTGTAGCGTGCTTCACGAAATTGCTCAAGTTTGGGTGCACCAACGGTTTCCCCATACGGACAAGCTATCATCTGAATCACACAGGGATCGTCGGGGGTCCTGGTATACTCATAGCCACCCATACTCACCGGAAAGTCCATCAGAACCGCCTGGTGCATGTTTCCTGGTGACATGGCCACACCCATCCCTATCTCTTTGATTGATCTCCAGTTTTTTAAACCCACGCTGGTGTATTGCAAAGGGCTCTTCGCCTGTAGTCTCAACGCTGCTGCCTGTTGTTGTGGGAGATCGGAAACGATATGCGGAATAGTCATGTTGTAACAGGCCATCACCACGCCTTTGCCTTTTACCTGGTACGACTTGTTGCCACTGATATAACTTACGAAAACCTCACCCGAACTTTCAGGATCGCCACGATGGTGCACATTTACGGCCGTGCTGTTTAGTCTGATGCGAACAGCATTGCTGGATTTGTCCAGCGCAGAATAGTTGAATTTTGACAGCACAAGCTCTTCGGCGTTGTTCCCCTTGCCTACATCTGGAATCATCTTTTTCACCAATGCACGCGCGATGCCGGCATTGCCATCGGGGAAATGATGAATGTATGGGTTGTCCTTGTCGTAAACCGCTTTAGGTGCAAAACCCATTGCTCCAGCGCGCTTGGCCGACCCAATGGTCATCAGGTCTGCTCCCGTGCTGGCCCAGTCCAGGGCCGAATGTCTGGCCATTCTCAATACCCCGGGATCATCAACACCCAGAGTGCTTTTCAGGTAATCAAAGTAGGAATGAGACCTGATGTAGCTATTCAATTCCTCTTCGGGCACCTTTAGCGCGTGCAAGCCGCCCTTCAATACCCGCAGTAATTGTTCTTTGCCCGGCTCGCTTAATGGAGCCTGTTGTGCAGCCTCTTCGTCGGCAAGCTTTGTACCCTGGAGACCTTCCACGTAATTCGGATAATTACAATATGGATGCTTGACCACCTTGTCTTCGCCAAATACTTCTTTGTTAAAGTAAGTAACGGCCCCCAGGTTGTTCCTTTTGTAGAAATCAAGGTCATAGGCGGTATCAAATCGTTTTGCATCCACGCCTATATCTTTTAGCAGAGCAAGTACGGCTTCACCTGCATTTCCTGGTTCCACCAAGGTTTGTGACCCGCCATAGGCTATTAGCGTTTTGCCATTAACCGTATGTTCATTCCGTTTAGCATGACCCCCAAAATCGTCGTGGTTGTCCAGTATGAGCACCTTCTTGTCTCTGCCGTGCTTTTGCTGGTAGAAATACGCAGCCGCCAGTCCGCTAAGCCCACCACCAACAACAACCAGGTCGTACCCTTCTTTCAAGTCGGTGGTTGGTCCCCAGTCTGAACGCTGGGCCCATGCCCGGGCATGGGCGTGATCGTTTGATCCCGGGTGGCTTCCCCTGAGTCCGGTACGTGCTGGTGGATAGTATGATGGCTCCAGTGCGGCCAGGATGTCCTGGCCAAGCGCTGTAAACGGAAGCACTGAGCTTCCTGCAGCCATTAACGTTCCGTTGATAAAGTCTCTTCTTGTTATTTTGCTCATCAGCTTTTCCACTACCTACCAGGCTTGTATTTGAACACAAAAAGGCGTTCAACAAAGGGCACGGATCCAACCCAACACGCCGACCACTTGCCGCAATGTGTAACCACTCCAGCGCATTTCGGCACGTGAGCATCAGCCTTGAGTTAAACTCCCGATGAACGTGTTTAGGAGTTGTCATGAGAATTGTCCCGTTAGTTTTGCTCATTCTCTGCGGTGCGGCCAATGCAGAAGAAATCACTTTTCGCACCGATGACGGCGTTACGCTTTACGCAGACTGGCACACCGGGGCTTCGGAGCAGGCCGGCACCATCATCTTGTTCCACCAGGCACGTGGCAGTGCCCGCGGGGAGTACCCTTACATTACCGAACGCTTGAATAACATGGGGTTTAACGTGCTGGCCGTGGACCAGCGCTCCGGCGGTACACTGTTTGGCCCGCGTAATCGCACGGTGGATGCCCTTGAGCGGAAGGATTTCAGCTATTGTGAAGCCTGGCCGGATTTGCTGGCCTCAATCAATGCTGCCAGGGCGCGCAGTAACGGCGCGCTACTGGCCTGGGGCAGCAGTTACTCGGCTGGACTGGTATTACGGCTGGGGGCACTGCACGGTGATAAGGTCGATGCCGTACTTGCCTTTTCCCCCGCTGCCGGCGGACCCATGGTTGATTGCAGTCCTAACGGAATGGCAGACCGCATCAAGGTTCCGGCAGCGGCATTCAGGCCGTCCCGGGAGATGGATAGTCCCAACGCAAAAGCGCAGGCACTCGAATTGCGTGCCGCCGGCGTGGTCTTTAATGTCATCGAGGACGGTGTCCATGGCAGTTCGATGTTGGTACCGGGACGGTCTGCCGCTGACATCGAGGCCGCCTGGGATAAGGTTGAAGACTTTATCGATCCGTTCCTGAACCGTTAGTTGCTGGCAAAAAGGGGCCAAAATGGGATTCGACCCCTTTTTTGCTTGTTGTCAGCGAGCGAGTTTTGCGCTGGCGATGCGGTTCAGACTCACACCAGACTCCGCAGCTTGTGTCGCCAAATGACGATGCACCTCGGGGGGGATTCGGACCATGAATTTCCCACTGTATTGTCGAGTGGCAATAGGCTTGGGAATATCTTCTCCATTCTTACCCATATCCTGAACACTGGTGTTAACCACTGAACGAATACCCTGCAAAGCTCCCTCTGGACTGGTGGCCAGCCAACTAAGACCAGGAAACTCGGCGCATAAGCCAATAAACTCACCGTCTTCCTGCGACCAGGTAACGCGATAGGTAAATTTGTCAGTTTCAGAGGTCATTGTTCATGTTCAATTTGTCAATAGCGTGTAGCACTTGCCTGACCTGATACGGTTTGGCTTTGCCCTTGTTGTTTTGAATATTCACCCGAGGGTTTCCTGGCCAGGGAGTCCTGAAAATGCAGTGACTACTACCACTTTGACGTGGTCTCCCAAAAAAATGTTCACATATTTTCCTCAGTTCAGTGAAACGAACTCCCGACGGGTTTTCGTTCATTTTGGCAAGGATTGTGGTTAGCCTGGTCATCTAAAATAGTATCACTATTGATACTTTTGTCAAGACGATTCAGGAATATTGAATAGTGTCGATCATTCACCCAATATGTACGGGATCACGAGTCTTCACTAGTGGAAGTTTATCTGGATATTTGTGGGGAATTTCAGTCTCAATGATTAAGGGGTCGGATCCAGTTAAACAGGATCCAACCCCCTTTTTGCCGTCAGATCACTCTGGCACTTGACTCTGACCCCCCAGTTTGCGATCCCTTTTTGTTAAGGTAGGCGTTATGCCTGCGCAAACAGATGTCATTATTATCGGTGCTGGTGCCGCGGGTTTAGCAGCCGCCAAAGAACTCACCAACCTGGGTATTTCATTTATCGTGGTAGAAGCCTCCCATCGTATTGGTGGTCGTGCTTACAGTGAAGAAATTGCCCCGGATGTCTGGTTTGATCTGGGTTGTGCTTACCTGGTCGAGGGGTCCGATGTTAAAAACCATATTGACGAAAGTAACCCCTTTATAGAATTTGCAAAAAACCAGGGTGAGCTTATCGAGGAGTACAAATACGATGCCCATTACATTTATAGCGGCAGGCCGCTGGATGATAAGGAGGAGAAAGCACGCCTGGCGTTTTACACAGACTGTGAAGACGCGATACACAGCTCAGCTACTGGTGGTGATGACTGCGCTATTAGTGAACTCATTGATCTCGAAAGCCCCTACGCAATACCGTACATGGACATGATGGCCGTCACCGCACCCAAAGATCTGGATGAGGCATCAGCCGCTGATTTTTTTTACAAGGTTGAAGAGTACCGAGATTTCATCACCCTGCGCGGCTATGGAAGATTGGTCGCACAGTGGGGCAGCGACGTACAGGTCTCACTAAATACCCGGGTGGAAACTGTTGACTGGTCGGGAAAAGATGTCCTGGTCAAAACCAACAAAGGCTCAATACGGGCGCGTTGTCTCATTACCACCGTATCCAATGGAATACTGGCCTCACAGCATATTCACTTCAAGCCACGCCTACCCAACTGGAAACTGGAAGCCATTCAAGGCCTGCCCATGGGTGCCGAAAATAAAATCGGGGTGCATTTTACCAAGGATGTTTTTGACCCCAAGGCCAGTGGCTATTATCAGGCCTGGTCCGATGCAGCACAGGGGGCGTATATCGATGTAAACCTCATGTCCACCAACGTCGTATCAGTCTTTATGGGTGGGCGTTTCAGTATCTGGATGGAGAAGCAGGGCCAGCAAGCCTGCCATGAGTTTGCCGTGGATCGCATTGCAGATATCTTTGGCAATGATATCCGCCAGGCGGTCGGTCGTTCCATCGTGACCGCCTGGGTCACAGACCCCTGGACACTGGGCTCCTATGCCTGTGCTCTACCCGGTCAATATCACCAACGTGAAGCCTTACCACTGGCCATTGATAACAAGTTGTTTTTTGCCGGCGAGGCAACGGCGCGTGCCAATGGGACTTGCAGTGGGGCTTACTGGTCAGGTGTTCGTGCTGCGCGTGAGGTCGCAACGGAGGTAAATAAAGGGGTCGGATCCAATTGATTAGCTTGTATGATTGATTAATTCGATCCGACCCCTTTTTCTCTCGTCAATATGAACAATCTCGATATCACCCGCTTACGCGTTTACCTGGTCACCCCCAAGGTAACCCCCCCATACCGATGGACGGGCATCAACAATCCGTCTACGGTTTACCACATCATTGTTCGCCTCACCACAGCCGGTGGTATTGAAGGTGCTTCTGGGGATCTTTTTCGCGATCGTTTTGAAGCACAGGATCAATATGCTAACCCTGAAAGTTTTACCGAGACTTTTCGGCCACTTATAGCTGGGTTAATCGGCAAAAATTTAGCCCAACGCGAAGCAATAACTGCATCATTATTGGAGGCACGCACAGCAACAGATCCGGATCCTGAATCCCTGCTTGAAATTGCACTATGGGATGCCATCGCCCGTAACGCGGGCCAACCGCTGTATCAACTTTTGGGTGGTGCACGAGAACGTATTCCCGCTTATGCCAGCAGCCCGGTTTTTGAAACCGTGGATGAATACCTGGATTACGTACGCCTGATTCAGCAGTTGGGTTATCCGGCAGTCAAGTTTCATACCCAATGTGATCCCGATTTTGATCTGGAGATGGTGTCTGCGGTTGCCAATGCCATCGCAGATACCGATTTACGCTTGATGGTGGATCTGGAACAAACCTATGACTATGAGCGTGCAGTCGTATTGGGCCGTGTGCTGTCGAAGATGCCCTGTGACTGGTTGGAGGCACCGCTTGATGACACGGATATTGACGCTTACACAGCACTGCGACGTGCCGTGGATGTGGATATCCTGTGTGCGGGTAATACCGTGGTCAGTTTACCCGCTATGACCGCTGCCATCGAACGTGGCGCATGGTCAAGACTACGCTGTGATCCCTGTAATGTGGGCGGTATATCGGCTGCCGTTAGAGCCATGGAACTGGCTAATTCCCACGGGCTTAAGACCGAACTGCAAAGTTATGGTTATCCTTTAAGCCAGGCCGCCAATTTGCATGTGATGTTGGGTGTTGAGGGTTGCAGTTATTTTGAACATCCGGTGCCATATGAGCACTTTGAATATGGTTGTGCCAATCCGATACGGATTCAAAAAGATGGTTGGGTGAGTGCGCCCAGAGGAGCGGGGCTTGGGGTTGATTTGAATTGGGGGCAGATTGAACGGGATGCGTGTTTGGTGATTGATACCGGTAAGTTGTAATAATTAAAAAAAAGGTCGGATCCTAGTTTAATTTGATCCGCCCCCTTTTAGACCTTGACCCCACAACTTTTTTGACTAATTACTAAAACATGAGGTCTGCCGGAAACACCAATCAATTGTTTTTTTACCGGACGGTAAGAATTTGAATTTTTCCACTGGATTTGGGTGAATTCTTACCGAGCGGTAAGATTAACTTGAAATTACCTTAAATTATCTATAATCTTACCGAACGGTAAGAAAATAGAGGTGACATCATGGAAGCTACAAATGCCATGGCGCTGGGCAGGGCCATTCGGCAGCATCGCAAACTCATGGGACTGACTCAACGGGACGCTGCTGGGTTGTGCGGTGTGGGAGAGCGCTTTTTGTCGGAGTTGGAACGAGGCAAAGAGTCCGCCGCATTGGGAAAAGCAATCCAGGTTATCAAGAGACTGGGCCTGCACCTATTTCTTGAGGGTCAAATCCAAATAGCGAATAGTGATAAATGAGTACGCTTAAGGTCTATTTCCACAATACCCATTGCGGCCAATTAACTGAAGACCCGGGAGGTGCATTGCAATTTCAGTATCTTGAATCATGGCTGGAAAAAGGACGAGTACCGGTATCTCTCAGACTTCCGATTGAAGATATCACGTACCAGCACGCCGAGGTGGCACCATTTGTTGCAGCTTTTCTCCCGGAGGGAGACGATCTGCGCAAGCGACTGGAACGCCTATTACATGTGGACGCAGAGTATGATTTCGGCCTGTTGTCAGCTATTGGGAGAGAAAGTGCGGGTGCTTTGTCTTTTTGGCCAGAGGATGAATCACCATTCGAGAACGAACCAGGATACTCTCCCCTGAGTCTCAAGGACTTTAGCTCCTGGCGGGAATATGCCCACCAGTTTCCGCTTCAATTTCCAGGTCGACTCATTCGGTTGTCCCTGGCCGGCGCACAGGCCAAAACCGCACTGTTTTTTGACGATAGTGACGAGCCCCATCTGCCTGAAAATGGAGCTCCAACCAGCCACATCTTGAAACCCCGGATACCAGGATGTCTTCCAAGTACTATCTTTACAGAACTTCTGACCATGAGGTTAGCCCGATCAATTCTGGGCGAAGAAGAGGTCCCCAAAACTGATGTATGGGAAAACTGCTACCGGATTCGGCGATTTGATCGGCCGAGATCTGACGGCGGAGTCAGGCGACTACACCAGGAAGACTTTTGCCTTGCTCTGGGACGGATGCCAGGTCAGAAGTATGAAATGGGAAGCCCCCAGGAGAGATTATTAGCCCCATGCTTTAACCTTCTGGACAAGCTTGGTGAGAGGGGTTTAGTAGCATCACCTGCGCTAGAGCGTTTACGTTTACTTAATCAGGTCATCCTAAATGTCCTGCTACACAATCCTGATGCTCATTTGAAAAATTACGCCTTACTATATTTGGACGAAAGTACGATTCGGATAGCCCCTCTTTATGACAGTCTGTGTACCTCTGGGCTTAATTTTGAAGCGAGAGGCGAAGCATGGGCACAAAACGCAGGACCTGCTGCGCACACACGAAATATGAGTTTGCGAATCGGAAATGCTTTACATATTGACCAAATAAGCCGGGGGGATTGGGAAGATTTCGCGATTGAGTGCGGGTTTACAAAGGCGTTTGTTCGCCGCAGCGTAAGTTCGATGGCCGCCAGAGTAAATGATAGTTTGCAGTCGGTGAGTAATTCAGTACTTGATGAGTGCCCTGCTGCTGAGCGGGCGGCAGAGGCGGTGACTGCTGGCGTTACCCGGCAGATCAGCATGGTCTTGAATCAGAAAGCAAGATAAAGCAATCTCGAATTGCATTACTACAAAGCAATTAAGCCGCAATTTCTTCAAAAGTAAAATGCGGAACATCGGTCCTTCCACTGGCATGTTCCATTGTCATTGCACAGATATTTCCCTTGGCATCAAGATCGATCACCGTGTCTTCATCAAGATCACGGCTATCGACAATCTCAATTGGCCGAAATTCGATATACAAGGTATCCGTATCTTTGAAATATTGCACTTTCATCGTTTGAAGCCTCGATCAAAGAAAACATTGTGTACTGGTTCACCGTCGGCAAGCAAGACCACCCGTAAATACCGGTTTCCCATCTCAGGTATCCGGGCCCATCTGCGGATACGCCCATCAGCTTGAATGTGCTCCTCTTCGGGCTGCTCTACAACCCTCTGAATCCATTTGTGCTTTATGTGAACCCGGTCTGTGCGAGAAAAAAGCGAATCGAAATAGCGGGTAGTTTTCACTCGGCCAATATGCATTGGCTACACATGACCCTGAAGTGGAAAACAACCTTGATACTTGTAGGGAATGCACCCAATTTGGACCTGTTCATTGAACTAGATTCATCAGCAACCTGAAGTTGGTTGCCAGAATCTTGGGGAGTCAATTGATACCGACCCCTTTTATCATTCGTTGACTTAAATCAACTCAAACTCTTGCATACACATGTAATTTTAGATTCCAGCAACCGCCAAAGTGAGAGTAAGCAATGAACACCATCAATCAAACAATGGAAAGACATCACCGGGGAATTATTTATTCGCTACTGTTCGTGATTGTATTTTTCGCAGCCTCCTGCACTTTTCACGACATCATTCCAGTGTGTCATTATCTCTTTGGGTGTGACCACCAGATGCATATGACCAGCGTGAACTGAGACCGCCTCTTCAATCTACCGGTGCGCGGTATTGAGTTTTACACTATCCCGAGCCAAGAGCTGTAAGCCAATCCGGACAGGAGGGCCCCAGACGCCGCCATTACAAGATAGAGGCCAAACAAATGTGACTTGGCTATGGTCCAAACGGCGATAGCCGCAGGAATACTTGTTACGCTGCCGGCGAGCATGAAAGACAAGCCGGTTGCCGGTGACATGCCAAGATCAATCAGGCCACCTACCAGTGGAATCGCAGCGTATCCATTGAGATAGGCCGGTACACCGACAACAACCGCCAGGGGGATCGCAAAGGGGTTACCATCGCCCAGCCAGGTTATGACTGTTTCTCCGGGTAAGTAGGCGACCATAAGGCTCTCCAGCACAAAGGCAAATGCAAGCCAACGACCCAGAAACCAACCGGCAGTACCCGTTTCATTCCAGAATGTCCGCAACCGATCAGACTGTCGCCAAAATCGCCATACTGGCTTAATTTCAACAGCCTTACTCGAGCTTTTGGTCACTACACAGGAAGGCTGTGCGATACTTTTAAGGGACCCATCCAGGGCACCCGATTTAGAAATCAGCAGGGTCACGTAGCCAGTAAATAGCCCCATCACAATGGCCGCAAAGGTCTTTACCAGGGCAAACTCCAAGCCCAAACTCGCAGCTGTGAGCACGAACATTTCCGGGTCCATAATCGGTGAAGCAATGCAGAACGCCAATACCGGAGCGATTGGAACACCCGCGGCCAATAGACCCGCCACGAGGGGGATGACACCGCATGAACAAAACGGTGAAAGCGCCCCGAAAATGGAGGCCAGCGCGATTGCCTTAACCGGTCTGCCTGCAAATGCTCTGGCTACCAACTGGTCTGCGCCCGAGGCCTTGAGCGAGGCGGCAATCCCTACCGACAAAATGATAAAGGGAAGAATATTCAGCACCGCCTCTAAAGTAAAGATGGCGCTCCGACTTGCCTGTTCAGGCATCAGCAAGAGCAGCGCGGCAAATATGGCGATCGAGAGAAATACCGGCGCCCCAAGAAAATTCCAGGTTTTGCCGATAAATGCCCGCAAGGAGAGTAACCAGTTGACGGCTTGCCGCGTTTCAGGCTTGAGCGAACCAGGCTTGCTGATCGTGTCATTCAATAAATTTACGTTACTCATAATAAGTTCTATATATCTAGTATTATAGATACTTAATCTCAAAAAAAATGACGTCCCTATAACGCCGCTTCTGCTTTAAATCACTCCGGCTCCTGATCTTCGCAGCACTCAGCTTCCACGCTACGCAATACACGCTTCAAAACATCCAGTTCGGCGTAACAATAGACGCTCCTTCTCACTTTTTTCTGTGTAACCAGCCCTACTCTAACCAGACCTCCAAGGTGAAAACCCAGGGTCGACGGTGGAACTTTGAGGCGTTTACCTATCTCCCCGATCGTCATACCATCGTTACCCGACTTGATCAGCAATCGAAAAATTGCAAGACGTGTTTCATTGCCCAGTTCCGAGAGTGTTTGAGTGATGTAGTCCGGTTTCACCACGACAATATAGCAGTGTTATTTTGTTATTACAACTATAATACTAGTTTTATAGTTCTTTAGTACAAACTCCACCACTTAACAGCGATATTTCGAATTGACTTACCCGAATGTTGCGCCAGTTGAACGGTGAAAGCGGTAAAAACTGGATTCTGCCCCGTTTTACGCCATTTCCGTGCCCTTTTCTATTAATTGGATCCGACCCCTTTTTTTTATCAGGCGGCAACTTCTATATACTCAACAGCACTACTGGGCACGGGAACAGGCAGACCATCTTCTTTCATACCTTCGATATGGAACTTGATAGCCTCACGAATTTCACTTTCGGCATCTTTGATCGTCGCACCTGTGGCAATACAACCCGGAAGATCTGGTACATACGCCGAATAATTTGAATCAGCCTGTTCAATCACTACTGCGTATTTCATAATCGACCTCTATTTCCAACCAGCCTGTTTATAGATGCTGTTCAGTGTACCCAGAGCCAAGTCATCACCCGGTTTACCGGGAACAGTAACACGCCCTTTTTTTGAGGCGTGTTTGTATTGGCGGTGACTTCCACGAGTTGAATGCAAAAACCACCCATCTGCCAATAATTTTCGAAGAACCTCTGCGACTTTCATCTATAAGCATACGTCTTGCTCACCTGAGGTTCCAATGTGCTTTAATTATCAATACGTGAATACCGGCATATACCATTTATCTCGTAGGTATTTTCTAGGGAAAAGGAGTCGGATCCAATTTTGCTAGCTAAATTGGATCCGACCCCTTTTTACCGCTCAATTCCTCAATGCATGAATGGGCGCGGTGCGGACGACCTTGTAGGCTTGTGAACTGACCGTCAACACTGCCACCAGGAGTGTCACCATCCCTGCCCCCACGAATAACAAAAGGCTGAGGTCGACACGCATGGTGTAGCTTTGCAGCCAGTTGTTCATCAACACATAAGCGGCGGGCCAGGCAATCAGATTGGCGACCAGAACCGATTTCACAAATTGCCAGTTCAAGAGTTTTAAAATATCGGGAATCCGTGCCCCCAGGACCTTTCTGACGCCAATTTCTTTGGTCCGTTGCTCGGCCGCAAACGCTGCCAATCCAAACAGGCCAAGGCAGGCAACAAAAACCCCAAATACAGAGAACGTGGCAAAAACCTCCGTCTGTTTTTGTTCGGCGTTGTAGAGCGCATTGAAACTGTCATCGACAAAATAGTGAGAGATGGGCACTTCCGGCAAAATGTCCTGCCACACTGCGCCAATAGCGCTTAAGGTTTCCTGCAAATTATCAGACTGGATATTGAGCGTTAAAACTTCAAATCTGCCACTGGAGCTGTCCTCATGGGCGAAAAAGGCCATTTCAGAAGTACCTTCGTGGATGCTACGCAATTCCATATCCCCAACCACACCCACAATAGTTGCGTGCAAAGGCTCCCGGTTTTCACCTATTTGCGGCAGGTTACATAATCACCAATGGCCTCGGCGGGGGTATCAAATCCTGCTTTTTTCACAAAAGATTCCGTCACAATGACGCTGCTGGTTAACGGCACACCCTGGTCCTCCGGGACCAGCAGATAGTCAGCTTTAAAAGCCTCGGAATAGAGTCTGCCCGCAATGGGCTTGATGTCGTAAACGTTAAAGAAATGCTGATCCACATACACACGATCGACGTTGATATAACTGTCCACATCTTTTGAAGGCACAGAGAATGGATAATTATTGTGATAAGTCATGGGGATATCCTGGGAAGAAAACCCAGCCGCCTGCACGCCTGGAATACCCAACAATTCCTGTCTTAACACATTGGCCAATGGTGCAACCTGTTCACTATCAATGCCATTAAGCGCCAAACGTTGTTCACTGCTGTAGCCCCGATCCACATTGCGCATCAAAGAGGTTTGCAGGTAAATCACCGTGGTCGCGATAATGAGAGCGATTGAAATAGAAAACTGGAAAACCACCAACATTTGCCGGACAAAGTGAGACCCTTTGTTTTTTGAAGAACTGGAGCCCAACACCTGTGATGGACGGTAGGAAGAAAGGAAAAATGCGGGATATATCCCACCCAAGAAACCAACCAATGTGCCTACCCCGACAATGGCAGCAATAATGCCGGGTTCTGCCATCAGGATGGATTCAAATGATTTGCCCAGGAACGCATTGTAAAACGGCAAGGAAAATTGCAACAAAACGAAAGCCAGTAGCAGGGCGATCCAAACCGTGATGACGGCTTCACCCAAAAACTGCTTGATCAACTGAGACCGCGTCGCTCCCATCACTTTTCTAAGGGACACTTCCTTGGCACGCCGAAGAGCGCGGGCGGTTGAGAGGTTCATGAAATTAATAGAGGCAATAACCAGAATAAGCAGGGCGGCGATCGCAAAGCTAATCACTGTGGTGATGCTGCCGTTGGGTTTTAGATGGCCTGTCTTGTCACTGTAGAGGTGGATATCACGGACATTGATAAAGTTAAACCGCGTACCGGTACCATCTGGCTTATTGTAAGCGTCAGCTTTAGCGGAAGCGCGTGCGACCATAAAGTCATTCAAGCGGTTAAAGACCGTGTTCTTACCCCTGGTGGCATAGAATTTGGCATAGGTTGCATCCATCCATGCAGAATTCCATTGTTCATTCACACCGGTAACCAAAGCGGGATCCAGCAAGGCAATAATCTGAAAAGGCATATGGCTGTTGTCTGGAATATCGTTAAACACCCCGGCCACTGCATAGGCAATAATATCGCCCCCATCGGTAACGTTTAACATCCTGCCAATGGGGTCGGTATCTCCAAAATACTTTTTCGCGATGGTTACATTTAAGTAGATGGAGGATTTACCCTGACTTAAGCTCCGGTCATCACCCGAGGCCATGGGTAAACCAAACACCTTGAAGAAATCTGCATCTACGTAAGTAACCGTTTCTTTAAACATGATTTCATCTGACCGGACCACGGTTCTGTACTGCAAGGCCCGTGTTGTATATTCAATTTCGGCTGCGAAATAATCTGCCAGGGCCGGGCCCAAAGCAGGAAAAACTTTTGCCAGCAACAGCGGCGCCCTGCCCGCGAACTCCATGGTCATTTCGACCCGCTCTATTCGTTCAGCATCAGGAATCCAGGTGTCAAAGGAAAGCTCATCAATGACATAAAGAAAAATCATCATGCAGGCAATAAGGGCTATGGCCAAACCACCGAGTTTATCAAGCTGTAAAGTCCTTGTTTGCGGATGTTGCGAAGTGCAGTCAAAAGATAGCTTTTGAACATGAAAAATCCCCAATACTCTGGTTACTGTTTTGTTGGTTACTCTTGGTAAGAAACCATTAGACGGCTATTGATAATATGACGCTTGCCTGACTGAGGAGGTTACGCATAACTAGTGGGATAATTTAAAAAAAGGGGTCAAGAAAAAGCGGAAAAAGAGGGGCGGACTCAACTAATTTAGCTGGCTCTAACCTTGTTTTGTGGCGCAGAGCTGATATTTACTATTTCCAACAACTCCGCTTGTATGTCCTGCCAATCCGCGGCCAAGTTAAGCGTACAAATATGTACGTTATGCCCCGGCAAATCATAAGTTTGCCGCACTGATCTCTCAACAACAGGATACAAAAGCATTCCGTCTGCCCCAGCATCAGCACCACCGCATGGCTCCAAATTCTTTAAGTAGGAATAAATTTGATAAAGATTTCCAGAGTGAATTGTTTCGCTGTCGTAGTACTTCTGGAAGGTTTCTTTACAAAACTTGGTATCAATAATCAGTGTTTTGTTTTCAGCTTTGCTCCGTACAGAAATATCAGTTTTCATATTTGGTAGATATCTTAATTGGGGGTCACTAGAGCTGCTCGCCTGCCAACTAATGATATCTCTCTTGATAGACAAATCGGGCCGGTGAATTTGATAGAAATTGAACACAAAATTCTCAAACAATCTCGCCATCTGTTTTTCATTACGAATGAAATCTCGGAATTTGTAAGATCCAGCACTTTCATCAACGATAGACATGTCCAGCACCAGTTCACAAATATTGAGCAAAAACCTATAGGCTCGGTTGTTGCCGTGTAGTTGGACCTTTCGGAATGCATGTTTGGTCAAGGGGATAGTGCTAATTCCACCCAACATCCGGCTCGTGCCGCTTAGTCTAGCTTTCAAATCCTTGTTTAGATTCGGCGCTTTGCTTAACCGTTGCACCGTTGAAAGCAGAATCTGATTCGGCAGCGTATCAACACTCAACTCGTCAAATTCACAATAGGCCCGGCCGTGTGAGACCAGCATACGACGCGCTGTAACACCGATATTGATCCGACCACGTATGCCAGCGATTTCTTCTTGGTGAGGAACATAGTTTTGATCAAGGCCTCTGCGCAATAAATGATTAATCCCGCTTGCAAGAACCGCAGCAAAAAGATCCACAAGCTCATTGCTCTCTAGCTTTGAAACATCAGTTATCTCACCCTCTGAGAGACTGCTCCACGAGTAAATCAGAAGGTAGTAAATATTCCGAATCGGGATGGGAGAAGACACGCCGATCAGGCCCGGAGACGTAACATCTCAGACAGGTTATCAGCTTGCTTAACATCATCAAAATAGTACTCCCGAATGAGGGGCTCAATTTCGGATTTAACAATTCTTAAAAACCATTCCCAATCCGGTGTACTGTCTTCCTCAACCGCGCAGAAAAAACTATGGCCGATACGAAAACCTGGGCCCAAATTAGTCGTGTCATCTGCGATCGCTTTGTTAACCCGTCCCATCTTGACAACAATCTCTTCGATGAAGTTAGAATCCGCGCCAAGATCCTGAAGATGGTCTTTGAATTGCTCAGACTCGAATCCTGGGGTGAGGTCAGCAAAAGCGAAACGTCTTCTCAAGGCGTAGTCCACCAGTGCAAGTGATCGATCTGCAGTATTCATCAAACCGATTAAGTACAAATTCTCGGGAATATAAAAACGATCATCCGTCGTCTCAGAATACGTGAGGGGGATCGCCCAATCTGACCCACGCTTATCTGGTTCAATGAGTAACATGAGTTCGCCAAAGACCTTACTCAAATTGCCACGATTCAGTTCATCGATAATAAAAACATAGGGATTTGCTGGATCGTTTCTAGCCTGATCACAAAACTCGTAAAACATACCGTTTTTGAGTCGGAAACCCGTTCCTGATGGCCTGTAGCCCTGAATAAAGTCTTCGTAGGAGTATGATTGGTGAAACTGCACCATGCCTAATCTGTCAACGGCCTTCTCACCCATCAATGCAAATGCTAGACGCTTGCAGGCAAAAGTCTTACCCACACCTGGCGGACCTTGCAATATTAGATTCTTTTTGACTCGAACAAGATCAAGAATCTCTATAAATTTGTCTTCATCGATAAACAATTCTGCCAACGCATCTTCTGTTGTATATATTTCAGGAGGAGGTGATGGGCCATCACCTGGCTCTTCTCCAGCACCATCTAGCTGGTCTTGATAATTGCCGATCAGTTCATCAACTGCCTTTTCGATTCCCTTTTCGTCAACTTCCTCAGCAATATCGAAAGCCTTATGTACAAAAGAACTGCCGTAACGATCTGGCGCAATTGCATAGTTGTCGTGCAAGTAGTCATTAATCTTTGGTGCCTCTCCTAAACCTTGCCACTCGACTTTTGGTTCATTTGTTTCTGAGATGCCGTAAGCAACAACCAGTACATTTATAGCTTTGTAATATAGGATTACTGGGTAGATCCCGTCACTGGTCGATTGGCTATATCCTGTGTAGGAAATCCACGGTATTCTGGCGAAGTTCCCCTTACCAAAGCTCACGTTTAATTTGAGATCACGATAGGACTTCGGATAATCCGAAACTTTTAGATTTGTTGCCTCTTCGGCCTGCTCAAGAAAATCCTTGATGAGTTCACGAGTGAAGTCTTTGCGTTCAATGGCAAAGCCCTTGTCTCTCAAAAAGCGGAAAGCTCGCGAATCTTCACCACCACTGAAAAACGACCTGTGAAATAGCTCGCCCGTCGCGTGCTTTACGGCTAAAGAAAGTACATATTTCGGCGGGTAACGATTGCTACCGTGAATCAGGTCGTATGTGGAGGAGCGTGCACTAGGTGGGAATCCATCGCGGTCTATCTCTTCAAGTGCCTGCAAGATATTCGGACGGGTTACGTCTTTGGTTTGCTCATCAAACGGGGATAACTTTTTAGGCCCTCTATTTTTAGGCTTTTTTAGTCTCCAAACTTCCTTCAAAGGTGAAATATAGAAGTCCAGGTCTAGCGTTTCTAACTCCCCTTCCTTTTCCCGTCTAATCTTTTGTATTTCGCGACTTGTTTCCAAGGCTGAGAGTGATCTTATTTGTGGCCCTGTAAGGTCAGTAAAGGCTGTTAACAACTTGCGCCGATCGATTCTACCGAAAATTCGTTCGAAACTATCAGGGAATAGCAAATAAAGCACCATATGACGCAACTGACGCACGTCTGCATCAGGTACAGTTCCAATCCACTCAGCAAATTGCCAACCATCTTCCAGCAACTCAGCTCTAACCGAGTCTTCAAGCGCACAAAAGGCACGCATAAAAGTAATAAAGAACACAACCTCTCGCCATCTTTGGGTATTGTAAGCAATACCCCCACTTCCAATACCTCGCAGGACATCGTCGGCCAAGTAATTTGAACCACTCGGCATTGGCGTTCCAGACCACGCCCAAATTGCAGCTACCGTTTCACGTTTATTATCGGGCCCGATATTGCTAGGGCACAGCAACATGAACCACAACATCTCCGCCATCAGTTGTTTCACTTCAGGCTTTGTCTGTTGAATTTGACCCTGTAACTTCGACATGAAATTACCTTCGCCATAATCAAGATTTTCAACGAAGTATTTTTGTAACGCATCCAAATTGTCGTCAGTCCAGAGAGCCGCATCACTGAAAACCGATCCATCTCCTAATAACGCATTCTGCTTCCAGTGATCCGCTGCCTCGAGAATGGGTTCTATATTCCAATCGGGATGAAATCTGCTCATAACTAGAGCTCCTGCATAAGTTCAGACACGCTGATTTGAAGCGCCTTGGCAAGCACATGGAGATTAACTAGAGAAATGTTGCGTACACCGCGTTCGATGCCACTGATGTAGGTTCGGTCGAGACCACAGAGTCCAGCGAACGCCTCTTGCGAAAGCCCTTTGGCCTTTCTTAGCTCTCGCACGCGGTTGCCAAAATTGAGGAGAATTTCTTGCCTTTCTTCCACAACCACCAGGGTCATAGAATTTGGACTTTAAGTCTACGGACTATGAGTCACATACATTTTCAACAAACATGCTTTGTGAGCAACTTAGTGAAACTCGGCCATCTGTGGAATTAGTGTGCTGGAAACTGCACACTGCATGACAATGCAATCTTGATTATTTACTTATTCACTTCCCGCTTATTCTCGCCTCCGTTATAGTTGCATCGCCACACTGGGAAGAGTTTACAGCGCCTAGGCGATTCAAAGGACCAATTCACCACATGAGTAGCTTCGATCTCAATGCTCTAAAACACCGCATGCGTGATTTTGCGGATACACGCGAGTGGAACCAGTTTCATTCACCCAAGAATCTCGCTATGGCACTCAGTGCAGAGGTTTCAGAAATCATCGAGCATTTCCAGTGGCTCACTGAAGAACAAAGCAAGAATCTCCCACAAAATAAACTCGACGAAGTTGCAACCGAACTTGCAGACACTCTACTTTATCTAGTTCGCCTGGCGGACAAACTCGATATTGATCTGTTGACCGCTGCTCAAGACAAAATCGAACTCAACGAACAGAAATATCCGGTGGAGAAAGCAAAAGGTAATGCAAAGAAATATACGGAATTTGATTAGTGATAGTTTATTCTGCGACCAAGTCAGAATTTCAAAAAGATGTTACTTCCAATGTTATTGCAACAAAAATACTTGCACGTTTCAAAACACAGTTAGGTCACTCAACCAGCAAGTCAGAAATCGATTCATGGAAAAACTCCATGCTGTATATGAACAATATCCTGACTGATGCCGCCATCCCGGGAAATGCAGGTGTCTCAATCGAGTACAAAGTCCCACAAACATCCAATCGCATCGACTTCATACTTACTGGAAAGGACCAAGATAAAGCCGACACTGCTGTCATCGTCGAACTTAAACAATGGTCAGAAGTGAAACTCACAGGCAAAGATGCCATCGTGGAAACCTTTCTCGGCGGGGGCGAGAGGGAAGTCAACCACCCTTCCTATCAGGCATGGTCGTACGCCGCATTGTTATATGACTTCAACGAAACCGTCAGAGAAGAAAACATCACCTTGAAGCCCTGTGCCTACCTGCACAACTGCGAAGCCAATGATGTTATCAACCACTCTTTCTATCAGGCCCACACGGCAAAAGCACCCTCATTCCTAAAACACGACGCTCAACGGCTACAGCGCTTTATCAAGCAGCATGTTAAATACGGGGATATTGATAACATCATGTACCGTATTGATAACGGGAAAATTAAGCCATCCAAGAATCTTGCGGACAAACTGGTTTCGATGATGGAGGGCAACCCTGAATTCGTCATGATTGATGATCAGAAACTGGTTTTTGAAACCGTGCTGGCACTTGCTGAACAAGCAACACCGGAAAGCAAACAAGTGCTCATTGTTGAAGGTGGGCCCGGCACTGGGAAATCCGTGGTCGCCGTAAACCTTTTAGTCGTATTGACCAACAGGGAAATGCTTACACAATACGTTACCAAAAATGCCGCACCACGTGCTGTGTATGCAGCAAAATTGCAAGACACTTACACAAAAAGCCATATCAATAACCTCTTCAGAGGCTCAGGCAGTTACCACAACAGCGACGCCAATAGTCTTGATGTTCTCGTTGTTGATGAAGCACATCGGCTCAACGCGAAATCAGGCATGTACCAGAACCTGGGTGAAAACCAAATCAAGGAAATAATCAACGCCGCAAAACTAAGTGTGTTTTTCATCGACGAGGACCAACGTGTTACCTGGAAAGACATCGGTGAAATACAAGAGATCAAAAGCTGGGCCAGAAGCGCAGGCGCACAAATTCATCAACTTGAACTCGCCTCACAATTTCGTTGTAACGGTTCACAGGGTTATCTTTCCTGGGTTGATAATAGTTTGAGCATTAGGAGTACGGCCAACGAAACATTGACTGGTGTCGATTACGATTTCCGAGTTTTCAATTCACCCAGTGAACTACGTGACAGTATTTTTAGAAAGAATCGCATTAGGAACAAGGCCCGGTTGGTTGCCGGTTATTGCTGGGACTGGGTCAGCACAAAGAATCCGGACAATGACGACATAGTCTTTGAAGAACATAATTTCTCCATGAAATGGAACCTCAAAACAGACGGTAGCCTGTGGATAATGAAACCAGAGACCGTCAATGAAGTCGGGTGTATCCATACTTGTCAGGGACTAGAACTAGACTATATAGGCGTAATTATTGGACCAGACTTTGTCGTGCGAGATGGGCGAGTTATTACCGACGCGACAGAACGCTCAAAAAATGACAGTTCGGTGAAAGGTTTCAAAACTCTTCTAAGGAATAGTCCCGATGAAGCATTAGTACGAGCGGACACGATAATAAAGAATACGTATAGAACACTGATGACACGGGGCCAAAAAGGTTGTTATATCTACAGCACTGATCCAGAGACAAACGCCTACTTTTCAGAAATGGCGAAAGCTGACGTTACTAAAGATCAAAGAGCAGAACAAATTGAAGCAACGGGGTCAGGTGGCCAACCTTCAACAGAGCGATATCCGGGCTTGCCACTCAGGTTAGTGAAACGAGAAGATGTGAAACCCTTTAAGAATGCTGTGCCAATTTATGATCTCAAGATAGCAGCAGGCCAGTTCAGCAAGGAGCAACAGGTCGAAAAATTTGACTGGGTTGAACTACCTGATTCATTCAGGCCCCAAGAAGGTCACTTTGTAACGCGTGTTATGGGCGAGTCAATGAACAGAAGAATCCCTAACGGGGCGTGGTGTTTATTTAAGTCCAATCCGGGCGGAAGTCGTAACAACAGCGTTGTTATTGTTCAGCACAGGGACATACAGGATCAGGACACGGGCTCATCATTTACGGTAAAAATGTACAAAAGCGAGAAGGAAAGTGCTGGAGATGAGTGGCTACACAGCAAAATTGTATTGAGCCCAGATTCTAATGCGGAAGGGTACAATGACTTGGTGTTTGATGCTGAATCGGCGGGCGAATTAAGTGTAATAGGTGAGTTTGTGGCGGTAATTGGTTAATTCCTTGAATCGAAAACACCCAAGGGCTTACGCCAATAATCTCGACTCATCCGAGCATCATTTTGACGCAAGTTCGGACGCCTGGGGACAAACATCACCAAGACGGCAATGTCCGCGGTTCGATTCCCGCCGCCTCCACCACTGTTTTCAATAAAAACAAGCCCTTATTCAAGGGCTTGTTGGTCTGAATTGGGCTGGTTTGGGCTCGCTAAGGCACGATTAAGGCACGATTTTCGCCCAAAATTTCCACGCAATTCACCACCTTGGATTTCAACAGCTGCAAACCAATTTTCAACACTTCCACCTGGCCAAGAAAACCAACTGTCTTGTAGGAATCGTGCTTCCGACACGCGGATTTTCAGTCCGTAATGGTTAAACATAACAGTATATTTATCAATTAGTTACCGGGGCGTCCGATGTCCTCGATTGCAGTACAATGCATAACCGTGCATAACTGATACACGCAAAATTCACGCACTACACTTGAGGGGAAGATTAAACTTTGACACTGCAACCTGCAGAGAATGTCGTGGTGCCGCCAAGATCATCGCCAGCATCGAAGAACCAGCGGTTATTCAGAAGATACTCGCTCACTTGGACGGCAATGAAACTTCTGCAACAACAGGACTGTTGCCTAAATGTCGGTCTCCGCCAAAAACGGGCTTGTTCGTCTGAAGAAAGAATCTAACACGTTTATTAAACTGGCTGTTCCCCCACTGGGCGGCATGGTTTCTTTCGTCTTACAGTCAGGATTTGGACTGAAATGCAGGCGTGACCGGGATAAAACCTCGCCAAAGATGCCAATTTCGCTGAGTTACCGTACAAGCCAAGTAAAAAACTGCGAAAATCAGTGACTCAATAAGTGCGAAATTATGGAAAAAGGGCATTAATCCCACTTGTACTGCTTTCGGTATATTCTGATAGCATTGATCCCAAACTACGTTCTGGCATATGCCGGAAGAATGCGGTTGAATTGGTTGGGATTTGAGCAATACAAAGGAATTGACGATATCCTAAACTATAAACATTTGAACAAATATTTGAAAATTTGAACTACTAGTGTCTTTTTATCCGCTTTACGATGTCAATCAATTCAATGCTCAGTGGAGTCTTACTCTTTAGAAAGCCCCGTAATTTTTGGTTGCAGAAGTCGATCACTTTTCGGAGCCCCTTTCTAATACCCAAATAGTGCTCAAGATCTCCTTCTTTTAGTATGTAAATGTGATTACGATAATCGCTCTCGATGTTGGATTTCCAGTCCGTGTGTTTTTCTTTGAAAGCTCCTACTTTGGCATGTGTTGTAAGCTTTATCTTTTTTTCTTTTGGATAAAATCTCTCATAAATGAAGTCAAAATCGCCTATTACGTACACTTGCAATCCAAAACTAGAAAATAGCCCCAGCCATTCTTTGTATGGGCCCTTTCCATTCATATCCAAGATGGCTACCTCCTGATCCAATTTGGGAGACTTCAATTTAATAAGGGACCTAAAAAAGTATCTATCTGTATCCCCTTCAACCAATATCACTTTGTTGGCGAAAAAGGCGTATGTTGACCGCGTATTGTCCAATATCTTTATTAATGAGCGTTGGTCGTTGCTCAATATGGGCGCCTTGATTCGGGTATAGCCGTTTTTGTCCAGTGAGAATCGCTTTACACGGCTTATTGTAGTCGAGTTTATCAATGCCTCAGAGTGAGTTGCCAAAATGTACTGACACTTTTGTTTTCTATTCAGCGTGTCAATAACATTTAGATATTCGTGTTGAAATTGGTAATGTAAATGCAATTCTGGTTCATCTATGATTACCAATCCGCCTTTGATTTCGTCCTTCCCAAAAGCTTCGAAAACCAGATGAATTATTCCTTTTTGGCCGGCACTTAGACTATTTATGTCGGCTAAACTTTTTTTCCTTTTTAGGTCAAAAAAGTGGAAATTGTATTGCCAGGTTCTTTGATCGGTTAGTTTGATCTTACATTCTAGATTGATAATTTTGAGGCTTTTGTTTATTGCAATTAGAAAAGGAAGTTTGTTCGCTTGTTTCTCGCACTCCTCTTCACTCAGCTTCTGAGGCATTAGACCGAAATGAATATCAGCAATTCTCAATCGTACCAAGCCAAAAATTGGTGGCTCTGATGTATCGCCACTATTCAGACTCTTGTTGTAGCCTTGACCACGGATACCCTGAATTTGCTGCAATGGATGTTCATCTTTAAGAGAAATTGACTCTTCAAAGGAATGGTAGTTCCTGTAACCGCTTATAAAACTGAATGATTCGCGTAACGGCTCGATTTGAGAGTTTGGGTTTTCCAAATTGTAAAACTCCAAGGCTCCTTTATAAAAATTATAGTCTACAAGGTATTCAAACCCTAAATCGTGAGTGCCTTCTACGAGTGTAGTTGTAAACTCAGATCGAACTCTATTGAGGGAAACGTCAATTGTATAAAAGGGGAAATTTCCAGATAGCTCGGTTTTTACACGAGTCGTATACCTAGCTGAAATGTCGTTTATTAGTTTTTGGTTGCTGGAGATAACCAAAAGGTTCTTAGTGTCTATATCATCTAATGTTATTTTGAGCCTAATACACTGGTGATCATTTTCATTTTCCCAATTGGGATCCAATCTAAATCCACTGTAAGATTGATTGTTCGCCGGCAATAATATTTGCTTTCGTTCATCGACTAGAATTGAATTTTTCTTTAGGTATAGATTTTGATTGATTGTGTACTGTTTGTATATAACGCGTTTAAGAAGGAAGTTTATTACTTCTAAAGCGGTCGATTTCCCGGATCCATTTCCGCCTATTAAAATATTAACTCCTCCATCAAAACTGATCTTTTCCGCGTCTTCAATATTTTCGTAATACTTAAAACTAAGAATGTTTGATATTTGGAGGGATTCAATTTTCAAAATTTGAAATCCAGGTTTAAACTCAAAAGATTATCTATCAAGATTCGTGGAATGCAGTCTATGCTGTAATTGATTGAATTGGAATTGAATGGGACTTTCATCGCTACGTAATTTGTATACCACCTTGCAGGGAAAGGGAGCAAAAAGGGGTCGGATCCAATTAATTTGTTGGATCCGACCTCTTTTTAGCAAAGACATGAGATCTCCTCAAAAATGATCACCTTGTGAGACGGGTCGACCAGTGCCAGATTTCCCTTCAAGATGAATTACAGTTTTTGGCTCAATGTTTACCGACTGCTCTTTCTTCTCGCCCTGGAAGTCTTTCCATGTTTTGAGGTTTTTTAGCACCTCGCTACCGTCAATTGACGCCTGGTCGCTGTAATAGTCAAACCACGGTAAACCTGCGGCTGCGTAGTCTGCCGCCTCGTAGGGCTGGCGTGGTGGCAAATGCCCGGTAACCTGAGCGTATGAGATGGAGTTGAGCAAATGCACATAGCAACGTGAACTCACATTGGTGTCCCAGTCTTTTGGCCGGAACTCATCGTCATAAACCTCCTGTTTCATGGAACCGCCCATGCCAAGACCCATATCCATCGGGGCGCTTTCCTCACACATACAAGCCATCACCATGTCCAACCCATATTCCCCGTGGAATGAAGGTCTGTTAAGAAGCATTTCCTCATAAACATCAGCTTTAAGTGGCCATGCCTTTATCTGAATGCCGCCGAATTCTGCTTCACCGGTTATCTGTTCTTCAACTGTCACGCCTTCGCCTAAGGGCGCTGCAACAAATTGTCGAATCTTCCCTTTTTCGATACAAAAACCATCCAGCCACGGTTGCTGGTTTGTAACCACATATCCCTGCGGCTCAAACTGCATGTCCTCCTGCCAGGGCTCTGCGTTGACCGCATTGATCTTGCCGGCAGCAATTTGCAGGGCGATTGGATAATCGTGATTGCCTGTCCCGAAACTCAGCCATAACGCCTCAGACTGGTACATCGGCATAAAAACACCACCATGCTGTGCCCATTTCGCTGGGAGTTTTTTGGGATAGTCTTCTATGTGATGTAATGGGAACTCACCCATTCCAGGTGGTAAAGGATAGTCCCGGCCGTCATCAGGTATTCGCAAGGTACGCTGAAATGATATCCGGGCCTCTGCGTGAGGGTGGATTTCCGGAAATCGGATAACGAGTTGTTGCCGCTCAAGTGTAATCATGATTTTCCCTACCATTCTCCATCGCGTACCTCGCGGACCAACTTCAGCACCGCGTGATCGGGTGCAGATTTGAGTTCCCGCAAGAGTTTTGCGAACAATTCAGGACGGCTACGGATGACTTCCAGTAACTCGGTTGAAACCTTGCCAGCCATGGCCAGCATCACATCCGTATCCAATCCCAGGTCTTCGGATAACTTGCAGATAACCTCTTCACCTGGCGGGGGCAGTTCTTCCCGTTCGATCTTGCTCAGGTATGAGGGTTGAATTCCGACCCGCACTGCCGTCTTGCGGAGTGAGTATTTTCGATCCTCAGACTGCGCTTTCAGTCGTGATTTTCTAACAAGTTCTCCAAAATTCATGTGTAGTATATACTACACACTATACATTATTGCAAGAACCAGAAAAGGGGTCGGATCCAATTGATCTAATTGGATCCGACCCCTTTTTGGTGAGCTTCGGTTTCGTGCAATTCGCCAGCCGTGCGCTACACTGGATATAGATGGATCCGAAAAAGGCGCTCTGCTGATTGGGCATTGATGCTGAGATAGCCGATAACCAAAAATCCGAGGAGAAAATCACTTCAGGTGATTACCTAATGAAGCGCCGCTGGCCGAAAGCGACAAACCGATCGCTGGTCGTGGCCGCCTGTGTTTCCCTCGTAGTCCACCTCGCGCTCATACTCCTGTTCCTGGGCTTCAGGATCGGACCCGAACCCGGCGACGCGCACTCTGCGTTGCTTGTGAACGTGCTCCTGCCCGATACCGGCGATCACCTCAGTGAGTCAGAAGCCGGCGAGAACGCCCCCATCGAGGTCGCCGAGACCGTGAAGAGTCCTGTGGAAGCCGAGTTGGTTGACAACGACCCGGTCATTGCCGAGGCCGATGAAATCGTGGCCACGACCGCGTCACTCGTTCTCGATCCGCCCCAGTTGCCGCCAGACCCAGACGAAATTGAGCCAGCCGAGTACGCTCCGCCGCCACCTCCGGTTTTCTCCGAAAAACACCCCGAGTCTCGAGAACCGCAGTCGGTCGGGCTGGACATCATTGCGGCAATTGTCGAGAGCAATCGAGCCCTTCGTGTTGGTGACCAGGAGTCAGACCGGTCTGCACCATCCGTGGAATTGATACATCTTGAACAGCAGGCCATGCTCAATGAGAAATTCGCCGACTGGTCCCGTGAGTTCGACAGGATGGATCCTTCCGACCCGTCAATAACCTGGGAACACGAAGGCCGGACCTACACGACCTCCTTCCGCAAAATACCGGCAAACGCCGATACCGATATCGAGCAGGTCAGCGTCGAAGTCTCCACGATCAAGGACGGGAAGAGGCTCTCCACCCAAATGCGTATGAAGCGCCTTTCCTTTTCGAACTACGCTCAACTCGTCAACCGCTGGGACCCGTATGTGCAGGTCAACGACGACCAGATCGACGGGCGCTTCCACTCCAATTCGGAGATCCAAGTAGGGTATGAGCGGGGGACCAGGCCGGTATTCCACGGTAAGGTGACGACCACGTTTCGCAAGGTCAACACGAGCCACGCAAAGGGACGGGTCCGGCGCGACGAGATCTTCCTGGGTGGGCTGGAGACCGGGGTCAGAAGAATTCAGTTGCCGAGGCGCTATATTCCCTTTCCTGATGACTCCGGGTTCGGATCTGAGCAGGTACATTATTTTGATCAGGACACCCGGATCACCTTCTATCCCGACGGCTCCTTTATTTGGCAGCCCGTTGATTCGGAGGAACCCGGGCAGCGAGTCGAATTGACGCTGGATTCGGCATATCTACTTGGCATCAACCGGGCAATGCTCTACCTGAGCGGTACTGTCGAGGGCAAGGTGCTGGTTTATTCGCCCAAGAGGATCATCATCGAGGGCGACCTGGTCTATGCCCACGATCCTGTTGCCAGTGATCACCCCGAGGATTACCTGGGACTGGTTTCCGACAGGTCCATCGTTGTGGCCGAACCCGAAGTCACCGGCCCGGGAGACCTGAACATTTACGCGTCCATTTACGCCAAACTTCAATTTGCGGTCAGGAGCTACAGGTCAAGGGAAGACGCAACCCTATACATTTTCGGCAGCGTAACGTCCGGTTCCCTGACGGCGACGGAGCCAAGATTCGCCACGAGGATCACGTTTGACAAAAGGCTGGAGGATATCCGTCCGCCGGGATTTCCGATGACAGATCGGTACGAGTTGGATGGCTGGAATCCAATCTGGAAAGTCGAGCCGGTCGTTGCCGAAACATCGGTCCCGGGATCGCCATCGGCAAAGCAGGCTTTCCCAAGGTAAGGATCACGCCGGCGCGCGTGGGCCAGTCTATTGGCTTGACGAAAGGCATGGGGTCAGAGTCAAGTGCCAGAGTCGAAAAAGAGGTCGGATCCAATTGGATTAATTGGCTCCGACCCCTTAGAGTTGACAGCGAGGTGTTGATAAGGGGGAAGGGTTCGCAGACGCGGGTCGTCGACCGCCACTCCCATCGTGAAGTGGTAGAGCACCTGGAAGCGATCGCCCTCAAGCCCGAAGACGCGATGGGTCAGGTCGTCGAAAAAACATCCGATCCCCGTACCGCGAATCCCGGCTGCCTCTGCCTCGAGGTAGAGGATCTGGCCAATGACACCCGTCTCCCAATACAGCCGCCGGTAGAACCAGGAACCGAAATCCTCGAGAGGTTTGCGATACTCAGCGAGCATTGCAACGGCAAACGCACCGTCCGCCGCGATCGCCTGGTCGCAGCTCGTCTGCTGGGCTGCGTCGCGGAAGTCTCCCTCCAGAAGAAAGAAGAGCGGCAAGGAGCTTGGACACCCATCGGGTCTGCGCCATAAAAAGCTGGGCTCCATTGCGCACCGAAGCACGTTTCTGCGTGCGGGGTCACGCAACAGCACATACAGACCGGACGATAGCCCCTCAACGCGATGTACGAAGAGCAGGACGTCGATACATGGGTGCCAGGGCAGGCTAGTGAACGGGATCTGGTTGGATCCGGGCATCACCTTCAGTAGGATCTGATAGAACGCTTCTCGCGTGATGTCGGTGCTTGCGTCGAGCCCAACCGCGCTGCGCCGCTGATGAATCATGCTTCGAAGAGATAGGGGCGAGTCGTGCAGCTCGAGAGAATCATTGGGGTGGGAGAACGACGACCAGAAGTCGTCGCTGGGCGGCCTACACTTTTCCGTGGCAGCGGCAACCTCATCGATGGCCGGCCAATCGTGGTGGTCCTGGCTGAGTATGTTCCTTCGCCCCATCCAGTTCGCGGCGCGTAGGGCGGCGACGAGATCGGTTTTGAGCCGGAAGCTCCGCTGCATCTCGACATCCAGGCAGCCACTTTGCGGGAACACGACGATTAAGCAGTCGGGGTGCTCGGCCTCAATTCCGGTCTGCAGATGGACGCCAAGGAGCGTGGCGAGATCTTCATCAACGACGCCTTCCAGCAGCCGGGTATCCCAGCCGAGTCCAGCAGCGGCCACTGAAACGCACGCGATCGCGTGCCCCACATCGTGATGGCAGTACCGAAACGCCCGCTCGCCGTACTTCCACGACTCGCGCCAGTGGATGGAGGTGAAACCGATGAGGAGTGCGTTTTTGGGAAGCTGCGC
The DNA here is from genome assembly GCA_021772915.1 of Gammaproteobacteria bacterium. Lineage (GTDB taxonomy): Bacteria > Pseudomonadota > Gammaproteobacteria > Xanthomonadales > SZUA-36 > SZUA-36. The sequence goes on along the minus strand of JAJFLB010000060.1, from coordinate 94,957 downwards.
GGAAATGGCACGCCAATCCTCCATGGACAGCTCGACCCGGAGCTCAAGCGCATGAACCAGCGGTGCATAGTGGTAGACGGCGGGCTTGTCGTGCAGGCCCGGGAGAGGTCCACTGATCAGGTAACCCTCCGTGGGATGGAGGTTTCCGCTCGAGGGGTTGACACGCAGCGGCCAGCGGGCATTCGACATCTCCTTCCACGCAGACAGCGCCAACGCATCGCAGAAGAACCGAGCTACGGTCGCCAAATTCAGTGGTGCTGGATTGACTTGCCCAGGGACGAATGCAGGCTCGTAGCGCGGCCGGGGGCCAACGCTTTCAAACCCCAGGGGAAAGGTGCGGGCTCCCTCGAAGCGACGGAATGGATTCGGTTGTGTCTCCCAGTCCATGTAGCCAAGTGAGGGCGCAAATCGGGAGGGGAAATGCTTGGAGTGTTGGTGGTACGCCAGCGTAACCTCCAGCGTCGGCCGGTCCCTGTGGTTGGTCGGCTCTCTGCAGTGATTGACACTCGACACCCGTGTCCCTCGCAGCTCCCCGGTCATGCGTTGGCGTGCTTGTAGAAGGGACTGGTGCCGGAGGCGTGGTCAGTGACGTCGACGATATCGACGACTTCAGGGGCTACCCGTCGAACCATTGTCTCGAAGCCCTGGCGCAGCGTAACCTGGGAGGCAGCACAACCCTGACAACCACCGGACATCTCGATGTAAAGGTTGCGGTCCCTCACTTTGATGATGGAAATCTTCCCGCCATGCGAGGCGATAGAAGGGTTGGTTTCCTGGTCGAGCAAATCCTGGACGACTGCCTGGATCCCGTCATCGTTCCGATTCCCGGGAGGTGGAGGTCGCGGCGTTTCGCGGATGGCCCGCACACCGGTGTTGAGTTGTTTCCGGATTGCGGTTCCGACTTCAGGTCTCAGGTGGTCCCAGGACGCGATCTGCTTTTTTCCGATGGTGACGACATTGCCGGCAACCAGGACGTGTGCGACACCTGCCAACGCAAACAGCCGTTCGACGAGCGGTGATCCCGCAGCCCGGTCTGGATTGTCGAAGAATACGGGCTCGCCGGGATTCACCATCCTATTGAGTGTAAATTTACAGGAATCGGGATCCGCGATGGAGGTTTCAGCCCGGATGGTGATCAACGAGGGGTTCATGACCATTTCAGACATCTACGACATCTCCCGTCGCACTCTGCTCGCCCAGCTCGCGCAGCGCAGTGTAGGCGTAAATACCGGTGCTGTGGCCGTCGCTCCAGTTGACCGAGAAGGCGTAGTTGCCGACGCTCGAAACCGTACGTGGGGCCACGTCAGGACGTACGGTCTTCGGGTCGAGAAGGGGCTGGCCGCTCATTTCTTCGACGCACAAGGCACAATGGCAAGCCAGCCGAAGGTCCCGGACATCGAAGTCCTGGCGATGACCGTCCTCCCAAAGAATCGAAATTGTCCGCTCGTCCCGACGCCGAAAACCAACGGCTGTAGTCGGTGACCCCTGTGGACGGACCGCGGCTTTAACCCAAAGTGGCTCGCCGTCACCGGTTTCCCAGTTCCACGCGAATGGCCTGAGCGCCGCCGACGAATGTCCCAGGAGCTGACCGGTCAGCTCCGTAGCGATGGCCAGGTACGCCTTGGCGGCGACTGAGTTTGGCTTTTCGAGCACGATCGGACGTCCTGCGTCTCCGCTGGTCACAATCTCGGCGTCCAGGGGAATTGCACCCAGAAATGGAACGCCGAGCTCCCGGCTCATCCGCTCACCCCCGCCGTGGCTGAAGACGTCAGTGCCCTTCCCGCAATGGGGACAGGTGAAGGTGCTCATATTCTCGATGATGCCGAGGATGGGAACATTCACTGTTTCGAACATACGCAGGCCGCGACGAGCGATCCTGAGGCTCACATCTTGCGGCGTCGTTACGATGACCGCACCTGAAAGAGGAAAACTCTGCGCGAGCGTTAGTTGGGTGTCGCCGGTACCCGGTGGCAGGTCGAGAATCAGGTAATCCAGAGTGCTCCACTGCACGTTTGCGATCAACATGCGCAGGTACTTACTCACCATCGGCCCACGCAAGATGGCAGGTGAGTCGTCCCCTGTGACCAGACCCATCGACACCGCCTGCAGGCCGTGGCACTCGATCGGCTGAATCTTGTTATCCGACGTCATTCTAAGCTGTTCGCCGGTCGGTAGCCCCAGCATTCCCGGGATGCTGGGTCCCAGGACGTCCGCATCTACCAGCCCGATATTGCCCCCGAAGTGCTTGAGTGCGAGCGCGAGGTTGACCGCCACAGTTGATTTCCCAACACCTCCCTTGCCACTGCCCACCGCGATGAGGTAACGGATTCCAGGCAGGGACTCTGCGTGTGCCGATGCCTTGGGCCCATGATCATGATCTTGCTTTGTTCCTGTCGTTGCCATTACCTGGTTCCTCCGGTCGCTCGATCGGGTATCCCTCACGCAGCAGCTGCGTTGTGCATCATCGTACGCAGCATCACGTGCAGGCCATTACTGCGGGTTGGGCTTGAATTTGAACAATGTCTGAATCAGGCACGCGTCATTTCCTGGGTGCCGTGACCGTGGTCGTAAAATATTAGCACCGGTCAATATAGTATCAAGTCCTAACTATATTGACAATCGTGCGGAAATCCAATAGATTGGTTTGGAATTAATCTGAAGCCAGAATGCTACGCCGTGCAACATCTGGTTGCTGAAGGTCATGCGTGGTTGGTTGGCTTCGATGACAGGTGCGATTCCGCCTATGTGATGCAGGTGGGTCCAGGGGCCTCAGCCCTTGTTTTCGCACCGCTTTGGGTCCTGTGCCCGATGCAGTTAATGCTTATAGCTCTCCAAACGGGCACGGGATTCTTTTCTTACATTGAAAAATTTGCAGTCTCTAGCTGCACCTGCCTGGTATAGTTGTGCTGTCGTTTCAGCCCATTTACGGCACAAAGCGCGCGCAGATCATGTGAGTTTCCTCCCGTTCCAACGGCTCGTGCAGCAACCCACAAGCAAAGGATTCCGAGCTTTGCGCTTCAATGATCTGCAGGTGTTGACATAAGTCGCAGATGCCAAAAACCCCGCAGCCTCGTAAGGTTGAGAGTTCGCCCAGCATCTGTTGAAGGCATTGGACCGTCTTGTCACGCGTAGAGGGTGTTAGTTGCTGGGAAGCAGCAACCACCGACTTGAACGGATCGTCCTGGAGCAACTTCAAAGAAGGCCGGGTCAGTTCAAAGCGCGTCGACCGGCCGTCTCGCTGAGACCGATGTCGGGTTAGATAACCTTGTTCCACCAGGGTGCTGATTTTTTGCGAGGCGCTAGACCGGGTGGTGGCATGGTAATCCGCAAAAGCAGATACGGTGCGGGAAAAGCGGTTGGCTCGGGAAAAAAATCGGAGCGCTGCCCATTGCCCATGGGTTAAACCACCAGCACCACAATCTGCGTAGGCCACGCGGCCAAGCTGCAGCACGAGCTCTGCTAGCTCCCTGTCAGTGGCCTTTGGGCTTTTCGGCATAGTGATAAATAGTAACGAGTCCGAATCATCTTGACAATGAGGAATTTCAGATTTATTTATTATGAGAAAAAGGGTCGGATCCAATTAATGTGTACATTGGATCCGACCCCTTTCCCCTTTAAACAGTCAGTCTGTGGCTTTCTTGAGCTTCTCGATCAGGTCCAGTGGAAACACGATGGTCGAGCTGTTTTCGCCGGCGATTTCCGTCAGGGTCTGCAGATAACGCAACTGGATTGCATTGGGTTCGACGCTGAGTGTTTTCGCGGCTTCCACCAACTCTGTTGCTGCCTGTTTCTCACCAGTGGCATGGATCACCTTGGCACGGCGCTGACGTTCCGCCTCAGCTTGTGCGGCGATGGCGCGGATCATGCTCTCGTCCAGGTCCACGTGCTTGATCTCGACCATGGACACCTTGATGCCCCAGGCGTCGGTCTGGCGATCCAGAATAGCCTGGATATCCTTGTTCAACGAATCTCGGTCGGACAGCATTTCGTCCAGTTCGTGCTGGCCCAGCACCGAGCGCAGCGTGGTCTGCGCCAACTGGCTCACGGCATCCAGGTACTTTTCCACCTGAATGATCGCTTTCTCCGGGTCGATCACCCGGAAATAGACCACCGCATTGACCTTTACCGACACATTGTCACGCGAGATGACATCCTGCGTGGGCACGTCCATCACAATAACGCGCAGACCCACGCGCACCATCTGCTGGATTACCGGGATGACGATGATCAGCCCGGGACCCTTGACCTTCCAAAACCGGCCAAGCTGGAAAATGACCCCACGCTCGTATTCGCGCAGGATCTTGATGGCATTGATGATAATGGCCAGCAGGGCAAACGTTAAGATGCCATAGAAATACCCAAACATGATCTTACTCCTTCATTAGTGCGTACACCGCAAGCTCAGACATCGGCAGGGCGCACTTGCAGTGTCAATCCACCGATGCCGGTAACCACGATCTCCTGCCCCTCACGCAAGGGTGAGGCAGTTACCGCGTTCCAGCTTTCGCCGTGTACGAATACAGATCCCAGGTTCTCGAAATCCATCAGCGCCGTGCCTGCGGCACCGATGAGTTGTTCACGTCCCGAAACCACCGGTCTTTGCCGGGCTCGCATCGCCACACCAATGATGGCCATCAGTCCCAGCGAACCGGCGAGTGCGATGGCGCCAATCAGGGGTCGTGATACGGCAAAACCAGGCACGTCGGTATCGATCAGGATGATCGAGCCAAACACCATTGCAATGATGCCGCCGATACCGAGTGCACCAAAGCTGGGCGCCATCGCCTCGGCGATCATCAGGATGATCCCGAGCAAGATCAGGGCGAAGCCCGCATAATTCACCGGCAGCATCTGGAACGCGTACAGGGCAGTCAGCAAACAAATGGCACCCACCACGCCGGGCACGATGGCGCCGGGGTGGTAGCCTTCCAGGATGAGCCCGTAAACGCCAATCAGCAGTAGCAGATAGGCGATCGTGGGGCTGGTGATTACACCCAGCAGTTCGGCTTTCCAGTCCGGCTCAAGCTGCTCCACCTTGAGTGACGTGGTGTCCATAACCCGCTCCCGGCCCTGCACCTCGACTGCTCTGCCGTCCACCTGCGCCAGCAGGTCGCCCACATCTTTCGCGATCAGGTCGATCACACCGATCTCCAGTGCCTCGTCCGCGGTAATACTGGCCGCTTCACGCACCGCCAGTTCCGCCCAGTCCGCGTTGCGCCCACGCTTGTTGGCCAGCCCGCGCACATAGGCCACGGCGTCATTGATGACCTTACGGTTCATTGCACCCCCTGGAGCAGGTGCCGGCGCGCCATTCTCTTCATCCCCAGCCGGCGCTTTCTCCGCGCCCCGTGGTTTACCACCGATGATGCTAACGGGCGTGGCTGCCCCGACATTGGTCGCGGGACTCATGGCCGCGATGTGGCTGGCATAGAGAATGTAGGTGCCCGCGCTGGCGGCGCGCGCACCCTCAGGTGCGACGAAGGTCGCCACCGGCACCGGTGAGTTCAGGATGGCCTTGATGATACCCCGCGTAGAGAGGTCCAGACCACCCGGTGTATCCAGACGAACGATCACCAACTCGGCGTTGCGTGATGAGGCTTGTTCCAGCGAGGTGACCAAAAAATCCATCGTGGCCGGCCCAATCGGGCCTTGCACATCCACCAGGATGGCCCGCCGGTTAGGGGATTCAATAGCAGTATCGGCTTGGGGGGCTGGTTGTGGTTCGTCTTGCGCAGTTGTAATCGCGGGCACGAACGCTGCCATCAGGAAATAAATCCAGATCTTTTTAGACCTGTCCAAACTACGGGACAACATATTCATCGCTGACTGCTCTTTTTTTGCCAGAAGCACTGCGAATGAATCAATACTACTCTAATTCGAGCAGATCTGGCTCGAAAAAGCCACTGCCACGTGGGTTTTGTCAATGACAACCACACTGCCATGGCACCTAACGGGGTCAGAGCCCTGCTCCGACCCCTTTCTTGGGACCCCACTATTGCGTGTCTTGAAATAGTGCTTAGGGTGTAACCACCAGCCCTTTCCGGTCTTCAATCGCCGCCATAATGCCCCAACCGCCGAAGGACTCGGAGACCGCAAACAAAAGCTCGTTGCTGCCGGCATTAAGATCAAGGGCAAGCTGATCAAACAAACCGACGGTGCCAAGGTAGCGATAATCGCGGCTCATGTAGCCATTGTTACCGGCATACAACAAGGTGCCGTTGAGGTAAACCTTGACCCGGTCGCTGTAGCCAAATGAGATATTTTTCACGCTCGCCTTGGCGGCGGTAAGGGTCAGCCTGGCAAAAGCGGTGTTGGCCCCGGCTGCGATCCCCTGCACCCTGGCGAGGTTGGCATAACCCCGGTCTTCAACCGGCAAGCTCTGCCAGGTTTGGTCTGTTAACAATTCCGGGGGTAGCTTTGGCCCGGTAAGCCTTTTCTCGTCAAAGGTCTTTGACACGGCCCAGGTTTTGACCAGGCCCGCAGGGGTTTTCATCTCGGCGGGGTTGCCGACAATTTCTACATCGTCGGATTTTTGATAAGAGAAATTGGCAAAATGAACCGGGGCAAAACCGGTATCCACGCCAATCCAGCCGGCAACATTGGCCTGCTTTAATTCAGCAATATGCAGTACCGGCTCCTCGCTATCCAGGTACACATCGGCGCGCTTTTCCAGCACCACGATTTTGATGTGCATCCATTGATTCACACGGTAAGACAGCGGCGTGCTGAACGCCGGCCCAAAATAAAGCTGCCAGGCAGTGAGACCATTAAACACCGGGGTGTACTGATTGGCGTCTTCTTTGCCGGACTGGTGCGGGCGAATATAAAAATCCTCGCCGTTGCCGGGGCTGGTAAACCTGAAAAACGCCCCTGAAAACCCACGCTCTCCAGTGGTGCGGATATCAAACTCGATAATGCCGTTGTGAAACTCGGCGTCTTTGAGAAAAGCAGTGCCATTGCGTAGGAAGAGCGCCTCGGTGCCGGCGATAGTCTCAATTTTGGATTCGGCACCTGTGATTTCCCAACGCGGATCGGAAAAGGGGACCGATTCGGCGGTGGCGGAAAGGGGTAGGAATAATAGGATTGCTGGGATGATGTGTTTGGTCATGATGTTTTCTACCCATTTACTACACGAATAACCGCCTTAGGGTCATTATCCACAACTTTTAGCAATACCCTGGCCGGACCCCTTGGAGAGCGCAGCCCCTGTTCCCAGTGACGCAATGTACCCAGTGATATTCCGAAGGTCGCACAGAATCTCTGCTGACTCATGCCGGTTTTATTGCGAATCGCCCGGACGTCTATGGTTTCAGGCTCATGCACAACTGCATTGCTTTTTTCACCGTTGGCATGTTTGATAGCATCGCCGAGACCAAGGTTAATTTCTTCAAACGCTTTGCTCATTGCTTTTGTCTCCAATATTCCACAAGCGCTTTGGCGGCCCTGGACAGAATGTTTTTCCCATCCATAGAGATATTTATTCTCTCGTTTTTTGCAAATAGAGTTAATAAGTAAAGCGGCATCGCTGCGCTGTAAAAATAATATATCACCCTTACTCCACCACTTTTGCCCCGGCCACTTCGGGCCCATCTGAGTTTACGTATTCCACCAGTTCCCTGCATTATGACCCCTGCATTTGGTTGCATGGACAAATACGCGATTAACTCCATTTTTTCATCACCGGAAAGTAGACGACGAACTTTTCTTTGAAACTGTTCGGTTTCAGCAACAGCAATCAAACTATACTCCAATGGAGTATGATGTCAAGGTAGTAGCAAGGTGTTGAAGAAGAAACTGGCATCCACGCAATATGCACTGGCCACGCGCCAATGAAAATCAGTGTCTGTGCATTATCTTGTGGGAAAATTCAGTAGGGTCAGAGTCAAATGCCAGACCAACACTACTGAAAAGGGGTCGGATCCAAATCAATGTGTAAACTGGAACCGACCCCTTTTTTGGGTGGTGCAGCTAGAGCATGGTGACGCTAAACCAGCGGAACTCGCGGTCAAAGCCCTCCTTCTGGGTCCGGTGGAATTTAAATTCGTACGTTCGATCCCCTTCCAATGTCACGATTGCTGTGAGAGTTCCCTTGTTTGTGGGCACCCAGTCGACTCCCCATCCGGCGAAATGCCACATCAACTGATGGTAGCAAACGAACTCGCCCAGACCCCGGAAGTCGAGCTCGAGAATATACGAGCGGGTACTGCTCTTTTTGCCGGGCGTCCGAATTCCCAGTCGAAGCATCTCACCGTTGGTCGTATTCCACCAGTATCTCTTATTAAGCGTATCCCATTCTTGGAGGGCAACGTCGTCTTCCGCCAGAGAGCGAATGGGAAGCCGTTCTTCCCCAGGTGGTGCTTGCCGGCTATCTCCCCAACCACGAAATGTCTCGTAGAATAGCGGGGGCTCCTTGGGATCGAACCCGGCCGGCTCTATCTTGCCCGAAGCGTACAGTCTCACCCCACCCAGCAGGAGTTCGTCCAAGGGTGTATCAGGCTTCAGTGTGGGCGCGTGGAGACCTGCCTGGGGACCCGCACCCGTTGTATTGGGCGATGGCGAAGGGACACCGATGCTGTCCAGCAACTTGACACCACCAGGCATTGCGGCAATGGAGGCGAGCAGCTCGCCACGAGGTGTTGGTAAGAGATCTGTTAGGACGTTTGCACGACGCGGCAGGGTGGCGGATTTGGGCATAGCGGTCTGCTCCTGTGGGCCGCGGTCGTCCACGCCGGTTACGACAGGAAGTTTATGGAGCGTGATCCCGATATCGGATGGCTGCACTTGCAGTGTCTCTTCTTCTTCCATGTCGCCACTGGACTGGTCCTGGCCCGGCAAAACCACCGTGCTTTCTGTTCGCTTTTGACCATCAATACCGCCATCCAGGCCTGTTTGGCCGGTATGCTTGGGGCTTTTCAATCGTGGTGCACCATTCCTGCCCAATTTGGTACGTGATGCAACGATGGCTGGATCGGACGGTTCCGACCGGGAGCTGACTCTCCTGTCCACATGCCTTACGCCGCCAGCGAACCTGATTCCCGAGAAGCAACAGTCGTCATTGACTGCCGCCGGTGAGGTGCCTTTCAGCCAACACACGCCCTGACCCTTGCCTTTGGGCTTGACCCAGGTCCAAGCCTGGCAACGGGGATCACCCTGGCAGGCGCGAAGACAGGCGGGTGGGTCCTCGGAAGAAACACCCGCGGCCAGGTCTCCTCCCTGCCGATTAAAACCGCGCTCAATGGCTCCCATGAGCTTCACACCTGAGACAGCTTTACTGTTGGGCCGGGCAGGCGTTATACCCTCTTTAAGCCAGCAGGTCCCGCCACCACTGCCGGCAACAAATGTATAGGCCCGACATTGCTTCTGCGAGGCGCATGAGCTGGAGCATACCTGCCACCTGGCGGCGGCGAAGCTCCTGACATCTTTACCCTGGCGGTCGGTGCCGTGCTCGGGTGGACCCATCTGGGCTCCCGCCTTAAGTGGCACCACGAGGGCCAACAAAAATCCTGTAAGAATGAGTCGTTGCTTAAGCATGCGATACCTCCACACCCCGTTATTAGCGTACTGGGCTCCCTCCAACCCCGGTTCGTAAGCATAGCGTTCGCAAAGGGGTGACACATTGACCTAGATCATGTGCTGCTAAACGACACCAAGGTACACTCCACCCACGGGCGTATCGGGATGCAGCCGGCCAGTCTGGACACGGACCTGTGCTGGACTCACCATGGAAATATCGTGCATTCACTACCGGCTCTACACTGCCGGGTGGCTGCTGCTGATCGGAATTGAACAAGGTCGTGGCAGCCAAAGGACGTGCATGAAGACTACAGTGCAAATGAATTGGATTGTTTCAATAACAATTGGAGCAGTGCTTCTTGCTGCTGACCCGGGTTGGGCGGCCGAGCCCTCCCAGGATACCAGGGTGAACAGGTCTTCAACTGCCACCGCAGAGCCTGAAGAGATACCCACGCCCAGAGCAAAAGTCGTTAGACCTGACAACATCAAGCAGGGCTCCGCGGTGGATTCCGGCACCCACGGGCTTGGTGGCAATATGCCCGTCCCTGAGGATGAGCAAATCATCATTGTCATTCCAGGCACTGAAGGTCAAAAACTTACTATCGGAAGTCCAGATGATGGCTACGAACAAGAAGCAGACGCTATAGCTGGCCAAATCGGAAACCCGCCTTCCGGAATTGCAACGGACCAGAATGCTGCAACAGGCCTTGCATTGCCAGGTGGTGACGTTTCAGGTCTGAATCCCATAGATGATCCTGCCGACCCGGTCTCGGGGCTGTTGTCGCCTGGCAGCAAGGCGGGCATAGACCCCGAGGACAACCCTGTTGACCCGGTTTCCAGCAACCGGATGCGGATGCCCGCACAGAAAGTTGGGCTTGATCCGGAAGACGACCCCGGCGGGCCCGTATCTCATGGGGCGCAGCAACAGACCAAGTCGGGCCCGGCGCCGCTGACAGGTGTTGAGGTAAGTTCTGGTCTGCTCAAGTCGGGCTCTGCGCCAGGTCGGACCGATGGCGTGAAGGGCTCAGGAATGGCCAATATGTATCCCTTGGGGTCTACGGATGATACCCACACAAACGACCAGCCGGCATCGCCGCCAGGGTCTGATGCAACATCCGAGCAAAAAGGACAGGGAGGACAACTGATTGACAGTGTACTTGAGCGGGGGCAAAAGAGCGGATACAGTTTTCCCCGCGATCCCAGAGAAGATAGATGGACGACGACGCCTGGCGACACACCAGATAATGACAAGTCGGATCAGGCTAAATCCAGGGTCGTAATCGGAGACAATAGCCGCAAAAAACCAATACCTATCGAAGCAAGAGGTAAGCTAAACCCCAGTTTCAAGTTAAATATATTCACACGGAACTCGACACTAAAGGAAGGCGATAAAGTAACCGCATCCATAAAATTCACAAATCAGGGTCCGGGAGCCAGCAGTGCCTCGACCAGTTTTTCCCTTAGCTGTGAAAAGACCTGTCCATTTGATAAAACCACCGGCAAAATAGGTAAGTCTCTAAAGCCAGGCAGGTCAACCAGTCTTTCTCTGACCAGTAAGGCATTGTCCGCTGGGATGTACAGAATCAGGGTCAGAACTGACCAGTTCGGCGGAGACGACCAACTCAACCTCAAAGTGACTGCAAAACCCAAAAGAGCAGCACGGAATTAGTGAGGTTAGTCGCTCACACGAGTGACTTCAATCCCATCCCAATTGCTGCATGCTGATAGAGTCATTCCAAATTTTTGTCATGTGCTTGATGCGCTCACCGTCAAAAACCATGTGGTAAACATAATCTGCTGCAATTGTCTTTTCCGTCGGTGGCACCGGCCCGCCTGGCCCCGTTTGCGTGCCATGAAAGACGGCAACCGCGGCCACAGAGCTGTCCGCCTCATCGGCGGCAAAGAACTTCAGCTCATAGTGTCCATCTGGAATTGGCGTAAACAGATTCTTCATCCACTCACAGTAATCCTCCAGCGTGGATATCTCAGCCAGGGCTCCTGTTTGCGAGGAAAAGGTCGCATCGGGATTACAAAATGCTGCACAGGCACCCCATCCTTGTCCGGATTCGCAGGCCTCAAAAAACTGTTTTGCTGGTCCGAGAATTGCGCTCATTAATGACTCTCCTTTGGGTTGATGAAGTGAATGTCTGCGTGGGTCAGAAACCGTAGTTGATCCCGGATTACCAGCCAGCACAAAAGGGGCTGGAGCAAGCGCGAAATCGTGGCTTTGTACACCCGTCTTTTTGGGGGCTTAGCCCTATTTTTGTTACCTACTTAAAAATATAGCAGAGAATTTCCAGATTGCATGGTTACCAGAAAGGGGTCAAAAAGGGGTCGGATCCAATTTATCGCTTTTTTGCCAGGGCTACTTTAGTAAAGACAGACAGAAGCGACACAGCAACCATGAGAGTTTTCTCATTCAAGAACGGATACTTGAGAAGTATTGGCGTGTCGCCAAAACCCAAAAACGCACCCACCAGCGCGCCAACAAAACCAATGACCATGTTTGACGTGCTAAACACTTTGTCTAGCTTTAGCAGCCCTGGAAGTATCCCAGCCATTATTCCAGTCGCGAGTATGAGAAAAACAGACACAGTGTCCTCACCATAGCATGGCAATAACGGCTGATCGCTGAGATCAGGCAGGACGAAGGTTTTCGGTGATTCACTGAACAAGTAGAAAGGGTCAGGGTCCACTTCTACAGCAGGAAACGGGTGGTTATCGACCTGCCGGGATAGGTACGCTATGGCAACTGACAGCCGGAGTAAGTATGTCTTTTCAATTACACGCCTTGTCCCCCGCCCGGTTTGCGCCGCTTTTTGACCTGACCGATAAAGAGCTGATGAATGCCCAGGCAACCAGGATGGTGGTTGACACCAGGCCCGGCTTTCCATGTCGTGTCAGTCTGGCTGATGCCGAAATAGGTGAAACCGTGATATTGGTGAATTTCCAGCATCAGCCTGCTGATTCACCTTTTCAGGCCGCACACGCCATATTAGTTCGCTAGCATGTCGAGCAGTCAATTCCCGACAGCGGGATGGTTCCGGAGTTGTTTGAGAGCAGGCTAATATAGATCCATGCCTTTGATGATTTGTCACCGATACCCCTCCGCCTGCAATAAAAACAACCTGGCGTAGTGCCCATCCACCTTTACCAACTCCTCGTGGGTACCACGCTCGATAATCCTGCCGTTTTCAATCACCACGATCTGGCTGGCCATGCGCACGGTGGAGAAACGATGCGAGATCAGGATCGCGATGCGGTTTTTGGTGAGCTTGCGAAAGTGCTCATAGATTCTGGCCTCGGCCCGAGCGTCCATCGACGCGGTGGGTTCATCCAACACCAGGATGTCGGCATCGGTGCGCATGAAGGCACGCGACAGGGCGATTTTCTGCCACTGCCCGCCGGATAGTTCCTGGCCGTCTTTGAACCACTTGCCAAGCTGGGTTGCGTAGCCGCCGGGCAGGTCTTCGACGATGGCATCCGCCATGCCCTTGTCGGCCGCCTCACGCCAGCGCTCCTCGTTGGTGAAGTGACGCACATCCCCTACCCCGATGTTCTCCCCCACCAGGAACTGGTAGCGGGAGAAATCCTGGAAGATCACCCCGATGCGTTGCCGCAGCGCGGTCTCCTCCCAGTCATCCAGAGGCATGCCGTCGAGCAAGATACGACCCGTTGCGGGGCGGTACAGACGGGTTAACAACTTGATCAGGGTGGTCTTGCCCGAGCCATTCTCACCCACCAGTGCCAGTGATTCACCGGGATGAATGTGCAGGTCGATATCCACCAGCGCCGGGCGGCTGGCGCCCGGGTAGCTGAAGCTGACGCCCTCGAAACGCACCCCGTCGGTGGGATTTGGGCCGCTCTCTCTATTGGCCTCGGATTTCACCGCCGGGGTTTCCAGGTAATCGTAGAGGGTGGAGAGATACAGATTGTCCTCATACATGCCGCCAATTGCGGACAGGATGGCGGATACCGCAGACTGACCCTGGCGGAACAGCATCAAGTACATGGTCATCTGGCCCAGGGTGATGCGGCTGATGACCGCGGCAAAGGCCACCCAGGCGTAGGCACCGTATAGCGCCAGCGTACCGATCAGCCCCAGCACGAAGCCCCAGCCGTCACGCCGTATCGCCAGCGCCCGGTCGGCTTTATACAGACGCCGGAAAATATCCCGATAGCGTCTGAGCAGCAGCGGGCCCAGGCCAAACAGTTTGACCTCCTTGACGTTATCCTCGCGCGCAATAACCGACTCCAGGTAGAGTTGCATGCGGGTCTCGGGCGAGCGCCAGCGGAACAACGTAAAGGCATCGCTCGAAAAACGTGTTTCGGCGACAAACGCCGGCATCCCGGCCAGCACCAACACGACCACCGCCCAGGGTGAGAACTGCACCAGCAGCACACCGTAGCTAAGCAACGAAACCATGTTCTGGGCCAGGCCAAAAGTCCGGTTGACCAGCGATAGCGGCCGGCTAGAGGCCTCGCGCCGGGCCCGGGTGAGCTGGTCGTAGAATTCGGCATCCTCGAACTGGGACAGTTCCAGGGTTAGGGCTTTTTCCAGGATCATCACGTTTACACGCTGGCCCAGTTGTGCGCGCAACAATGCCTGGCACAACGAAATACCACGCTGGGCGCCGGTAATGGCCGCCACGATCAACCCCTCGATGGCCACCAGCCAGAACACCCGGCTCATGCTGACCTCGCCCGTGTCGGTGGCGATTCTGGTGGCCGCCAGCACCGCATCGATGATCAACGCGCCCACATAGGCCATCGCCGCCGGCAGCACACCGGCCGTGATAGTAAGCAGGGCCAGCGCCACCGTTAGACGGCCATTCGTGGTCCACACCAGTTCCATGGCCCGGCGGCTGTAGCGGAATACGCCGAAGAAGCCACGGGTGGTGGCCTCGGGTGGGGGTCCGGATGGGGAGAGGTGCGCCATGCGGGGATTCTACCTTAATGGGGTTGGATCCAATTTGTCATCTAGGCGACAAATTATAAATAGGGGTCGGAAAAAGGTCCCAGGGTAAGCGGTGTTATTTGAATCCGAATAACTCCACCACAAAAATCAAGGTGGAATTCGGCGGGACCGGTCCGGATCCCTTGGCCCCGTAGGCCAGTTCAGGTGGAATAAGGAATACGAAAACACTGCCGACCGGCATTAACTGGATACCTTCTGTCCAGCCCTTGATGACCCGTTTCAGACGAAGTTTTACCGGCTCGTCGCTGGTATATGAATCATCGAATTCCCTGCCATCAAGAAACAGACCACGATAGTGCACTTCGACCCTGCTCTTGACGCTCGGTTTGCGGCCGTTGCCGGTAATCAAAGCCTTGAATTGAAGGCCCGACGCCGTTTTGATGGCATCCTTGTCGATCTCATTCCAATAACGTAAGCCAGCCAGGTCTTTGGCCTCATCATTAGGCTGATGGTCCTGTTGGCTGTCGGCCTTGGGCCCTGGCTCGCTATCTTCAGCTGCCGCGACCTGCAGGGAAGAAAACAACAAGACGGCAGATAAAACTGACAACAAACTGTTCACTATTCGCCCTTGGTGCATTGGTGGTGATGACAGCATGAGGTATTGAAGGCCATTGTGCCATCAAAAGGCAACAAGTTTGACCGTCAGTCTGAACTCCTCCATGGGCTGCTGATTAGCTTCACCCTATGTACTCTGGGCTATAATGCAAACCCTGATGTCCCGTACCACCTTCAATGGCGACCATAGCTGGTTCAAACAGCTTTTCGATTTATCGCCGGACCCAACCTGGATAATCGACAGCAATCAGTTTGTCGAATGCAATGAAGCGGCCATCAGTACCCTGGGCTACACGAGCCGCGACGAATTCCTGAACGTCCACCCCTCGAAACTCTCACCACCCAACCAGCCCGACGGGGAAGATTCCTTCGTCAAGGCGGAACGCATGATGGCCCTGGCTAATGACAAGGGCCTGCATCGATTTGAATGGGTGCATACAAAGGCGGACGGCACGACTTTTGTCGCGGAGGTCACCCTGTCGGCAATCGAGCTACATGGTCGGCAAGTCATCTACTGTGTTTGGCGCGACATCACCGAACGCAAGCTGTCCGAGGAGGCGCTACGGCAAAGTGAGGCTCACCAACGTACCTTGCTCAACACCCTACCTGATCTGGTCTGGTTAAAAGATGCCCAGGGTATTTACCTGGCCTGCAACTTCAGGTTCGCGCAACTGGTTGGTCTGAACGAAGACGAAATCGTAGGGAAGTCAGATTATGATCTGCTAGACAAGGAGCTGGCGGGTTTCTACCATAACCAGGATCAGGCAACCATGACCGATGGCAAGTCCATCCGGCACGAAGATAACGTAGTTTTCGCTGGTGACGGCCATCCCGAGGTGCTTGAAACAACCAAGGTGCCCATGTTTGATGCCGACGGCAAGATCGTGGGTGTATTGGGTGTTGCCCACGATATTACTGAGCGCAAACAGCGTACTGAAGAGCTGGACCAGCACCGGCACCACCTTGAGGAACTGGTAAACGAACGCACTAAAGAGCTGGCCGAAGCACAGCACCTTGCGGAAGCAGCCAACTATGCCAAGAGCGCCTTTCTGGCCAATATGAGCCATGAGATCCGCACCCCCATGAACGCCATCGTGGGGCTCACCCACCTGCTACAGCAAGCCGGTGCGACACCGGAGCAGGCGTATCAACTCACCAAGATCGAAAACTCCGGCGTACACCTGCTGTCCATCCTCAATAACATCCTTGACCTGTCCAAGATCGAGGCAGGCAAGCTGAACCTGGAAAAGATGGATTTCCACCTGGAAGCGTTCTTCGATCAAATCCAGTCGATGTACAGCGAGCAAGTCAATGCCAAGGGCGTGATCATGGAAGCAGATCTGGACGATGTGCCGGTGTGGTTGCGGGGTGATCTGACCCGTCTGCGCCAGGCCCTGCTTAACTATGTTGGTAACGCGATCAAGTTCACCGCGCAAGGTACGATCTCCCTGCGCGCCGAAAAACTGGAAGAGGTAAATGACGAGATACTGATACGTTTCGAGGTACAGGACAGCGGTATCGGCATCGAGCCTGACAAGCTGAGCAACCTTTTCAGAGCCTTTGAGCAGGCCGATGTCTCCACCACGCGCCAATACGGTGGTACCGGCCTCGGCCTGACCATTACCCAGCGTCTGGCGCAACTGATGGGTGGCGAGGTGGGAGTGGAAAGTGTGCTGGGCCGGGGTAGCACCTTCTGGTTCACGGCCCGGCTAGGCCATGGCCAGGGTGTCATGACAGACGCACCATCTTCAGCAAAGGCAGCCACCACCACAGAGCTGAACTCCAATCATCACGGTTCACATATCCTGCTGGCAGAGGACAACGCCATTAACAGCGAAGTAGCGGTGGCGCTGCTCAGTGGAGCGGGTCTGTTGGTGGACACGGCGGAAAACGGTCAGGAGGCGGTAAACAAGGTTCGCGCCAGCGCTTTTGACCTGGTCCTGATGGATGTCCAGATGCCGGAGATGGATGGCCTGGAGGCAACTCGCGTGATCCGGTCCATGGCCGGCTCCAGTGCCAGTCACAAGGACCTGCCGATTCTCGCGATGACCGCAAATGTCTTCCCAGAAGACCGTAAGGCCTGCCTGGAGGCCGGCATGAACGACTTCATCGCCAAGCCGATCAATCTCAAGAATCTGTTCACGACGCTGGCCAAATGGTTGCCGGAGCAACACACTGTTGTTACGAATGACTGAAAACTGACCGGGTTTTCTCCACAAAGCAAAGCTTGTCAGCCGGTGAAAATACCCTGCTGGCTAAATTCTGTATTTCTTAATGATCGCCATCCAGTTTTTCATGGCTTCGGTGGCCAGTTTTTTGACGTGAAACTCGTCGCCGTTTTTATCGGTAACAAGCAAATATACCGCTCCGTCGGTTTTGGGAGCCTTCTGCGTTCGGTCCCTGTCGTCAATGTACGCGGTCGCGCCGGCCGTGCTCTTTGTGTACTGAACCTTTGGGGCAACCGTTGGGCTACTCGTCAATTTCAGGTCACTGCTCTTGTTGGCGAGGTCTCCCACCATCATCAAGGTCGGGTGTGAATTCACCTCAACATCAATTTTCAGCCTGGTTGCTTTCGCCACGCCCTCAATGTCATTTTTTATCCAGTCCTTTAAATGCCAGCAGTGCTGAAAAAAGCTCCAGACATCGTCTTCATATTCAACGGGATCTCGACCCTGATTATTCAACACTTTCTGGTAAATGCGTGTGACCCGTTCAAATTGTGTTTTGGCTTGAGGCATGTTCTTAAGAAATCTGATGGTGTGAATGTGAATATATCACAGCGACTTAACGTTTGAAGCCGCGTTAACAGGTCGCGGATGAAGTGCTAGGATGACGGCAGGCAGCGATAGAGCTCTGGTGATCAACTGCACTATCGCGTACCCGCAGACAAGAACTTGGGTTGGAAGAGTATGGAATATGCACCGGTTAAGCCACCGATTACGGTGGAAGATCTGCAGAAAGTCGACATTCGGATTGGCACGATTCTAACCGTGGAAGAGGTCCCGGGATCAAGGAAGCTGGTAAGTCTTGGAGTGGACTTCGGCGACCACCAACGTACTGTCCTCGCTGGCCTGAAACAGGAACGTGAAGATCCGTCCGAGATAATTGGCCGGCAATCACTGTTCGTAATGAATCTGCCGCCGCGAACGATGGCGGGCCATACTTCAGAAGGAATGCTCTTCGATATAGGCTACGAAGATGGCATTTGTCCGGTCCTCGCAATACCGGAGAAAGCCGTGCCAAATGGCAGCCGTGCTGGATAAGGACTGTCCTGGGACAGAGAAAAAGCAAGTGCCAGGCCCGGAAAAACACCCCGGAACCTATGTTTTGATATTTCTGAACACCAGGAATTTTTGGGCTCAAGTAGGGCAACTGGGGCGCGTGGAGATTCCGCCGGGACACTATCTTTACGTCGGCAGCGCCTTTGGTCCTGGAGGACTGAAATCGAGAGTAGCCAGACACGCAAGGAAGAAGAAAGTACACCGCTGGCACATCGACTATCTGCGACCGCACTTTGACTTGGAATCAGTCTGGTTTACCTACGCACCAGCCAAGCTTGAGTGTTCCTGGGTGCAATCTCTGCCCGACATTGGGGGACGTTGTCTGGTACCCCGATTTGGTGCATCGGACTGCAGTTGTGAGTCTCATCTGTTCTTTTTTGATAAGAAGCCTGAAATCGCCGATTTCAGTGCCCACATCGCTGAAGAAAGTTTAGCTGAGAGCTTAATGGGGTCAGGGCACTTTTTGTGATGGGAAAACACCTCTGACCCCATTAAAATAACCCACTACGATAATTGAGGGTAACTGTGCGTGAGCCGAAAATGAGCATGCTTGCAAGAGAAAATTCTGACCTGGTCGAAGTTGAAGCATTGCGCTTGCTGCGCTTGCTGATGCATGTTGATTGCAGTCCTGGCCGTAAGTGGAATATGGACACCTGCCGTGAGATCGCACCCCTGACACTGGAAATAAATCGGCTCAAAAAGGCCAGGAACGCGGTCATCCTGACCCACTCCTACGTCGAACCGGAAATCATCTATGGTGTGGGTGATTTCAAAGGTGATTCGTATTATTTATCCAAGAAAGCGCGGGATGCCAAGGCAGATGTGATCGTATTCGCCGGCGCAGTTTTTATGGCAGAAACTGCCAAGCTGTTGTCACCCGGAGCCCAGGTGGTCGTGCCTGACCGGCAGTCAGGATGTACGCTTGCAGACTCGATTTCCGGTGCCGAGTTGCGCCGGTTGAAAGCCACGTATCCTGATGCCGTGGTGGTCTGCTATATCAACTGCACTGCAGAAGTAAAAGCAGAGTCCGACATCTGTGTTACCTCCGCCAACGTATTCGACATCGTGGCCGGCTTGACGGAAAAACAGGTGCTGTTCGTACCCGACCGCTTGATGGCAGACAATCTTCGCACTGACCTGGTCAGACGTGGTGTTGACAAGGAGATCATCTCTTCAGACGGGACCTGTATCGTACACGAGGAATTTACCGCCACCCAGATAGCCGAGGCCAGGAAGCTGTTCCCTGGGGCAAGAGTCGTTGCCCACCCCGAGTGCAGAGCCGAGATTGCCCAACTCGCCGATTATGTTGGCAGCACCGGCGCCATGATGGATTATGTCAGGTCTACAAATGCGCCTTACTACCTGATGCTGACAGAATGTGGTCTGGTCAGCCGCCTGGCGGTTGAGGACCCGGAGAAGAATTTCATCGGTGGTTGCCGTTTGTGTCCATATATGAAGCTGAATTCACTCGAGAAAATCCGGGATGCGCTATTGAACCCTCGTACAGATCAAATTGTCACGCTGGAAGAAGAACTGGCCGGACGGGCCACACGCTGTATCGACAGGATGTTTGAACTTGCGGCTTAGAACTGACACCCTGATTGAGTTGGCGCTTGCCGAAGACGCCGCGAACGGCGATATCACCAGCGAGTCAATGGTTCCGGCAGACCATGTCTCCACTGCCTCGATCCTGGCCGGCGAAGACCTCAGGCTCTGTGGGCTGGAGGTTGCACGTCTTGTTTTTGAACGGGTTGATTCTGCCCTGGTCGTCGAGCTTAAATCCGCTGATGGTGACCTCGTGCACAAAGGTGCCGTGGTCCTGCAGGCCGAAGGGTCCACCCTCTCCCTGTTGCTTGCCGAGCGCACAGTTCTGAATTTCTTACAGCGGCTCTCCGGTATCGCCACGCTGTCCAATAGCTTCGCCAACGCGGCCGCGCTGGCCGGCACCGGTGTACGCGTGGTCGACACCCGCAAGACTACTCCCGGCTGGCGCGCACTGGAAAAATTCGCGGTGCGTTGTGGTGGCTGTTTTAGTCATCGTGCGTCTCTGGGTGAGCACGTGCTGATCAAGGAGAATCATATCGCCGCAGCGGGTTCACTGACAATGGCGGTGGAGCGGGCCAGAAATTACGCACCCCATTGTGCAAAACTCGAGGTCGAGACCGAAACTCTGGCCGAGGTACAAGAGGCCGTTGCGGCGGGTGCGGAGGTCATATTGCTGGACAATATGTCAGCCTCTCAGATCAGTGATGCGGTGGCCCTGATCGACAAAGCCGCGATCGTAGAAGTTTCCGGTGGCGTCAATTTGGAGTCCTTTGCGAAGTATGCACTGCCTGGCGTGGACGTCATAAGTGTCGGTGCCTTAACGCATTCTGCACCGGCAGCAGATTTCAGCATGCGTCTAATTTCTGATCCCGTGGAATAGGCCGCGATGGATGTGATCCGTACTGACTGCCTGGTGATCGGTGCAGGTCTGGCGGGTTCGGTGTACGCTTTGCACGCGGCTCGGGCAGGACTGAATGTGCAGTTGCTTTCACTTGGCGGGTCTGAGCAGGCCAACAGTAACTGGGCCCAGGGTGGCATCATTTACGATACCTCAACCCAGCCTGAGTCGCTGGCCCGTGACATCATGGCAGCCAGCGGGGATACTGCCAACCCGGCGGCGGTGGATCAACTGGTAATCGAAGGTCCAAAGGCGGTCCGGAACCTGCTGCTGGAAGACTCCCTTGAGCCCGTCGCAATCGTGGCCCGCAAGACCATCCTTGCAACCGGGGGCCTGGGGCAGATTTATCAACACAGTACCAATCGACCAGGAACGGCTGGTCATGGTCTCGCGATGGCTTATCGCGTCGGCGCACGGTTGATTGACCTTGAGTACGTCCAATTTCACCCAACGGTATTTTACGACCGGAGCGCGCCACGTTTTCTGATCACTGAAGCCTTGCGGGGAGAGGGTGCTACATTGGTCAACGGACGTGGCGAGCCATTCATGGATGCGGTCCACCCACGCGGATCACTGGCGCCACGTGACATTGTAGCGCGGGCTATTCATCATGAAATGACAACCCACGGTGAAGCGTGCGTGTACCTCGACACGAGCGCACTGAAGCCGGGTTTTGCAAGCGAACGGTTTCCATCCATCTACCAACGCTGCCTGAAGTACGGTGTGGATATAGGCAGTGAGCCGATTCCGGTGGTACCGGCAGCACACTACTCCTGTGGGGGTGTGCATACCGATCTTGAAGGCCGTACCAATGTCAGGCACTTGAACGCGATCGGCGAGACCGCCTGCACGGGCCTGCACGGTGCCAACCGCCTGGCAAGTACCTCGCTACTTGAATGTCTTACCGGGGCCCGCTTCACGGCCAGGGCTGATGTCCGGGACATCCAGAAAATGCGATTCAGCTTACCTGACCCGCGACCCTGGAAAAGCCCGCACCGTGACGCAGACCCAACCTTGATCCAGCAGGATCTCAACCTGGTACGACAAACCATGTGGAACTACGCCGGAATTGTTCGTTCACAGCGCCGTTTGACGCGGGCACGGCGTATCCTGCTTGAGTTACGCGAAGAAGTGCAGTCTTTTTACAGTGATTGTCGCCTGTCCTTTGAATTGATCGAGCTCCGAAATGCCGTGCAAACCGCATTGCTGGTGGTGCACGCCGCCGCACTAAACCCGGATAGTAAGGGCTGTCATTACGTGGTCAGCGACGACTGACTACTCCCACGACATGAACTTTGAAATCCACGTAGTTGGCCGTGCGTGATCCCATTTAACCAAGGCGCTCAAGCACCCAACGCTGGAAGGCCAACACATCGTGCTCCTGTGGCACCAGCACTCCTTGCTGGTGACGGATGGAATGCAGACCCGCCTGATTGAGTTCACAAACCCGTGCGTCTTCCATCACCACCTGTTGTCCAAAACCGGTCAGCCGTTCCACGTCTACCTGCTGTGATTCCAGGGTGTCGTGGTGGACAAACCAACTCACGGTCAGTTGTGTTTCTTCAGGCCCCAGTGGCAATACCTGCACCGAGCGGACGTAATCGACGTGCCCGACGAGGTAAACGGTGGGCTTGAATTCAGCAAACCGCATACCTTCCTCCTGTTCCGCGCTGCTGAGCCCTTCAAACCACGGTAGTGGTGTTGCACCATCCGCAGACCAGGTGACGGCACCGGGTACCAGACTGGAGAGACCCGCTGATTTTTTCAGGGGGCTGGAATCAGGAAGCTCATCTATCGAGTTAACGCCCTGACCATATACGGGAACCAGTCGGCACAAATCCGGGTGCACACCCGGGCAGTGATAACACTCAAGAAAGTTCTCCCAGAAAATTTTCCAGTTGCACTGGATACTGTGAATCTGCCGGTGAGCAATAGCGAGCTCTGCCAGCGGCCAACTCGCCAGCGCGGACTTCTCCTCGCCAAGTGCAGTCTCAAGGTCCAGCCCAGGGCTGGCAGCAAGATTAATAAACACAAACCCGGCCCATGTATCCAGGTGCACCCCGTAAAGTGAATAATCGCGTAACTCAAGATCCCCGGTTTCCTGTTGTCGTGGCGCGTGAGTAAGCTCACCATCCAGAGAATATGCCCAGGCGTGATAAGGACACACGATGCGACCGTTTTTAAATTTTCCGGATGAGTGTTCGCATAACAGGGAGCCGCGATGTCTACAGGTGTTGTGGAAAGCCATTAATACCCCGTCTCTATTTCGGGTAACCAGGATTTGCTGGTCGCCAAGCTGCACCACACGGTAGTCACCCTCGCCCTGCCATTCGCTATCGTGACCAACGCAAATCCAGTCCTGCCACCAGATCGCTTGCAGTTCACGGCGAAAGTGTTTCTCGTCAAAGTAGCAAGATGCTGGCAGGGCAGCGTGAGTTTGTTTCGACATCCTGTCAGTGTAAGGGGGTCAGGGTCCATTGCCTACCAAATGCTTTGGAGTAAGTGCTCTGGCCTCTATAGCCCGTTCACCAAAGTGAAATGAAACCCATACTAAAATGGATCGTCACCGATTGGGAACAGGCAATCTGGATGTACCTCGAAAGCCTGTCTCAATAAAGGCTCAAAGCTCTTTCACATATGCGAACCTGGTAAGGAGCCAGGGGAAACAAACTCCATTTATTTCAACTAAACAATTGACCTACGTCAATTCACCATACGCGCGAGTACGTATGATAGTAGTTTCCCTGGGGATCCGGTTTTGTCGGGTCTACCGGGATCTGAATGGAGGACAATCCATGTCGCACAATACCGCTAGAAAACTAGACTCAAAAAACGCCGTTTTATATCTACCCGATGGTCAATCCATCGAACTGCCTGTCTTCACCGGCTCAGAAAACGAAGGAGCCGTGGACATCAGCAGACTGAGGTCACAGACCGGACACATTACGATGGACCCGGGTTATGGAAACACCGGGTCCTGCCAAAGCGAAATTACATTTCTCGATGGCGAAAAAGGAATACTCCGCTACCGTGGAATCCCCATCGAACAACTGGCCGACAAGGCTTCTTTTGTCGAGGTCGCCTATCTCATCGTATATGGCAAATTGCCCAACCAAACGGAACTGGACGCCTTCACCGACAACCTGAATCACCACGCATTGCTGCACGAGGACATGAAGAACTTCTTTTCCAGCTTCTCGGGGCAGGCACACCCGATGGCGATTCTCTCTGCGATGGTGGCGTCCTTATCCGGCTATTATGATGCCGCTTCCACGGCCGAACGCTCTGGTGATGTGGACACAAATGCAGCTCGCCTGATTTCCAAGATCCGCACACTGGCTGCGTTCTCCTACAAGAAGTCCATAGGTCAACCGTTTGTCTATCCGGATGATTCACTATCCTACTGCGCAAACTTTCTGCAGATGATGTTTGCAGTTCCGGCCAGGGATTACGAACCGGACCCGGTCGTTGTCGATGCGCTGAACCTGCTGCTGATACTACATGCCGACCACGAGCAAAATTGCAGCACCGCAACGGTGCGGACCGTTGCCAGCAGCCATGCAAATCTCTATGCCTCGGTTGCTGCGGGTATCCTGGCGTTGTGGGGACCGTTGCATGGTGGGGCAAATCAGAAAGTCATCGAAATGCTCGAGAATATTCGCGCAGATGGTGGCAACATCAAGAAGTTCGTCGACATGGCCAAAGACAAGGACTCCGGGTTCCGGATCATGGGATTCGGCCATCGTGTCTACAAGAACTTCGATCCGAGAGCTACGGTTATCAGAAAAGCCTGCGACAAGGTACTCGACAAGTTGGGTATCGAGGATCCTGTACTGGATCTGGCTAAGCAGCTGGAAGAAGTCGCGCTGTCGGATGACTATTTTATCGAGCGAAAACTGTACCCGAATGTGGATTTCTACAGCGGTATCATTTATCGCGCAATCGGAATCCCGGTCAACATGTTCACTGTGATGTTCGCCCTAGGACGCCTACCCGGCTGGATCGGCCAATGGAAAGAGTTGATGGATGATCCCACCCATCGGATCACCCGGCCAAGGCAGATCTACCAGGGTCAAACAGCAGTTGATTATGTTGCTATCGAGGATCGCGTCTGATTAAAAGGCGCTTTTGGTGGTCAGAGCCCTCGGGCTAATAGGGCTCTGACCCTTTTTTTCTGTTGTCAAGCCGTATACTCAGCCACCGGTTTACCCAGTGCTTCCATATTCGGGGCTATGCCGAGACCCGAGTTATCTGACGCCACCATCTGCCCGGCTACCCGCTGTGGCGCCCCCGTTGCATTTTGGACACTCACATAGCTGTTGAAGTCGGTGGCGGAAAACCGCAGTGACTCAGGCGTTGAATGTGCCAGGTGTGCGATCGCGGCAGTGATGATATCTCCACCCCAACTATCCTCGATCGTCATGGGTATATCCAACGCTACACAGAGATCACGGATTTGACGGGCCTTGCTCAGACCACCCACTTTGGAAATTTTCAGATTGATGACATCCATAGCACCGTCACCGTGGGCACGAATTAGTGACTCAATACCCGTGATGTTTTCGTCCAGGATGAAAGGCAGCGAAGTTCGCCGTCTGATGGTCAGACAATGCTCATAGGATCGACAGGGTTGCTCGATGTAGACATCCAGATCGCGCACCGCGTTGATCACCCGGATTGCATCGTCAACACGCCAGCCCGTATTGGCATCGGCAATGAGAACATCACCTGCCGTTAGCACATCGGCCGCCGTTTTAATCCGCTCGACATCGTCACTCGGGTCACCACCCACTTTAAGCTGAAACTTGGTATAGCCGTCTTCGCGGTGTGCCGCGATATTCTCCGCCATTTCGCCGGCGGGGCGTTGACTGATGGCACGATACAGGGCGACACTTTCGCCAAACTTGCCACCCATTAACTGGCAGACGGACTTCCCACTTGTCTTACCCAGAAGATCCCAACACGCCATGTCGATCGCGGACTTGACATAGGGATGACCCAATAGGGTCTTGTCCATTCGTTGATTGATCGGCCCGATCGCCGTTGGATCCTGACCGATAAGCGCCGGCGCCAGCTCGCCAATCCCCGCGCGGGCACCCGAACCATATGCGGGCAGGTAAAACGGACCCAAAGGACAGACCTCCCCATAGCCTGAGTATTCATCATTGGTGAGCAATTCAACGATGGTGCTGTCGAACACCTCTACGAATTTGCCGCCGGACCATGAATAACGGCTCTCAACCAGCGGTAAGTCGACCTGATAAACGCGGATTGCAGAAATTTTCACTTTGACCCCGCTCGATACCTTTAGTGTTTGTGCGACTAACCTGCACTTGCTAAATATAGTTGATGAGAATGTGAATTGCTTAACCAGTGTTTAAAAGGCTCCGAGCCGCCTGCTCTCAACAGGTCAGCTCTGAATCCTGCGCCGGTAAAGCATGATGAGCACACATGCCGTGCCGGCAGCGCCGAACCAGTGCTTCAGCGCGTGTCCACCCATCGCCCCACCAAGCAGTTGGTAGATTTGGTGGTCGTATGATTCGCACAGCTTGGCTATGGCGTAGGACAATGCCAGCCCCGCAAGATATGGAACAAGGTGCCGGGGCGCCGGGTACATGCTCAGCATGAGCAGGATCAGCACGAACGGCAGGAACTGCACGAGCCCGTAGAAACGCAAGTCGCCAACACCAACCGACTCAGTCCACGCCCACCAAGCCACGCTGGCCACACCTGCCACCATCAGAGGTAGCAACAAGGCCCTTGCTACGCGGGGGCCAATAAGTTCACCCGCAACGGCGGTTAGAAAACCCATGAAGGCCACCGTCATCGGCAGACGGTCCCAGACCAGGGATAAGTTATTGGGCTGGAGGTGGTAATAGGCTGAACCGAGGGCCGTCAGAAACACCCCAGTAAAAAACACCAGGTATGCTGCTTTGAGACGTCCGACACCGGCCCTGCCCAAAATAAACAGCACGCCCCATGCACCAATGACGAGAAAGCCGAGGTTGGAGATCACGTTGTGGGCGTTCGGTATGCCAAGCACGACACTCCCATCGGCAAAGTCGTGATACTCGGGCCATTGCGGTATCGGCTCCACGAAGATCAGCAGGCCAGCCAGGGCCAGCAGAGATACCAGGACCAATACTGCTGGTTTGCCAATCATGATGCTCCCTTCGCGGATACGGTAAAGCGGTCAGGGCCCTTAACTTTTGCGAGTTCGGTTAACAGTAGCGCATTTTTTTGCCGCCGTTGCTGATCCGGGTCCTCAAGCGACTCCACCGCCAGTATTTCATCAACGTAACTCGCTGGAAAACCATGGTAGTTGACCCCAGCCAGGACGATTCTCTTATACCAGTGATGCGGCTTCAGACTGCCGTTGATATGCGCTGCCTGCGCCATGTAGGTGATCGATTCATAGGTCGTGGTATTGCACTCGACGGTTAATGTTTTGTGTTCGTAGCCCAGGCCCTCAATGGCATCCAGTATCGGTAGTTGTGTTGCTGCTAGAGAATAGAGCGCGCAAAGCGCCGCGTCTTCATTGGTCGTCGCAAAGATTCTGCACTTTCCCGAGCCATCATCGCCGCGCTTGGAGAACGACATGGCATAGCCGTGCAACGCCACGTTGCCAATGAGGCGCGCAGATGAAATTCTCGTGCTTAGCCGAAGTGGATGCAGGTTGGAACCATAGGCCAGATAGTAGATCATGGTCTCGTGCCCTGTTTAGGGGGTTGCAGTAAAAGAACGATCGTCCCAAGAGATTAACATGTGCGACACCTTTGTAGCCCTGCCCGACTCTACCCTTGATGGAAATCTGATCTTCGGCAAGAACAGTGATCGCCCTGCCGGTGAGATCCAGGACGTGGATTCCTTACCGGCACAACAGTACACGACTGGCGAAATGCTGCAGTGTACCTATTTGAAAATCCCCCAGGCAGAACAAACCCATGCGGTCATTCTGTCCAGGCCGCGCTGGATGTGGGGCGCCGAGATGGGGGCCAACGAGCACGGTGTGGTGATCGGCAATGAAGCCGTCTGGACCGCCGAGCCCTACGCAGAGACCGGACTACTGGGTATGGACCT
Organism: Gammaproteobacteria bacterium; assembly: GCA_021772915.1. Lineage (GTDB taxonomy): Bacteria > Pseudomonadota > Gammaproteobacteria > Xanthomonadales > SZUA-36 > SZUA-36. Next base: position 67,107 of record JAJFLB010000060.1, on the reverse strand, counting down.
GCTGCGTCTGGGGCTGGAGCGTGGCGCAACGGCCTATGCGGCTTTGCAGGTGATCGTGGAGTTAATGGAAGAATACGGCCAGGGTGGGAACTGCGCCGAGCACTTTGTCATGACCTATCACAACGCCTACCTGATTGCGGATGAAACCGAGGCCTGGGTACTGGATACCGCCGGGCGTTACTGGGTGGCCGAAAAGGTGAGCTCGGGGACACGCTCCATATCCAACCGTCTCAGCATTGACGGAATGGGCGATCTGCAGCATCCGGATCTGAAACACCCCCTGGATGACGGCCAGACCGGCAGTGCACTTTCACCCCTGTCACGGGAAGGTCGTGTGAGACTTCTTTGCCAACACAGCACAGGAGAATTCGACATCGCAACCGCCAAGACCATCCTGCGTGACCACGAGGGTGGTGTCTGCATGCATGGTGATTTTGAGACCCGCGGCAGCCAGGTTTCATCCCTGGGCCAACGTGATCACAAACATTGGTTTATCGGGGCGCCATTTCCGTGCCGGGAGGAGTATCGGCTAAGGACGACGTAGGAGCCAGCAATTTTTTTGCTTGCTCCTTCTGCAGGCGGCTCTTTGCTTGTTGATTAAACTATACTTGGATCAATCAAATGGTGAATCTGTTATGCGCTTGATAATTAATCTTATGCTGGTCTGCATGATTTCAGCCACGGCTAATGCCGAGGTCGTAAAATCCTCCGCTGATGGCTTTATCGTAAGGCAAAAAGTAACCATTCGCCGCGACCAGACCCATGTATTCAAAACAATGACCCACAAGGTCGGGACATGGTGGAACCCTGATCACAGTTTCTCGGGAGACGCCGGCAATATGCGTATTGACCGGGACTGTTTCTGCGAGCGCTGGGGCGACAATCTGGTGCGTCATCTGAACACCACCATCTGGCGAGAAAACGACAAGGTTGTTTTGCAAGGCGGGCTGGGGCCACTCAAAGAATTGGGGCTGAGTGGCACCATGATCTGGTCGCTGACCTCAACCGACGATGGTGGTACCTCGCTCAGCTGGAATTACCACGTTTACGGCTACAGTGAGACCGACCTGCCTGGTCTCGCGACGGCGGTTGATGGTGTATTAAAGGAACAGCTTGAACGTCTGGTTGACGTCCTTAAGTAACCTGTCTTCCCGATTAACCGTAACGGTCGCCCGCGCATAAGCGGGGCCCCGGGCCGTAGGAGCAACCAGCAAAGCTGGTCGCGAAGGTTTCAGCTCATACACTACGTGTCGCAACCGCCGGTGACACGGCTGCCGCACGCCGTGCCGGTGCAAAAACAGCCACGGACGACAACACCCAGAGCACTACGATCCCGATGGGCAAATAGCTCCAATCCAGTCGCTCCAGTTCGAATGAAGTCTCCAGCCAGTAGGCAACGGCCACGGTCAGCACGACTCCAATAAACGCACCCATGGTCGTGATCAGCCAGTTTTCCAGCATGAACTGGCGAATGATATCGATACGTCTTGCGCCAAGCGCGCGGCGTGTGCCGATCTGTTTGGTCCGTTGCGTCACATGGAAGGCCGTTAGACCAACGATAACCAGTGCCGTCAGACCAATCAGCAGAGAAATTACAATGGACAAAATGATGGCCATGCCACGGTCGCGCCTATAGGAACGCGCTGCAAGTTCCTCCAGCGGTCTCACACTCTTGACGACACGCGCCCGATTGGATTCTCCCAGGGTTTCCTCGATAACCGGAATCAGTTCGTCCCGCATACCGGGTTCGACCCGTATTATCAGCTTGTTGGTGGTATATGCCGGTTTGCCAGGTTGAATCACCACATTGCCAAGCTTGTCCCAGTTCACCCAGGAGCCATGCATGCGACCGATAATACCGACAATGGTTGATGGCTCCAGGCTGCCCCAATAAACCGTCTTGCCCAATGCATCCTCTTCGCCAAACAGAGCGTCCGCGAGGTCTTGTGTGATCAAGATAGAAGCCGGCGCCGGAGGATCGTCTTCCGGCCGAATAAAATTCACTTCCTCGGGCAGGAAATTGCGACCCCTGGATAGCTTGACACCCAGTGAATCCAAGCCTTCTTCGCTCCACCGGTAACGCGCCGTACTTATGGAGTCAATCGACAGGTCGGCGACGGTACGCAGACCAGTGCCCGAGCCCGAGCCGCTCAACGGCACGTGGTTGGAAACCGTCGCTGCCACCACACCCGGTATCGATTTGATCAGGTTAATATCGTTGGTGATGCTGTCGACAACGTCAAAATCGTCACCGAATCCGCGTACATAGGTAATGATGACGTTTGCAACATCAATGCCCGTTTCACGGTTCATTTTTTCCACCCGCAGTACGATGATGTACAGCGAGTTGATGACGATCGCCAGCGTCACGGCGACTTGCAGCGCCACCAGGATCGCGCCGGTCTTGTTGCGCAGCAATGCTGACACCATGGGTCCGGGATTCATATTCGTATCCTTATTGCGTTTTCAGCTGCGTGGCAGGTGGGATGTTGCAAACCCGCCAGGCGGGATAGAGGCCGGCAATCATGCTGCTGACAATCGCGATGCCCAATGCCGTCAATACCATGACCCAATCGAACCTAACCATGCCTTCCGGTGAGTCATACAGGTACTCGATACCCTGCAGCCCCAGGGTGACCAACGCCAGACCGATGAGGCCACCCGAAAAACCAATGACTGCAACTTCGACAATCTGTTGCTTGAAAATCGTCTGGCGGCTCGCACCCAGTGCTCGGCGCAGGCTGGTTTCGGCTTTCTTGCCGATAAATTTTGTCAGCGTCAACGCGATGGTGCTGAGCAGACAGACCACCAGGAACAGGAAAGACAAACCCACCAGAACCTTGGCATCATTGGCCACCACCTCGTGGTAGTCCATCCATTCCTCGACATTGTAAATGTTGTTATTGAGTGGACGCTCAAAGCGGCCAAGTTTCTTCTGTTCATTTACGTATGCATTGAGGTGGGCAACATATTCTCCGCGTCCACCTGCGGTTTCAAGCTCGATGAAATACTGTATCCAGACGGCCTCCGAATTTAGCCACTGCTCGAATGATGTGATCTCTTCCGACTTCCAGCCCCAGTCGCTGCCAACAGAACTCAACTCCAGTACGCGTGTCAGGCTAAGCGGAATGAACATTTCATTGATTTCCTGAAAGGCACCGTTGATCGGGTCGTAAAATCGTGGCGTAGGCTCCCAACTGTCAATGACGCCAGCCACCCGAAAGCGCGTGCCCTCCATGGTGAGCCAGTTGCCAACACTGTTTTCTCCACCAAACAATTTCTCATTGAGTTGCTTGCCAAGCACCACCACGGGCTCGGCGGCCGCGTCAGTGGTCTTATCCCAGCCGCTGCCATGAATAAACGGTACATCGAACATCGCAAAAAAGTCAGTGGATGTAACCCGTGCAAAGGCCTCAAATGGCAGGTCCTCAGCCTTGACCGGTTCGATGATCAGGCTGGATTCAAACATCGCAACCTGGCGTTTGGCCTCAGCGAAGCTGAGCAACCTCTCGGCGTCGTGATAGGTAAGTTGGTGTGGTGCCCGTTCCGGATTGTCATCATCAAATGGACGCAATGGGCTCCAGCTATCCAATGTGACCGCAAACAGCTCGTCACTTTTTTCCGGAATGGGGTTGCTACTCATCATGTAGTAGACCGTCAACGTCGTCATACTGACACCGATACCCACCGCAATTGCCGCGACCATTAACGCCGTCATGATCGGGTTACGCCGCATACTTTTGAAGGCGAGCTTTACATCGTATTTGAACATTTGGACGGGCCGGCTCAGAGCTGAGCCGCCAATGGCTCACCGCCATTGAGCATGACCGCTTGTGGAATTTCTTCCTGCGTATGCGGGGATTCCTCTTCGAGCACCTTGCCATCGACCAACTGGATATTTCTTTGCGCACGGCTGGCGAGTCCCTGGTCGTGGGTCACTATGACGATCGTCGTGCCAGCGGCGTGGATTTCCTCAAGCAATTCCAGCACCTGTTGTGCCATGGTGGTGTCCAGATTTCCGGTCGGCTCATCCGCCAGCATCAGTCTTGGCTCGCCCGCAATCGCCCGTGCGATTGCGACACGTTGTTGTTGCCCACCCGAGAGTTGGGCCGGCAGATGCTTCATACGTGATGCCAGGCCAACGGTCTCAAGCGCATGCTCAATGCGCTGCTTGCGATCAGCCCTGGGAAAACGCCGGTAACGCAATGGCACGTCAATGTTTTCAAACAGGTTGAGATCGGGAATCAGGTTGAAGCTCTGGAAGATGAAACCGATTTTGTGATTACGATAGGCTGATCTTTCATTGTCGCTCAAGTGGCTGACGTCTTCCCCATCCAGCAGGTACGTGCCTTGCTCGAAGGATTCCAACAGACCTGCAATATTGAGAAATGTCGTTTTGCCAGAGCCAGACGACCCGGTCAGGGCAACAAACTCCCCCTCTTGCACCGTTACGCTTAATTCGCGCAAAGCATGTGTTTCGATCAGTTCCGTTCGATAAATCTTCTGAATTTGTGTCATCTGGAGCATGGGCTTCACCGTTTGTGATATGCGTCTATTCGTTATTTGACGGTGTAGCGGAAAAAAGGTTACCGATAATCGCAATCTCGCACGCCAAATTTACAGGTCAAGTATGGGCACGCTGGTCCCGTGTTGGGCTTCGATTCCTTCCTCAAGCAGCTCCAGGACAACAGGTTTCTGCTCAGGAAACTGATAACCCTCATAGCTTTGACTGAACAACAGGCCGCCATTTTTACCCCGCCAATAGTTGCCGGCATGGTCAAAGCAGACCCTGGCAGTAAAATCCAATTCTTCCACCATCAGTTTCAGTTCGATCAGTTGCTCACTTGGTGAGAGTGGTTGAAACTCACCGCTGTCGTGTTCCTCACACAAGGGTGTGCCCGATACGGGGAAGAAGGGTCTGGAACGGATATAATGGGGGTCAATTTCATTCAATACCCGGGCTGTATTGCGGGCGTGGTTTTCCCACATGCCCTTACCCCCCAATCCCGGCATCCAGTATTCGGATAACTGAAATCCAGCCGTCATTGCTTTTTTGCCGGCCTTGATATGCCCCTGGGCGCTGACGCCCTTTTTGATCTTTTTCAATAGTGCGGGATCACCCGTTTCAAGACCAACATGCAATCTGTCCAGACCGGCCATCCGAATTTCCTCTAGCTCCTGTGCCGACCTTTTCGCGATGGTATTGGACCTGGCGTAAGTGGTTACACGCTCTAACGAAGGCAGAGTTTTTCTCAGATGTGTCAGGACATCAACGAGTTCGTCAGTTTCCATGAACAAGCTGTTGGCATCCTGCAGAAAAGCCGTTTTGCCACCCATGAGCAGCCAGTGATAGATCATCAAAAAACCCGGATTGGCTTTGAGTGCCGGCTCATTCTCGAGCATGGCGAAGGCCACATCCTGGTTGATCACACCCGCATAATTCAGCTGCAGCGAATGGTCTGCCAGCCCCTTGCAGATGGCAGCCATGGAGTCGATCTCACCCTTGACTTCCTGCGGTGAGCGCAGAGAAAACTCCTCCTGCTTGTACATGCTACAAAACGTGCATCGGTTCCAGGGGCAATTACGCGTTACACGGACTAACAAGGAGTAGCTTCCGCCCTCACTTGGTGGTCTGTATACGCCGGTTTCAAAACTGCTTTTCAAGACTGGTTCGACCAACATGTCATTATCCCGCCAGAGTTCAGCGCCATCCCTATAGCATCATCTCGTATTGATACGCGTCCACGTCATAGATACGAATAAGGGGGCCACGTACCATGCCCAGTTTCAAACTGAGATTAATCGAGGCCTTGTTCTCCGGCATGATCAATGCGACCAGCTTCTTGATCTTCAGATCGGACCTGGCAAACTCAACACAGGCCAGTGCTGCCTCGGTACCAATTCCCCTGCCCCAATATTCCTTCAGGTATCTAAATCCAACTTCGGGCAATTCGATTTCCGGTAGATACTTGATGCCACAAAACCCGATCACCTTGCCGGTCGATTTGAGCTCAACCGCAAAACGTCCGTAGCCATACTTCTGATAATCAGCCAGTGGCCCCTGCTCCAACCGTTGCATTGCTTCGTGGACATCCTTGACCGCAGTATCGGCATATTTGATGACTTCGGGATCCGAACACAAGGTGTACATGACCTGCACATCATCACGCGTGAATAAACGCAGATGCAGTCTTGGTGTCTCCAGTTGCGTGCGGATCATTGGATCACCACCGGGTTATTTACCCAACCAATCACAGTAAAGCTCCGGTCTGCGGTCCCTTAAGAACAAACTGTGTGCCGGGGAGGTCTTTGCATCATCCAGATCGATATCCGCGTACAGGATTTCTTCCGTACCCTCCCCCGCACGGGTTAAAACCTCCCCCGTCGGACTACAAACAAATGATTCACCGCCAAAAGTCAGCTTCTCTTCTTCGCCAACCCGGTTGCACAAGGCGGTAAAGTATCCATTTTGAAACGCGGCAACACGCATCTCCGCCTCGTACAAACCCTCAGGCCATTCACCGGTGGCGCCGGCCTGTGGGACAAAAACGATTTGCGCACCACTTACGGCAAGTGCCCGCATGAACTCCGGATAATGGCGGTCATAACAAATCGCCACGCCAATGTTACCGGCGGAGGTTTTGTAAACAGGGGCGCCGTGGTCACCCGGCGCGTAGTACCCACGTTCATGAAAACAATCGTAATCGGTGATATGCACCATGCGTGTGCTGCCCAATAAAGACCCATCGGAATCGATCACGGGTGACGTGTCGTAGGTGACTTCGCCGTCACGTTCAAAAACATTCAAGACGATGACCACACCATGCAGTTTGGCTTTCTCCTGAAATCGTTTGACCGTGCTGCCATCGATAGGCTCTGCAAACGCCAGGTTCTCATCGGTAACTCTGACCTGTGGGTAAAAACGTTCAAAGGCCAACTCTGCAAAACAGATAATGCCGGCACCGTTGCGCGTGGCTTCGTCCACCGCCGCTAATCCCCGGGCACGGTTATCTTCACGGTCGTGGCCGGCTTTTTGTTGAACCAGGGCAATTTTCATCTCTATTTTCCTCAACGACATTTCTATTCAAAAGTATAACCGCGTTTATTGCTTATAATTCGGTCCATGACTGCATATTTTGCCGTTGCGGTAGCGGCGCTTTTTGCTGCCGGGCTGACAATGTACTCCGGGTTCGGGCTGGGGACGCTTTTGTTACCCGTGTTTGCACTGTTTTTCCCGGCCGAGGTGGCCGTGGTCGCCACCGCAATGGTGCACGGCGCCAATAACCTGTTCAAGGTCTCACTGCTGGGGCGCCACGCCGACAGAAAGGTTGTGTTGAAGTTCGGACTGCCCGCGATAGCCGCAGCGGTACTCGGCGCCATGGCGCTGGGATCTATTGCCCAAAGCGGTACCACCTTCACACTGGAGGTCAACAATGAGGCTGTTTCCGAGGTCACACCGGTCAAGTTCATCATCGGCCTGCTGATGATCGGTTTCGCCCTGTTTGAGTTAATGCCACGTTTTCGCTCACTCGAGTTCGAGCACCGTTATCTGCCGCTGGGTGGTCTGCTATCCGGCTTTTTTGGCGGGCTCTCAGGTCACCAGGGCGCCCTGAGGTCAGCGTTTCTCGCCAAAACCGGTCTCACCACCGAGCGCTTCGTGGGTAGCAACGCAGTGATCGGTTTCGGGGTGGACCTGACGCGTATTTCCGTCTACCTGGCCTTATTTACCTCGGCCGGTGGGCACCTGGGTGATTTCAACGGATGGCCACTGGTGGCGACGGGTGCCATCTCGGCCTTTGCCGGCGTCATGCTGGGTAAACGTTACCTGCACAAAGTGACCATGGCCAACATCCAGACTCTGGTCGGAATGCTCCTGTTTGGCGTCGGCCTGGCGCTGCTGACTGGGGTTCTTTAACCCGGTCAGTTTCAAACTCTTTTGACAACCGTGGTATGACGACGTAGTCTTTTCATATATCCAACGGGTGGGGCTTTCGGATTCTTGTCCATTGGAGAATTGAAAGTGAAAAACCAACCAAGGAATTCTAAGAATAGTTGCATTAGCCGCATGTTTCTTGCGGTGTTTTTAAGCCTGGTTTTGCTACCTGCAACAACCCCCGCCGAAGCAGCCACCTACAAAATGTATAAGGTGATCACTGGTAAAAACGGGAACAAAGGCCCATTTCAGACCCGCGCCGACCTTAGCGGTGGCCAAGTCAAAGTCGAAATTCTTTTTCGCCACAATTGCAAAGAGCAAACGACCTTCACCTGGGACTTCAATAAAAACATCGAAATCCTTCGACAAGGTGAAGATTTCCAGATTACAACACGCACTGAAATGAGTGGGAATTGCAGAGCAAGAAGCAATCCTTTCGCCAAGGCCGGTAGCGGAATCCTGCCACTGGAAATAGGCTCCCAGCCCATGCTTACGGCAGCCGAGAGAAACGCACGGCCCGTAACGCAACGTTCGACTCCAAATACTGAAGCTGCCATGAGGATTTATGGGAAACGCAGCCCCGGGATAAGCCGTGTAGGTTTGGGATCGGACCGGTTTGCGGCGGAGGGCGACGTTAGCCAGGCCAGTGTATTGCAATTCACGATCAATCTAACGGCTGCTTCTGATTTTGAGCAATATGGTGGGAGGATCACCTATTTCTTCCGCCTGCAAGACACCGCCGGAAATGACAATGCCCGCTCAGGGACCATTCAATCATTTAATTTCCGCGATCACTACATTCGGCACAGAAATTATCTTGGTGAAATTACCAGGATTGTTTCAGATCTGGACGTCCGCGATGCGTCTTTTAATATCGTCAGCGGACTTGCCGGGGGCACGTCCATATCTTTCGAGTCGGTCAACTATCCCGGGCATTACCTGCGTCATCAAGGCTTCAGGGTTATGCTACACCGATTGAGTAACGATCAGCTGTTTCGACAGGATGCGTCCTTCAAGAGGGTTTCAGGTCTTGCGAATGGCACCTGGACTTCTTTTGAGTCCGTAAACTACCCTGGCTACTTCATACGCCACAAGAACTTCCATCTGCACGTTGAAAGAGGAAATTCCGATCTCTTTCGAAAAGATGCAACGTTCAGAATCGTAAACTAGACGGGATCGGGGTTTTAGCGCACAGGGACCTGCAAGACCAAAGTTTCAGGTGGCAGGCAAATCTTGTCATCACAAGCCTGCAGTCGTAGCTTGATCCTCAACAATGGCTCAGCCGCTGCGACAGCCGTTGCCTGCAACGGAGCGCTCAGCTGCACTTGACCTTCGTACAGAGCCAGGGCTTCGCTTTGAAAGCCCAGCTCCTTGGTGATGGGCCGCGGATAACTGACATTCAGCAAACGCCACGCAGGCTGATCAACGCTTGCTTCCAGAGAGGTCGGAATCAGATCATCAGACAGTGGTTGGTGCGCATTGATGTGCCATCCCGGCTGGATGTCGACGCAAACAACCAGCCTGTAATCTGCATCAGGGTCATTATCGGGATTGGCATGGGCTTTGATTTTTATCCCACCATGGGCCGCATACTGCAGTGCTCCGGCCTCACCGTCGTCGTGAACTTGCGCGGCGAGTAACAGGTAGGAAAATGCCGACGGGCGATCGTTGACGGCTTGCGCAAATGCCGTCAGCAGGGCGCTGGCACGCGCGTTGGTCGCAAAAAACTCATCATGCTTTCCGGGTCGGCGTGCCAACCGGGCCAGGGCGTGGAGTGCAACAGCGTTACCAGCCGGAACCGCCCCATCAATAACATCCTTTGGTCTGCCCATGGCCGATGCGACACTCTGGTCCACAGCATTTTCGGTGCTCATGAAGAACCCTCCGTTTGCTTCGTCCCAAAATCCTTCCTGCATGGACTCGAGCAGGCTACGGGCACGCGCTAGCCAGCGCATATCCTGGTGTAAGTCATAAAGACTGATGAATGCATCGGCCAGCCAGGCGTAGTCTTCCTGCACACCGGCAACGGATGCGCGACCCTTGAGGCTGGCCCGGTATAATCGGCCTTTAGCGTCACGGTGATTTTGCCACAAAAACTGACCCGCTTTGAGCGCGGCCTCGGCGTAGCGTTCACCCGCCGGCAAGTGACCCGCCTGGGCCAGCGCCATAATCATCATGGCGTTCCAGGCGGTAATGATTTTTTCATCACGCCCGGGGTGTTCGCGTAGCTCACGGGCGGTGTACAACTGCTGGCGGATTTTATCCAGCTTGCGCACATAAGACTCTGCCGATATACCTGCTTCAGTTGCCATTACATCCACTGCAGCGGTCATGTGCAAAATGTTTGAGGCTTCAAAATTACCGGCCTCCGTGACATTGAACAATTTCATGGTCAACGCGGCATCCTGTTTCGACAAAACGGCTTTTAACTGCGCAGGTGTCCACACGAAAAACAGCCCTTCGCCACCTTCACTGTCGGCATCGGTGGCTGAATAAAAGCCACCCTCAGGGGCGGTCATATCGCGCAGTACATAATCGAGAATCTGCCGGGCCACACGGGAAAATTCTGCGTCCCCGGTAAGGACCGCACCATCCATATATACACGTGCCATCTGGGCCTGGTTATAGAGCATTTTTTCAAAATGCGGGACCAGCCAGTCCTGGTCGGTGGAATAGCGATGAAACCCACCCCCCACCTGGTCGTAAATACCACCCCTGGCCATGGTTTTAAGATCAAATCGAACCAGATCATTGAGCTTTTGATCAGGATTGCGTAGTGCAAAATCGATCAGGAACAGATAATTGGCTTCGTTGGGAAATTTGGGCGGGGGGCCGAATCCGCCATTCGCGGTGTCGTGTCGTTGTAGCAGTTGCCTGGACGCCGTCGCGGGTGCGCTCTGACTTAAGGTGCCTGCAGCCTGGGTCTGATTCAGGTGACGTTGCACGGCGTCGCTAATTTGGTCAGCCTGTTCCCTGATTCCTTCACGACCCTCAGTCCAGACTTGTATTCCACGCTTAAGCAAGAGCAGAAACTGGTCACGTGGGTAATAGGTGCCGCCGAAAAAAGTCTTGCCCTCCTCTGTCAGGAAGCTCGACATGGGCCAACCACCTTGCCCGGTTATGATTTGCACTGCAGTCATGTAAATTTCGTCGATGTCTGGACGCCGTTCACGGTCGACCTTGATGGAGATGAAATGGGTGTTGAGGTATTCAGCCACTTCGATAGATTCAAAACTCTCCCGTTCCATCACGTGACACCAGTGACAGGTCGAATAGCCGATCGAAAGGAACACGGGTTTGCCCTCTCGCCTGGCCTGCGCAAACGCTTCGGGACCCCACGGCTGCCAGTCCACTGGATTATGGGCGTGTTGGCGCAGGTAGGGTGAGTCTTCCAGAATCAGCCGGTTGGTGAATTTTGGCTGCCCATTTTCATGCAGATGTTCGGTGCGCGGCTGGTAGCCCGACCCGAGGGACTGCAAGCCGGATTCGAGTTGCTGGCGCAACTGGGATGTATACACCACGCCCGGTGGGTCTGCATAGAGGGTACCGGTGGCTATTACCATGATAAGAATTGCCTTCAAGTTAGCTTGCATGGGTAAAATATTAACCGTTGGACACCCTGCCTGTCACACCCGGTTATCAAGCAGGTCATGGCCCAGTTCGACTGCTGTGGTCGGATTGTAAGGCGCTGTTTCAGGTTAAACTGTCCCGAAAGGAGTATTCTCCCACAACCTATAGTTAATACCTTCAGGGTAATTCAGGGACAAATGAAGCATGAAACATGGATACTTATGGATAGTTGTTGCATTGGCGGTTGCGGGCTGTACAGACCCGGAACTGACACGAGAGTCTGTCGACAAGTTAAAGTCACAAAACGCCGAACTAAGCAAAACGGTTTCTGAGCTGGAAATTGATATTTCGGAGCAGGACAGGTTCCTGGAAGATTACACGGGACGTATGGCGGACATCCTCGAGCAGATTTCTACCCTCGAGCAGAACGAGCTGCGCATTCAGGATCTTTCTTCGGATCTGGCCAGTGCCCCTTATCAGGAAAGAGACTGGGCTTCCGAAATTGGGGCCGAAATAGAGCATATTGAGGCCGCATTACGCAGAAACGAAGCGCAGGCAGAGGAAATCCGCGACGAGCTAAATTCACAACGCGAGCACAATGACGAGCTAACCGCATTATTGGCAAGCCATCAGACCATTATTGGTCAACAAAACAGTAAGCTAGCGCAGTTACAACAGGAGCTGGAGCAACTGCAGGACAATTTCCTGGTGTTACAGGAAGAAAATGCCAGGCTTGGTATCCAGGTTCGCTTTGGTGAATCCAGGATTGCTTCACTGGATCAGGAGGTTTCTGATCTGACAGAAAAGCTGACCGCATTCGTGTTGGCCGGAAACGTACAAGACCTGAGACTGTTTCGTAAGAATGACGTTATAAAAAGCAGGATGGGCCGGCTGGAACCACATCCATCCGGGATCGGCGGCGATCAATTCAAAGATGCTTTTCAAAAGGTAGATCCATACAACGCCACGTTAACGGTTCCCGGTAACATGACCAAACTGCGTTTGCGCTCGATTCACGGAAAGCACCCGGATCTTTATACGGTCAAGGCGGTGGAGACTGGGATGGAACTGGCTATCAATGATCCGGATGCTTTTTGGGGGCTTTCGAGGTTTCTTATTCTTGAAGCCAGGTAATTCTTAATGCCGCACGTGCGTCAGCTAGCCATCTCGAAATGCGCTCTGGTCAATAGGTTGGAGCTTACAAGTGGGTTAAGCCGGCATTAACTACAGACTTGGGACTTGGGACTAGAACGGAACTTCCAGCGCATGACTGATAAATCTCATCAGCGGTCGTGTGGCCATGAACGCAGATTCCACGGTATCCAGAAACGCCTCTGAACCCGCCAGTTTCTGGTTGCCTTGCTGCATCAGGAAAAAGCTCTTGCGGCGCAAGTCCTCGATATGCTTGTGCTCCGGATCAAATCCACGTGGTGCCGTTTTCAGACCATCGCCACGGATACCGCCAAACTTTTCTTTGAGCTTTTTATCACTCGTGACTTTCCCCCAGGCTACCGGAGAGTCGACAATGGTTTCACGGATTTTCAGAAGATGCGGTGCCGGTGGGGTCCAGATACCACCCCCAAAAAATACCTGGCCTGGCTCCAGGTGGACATAAAACCCCGGGGCATGGACATCTTTTCTCAATGCATGCCGGAACTGGCAGGCGCCGTGTTCTTTGTACGGCCGGCCATCCTTGGAAAATCGCACATCCCGGTAAATTCGAAACATGGAGCCACCGGTTTTTTTGGCAATCGCCCGGTAGTGACTGGAAACCCGCTCCAGCCTCGGGGCCATAGCCTCTATAAAAGCCAACAGAGGTTCACAGACCTCGCTCTCATAACGAGGTTTGTTCTCTGCAAACCATGCACGGTTGTTATTCTGTGATATCTCTTTGAAAAATTTGAAAAAAGATGGCTTAAATCCACTAAAACCTGACATGCTTGATCCTCTACTATAATAAAAACAAATCCGAAGTGGTCCGATTACCTTCGACAAAAGTGGCCGGATATATTCTATGATTAGTTAGGCCAATGGAACAACTGCATGGATATCTTGCGAACACCTGAAGATCGATTTACCAACTTGCCTGATTACCCCTTCAGCCCACATTACCTGACGATAAACGACCGGCAGGAAGACGTGGCTGTCAGAATTCATTGTATCGACGAGGGAAATTCTGCGTCACAAACAGTGTTGATGCTGCACGGCGAACCATCATGGAGTTTCCTATACAGAAAAATGGTTGAGCCTTTTGTGCAGGCGGGTTACCGGGTAATAGCCCCGGACCTGCCCGGTTTTGGTAAATCCGACAAGACAGGAAAGCGCACGGATTACACTTACGCACGTCACGTGGCATGGTTACAAGATTGGCTTCGAGCCATGGATCTAAACGACATTGTCCTAATCTGCCAGGACTGGGGTGGTCTGATTGGAATGCGGTTGATTGCCGATGAGCCTGACCGTTTTGCACGGGTTGTCACCACCAACACCATGTTGCCTACCGGCGATCATGGGCCAGGTGAAGCCTTTCTGCAATGGCAGAAGTTTTCCCAGGAAGTCCCCGTCTTTCCGGCCGGCCAGATCGTGAGCAAAGGGACGGTCAATCAGCTTTCCGATGCTGTGATAGCGGCCTATGACGCACCCTTTCCCGATGAGTCCTACAAGGAAGCGGCCAGGCAATTCCCCTTGCTGGTACCGATCACGCCCAACGATCCGGAAAGCCAGGCCAACCGGGACGCCTGGAAGGCGCTGATGCGTTTTACAAAGCCGTGGCTATGCGCGTTTGGTGACAGTGATCCAATTACCGCCGGCGGCGCACCCGTGATTAGGAAGCTGGTACCCGGCTGCCAGGGTCAGCCCCATACCACCTTGCGAGGTGGGGGTCATTTTATCCAGGAAGATTGCGGCTTGGAACTGTCTCGGGTGGTTTTGGAGTGGCTGAAAGTGACGTAGAAATGTAGCAGCAAGGGGACCGGATACCACCGCGATCAGTAGAACAAGTCGGAATTGCCGCCCGTGTGCACAAACAATATATTTTCCTCGTCGGCAAACATCCCATTCATGGCGTATTCAATTAGGCCAGCAGCTGCTTTACCGGTATAAACACTATCCAGCAAGACGCCTTCCATGGTCGCAAACAGCTTGGCTGCCTGTTCTCCTTCTTCAGAGGCAATGGCATAACCAGGTCCGACAAAACCGTCGTCGACAACTACTAGGGATTGATCAAACTCCACCCGCAGCAGATCTGCGGTTGCGCGTGCCAGTTTACAAACCCTTTCACGCTGCACGTCGGCTTTTTGTGAGGCGGCCATGCCGACCACGGCCGTGGCATATTTACTGATACTATGACCCAACACCAACCCCGCCTGGGTCGCGGTTGAACCGGTGGAGTGGATTATTTTGTTGAAATGAATACCAGTGTTGGTTGAACATTGAACGATCTGATCAAACGCGTTGATGTAACCCAATGTACCGATTGAATCGCTGCCGCCGGGATGTAATTCATAAACAACCCTACCCAGTTTTTCCAACTCACTCACGAGCTTACTAACCTCCTCGGCCAGCGCCTCCTCCTCGGCTGGCGCAGAGTAGTAAAGACGGGTTTCAAGCTGTTTGAACAAGGCCTGGCTGGCACTGTTTTGTTCCGCCTGCTCACCGACCAACAGCACATGGACATCGAAGCCAAATACCTTTCCTGCGGCCGCTGCATTTCTGCTGAAACTGCTGGCTTTTGTGGTTACCAGGGTGTCGGCATTTTTATTGATCGCATCACCGATAAGGTAATCCAGCTTTCTGGTTTTGTTCCCACCGAGTGCGAAACCCGTCAGATCCTCTCGCATAATGTAGACATTGTGTCCCAGATGTGAGGACAACCGTTCCAGTTTGTAAATCGGCGTTGGTGTTATTGAAACTTGTGCGTTTGGATATCCGGCCAGGACTTTTTGAATTGAATCAACCCGCATGTTGCACCTTTGTTCTTCAATTGCGTCAACGTTGGCAGCATACCATCGCTCCAACAGAAAAGTATCCGGCCACCCTCGTCGTTTGCCAACCCTCTATAATGAGCTTGATTTCTTCAGCAGAGCTGGCAGCAATGGACAATTTGGTAGTTTATCAATGAAAGAACAAAGGCGTTGCGGATATACGGCCACCCAGCTAACACACACACGAAAATTTCAGGGCGGAAGTCATGCAAAAATCGATACTCACCTGGCTCTTTTGTTCGGCGTTCGTTTGCTCCGGGATGCTGATTTCAGCTTGTGTAGTCACCGTACCCACAGTGCCTGATTCAGACACCGTCAAATATGCTCCGCGGGGCTGGTTGGCAAAATCGTTACCGGAACTGTCTGAGGCCTTGCAAAGTGGTGCGGTTACGAGCGAGGCACTCGTTACCACTTACATTAGACGTATTGAGCAGATCGACCAGGCGGGACCAACGCTGCAAAGCATCCTGACGCTCAATCCGGATGCACTGGACATCGCTCGCGCACTCGACGCAAAACGAAGGACCGGGGAACCACTGGGACCACTGCATGGCGTTCCGATCCTGCTCAAAGACAATATTGAGAGCAAGGACGCGATGGCGACCACCGCCGGGGCGCTAGCACTCAAGGGTAATGTCACCGGGCGCGACTCACCGCTGGTCGCAGGCCTGCGCGCTGCCGGGGCGATAATATTGGGCAAAACCAATCTCAGCCAGTGGGCCAATTTCCGCTCAGAGGATTCCATGAGCGGCTGGTCTGCACTGGGTGGCCAGGTGCGGAATCCGCACATGCTGGATCGTAACCCCTGCGGTTCGAGTTCCGGCTCCGGGGCAGCCGCGGCTGCGTCATTGGCGGCCGGCACAGTGGGCACGGAAACCAATGGCTCGGTCATCTGTCCGGCAAATGCAAATGGTGTTGTTGGCTTCAAACCAACGGTTGGCTTGGTGTCACAGCAGTACATCATTCCGATTTCGTCTTCCCAGGACACTGCAGGGCCGATGACAAAAACGGTTACCGGGGCGGCCATGATGCTGGAGGCAATGGCGTCGGGGCCGGCTAAAACAAACTACAGCCGGTTACTTGACGCCGGCTCGCTAAAAGGGACGCGGATTGGGGTGGCACGGTTCGCCGAGGGTAGCAACCCCAATATTAAGACTCGATTTGAGGTGGCACTGGCAGCGCTTGCAACCGCGGGCGCAGAGCTCGTGGAAATCAAGGAATTCGAACGTGAAGGCGATGATTTTAATGAGGAGTCCTATGCCGTACTCAAGTATGAATTCAAACACACGCTGAATGAATACCTGGCAATGAGCCCGCCAGGCGTGAAAACCCGAACGCTGGCACAGTTGATTGCGTTCAATATCGAACACGGTGACATCGAGCTTGCCCTGTTTGGGCAGGACATTTTCACCGATTCTCAAGCGCTCGGCGGACTTGATGATCCGGCCTATGTTACCGCCCGCACCAATGTGCAGCGTGCCACCAGGGAGCGTGGACTCGACCTGTTGCTGAACGAATACGACGTCCGGGTACTGGTCGCGCCATCGGGCGCATTGACTCCACGTATCGACCCGGTCAATGGCGATGTGTGGCCCTCGTGGGCGGGCGCGGGCGGGCTTGCCGCCATCGCCGGCTATCCACATTTGACGGTACCCATGGGGACGGTAAGAAGTGTACCCATTGGGCTGTCCTTTATCGGCGGAAAAAATCAGGACGCGGCAATATTGTCTTACGGTTTCGCCTATGAACAAACGACCAGGCTGCGCCCTGAACCGGAATACCTCAAGACTGCTGAGGACCTCGTTGACGTGGCTACGGCCATGCAACCGAAGTAAAAAAGGGTTGGATAAAATTGTGATGGCAGACATTGAATTTGGGAGATAATGTCAGGATTACATTAAATTCAACGACCGTTTTCTGGCTCGTAACGGAAAGCCATCCCAATCACTTGCCTATGGCAGCCTCGGCCAAAAGCAGCCGCCACCGTTCAGCTGAAATCACTCCGTTCCAGTCGAACCGACGGGGCAAAAGCTGAAAACGATTTACTCAACGACGCTTGATATTTTCATCCCGATGAGTCAAGGTACATTGACACCGTATCAAGGACGCTTGTCATGGAGTTCAACTTCTCTTCAAAGCCCAATCGCCGTTTCCTCGTCCGCTTAGGAATTTCGACAATGGTCCTAGGGCTCTCCCAGGCCGCAGCCAAGTACCTGATCGGCGAGGAGCTTGTTGACGGCCCGCTGATCTGGGCGCTCGCCTTGTTTCCGGCCCTCGCAATGGTTGGCATGTTCTATGCCTGCGGCATGCTGATCGTCGAGCAGAAGGACGAGTTCGTACGGATGCTGGTTCTCCGTCAACTGGTCATCGGCACGGGCATTGCCATTTCGTTCGCGTCGGGCTGGGGTTTCCTTGAGAAATTCGGGCTCGTCGACCATATCTATCCGTTTTATTTCGTGATCGCTTTTTTCGGCGGATTCGGATTCGGGGGCCTCGTGAACAGACTCACTCACGGAGCGTGGGGAGAAATGAGTTGAAGAACCGGCTCAAGGTCCTGCGAGCCGAGCGCGACTGGAGACAACAGGACCTCGCCCAGCGACTCGAGGTCTCACGGCAGAGCGTAAACGCCATCGAGACGGGTAAGTACGATCCCTCGTTACCGCTCGCATTCCGCATCGCCGATATATTCGCCTTGCCGATCGAGCAGATCTTTCTACGTGACTAGAATTTCTGGATGACGAACTCGCGAACACCCTGGCTGCATCGAATGACCTCAGTGCTCAACGCAGCCCTCAGGCTGAATATATTGACAGGAGGCAACTATGGATAGTGTGGATACGGCGAGATTAATTGCAGCTGCAGTAATGCTCGCGGGTGGTGCTCTTGGCGCCGGTGTCGGATTAGGCATTCTTGGTGGAAAATTTCTTGAAGGAGCCGCGCGTCAACCTGAGCTAGTGCCGATGCTGAGGACGCAGATGTTTCTCGTTGTTGCATTGGTAGACGCGATTGCAATGATCGCTGCCGCGATGGGGTTGTACCTGCTATTTGCGACCTAGATGTGGCTGCTTTTGCCGGAAGCCGACCTTTACATAGCTGAAAATTGTCCCTTGCGAACGACTGCTTCGCGGTCAGCAGCAGACCTTCACCACATGCGAGCACCGAAGTCAGCTAACGGCCATGAGCCGCCCTTCGAGCACACTGGTGTTTGCATTGAATGTGATGCGTGGTCAAAACAATCGCCAGTTTTGAAAATCTGGAGGTGATCAGGATTATACTTGCTCATCTGGATGACAAAGCGACTCTAGCTGCAAGCGGACTGTTCCCGGATTGCCGAGCCACGCAACCAGCGGGCTGGTTGATCTGAACACATGCGCTCAGCACATTTACCAGACTGGCAGTTCTCCAACTGAAAAAGACTTCGCGTCACTCGATCTTGAAAGATTGCAGCCCCACCGGCACCGCCCCCGCGATGGCGCAACCGGCGGGCGCCGAGTAGGCCATGGTGTAGCTGCCGGCTGCACCCACTGCACCGATCCTCAGTCGGTGTGTCCCCGCCGAGGTATAGACGATGGTTAACTCCGACTGCAACCCACAGGTGTCATCGTTGCAAGCCTCCAAGGTGGGAAAGCCACTTCCCGACCAGGCCGACAGACTGGTGTTGAAATTGGCTGAACCTCCACTGGAACAGAAGGTGGCAAAGAAGGTGTCACCGGCACCGCAGCTGATGTCAAAATAATCCTCGCAGTCGGTGGTCGCGGCGCAATTGCCACTGATCGTCTGCATGGCGCCGTCAGGCTGCGTCGAAATCGTTGCACCGATGTCCGTTACGTAGCCCGCTTTGCAGGCGGTGGGAGTGGCGTTGACGCAGTTCGAGGGTGCCGAAGCTGCCGCCTCGTTACCAACGACCTGACGGACAATTTGGTAATAGTAGGTCGTTCCGTTAAGGACCTGGTTGTCGCCGTACAGGGTGCCCGAGACGTTGTCGGCGATTTTGGTAAAACCCGAAGTGCAGCCAATCTGGTTGCGGTAGACATCAATGACGTCAGGGGAGGGGTTCGACGTCCAGTCCAGTGTGACCTGATCATTGCCCGGTGTCGGTGTATTGAGTGTTGGATTCGGGGGTTGGGGCGCGGCGCGGAAACAGACGTCATAGGCTCTGTCGGTGGTGCACGCGATCCCGTGGCGGTCGAAGGCAGCGGCGAGCTGGCAGGAGTGAGGGGTGCCGTCGGTGAGGTTGCCGTTGTCATCGTCAACGACGCGCATCGCCTTCCAATTGCTGCCCGCGTTGCAGCCGTGGGAGGTCCAGGTGGGGTTGGTGCGGTTACAAGTGAACGCTTTATTAGCGATCGGCCGCGACCGGTACCAGAGGCGATCGAGGACCGCGTAGGCACCAGCCTGGTTGTATGGACCGCCCGTGCCGGTGCCGAAGCCGCCGCAGTTGTAGTCAGGAAAGGCGGGGTTGCGGCCGCTGCAGCCACTCTGTAAATCAGCTGCCGCCAAGTCCCACAACGCACCGGAGGACACGTACGACTCGCAGTGTCCTTCCTTGTTGTCGGGAAATAGCGCGCCGTCGCCGCAGGGGCCGTTGAAGTTGCCGGGCAAACCCGGTGAACCATCGCTGGGGCAAGACGGCTGGGTGAAGCTGGAGACCGTCATCGGGGCGTTGTTGTTATGCTTGCCCCAGTCGATGTCGCGCACCCCGTCGCACGAGGTGCAGGCATTGCCGAAGCCACCGCAGTTGGCGCCGAGGAACCCCTGGCCGATGCACGAGTCGAGCGTCTGCAGCACGGCAGTGAGATCGCCGTAGGTCTCGCCAGTGCCGTTTTCAACCGAGACGCCGTTGCCATCATTCTGGTCCATCCCGTGGCCCCACTCGTGCAGCGCGAACCCGGCGTCCTCACCGCTGTTGCCGCAGCCGCCGCCGCTGGTGTAAAAATTGACTGTGGCGCCGTTCCAGAAAGAGTTACAGTTGCGGTCGATATTGACGTTGGCGGTGAGCTGCGCTTGCAACCAGGTGTTGGCCGGCCAGTAGGCGCGGCTCTTCTCCTTGATCTTGTTGAGGTGCCAGTACTGCTGACGGGCGGCGGGTGTATTGTCGGTGATTCCGTTCTGGATCTGGCAGTCACCGGGCGCGTTGGGGGTCGTAATCTCAGCGAACGCCAGGTTGCCGGAGCCATCCGAGCTGGCGGTGCCCGGAGCCCCGGTACAATTGTCGTTGATCGCCACGAAGGGACCGATGTGACGGGCAGTTTGCAGAGTGCCATCCCATGCATAGACTCCCGAAGTGTTGGAAGTGCCACCGCTCGGGTTGACGGTCGCGAATGGCCAGCCGGTGATCACCTGCGGCTGTTCGACCCCACCGACCCTCCACGACACCGGCCAATAGCCCCCGGTGACCTCGGCGTAGCGGTTGACGTCGCGGAAGTCGACGATTTCTCCGCCCACCGCATCTACCCGTGCCCGCCACGTTTCGTGTCTGCCGTCCCGACGGAATATCAGTTCCCATACCGGCAGCAATTCGTAGCCGTTGGCGAAAGCGAAGGCCGATCCCGCCGGATCTGGATCAACAACAATCAGTTTGAGGGTGCCGGGATCAAGGAATTGGCCAGACTTCGGGCCGCCGAGGTAGGACCACAAGGCTGTCAGGGCCTGGGCGCGGTCGAGGACCGCTGGTGGCGCCTGAACGTTGGGTGCCGGAAGACCTTCGGCGCCAAACTGGACCAGATTGCCATTGTTGACTCGGAAGAAGATCCGGGCCCCTTCAATCGCGAGCCCGTTGTTGGTGTAGACCGAGAACTCGAGGAACCACAGGTAATCCGAGTGGGGCCCGGAGGAGGCGCGGTTGAGATGCAGCGTCCGTCCTGAGCTGCCGAGCAGCGGCTCGTATTCGCTTACAAAGCTGCGAGCCAGACTCTCGAGA
This sequence comes from Gammaproteobacteria bacterium, assembly GCA_021772915.1. Taxonomy (GTDB): domain Bacteria; phylum Pseudomonadota; class Gammaproteobacteria; order Xanthomonadales; family SZUA-36; genus SZUA-36. Next base: position 45,701 of record JAJFLB010000060.1, on the reverse strand, counting down.
GTATCGATATTGGCTTTTGAGCGGCCACCCAGATGAGACTTGAGGTCGGCGAAGTTCAGCTTGTTGCCGGCGCCCGGCACCCAGGGAATTCCGGCCCCTTCGGCGATCTCGATCAAGCCGCTACGCCGATCGACCTGCGCTATCCAGGATCCCCTTGGCTGTTGCTTGGTTTTGAGCTGCGACCACGCCACATTAGTGCTGCTCGGGAGTTGGGCCTGGATTATCGGGATAGCCGCCAGATGGCGTACCGGACTCAGCCTCGGGCTGGATTTAGTGAGCTGAGCCAGTTCCGGGTCCCGGTCACGGGCCGGTTCTAGTGCCAGCAAGTCCGCTGCGAGCGTAAGCGCCAAGGTGGCGGCTGCAATGACGGCCAGTTGCAAACTGCGGCGGTCGGCACCTATAGCCGCTGTTCGCGTGCAACGCGCCACTGACTCGCCCGTGCTATGGGCTGCCCTTGGTCTAGAATTGGTCACGAGAATGACGTTTTAGTCGGATGGAAGGCAGACGACAACCTGAACTAGCAGTAAGGACTGGTAACATTACAATCTACCCATTGACTTATTAAGCACCCCTTAAACGCAACAACACATAACTTCAGCGAAAAAAGCTGCCTGCCAATATCTCATCACACGACAGGCCGCTCCTGAGCGCAAAGCGGCTGTTCGTCAGACGCGAATCTCTGCGATGTAAAAAACCGCGTCCGGCCAGAAGCGGTCCATTTTGTACCAACCCTTATTTCAGTTTAATGCCCGCCTATAAGCATACACATCACGAAGGGGAAGCACCTTGACATAGGTTAATTCTTGGGAGAGACAAAGAAAACACCACAACGGCTGGGGGGCTGTTTTTGGCCGGAAGTTGCCCTCTGCACTTGCATGTGGTGAAGGTCTGCTGCGGACCGCAAAGCAGTCATTCACGAAGTGTTATTTTCAGACAAACGAAGGGCTGCAACCGGCCAGTTGCGGAACTCGAAAATAGCCTTGCGATTAGTGTTCACGCAATTGTTTTGATAAATTGCCGGACTCCGGTCATCAGCATCTGGATTGAAATCGCTACCAGCAACATACCCATCAAGCGTTCGATTGCAATCATTCCTTTTTTGCCCAGAAATTGTCCTATCACGCTTGACGTTAAGATGATGATCCCGGTCAAAAACCACGCAATTACCAATGCCAGTAACCACTCAGGCCAACGACTCGGTTCCTGGTTCATAACCAACAACACAGTTGCCATTGAGGAAGGGCCGGCAACATAGGGAATGGCCAGTGGCACGATAAACGGCTCTCCGGATACGTCCTCTGACAAAGTATGATTTGAAGCAGGAAATATCATCTTAATTGCGATAAGAAACAAAATGGTACCACCCGCCGTTGTTAGAGCCGATTCGGAAATCTGCACGGCATTCAGTAATTGCTGCCCGGCAAACAGAAATGTCATCAATACGATCAGGGCGATAGCCAATTCGCGAACAATGATCGCAGTGTGTCTCGAAGAATCTACATTTTTTAAAGCCGTGATGTAGAAGGGAATGTTCCCAAAAGGATCCATTACGAGAAACAGGAGTAGTGCTGCGGAAAAAACGGTCATCTGATCTCTCGGCTTAAACTGCAAGCACAACGTTGACTTGCTTACATTAACTGGTCCAGTTGTTGGATTAGTCTAAGCAGCCATTCGGCAAGGTTCAAGTGCACGGTTGATCTCTGCTTGTCAGAAGCCGCGCCACCCACAATTGCAGATGCTATGGCTTGTTTAAACTCCGCAAACTTACCGCGAATTATGGAGGTTGACCCACTTATTGATGCAGTAAAGCCTGCTTACAAGAACCCATGCCCAGTTTTTCCTCCACCAAGATCGCTACTGATATCCCGAACCGTCACATTGCCAAATAATGCAGACCCGCCTAAAAGATGATTTGCAATGCCCGGTGAGGCCATGGCTGTTTACTTGCACCCAAAACTGCTCCAGGCGAGCGCTCCGAGTGTTTTGATCGCCTTTTCGACCCTTTCATCCCACGTTCCGCCCCAACCAATCCGAACAAAGTGATCAGAACCAAGCATTCCTGAGAACAGCGACGGGTGTCAGCAGGGGAAAAAGCAAACCGGAGGTTGCAAAATTTCTTGTCATCAGGGGGCTGGTATTGGTCTTCCTGGATTTGACCATCATCACTTTTGGCTGGAACTTTGACCTGAGCTACCTGACATTCCTCAATGTCGTTTGGGCCATTGGCGTTTCCATGATTGTGCTGGCAGCGCTGATTCAATTGCCCATGCCAGCCATCATTGGCTTTGGGGTCTTCATGGTGGTTGGCCACAACCTGCTGGATGGTGTTTCGTCGGACAATATGTCCGGGGCATGGGCCCTGATCTGGCAAATACTGCACGAGCAGGGATTTGTGGAGCTACCGTTGATTAGGTACTTTGTGATCTATCCTCTGATCCCCTGGTTCGGGGTCATGGCCCTGGGTTATGCAATGGGGGTGCTTTACACAAAAGCAGAGGTCCACCGTAACAAAAAGTTGTTGGTTTTGGGTATGGTGGTCACAGCCCTCTTCTTTGTTGTCAGAGGTCTGAATGGATACGGTGATCCTGCCCCCTGGAGCAGACAGCAAACCATTCTTTCTTTTTTCAATACCACCAAGTATCCAGCATCTCTGGATTTTCTTCTTATGACCCTGGGCCCGGCACTGATCCTTCTGGGTGCGTTTGAAAAACTGTCCGGTACCTTTGCCAGGGTCATGATAGTTTTCGGCAGGGTGCCTTTGTTTTTCTATGTCATCCATATTTATTTCATTCATCTTCTTGCTGTGTTCTTTGGCTTGCTGATGGGTTTCCCGGTATCTGAAATGACAAAAAGTTTTGGACAATATCCTGAAACCTGGGGGTTTGGCCTGTTTACTGTGTACCTGATTTGGTTGGGTGTTGTCGGAGTGCTTTATCCTGCATGCAAATGGTTTTCCAACTACAAACACACCAGTAGGAAGGCTTGGCTTTCTTTGTTTTAGAGACAATGGAAAAAAAATGAACAGATTACTCATGCTTGCTCTTGTTCTGATTACGACCCATTTCGATATCCTGTGGGCAGTAGAATCAGAAAAACGGATTCCCGGAATTGCAGAATTCCTGTTGGATGAGGCGCATGAAATCGCTCTCGCCAAAAGCGCGGCTCCAGCTAAAATCTCTGCCAGGGCCACGATTTTGGTTTTGCAGGCAGATGGATACAAGACCGTCATCGAAGGCGGGAGTGATTTTGTCTGCCTGGTTATCAGATCCTGGGGTGGCCCTGCCTATTTTGAAGACGGAATGTATGATCCAAACAATCTTGTCCCCGAATGCCTTGATGCCACAGCAGTAGAAATAATTCTGCCACTGCAAGAATTTCGTACACAATTGGCAATCAACAAGACGCCGCCCAAAGAGGCCAACGCTGCAGTTAAAAAAGCGATCCAAAGCGGGCGTTTTCAACGCATTGAAAACTTGGCCTTCAGTTACATGCTTTCTAATGCCATGATGTATGGAAAAGACCACTCAGGAAATCCCCACATCATGCTTTATTTTCCTGATACTTATACCAATGATATGATCGGTGGCTTAAGTTGGAAAGACCAGGTTCTTTTCATCGAAGGCGGGGTAGAACAACCGTATACAGCCGCTGTGATATACGGACCCGGCATTGATCCCGTTTACACGGAGTAAGTATCCCCCGGCAAAGTGCGGTTCCCACGGTAGCCGCTTTGGCAACCAGGTGAGTGAGTATCTTGCCGATAACCATTGGGTCTCCTAGGCTGGCAATAATTCCGACTTCACCACCACTATCACTGCAAACACTGGCTTACTCGAATGACTGCAGTTGGTCTATTCTGTTGAAAAACTCGTTTCTACCGGGATTTTGTTCAAATTAAGTCAACTGTCTGAGTCTAACTCGTTGTTTTTATTGGGTGTAGATTTCACTGAAATGCCCAAGTTTCCACGAAAGGGAGTTTTTCAACAGAATAGGCCAGGAGTGCTTGCAATGAGGAAGAGTCCATATACGGTCCTTCAAATGCTGAGACAGTGACAGGCAGTAACTGAACCAAAGAGAACTCTTACTTGATTGCCGCAATGGTTATTGACATACATCACAGTGTGATGCATCATACTGCAATGGTTGATAAAGAACTCGTCGCCGCGACCTCAAAGCCACTTATCCTGTCGATACTCGTCGAAGGAGACTCCTACGGCTACGAGATCATTCAGCGAGTCGGTGTGTTGACGGAAAACGAGCTCAAATGGACGGATAGCATGTTGTATCCAGTTCTGCACCGGCTGGAGAAGCAGGGGTGCGTTTGCTCGTATTGGCAGGCATCGCCCACTGGCCGAAAGCGGAAGTACTATTCGATTAGCAAAGTTGGGCGAGCTGAACTCGAGGAAAAGAAGCGACAATGGCTCGTTGCCAACGACGCTTTAACCTCACTTTGGTAGCGCGTGTGACGAGTTTAATCCTGACGTGGCGAAACAGCAAAACGATTCGCTTAAACAAATTAACGGAGTTAGATTATGGATAGTTTTGGTGTACTAGCGTTCACGTTGGCGATGTCGGCATTTGGTATTTCGATACTGGGGTTGGTTTATCTTCATGGGCGTCTCAATAAGCTAGAGAATAAGCTCAAAGATTTCGACGTGATACCGAAGGAATTTGAATCAACAAACAGGAAATTCGACTCACTAAATAAGGAGCTCGAAAAGTTAAATCCTTCAAAAGACTAATTGTCCCATTTCCTGAGTTCGTTGATGGACCCGTTCTAACGGAATACCGGGTCGGATAGTCTTAACAGACCTGCAGCCTTCGTCCGCTACCGGTCTATACCCTTAAAAAACTCTGGTTTGTCGACTTTTAGGCGTTCCTGCGGAAACGCCGCTCAACAAAAACAATGGGTTAGAGAGTATCTATCGACCAAAATTGATCAAATTCCCGATTAAAGATGAGTTTTTCAACAGAACAGAATAGGTCGTTAGCTGCCCTAGACGGTATTGAAATTTTGGCTAATCCTATAACCACTTGTTGCCGTAAAGCGGTCGTATACTTCTTGCTTTATTAACTCTCAATAACCTCCAATTATTGACTAACCGGTGCTCGAGTCGCTCCGGCTATTTCCTCCTCCAGAATCGAGATAATGGCCATGGTTTGATCCTTCATCTGGCGGTTTTGATTCAACAGGTCGGTTGAGATGGTCCATTTTTGGGTAATGATATTGCGAAATTCCCGGGTCCCGAGCACTTCCAGGATGCGGTCTTCTTCGACCGCGGGTGGTAACAGGAAATCAACCAGCCGTTCATAACGCACCGCCTGATAATCCATATTCTTGATAATGTAAGGTTGAAAGGTCCGCACCAGCTCCAGTTCGTGAGTGGCCTGGACCAGACGCAGGAGCTCCGCTGTTGAGAAATACTGGGCCAGTGCATTTTGCAGTCGACGGCTTTTCAGCAGCTTCAGGTCGCCCGACCCGGTCAGATTGGAATACGCCCTTTCGGCCGGCATAAACGTAGGCATTTCCTGGATAACTCTAAATCCCGCGTTCAACTCAGCGACGGTCCACTCGGGGGAGTCCAGTGCCGATTGCTCCAGGAGCCCGATCATGGCATGGATAAGCTGTTCGAATACGTCGATCGAACCGATCAGCGAATCCCGGTTGGTCTCGAAATCCTCGAGGAGTTCCTGCAAATAGGCCGTTTCGAGTTGCCGCTCTTTGCGGATGTCGTTCCAGTCATCAACCTGCAGACCAATGTAGATACCTAACACGACGATCATTAACTCCAACAAAGCTGTAAACCAGCTTTGTTTTTTGATTGCCTCTGCAAGGTGGCGAAGGATCATTAGTGTCTTCCTGTTGGGTAAGAAACTTGGTTAAATGGGCTTTAATTGCAAATCGGTATATACCATCGACAAAACGCTATGTAATTGGAAGGTTGGTTTCTTTGGTCAGTTCTTGCGCAGATGAACGGCAATCAGGTCGACCTCCCCAACCGACTCAAGCACCAGGTTTTCACCGCGGATAAGATCACCACCGTTTACCTTTTGGCCATTGGCCTGACCCGAACCATGTGTCAGATAAACCATAAATGGACCATCGATTTTGATGTCAGTCCCAGTGCTCATGGAACCAACATCCATCAGGGTATCGGCGGCATAGGTATCGTCCTGGCCAGCAGCCCCTCCGTAGACCCGCCTGAGTTCGCCTTTTTCCGGCGTGTACAACTTGTACCCCGCTGGTTGGCCCGGGGTCTCGGGCAGAATCCAAAGCTGGATCATGCGGTTTTTCTCGGTATCAGGGTTAATCTCGTTGTGGGAAAACCCTTCGCCACCGGCACGCTGGACCTGGACCTGTCCTGCGACGACTTCCTGGCCGTGTTCGAGCGAACCCTCGTGGGCGATGCGACCTTCGACCATCACCGAAATGACATCAATCTCGCGGTGGGGGTGCATGCGGGTCTCCCCCATGGGATTAAAGCGCGCATCAGCGAGGTAAACGAAGTTACCAATCCCCGGCCAGGTTCCGGGCTCGGTACTATTCCCCCAGGGTCTTGGATCCATCACCAGTCGATGTTCCGTAAGACCGGCAAAACCACCGAGGTGCATATCGTCGCGATGTAGGATTTCCATTTTATGGTGACCTGATTGTTAGTAGGTAGACCGCATTGTCCACACTGATCTGTCGTGCCCATGATCCCCATAGTATCCAGGGTGAAAACCGGCGGTGCACAATCTCAGTATAGGAGGCGTTTACGAACTTTTCTGCGATTCGACTTCCGCAGAGCGTGTATTATTGTGGGTCTCACAATGGAGAAGCCTATGTACCGTCTGATTCTATTAGTATTTGTATTTATTCTAAGCGCCTGCCAAGGCGAAGCGACCGAGCAGCCACAAGCCCAAACAGAAGCACCTGCTGTCCGTGCAAAAGCAGTGGATGCCACCACTGCCATAGCTGCCACGGTCAACCACCCGGATCGTTCCGAGGCCGACAGGGCCAGGGATGACAAACGCAGCCCCGCATTGGTAATGGGATTCGCCGGCTTTAAACCCGGAATGAACGTGTTGGACTTTTTTGCAGGCAGTGGTTATTACACCGAATTGTTGGCACGTCTGGTTGGGGAGGAAGGAAAGGTCTGGTCGCAAAACCCACAGTACTTTTTTGACAGGTTCGATGACGGCACACTAGCAACGCGGCTGGCCGATAATCGCCTGGCCAACGTGATTGACTACAGAAAAGAATTTGACGACCTGGGTCTCAAAGAGAACAGCCTGGATGCCATTTTTGCCGGCATGATTATTCACGACCTGCAACGACTGACGCCAGACCCCGATGCAACTCTGCTTGAGTTGTGTAAGGCCGTACGGCCCGGTGGCTTTATGTTGATTACTGACCACGCCGCACCTGAAGGTACGGGTAATGCCATGGCCCTGGAGTCAGGTGGTGAACACCGCATTGAGGATGCCTTCGTAATCGCGCAAATGCAGGCTGCCGGTTTTGAACTGGCAGGTCGCAGTGACTTGCTGCAGGTCCCGGAAGATGATCGTAGCAAGGCGTTTTTCAAGATGGATGGCGCGCCAACGGATCGCTTCGTGTTGCTGTTCAAAAAGCCCTGATCTTATGAGTTTATAAACTGGGGGGTCAGAGTGAACACCCTGGCCCCATTGTTCACCGGCTCCGAATGTTGATTCAGGCAGGTTGCGGCACCGGTGTCGGCTGTCCTTCACCATCAACCGCCACATACACAAAGACCCCTTCGGTCACCGGCACTTCCTTACCGCTGTCCTGACGCATGGCCACGGCCTCAATTCTTACCGTGACCGATGTGCGGCCGATGTGCTCGATCACCGTGTAGCAGCTGACAACATCACCCACATGAACGGGCTTGTGAAAGGTCATGGCGTTGACGGCAACCGTGACGACTCGGGTCCTTGTGCGTTGGCGGGCCGTAATTTCACCGGCCACATCCATTTGCGACATCAGCCAACCACCGAAGATATCCCCCGCAGGATTTGTGTCCGCGGGCATTGCACGGGCACGCACGGCCGGCACTCTTCTTATTGTAGAGCTTGTTGTCGACATTTCGCCTCCCGATTGCAATGTAGAGGTCAGAGTTCTTACTCTGACCCCAGAGCTGACCCCAGAACTGAATTGATCGCCATTCCACGAATTGTAGGTCTGACAATGGGCATGGCCTTGCGCATGCTTTCCCGCTGGATTGATTCAATGGTAAAACCTGTTGCCACGAGAGCGGCTTCCGTTTCTCGATTAAGGTGACAGTTACCTGCCACCAGACGCCAGAGGGGATTGATCCGATTCTGCCAGCGTCTCCTTTTTGAGCCTTCGGAGGCCGCCACATGTTCCAAAAAAACCAGACGGCCACCGGGTTTCAATACCCTTTTAATCTCAACTAAAACCCCTTCAAGATTTACAACTGAACAGCAAACCAGGGCGGAAACAACATAATCGAAACTCTCGTCAGGGGCATCTATGGACTCGGCTGAACCTGTGACTATGGAGACCCGAGTTCTACCGCTTTGCGAAAGCCTCTCCTGCAGTTTCTTACGCATGTTTTTGTCGGGCTCAGACAGGACCAGGTTTACCCCGGCAGTCGGATAAAACTCGATATTGGCCCCCGTGCCAGCGCCGATTTCCAACACCGCACCAGTGACCTGCCCCAGCAGAACCTTCCGCCAGTCCCTTAAACAGGCTTCTTCTGAGCCGGCCATGGACTTGTCGTAAATTAGTGCGCCTATGAATGACATACTGACTCCGGTTCTGTACATTTGGGAACAGCGTTAAACTCTCGAGTAGCAACCCGGGTCCAAATATTTTTATATTCTGATCAAGGGTGGATTCTAACGTACTGAAAAGAGACAAGGATAGAAAATGCTAAATATGGATTTTGACCGGAGGGTCGTGATTAACACCCGTAACAAGGAATGGGTGGCGAGCCCCAGACCGGGGGTGTGCCGAAAGCCATTGGCAAGAGAGGAAGCGGAACGCGGCCATGCCACCAGCATCGTTCGCTATGATCCCGGAGCCAGTTTCTCAGTCCATGATCATCCATTGGGTGAGGAAATACTGGTACTTGAAGGGGTGTTTTCTGACGAGTCCGGTGATTACCCCGCCGGTACTTACTTTCGCAATCCTGAAGGCTTTCGGCATGCACCCTTTAGCAAAGAAGGCTGTGTGATCCTGGTGAAGCTACACCAGTTTAAACCGGATGATCTTGAGCACGTTTGCATCGATACGAACACCGCCGAATGGATGCCGGGCCAGGGTAATATTGAAGTCATGCCATTACACGAATTTGAGAGTGAGTCTGTAGCACTTGTGCGCTGGCCAGCTGCCGAGAATTTCAAACCCCACGTACACGCCGGTGGTGAAGAGATTTATGTCATCAGTGGCGAATTAATTGATGAGCATGGCCGCTACCCTGCCGGCACCTGGGTCAGAAGCCCCCACATGAGTTCACATCATCCATTTGTGGAACTGGACACCTTGATCTGGGTGAAAGTGGGACACCTGGCGTGACTCCTCTAATCTCTGGTTGAATCGATGGGGATACCAAGTGGTGCAAGCGAGAACCACGAGCTGATTTTCGAGCCTCTACCAGCGGTGATACTGGAGAATTCCGTCAGGTTTCCAGAATGGAATTACTTTCTTCGGTGGGAATGGGGCAAAAATCAAATTTCTCGAAGTTCTTGTCGGCCACACTCCAGGTGACGGTTTTGCAGGAAGCTGCTTCGTGGACCGTGAATGCCACGTGATACCCATTTTCTGACAACACCGGCCGGCCAAATACCTTGCCTTTGCTGGGACGAATAATGCCCTGGCAGCCCGATTCGAGCCGGATCACAACCGCATCACCTGACAAGTACGTGGCCGCCGCAACTGGTTGTTCAATGGACTTTGTTGCTGGTACAGCCATGGTTTCAGCTTTGTTGAGGGCCATCAGTGTCACACCGGTGGTCAACCCTGTTAAGGCAAAAAACCCTGCCAAAACTACTCCGCCACTGCGGTAATTTAGACTTCTTGCCCTTCGAGCCGGGTAAATCCACCGGTAGCCAAGACGTGGCATGGTGCGAATGTAAGCTGGTGCCTGGGCACTGTCATTCAGTGCTTTGCGCAGATTCCAAATAGCCTGATTCAAACCTTTTTCACCGGTAAACCAGTTACCGCTCCACACCCTGTCAATAATTTCCTGGCGGCTGACAACTTCGGGCGCCCGGCGCTGGAGCAGACGCAGAACCCGCCAGGTTTTTTCCTGTAAAACGGATTCGCGTCCGTTAATCACGACCGAATGGCTCTGATGGCGTAGTGCCAATGTTCGGCGTGAAACCAGCTTGTACAGCAGTGAGCGTAGCTTGGAAATCATCCCGGTAAGATAACAAAAGAGATGCTCCACGACCATGTCGTTGGTAGCTTGAATATCTCGTATCATCCTCTTCCCTTGATTAGCGGAGTCGTTTTATGTCTGAAGTCCCTCAAAATTTTCCGGCCCGGTCACAGCTAGAAAGCCTCAATACCTTTACGAATCTCAACCAGAGCCGGGCAGTTCTGTCGGTGGTGTGGTTGGGCTTATTCACCACGCTGTCCTTGTCGGCAGGGGACTCGGCACCACTCGGGCACAAGTTGGTCGATGGGCAAAAAATAAACCCCTATTCTTTGAGCTGGTACCAATGCACGTTGAAGGAGGGGCAATGGATTCCGGCGAATCCACTGCATGAAAAGCTGGACAGAATCGGCACAATGGTGATGCGCACGCGTCAAACAACAACCAGGCCGGACGGCGGAACCGGTGTAGTGACAGCCTATTATGATCTCCATACATTTGCGATGCACAGGATCGAGCAGGAGATACGCCTCGCAGACGGTACGAAAGCTGCCTCGGCCGAGTATGTCTTTGACCAGAGCGGGTATCACGGAAAGAAAGTACGTGGGGAAGAAATCAAAAAGGTAAACGGGTCACTAACATCAGGCATGCTGAATGGTGCAGGACTGGGCTTACCTTTGGCCAGTCTGGAATGGCAGGATAAACCACTGTCATTACTGTCTTCCATGATTGGTATGGACGCCAGCTATGACGTCACTGCGACCTGGGCTGAAAAGGAAAAATTGACGACGCCAGAGGGTGCCCAGGTGGAGGCCTGGCTGATTGATGTTGAATGGAAGCACCGTGAGTTGGGTGATATTTATCCACCAGGCCCTGATGCCAGTGGTGGCCGTTACTGGATAGTCCAGCAACCACCTGAGGGTTTTCCTGCCGTCGTACGTTACAAAACGGACACATATGTGGTTGAATTTGTTAGTGAATTTTGCCCTACTGCAAACCTGTAGATATCCTTGCCGGGCGGTTGCGCTTTGCTGACCCGCCTGGCCGGGCCATCTTTTGGCGACTGCGGGCCTCGGTAGCCGGTTAATGAACCTGACAAGAGCAGGTGATTGTGGTTCGAGTTACTTGACACTCTCCAAACCACTGGTTCACCATTTAGGTAATGAACCAGCATCTATGCTGAGGACTTTTGGTTTAATCAATTTGGAGAGTGCGTCATGAGCGTGATCGATCAATTCCTTGAAAATAACGCGGCCTACGCCGGCAAGTTTACCAGCGGAGCAGTCCCTATGCCTCCGGCACAACAAATTGCCGTTGTCGCGTGTATGGACGCCAGGCTGGAGACGGGGGCGCTACTCGGACTTGTAGAGGGCGACGCCCACGTGATCAGGAATGCCGGTGGCGTCGTGACTGATGATGTGATCCGTTCGCTCACCATCTCACAAAGGCTTTTGGGTACCAGCGAGATAATGCTCATTCACCATACCGATTGCGGAATGCTGACCTTTAGGGATGACGACCTCAAACAGCAAATACAGACCGATACCGGAATCAAGCCGCCATTCGCGATGGAGGCGTTCCCCGACCTGGATGAAGACGTTCGCCAATCCGTGGCACGGATCAAATCCAGTCCATTTATCCTGCACAAGAATCAGGTGCGCGGCTTTGTCTACGAAGTGGAATCCGGCCGGCTACGAGAGATAGCATAGACCGCAAAGACCGAACTGGGCCGTTAACAGATTTCGGGGCTATTAGCGCAATGGGGCGAAACGTGAGCCGTTAGATCGGTAGGCCCATTAAATTTACAACTAAAACTACTCGCTTTCCATCGGCTCCGGTTTGCTATGGGTTTCGCTTGAGCGACTATCCGGCTGCAACATCCCCCCCAGGAAAAACGCTGAGAGCTCGGCACGACCTCCAATCCCGGCCTTACGATAAAGCACGTGGGCCTGCTGTTTAATCGATAGATAGGTACCCCCCATACAGACGGCTATTTCTTTTAAACTCAAGCCCTTAAGTAAGTAAAACGCGATTTCTTTTTCCCTTGGCAATAAATCCCACTGCGTGAATTGTTTGTTGATTGCTTTGCGCAAGTTATAGAGAAGGTCCTGCTCCTGCTCCTGCCAACGGGTGGTTTCCGCGTGCGCATTTTTAAGATTGCGCTTCAGGTCTGCTTCGATCCGCCTGGCAATTCGAAGCTGGTTCCAGAAATAGTAAACCCCGGCTACCGAGGCCAACATCATGATGAGTTCCACCATGACATGAAAAGTCGTGGTCCCAGCCGCCAAGTCCTCGGCAATGTCCCACACGATCAGAAACGCAATCAAAACAAAGAGGATCAGGGGAAACCAGAGTCCCCTCAGTTCTTGTTCAACGGGCCTTTTTATACTTTTTTGGGACAATTTCAATAACTCCGGGGAGTGACACAAGCTGCCGATTCCCAATGCGTAAAGACGATGGCTTATTTTTCTTTACCAATTCCAGCCATAATAATCCTTGTGTCTTGGCAAACGCAAAGCATTTAGACTACTGAATACATCCTGCTCGCCTGGTGATTAGTGGTCTTATCCCGGTTCGGTCCGGGCTAAATAATTTCTAAAGGATAAAACGTGGAAAAAGCACACGACCGGTAGCGCCATGCTGGTCGCATCCACTCCCAATACCTGGTTGGAAAACCTCTTGTTCCACAACATTTCCAATGTAGCCCAGTCGTTCGTTTGACGACTGGGGCTGAGCTAATTCATCGACTCCAGATGGTGCTACAAACGTCCAAAACTGACCTCGCCTGAGTGCAGATGTTGCAGTCCTTCCGTGGTATCGAGTAATAACGCCCCCTGCTTATCGATACCCGCCACCCTTCCGTGCAGGCTCCGGTTGCCGACATTGATATCAACCAGTTGGCCTTTGAGGCCATCCAAGCGCTCCCATTCCTCTTCAAACGGTTTAAAACCCTGGCTGGAGAACAGGCTTAACTGGAGTGTCAGTTCTTCCAGTAACAATGCCGCCAATGCATTGCGTGAACAACCCGGCAGGGACTGCCGCAAATCTGTCCAGGGCTGGTCAATGTTTGCATTTGCTGCCGCTGCGGGCATGTGAATATTAACCCCCACACCCAGCACGGCATGACACGGCCCCTGGGCATCACCCTGCACTTCTGCCAGGCAGCCACACAGTTTGCGCCCTTCAAGCAAGAGGTCATTGGGCCACTTGATCCGGTGGCCATTGAGCCCCACGCGACTCAGTGCCCGGGCCACAGACAGTGCCAGCACCAACGACAGACAGCCAAGTTCTGCGATGGACTGCTCAAACTTCCAGCCCAGTGACAAATACAGGTTACGGCCAAACGGTGAATGCCAATGACGGCCACGCCGACCACGGCCGGCAAGCTGTTGCTCGGCCACAATGGCCACACCGTGCTGCTGGGCTAATGTCAATTGCTGCAACGCTGAATTGGTTGAATCCACTGAAGCGCTGACACTCAATCCGTTTAGCTTGTGGCGGGTTGTTTGATCCATGGCATCCAGGATCAAGTCTGGATCCAGAAGCTCCAGGGGCTCCTGGAGACGATAACCCTGACCCGCGACCGCATCGATCTCGATGCCCAGGCTGCGCAGGGATTGCACCTGCTTCCATACCGCCGTGCGGCTGCAGCCTAATTGCCCGGCTATGGTGGCCCCGGATATGGTTTCGCCCGCAGACAGGTAACGGACCAATCGTTGTGCAACGTCGGTTTGCATGTGGCTAATCCTGCCTATTTTCTATTGGAAAAAACCCGGGCACGCTCAAAGCGGTTCTCCGTCCCGTCACGCAATTTACGCAGGTTGGTGCGGTGGGTGAAAAGCAGAAACAATGCCAATACAACACTAAACACCAGTAGTGCCACCTTGTCCATCCACCAGGCCACAGGCACCATGCTGGCACCGGCACTTACCGTGGCCAGACCCACGTAACCGGTCATCGCCAATGTCACCACCCAGGTCACCGCCAGCGGCAGTAACAGCCAGGGCTCAATAACTATGAGTGCACCCACTGCGGTCGCGGCACCCTTGCCACCACGAAACCCGTGCCAGAGGGGAAAACAATGTCCGATTACGGCCGCAAAACCACACCACATGATGATCAGGTTCGGATCCGGCAACGCGGGTGCGGCACCGAGATCAAGCAATGGAATCCATCGTGCCGCTACAAAGCCTTTACCGACATCGATCACCACCACGCCTATCGCAAACAAAAGACCCTGCGTGCGAAATGCATTGGTGCCACCGGCGTTGCCACTTCCCTGCTGGCGGATGTCTACCTTTTTGAGCTTGCCCAACAGCAGGCTACCGGATACGGAGCCCAGCAAATAGGCGAGTACTACTTTTACCATGAGTGCTGTCATACGCTTCTTACTAGGGCCTTATCAGTTGTGTTGGCTGGGGCAAAAATCCAACGACCAGGCCACCGGGACCCAAATGGACCCCCAGGGCCGGGCCAGCCTCGGTAATGTGACAGGAATGTACCCGCAACTGCCGTTTGAGTATATACCTTCGTAACTCAGCCGCACCGGCGGGGTTTGCGCCATGGGCAATCAAGATACGGTAGCTTGTTTCCCGGTTCATTTTCTTCAGGGCGGTCTTGCCCAGTGCCGCCGGCTTTGCGCCTGTCCCCGAAGTAAAGCCAGCCAGCTTAAAACGACCTTCTTTCTCAGTCAGCAACGGACTGATGTGCAGAAAATCCGCAAGTCGTTTGACCCATGCCGGCAGACGGCCGCCACGCACGATGTAGGTCAGGTCATCCGGGATGGCAAAGGTGCGTGTCATGGGACGGTATTGAATCAACAGCTCTTCAATTTCATCCAGGGACATACCCTGTTGTGCTGCCTCAGCGGCAATCACCGCCAACACCCCTTCACCGGAACTGGCGCTCATGCTGTCAAACACCCTTACCCGTCCC
Source organism: Gammaproteobacteria bacterium (assembly GCA_021772915.1). Classification (GTDB taxonomy): domain Bacteria; phylum Pseudomonadota; class Gammaproteobacteria; order Xanthomonadales; family SZUA-36; genus SZUA-36. The sequence continues at coordinate 30,423 of JAJFLB010000060.1, read as the reverse complement.
GTAAAATGTTCCGCCGCTGATCTCGCTGCCTGGGTTGTGCCACTGACGGCCTCTGACAAACCCACAGAAATTACTTCGTAACCATGGCCGGTCAACAAGTCAAACTGGCGGGTGAAGTCCCCTACCGGTGGTTGCGAGGTCTTTGGCATTTCCTCACTTTCCTGCAGCATCAGGTACAAATCGGCCGGTTGTAATGAGACATGATCAATGTACTCTGTCGCGCCGAAGTTAAGACGTGCGGATACCATGTGTATGGCCAGTCGCTCTTGCTCTTCCAACGGGATATCCGCCCCCGAATCCGTAACTACGGCGACCTGCCCGGCCTGATTCATCAAACCGTGTTGACGCTGCATGTCATCCGCTTTTTGCTGGTGGAGATCTCCGAATTGCTCACATGCCAGGTATGCTTCACCCGGATTGTTCACGTGGATGTGCACACGTACCCGTTCCTGACCGCCGACCACCATCAGGGAGCTACAATCCAGTTGCCCCAGTTGTTGCATGATAGCGACACGATCCAGGGCATCACCCTGGATCACACACTCGGTACAAAACCGATGCGCACCGGTGCCCCCTTCCATGGCTGCATTGTTGGGCAACACGCTTTCATTTTCACCAATCTGCAGTTCATCGGTGTGTCCGCTGACGATGAAGGCCCAAATACCTTCGAGCAAATCCACAAAGCCCTGCCCTCCGGCATCAACCACGTTGGCCTGTTTTAAAACCGGCAGCAAATCGGGTGTGCGGGCTAGTGATTCCCGGGCGCACTGCAGACCATATTCAAGCAGCTCATGGATATCATCGACACCCTGCTGGACCTTGTGTTTGAGTCCAATCGAAAAATCTTCCAGCACGGTCGGCAAAGTCCCGGCCACGGGCTCAGCCATGGCGGTCCAGGCAACTTCCGCGCCGGCACTGCTGGCGGCTGCCAGATCCGCGCCATTGAGGGTGATCTTGTCCTCAAGTGCTGCGCTAAAACCATGGAAATACTGCGCCATGATGGCACCGGAATTACCCCGGGATCCATCCAGCGAGGCATCTGCAACTACCGCCATCAACTCTTTAAGGGAGTGCCGCCTGGTTGTTTTGTGAATGGCCTCGTGAATGACTTTGAAGCTGAACGCCATATTGGTACCGGTATCGCCATCGGGTACCGGGAAAACATTGATCCGATCGATGTAATCCCGCCGCTGAAAAAGTCGCCGTATTCCGGCGCTCAAAGCGCGCACCATACGGGTTGCGTCAATGTAGGCAATGGCGGTGGTCAATTTTCAATACCCTGATTCAGAGATGTGGACAAAAGTCTAGCATGTTGATTCCCGATGAATGAATTCATCGGTCCTACACCCAAGCTGTGAATACTGGCGAAAATGTCCAACTTTTGACCAATATCACTTCAAGCCAGGGCCAGGAAACTGGTGCAATATGCGGACTAGTGCCTTATGGCACATTTGGCATGGAATCTGCATCATTATACTTGTACCCACACTCCATACACAGGTAACCAAGCGGGAGAAAATCATGCAAGACGAGACTTTTTTTGAAAGCATCAAGAAAAATCTGAACGGCGAAGCCGGACAGCCAATCGTTTTGGGTGTGTGTAAGACACTGGCAGCACGTTTTGAGCAGGAAGTCTGGCTAATTCGACTGGTAGCCATCGTATTGGGTGTGTTTTACACCTTTACGGCACTGGTGGCTTACATTCTCCTCGGCCTGTTCATGAATGAAACCACCGAGCGCAGCAAGAGCGTATTCCAGGGATTGGGTCTTTGGTTTCAGGAATTCACAGAAAAGGCACACCAGAAGTACAACGGCTTTCTAAACAGGAACGGCTCAACCCAATAGATCGAGCAAGCCCCTTGTTCCCGACGAGTTTACTCGTCGGGAATTATTTTATCCCCTTCACCGATTTCTGGCCATTGATTCCCGATGCTGGGATTGGTCGGGCCTGCTCACACCTGCCGGACCAACCAGATCGGCACCCGGGAACCGCAACTATAAGCTTCCGGTTACGTACGTCAGCACTTCTGTAGAAAAGAGTTATAGTCAGTGTATAGAAAACAAGTAGAGGGTAAAGATGTTTCGGGACACCGGTAAATTCCTGGCGGAAAGACTTAGGCAAATCATTCCCGATTCATTCGTGTTTGCAATCCTGCTCACACTGGTAGCGGGGGTGAGTGCATGGGGTTTGACAGAATCAAGTGCCTTCGAAGTACTCGAGGCATGGTACACCGGCTTTTGGATGCTGCTGGAATTTGGCATGCAGATGGTCCTGATATTGGCCACCGGTTATGCAATAGCCCTGTCAAAACCGGTATCGCGACTGATCGACAAAACGGCACGGCGGATAAGTAGCCCGTTCCAGGTTTACGTGGTGGTCATGATCTTCGGTGGATTACTGACCCTGATCAGTTGGGGTTGGATGATCATAACCGCGGTTTTCGCACGCGAGTTTGCAAGCCGTATAGATAGAATCGATTATGCCTACCTCACGGCCTGTGTGTATCTGTCCTCGTGGACCTGGGTGTGTGGCCTGTCCAGTTCCATACCCCTGCTGCTCAATACCGATGGCAATTTCATGCTGGAATCGGGATTGCTCGATACCAAAGTCCCCATTGAGGCAACCCTGGGTAGCACAGTGAACCTTGTTTACTTCGTTTTCGGCATAATTATTATTCCAGCCACGATGGTAATGATGCGACCCCGGCAAACCAAAGCCATCGCTCTGGACAAGATGTTGGAGCAAAAAACCGATGCCGACACACCATCGGTCGCACAGGAAGCCGAGCAGTTACGGCATCCTTTCAGGACGCTTTCTGACAATCTGAATCATGGCCGTGTACCCCAGTTGGTGATCGTGTTGGCCGGCATCGTCTATATATTTTCTCATTTCGCCGGCAAGGGTTTTGATCTCAACCTCGAGATCATGATTTTCATCTTCTTGATGCTGGGTCTACTGGTCCACCGCACACCGATGAATTACGTCGTGGCCATGAAGCGCTCCTGCTCCAACGTGTCCGGCATTATCTTTCAGTACCCATTTTATGCCGGCATCATGGGTCTGATGATGTACACCGGTCTTGGTTTGGTCATAGCTGAGTGGATGAGCGCCTTTGCCACGCCAATAAGCTTGCCCGTAATTGCGCAGTTTACCGGTGCGGTGGTTAATTTTTTTATCCCTTCAGCAGGCGGAGAATGGGCCGTGGTTGGTCCTTCACTGATCGAAGCCGCCAAGACCATTGGCGCAACTTTAACGCCGGTGGAGTTGCAACAATTGATCGCCAAGATAGGCCTTGCGGTGGCTTATGGTGAAACCTCGACCAACCTGCTACAGCCTTTCTATCTGCTGATCATTCTGCCGGTGATGGGTGCCGGGGTGAAGCTCCAGGCCCGTGATGTCATGGGTTACATGATTATCCCGTTTCTGGTTTGGTATGTTTTTACCGCGGCAATTCTGACCTGGGTGCCAATGTAAGCGCCAGACTTCAGCGCTCACCCAGACCCTCCAGCTTAAAACGAATTACGTCAGTCACCGGGGTTTGCTGCCCGCGCATACCACCAATGAGGTAAAACCAGCCATCAGCATGGGGTAAACCACGATGGTCCATGCTGCCCTGGGGTAACGCACCGTGGCGCTGCCATTTGCTGCTTTTAAAATTGAAACTGAATACTGATTTTTCTGTTTTTGCCGGTACACCGTCGTAGCCGATGCCATTGAAGTTGTATGGGTTGTCCGATCCACCGGCGAAAACAACGTATTTGTCTCCACTGCCATTGACCACAACACCGGTAGCCGCCATACGGTAACGAGCAGCACCCGGATGCCTGGACACAGATTGCCAGTTGATGCGGCGGTGATTATCGCCATCTATATTGCCAAGCCAACACCCGTCAGAGGGTAAAAACTTCCTTGGTTTATCAGTAGAAAAATACTGAATCTTCACACCATCACAAACCAGCATCTGCCCACCGCTGATACCTCCGGAATGTCCAAAAACCGGAACACCTGGCCAAGGGGTTGCCTGTGTCCACTTAAGTGTTCTGGTATCCAGCACCTGCACGAGGTTTACATTGCCCAGGTCGTGCCAGCCGCTGATGAGATAGATGTAGCGGTCCAGGTAGGTCAGTATGACCGAGTCCTCCACCGGTACCGGCATATCCGTGATCCATTGCAGACCGGATTCCCCCGGACGAATCCGGTACACCCCGGGAATGGATTCTTCACTACCGTCAGCTGCCACGGTGTAACCCCCAAATAACCATGCCGCCCCTCCAACGCTAACAGCAGAAGCCGCCAGTCGTCCGGGACCAGGCACGGCTGCTAAATCTTTCCAGGTTTTTGCACCTGGACTCAGCACCGAAGCGCCGGCGGAAATATCCTGCCAGGTCTTACCACTGCCCAGACCCAGAAAGCTATAGAGGTAGACCCCTTCCGGGGTATTTACCAACGCGACGGCATTATTACTGACAGATCTATTCAAGCCGGGGAGCGGCTCGGTTTCAATCACCCCCGCCCACGTCACCACACAGGTCAGAAAAAGTGCAAGTCCGAGTATTGGCCGTCTCATTGGTCCGTCTCCAGAAATTCAACCAACTGCGGCTGATCAAATGGCCATAGTAATTCCCGTTGATTGTCCTCACGCAACAGTACGGGTACGAGAATGCCATAGCGCTTGAGCAATTCGAGGTCGGTTTCTATATCCACTTCCAGGTAACCGTCACCAAGACCGGCTGCACGCAACAGGGTCACTGCTTCCTCACACAGATGACAGTCCGGTTGGGAATACAGAATCAATTTGCTCATGATTTTGTCCTGGGAGCTCGTTAAGTCAGATTATTACGCAGGCGACAACGTCAGCATACAACACACTGCTGGCAAGGCGTGCATTGACTTCAAGTTGAAAGGTACCCAAAGACATGTCTTTAGCGTGTCAGGCCGTTATTGATGGTGGTGGCCTGGATGCCGTTGTCCCATCACACAATATTCATCAATTCACCTACACATGCTCAGCCAATCTGCTCTATTGACCAGGACCGCTCCGGCCTAAACTCCCCAATCAAAGGCGTGCAGAAACAACATCACTGTCGCCCAAACAAAACATCTGAAATTAGGGGGAACCGTTCTATGAGTGCCAAGAATATGAAGTTGAGAAAACTGAAGTTAGTAATTGCAACAACCTTGACGCTACTTCTCAGTGTTGCGCAGTCTTCCGAGACCAGGGTTTCGCAGCGTGGAATGGACAGGATTGCTTCAGCTACAGGGGACTTTGGGGTCGACTTTGAAAGAGGATTGCCATCGCGATTCAGGGATCTGGACGAGTCAAGTTTTCCCGATGACTCAAACGCCGGGGTGATTTTGTCCAGGACAGACAGGTTTGGTGAGATGAGTGTGACTGAAATTCGCACCAGTGAATCGACCAGGACACAATTCAACTTCAAATCAAATGCCACTGAAGAACTGCATTCGGCAACACTGTTGGTCAAAAACAAACACCGGGTGAAAGGTGAAAACCGGTCCACATTCCTTGATCGCACATATACCGAAGATCCGGGTGAGCACTCAACTGGTCCAGTGTATTCGTTAAGCTTCAATTTACCGTCCGGCCAAATCCTGCTGGAAAACGACACGCTTAGCATCATGACTGCCAGTGATTTCTCCCGGACGAATCTCTCTGAGAATGCGATAAGGGGCTCTGTTGACGGGCATTTCGCATTACTGCTCAATGATGTTATTCGCGACTCGGACATGTCGGGATTTAGCCTGTCAATGGCAGAATCCCTGGCTGAAAGTGACATGTTCCCACCCCCGTTTTTGGGTACCCACAATTACAAGGGAGAGAACCCACAAATTGAGGGGGCATGGGGTTGTGCGGGAGCGTTAATAGTTCTGGCCGCAGCAAACGGTGCACTGGCGGCAGCGATTGGCGGCACTTATGCGACTCTTGGCATACTGGCAGCTACCATTGCCGGTGCAGTTTCCGCCGTCGGTGTGGCCATGGTTGCCGTTGATATGTATTGCCTGCAGAAGTCAGCGGGATTGACGGGGGTGTACTTAAACCGCTCCTATTCCCACTACACGAGTTGATGCCGAGCGAGTTAACAGGAAACTTCAACAATGAGCTTGAGAGTCAAATTCTTTGGGTCTGTGAACCCACTAAAAACTTCTTTTTCAGGGAAGGAATCATATTTTGATGTGATAGAAGATGAGATCAATAGGTGGTTACGGAATAGCCCGAAAATAGAAGTGGTCGAGATCAAGCAGTCTGCGTCCGGTGGCAGCTTCGCAACTGCCAAATTGATTGTTTCAGTTTGGTACAGGGAAAGTAAAGAAACCGTCTCGTAGGCTGCACTCACCGCTTAACGCCAAAAAAAGTACCACCGTCATACACAGTCCGATAAGAAAACTCGTCGGTCCTGTGGTCTCATGTCTGTTAAAATTTGCGCCTTTGTTATCGGTCTGAATTTCCCGCATGTCAGAACTACAACAACAAATCGCCCGCAGGCGTACATTCGCTATTATTTCTCACCCGGACGCAGGTAAAACAACGCTGACCGAGAAATTGTTGTTGTTTGGCGGAGCCATCAAGATGGCAGGTACGGTCAAGGCCAAAAAAGCCGCCCGGCACGCCACTTCGGACTGGATGAAGCTTGAAAAGGAAAGGGGCATTTCGGTCACGAGCTCGGTGATGCAGTTTGCTTATAGGGACTGCATCGTCAATCTGTTGGATACACCCGGTCACGCCGATTTTTCTGAGGACACCTACCGCACGCTGACCGCAGTGGACTCCGCTCTGATGGTGATTGACTGTGCCAAGGGCGTGGAGCAGCGCACCATCAAGCTGATGGAGGTCTGCCGTCTGCGGCAAACACCGATATTTACGTTTATCAACAAACTTGATCGCGAAGGCAGGGACCCGATTGAGCTGTTGGATGAGGTGGAATCAGTACTGGCGATTCAGTGCGCACCGATTACCTGGCCCATCGGTATGGGCAGACGTCTTAAAGGGGTATACCACCTCATGGATGACGCGGTGTTCCTTTATGAATCAGGTAAAAATTACGTCACCCAGCAGGCTGAGGTCATCCCGGGTATTGACAATCACCTACTGAATGAGCGCCTGGGTACATACGATGCCCAGGAGTTACGTGATGAGATTGAACTGGTCAAAGGCGCCAGTCACAAATTTGACCCCAAAGCATACCTGGAGGGTGAGCAAACACCGGTATTTTTTGGCTCGGCGATCAATAATTTTGGCGTCACGCCGTTACTTGACTCGTTTTTGGAACACGCACCTGCACCGGGTTCCCGGGCAACGATTGGACGTGACGTAGACAGTGATGAGCCGACCCTGAGCGGTTTCATTTTCAAGATTCAGGCCAATATGGACCCGGCCCACCGGGACCGGATTGCCTTTATGCGTATTTGTTCCGGGCGTTTTTACCAGGGCATGAAAGTACGCCATGTGCGTCTCGACAAGGAAATCAAGATACCCAACGCATTGACCTTCATGGCCCAGGACCGGGACCACGTGGACGAGGCCTGGCCAGGCGACATCATTGGCATACATAACCACGGCACCATTGCCATCGGGGACAGTTTTACCGAGGGTGAAAAGTTAAAGTTCACCGGGGTGCCCAATTTTGCACCCGAACTCTTCCGGCGTGCCCAATTGCGGGATCCGCTTAAACTCAAAGCCCTGCAGAAGGGTTTGTTGCAATTGTCGGAAGAGGGCGCAACCCAGTTTTTCTGCCCCCTGAACAGCAATGAGTTAGTTCTGGGTGCCGTAGGTATACTGCAGTTTGACGTGGTAGCCTACCGCTTGAAGCACGAATACAAAGTAGACTCCATTTTTGAAAACGTCAATGTGCAGACCGCCCGCTGGGTAAAGTGCGAAGATGAAAAGATGTTGAAAGATTTTACCCATCAATTGACCAACAACCTGGCACACGATGCAGCGGGTCAACTGGTTTACCTGGCACCGTCACGTATTAACCTGCAACTGACCGAAGAACGTTGGCCAGACATCCATTTTGCTGCAACACGTGAAACCCTGATGTTTGCTGCGTGAAGCACCTGTTCCCCAACCGGGATCGACGCAAGGCGATCTGGGCGATTGCCCTGCCGATCATGGGCGGGATGATGTCGCAAAATATTCTGAACCTGGTCGATATCGGGATGGTAGGCCACCTGGGAGATGCAGCACTGGCTGCCACCGGTATTGGTAGTTTCACAAACTACCTGGCGATTTCATTCATCATCGGATTATCGGCCGGCGTACAGGCTCTCGCAGCCAGAAGGCTTGGCGAGGAACGTCATGACGAGACCGCTATTCCGCTAAATGGTGGTCTGATTCTGTCCCTTCTGATCGGTGTACCATTGTGCGCCATTTTATTTCTTGCCATTCCCTCTGCATTCACTTTTCTCAGTGATGATCCCGCTGTCGTTGAGCAAGGTGTCCCCTACCTGCAGGTCCGGATTCTCAGTATGGTCGCCGTTGGCATGAATTTTTCCTTCCGCGGCTACTGGAGCGCCATCCACATGACCGGCGTGTACCTGCGGACCTTGCTGATCATGCATACGATTAATATTTTCCTGAACTGGGTACTGATATTCGGCAAACTTGGTATGCCGGAACTGGGTGTGCTGGGTGCCGGGCTGGCAACCACGATATCCTTATACATCGGCACCATAGTGTATTTCTTTTTTGCCCTGCGCCACGCAAGTGACAAGGGTTTCTTGCACCGGATCCCATCCCCTTCAACCCTTTTGCAACAATTCAAACTGTCTTTACCCTCCAGTCTCCAGCAGCTGTTTTTCTCTGCTGGCCTGGTGACACTGATCTGGATCATCAGCCAAATTGGAACCGCTGAAGTGGCTGCGGTCAACGTTTTGATGACCTTCCACATCACTGCAATTTTGCCGGCTTTTGGTGTCTCCCTGGCAGCCACGACACTGGTGGGTAATGCCCTGGGCAGAAACGACACCGAGGACGCGGCCATGTGGGGTTGGAATGCTGGTGTCATCAGTCTGGTCTACGGCATTGTGCTCAGCCTGGTATTGATTCCGTTTGCCGATCCGTTACTTGGCGTATTTTTGACCAACCCGGAAACCCGCCAACTGGCGTATTTACCAATGATACTGTGGGCACTGTCCATCGGCTTTGACACCATGGGTATGGTGTTAATGAACGCAATGATCGGCGCCGGCGACACCCGGCGCAGCATGTGGATCAGCGTTATCGCTCAATGGGTGTTTTTCCTGCCAGTCGCCTATGTCGTCGGACCGGTGCTGGGCCTGGGGCTATTGGCCGTGTGGATTGTGAACGGCCTGTACCGTGTCGGACAGGCTGTGGCCTGTGTTCAGCAGTGGTCTGCCAGAAATTGGGCTGGAATAAATATCTAGCCAACCTGATTGTGAGCACACTGCGAGGGATCCCGAAAACCCGGCACCAGCAGGTGTGTATCCCAAACGTCAATTTGCCAGTTGCCCACAAAGCCGATACATTGCGTCTCTAAAATCGCGTTCCTGGTAGAAACACCCCCCTTCGAGGAGTATTGAATGATAGGCAGCATTGCTTTTGGATTATTCGGACTGGCGGTTTTGATTTCGGTTGCGATTGCATTTTCCAGCAACCGGCAAGCAGTTGACTGGAAACAGATTTCTTCCGGTGTCGGTCTGCAGATACTTTTTGCTGTTATTGTCATCCTGGTACCGGGTGGACGTGAATTTTTCAGTGCGTTAAGCCAGGTATTTGTCAAAGTCATTGATTTTGCCATGATCGGAGCACAGTTCATTTTCGGTGACCTGGCAAAGTCCACTGAATTTGGTTTTATCTTTGCTTTCCAGGTTTTGCCCACAATTATTTTCTTTGCCGCCCTGATGAGCGTGCTCTATCACATCGGCCTGATGCAAAAAATTGTCCAGGGCATGGCCTGGATCATGCTGAAGATTTTAAGGGTCAGTGGTTCCGAATCCCTGTCCATCGCTGCCAATGTATTTGTCGGGCAAACCGAAGCACCTCTCGTGGTGCGGCCTTATATCGCGAAAATGACGGAGTCTGAACTCTTCGCAATGATGGTCGGAGGAATGGCCACCATAGCCGGTGCAGTACTGGCGGCCTATATCGCCATGCTGGGTGGTGCGGATGAGGCTCAGAGGCTATTTTACGCCAGGCATCTGCTGGCGGCCAGTGTGATGGCGGCGCCGGCAACCATCGTGATAGCTAAACTACTGAAACCGGAAACCGAAGAATCCCTGACCAGGGGATCGGTCAGACTGGAAGTTGAAAAAACATCTTCCAATGTCATCGAGGCCGCCGCCAACGGCGCAGCAGATGGCGTGAAACTGGCTCTGAATGTCGGGGGTATGTTACTGGCATTTTTCGCCCTGATCACCATGATTAACTTTCCGCTGGAGTGGCTCGGACAGGTAACGGGAATTGAAACGGTCATCGGTCAACCCCTGAATCTGTCGATAATATTGGGCTATATTCTTTCGCCTTTGGCATGGGTCATCGGTATACCCTGGCACGACGCGGTCGCCGTCGGCGGCTTGATTGGCGAGAAAGTCGTCATTAATGAGTTTGTTGCTTATGCGCACCTGGTGGAAATCAAGCAGACGCTGTCGGAGCACTCGGTGTTGATCTCTACCTACGCCCTGTGTGGTTTTGCAAATTTTTCTTCAATTGCGATCCAGTTGGGTGGTATTGGCGGCCTGGCGCCCAATCGCCGATCTGACATCGCCCGTCTCGGTGTGCGTGCGGTCCTCGGCGGCACACTGGCCACAATGATGACAGCCACTATCGCGGGTGTGCTGACTTCGTTTTAAGACCAGCACGCTTTCAATGTAATGAATTCGCAGGCACAGGCGCATGGACATAACGTGACTTACTACGGACAGGTCGATTGGCTCCCGGGGGACGGGTAAGCAAGACTGCATGTCGGACCCCTCCCAATTTAGCCTCTTCAGACAACGGCGTTTCATGCCGTTTTTTGTCACCCAGGCCCTGGGTGCTTTCAACGACAATATCTACAAAAACGCACTGGCAGCGATGCTGGTGTTTCACAGCAGCCAATTGGCTGGATTGAATACCAACCAGGTCGTTAATCTCAGCGCACTGGTCTTTATCCTGCCATTTTTTCTGTTTTCTGCCCTGTTCGGGCAGTTCGCGGACAAATATGAAAAATCCGGCCAGATCCGTCGTATCAAGTTGTTTGAGGTGTTCATCATGGTGCTGGCGACCCTGGGGTTCTGGCTGAACTACTTACCCTTATTACTCGGTGTTTTATTCTTGCTGGGTTTCCAGTCCACCATGTTTGGCCCGATCAAGTACGGCATGATTCCCCAGGTGCTTAAACGACGTGAGCTGGTCGGTGGAAATGCGCTGGTTGAAATGGGTACCTTTGTTGCCATCCTCGCCGGCACCATCGCCGGCCCCCTATTGGTGGATATTGAAAGCGCCTGGCCCGTTTGGGTGAGTGGCGCGGCCCTGTTGACCGCCATTGCCGGCTACCTTGCCAGCCGTGGCATCCCTCCCCTGCCGGCGGTTGCCCCGGAACTGAAAATCAACTGGAATTTTCTGCTTGAAACGGCACGGAACATTCGTTTCATCAGGGAGAACCGCATTGTGCTGAATGGCGTGCTGGGGATCTCATGGTTCTGGTTTTTCGGCGCGACATTTCTGGTACAGATTCCCAGCTTCTCAGAAAACGTTTTGGGTGGCGATGCACAACTGATGTCTACCTTGCTGGCCATGTTCATCATCGGCATCAGTACCGGCTCATTGCTTTGTGAGCGCTTATCCGGTGGCCAGGTGGAAATCGGACTGGTGCCATTAGGCGCAATGGGGCTGACCGTGTTTGGTATCGACATGTTTTTTGCCAGTCCCGTCGAGGCGGCAATCTATACGACGCTGGGCAACTTCTTCACCGTGGGCGCAAACTGGAGAATCGTACTGGACCTGGTCATGATCGGCATTTTTAGCGGGTTTTTCATTGTCCCCATGTACGCCCTGGTCCAGCAGCAGACAGATCCGGCCCACCGCTCCCGGGTTATCGCCGGTAACAATATCCTCAATGCTTTATTCATGGTGGTTTCAGCAGCTTTTGCAATGCTGCTGCTCGGCAACGCCGGTCTCACTATTCCTGAATTATTCCTGATAACGGCCGTGTTAAATCTGATCGTGGCAATTTACATATTTACGATCGTGCCCGAATTCCTGATGCGTTTCCTGGTCTGGATGTTAATCCACACCATCTACAAGGTCGAAGTCAAAGGGATTGAAAACATACCCAAAAGGGGGGCAGCCATCATCGCCTCCAACCACGTCAGCTTTGTCGACCCACTGATCATCGGTGGTGTCAGCAGACGGCCGGTGCGTTTTGTCATGTACTACAAGATTTTCCAGATACCCCTGTTGAAATTCATATTCAAGACCGGCAAAGCCATACCCATCGCAGCACGCCACGAAGACCCGAAAGTTCTGGATCAGGCTTACTTGCGTATCACCCGGAGTCTTCAAAATCGAAATCTGCTGGGTATATTCCCGGAAGGTGGTATTACCACCGATGGTGAAATTGCGTCATTTAAAAAGGGTATTGAAAAAATCATAGGCCAACAACCCGTCACCGTTGTGCCGATGGCATTGTGCAATTTGTGGGGTTCCTTGTTCAGCCGACGTGATCCCGTAATCAAACGCAGACCCTATAAATTCCGCGCGCATATCGAACTAAGAATTGGTCAACCGATTCCACCTGCGGAATTGACTGCTGAGCGACTTGAAAGTGCTGTCAGGGAATTGCGGGGTGATGATCGTTAACACTTTCCCATTTGTTGCTGGCCCCATCACCTTAACCTATCGTACATCTGGTTTCGCATGAGAGTTGAAATCTTAAGGCGGTTTTAAGCCGCTACGAGCTTGCACCACCTCTTTTCAGGACTGTATGAAACATGGATGTTTCATCCAAGCCCCCAGGGACGGGTTCACGGTGTGTCCTGAAAAGAGGTGGTGCAAGCTCCCAGCTCCCTCATCGTTTGGCGGACTTTGCGGCACTCTGAAGTAAGTTGAAGTGCAGCACTAACTCCAAAGCTGGGTTGGGTGTTTGCTTCCAGGCCGTGAGTTTCAGGGAGAAGGTGAGAGAAGGTGAGAGAAGGTGAGAGAAGGTGAGACCGGGGACCGGTCGAGAAGCCGGCCTGGGCCGCCGGGAGTCGGTCGAGAAACTGGCCTGGGCCATGAAACGACCGAGCCCCCAGGGAGAAGGTGAGAGCGGGAACCGGTCGAGAGGCTGGCCTGGGCCAAGGGTTCATCGCGTGTCCTGGAAGTAAACGCCCGACTCAGCACCCCGGGTAGATTGTGAGGACAACAGCGCTTTGGGCAAACTAATCCGCTCTCAGTTCCTTGATCATGGCTATTGCCCGCGGGGCTTCTGCTTCATTCAACACCCACAGTTGCGGCACAACCTCCACAAAAGGTAATTCGCCGAGACCACCAGTGCCAAACTGGTTTTTCATGAACGTTTCGATGCCACTGCCTTCCAGCACGGATTGATAATGCCCAACCAGGGCAATGTCAAAATCTTCAAATACTTTGATCATGAAGCTGCCGAAATGTTGCTTACTGAAATGACAGGATTAATTGGTTCTGTTGCGCGCATGTTGTATTGATCTCTTGTTGATTTCGAGTTCGCCCCGGCTATCGGTCAACAGAGGATACATTACAATGCCCCGTACGACCCCTAAATGAGGTCAGGTATTTGCTTACAGTTGCACTTGCGGTGATTGTTGTGGTCCATATCAAGTTAGTGATTGATTAATGATGAAAAAAATAGTTAAAAACCCACAACAGTGGCAGTCGCAACTGGACCCGGAACAATACCGTGTAACCCGTGAGGCAGGTACCGAAGCGCCCTTTAGTGGACGATATTGTGATCACGTTGACGACGGACAATACCATTGCATCTGCTGCAATCACCCCTTGTTCGGTTCCACCAGCAAGTTCCATTCAGGTTGTGGCTGGCCAAGTTTCAACGGTGAACTTGATACGGCAGAGATTACCCAACGCCCTGATTTAAGCCATGGCATGAACCGCATAGAATTGCTGTGTCCACAGTGCGACGCACACCTTGGGCATATTTTCAACGACGGTCCACCACCTACCGGTCAACGTTATTGCATCAATTCCGCGGCACTGGGTTTCGAGTCCGATAACGAGACCTCCGAATGACAGCAGAACCATCGACCGGGTCGGCAAGTATCCGGCCCGCAGTTACACCAGCAACATCGTTGGCTGACCGCCCTGCTCTTGCACGAATTGAAGAGCTATTCCGTAGACCGGCCATCGGCCTCATCCTGTTGCTGTTTTTGACCGCCTGTTCTGGCCCCGGATACTACCTGCAGGCCTTTTCCGGTCAATGGAAGCTGCTGCATGCCCGTCAAGATGTACAGGACTTGCTGGATAGCCCAGTTACCGGCGCAGAACTCTCGTCCCGTCTGAAAACCGCCAATCAAATCCTGGTGTTCGCCGGGGAGGTCTTGGACCTGCCCGCCAATGGTAGTTACTCAAGTTATGTCGAAATCAACAGCAATGCCATTGTGTTCAATGTGATAGCAACCGGGGAGTTTTCCTTACAGGCAAAAAAATCGTGTTTCCTGGTGGTTGGCTGTCTACCCTATCGCGGTTATTTCAAGCGACAAAAAGCAGATCAATACGCACACAGTTTACGCGCAAAGGAAATGGATGTAATCGTTTCACCAGCGTCTGCATACTCAACCCTGGGGTGGTTTCGGGATCCACTGATTAGCACGATGTTTTCCTACTCTGACACCGGACTGGCTGCGTACTTGTTTCACGAGCTGGCCCACCAGCGTCTGTTCAAGAAAGGTGATGGCTTATTCAGTGAGAGCTACGCCAGCTTTGTGGAAGAGCTGGGTGTTCGCTTGTGGCTGGAATCAAACCAACACCAGGACGATTTAAGCCAATGGCTGGGTCTTCAAGCTGCCAGTAAAGACTTCGCTGAACTAGTTCAGAACGTGCGTTCAGAGTTAATCGTTGTCTACAGCTCGGGAATTTCCGATACCGAGAAACGGCACCGAAAGGCCGGCATTTTTAACGTGTTTTCCCAATCCTATAACCAACTGCGAACGGAAAAGTGGAGTGGACGTGACTATTTTGCGGCCTGGCTTGAAGGCCCTGTAAACAATGCCATGCTGTCACTGTTCAACACTTACTCGGGCAGTCGGTGTGCTTTTCAGAATTTGCTGGATTTGGCCAATGGCAATGTACACGAGTTTCATCGATTGGCGGCAGAAAAATCCAAACTCAGAAAGAACCAGCGTGGGTCTTGGTTAGCACAGGAATGCGCAAGCATTGCGTCAACTAGCAATTTGTGACAAGTTAACCATGTTCAAATACGGCGCCGATTAGTGATCCAGAAAATTTCCAGAGCACGGGTCCTGATATTGGCCCTTGCCACCATGTCTATTTTCCAGACCAACCTTTTCGCAGCAACTGCGGAAACTGTGGCGACTGCCTGCCCCGAACCCAATTTCGCAACAAAACTGAAGAAAAAACCTGCCCGGGCATCTTCCCCCATCCTGGTGAAAACCAGATCATTCAATGCTCAACGAGGAGAGATAGCTGAGGCCCGTGGCGATGTTGAACTGCGTCGCTCAGACCAGTTTCTGTCGACTGACCTGCTGCTCTACGACCCTGACATAGATACCGTGAGTGTACCGGGAAGCATGTATTACGAAGATTCCATGATGCACCTTAGTGGTTCAAATGCTGAGTACAATTTCCTGACTGAAAGCGGGCACTTTGTAAAAGCCGAATATGGACTGACAGGCTCCAGTGCCCGGGGTAGCGCCGAGGAAGTCACAATGGATTCCGGGAATCATTCAGTATTGCGTCAGATGCGCTTTACAACCTGTGCCGGGGAGACGCCGCAGTGGGTGCTGAGTGCAAGGGAGCTCGAACTGGACTTTGAAAAAGGAGTCGGGGTTGCCTGGGGCGCCAAGCTCAAATTCTTTAAGGTCCCCGTTCTGTATTTACCGTATATCACGTTTCCTATCGATGACCGGCGTAAAAGCGGATTTCTCTATCCCTTGATTAGCAGCGCTAACGATAACGGGGTGGAATTCAGCATTCCCTATTATTGGAATATCGCAGCCAACCAGGATGCCACGTTTACACCGCGCTACTTTACCTCACGTGGTGCAATGCTGACCGGTGAATACCGGTTCCTCACTCGGCGTAACCGCGGCACATTTAGTTTTGATTACCTGCCAGATGACAAACTGACCGGAGAGAACCGTTACCACTACAAATTCAGTCACCAGGGGCGAATCGGTAAGCGATGGCGTAGCCGGATACTGGCAAACAGAATCAGCGATACCGAGTACTTCCAGGATTTTGGCAACAGCCTGATAACAACGTCACTGCAGTATCTGAAGAGCACAGCCGGAGTTGTCGGCAATGGACGGTACTGGAAACTGGCAGTCACCGCGGATGATTTTCAGGTAGTTGATGAATCGATCAGTTCTATTCGGGAACCCTACTCGAGGCTGCCACGCATTGTCTTTGACCTTGATCGGCCACTGGGTCATAGAGGCTTACAACTTCGTCTGGATGCCGAGCTGGTCTACTTTGACCGTGATGTGGATATCGGCCCCACGGGTGGCCGTCTTGATTTATTTCCACGCCTTGAATGGGATTTCATTACCCCGTGGGGCTATATACGCCCGCGTGTGGGTTACCGTTACACGAGTTATGCACTTGACTTAAATGGATTGCAGGGTGATACATCACCTGATCGGGGTACCGAGATCTTGAGTATTGATACCGGTATGTTTTTGCAACGCGAGAGCAAGAAGGGACGGTTGCAAACATTGGAGCCCCGCTTATTTTACCTGTACGTACCTTACAAAAGTCACTCCGATCTCCCCAACTTTGATTCGGCACCATTCACGTTTGGCTTCAGCCAGTTGTTCCACACAAATCGCTTTACGGGCGCCGACCTGCAGTCGGATGCAAATCAGCTGACGATGGCCTTGACCACCCGCTCAATCAGCCAAAGATCCGGCCATGAATTGTGGAGCCTGAGCCTGGGTCAGATCGTCTTCTTCAAGAATCAACGTGTAATGCCCGATCTGGGCCCCTCGCTGGATGACAGCGCATCACCGTTTATTGCAGAGTTCATCTACCGCCCATCGAGACGCTTGAGCGGTCGCATCAGCGCACAGTGGAATTGGCAAACCGACCAGATAGACGTCGGCATAGTGGGCGTAGAATACAGCGCGGCCAGTGGTCACCGCCTGGGGGCCGAATATCGATTCAGACGAAACAGTCTGGATCAGATCGACCTGCGATATTTCCAGCCCATCAACGAGCAATGGCAGTTTTCGTCGCGTGTTACGTATTCTCTGGAAGAATCTGATCTGCTGGCTGCCGAACTGGGATTTGAATACGACAGTTGCTGTTGGGCGTTACGGGTAATGAGTAGGCGTTTTCTCAGAAACCGCCTCGGCGATCAAAGGAATGTAATCTTTATTCAATTGGTGTTAAAAGGCCTGGCAAGCATTGGCCGGAGGTCCACACCGTTTTTTTACGATCTTGCCGATTGACAGTACAATAGCGTGAAACTAAATTTACCTACCATGATCAAAAACCGAACCAAACTGGATATCAGAACCCTGGAGATAACACCCTATGAAGTCTTGTAACCGACACGCAGCCTGGTGCATTTGCATCGCTTTCAGTACCGGGCTGGCGATATCCACGGCGCAGGCTCAGGATGTTGTGCCCATTGATTCTATCGTTGCTCTGGTCGACGATGATGTGGTTCTGCGTAGTGAGTTGGATCTGGCCACGAAAGGTATCGTGGACAGAATTCGTCAGCAAGGTGGCGACTTGCCACCCAAGCATTTGCTGGACAGCCAGGTATTGGAACGGCTGATTCTAAGGCGGTTACAGTTGCAGCGGGCAGCCCAGACCGGTATTCGGATCAGTGACACTGACATTGATCAGTCTTTGGTCAGATTGGCGCAGCAAAACAATCTAACCCTGATTCAGTTGCGCACCGTTATCGAGTCTGACGGTGAAGACTTCAGCGAGTTTCGCCAGAATATCGGTGAAGAAATGATGACCGAGCGATTACGTCAACGGGTAGTCAATAGTATGGACCCGATTACCGACACCGAAATTGACATCTTGCTCGCCTCTGATCGTTTTAGCGGTGGTGAATACAATATTTCTCACATCCTCATACAACTCCCTGAAGGTGCCACACCAAAACAGATTGCCGCTCAGGAAAGCAAGGCAACCGGTGTTTACCAACAATTACAGGAAGGTCTGGATTTCGCCGCGGCCGCGATTAGTTATTCCGGCAGCCAGGAAGCACTGGAGGGCGGTTTGGTTGGCTGGCGAGACCTGAATTCGGTTCCGGTCGTGTTTTCAGAATCCATCAGGGACCTGAGGGCTGGTCAGTTCACCGCCCCAATTCGCAGTCCCGCAGGCTTCCACATCGTCAAAGTCAATGACTACCGTGATCGCAGCCAGGTCATGGCAAAAGAGTTTCACGCCAGGCACATCATGGTCGAGACCAATGACCTGATCAACCCACGTCAGGCCATGGAAGTTATTCGCGGGATTCACCAAAGATTGAAAGACGGGGAAGACTTCGAGGTGCTGGCCAAGAAGTATTCCGATGACGTATCCAGTTCAAACATCGGCGGCGACATGGGTTGGTTCCTCCCCCAAATTTACGGCGAGCGTATGGAACAAACGTTGACGGCATTGAAGGATGGCGATATTTGTGAGCCCTTCCAGACCGAGAGTGGTTGGCACATCGTCGAGCGGCTCGCTACTCGGGAAAAAGATGTAACTGTAGACGCGCTTCGTAACGCAGCACGTAACAATATCCAGCAGCGAAAAATGGACTTGGAAATAGAGCGTTTTTTACAGCAAATACGCGCAGAGGCCTTCGTAGAAATCAAATTACAATCATAGCTCCTGGCTGATGCATTATGCGGGTTAAAGATATCCCCGTACTCACAATAACACCGGGTGAACCTGCCGGTGTCGGTCCGGAATGCACCATTCGTTTGGCCCATGAGCATCCCGAATTACGGCTGCTGGCAGTGGCTGATCGGCAACTGCTTTTGTCCACAGCCGCTGATCTCGGTTTTGACGTCCCCGTCATTCCCTGGCAACCCGGTGATGACGTATCCGCGGGGCAACTCAGTTGCCTGGAGTCCTGGGTGGATACGGCACCCGTACCCGGCCAACCCGACACAACCAATGCCAGATATGTCATAGACACGATTAAAACGGCTGTCAAACTGGTTCGTGACGGTCACGGCGACGCGCTGGTGACCGGGCCGGTGCACAAGGGCATCATCAACGATGCCGGAATCGCATTCAGTGGTCACACAGAATTGCTCGCAGAGCTGGCAGGGTTAAAAAAAGTGGTCATGATGTTGGCCACCGGCACATTCCGCGTCGCGCTGGTAACAACGCATTTGCCTCTACGGGACGTACCCGGGGCTGTCACTAGGGACAATGTTTATAACACCATACTAATCGTGAACCGTGAATTGCAGCAGCGTTTCGGTATTCACCACCCGTCGATTCAGGTACTTGGTCTAAATCCCCACGCCGGGGAAGGCGGGCACCTGGGAAGCGAAGACCTGGAGGTTATTGAAAAAGCAATTCTCGATTGCAATCAGGACGGTATTGACGCCACCGGGCCAATACCCGCTGATACTGCGTTCACACCCATCCGCGTGGCCAAATACGATGCCACTGTAGCCATGTACCACGACCAGGGGCTGCCAGTTATTAAACATGCGGGCTTTGGGCGTGCAGTTAATATCACATTGGGCTTACCGTTCATCCGCACATCCGTTGACCACGGCACCGCATTAGATATTGCCGGTCGGAGCCGCGCCGATGCCTCCAGCCTGTATACAGCTGCCACGACCGCACAGGACATGTGTCGCCAGGTGGTGCAAGCCACTGAACCACAACTATAAGAACCACAATGAAGCACAAACCCCGCAAACGATTCGGTCAGAATTTTCTGCACGACCAGCAAGTCATTGACCGCATCATTGCCTGCGTCGCACCACAGGCTGGGGACCTGCTGATTGAAATTGGCCCGGGGCAGGCCGCGTTAACGGGCCCACTGCTGGCCAGTGGTGCCGAGTTGCATGTACTGGAAATTGATCGCGAGCTGGTGTCGCGACTTCAAACCCTGTTCTCAGGCAACACCAATATCACCATCCACCCCTGTGATGCACTGCAGACCAGCCTGCCCAGGATCGCCGGCAATCGCCCTTTCCGACTCATCGGTAACCTTCCCTATAACATCTCCACTCCCTTGATCTTTCATATATTGCAGTGGCATGAGCAGCTTGTTGATATGCATTTCATGTTGCAAAAAGAAGTGGTGGACCGCATGGCTGCGGGACCGGGTAGCCGTACTTACGGACGTCTTTCCGTAATGACCCAGTTTCGATGCTCCGTTACACCGTTGTTTGACGTGCTGCCGGAAAGCTTCACACCGGTACCACGGGTGTGTTCCAGTATTGTCCGTTTACAACCACGAAAAACACCATTGACCGACGCGGGTTCGAAAGGGTCACTGGAGCGTGTGGTAACAACGGCATTCTCACAACGTCGAAAGACGCTGCGCAACAGCCTTAAATCCCTATTTACTACAGAACAGTTAACCGCCGCAGGCATCGACCCGGGCCAACGGGCGGAACAACTCAGTCTGTCGCAATTTGCCGCGCTTGGACGGTCACTGTCGTATCATGAAGACTGAAAACAACAGGTACTAGCGTAGTGCATCAGGGTCCGCTAATACATGCCAGGTGATATCGACATGTCCGAAATCAAGCAGACAATCCCGGTTCACGTTGTGGCCCAACCAGAGTTTCTCGGTCCACATGAAGACAAGTTTGCCTTCGCTTACACCATATATATAACCAACCACTCCGACCACGTCATTACTTTGCGAAATCGTCACTGGGTTATAACCCACGCCGACGGTGTGATTGAAGAGGTCATTGGCGAAGGTGTTATTGGTGAAACGCCCGAGCTGGCACCCGGTGCTTCATATAGCTATACCAGCGGAGCGCTCATTCCCACACCGGTGGGTTCGATGCGGGGTTCATATGGTTTTGTGACAGGTGATGGCCACTCTTTTCGTGCTGAAATCCCCGAGTTCACATTACACGCTCCAGACACCCTCCACTAGCGCATATTGAACCCGCAGCCAAGGAAGCAAGACGGAGCATGTCAACCTACCTGATTGGTGATGTACAGGGATGTCACGACGCCTTGCAACGGCTGTTGGAGAAAATTGGCTTTGACCCGACTGCCGACAAGCTCTGGCTTTGTGGTGACCTGGTTAATCGGGGGGGGCAATCACTAGAGGTGTTACGCCTGTTAAGCAGCTTGCAACAGGCGGTCAGCGTAACTCTCGGCAATCATGACCTGCACCTGCTCGCGGAGCGTCAACGGCACCCGGATGGTGGCTCGTCCAACGAAGAATTTGAGGCAATAATCACCGCCACGGATTGTGATGCACTTCTTGATTGGCTGTGCACACAACCGCTCGCCTGCTGGTCAGCAGAACACCACCTGCTGCGTGTACACGCGGGTGTCATTCCACAGTGGACCTGGCAGACGGCCATCAGTGCCGGGATGGAAGTATCTGCTGTATTGCAGTCTGATCAGCGTGATAAATTCCTGCAAAAAATGTACGGCAATAAACCAAGGCGCTGGCGGGATGACCGAACGGGCTGGAAACGATTGCGTCTGATCACCAACATCCTGACCCGCTTGCGGTTTTGCGACGCGGACGGTCGTGGTGCCTACAATAGTACCGGCCCCCCTGGCAGCCAGGCTGAAAATTACCGACCCTGGTTCAAGCACAAACATCGTTTGACAAGAGATGTGACAATTGCATTCGGGCACTGGGCAGCCTTGGGGCTGCGTCAAAAAAAACGTTATATCGCCATGGATTCCGGTTGTGTCTGGGGCGGTCCCTTGAGCGCGGTCAGACTTGAGGACCGGTCATTGTTCCAGGTTGAGAGTGAATAGGGTCTGATTTGATCCGCAAGAGTTCAACCACCTGGTACGCGTGCGGATTATTGTCGTCGGCTTTGAAACATTGCTCACTCACCTGCCGCCACTCACTGTCACTCCAGCATGGAAACCAGGTGTCTGCCGACGCCTCAGTGTCAACCAGACTGAGAACCATGCGCTGCGCAAGTGGCATTGTGAGCTCATAGAGCTGGCCACCCCCGATCACCATGATTTCCTGGTGCCGTGAGATTTCCATGGCTTCGTCCAGGGAGGTGCAGACATCAGCGCCGACAGCCACGAAATCAGGGTTCCGGGTAGCGACAATATTTTGCCGTCCGGGAAGTGGTCTACCAACCGCCTGCCACGTCTTGCGGCCCATGAGGATTGCGTGACCCATGGTCACGCGTTTGAAATGCTGCAATTCAGCCGGCAAATGCCACGGCATACGGCCATCAAACCCTATACCCCTGTTTTTCCCAATCGCGGCAACCAGTGTTATCTGTTTCTGCATACCTTGATCTGCCGGCCTCTGTGGGTCACACCGCGATCGGTGCTTTGATTCCCGCGTGACACTGGTAGTTTTGCAGTTCGAAATCCTCGTAAACGAAATCAAAAAGGTCACGTTTGACCGGGTTCAATCGCATCACCGGCAGGGGAAATGTTTCACGGGCCAGTTGGGTTTTGACCTGTTGCATGTGATTCAGGTAGATGTGCGCATCTCCCAGCGTAAGAACAAAATCACCGGTCTGAAGATCCAGCACCTGGGCAATCATCATGGTCAATAACGCGTACGAGGCAATGTTGAATGGCACACCAAGAAAGACATCGGCACTGCGCTGGTACATCTGGCAACTTAATTTTGAGTTGGACACGTAGAACTGAAACATCGTGTGGCAGGGCGGCAAGGCTTGTAGACCGGCCCGGGCATTGGCCCGTGGACTTTGAGATTCATCCGGTAAAACTGCCGGATTCCATGCGGAAATAATATGTCGGCGGGAGTGTGGTCTGAGCCGTAGATCATCCAGCAATAATCTAACCTGATCGATATGTCGGCCGTCGGGTGTCACCCAATCCCGCCACTGGGCACCATATACCGGACCAAGGTCACCTTTTTCATCCGCCCACTCGTCCCAGATCGAAACACCGTTTTCATTCAGGTAGCGCACATTGGTATCTCCCAACAAGAACCACAACAGCTCATGAATGATGGAGCGCAAATGTAACTTTTTGGTTGTCACACAGGGGAACCCCTGGGCCAGGTCGAAACGCATCTGGTAACCGAAGAGACTGATGGTTCCGGTGCCGGTTCTGTCATCCTGGTGACTTCCCGTATCCAGGATGTCCCTTAACAGCTGCAGGTAATTCTTCATGGCGCAGAACCGGAATGTTGCACCGAGCGGTAGGCAAACAACATGATCGCTGCGCCAGCCACCAGCATGGGTATTGATAACAACATGCCCATGGTAAGCCATTGCATGGCTAGAAAACCGAGGTGTGCGTCGGGTTGACGGAAGAATTCGGCAACAACCCTGAACGACCCATAGCCGATCAGGAACAGCCCGGCAACAGCAGCGCGTGGGCGCGGCGTGGCGGAATACCACATCAGGACAATAAACAAACCCAGTCCCTCCAGGGTTGCCTGGTAGAGCTGGCTGGGGTGTCTCGCCAGATGATCCAGCGCACCGGAACGCCAGGCTGCTTCAAGTGCTTCGGTATCACCAGCTCGGAATCCGGTCGATTTTGCAAATATCATGGCCCACGACACATCGGTCAAGCGTCCCCACAATTCACCACCGATAAAATTCCCCAGCCGCCCGAAAGCCAATCCAAGGGGCACCAACGGCGCGACGAAATCAGCTACCTGCCAGAAGGACCGGTGTGTCCGGCGGGCAAACCAGCCCATGGCAAAGATCACACCCAACAAGCCCCCATGAAAGGACATGCCGCCATCCCAGACCTTGAATACCGAAAGTGGGTTTTGCACCAGCAGGTCAAAGCCGTAGAACAACATATAGCCGATACGACCGCCCAAAATGACACCGAGCATGCCATAGAAGAGTACATCACTGACATCTTGCTTATGCCAGCCCCACCATTCCCTGTGGGTGGCAATGCGGTTGCCGATGCCCCAAAAGGACAGGAATGCCAGCAAATACATGAAACCGTACCAGTGTATGTCCAGTGGCCCAATGGATATTGCAACCGGGTCAAAATTGATCAGGAAATATTTGGGTTGCACCCGGCAACTCCCAGCAAAAGAATCGCTGGCAGCATAAGCCAGTCTCGGAGTGCTGGCAAGCCACCTCAATGTCGCGCCACGCGGTATGGGGTACACTCCTGCAATGCTTGAACTTGCTCTGCCAAACATGCACGCACTGGCCGTGATGATTACGATCATATTCGCACTGGTACTGTTCACACGCGACAACATACCTCTGGAAACCACCAGCCTGGTGGTCCTGGTGATGCTGGCAACCGGCTTCCAGATATTCCCTTACGAGGCGGACGGCCAAGTACTGGCACCCAGCGATTTCTTCCTGGGTTTTGGCAATCGCGCGCTCATCGCAGTATCTGCGCTGATGATCGTAGGCCAGGGGTTAATAAGTACCGGCGCCTTGGAACCGGTTGGCCGGCTTCTCGCCCGGCTGTGGCGTCGCAGCCCTGCCTTCTCACTGCTACTGACACTTGTTCTTACCGCGTTTCTAAGCGCCTTTATCAACAACACGCCGATCGTGGTGTTGATGTTGCCCATATTAATCGGCGTGGCAGTTAAAACGGGCATCTCACCTTCGGGCACATTGATCCCAATGGGCCTTGCCAGCATCGTCGGAGGCATGGCCACCACCATTGGCACCTCTACCAACCTGCTGGTCGTCAATGTTGCCGCCGATATGGGAATGGATCGGTTTAACATGTTTGATTTTATCGGTCCGGTCATGATTGCCGGGCTGGTTGCGGTGCTGTACCTGTGGCTGGTGGCACCCAGGCTGGTCCCGGAACGCACACCACCCATTCAACGCGGTGTATCCAGAATCTACACTGCGCAAATCCGACTGAATGACGACAGTCCTGTTGTTGGCCGTTCGCTTGCTGAAGCCATTACACGCATCGGTGAGAAGGTTAAAGTGGAAACCATTCAGCGTGGTAAAGGCGTATTTATAAACCCATTGCCGGACGTGAACTTACGCGCCGGAGACCGCATTGCGATCAGTGCTTCGCAACAGAACTTGCGGGAATATGCCCGCTTACTCGCGGGAACACTTTACAGCGGCGAGCACGCGGTCGATTCCAGCCATCCGCTTTCAGCCCAGGGCCAGCAGATCGCAGAAGTAGCAATCACCCCGGCTTCAAGGCTGAACGGGGTTCGCATTGGCAATGCAGGACTCATGTCCCGATTCAATCTCAGGCTACTGGCATTCAACCGATTTGAAGGTATGGAAAGAAGGGAATCTCCCGGGCTTGATGAAACCCGGTTGCGAACCGGTGACGTCCTGCTGGTGCAATCCAGCTTGCAACACCTGGCCGAACTCAAGCAAAGTTCCGACTTTCTCATTCTTGACGGTAGTATCAACCTGCCGATGGCCCGCAAAGCACCTATCGCACTGGCCGTTATCACCGGTGTGGTCGCACTGGCCGCGACCCGCGTTGTGCCTATTGAGATCAGTGCCTTGCTGGGTTGTATGGTGCTCATCCTCACCGGCTGCCTGAACTGGAAAGACGCAATGAACGCGCTGAGCACGCAGGTCATATTGATCATCGTGGCGTCGCTGGCCATGGGCATGGCCTTGCTCAAAACCGGGGGAGCAGACTACCTCGCCAACCTGTTTGTATACATCACCTTTGGGGCGCCACCCCCGGTTGTTTTGATGAGTCTGATGATGATGATGGCGATTATGACCAACGTGGTCTCCAACAATGCCGCTGCTGTCATCGGCACACCCATTGCGATCGGCATTGCACAGCAGCTTGGCTTGCCACTGGAGCCATTCGTGCTGGCGGTATTATTTGGCGCGAACTTGAGTTTTGCCACACCAATGGCTTATCAGACCAATGTTTTGATCATGAATGCCGGTGGCTACAAGTTCGGCGACTTTGTCCGTGTCGGTGTGCCACTGACGATTATTACGTGGCTCATACTGAGTATTGTTTTAATTTGGGCCTATGGTCTGTAGGTGCATTTTAAGACACATGGCGTTATCATTAGCCAAGTCTGGACCGTGCTAATGGGTGCTGCCGTGAAGTATCACCGCCATCCTGATCGCACACCACAGCAATTGAAAGAGGCCGTCGCGCTGGTGCTATAAGTAAGCAGTGCTGGGTAAGCACCCTCTGAAATGTTCAAAACTGAACTGGAAGAGATGAGAGATTACGATTGATTTACGCGATTAAGACCATTTCAATTGACGGATTGTTCCGCTATATATAGGATTGCTGCTCTGCGAAGCAGAAGGCTCGGACTATTTATTCCAACCAACGTAATTTAAAACCACTAATTTAAAGCCATTGAGACGAAGCATGTTAAACAAAAGAAAGACTATCTTCCTAATGTCCTCATTCGTCGTTTATGCCATTGCAGGCCTGTCATCACAGGCATTTGCAGTGACCATAGATGAAATAATGCAGGAAGGCGAAAGGCGCGCAAGTGCCGGTGTAAGAGAGCAAAAACAAGTCGATTCAGTAGCCGACCAGACCGAAAAAATCGTTAACGATTTCAGGGCTGTTATCAAGGTTGTGGATGGATTGAAAATATACAACGCGCTGTTACAGACCCAACTTGATAACCAGGAAGCCGAAATGAAGGCCCTGTCGGATTCCATCGCGAATATCGCCCTGATTGAGCGGCAGATATTTCCTCTGATGACCCGAATGCTGGATTCCCTCGAGGAATTCGTCAGCCTGGATACCCCATTTTTGATGAAAGAACGAACCGCACGTGTGGCGCGATTGCGTGAAATGATGGAACGTTCAGATGTCACCGCAGCTGAGAAATTACGCCGCGTCGTCGAAGGCTACCAGATCGAAAACGATTACGGACGCACCATCGAAGCCTACAAGGGCACCACGCCAATTAATGGCAACGAGTTGGAAGTTGACTTCCTGCGTATCGGGCGTGTCGCCTTGCTGTACCAGACAATAGGTGGCGCGACTACGGGTGCCTGGGATTCGAAGCTAAGGGATTTTGTTGTGCTCCCGCCCGCAACTTACCAGGCCCAGGTAGCACAGGGTCTAAAAATTGCACGTAAACAGGTCGCACCGGATCTGCTTGTCGTACCGGTATCAGCCCCTTCGAGGGCAGCACAATGATTAATTCAATAAAAAAAATCAGTCTTGCCGGCTGTATATTGCTCGCCTGCAGCCTGTCTGCCCACGCTGCAACCGCTGTTTCGCTGGAAGAACTCCTGCAACAGGTGAAATCCGGGCGTGTCAAGGATGCCGCTGAGAACAAAGCGCGGCTGGATGCCTTCCGGGCCAACCGGGCACAGCAAACGCGAAACCTGAACAACGCCAGGGCGGAACAAAAGCGGGAAGAAGATCGCTCCACCCGGATGGAAAAACAGTTCGAAGTCAATGATGCAAGAATCGGCGATCTGGAGGTAGCCTTCCAGGAGCGTCTCGGTGGTCTCAAGGAATTGTTTGGTGTGCTGCAACAGGCCTCTGGCGATGCCCGTGGTCAATTCGAGACCTCCCTGACCCAGGTACAATATCCTGATCGTACCGATTTTCTGCTTGAGTTTGCCAAGAAAATGGGTCAGTCGAATCGTCTGGCTTCTTTGGAGGAAATTGAGCGCTTGTGGTTCGAACTGCAACGTGAGATGACAGCAACCGGTAGAGTTGAGAGTTTCACCACCAACGTTGTTGACTCCAGTGGCGTAGAGTCGCAACGGGAAGTCACCCGCATTGGTGCTTTCAACGTGGTATCCGATGGTAAATACCTGGAATTCATTTCCGAAACGGGACGACTGGTTGAATTACAACGCCAGCCGCAAAGCCGTTACACCAGTCGAATTGGCGACCTGACCGATTCCAGCACCGGTATGTCTCCCCTGGGTCTGGACCCAACCCGAGGCCAGTTGCTCGGTCTGCTGGTGCAGTCACCCAGCCTGACGGAACGCATCGCACAAGGTAAAACAGTCGGTTATGTCATTATTGCCTTGGGTATAGTGGGTGTACTGATTGCCATCTGGCGGGTCCTGGTGTTATCCACAATCAGCGCCAAAGTCGGTCGGCAAATCAAGAACATCAACCAGCCCAACGACAACAACCCCCTTGGCCGTGTCCTGAGGATTCACAAAGAGGGTGCCAATGTGGATATCGAGACCATTGAGTTGAAACTGGGTGAAGCCATACTCAGGGAAACGCCGAAATTCAATGCCATGTTACCGTTGTTGAAAATCATATCGGTGGTGGCACCACTGTTGGGCCTTTTGGGTACAGTTACTGGTATGATCGTGACCTTCCAGGCTATCACCCTGTATGGTGCCGGTGATCCGAAACTGATGGCCGGTGGTATTTCAACCGCGCTGGTGACAACGGTTCTTGGTCTGGTTGTCGCCATACCCACAGTATTCCTGCACACGCTGGTTTCCAGTCGAGCCAGACGTCTGACGCAGATTCTGCAGGAAGAAGCCGCAGGCATGCTTGCAGAGCGTGCTGAGAGCGGTCCGTCCGCCGCATAAGGTAGTTTTATATGGATCTGATTTATTATTACCTGCCAGCGCTGGAAACTGTCCGGGACTTCCTGGAACTCGGCGGGGGTGTGTTATACATAATAGGTTTGTTGACCATGTTCATGTGGTTGCTGATTGTCGAGAGACTCGTATATCTGCGTATTGGACACAAGCGTCTGGTTGCAGCTACGCAGCAGATATGGGAAGGGCGTTCTGACCACCATACGTGGTTTGCACACCAGATTCGCATCCGGCTGGTCTCGCAGGTCTCCGCGCAGGTGGAGCGCAACATCCCATTGATCCAGACGTGTGTGGCCTTGTGCCCACTACTGGGATTGCTTGGCACGGTCACCGGTATGGTCGAGGTGTTTGAAGTAATGGCCATATCCGGATCAAGCAGCCCCCGTTCCATGGCCGCTGGTGTTTCCAAAGCGACCATACCGACCATGGCCGGCATGGTTGCGGCATTGTCAGGAGTGGCGATGGGGACTTATTTGCAACGCAAGGTGGGTCGGGAAAGGGCACTTCTCGCAGATCACCTGGTCATAGAACACGAGTGACTGTAGTCACTGGAGAATTTGAATGAAACAATTTTATCAGCCTGAACCTGAAGAAGAATCGGAAATCAATATAACGCCCATGCTGGACGTTGTATTCATCATGCTGATCTTCTTTATTGTTACGGCAACGTTCGTGAAAGAAGCCGGCATAGATGTTAACCGACCGGATGCAGCCACGGCGGTGAAGAAGGAAAACGCCAATATCCTGGTAGCGATCGGACCCAATAATGACATTTGGATCGACCGACGACAGATAGACATCCGCTCGGTGCGTCCAAATATTGAACGTCTTCACGCCGAGAACCCGCAAGGATCAGTCGTGATCCAGGCCGACAAGGAATCCAAAACCGATACGTTGATACAGGTGATGGATGCAGCCCGTCAGGCCGGTGTTTACAATGTCTCAATTGCAGCGAATGAGCCTTAAGTACGGTTATGGCAACCAGTATTAATCAAGTTTTAGCCCAAAACCAATCGACTGGACTGGTCAGGTTAGCTATTGGCCTGGTCATGGCGCTAAGTGTTACCCTGAGTTTGTTCTGGGTAATGCAGTACCTGATCGCCACGGCAGACAGGTCTTTGAACGACGATGTCGCGGGAAACCTGTTGGATTTCGTCAGGGTTAAACGCGACGAAACCATCAGGCGCAAGCAGCTGAAACCCAAAAAGCCCCCTCAGCCTGATACGCCGCCACCGCAACCACCAACCCCGAAGATGGATGACCTGAACCCCAACGCCGAGAAAATTGCAATCTCTGCGGTACCGGTGGAAACCGACATCGAAATGACCGGTGGCTTCAGTCTTGGTGTGGGTGAAGGCGATTACCTGCCGATTGTGAAGGTTGCACCTATCTATCCCAACCGTGCACTGACCCGTGGTGTGGAAGGGTTTTGTGTGGTTCAGTACACCGTCACCAACCTGGGCACGACCAAGGATCCCTTTGTCATAACCGACCAGTGCACATCCAGCCTGTTTCACCGGGCCTCTGTCAACGCGGCACTGAAATTCAAATACAAGCCCAGAATTATTGACGGCGAGGCTGTTGAAGTTCCTGGCGTACAAAACAAATTCACTTATGAAATCACTGAATAAGAGTACCAAATT
>JAJFLB010000059.1 GCA_021772915.1 Gammaproteobacteria bacterium | reverse complement strand
GAGACACGCGCACCTGAATCGCTCTTGACCACAAAATTCAGACCAGCACTAAATTTCCATGAGTTGTTATTCCCGGTATTGATCATTTGAAACTCTGGGTTACCGTTATTTTTGATCACAAAAAGGTTTCGCGCAGCTTGTGCCCAGTTGGTTTCTTCAACCAGTATTGCTGCATTACCATCGCTGTGTTTTACATGAAGGGGGGCTGTTGGTGCAATTGTACCTATTCCAACATTTCCAGTTTCGCCGTCCAAGATCAAGCGCTGAGTATTTACTTGACCTCCATTTTCCTGGCTAGTAAATACAAATCCACTCCCAAAGTTGCCCACATACCAATCTACGCTGTTAAGGGTTGTGTCATCAAATATTATTGCGGGAATGTTGTCCTGGATTTCCAAGGCTGCCTCGGGTGTGGTGGTTCCAATCCCAACTCTGTGCCCGCCACCTAGTGCATTTTTATCAAAATAAAAAGCTCCATCGGCCAATGACACATCACCATCACTCTGAATATCTAGGGATAATGGTGCATCACGGTGAATGCTGACAATATCATTACCACCTTCATCTTCAATATGAAATCCTGTGGCTTGCATAAACAATGTCATATCTGCAGTATCGGTGAACCACAGCAAGTGCTGGTTGGTGTCATAGTTGTACACACGGAACATGTCATACCAAGCATCAATGGCCCAATCAAATCCAGACTCATTGGTGTCATTAAAAAACATTTGTGGACTGCCGTCGGTCAAAACTAAATCATTACCAGTTAAGTCCATGGCCTTCAGTGGCAACAAGTAGAAAGAAAAAGCCAATAGAATACCGGTCGCAAAGTGTGTTTTAATCTTGTTCTTCATTTGTAATTCCTCATATCTGCTGGCTCATCTGGATTTGTAATCAACACAATCCGGCCTTGCACCACTTCAAAGCGACCCGTTTGCCGATAGGTCTCGGCCCGCTCAAGAACTTCCAATTCATGCCTCAGTTCGGGGTCATCTCTTGCAAATTCCCATGCCTCCGTGTCGTATGGAGGTGAGGCAATCAGTTCAAAGTGGTACTGACCGTCGGGAAGTACCTTATTGAAGGTTGAAAACGTCGCAGCCTCTCCCCGCCCATAGTTTTTCTGCCAGTAAATATCATTTCCCGCTATGGTCAACTCCAGCTGGGCATGGGACACCAGCGGGTACAGTGTGAGTGAGCCAGGCATCGCCTCCACGTCAGCTACAAGGTTAGCTGCACCAGAGTTGAATACTGGGAGTAGAAAAGCCATAAGTAGAAGGGTTATGCGGTTCATACAAAGCCTCCTCAGCGGTACCAAAATATTGGACAAACGTACGGAAGCAAGAGAATTGCGGACGTATCATAATCGGCCCGTTTGTATCCTATCTAATGCATCCGTGCCAAATGTTCCTTAACGGTCAAGGATCGAAACTAACCCAAACAATAGTATGGATCGTATAAAGTGAAGAGGAATTGATCTATATCAAGAATTTAAAAAAAAGTATGGTTTTCGCCGGCAACCTAAGGGCCACCTGAGCGATCAAATCAATGTACCCTGAGGGTTCTACCCCGATAAAACGGACACTTCAGAAAAGCCCGAAAATGGGCGTGGAGGAGTGTTATGTCAAAACGCAGGAAGTATTCATACTCGTCCTTAAAGTACGTCACCGCCCGATGACGCTCAGCCAGGCTTACCACTTTCGGCTGTTGACGTCCTTCAACATCCGTATGTCCAGGGTCTGCTCTGCAACGATCTTCTTCAGCTCGCCATTCTCACGTTGCAGCTCGCGAAGCCGTTTTACATCCGAAACTTCCATCCCACCGAACTTCGCTTTCCAGCGATAAAATGACTGTTCAGAGCAGTTGTGTTGCCGACAGACCTCCGCCACCGTTAGGCCACGTTCTGCTTCGTGAAGTATCCCGATAATCTGTTCTTCTTTAAATCTCTTGCCTTTCATGGGTCTCTCCTTGGTCGAGAAACCCTAACACAGCAAGTGGACCAATTATGACGGGGCTAGCCAATACTCTTACTCCACCAACTGATGCTCCACCGAAGTCTGGGTTTCAATATCACCCGGTGTCCTAACCGTTTCCTTGCCAACCAGGTAGTTATACCATCCGAATCCGTCGAGACGTCGCAGTGTCATACTTGGCTTATCGCCGGCGTCAATCGTTGACGGTCCTCTCGCCTCGCACAAATGCGAATGACCGCTTGAATGCGCAGCCGGAAGCGGAGGTTCACCGTAGCAAAAC
Source organism: Gammaproteobacteria bacterium (assembly GCA_021772915.1). Taxonomy (GTDB): domain Bacteria; phylum Pseudomonadota; class Gammaproteobacteria; order Xanthomonadales; family SZUA-36; genus SZUA-36. Next base: position 107,872 of record JAJFLB010000059.1, on the reverse strand, counting down.
TTGAAGAGTTTGAGGGGTTGCTCCTGAGCACAACGCGGCTGGCCGCATGTTAGACTGGCAACAGACCGCAAGTGACCCAAAGTTGTCTGTCGCCAGAGGGGTCGATTTAGTCTGCATTAACTGACCTTACACATGGAGCCTTCATAATGAGAGTTTTCTTTTATGGCCTCTTTATGGACGAAAGTTTGCTCGCCACCAAGGGCATAGAGCCGTCTGAGGTAAATTTAGGCTTTGTGGACGGTTATGGTCTGCGCATCGGTGAGCGGGCAACATTGAGCCGCCGTCCGAATAGCCGCGCTTACGGGGCCGTGATGGACATCGCTCCAAGCGAGGTAACGGAACTGTACGCAGAGGAAAGCGTCGCGGATTACTTGCCGGAGCCGGTGATTGTCGAACTCAGGGATGGCACACGGGTTGAAGCTACTTGCTACAACTTGCCTGGCGACAAAGTGATTGGGGCCAACAAAGAATATGCAAAAGCGCTGTTGGATGTCGCCAGCAGGTTGGATTTCCCCGATTCTTACCTGGATCAAATTAGGCAGGCGCAAACCTAGCGGGGTGGCCAATATTTTTCACTAGCGGGTGTAACCTGTCTGTGTTGAGACGGTATGTCAGTACATAAAGGTGGGGGATGAGGATTCAGGGGGCACTATAAAAGGCACGCGTGCCTTGGCTCACTGTTTGTGGTTGGAGACAGGTATGTCTTCGATATTGGAGGCTGTCAAAGTGTCCGTTTCTCAGGTCCGGTGCTGATCGGATTTTTACTCCCACCGCAATGATCCGTTTGGCTCGACCAGTATCTTGTGGACGACATTGTCCCGTATGTCCACGATGGTCATGATGTGCGAGCCAATTTTGATGCTGCACCTTCCCACCGGGAGGGCCTCTATTTCCTCAATCAGCAGACCACCCAGGGTATGCGCTTCGTCAAACGGCAGCTCCCACTCAAACCGACGGTTTAGGGTACGGATGCTGGCCGAACCATCGACGAGATAGTTGCCGTCTTCCAGTCGGCGCACGGTACGTGAACGTCCACGGTCTTCCGGTGTATATTCACCAACGATTTCCTCCAGGATATCATCCAGTGTCACCAGCCCCTGGATATCGCCGTATTCATCAACTACCAATGCCATCCGCCGCTCTTTACTTTGGAATTCAAGCAGTTGTCGGGTCAGGGACGTGCCTTCCGGTACGAAGTAGGGGCGCCGGACGGAGCGTTGCAGGTCTTCAAACCGCAGGGCCCCCAGCAAGAGCTTCGCAATGATGGTGCGGATGTGCAACAAACCGACCACATCATCAATACTTTCCCGGTAAACCGGCAGACGGGTGTATACCGTCTGTGTCAGTTGGTTAAGGATGTCCGCCCAGTCATCTTCAAGGTCTATACCGACGATCTCCCCACGGGGCACCATCACGTCTTCGACGGAAGCTTGTTCAAGATCCAGGATATTGACCAACATGCGTTGGTGATCATTGGAAATCTGTCCGCCCTCGGTTAACAGGGTGCGCAACTCCTCCCGGTTAAGACGCTCCAGTGCCTCAACGTCTGTTTTAACATTGAACGGCCGCAGCAACACGTTGGCAAAGGAGTTGACCAGCCAGACGATGGGATTAAGCAGTTTCAGCAACACGACCAGTACGTATGAGGCTGGAAACGCAATCCTTTCAGGATGTACGGCGGCGACGGTCTTGGGTGCCACCTCGGCAAAGATCAGCACAATAACCGTCATGACCAGCGTGGATATCCAGATGCCACTGTCACCGAATAGCCGCATGGCAATGACCGTGGCAATGGATGCCGCCAGGATATTGACCATATTATTGCCCAGCAGGATCAGCCCGATCAGCCTGTCTGGCCGCCTTAACAGGTTTTGTGCAAGTCGCGCGCCACGGTGTCCGGTATTGGCCAGATGCTTGAGCCGATAACGGTTGATGGCCATTAATCCGGTTTCCGAGCTCGAAAAAAACCCGGACAGGATTATGAGTATGAACAAAGCCGTGTAAAACGTAGCTAGGGGAATGTCGTCCAAGGTGGGTTAATCAACCGTGCCAGCTGCGTTGCAGGAGAACCTCCAAAACCAGCTTGCTGCCGAAATAGGCCAGAACCAATAGTGTGATTCCTGCGAGTGTCATTCTGACGGCGACCCGACCACGCCAGCCATTCTTCCACCGTCCCCACAACAACAGTGCGAACACCAGCCAGGCGAACAGGGACAACAGGGTTTTGTGAGCCAGGTGTTGACCAAAAAGGTCGCTGACAAAAATTATTCCAGCGCTCAAGGCGACCGTCAATACGACAAAACCGGCCTTGATGAGGTGAAACAATAATTCCTCCAGTGTCTCCAGCGCGGGTAGTGTTTGTACCAGCTTGTTGAAGCTATGGCGACGCAAAAGGTGGTCGATCAGGGTAACGAAGACCGCGTACACGGCGGCAATACTGAGAACGCCAAAAGCGATGATTGAACTGATGATATGTACTGCCATCCCCAATGAGTCCTGGGGCAGTGCCAGTGCAGGTGCATCCACCGTAGCTTCTGCGAGCAGGAGCAGCACCGCCAGTGGCAAAGTCACCAGGCTCGCATCAAACAGGTTTTTGCGCAGGGGAAAAGTCGCCAGGGTGATGGCAACGGTGACCAGCGCGCACAGGGACCAGACATTGAGCAGGCTCACCTGGGGTGAAACGGGGATTAGCCAATGCTGTGCTTCCGCCCAGGCGTGTAGTAATGCACCTAATAAGGTCAGTCCGATCGCAATTAGTCGTTTGCGGTTGGAAGCCTCTGCCACCCCCGTGTACAGGAACACGATGGCCAACAAATAGCAGGCTACGGTGATCAGCGTAATCTTGTCATGCATGGCAAATTCTATAGCTTGATAGAGGTATTGAGTCGGTATAATACCCGAGTCCTCAATAGTGGAGTAAATAATGTTTGACCAACTGACCCAGCGACTGAGTCAAAGCATAAGCAAACTGCGTGGTCAGGGCCGTCTGAGCGAAGACAGCATCAAGGAAACCTTGCGTGAAGTACGGATTGCATTGTTGGAGGCTGACGTTGCCTTACCGGTTGTGCAGGCCTTTATTGGGCAGGTTAAAGAGCAGGCACTTGGACAGCAGGTCCTTAAAAGTCTCAAGCCGGGTCAGGCACTGGTCAAAATCGTACATGACGAATTGGTCCGGATCATGGGTGAGAAAAATGAGGAGCTGGACCTCAAGGCCAATCCACCGGTCGTGGTGATGCTCGCAGGTTTGCAAGGCTCGGGTAAAACAACCACCACCGCCAAGCTGGCCAGGCACCTCAAGGAGGAGACCAACAAGAAGGTCATGGTAGTCAGTTGTGATGTTTACCGGCCTGCCGCCATCGAGCAACTGGAAACATTGGCCGGGCAGGTGGACGTATTGTTCCACCCTTCATCCGTCACTGACACCCCGGTCGACATAGCCCTGCAAGCAGTGGCAGCGGCAAAAAGACAGTTTGCCGATGTGTTGCTCCTCGACACCGCCGGGCGTTTGCACGTGGATGCGGCAATGATGGAGGAAATCCGTCAGCTGCACGCCGCTGTTGAGCCACATGAGACCTTGTTTGTGGTCGATAGTATGACGGGTCAGGATGCCGCCAATACGGCCCGGTCATTCAACGACGAATTGGCACTTACCGGTGTGATCCTGACCAAAACGGATGGAGACGCACGGGGGGGCGCGGCGCTTTCAGTCAGAGAGGTGACGGGTAAACCGATCAAGTTTGTTGGCACGGGCGAAAAAATTGACGAACTACAGCCCTTTCACCCGGAACGTGTGGCTTCACGTATTCTTGGCATGGGTGACGTGTTGTCATTGGTCGAGGACGCACAGCGGCATGTTGACCAGGAGAAAGCTGAAAAACTAGCGCGTAAAATCAAGCGGGGGAGGGGCTTTAACCTTGACGATTTCCGCAGTCAACTGGAGCAAATGCAGAACATGGGCGGGCTCGGAAACCTGGTGGACAAACTGCCCGGCATGGCCGAGCTGCCAGATCAGGTCAAAGGTCGAGTCAACGACAAACAAACCACCTACATGGTTGCCATTATCAATTCCATGACGCCCCAGGAGCGACGTTTTCCGGATGTCATTCGCGGCTCCCGTAAACGACGTATCGCTGCGGGCTCGGGCACCAAAATCCAGGATATCAATCGCATGCTCAAACAGTTCTCACAAATGCAACGCATGATGAAGAAGTTTGGCAAGGGTGGTATGGGTAAGATGATGCGTAAAATGGGTGGTCTCAAGGGTCGCTTGCCACCCGGTTTGTCCTGAGCTGGTTTTTCCCGGGGTATGATCATGGAGACGACGGACCGACGAAAATTTCTTAAACATGGGCTGGTCGCGGCGGGCGGGCTCGGCTTGGGTCTGGCTGCTCTGGACCGCCTGGTTTTTAACGGAACCCCACCAGAGTTTCACGCCTCTCTGGGTCCATTGTCGCCCGTCAATGACCTGACCAGTGGGCTGCCCTTGCTGAAACTGCCAGATGGTTTTCGTTACCACAGCTTCGCCTGGGGTGGCGCAACCCTCGGTGATGGCAATTCCAGCCCCATGGCCTGTGATGGTATGGGCGTGGTGGCAGATGAAAACGGGCTTGTGACCCTCGTTCGTAACCATGAACTGCGTGGCTCATCCGGACCGCTTGGAGACCCACTCAATGCATGGGACAACACCGGCGGAGGGGCAACAACCCTGGTATTTGACACCCGCTCGGAGCGCCTGGTGGAGTCCAGGGTCAGCCTGAGCGGTACCTTGAATAATTGTGCGGGTGGGGTTACACCCTGGGGTACCTGGCTATCTTGTGAAGAAGCCCCGGTGACGCCTGAGTTGATGCATCTTGGCATAGAGTCAAGACAGAATCTCTGGAAGCACGAGAACGCGAGAAAATCTCACGGCTTCGTTTTTGAAGTTCACCCTGAAGGTGAGTCAAACCCCCGGCCCATTGTTGACATGGGGCAGTTCTATCATGAAGCGGCGGCGGTCGAGCCTGAGTCTGGAATTGTCTACATGACCGAGGACCGCGCACCGTTTGCGGGTTTCTATCGTTATCTGCCAAGGTTGCCGGGTAAGCTGGACGCTGGCGGCAAATTACAGATGTTGGCCGTACAAGGCCATTCCAGGTTAATCCGGGAGGTTCCGGCAGGGGTGTCGATGCCCGTTGGCTGGGTGGATATTGAAACGCCGACGCAGGGCCATACACCGGGAACACATGACGGTGCGGGGGTTGTGAACCAGGGGCTGGCTGCGGGTGGCACGGCTTTTGTTTCCCTGGAAGGCTGCGCTTGCGAACCAGGCTCAATTTACTTCACTTCCAAGGCGGGCGGGAGTGAGCGGGCAGGGCAGGTATTCCGGCTGGACCTCGACCGGGATACGCTGGAATTGGTATTTGAAAACACCGGCCCCAATGGTTTCTCAGGTCCGGACAATATTGTTGTCAGCCCGCGTGGCAGTCTCATGATTTGTGAAGACCGTCTGGGTTGGTTCACCAGGGGTCAGTATATTGCGGGGCTCAACCCCAAAGATGGCTTGTTTGCATTTTGTCAGACCAACACTGGTCTGCGCGCAAATTTTGCCGGTCATGATTTGAGCGCGACCGCAGTTAGCAGCGAGTGGGCAGGTGTCTGTTTTTCTGCTGATGGTGAGTGGATGTTCGTTAACCTTTACTCTCCTGGTGTGACTTTTGCTATCACGGGGCCGTGGCGGGATGGACCGGTATAAGAGGTCGAAGCAACCGGGGTGACGTAAATAACCCAGGCTATTGTTTTCTTTTGTTTCAAATGTAGTTAAAATGAGCGGTTTCGTGGAGTCGGTCCAGCAGAAGGTATTATGCTGGTGCCTGCTGCTAATCGCGCCTGTATTGATTCATGATCTAATGACTAGGCCCGGTAATTTACAATTTTTCAGACAAAGGGTTTTCAGGAATGGTAAAGATAAGATTGTCACGTGGTGGTGCCAAGAAACGACCTTTCTATCATATCGTTGTGGCGGACAGCCGTAACAAGCGTGATGGGCGTCGCATCGAGAGAATCGGGTTTTTCAACCCACTGGCAAAAGGTCAGGAAGAGCGTCTTCGTGTAGACCTGGAGCGTATTGAATACTGGACTGGTGTGGGTGCGCAGGTTAGTGAGCGGGTACAAAACCTGGTCTCACAAGCCCGGAGCAGCGCTGCCTGACAGAACGTGATTAAGGCCGTGTGGTTTGCGTGATGGGTGCAGAAAAACAGGTAGTGGTCGGCTATATCTCCGCGGTTCACGGTGTCAAGGGCTGGGTTAAGGTGCATTCCTGGACCCGGCCGATGGAAGCAATATTTAACTACCAGCCATGGAACCTGGAAAAAGAGCAAAGCCAGTTCAATAGTATAGACGGGCGAAAACAGGGAAAAGGCCTGGTTGCATTATTACCGGGTGTGGAAGACCGGGATCGGGCTGCCGAGTTGGTGGGACAGCAGATTCGCGTTGGCCGCGACCAACTGCCCGCCACGGCTGCGGATGAGTATTACTGGACTGACCTTGAAGGTCTGGAAGTTCAGACGCTCCGGGGTGAGGTGCTGGGCAGGGTAGATCGGCTATTGGAAACCGGTGCCAATGATGTACTGGTGATCAGGGGAGAACGGGAGCACCTGGTGCCGTTTGTGCAGGGGCAATACGTGACTCGGATTGATTTGGCTGCCAAATTGATAACAGTGGACTGGGATGCTGAGTTTTAAACAGGCACAGTGATGGGCAGGGTTGGTAGCAGGCACCACACCAGCATGCGAATTGACGTGATCACACTGTTTCCTGAGTCCATACAGGAATTGACCGGTCTTGGTGTTACCGGTCGCGCTGTTCACGATGGTCGGATTGAGTTGAAAGCCTGGAATCCCCGGGACTTCGCCACCGACCGGCACCGAAGCGTAGATGACCGGCCGTACGGTGGTGGTCCGGGCATGGTGATGACCGTTGAGCCATTGGGTTCAACCATTCGGGCGGTGCGTGCAGCCCAGGTTGGTGCATTGCCGGGTCGGGAACCCGTGGTCAGCCTGATGAGTCCACAGGGCCAAAGACTGGACCAGGCAGATATTAATGAGTTGGCCAGCAGGCGGGGTTTGATTCTGGTTTGCGGACGATATGAAGGCATTGATGAACGTACGGTTGAGTCGGAAATTGATGAAGAGTGGTCGTTGGGTGACTATGTTTTAAGTGGTGGAGAATTGGCCGCTGCTGTGATAATTGATGCGGTTGCCCGTCTTATCCCGGGTGTATTGGGTGACGAGCAGTCAGCCGAGCAGGATTCATTTGTGGATGGCCTGCTGGATCATCCACACTACTCCCGCCCCGAAGTGGCGGACGGTAGTAAGGTACCGGAAGTGTTGCTCTCCGGTGACCATGATGCGATACGTCGCTGGCGCAGAAAACAGGCCCTGGGGCGTACCTGGCAACGAAGACCCGAGCTACTGGAAAACCGGGAGCTGGACAAAGAGGCAAAAGACTTGTTAAAAGAATTTCGCCGCGAACTGAAATTAAATTAAGATAAGTCGGTCAGCGACTTGGTTTGGAAGGACAGAACGATGAATATCATTGAGGAAATCAACGCAGAGCAGATGAACCGCGAGTTACCGGATTTTAGTCCCGGAGACACCGTCGTCGTTAGTGTGAAAGTCAAGGAAGGCAACCGTGAACGCTTGCAGGCTTTTGAGGGTGTCGTAATCGCCGTCAAGAACCGTGGCCTGAACTCCGCTTTCACCGTGCGCAAAATTTCACACGGCACCGGTGTAGAGCGTGTTTTTCAGACCCACAGCCCCCTGATAGAGTCAGTCAAAGTCAAACGCCGTGGGGATGTGCGTCGCGCCAAACTGTATTACCTGCGCGATCTCGAAGGTAAAGCCGCTCGCATCAAAGAAAAGCTGAGTTAATTTCCGACGACTGCAACCAGGAAAGCCCGCACCGCGGGCTTTTTTTTGTGAAGAACCATGTAGGACCGATGAGCTCGCTCATCGGGAATTTCAATGGTTCCCAACAAACGAGTTTGTCGGTCCTACTTGAAAGTCACAGCGCAGACCCAACTTTGGGCATTAGCATTTATTTTTATGGGTATCACTATGACCAAGACTACAAAAACCACCAAAGCCTCCAAGTCGACCAAGGCCAGCAAGGCACCCAAGTCGACCAAGTCCACGAAATCTGCCAAGGTCACGAAACCTGTCAAGACTACGAAACCTGCCAAGGCTGAAAAGCATGAATTCCAGGCCGAGGTACGCGAAGTCCTGAACCTGATGGTTCATTCGTTGTATTCAAACCGTGAAATCTTTTTGAGAGAACTCGTATCCAATGCATCGGACGCCTGTGACAAGCTGCGTTTTGAAGCCTTGCAAGATGAGAAATTGTTAGGTGGCAAGTCGGAGCTAAGGATTGAAATCGATGTCGATGAAGACGCCGGTGTCGTCACGGTTCGTGATAACGGTATCGGCATGTCAAAGGAAGATGTGGTTGAAAATATTGGCACCATCGCGCGTTCGGGCACCCGCAGATTCTTACAAAACAGGTCGGGCGACGAGGAATTTGATTCCAACCTGATTGGTGAGTTTGGTGTTGGTTTTTACTCATCATTTATCGTTGCAGATAAAGTAACGCTCCTGACGCGGCCGGCGGGAAGCAAGGCGGGGGACGGTGTGCGTTGGGAATCGGATGGCACCGGAGAGTACACGATTTCCCAGGTAGACCTGCCTGAGCATGGCACCGAAGTCAGTTTGCACCTGCGTGATGACGCCAAGGAATTTCTCGCGGCCTGGTCCCTGCGCTCATTGATTCAGAAATACTCGGACCACATCGGGTTTCCGATCTATATGATGAGCCAGCCTGCACCGGCTGACAAAGAGGGTGAAGAGCCTGAAGCACAACCGGAATGGGAAGCTATCAACCAGTCATCCGCCTTGTGGACTCTGCAGAAGTCTGAAGTCAGCAGTGATGAATACCAGGCTTTTTACAAACATGTAAGTCATGATTTCTCTGACGCGTTGAGCTGGACCCACAATCACGTTGAGGGCAGCCACAACTACATCTCATTACTGTACGTCCCATCAAAAGCACCCATGGATATGATGATGCAGCGTGACGAGCGTCACGGTCTGCGCTTGTATGTTAAACGTGTTTTTATCATGGATGCTGCCGAACAGTTATTGCCACATTACCTGCGCTTTGTGCGTGGTGTGGTGGATTCCGATGATCTGCCACTGAACGTATCTCGGGAGCTGCTGCAGGAAAACGAGTTGGTCGGCAAAATACGTTCCGCTGTAGTCAGACGCAGTCTGGATTTAATGCACCGCTTGGCTGGCAAAGAGACGGAAAAATACAACACTTTATGGGATGAGTTCGGCAACGTTATTAAAGAGGGCCTGGCGGAAGACATGCCCAATCGCGACCGGATTGCCAAATTACTACGTTATGCCACCACTGGCGAAGCCGCCGCAGAGCAGCGTATCAGTCTGGAGGAATACGTGTCGCGTATGCAGGAGGGCCAGGATGTTATCTGGTACGTTACCGCAGAAAACCGTAAGGCGGCAGAAAACTCTCCACACCTCGAAATATTCCGCAAAAAGGGCATCGAAGTGTTGTTGATGTCGGATCGAATTGATGAATGGGTGATGGGGTATTTCAACGAATTTGAAGGCAAGAAGCTTCGCTCTATCGCCAAGGGAGATGTGGACCTGGAAGCTGCCGGTGAAAAGAAAGATGAGTCGGAGCAGAAGGATGAGGACAAGGACCCCTTGTTGGGTCGCCTGGCAGATGCGTTGTCCGAACAGGTTTCCGAAGTTCGTGCCAGTCAACGTTTGACCGAGTCTGCATCCTGCCTGGTATTGAGTGAACAGGAGCTCGCCTTACACATGCGCCGCATGCTGGAACAGGCGGGGCAGGCAATGCCCGACAGCAAGCCCTTGCTCGAGGTCAACCTTGAACACCCACTACTCAAGCAGTTGGCAGAGAGGGAGTCTGGTGAAGAGTTCACGGATTGGGCGACCTTGTTGTTTGAACAGGCCTTGCTGGCTGAAGGTGGGCAGCTGGAAGACCCCGCCGGTTTCGTACAGCGAGTGAATCGATTGATGCTCAATACAGCGGTCTGAAAACCACTTGCACTGACCAACGTCACCGATTAAAAAACGGTGACGTTTTTTTTGCAGTTTGTCCCATCTTAGAAGGACGCCTCTTACTACAGTTAACCAGTAAATTGACCAGCTAAGCAAAGTTGGTAAAATCGCGCGCCTGCCAAATGTTTCCCTACCTTTAGGTTCAGGAGGTGCATCGTGCGACGCAAATACAATTCAAACCATTCCTTTCGAGCCGACCAGTAAACGCCGCAAAGGCTTCCCATCAGAAACCAATGTAAAACGCGGACATCGGAATGTTCACGGCGACAAAGAACTGATAGAGAAACTAGGGCGTAACGACTTATGCCCGTGTGGCTCTGCGCGTCGGTTTCAAGAAGTGCTGTATGAAAACCAAGCGGTATGACGGTTCGCAGCGGGATCACTACTTTTAGGGACTGAATCGTACTATGTGGTATAAACTGATTCGTCAAATGACACACTCGCATTACGTTCGCGGAGTTATGCCTATGAGGACGACATTGATCATATTTCTTGTGGGAATGTTTCTGAGTGGGTGTACGGTCAGTGTTTACATGGGCACCGAGTGCAAGGCCGGTGAACCTTGGGGTCACCTAACTGACGGCCCGGAAAACAAAAATGAACTGCTTGACCAGATAACTGCACTGCCAGAGTCCGGGCATTATCTGGGCAAGCATCTTGAATGGTATGGTGATGATCACGGTCGTGTTATGGCCTGTTTTCACGCGGGTGAAAGTTGTAGTAGTGCAAGGGTGTATTTTTTGGATCGAAAGTTGGAGCGTGTAGGGCCAGTGGAAGCTTGCCACGACGACACATGAGATACGTCAGAGTACCTTGTCGGTTAATATGCATTTGGGAGTGCTGAATTGATGTTATTGGCTTCCTGTCACTGTGGGGCGGTTCAAATTGAAATGGCTCGCAAGCCAAGCACTGTTTCAGACTGCACCTGTTCGATTTGCCACAGGTACGGGGCGCGGTGGGCCTACTACACCCGAAAAACGGCCAATATTTTCTGTTCGCCAGAAGCAATTTCAGCCTATGTATGGGGTGATGAGACACTTGCGTTTTATCACTGCAAGCTGTGTGGGTGCCCGACCCACTATGAAAGCTCCGATAAGTCTGCAACTGGCCGCATAGCCGTAAATGCAAGGATGATGTCGCCAACTGACACCCAGGGCATTCGAGTAAGAACCTTTGACGGGGCTGATACGTGGAAGTATCTGAATGAGTGAGCTTGTGCTATTGGGAAAACTACCTGGCAAGGCGTCCATCAGGAGGGATAAACCATGACTCTTACAAAAGCAACTGATGAAGAGATACGGGCATTCATTGATCAACAGGGCTGCTGGACCATCCAAAACAGCAAACTGCACCGAGAATACTTGTTTAACGACTTTATACAGGCATTTGGTTTTATGACGGAAGTAGCGGTTGTGGCCGAACGAACTGACCACCATCCTGAATGGTTTAACGTCTACAAAAAGGTCGTAGTTGATTTGACGACCCACGAAGTGGGTGGAATAAGCTCGCGGGATTTCAAATTGGCCAGGAGCATGGATGAAATCGCCGGCAGAGCAGAATGAGACCACGGTGGACGGGTTGGTTGAGAACAAGGAACCCGTGGTTGTGATCTTCAACGGACAATAACGTCTTTTCCTGTGGGTTCAATGGTCAGATTGGACAAGTGGTTATGGGCGGCGCGGTTTTTCAAAACCCGCGCCATCGCACGCGAGGCAGTTGCAGGTGGCAAGGTTCGACTCAACGGCAGGCGTGCGAAACCCGGACGATCGCTTAATGTTGGTGACTCGCTGAGTGTTCAGCGGGGTGAGGAGGAATTCGCCATTACCGTTGTCGAATTATCAGTGCGACGCGGATCGGCCGTGGTTGCGCAGACGTTCTATAATGAATCAGAGGAAAGCCGTAACAGACGGGAGTTGCTTGCCGAGCAACGCAAGCTGGAGCGCCAGCAACACCCACGCCGGGAGCGACGCCCGGACAAACGTCAGCGACGGCGCCTGGTGCGGTTCAAAAAGGACGGCCAGGATTCCTAGGACCATCAAGTATTGACCCGAAGGGAAGCTATGGATTCATTTGAATACGGCATGGTTCTGGTATCGATTGTCATCGCATTGGCAATCGCGCATTTGCTCAACGCACTCGCCGCCTGTTTTCATGGCAGCAGCAGTCACTGGCATAATTTCTGGGCGTCGGTCGATTCAGCTTGGAGTGGCTATCGTTGCATTCGCCTCCGAGTTGCTTTAAGTGTTTCAGGGACTGGGGGTACTTGGTTCGTGGTAGTCCCTTTTGAAAAATTTTGAATTAACACGCAAGACCCCACGAGATAACGGGGTCGTCCACCTTTCCTATATCCATCTCCTGTTCCTTGTATCCGGCTTTCCGGCCCTGATCTATCAGCTGATCTGGCAAAGATCCCTGTTCGCTGTTTTTGGCGTAAACATAGAATCGGTGACTATTGTTGTCACCGTTTTCATGCTTGGAATCGGGTTTGGTGCCTTGTTGGGTGGAATCATCTCCAAGAGTGCAGGTAAGTATTCACTACACCTGTTTGGCCTGATTGAGATTGCTATCGGGCTGTTCGGTCATTTTTCCCTGAATTTAATGGAGTGGCTCAACAGGTATAGCCTGGACGCATCACAAGGTGATGTGGTCACCTTGTCCTTTATATTTCTGTTGTTTCCAACCTTGCTGATGGGAGCCTCATTCCCGCTACTTACTGGATTTTTGGTCCGGATTTCCGACAATGTCGGCCGATCTGTCGGGGATCTCTATTTTGTTAATACCATGGGTTCGGCCCTGGCCTGTGCTTACGGGGCTTTGTTTCTTTTCCGTTGGTTGGGACAGCAGGGCAGTGTTGATCTGGCTGCGCTGCTCAATTTGATGGTGGGGCTTGGTGCATTCATTATTTGCATGTTACTCAGAAAGCCCAAAACTAACGCAGTCACTTCCGCCGACATCAAGGAAACCCCCATCCAAAAAAATGGGGCTTCGTTGCTCCACCTCCCATTTGCTGCGGCGTTGTTGGCAGCAGGTATGACCGGGTATATAGCGCTCTCCCATGAGATCGTCTGGGTCCGTGTTTTCAGCTTTGCCAGTCAGGGAACAGCCAGCAGCTTTGTACTCATGCTTTGCGCCTATTTGGCAGGTTTGGGGATTGGCGCCAGGTGGAGCCAGAAATTCTGCATCAATAAGGTGGATCAAAAACGCGTATTGGCAGTTTTTCTCTATGCAATTCTGTTTGCCTCTCTACTCGGCTTTATCGTGGTTCCCGCTGTCGGTGTAACGGTTTTTTATGGGGATTATTGGTGGGCTTTGCCCCTGGTCGCCTTAGTCACATCCGTTTTTGGAGCACTCCTGCCTTTAATTAGCCATTTCTCCATTAGTCCGGACAAAAATGCCGGCTACCGTCTTGGCGCAATATACATGGCCAATGTTCTGGGGGCAGCAAGTGGCAGCTTTGTAACCGGCTTTGTGTTAATGGACCTTTGGCCTTTGAAACACATTGTGCTGGGGCTTACTTTGCTGGGCCTGGTCGTTGCTTTCATTGTGCTCCACTACATGAAGCTTGCCCGGATGTCCTTGTTGTTGGCCGGTATGGTCGCGTTGATCTGGTGGAGTGTTGACCCCTTGTTTGACAACCTTTACGAACGCTTGCAGGAGAAAGCAAATTACGAGGATGGCTACTCTTTTCGGCATACCGTAGAAAACAGACACGGTGTGATAAGCGTTACGCCAGATGGACAAGTTTATGGCGGTGGGGAATATGACGGTGCCTTCAACATTGATCCTATCAATGACAATAATGGTATTTTTCGGGCTTATGGTGTGGCTCTTCTCCACGAAAACCCAAAAAACGTGTTGATGGTGGGGCTTTCCTCGGGTTCCTGGGCAAAGGTGATTGCGCATCATCCACGGCTGGAGAAACTGACCATTGTTGAGATCAATCCCGGTTACCTGGAAATCATTGCCAAGAATCCGATAGTCGCTTCAATTTTGCAAAACCCCAAGGTGAACATCATCATTGATGACGGGCGACGTTGGCTTTCGGCCCACCCTGAACGTAAGTTTGATATGGTCGTGATGAACACCACTCAACATTGGCGCGCCAACATCACCAATTTACTCTCATTGGAGTTCATGGATCTCGTTCGCAGCCACCTTGACAAAGATGGGGTTTTCTATTTCAACACCACGGGCTCGCAAAGAGTTCAACTAAACGGCGCCCTGTCTTATCCCTATGCGTTACGTTTTTATAACTTTATTGCAGTCAGCGATGCACCAATTTTGGCTAACTGGGAACGATTCCGTAAAACGCTCATTAATTATACCATTGATAAACAACAAGTTTTTAATTTGGAAAACCCCAATCACCGGGAAACGCTGGAGTTGCTCATGCAGAGAGTTGATGGGCTACATTCACCCACGCCAATTCCAAAAGGGGTGGAGTCAAGAGAGAGATTGTTGTCCAGAATCCCACCCCAGCCACCCGTCACTCAGGACAATATGGGGCTTGAGTGGTCTCGTCTTTAGAACGGTCATTGCTGTTGTTATGTCGTTGCGAACTTAACGTGTTGAACACCATCAAGCTCTGTACGTTGTTTGATTTGCCACAGGCCGTACTGATCTTGCATTGTCAGCAGTGACACTTACACCTGACCGGGGCGTTATCGATCCAACAGGGCTTTCAGCTGGTAAAGGAGGTCCAGGGCCGCCCGTGGGGTCAGCTCATCCGGGTCAATGGTGTTCAGTTTGTCCAGTGCGGGGTTATCCGGTTCAAGCTCTGGTTCCGGTTCCGTATAGGTGGTGAACAGACCCAGTTGGGGGTTGTCACCATTGTTTTTTTCCAGTTTTGACAATTGGTGGCGGGCCTGTCGCAGCACGTTGGCCGGAATACCAGCCAGGGCAGCAACCTGCAGTCCGTAGCTCTGGCTGGCAGGACCTTCATCAACCGAGTGCAGAAAAACAATACTGTCGCCATGTTCTATGGCTTTGAGGTGAACATTACAGACACCTTCAAGTTGTTGGGGCAGGTGGGTCAGTTCAAAATAGTGGGTGGCAAACAAGCTGAATGCCCCGACCTGGCGCGCCAGGTATTCGGCCACGGCCCAGGCCAATGCCAGACCGTCATAAGTGCTGGTTCCACGCCCGATTTCATCCATCAAGACCAGCGACTGCTGGCTGGCGTTGTTGAGGATATTGGCTGTTTCAGTCATTTCCACCATGAAAGTGGAGCGCCCCCGGGTTAAATCATCACCGGCACCGATTCGGGTGAATATTCTGTCCAGTGGGCCAATGACGGCCCGGGTTGCGGGTACCCAGCTACCTGTATAGGCCAGCAAACAAATGAGTGCAGTCTGGCGCATGTAGGTCGATTTCCCACCCATATTTGGGCCGGTAATGATCAACATGCGTCGGTCGGGATTCAGCTCCGTGTCATTGGGTGTAAAGGATTCGGACTGCACCTGTTCAATGACCGGGTGCCGTCCACCTTTTATCTCAATTCCCGGTGACTCAGTGAGCTTCGGGCAGCAGAAATCCAGACTCACAGCACGTTCGGTAAACGCACACAAAACATCCATCCGCGCAATGCCGGTAGCCATGGTTTGCATGGGTTCCAATTCCCCGAGGAGTGTTTCAAGCAGTTGCGTGTAACAATGCTGCTCCCTGGCCTGGGCGCGTTCACGGCTAGACAGGACTTTATCCTCAAACGTCTTCAATTCCTCGGTGATGTAGCGCTCAGCAGCTTTGAGTGTCTGTCGGCGTTTGTAGTGTAACGGGACCTTGTCCAGGTGCGCATGGGTGATTTCTATAAAATAGCCATGCACGCGGTTATAGCCCACTTTAAGGTTTGCAATCCCGGATTCCTCGCGCTGGCTTTGCTCGTATTCAAGCAAGAATTCACCGGCGTTATCTGACAGTTCACGCAACTCATCCAGATCGGCATCGTAACCTGTTGCGATCACACCGCCGTTGCGAAGCAGCATGGGTGGTTCAGCAACCAGTGCAGCACGCAGTAATTCAAATATTTCCGGCAGACAGTCAATGGCATTACCATCATTTTCAAGCAACCCGCGCCCGGATATCAGCAAACAGGATTTGATATCAGGCAGTACCCGCAGAGCTTGCCTCAAGGTGGTCAGGTCGCGTGGGCGGGCCGAGCCCAGCGCCACCCTGGCGAGAATACGTTCGATGTCACCCACATCTCGAAAATATCCACGCAGCTCATCATGCAGGCGGGTATCGAGCAGGGCGGCAATACTTTGATGCCTGCTTTGCAGTCGTTGGCGGTCGCGGATGGGTTCGGCGATCCAGCGACGCAACACGCGACCGCCCATGGGTGTGACCGTGGTATCCATGATGCCGGCAAGGGTATGTTCCTTACGACCCTCCGGATGGTGTAAAAGCTCCAGGTTGCGGCGTGTGACGGCATCCAAGTGGAGGTGGTTGTGGGGGTTCTCCAGTTGAATCGCACGCACATGGGGCAGGGCGGTGCGCTGCGTTTCCTGGGTGTAGTGCAGCAGAGCCCCCGCAGCCGCGACGGCCGCGGGCTCGTCTTCAATGCCGAAGCCACGTAAATCCTGAGTGCCAAATTGCTCACTCAACAGACGGTAAGCAGACTCGTGTTCAAAATGCCAGGGTGCACATTTTTTAAGTCCACGCTGCGCTGTCATGGAATCTGCCCAGTCAGTGTCTTCGGGGATCAACAACTCAGTGGGTAGCAGACGTTCCAATTGACTGTCCAGGTCGGCGCGGGTAGCCATTACGCGGGCCAGGAACCGACCAGAGGACAGATCCATCCACGCCAGTGCCCAGGATTTACCGACCCGTGCTGCCGCGGCCAGCAAATTGTCCTGACGACCTGCCAGCAAGGCGTCATCTGTGACGGTTCCCGGGGTTACTATGCGAACAACTTTGCGCTCCACCAAACCCTTTCCCGGACTTGCGTCACCCACCTGTTCACAGATGGCAGCAGACTCGCCCTTGCGCAGCAACTTGACCAGGTAGCCATCCAGCGCATGATAGGGGATGCCGGCCATGGGGATGGGAGCGCCGGCTGATTCCCCGCGACTGGTCAGGGTGATATCCAGCAATTTGGCAGCGCGTTTTGCATCCTGATAAAACACTTCGTAAAAATCACCCATTCTGAACATTAAAAGTATGTCCGGGTGGTCGGCTTTAATACGCAGATACTGCTGCATCAGCGGTGTGTGAGCGGCTTGTTTAGGAACGGCTGGAGATGACATCGAAGAAAGTGTAACGTAGGAAGTGGTGGGTGACTATATCGCGGCTGCTAAAGTTGAACTGAATGGGGTTTTTTTGTGAAAGATTTTGAGTCAGATGTTGAAGGTTTGCTTGACCGGCTGGCAACACAATTGAGTGAACGAAACTGGCGCATGGCCACGGCCGAGTCCTGTACGGGTGGCTGGATAGCAAAGTGTTGCACCGATAAAGCAGGGAGTTCGGTCTGGTTCGACCGGGCTTATGTCGCTTACAGTTATCGGGCCAAGGAGTCCATGCTGGGTGTCTCGCATGACGACCTGGTGAAATACGGTGCGGTCAGTGACGAAATTGCCTGCGAGATGGCAACGGGTGCCAAGCAGAATTCGCAGTCTGGAGTGGTTGTCGCCGCCACCGGCATCGCGGGCCCCGGGGGAGGTATGCCGGGCAAACCGGTTGGATTGGTGCACTTTGGCTGGTGTGTTGGAGATGAGCCTGTGAGTTGCGGTGCAAAGGTGTTTACCGGTGACCGTCAGGAAGTCCGGCAACAAACAGTACTGTATGCGCTTGAGGGCATCCTAAGCCGCATGTCGTAAGGATTATCGCAATTTGAGAATACCCTGCTGCAAACTGTGGACACTGAATCGATTATCAATGGTTTGTAAGTGGATTCGGGATGAGTTTCAGGCTGGGCCTGGGGTATTTTTCTGCCAGTGTACGTAGGGAATTATCGTGACGAAAGACGCAGTACTTAAGACCTAATCAGGCCTGTGTCATAATGCGGACCAGAGGCAGAAAACCAGTAATTTAACAGGAGAGGATCAAGTGGACGACAACCGGAAACAGGCGCTTACAGCGGCGTTGTCACAGATTGAAAAGCAGTTTGGCAAGGGTGCCATCATGCGTATGGGTGACGGTTCATCTGCCCGCAACGTTGAAGTTGTCTCAAGTGGGTCTCTGGCCCTCGATGTGGCACTTGGAATTGGTGGTTTACCACGTGGTCGGGTGGTTGAAATCTATGGCCCGGAAGCCAGTGGTAAAACCACGCTGACACTGCAAGTTATTGCTGAAGCACAGAAAGTCGGTGGCACAGCCGCCTTCGTTGATGCCGAGCATGCACTGGATCCCCATTACGCAGAAAATCTGGGCGTCAATGTAGAGGATCTGCTCGTTTCACAACCCGATACCGGTGAGCAGGCACTGGAGATCACCGACATGCTGGTGCGCTCGGGTGCCGTGGACATCGTAGTCGTGGATTCTGTCGCCGCACTGACACCCAAGGCTGAAATTGAAGGTGAAATGGGTGACCGTCATGTAGGCCTGCAGGCCCGTTTGATGTCGCAGGCGTTACGGAAGCTGACCAGCAACATTAACCGCTCCAATTGCATGGTGGTGTTTATCAACCAGATTCGAATGAAAATTGGGGTCATGTTCGGTAGTCCTGAAACCACCACCGGTGGCAACGCTCTCAAATTTTATTCCTCTGTACGTCTGGACATTCGCCGCATCGGCGCCATCAAGAAGGGCGACGAGGTTATTGGAAACCAGACCCGTGTCAAAGTGGTCAAGAACAAGATGGCCCCGCCGTTCCAGATGGCGGAGTTTGAAATACTTTACGGCAAGGGTATTTCCAAGCTGGGCGAACTGATTGATTTGGGGGTTAAGGAAGGCATCGTGGAAAAATCCGGCGCCTGGTACAGCTATAAAAAAGACCGCATTGGCCAGGGCAAAGAGAACGTTCGTGGTTTTCTGAAGGATCATCCGAAAATAGCAGAAGAGATAGAAAGTCGGTTGCGTGCCATGTTATTGCCACAGGGCGAACCCGAAGAGGCAACCGTCGCCGGTTGATTCTCAGCACTGCAATGTGGCGATATGAAGCGTGTTGAGCAAGCTTGTCATCCGGGCATAAAACCTCCGGCGATTTGAGTGCGGCAGAGGTTCGTGAGCTCGCGGTGCGTTACCTTAGCCGTCGCGAATACGGAATTGAGGAACTCAAACGTAAACTTGGTCAACGGGGGGCCTTAGCAGATATTACCGAGGAAGTTGTTGGGAGACTTGCCGATGAAGGGTTCGTTTCCGATCAACGTTTTACGCAAATGTATGTTCGCACTCGTGTACGTCGCTTGTTTGGGCCTTTGAAGATTTGCGGGGAACTTAAAAGCCGTGGTATTGCCGATGCCATCATTGGTGAAAACATGCCGGCGGAAGAAACCTGGGTTGATTCAGCGTCGCAGTGGGCCGGCAAAAGAACCCGGGGCGAGCTGGACTATAAAGAGCGGGCCAAAATTTATCGCAGCCTGATTAACCGGGGGTTCAGCCACGAACAGGCGAATACTGCGCTGGATAACCTAAAATTCAGGGATTGATTCCTTCCCAGGCCGGGTTTGGGTAAACTTGGTCGTAGGTGGCTGGCCCGCATATTTCACCAGCCGGTATTGGGCCTCACCACGAGAAAATGAAAAATTGAATTAAATGAAATATTCACAAATAAGTCCGGAGGTACACCTGGTACCCGGCCCAATACCTATCCAGGCCCTGGCTTGTGGCCCAGGCCAGTCTCTCGACCGGTTCCCAGTCTCACCTTCTCTCACCTTCTCGGGATACTGGTGAAATATGCGGGCTAGGTGAACACTTAACAGGGATTAGGGCAAAATTAGATTGAAAACAACAGCTGAGATTCGTCAGATTTTTCTGGATTTTTTTGCGGCAAAGCAACATGAGGTGATTGCTTCAAGTTCGCTGGTGCCGGCTGACGACCCGACACTGCTGTTTACCAATGCAGGCATGGTCCAGTTCAAGGATGTTTTCCTCGGTGCGGACAAGCGCTCTTACAAGCGCGCGGTCACCTCACAAAAGTGTGTTCGTGCGGGTGGCAAGCACAATGACCTGGACCAGGTGGGCTATACCGCCCGACACCACACATTTTTTGAAATGTTGGGTAATTTCAGTTTTGGTGACTACTTCAAAGAAGAAGCGATTCGCTTTGCCTGGAGTTTACTGACTGAGGACTACCAACTGGATAAAGACCGGCTGTGGGTAACGGTTTATCACACCGATGATGAAGCCTACAACATCTGGACGAGCGATATCGGGCTGGCAGATGAGCGGGTAATCAGAATCGGGGACAAATCCGGCGGTGAGCCGTTTGAGAGCGATAATTTCTGGGCAATGGGAGATACCGGTCCTTGTGGGCCCTGTACCGAGATTTTCTACGACCACGGGGCGGATTTTGAGGGCGGTTTGCCGGGATCCGACGACGAGGACGGCGATCGTTATGTAGAAATTTGGAACCTGGTGTTCATGCAATTTGACCGTGGTATCGATGGCGCAATGCAGGCATTACCAAAGCCCTGTGTTGACACCGGTATGGGTCTCGAGCGGGTGGCGGCAGTCTTGCAAGGGGTACACAGCAATTACGACACGGACCTCTTCCAGGCCCTGGTTGCAGAAGCAGCACGGTTGACCCAAACCGACGAAAAATCAAACAAATCCCTGTATGTCATTGCCGATCATATCCGTGCCTGTGCTTTTTTGATTGCGGATGGTGTCCTGCCCTCCAATGAAGGCCGTGGGTACGTGCTAAGACGCATTATCCGGCGTGCCGTGCGGCATGGTTTTATCCTCGGTCAAAAAGGTCTGTTTTTTGCAGAAATGACAATAAGTCTGGTCGCACAGATGGGTGCGGCCTATCCGTCACTGGCAAAGCAGGAAGCCCACATCAAGGCCACACTTGAAGAGGAAGAGCGTCGCTTTGCGCGTACCCTGGATAAGGGCATGGGCTTGCTGCAGACGGTTATCGACAAAGCTGTATCCGGCACCAGAGAGATTGACGGTAAAACCGCATTCACACTTTACGATACCTACGGGTTTCCACTGGATTTAACCCAGGACATCGCACGTGAGCATGAATTGGTTGTTGATACGGACGGTTTTGATGTTGAAATGGACAAGCAAAGGACTCGTGCCCGGGCCGCCGGCCGGTTTCAGGACAAGGATCAAATCTCGGCAGAGGTCATCAAGTCCTTACCGGCAACGCACTTCACCGGTTACGATGAGTTGGCAACCGACAAAGCCATCATCGCCGGTATCCTGGTGGATGGTCAGGCCGCGGAACAACTGAGCGCAGGTACGAATGCGGCTATCATCCTTGATGAAACCCCTTTCTACGCTGAATCCGGTGGCCAGGTCGGAGATACGGGTGTGATCAGCACCGGGGATGCCGAGTTTGTGGTCGAAGACACGATCAGGCTGGGCGGCACGTTTTTTGGTCATATTGGGCGATTGGCCAAGGGTGAGCTAACACCCGGTCTGCAGGTTTCAGCCAGTGTGGACGCAGACAGACGGCAGGCAATCGTCATTCATCACTCCGCTACCCACTTGCTGCACCGGGCTTTGCGCGACATCCTCGGTGACCACGTTGAACAAAAAGGATCGCTGGTCGCGCCTGACCATACCCGCTTTGATATTTCCCACCCTGGCCAACTCAGCATCGATGAATTGCAACAAATCGAACGTCATGTCAACGATGCCATCCGGGTTAATTCTGCGTCGGTGGCCGAGGTCATGAACTTTGATGACGCATTGAAAACCGGAGCCATGGCCCTGTTTGGTGAGAAATATGGTGACCAGGTACGGGTACTGCGATTTGGTGATCTATCAACCGAGCTTTGCGGGGGAACCCACGTCGATAGGGCGGGTGATATCGGGCAATTCAAAATTATCTCTGAATCGGCCATTGGTGCTGGTGTACGTCGCCTCGTGGCCGTGGCTGGTGAGGCTGCCGTTGAGCACATCCAGGCCATGGAACGTCAGTTGCAGGCCGTTGCACATACATTGAAGGTAGCCCCGGACACGGCGCCACAACGTTTAACGCAAGTCTTGGAGCGTAATCATCAACTGGAAAAAGACCTGTCGGCCCTGAAATCCTCCATGGCCAGTTCTGACAGCGATATACTATTATGTAAATCAATAAAAATCAATGATATAAATGTACTTTCGGAGTATTTACATGAAGTTGATGCAAATGCTCTAAGAGACAGTATTGACCATTTAAAGACCCGATTGGGCAGTGCCGTGGTCGTACTGGCCAGTGTGGAAGGCGACAAGGTAAGAATTGCCGCTGGTGTCACGCAGGACCTGACCGCTCGGATAAAAGCCGGAAATCTGGTAAACTTCGTGGCAGATCAGGTTGGCGGTAAGGGCGGTGGACGTCCTGATTTCGCTCAGGCTGGGGGTAATAATCCAAAAAATTTGGATAAAGCACTTGCTTCCGTGTCGACTTGGGTGGCTGATCAGGTCTGAATTTATGAAGGACAGCAGTGTCCTTTATTGGGGTGATTTAACTTAAGTAATAATCAGGGATCAGACTAAAATGGGTGTCTGACACCAAGGGAAGGTGCTAATGCTAATACTTACTAGAAGAGTAGGGGAAAAACTCGTAATCGGAGAAAATGTCACCGTCACTGTTTTGGGCGTCAAGGGCAATCAAATTCGCATAGGAATTGATGCCCCGCCCGAAGTACAGGTGCATCGAGAAGAGATTTTCCAGCGAATTTTAAAAGAACGGGAAGACCTGGACAACTCGCCGTAAGAGATTCGGGTCACAACACGTTTTACCCGCACTGAGAATAGAGCCGGCATGCATTCGCATCCCGGTTTTTGGGTTCTTGACCCTGGTAAAAATCAAGCTTTCAAATAGATGATCGGGTGGTGCCTGAGACCCTCGGCAGATCGGATGAGTGGAAATCATTTGCTTGACTGCAAGTCTCGACGAGATGGTCCGGCAGCAAAAATTCCGTGAGCGCCTATACTGATAAAAACACGAAATGACTATTCCGTCATCGTGAGAGGAGAACCACAATGAAAACACATTTTAGGGACAACATGCTTGTAGATAGAAATCTATTCATTGCCCTTTTGACTTTGACATTTGCCGCACCCGGGGCACTAATGGCCGAGGAAGAAGAAAAGGCGGCTGACAGCTATATCTATGCAACCTATTTTAACTGCGACGTCAGTACGCAGGAGCAAGCGGATGAACTGGTCAAGGCCAACACCGCACCTGTCTATGACGCGGCAGTTGCCGACGGCACGATCACGAGTTGGGGCTGGCTGGCTCATCACACCGGCGGCAAATGGCGTCGTCTCCAATATCATGGGTCTGACAGCGTTGCTGGTCTGTTTGCGGCACAGGAAACAATTGGCAAGAGAATCAGTGACGCGCAGGGAGATACACCAGATGGTTTCAGTAAAATCTGTAGTGCTCATGATGACTACATCTGGAAGGGTGAAGCGGGCAGTGGGGCCGATACAAAACGCGGCCTGGCAGGCCTGTCTGTGTACCATGTTTGTGACATAGCAAAGGAAGGACGCGCTGACGAAATCGTAAAGAAGGTCTTTGCGCCAGTTTTTGATAAAGCGGTAGCCGATGGAAAAATTGCATCCTGGGGTTGGTCTTCACACTTGGTGGGTGGCAAGTACCGGCGTCTGGGCACGACAACCGGAGCAAATTATGCAGATTTGATCAAGGCCCAGGGTGACATCATTAGGTCACTTTATGGTGATGGTGATAATGCCGAAGCCAACGAGTTCAGCACTATTTGCACTTCTCACTCTGATTACCTGTGGGACATCCAGCACGAAAAGTCCTGAAACAGCAGTGTCTTGAGGTCCCCGCTTCGGCGGGGCCCCTCAAACACCTGCGCTCAAGTCTCTCTACTCCGAGGGCCTGAAATTAGGCTATTACACGGCCCGCCCGTCCACAAAAATGAACCGGTCACAGCCTGGTGCTGACCACGCTGAATGCATATGGGTATTTAATATCGCAATCGTAGTGCCGCGTGGTAAAATCCCACCTCCAAAAAATCCAGAACGACCAGGTGTCAACGAAGCTGGAATGACAGGTTTAGGAGAGGTGGCCGAGCGGCTTAAGGCGCTCCCCTGCTAAGGGAGTATGGGTTAAAAGCCCATCGTGGGTTCGAATCCCACCCTCTCCGCCAAATACCAAAAAGCCCCGTTTTTACGGGGTTTTTTGGTATTTGACAGACAGGCTGGCAGAGAACCCACTGCCGCGAAGCGGCTGTGGGTTTGACCAATTCGCCGGGAGCGAATTAGGTCGCACATAGTGCGCCCGCAGGGCAGAAACCAAGGATGGTTTCTGACAATCCCACCCTCTCCGCCAAATACCAAAAAGCCCCGTTTTTACGGGGTTTTTTGGTATTTGACAGACAGGCTGGCAGAGAACCCACTGCCGCAAAGCGGCTGTGGATTTGACCAATTCGCCGGGAGCGAATTAGGTCGCGCTTGTGCGCCCGTAGGGCAGAAACCAGGGATGGTTTCTGACAATCCCACCCTCTCCGCCAAATACAAAAAGGGTGCATTCCCATCACATGGTTTACACCCTATTTGGACACCCAGCTACCTGTGATTTGTGACTCTGTTAGCCGAAGCGTTGGTCAACACACCGGTGGTAAAACCGGCGAGAACTGAGATTAACGCCAGGGTCCACACCGTCACGGCCCCAGTGGGCAGGTCAGACAGGGCGGAAAGCACGATCCCCAGCAAGTATGACGAGGCGCCAATGCCGTAACCTGCCAGCAGTCTGGCTCGACCGCTCAAGCGGCGTGTTGCCAGCGCTGGAAGGATCAGGCTGGCAAATACAAGATAAACCCCAACAACCTGGACTGCGGCGGTGATGGCAAACGCAAATGTCACATAGAAACCCGCGCGGCCAATTCTTTTCTGGTTGGTGAACCAGATCGTCAGTAAAACGGCGTAGAGGATGGCCATTGGAATCAGACTGGTCCAGGTGGTCCAAAGGATTTGCCCCACCAACAGATCCTTCAGGTAATCTCCACCATGCGGGTTTTCGGCCAGCAACAAAACGCTCCCGGTTGCTGCAAGTATGAACAGCGTGCCAATCAGAGCTTCCTGGGACCTGGGCCAGTGTTTTTCCGTCCAGTTGAGGAAGGCAGCGGCCAGCAGTGCCGCGCTTACTGCAGCCACTTGCACCATGTAAGGGTTTTCCTGCCAACCGAAAAAACCCGCGCCGATCACGCCCAATGCCGCGATCTGCGCGATGGCGAGGTCAATGAAAATAATCCCGCGTTTCAATACCACCTGTCCCAGCGGTACATGCGTGCTCAATACCAGCATTCCGGCTATCACGGCAGGGCCGATAATCCCCCATTCCACGAATTCCCAGGTCATTGTTCTGCCTCCAGCAGGCGGTTCAGGATATCGTCAAACAAGCTAAACAGATCCGTCGCACCTGCGCTACCACCGACGGTCAAAGGCAGCAGTAGCGCTGGAATCCTGGTGCGCTCGGAAAGCCACGTCGAGGCCTTGTCGCTTTGGTAAGGTGCGCGGATGATGAACGCCGCGCCGTCACCTTCCGCACCGAGAATGCGCAGCAGCTCGCCGAGGTGCTTGGCGGTGGGTGGCACACCGGGAATGGGTTCCAATGTTGCCACCTCTTCAAGTTGCAGCCAGTCTTGCAGATAGACCCACGATTTGTGGTGCGCTACAACGCGTTTACCACGCAGTACCGCCGCCCGATCTTGCCAGGCTGTAACAGCTTGTTGCCATCGCCCGAGGAAATCTGCACCACCTTGGTGGTAGTGACCTGCATTGGCAGGATCCAGTGCCGCCATTCTCTCGGTCAGGGCTTGTGCAATGATGAGAATATTATGCGGGTTTGCCTGTACATGCGGGTTGCCCTGCGGATGCATATCTCCTTTGGCCCGGTCAACAAGGGTTGGCACGTCCAGGCGTGGCACAAAACTGCTGGCCTCGAAGTAACCGCTATTTCCGGGTCGCAGAGCCGGGTTGTTGGCCTTGCTCAGCAATTTGGGCAGCCAACCGATTTCAAGCTCGGCACCGGAACAGATCAGCAGGTCGGCCCTGCGCAGTTTGGCGATCAGGCTGGGACGTGCCTGGATGTAATGGGGGTCCTGGAGTGCGTGCGTGGCGCTGCTGCTTTTGACCAGTTCACCGCCAATTTCCACCGCCAGGGCCGACCACTCAGGTTCACAGGTGAACACCCTCAAGTCCGCCTGGCTGTGTGACGCACTGATCAGGAAGAGCGCCAGGAAAAAACACCGATGCATGGGGTATCTCCTAAAAACTGTGCGCACCGTGCGCACCTATGCTGAGAATATATTGAATGCCCCATTGATTGTCGTGCGTTTCACCCGCCTCGTCCCGCGTGTATTGCAGTCGCAAGCGGCTGAACTCGCTGTTTGACCAGTCTGCCATCAGGCTGTACCGGGAAGGATCGCTGTCTGAAAGCGCCAGCGCGGTACCGTCAAACATGGCTCCTGGGTCTTCACTGGACAGGGCTTCTAAGCGGGCACCCAGTCGCCAACGCGGCATAAACTGGTACACCGCCTGGGCATACCAGCCGTCCTGGTCCAGGTCCAGCGGGTGTTGGCTCCCATCAGGTAAGCTGTAAATGCCGGTCTCATTGCGATGCAGGTACTCAAACTGGAACTTGAAATTTCGCTGTTTCCAGTTGCCGTTTGGTGACCACTTCCAGATGAGATCCGCTATCCACAGGTCAGTATCACCGGTGAACAAATGCGGATTGTCCTCGGCGCCGGAGGGCCGGCTTTCGTTGTCTCCAGACAGGTAGGAAATACCGGCCTGCCAACTGTGGCTGAAACCAGCATCCCCACCGAAGCGGGCGTGCAGGGTGCGCGCGCCCGATCCGGAGTTGCCGGCACCCACAAAGGGATAACGGTCGCCGCGCAATATTTCCCCACCAAGTTCAACGTAAAGTTCGGTGGGTGCGATCCAGGTCAATCGGGCCCCGTCATCAATGTACTGGCCACCCATGAAAGCTTTGTAGGCCAGCGGCTGGTCCACAAAATCCCAGCTGTGTGCATGTTTTGTGTTCAGATACCCAACATCTGAGAACATGCGTCCGAAACGAGCCGAGAGACCGGCAGGCAGACTCAGTGTCTCGAGCCATGCCTCCTCAATTTCGACGCCTACCTCACCATCTTCAATGGCCAGGGCCATCGTCAGCCAGGCGGTAAACTTGTCATCCACATTGGCACTGATATCGATCTCGGTCTCGCCGAGGGCGAGCCCCTCTGCCACGGGTTCGGTCTCGCCGCCGAGCGGGAAACCGGAAATAGTGTAGTCCCGGGGATCATTGTCATAGGCCCAGGCCTGGCCTTGAAAAATCAACCCAATGGCGGGGTTGAAGGCATTATTGCCGGCACGTATGCCCGCGGCGGTAGTCTCCGCTACCTGAGCGACAGGTTGTTGGTCAGCGGTCATTGCTGATTTTTCCCCGGCCGTTTCCAGTTTGTGCTCAAGTGTGGATATTCTGGCCTCGTAGTCGGCCCGAAGCTTCAGGATTTCCTGCCGTAGCAGTTCAATTTCATCCTGCGCCTGCAGGGGTGTGGTGCTGCAACATGCCAAAAGCACGCTGGTAAAAATGATGCGGTTCATATCGCCTCCGGATTTCCAAGCCACGAATACCAATGAACGGTAACAGTGGCGTCAACAGAAAAGTCAGAAATTCAGGCGTTCTTTGGTGGTGCTCGGGGATTTTGGTCGCGATGTGCCCCATTGGATTGCCGGCAGTCAGTGACAGCCCCGTGGGTATGGTGAACTTTGAGGTCCGGCAGTTCCGGTACGGATTCCTTTTCTGGTCCGACGAGGGGCTGGGTTCCGCTGACACACAAGGGACATTGCTGGGTGCTATCTTCGTCCAGGCTGTGCCCGGCCTCATGTGCTGCCATGACAACGTGGCTGGTTATCAACAACAACGCTAGCAACAGCAACAAAAAGGGCGATCGTTTACACATATCGAAATTTTACACCACGGGGTTGGAGATTGTCAGGTTTGCGCAAGAATTGCCCGAGGTTCCTATTATCAACTCAGGCTGACCTCTCAGGCTGACCATTTTTCATTTTGTTACTGGTATTTTTCCGAGTACCAGTTTGCGCCCCTGCACAGCATAATCGCCTTGTTCTCAAGGGGATAGACACGTGCCAATTCGGACGACAAAATTACTGCTAATGCTTCCTGTGCTCTTCACTATCTCATCGTGTGCAAATTTTGAATGGTATCGCGGCTACGGTGATACCGCAGACGCCGCGAGGACCTACGAAAGATTTCTGCCACGTGCTGAGGCGGGCGATCCCGAGATGCAGAATTTGCTGGGGTATATGCTCGCTTACGGCGAAGAGTCCGACAGGGATCTTGAGCGGGCTCACAGTTGGTTTCATAAGGCAGCCGCGACCGGACACAAACTGGCGCGACGAAATGATGCGTATATGCACAGTTTCTTTAACACGGGTGCGCCAGGTGTGCCGAGCAACCTGGCCACCGACCATGGCCGTGGCGTCACGCAACAACAGGGATTGTCAATTGATATCAAAGCAGCCGACGAGAACGCAATACTTACGCCCGATCCACGGGTTACAAGTGGTGGCAATAGCTACGCCGCATTTTGTGCCGGTTGTCACGGTTTTAACGGTATCGCGGCCTATGTGAATGCCCCTTCCTTTGCCATGAATGAGCGTCTGGAGAAATCAGACTCCACACTGTTTAGAAATGTAAGCAATGGTATGAATGAGTGCCCGGGGTGGGGTGGTATCCTGCCGGATGAGGAACTTCTGGATACAATCGCCTTCATTCGAACCTTGAGAGTTTCCTTTGAGATGGGTATCGCAAAGTCTCCCAGGCAAGCCCCACAACGGCATTTTCTATTCGGAGCGATGTCACAAGACAGTTATTTTTATCGAGTCAATTAGCGTTACTGGATCCAGGCTCCAGGAACATCCTTTTACGGTTGAACTAATCGCACTCGATCGCCGTTACGGAGTGCCCAACGGAAGAATTACCTGTTTGTTGTATAGACTCACGGTCCTGTTTATGATTGAAGGTGTTGGTTCTAACGGTTTAAAGCAACGAAAATGTTCATTCGAGCGTCCAGGTGTCTTTTAATAGCTTTGGTCGTGTTCGTGTTGATCTCGTGTATGGATTTGGGCTTAAAGTCTAAATCCGACATGCCACCGATCTATACAACAACCTATGGAAAGGTTCTGAATCTTGCTAACGAGGGGGATCCTGAATTCCAGAATCTGCTCGGTTTCATGCTCCTCTACGGTGAAGTGGCTACAAGGAATACTGAAGAGGCACACCGTTGGTTTCATAAGGCAGCCCAAAGCGGGTATTCCCTGGCGCAGCGTAATGATTCGGACATGCACAAACTGTTAGATGTTCGATCAAAAGGCGGGTTAGCTGGGGAAAGAGCAAGTGACATTGAGGAACTCAGGCGGCAACAAGCATTCTTTTCAGAGTTTTCGAAAAGAGAAATCTCGGCAACACCAGCCTCCGCGGAAATGTACTCAGCGGGAGAGAAACTCTATACGACTTTTTGTGCTGGCTGTCACGGTCTTAACGGTATTGCCGCCTATGTGGAATCACCCTCTTTTACAATGAACGAGCGTCTTGAGAAGTCAAACGAGACACTGCTTAAAAGCGTCCGCAATGGCATGGGTGACATGCCCGGTTGGGCAGGTGCACTTTCAGACCAGGACCTTCTGGACATCATCATCTTCATTCGCACACTGAAACCAGATTATGAGAGCGGTATCGGACAGGCTCTCAGACGCGCGCCACAGCGGTATTTTCTTTTTGGAACAATGAGGTATGATCATACAGCCTATCAAAATGACTAACGTCCAGCGATACATCCTACATGCTTGACCCTTCGAAGCAGCGGTTTGTCAGCGCACATTCCTCAGAACAATCTTTGTTTGCAATTGGTTCGATGATAGAGCCAGAAGATAGGAAATTCTTGCGCTAGATCATTTTGCTGGTCCTTTATTTTGGGTTACATTTAGCAACCTAAGCACCGCTAAAATGCTCGATTAGCCGTCCAAACGATTTGTATTAGGAGTAAGAAAATGGGTTCACAATCTAGGTGCCTCGGATGTATAAGTTCGTTTTTGTGCGCCTTCATGTTGGCCTTTACCAACAACGCACTAGCCCAATCTGTGGATGAAATCTATGCCCAGGGGCAGGAGGCCAATGAACAGGCAGACATGGCCGGTGCCATGAACTATTTCAGACAGGCTGCGGAGTTAGGACATGCGGCGTCACAGGCCGAGCTTGCCAGACTGTTGGATGCTGCGGAATTCAATACCGAAGCTTTCCAGTGGTACCAACGCGCAGCCGACCAGGGAAACATCCAGGGACAACTGGGTCTGGCAACCATGCTGGTTGCCGGCGAGACAGGAGATGCGGATATGGAGGCGGGGTTTCACTGGTTTAGTACGGCAGCGGAGAACGGTTCACTGCACGCCATGCGTGTCCTGGAAAGCAACTACCGAACTGGTGGCATGGGTCTGAAAGCTGACGCCGGAAAGGCCGACTACTGGTTGAACCGTGCAGCGCTTGAAGGCGACCCAAGGTCGCAGGAAAAACTGGCCCAAAGAAAGGCAAATGCGACAGAGAATTGAATCGTTCGTGGACCGGAGTGTGTCAAGATCAGTTCTGGCACGGTTGCCTGGGGTCTGCTCCAGGTTAGTGCTTTTGGTCGCGCTGGTCTTCGGATTCAGCCTGTCCATTGACGCTGCGGATTTAATGAGCGGCGCAACAGTCTACGCGAAGAACTGTGAATACTGTCATGGTTCCAATGGTGAAGGTATTGCAGGTATTAAGAGGCTGAATGCGTGGGACGAGCTGCTGAAATCGGACACAGAATTGTTTGAAGTTATTCGGGATGGTCGTGTCTCAATGCCGGGATACGACGGGTTATTGACCAGTGATGAAATGCTTGACGTGATTGCGTTTATGCGGACTTTTCAATGAGCAACAGACCTCAAACGCTGCAAGCAGAGCGTCACATCTATTGACTATCATATTGAAATACACCATGAGCCGGAAAACACCATGAATGAAACAACCAGACTCCCACGCCGGTGTCGCAGTGCATTCTCGGCACTTTTGACGGCCGGTTTTACACTTTTTTTGTCAGCCTGTGCACCCGTTGATACAAAACAGGGGCCTCTGCCTGAGCTGGTATTTCCACAGCCTCCGGATGAGGCTCGATTCATGTTTGAAAGGGTGGTCCTGGGCAGCGCTGACCTGATCAGGGGTGAGGAATCCCAGATGCGCCGACTGCTTACCGGTGAGTCGCTTACGACCGTACCTTTTTCAAAAC
The DNA here is from genome assembly GCA_021772915.1 of Gammaproteobacteria bacterium. Classification (GTDB taxonomy): domain Bacteria; phylum Pseudomonadota; class Gammaproteobacteria; order Xanthomonadales; family SZUA-36; genus SZUA-36. Next base: position 76,335 of record JAJFLB010000059.1, on the reverse strand, counting down.
CGTTCGATGTGACGGCCTGTCAGGGAACCATGTTTGTCAGCGATAGCGTAAAACGGGCCGTACTGGCTTTCGATGCGACACAAAAGGGCTTTTATCTCGTTGGGTCCAAAGATCCGGGCAAAGTGGCGAAGCCTCTCGGTGTGGACACGGATAGCAACTGCAGGCTGTATGTTGCTGACGCGACCCGCTCAACAATCGCAATCTTTGAGAAGGATGGGACCTTTGTCAAAGCCATTGGCGGCGAGGATTATTTTGATCGCCTGTCCTATGTTGCGGTCAACGCGGAAGGCACAAAAATCTTTGCCGTGGACACCGGTGGGGTCAGCAGCCAAAACCACCGGGTACGCGTGTTTGATGCAGAAAGTGGCGACCTGCTTTACGACATTGGCACGCGTGGAACTGAACCAGGTCAGTTCAACCTGCCACTTGGTATTGCTCTCGCCGCAAACGGTTCTCTACATGTCGTCGATGCCGGTAACTTCCGGGTGCAAATTTTGACACAGGAAGGCGAGTTCATTCGCCAATTTGGATCCAACGGGCGTCGGTTAGGAAATTTCGCGCGACCAAAAGGTATCTCCGTTGATCGTGATAATAACAGTTACGTCTCAGATGCCTCACACGGAAACTTCCAGATTTTTAATCCGGAAGGTCAGCTACTTCTTTTTGTTGGCACCCGCTCAGAACAAAATCAACGTGCAAAGTACATGTTACCGGCGGGTGTGGATGTTGATGAGGACGGCAGGGTTTACCTGGTTGATCAGTTTTTCTCAAAAGTTGAAATATTTCGTCCCACATCGTTAGCTGCAACCGACGGCTATCTTGGGAATTGGGACCTGAAGACCGATGCGAGTGATGCCGATAAATAGGGCAGGCAACCGGACGCAACCAAACTGTTGACACCCGCTACATCAGACTTTTTCTACCTTGCCGGTAAATTGATAACCAACACTGCGAATTGTACGAATCAGTTTTGGCTGCGTGGGGTCTTCCTCAAGCACTTTTCGTAGCTTGCCTATTGACACATCAACGCTGCGGTCGTCCGGCATCCAGTTTCGTCTGGATAGTTTTTGCAGGATCTGATCACGGCTCAGCACGATCCCGGTATTTTGAACCAGAATAGTCAGCAACCTGAATTCGTGATTGCTCAGGTTGATCACCTCACCGGTCGGTGCAATCAGCTCATAGGAATCGGGTTTCATCACCCACCCGTTAAACTTAAGCTTCCCGCCGCCCTGGGCCTTGGCATCGTCTTCGGGGCGGACCGGTGAATCAGCGTGGCGGCGTAAAACACTTCGAATACGAGCGAGCAATTCCCTGCTGTCGAATGGTTTGGTGACATAATCATCGGCCCCGACTTCGAGACCGACGACCGTGTCTATCGGGTTGTTTTTACCCGTCAAAATAATAATACCGACTTTAGATTTTGCACGCAGTTCGCGCGCCAGGGTCAGGCCATCGACTCCCGGCAGCATCAGATCAAGGATAATCAGGTTCGGTTGCCGCTGGTTTAGCTTTTCCCACATGGAAGGGCCATCAACAGCGGTGTCAACACTATAACCCTCCTGCTCAAGGTAGCGTCGTAACATACGGCATATGCGTTCGTCGTCATCGACAATTAGGAGATGTTCGGATTGAGTCATATCGTATCAAAAGTCTTGTAGTGGTTAACCCAGGCTTGTGTATTCCGGTATAACTTGACCAAAATCAAGTTGCACCTGCATATTAATCGTTACTATCAGTTTTTTAACTTCATGGGAAAGGTTAATTGACTTACAAGGATCACGCAATCAAATCAGTTCACGCTTTCTTGGTGATAGTACTGCTGACAGCTACACCCTTAAGCTTGGCGGATGTCACCAGCGAACTCTTCCTGTTTCCCCAACTGGACGCGGGTCACAACGCCCAACTGGACGATAGTTCACCGACTGAGCGGAATGACGAAGTGGCTGGTGTCGATTTCTTCCTTACTCTGGGGGTCGATAATTTCCGTTTTCTGGGTGAATTTCTTCTGTCGAGCGAGGAACAACATTTTGAACGATTCCAGTTGGGTTGGTCGTATAAAAACCACCTGTTCTGGCTGGGTCGATATCATAATCCAATCGGTTATTGGAACAGCGCTTATCATCACGGTGCACACCTCCAAACCAGCATTAGCCGTCCTGCAATTGTTGAATTCGAGCATGAGGGCGGCGTTTTACCCATACACTTTGCCGGACTACTCGCGGAGGGCACATTTGGCATTGCTGAACAGGAGTTCGGATACTCCCTTGCTCTGGCATCGGGACCCGAATTTGACCACAAGCTTATGCCGTGGAAAGTATCAAACCCGGGTTCGGTCCCAGGGGATACCAGTGGCACCCTTAATCTGTATCATACATCCAGCGCCGGGAACGAGGGCAGAACAGGCGTATTCTTCAACTACACGCAAATTCCGGCTGAGGCTGTGGGTGTCGATGAAATTCGACACATCAGTGCCGGGCTGTATGGAAGCCGGGAGTTTTCCCGTTGGCGCTGGCATGGCTCATCGTTTTATGTTCACAATCGGCTTGAGAGCCTGGGTGGCACGCAGAGCAGTAGCGCATTTTTCAACGCGTTTTTACAGGCAGAATACAGTCCCGGTGAACGCTGGACTTTCTATGGTCGGATAGAGCAGACCCTGGGCGCCCATGAAGATGCCTACCTGGCATTATTTCCCGAGTTTGTAGAAGACCGAATCCTCGGTGGCGTGCGTTACGATTTTGCTAGTATTCATGCCCTGAAACTTGAGCTCTCCACCAACCACGTACGCGAAGACAACTTTACCCGGGTCATGTTGCAGTGGAGCGCGATGTTCTGATGCTTCTCAAGAAGGCTCAGATGATGGTCGCGTTGGCCTGTTGCTGTTGTTTCAGCATTGATGCCGTGGCACAGACCAATCCCTCCCGAGTCTTGCTGGTTTGTGGCATTGAATCAGAAATCCCGCCCCTGTCGCACACCGAGGTTAGAAAACTGTTCCTGGGATTACCGATTGACAAAAAAGGTCAGCGGCTTAAACCGTTGAGAAACGCCAGTGACCCTCTGCTTACAGAAGTGTTTCTGCAAAAGGTCATCTTCATGTCCAAACGCAAGTACGAGGGTCAATTGGTAGCGCGTGTGTTCCGTTTGGGTGGTGTTCGTCCGAAGGTTTACAAAAACCTGGACGAACTGGTTGATGTGCTGCAACAATCACCAGCAACAGTAAGCTATATGTGGTCAGATCAGCTAGAACAAACGACAAACCTGAAATCGATTGGAGTCCTGTGGGAAGGCTCGGCGCAATAAAATTATTCAGCAGGAGTTTCACCGGGCGCATCATTGCCGGCTTAATGCTGACCCAGGTGTTGCTGGCGCCCTTGTTGTTCTATGGAATACTGTCTTTCATCGAACGTGGATTCCAGTCACAATTTGTTGACCAGGTACGCAGCAACACCCGTCTCTACGCCACCCTGATGGAATCTGCAGTTGCGGAAAACAATATCCTGAACCAGGAAGCAGTCCTGAGTGAGGCTTTCCTGAGTGAAAACCTGGTGCTGGCCGAACTCATGAATGCCGATGGCACTACCATCAGGCTCGATGTAAGCGAGCAGAGCAATGGGTCGGGATTCAGGGAAGACTTCAGTTTTGGTGAAAACGGGGATCACGTTTACCATATTGCAACGGAATTGATTAACGATACCGATGGCACATCTCTGGGATCGTTACGACTGGGGTATGACGAAAGTTCAACCCAACTCAGAATAGATGTCGCCTATCGGTATGGATCCCTGCTGGCGCTCGGTTATGCCTTACTCAGCGTCATGATAGCGCTGTTCTTTGGGCGTCGATTGACTCGACCCATTTCACAGCTACAGAATGTCGCCAGGAGCATCGCAACGGGTGAAACCGAAGTTGCGCTAACTGTTAACACCGATATTTTAGAGATCAGTGCATTGAGCAAGGACCTTGATAGCATGCGCCGGACCCTGGTTGACCGGCACCGGGATGTTCGGGATCGGGAGAAGCGGTTGGGTGGCATCCTCGATAACGCCGGTGAGGGGATCATCAGCATTGATTCCAGGGGGATCATCGCCTCGTTTAACCGGGCCGCAGAGTCTATCTTCGGCTATTCGAGCGTGCAGGTAATTGGTAAGAATGTCGCAATGTTGATGCCACCACCGGACCGTGATCAACACGATACATATATCAGCAACTACCTGGGTACGGGCGAGACCAAAGTTATTGGCTCTGGTCGACGCGTCCAGGCGCGACATCGGGACGGTCGCGTTTTCCCGGTAAATCTCAATGTCACTGAGATACAACTGGACCAGGAGCACATCTATATCGGTATGGTCCATGATTTGACCGATGAAGAGGAAAAGGACAGGCAACTACTACAGTCCTGGCGCGTGGTGGAGCAAAGCCCCATTTCAATCGTCATCACTGATGCACATGGACTCATAGAATACGTAAATCCGCACTTCTGCCGGCTAACCGGATACCAGGCGGATGAGGTGTATGGGGTGAACCCCCATATCCTTAAGTCGGGGAATACGAAAGCCGACACCTATGCGGACCTTTGGAAGACGATATTGCGGGGTGATATCTGGCGGGGTGAATTTCAAAACAGGAAGAAGAATGGAGAACTATTCTGGGAATCGGCCACTGTTTGCCCCGTGCACAATAAAAATCAGGAGATCACCCACTTTATAGCGCTCAAGGAAGACATTACCGAACACCGCCAAAAAGATCGTATGCTGAACCAGGCAATGAAACTGGAGGCCGTCGGACGAATGACGGACGGCATTGCGCACGATTTCAACAACCTTCTCACCATCATCCTGGGTAATCTTCAATACCTGCAGGAGGAAAGCAGCATGCTTGGGCGAGCCGAGATAAAGGAGCTGATTTCTGACGCTGTTTCGGCCGCGCATGACGGCTCAAACCTGATCAAGCAGTTGCTCATATTCTCACGACGAAAAGAACACGACGTCAAACCCATGGCACTATCCACCTTCATGGAGCGGGTGCAGTACCTGTTGAGCCGGGCAATTCCGGCGGATATCGACATGCGACTTGAAGTTGCCAGGGATATTGGCAGTGTTCTGATCGATTCTAACCGGCTCGAAAGCGCGCTTTTGAACGTGGTCATCAACGCTCGGGATGCCATGGCTGGCGGCGGAGAGCTTGTTATTTCGATGGATAAGGTGAAACTGGCTGAATCTGAAGCGGTGGAAGGTGGTCATATAGCGCCGGGTAACTACGTTTTTATCAAAGTCGTGGATAATGGCACCGGCATGAGTGACGACATACGGCGGCAGGCTCTGGAGCCCTTCTTTACGACCAAGACAGCTGCTACCGGGACCGGACTTGGACTGAGCATGGTGCATGACCTGATTATCAAGTCAGGTGGTGGGGTGCGCATCGAGAGTGAAGTCGACACCGGCACTACCGTCACGCTGATCCTGCCAGCCTACGAACAAGCGGTTGATTTAGCGGCCGCAGAGCCGGCTAAGCCAGATCATTTGCCCGGTGGTAAAGAGACCGTACTGGTGGTGGAGGACCAGGAGAAGGTACGTCGTTTTGCTGCGCGTGTCCTGAATGGTCTTGGTTATCGCGTGATTGAAGCAGAAGATGCGGCGCAGGCGCTGGTTCATTTGCAATCCAACGATGGGATCGACCTGTTATTCAGCGATGTTTCCATGCCAGGAGGCATGGACGGCCGGCAACTCGCACAACGTGCCAATAAACTGCAGCCCTCACTGAAGATTCTGCTAACCACAGGTATGGAGTTACAAGTCAGCGATGACGGGGATAATCAACCAAGTTTTCCGCTGATTGACAAACCCTATTCGGCAGAGACACTGGCCCATTCCGTCCGCAGTGTGCTCAATACCGGTAACTTGGCGAGCTAGAGATACGTCAATTAGATACCTCCTGTTCTGCCTGCCCCCAATCCAGGCGACCTTAAAGTTCGTTTATATTGGAGCTCGTTTACATTCAGTTACAAAAACCCACCCCAAATTACATTCTGCTTGCTCCTGATTTACGTGTGGTTGCTAAGCTTTCTGCCATTAGAGTTTTGCAGCCAGTAACGGGAGAACGAAATGAAAGAAGTAATCAGAAAATTCAGGTGGTTGTTTGTGGGGATGCTGGTACTCAGTGTTGCTCCGCTACAGGCACAAATTGTCGGCAGTAAGCATGATTTATCCGCTGATACAGTCGCCGCTGGTACAACCTCTGAAGTGTGCGTTTTTTGCCACACACCCCATGGGTCCAATACCACTGCTGAGGCACCCTTGTGGAACAGAACCTTACCGGACGAAACCACATACACGCGCTACTCAACGACCAACTCGACCACCTTTGACTCCACGAATGCCGACGTGGGATCCGTGTCACTGGCGTGTCTTTCCTGTCACGACGGCAGTATTGCACTGGACCAGTTGATCAACAAACCGGGTTCTGGCGGCTACAATTCAGCCGGCTCACTTCTGGGTACACTCGGAACAATGTCTTCTTCCCTGGTCGCGAATCTGGGTACAGATTTGGTCAATGATCACCCGATCAGCATGCAATATGCGGGTGGTGGTGTCACCAGTAGTGTTCCGACCCCTGCAACTACTGTGTTTGGCGACCCGGATTTCAAAGCCGTAAGTCATGCTACGGTAAACGGTGCAAACGTCTGGTGGGTCGACTCACCCGTAGGCACCGCAGGCACGCGCGAGAAAACAGATATGCAGTTGTATACAAGAACAATTTCTAGCGTGATTCAGCCTACGGTTGAGTGCGGGAGTTGCCACGATCCACACAACGCCAGCTCATTTGATGATACGGCAGGTTTAGAATCTGTTTCATTCCTGAGAATAAAGAATAGCGACAGTCAAGTATGCACCACATGCCATAACAAGTAAGCTGTCATAACGCTTTCGCCGTTGGGTATCCCCTGACGGTAAAAAAGAAAACTGGACCGTGGAGGACGCGACTGATCTCCACGGTTCAGTAACATATATGGACATTAGATCGAGGAAGATAATCATGAACTTTAGACCATCTTGGATTTTCATGCGGACTTGGCTTCGATCACGGGTTCGTTGCGTGACCGGCATTAGCCTTATGGTTTTTTTGGTCAATCCAGGCTTGTGCTCCGAACCGGTCGTGAACATGGAGCAGGTGGAAAACGTGGTTGCGGTGATCGACGGGTATGAGGTAACAAACACAGAGTATCTTACCTACCTGGGCCAGGCACGTCGACGGACAATCTACCATGGCACTTTATCCGCCGACGCGATGGAAGCCTTCAAACTTAAGACCATGACGGAGTTGATCGACCGTCACCTGTTACTGGCCGAAGCCGGTCAACGTGGGCTGGAGCCGGATACGAAGAGCGTGGAATCACAGATTCAACTTTTGATCAAGCGCTACAAACACCGTCCCGATTGGGCCCAGCAAAAGGAATCATTCCTTGCCGCTCAGCGGCAACAACTGGCCGCTGACAATGTCCTGGGACAACTTGAAGACTTAGCCAGGCAGGTCGGTGAGCCATCCCAGTCCGAACTTTCTAAATTCTATGAGAACAACCTCGATAAGTTTACCCAACCCACGCAACGCAAGGTCTCGCTGATCCTGCTCGGGGTCGAGCCGGCCGCCGCAACAGAAGATTGGGAACAGGCGCGGTGGCAAGCTGAATCTCTGATCGCGCGTCTTAATGACGGTGAAGATTTTGCCACGTTGGCCAGGGAGTTTTCGGCAGACGAGACAAGCTCGGATGGCGGCAATATGGGCTATTTACATCAGGGGACGCTCAACAAGCAGGCTGAAAGTGCCTTGACTGAATTGGGTTCAGGGGAGCTTTCCAGCCCCGTGAGAACTCTGGAAGGCTACGCTATCTTGCGACTGGATGCACTACGTGAACCCATGCTCAAAGCACTGGCCGATGTCACCAAGCAGGCCACTGCCCTGTGGCAGCGTGAACAGGGGGAATACGCGTGGGACAGCTTGAGAGAGAACCTCCGGCAGAAGGCCTCGATTGATATTTTGGACCCCACCCTGTTCAAAAGCCTGCAGCTACAGGATCCTGGCTCCTGAAGGTGTCTGTGAGCAGCATACGGCATGTCACTTCAATCAAGAAGCAAGCTTCTGATCCACCTGTTGGCGATGCTCGTGTTGGGCCCGATGATGGCTCAGGCTCAGGACGAAAAACTGCCTCCGGTGTCCAATTCTGGCTTTCTGGGGTACTACTATGGCCTGATCCAGTCCAGTAATTCAGATGTGCAAACACATACTGCCCAGTTTAACTGGAATTTTTCATCCTACATCAAGCAGCCATATATCGCCCGCTATTTTGGAATCGTGAACGTGAGTCAGGGGCAGTCAACCTCTGCCGAGAAGAAAAGTACGCGAACAGCAGTTTCTGGGAATTTGACCTTGCGAGTGTTTCCGCAGAGCAACTTTCCCCTGGAAGTCTTCGTGCGTCGTGCCAGTAACCAGCAGGACGACACCCTCGGAGCTCTAGTAAACGAGCGCACGGCGTATGGACTGACACAGCGTTACACCAGCAAGAGCAAAACTGCCTACGCCTTACGTCTACTCGTGAGTCAACAAGTTATCGATGATCGCGTCGAAGGACGCGAACAACACGGCAAGAGTCAGGATGTAAGTTTTGGGATCAAAAAATCGGTGGGTAAATGGTCTCTCAACTGGAGAAACGACTATCTAAAACAGGCCAACAGAACCACGGGTCTTACAATCAAGCGCATAAACTCAATATTCCGCCATAGCTGGCGGCCCGCAAAACACATGTCTATGAATGGTTTTACAACTTACCGAGATTCTGAAAGACAGCAAGCAGGCAAAATCCCGAGCTCGGATAGGCGTTTAGAGTTTAACAACTATCTTTTCTGGAGGCCCAACACTCCACGACGGATGGTTTTCAATTCCGCCTTGCGACACGTGGAACTTCTTGCAAACAGAAGTGTAGTGGGTGGCAGTGGAAATCGGGCCACCACCCTTAGTGGGGGGGTTAGCTACCAACTCAACGAACGGTTGGGTTTATCTGCATCTGCAACTGGCCTAATGCAAAAGTCGGCAGCCGGCAGCTCCTTCAGCATGGCCGGCGGGATGGAAGCCAGGTATGTTTCAAAGACCTATCTCTTTGGCTCATTCCGTTACCAATGGAACACCGCGCTGAGCGCCAATGCGGATGGCAAGTCGGCCGAGACCGAAGGTCTCCGAAAGGTGTCCACACATCTTGGGCACAGTGTGAGCAAGGTGTTTTTCCCCACGTACTTTCCGTTGTCCCTACGACTCTCCCAACAGGTGGCAGCCATAGAAGGCTCAGATCAAAGCTCAACTCAACAGCTGAATCACCAATTGAGCCTGAACTGGAGCCGCAGCCGCCAGAGGTACTCCCAGTCGGCAAATTTCAGTGTCAAGGATCTTCGCTCCCGAGAAAGCACCACGATCGCCGGCGAGGCAGTTCGCAGTTTTCAACTTGCGACCTTGCTGTTTTCACAGTTTACGAATATTTCCCAGACTTCAAGATTCAGCGGAAGCGCCAGCGTGCAACTGCGAAAACAAAGTAGCCGTCTGGCAGATGCAGATCGTAACGTACTCAGCGGAAGTGCTGACCTCACCTATCTCAATAGCACAATATTCAACACACCAGGGTTACAATTTCGCTCAACGTTGCGCTGGTATAGCACCAGCTTTATTAGCAGCGCGGATGATCTGTTAACCGCTGAAGGCACCCAGGGACTGTTTTGGGAAAATCGCATGCAATACCGCCTGGGCCAACTAACGCTGGACTTGACAGCCCGTGTGACCTCGGTCAACGGTGTTGCCAACAACTCAATTAATTTTAGAATTCGTCGACATTTTGATGCCACATTTTTCAATTGAAACGAATTTTAGAGCTGCGGAAGTGTTTTCGTAAATAAAGGATGGCTTAGCCACAAAAGGTCAATAAGATGAATCAATTTTTACCCCCACGCCAACGGGCCGTGCTCACAGCACTAGTGCTGTTTTTCGTCGCCGGCGACTGGCTCGGTCAATCCACGCAGGCTGAATACGGGGATGTGGTCATCAACAATTACTCTGACGACGCGGGTATGCGACCCGTGGTGTTTCCCCACTGGTTTCACCGGATTCGTTATCGTTGCAAGGTATGCCACGGGGACCTGGGGTTTGAGTTCAAAGCCGGCGGTAACGATATCAACATGCTGAAAATCATTGACGGTGAGTATTGTGGTGCCTGTCATAACGGCGAACACGCCTGGGCCGTGGAGAACTGTGACGTCTGTCACTCCGCCAAGCCCGGTACGCCGACCCAGGTGCACGAGAGCACCCTGCAGAAACTGATTGCACCCGTCGATCGGCCGTAGGAGCAGGAAATGAAGTACAGCCGCTCCTTACAACTAATTCAACTCGGTGTTCTGGGCGCGTTGCTGATGGGCGTCGCCCTGGCCGCATTATCTGCAGAAAAAAAGGACCCGAACAAGTTCAATCGCCTGATGACGCCAATTTCGGAACGCAACCCACCACCCGCCGAAGATGGCATTCATGATCCGGAAAGTTTTGGTACGGAATTGCTACAGACACCCCGGGCATCGTTCAGCGTACTCCCCAGGAGCCCATCGGGAAATTACGTTAACTGGACCAAGGCGTTGGATGACGGCGCCATTGAGCCACGCTACCACCGGGATGATGCGGATGCTGGCCCCGTGGTGATGGATTTGAACATCGTCCGGGAAGTGAAGGGTTCCATGCCCAACGTGGTTTACCCGCACAAGCAACACACCGAGTGGCTGGACTGCTCCAATTGCCATCCAGCACTTTTTATCCCACAAAAAGGAGCCAACCAGATCAGCATGGCACAGATTCTTCTGGGTGAAGCCTGTGGGGCCTGCCACGGCAAAGTTGCATTTCCGGTTTCAGAGTGTCGCCGCTGTCATTCGCAGCCCAAACTAGAGGTGTCGAAAACAGAGTGAGATGAAATACAGCGGCCACAAGCTAGCAGGAGTTACCCTCGTCTGGGCAGTGGCTGGCGTGTTGCAACTCAACGTACTCTGTCTGGCAGCAAGTGGACCGTCCCCACGCGAAAAGCAAAAGAACGACCGCATGCTGAGGCAGAAGATGGTACTGGTCGAGCGCATGTTGTTCCAATCCCCCTTGGGTGAACAAGCAGAGAAACAACCTGCTGTCTTGTCAGAGAAGACCGTCCAGGTCCTGAATACTGCACGTCAAGCCTATGCAAAAGCGGTCGCAAGCCTGGAAGAAAACAGAGATGAAAGTGCCCATGATCAGCTCGATTCTGCTTTGACCCTGTATCGCCAGGCTTCTGCCCTACATCGTGGTGTCGGAAAGCAAAATAAAAAACTTGCCCGGGCCTTGCCAGAACTACGAAGCAGGATTGCAGGCTACCAGGACTCCCTGGTCATGATCTCAACGGAAAAGAACATTTCCACGGCCGCCAGAGTAGACCCTCAAAAAGTAATGGAAACGCTGACGGCAGCAGCTACCTTAGAGGGAAATGATGACCTGCAAGCCGCCGTGCAGTTGCTGCAGGCATTGCAGACCTCGTTAGAGGTTGAACTGGTGAGAATAAGGAATGGTGAAACGGTAGTTACACGTGTAGCACTGAACAATGCTGAAGATAACTTGAACTACGAAATGCAGAAATACGCCAGCAATGAAAAGCTGCTTGAGTTGTTGTCAGCCAGAGTGTCACTTGGTGAAAACAAGAAACAGATTTTGTCTCGCTACCTGCGACAAAGTAGTGAAAGCGAAACCCGGGCTATGCAGTTTCGCATTGAGGGAAATCTTGAAGCGGCTCTGAAAGCCCTTGAATCCAGCACTGAATTGCAAATCAAAGCCCTGAAGATGTTTGGCATCAACCTGTGAGACCTATTAGCCTTTGGCTGAAAATGGAAATAACATGAAAGCAAACCCGATGAAATACCGAAGAACAAGACCTTACATTCTGCTTGTAATTCTGTTGCTTTGCAGTGCCAGCTTGTCTGCAGCTACCGCGGACGGGCGACTTGAATCCGTGGAAAAACTGTTGGAAAAGTCGTCTGCCGCGCAACAGATCGAGGCCAGTAGTAACCCAGAGGCATTGGCAGGGCGGGAGCAGGCACGTTTTCATTTTGAAAAGGCCCGGCGGGCGAATTTAAAAGGAGACAAACAGACGACCAATGACCAGCTATTGCTGGCTACCAAGGCCATGCTGCAGGCCGTCAGGATGGCTGATCAAAAAGACGTGGTGCTGGGCAAAAAAATCACAGATTTTGAGAGCCGTAAAGACGCCATCATGGCCTTGCTTGAAGCCCACGAGCGTATCACGCAAGATGCTGGCAAAGCTGTTGCCGGCAAGGAATTGCAAAGACTCGTCGAAAGCAACTTGGCCAGAGCAAACGCCCTGCTGGATGAGGACAGGGTCGACGAAGGCCGGCGATTGCTTGATGAAACTTACACTGCCACCAAAATAGCCGTAGACAGTACTCGAGATGGCCAAACGTTGGTGCGTTCCCTCAATTTCGCCAATAAGCATGAGGAATACACCTATGAGCTGGACCGAAATAACACGCATTTGATGCTGGTCCGTGTATTGTTGGGTGAGAAGATGAAAGCAGACAGGATAAAGAGCCGGGTGCAACCGCTGCTGGACGAGGCTGACGTATTGCGCTCCCGTGCCGAGCAGCAGGCAGGGAAAGGGGACTACGAAAACGCGGTGACCACCCTCGAGGAGTCAACCCGACAGGTAACACGCGCCATCAGAATGGCTGGAATTTACATTCCGGGGTGAGGCATATGAAAAAATTGCATAACGGGTTGTCCAGGTGGGTACTAATGGGTCTGTTGTGCGTGCTGACGCTGACCGCGTTGGCCTCAAACTGGCAAAAACTGGCCGAGGATGGTCTCCATGACCCGACCAACCCGGCGCTCAAACTGCTGCAGGATCCAACTGAGTCGCTGAGTGTATTGCCGCCGGACAGCACCGGTAACAAAGTGGATTGGATTCGGGCACTGCAAAATGGTGACATCAAGCCAAGGAGTAATATTCTGGAGCAGCTTGAAGATGAAATTCTGGATCTAGATGTACTGATAATGGCTGCCGGGTCGGCTCCCATCGTGAGGTTTCCCCACAAGGCCCATACCGAGTGGCTGGATTGCAGCAATTGCCACGAGCATTTATTCAAGTCGAAGGCCGGTGCCACTCAATTCACCATGTTGGACATTCTGCAGGGTGAGTATTGCGGAACCTGCCATGGCGCGGTCTCTTTTCCGCTTACGGAATGCAATCGCTGCCACAGTGTCGACCCGGACGAAGCAAACCGGATTCAGCGCGAGATGGCGACTGCCAAGGCCGAAGCGGATGATAAGCAATGAGGCTGCAGCGCGTTGCCCGGTTTTTGATCCTGTGCCTGATCGTCATGAGTTCCGGCATCGCCTGGCAGGCGAACGCCGAGTATGCGGACGTTGTGCTTAATCAAAAGTCTGAAAAAGAAGGTGTGAGACCGGTAATCTTCCCACACTGGTTTCACCGCATCCGCTTCAAATGCAAGGTTTGCCACGCAGAGCTCGGTTTCAAGATGAGGGTGGGAAGCAATCACATCTCCATGGAAAATATCACGGCCGGTGAGTTCTGTGGTGCCTGCCATAACGGGGATGTCGCCTGGAGTGCAGATGAATGTGACCTGTGCCACTCCGGTAAACCGGGACTGAAGACGGGGATAAGAGGGGGGCATGAGACCATGGGGCCAGGTATCTGGTAGGGTGATTTAATGCAGCGGTTACTGATTACACTGGTGATATTGTTACTGGGTGCCTGTGCAGGTACCCAGCAACCGGCAGAATTCAGTTTGTCTCATCAACAAGAGCACTCGACGGTCTGGCCGGCGCTCCCGGAAATACCGCGTTTTCAATACCTGGGACAGTTAACCGGTGAGTCAAATTTTAAACACCCCCAACGCGAGGTCGGCGGTGGCCGGCGGCTCCTGGGCTGGCTGACCGGGTTACAAACCGATACGCCTGAAACACTTATTTTACGCAGACCGCAATCCGGTATGGTTGATGCCGGGACCCAGCGGATTTATGTTACCGATTCGGGTCTGGGTGCCGTGGTGGTATTCGACGAGCTGGCCGGGAAGCTGGACTTGTGGCAGCAAGCTGACCAGGATGAGTCGTTTGCGGCTCCCGTCGCCATCGTCAGGATATCACCTGATGAAGTCTTGGTATCGGACGCAAAACTAGGACGTATCGTGCGGCTTTCAAACACAGGTACACCCCAGGGCAGTATTGACGCAGAGAATTTGCTCCGCCCTGCCGGTATGGCTTTTGATGCTGTAGAAGACCGTATTTACGTCGCTGATTCCGCTGCACACAATATCAAGGTTTTCTCTCCCCAGGGTACGCTGGTGGATGTGTTAGGTGAACCCGGTGTCGAGCCTGGGCAATTTAATACACCTACACACCTGACGCTAAATGGTGAGCAACTCATCGTCAGTGACTCGCTCAATGCACGTGTGCAGGTGCTAACACTCGAGGGCAGCTTTGTGCAGGTCATCGGTAAACGTGGTCTTTACGTCGGTAACCTGGTACGCCCAAAAGGTGTGGCTGCGGATCAGGATGGAAACGTCTACATCGTCGAGTCCCTGTTTGACCATCTGCTTATCTTTGATACCAACGGGCAATTGCTGCTGTCCATCGGTGGGTCAGGTACAGCGGTGGGCCAGTTCTACCTGCCTGCTGGGCTCTGGATTGATCACAGAGATAGGATATTCCTTGCCGACATGCATAATGGCCGGGTTATTGTTTTGCAATACCTGGGCAGCAGTTAATGAGTAAGTTAGTTAAGCTCTCTGTGTTGATAGCCGGACTGCTGTTTTGCGGGATACTGCAGGCACAGCGTGCACCGGACATTGCTTCAACCAAGCATAACCTTTCGGTGAGTGGCACCGGGGATGTGAAAGCAGTTGCACAGACGCAGATATGCGTGTTCTGTCACACACCGCACGGCGCCACCACCTATCCGGGCGCCCCGTTATGGAACAAGCAGCTCAGCAGTTCGACCTACACAACCTACACGTCGGCATCGCTGGATGCGGAAACCATCTCTGGTCAACTGGACACACCAGCCGGCTCTTCCAAACTTTGCCTGTCTTGCCATGATGGTGTCATGGCCTTGGGGGCGGTCAACGTCATCGGGGGCCAGCAAAACCAGACCATTGCACTTAGTGGTGCAGGTGCCGGCGGCGTTCTGCCGGGTGGTGCCGGCACGCAGACCGGATTTACCCGCAATCTTGATATTGATCTGCGTAACGATCATCCCATTTCCCTGACTTATGACACTACCCTGGCGAACCTTGACGGCGAGCTGTACGACCCCGCAGTTGCCAGTCAGGTCGGTGTGCGTTCCGTCGGCAGTAGCTATTCCATTCCGTTGGAAGCGACCGGCCCCTCAGGTGAGGCTCAAGTGCAGTGTGGGTCTTGCCATGATCCACACATGAGTGACCCAACTGCAACGGCGAGCATCAAGTTTTTGCGACTCAATCGCTTTCAGCAGGGGCCCCCGGGGCAGGGTCTTTTTGATGAAGGGACAGATATCCTGTGTATCGGCTGTCATGACAAGAAAGACTGGGCGACTTCAGCACACGCAGATTCAACAGTGGCCGATGAGACTTACAGCACCAGTGCCTCAACCCTGAGGGAGTTCCCCGCAGGGCTAAGCGTTGCGAATGCCGCCTGTCTCAATTGCCACGATCCACATACGGTTCATGGTGCCCGCCGTCTGACCCGTGAGGGTACGGACAGCACCGCCAGCCCAAAATCCGGTGGGCAATCGGCCATCGAGGAAACCTGTTACCAGTGCCATAGCGCCACCCCGGCCGTGAACCCGGCAACCGGTGATGTTCCCGATATCGAGAGTGATTTTTTGCTGACCAGAAGTATGCCCATTACCAGCATTAATCAACCCGCAGGTGTGGAAATGCACGAGGTGCTGAATTCCGATCTGGAAGAATCCCAATTGCGGCTCGGCAAGGCCAACTTGAACAATCGTCATGTTGAATGCAACGACTGCCACAATCCCCACCGTGTACAGCGCAACCGCTTGTTCAATGGCCAGGGTGATGCCAGTTTTGGCACCCACGACCACGGCGCACCACATACAAACATTGCCTCAGGCGTGCTCAGCGGGACCTGGGGGGTCGAACCGATTTACGGTACAAGTCTTTTCCTCACGCGCCCCGTCAGTTACCTGGTCAAGAACGGTGCGGCCGGCAACGGTGGGAGTACGGATATCGCCAGCCCGCACGTCACACGTGAATACCAGGTTTGTCTCAAATGTCACTCTGACTTTGGCTACACCGACGATGATCAATACCCGATAGGCAGCCGCCCCAACCTGGGCGATTCCCTCAGCGGAACCACTCCGGGGGTCAACGACCTCCTGCAATACACCAATCAGGCCATGGAATTTCAGGCGCCCTTCAGTGACCAGGGCGAGACCAATTTGACCACTGATCATCGGTCATGGCACCCGGTGGTCGACTCCACCGGCCGCAGTGCGGGTAACCGGAGCATGTCAGTAAGTGCCTTCCTGGCCCCATGGGATTCCAATATCGGCAGCCAGACCATGTACTGCTCCGATTGTCATGGTTCGACCACTGCGGCCACCACCGTGGTGCCGACCGGTGGTGATACGGGCGCAGCCTGGGGACCACACGGCTCAGCAGAGGATTTTATTCTCAAAGGCACCTGGTCCGACCGTACCGGCGGTGGCAGCCGTGAGCAAAGTGCCCCGGATCCCAATAACGGTCTGTGTTTCAAATGTCACGATATGGAGACCTATGCCAGTAGACGTGGGAACAATCGGGACAGCGGGTTTAGCGGTGACAAAGGCAATAACCTGCACGCCGACCATACCGACGATATCGAAGCCATGCGCTGCTCATGGTGTCATGTAGCCGTGCCCCACGGCTGGAAGAACAAGGCACTGTTGGTGAACCTGAACGAAGTTGGTCCGGAAGCGGGCAATGCCATACCGATTGAGGTTGATATTACCTCCAATGGCCAGAGTTACACACAGGGACCCTACTACATGAACGCCAAGCTCAAAGTGCGAACCTGGGCACGCAGCGGGGACTGGGATGTGAGCAACTGTGGTTCCGCCAGCGGTCAGCGTGGCAGTGGCCGGAACTGGATGGAAAATGTGTGCACTTCACCGCCATGAAAAAGTTGCTGATCGGTTTGAGCTCCCTGCGTCTGACCCTTTTGGTCATATTGGCGCTGATTGTGGTGATTGTATATGACCTGGAAATAACACCACTGCATGAAAGCTGGCTGGCAGCTTGTTTCGTACTGTTGGCCCTGAATCTCGCGGCAGCCATCGCGGTGCGTACACAGTTTCGTCGTCAACCTGCTCTGCTCGTTTTTCACCTTTGCCTGCTGGCCGTTGTGGGGCTGGCTGCTGTCCAGACACTGACAGGTTTTGATGGCCGCATTGAGTTGGCTGAAAACCAGGCTTTTTCCCGGCAAGCAACCGAGGTTATGCAACAGGGGCCTTGGCACGCCAACGACCTGGGGCAAGTCAACTTTGTTCAGGGGCCAGTTGAGGTTGATTACTCACCCAAACTTCGGCGTGGTCGGACCCGCAGCAAGGTATTTCACCGTAATGTGCAGGGTAGTGAATCTACTGTATTTGGCGACACACAGGCATATCATGACCACGGTTACCGGTTTATCACAACTCCAAACAAGGGCTATGCGCTGACATTAACGTGGCTGGGTCAGGGCACCCCCACGGCGACGGGAAATATCCATATGCCATCGTTCCCAGTACGCGAATGGGATCAGCAAAACCATTGGCAACTGCCTTCAGGTGAGCGGGTGGTACTCGAACTGGAAAAACCATCGGTTCCCGTGATGACCGATTGGACATTGTCCAGTAATGACTTCGACGGGCGAGTTTTCATAGTCCGTCAGGATGGTACGAGGCTTGCACTCAATACCGGTAATGCAATCACGTTGGACGGTGGAAAACTTCGCCTGGATGAAGTTGGTCTGTGGATTGGATATCGGATTGAATCCAATGCTGTTTTGCCTTGGTTATTCATTTCTGGGCTACTTGCTACCCTCGCCCTCGGCTGGCACTTCTGGCAGAATCCACCTGCTTTCAAGGATCCGGAAAATCAAAATGCAAATAATGCAACAGCCTGAGCAGCTGAGCATCATTTTGGCTTTGTTTTGTTTCCTCGTGATTGGGTTCACGGCACTCAGCTACCCTGCGCGCAAGTTTTCAGCAATCATTATCATGGGATTGCTAATGCTGGCCACAACGGCCCTGGCAGTGGGCCTGGCACTGCGTTGGGGGCGGCTTGGGCAAGGGCCTTTTATGACCCTCTACGAGGTACTGCACAGCAATCTTTTCAGCCTGGCCCTGGTTTACGGACTCCTGTTTTGGCGGGTGGAAAAGATAAGGGTGGCAGTGCCTGTCGGCATGGTTTTTTTTGTAATACTGACGACC
The DNA here is from genome assembly GCA_021772915.1 of Gammaproteobacteria bacterium. GTDB lineage: Bacteria > Pseudomonadota > Gammaproteobacteria > Xanthomonadales > SZUA-36 > SZUA-36. The sequence continues at coordinate 57,815 of JAJFLB010000059.1, read as the reverse complement.
TGGGCGTTGGTTTCCAGCACTGAAGCCGTGGTCTTGCCACCGACCTTCGATCATCCTTGGCTCTGGGCCCATGTCATTTCCGGGAAATTATTTCTCGCTTTTTGCATGACCGCGGCTACCCTGGCGCTGTTGCTTTTGTGGCGATGTGAGTTTCGCAGTTTTGAGGGTAGTGTGAAGGTTGCCAGCCATGACCCTGTAGTTTGGCGCCTGCTGGCGGCCGCCTTTGTTTGTCATAGCTTTATGTTGATTGCGGGAGCGGTATGGGCGCATGATGCGTGGGGCAGCTACTGGAATTGGGACCCACTTGAAACCTGGTCACTATTGACCTGGTTGAGCCTGGTGGCCGTATTGCACATCAGGGTCACTTTCGAATTACCGGTTTGGTTGGGTTGGTCGTTGGCAGTCGGTGTGTTTGTCCTCGCTTTTCTGACTTTTTTTGGGGTGCCATTTGTCAGTCACGCACCGCACAAGGGAGTCATGTGACGAGGCGCCAGAATCTCAGGTCCAGGGTGATTTTTACAACCATTGTGGCGATCGGTTTACTCGGTCTGATTGTCGCCCGGCCGTGGCCTGAGCCGGATCAAAACGATAATACGGAAGGTGTTAGCTTAGCCGTTGGTACACAGACTTTCGAAGCGAGTAGTGGAGATACCGGTTTGGACCCTGAATTTCTGGTGGCTGTAGAGGCATCAAGGTCGGGTGACCACGCTGTGGCGGTGGCGGCATTACTAAAATTCCTCGGGCGGGCACCCCATGTTCCCGAAGCGCATGTAAACCTTGGGTTTGCCTATCTTGGTCTTGGTCAGCCGGAAAAAGCGGAAAGTGCCTTCGAACAGGCATTGGAACTACGCCGGCAACAGGCCAATGCCTACTACGGTCTGGGGCTGGTATATGAGAGCCGGAATGACCTGGACTCGGCCGGTGATGCAATGCGGACATTTATTCACCTCGCCCCGGAGGATGATCCATTTTTACGCAAGGCCCGCGCCGCTTTGTGGGAGTGGGGACCAGGGACTGAACCCTCAGTTAATACACCTCAAACTGCAGATGGGGAAGACCCCTAAACGGGCATGTGAGTTCATGTCCTTTCGGACCGGCTAGAAAATCGACATAATTGTGTTGGGAACAAAACCAGAGGGTTTGACCCAGCAATCCCACAGAACAGTTCAGGTAACAGTATATGCAGGTACCCTTACTCGTTGATGACTTTCTTACGCGTTCGGCGCATCTTTATCCATCGAAGACCGCGATCATTGATGGCGACCTCAGGTTCAGCTACGCCGATTACCAGGTGCGTGTCCACCAGTTGGCGAACGCGCTGTTGCAAAAAGGCATCTCGCAGGGCGACCGCGTATGCATACTCAGCCCCAATTCACATTACTTTCTAGAGAGTTTCTACGCCACCAGTCTGATTGGTGCGGTGCTGGTACCGCTAAATTATCGACTGGTGGCGGAGGACCACCAATTCATTATCAATCATGCGGGGGTCAAGGCTGTCCTGGTTGACTACGAGTACATTGCCTTGCTTGACGATATCCGCGACCAGTTGCCTACGGTTGAGCAGTGGATCGTGGCAAGTTATGACACTGAACAGTCCCCAGGCTGGGACGACTGGGATGAGATGATTGCACAGATGTCCGTTGATGCACCGCAATCTCCACAGCGTGACGAGAATGACCTGGTGTCAATCAACTACACGTCCGGAACGACGGCACGCCCGAAAGGCGTCATGCTCACCCATCGCAATGTGTACATCAATGCCTATCACCTGATCGCCCACTTGCGTATCGCCCATGACGATGTTGAGCTTTGGACACTGCCGATGTTCCACTGCAATGGTTGGGGTGGTGTATACGCATTAACTGGGATGGGTGGCACCCACGTGGTGCTGCGTACCATTGATGCAAAAGTAATTTTCGATCTGATTGCTGCGCATAAAGTCACCTTTGCCTGTATGGCGCCAACGGTGCTGCGCGTTATTCTCGATTACCCGGACAAACAACTGCATGATGTCAGTACAAGGCCTAGATTTACCCTGGCCGGGGCACCGCCGCCGGTGGTATTCATTGAGCGTTTGGAGGAGGAACTGGGTTGGCACTTCCTACAGATTTACGGACTCACCGAGACTGCCCCGTTTCTGACATCATCCCAGGCTGATTATGTCACTGACCAAAAGGATTACTTACGCAGGAGTCGCGCTGGCGTCCACGGTCTGGGTGTTGACTTGAAATTGCTTGATGACGAGGGGTGCCTGGTTGCAAAAGACGGTAAGGCGGTCGGGGAGGTTTGTGTCCGCAGCAACGTCGTATTCAAAGGCTACTGGGATCAACCGGATGAAACGGACAGGGCAATCGTTGACGGTTACTTCCACACCGGCGATCTGGCGGTCTGGGACGAGCTGCACAATATCCATATCGTAGACCGAAAAAAAGACGTCATCATCTCTGGCGGAGAAAATATCAGCTCCCCGGATATTGAAGATATGCTCTACAGTCATCCATCTGTTCTTGAGTGTGCAGTAATTGGCGTGCCCCATGAGAAGTGGGGTGAGACGCCGAAAGCACTGATCGTGTTGCGTGAAGGTGAAATCGCTACCGAGAAAGACATCATGGACTTTTGCCGGCAAAACATGGCACATTTCAAGTGCCCGACATCGGTCGAGTTTGTGCCGGAGTTGCCACGTACTGTGACCGGAAAGCTACAGAAATTCAAACTTAGAGAACCTTACTGGGATGATCATCGTCGTGTAAAAGGCTGACCATTGTAGTTCCGTGTTACCACATACCCCTCCACCAAACACCTTCCGTTACAACTCATGGGTTTTGCATCGGAATTAACTTAGTTGACAACTGAACTGTCAATATGTATTATGACAATTAAGTTGTCAATGTGGAGTCAGCAATGCAAAGTTCAAATGACGGTTATCAAATCGTCTGGCTAATACGCAGGCTTTTCCGGGCCATGGCCCAAAAATCAAACGACAGTCTGCAGGGATTGGGAATTACGGTTGCTGACAGGGCGGTATTGGAGTTTCTGTACCCGGATGAAGAACTGTCAGTACCGGAAATAGCCAAGCGGTACCAGGTATCCCGACAGCATGTGCAGGTAACCGTCAACGGTTTGCTGAAAGTTGGACTCCTGGCTACCAAAAGCAACCCCCGACACAAACGTTCTTCCTTAATTGTCCTTACATACGAGGGTAGGGCGAAGTTCAGGAAGATAAAGAAACAGGATATCCAGATAGTCGAAAAGTTGTTCTCGCGAGTTCCAGAAAAGGATCAGCGCATCACACAAAGAACATTGGAAACTCTTTTGGCCCAACTCAAGTAAGGAGATACACGATGTACAACTCAAAATCCAAAAAGATATTTGTAGCAGATAATGGTTTCACGGCACCGGAGGCGACACCCATGAACACTAAATTGGTCGAATATCGTCCGCCAAGAATTGCGGCAGCATTATTGGGGGTTGCGGCTGCGATTCATTGGTTAGCGCCTTTGCTGGCACCCCATCTGTACTCTTCGATCTACCTGGGCGGTGTATTGGCGTCAGAGGGCTTTGCAATAATGATGTGGGCATGGTGGCAGTTTCAGCAACGTAAGGTCGCCATTTGCCCGACGCAGGCCACCGAGCACCTAATTACTGATGGGGTCTACCGGATTTCACGTAACCCCATGTATCTTGGGATGGTCCTTATGCTGATCGGCGCTGCTGCCTATTTCGGCAGCCTGCCATTTTACGTGGCAGCAATAGTCTACCTGTTCATTTTAGACCGGGTGTTCTGTCGTTATGAAGAGGACAAGCTCGTGACAGCATTCGGACACGAATACGATGAATACCGCTCAAAGGTACGACGCTGGTTGTAGTAGGGCCTGATAGTTACTTGCTGTCTCTTGCTGCTGCCAGCAGACAAAGAATCTCAAACATCAGGGTTGCACCAACCAGGGCCGTGTTGCCGCTCTGATCAAAGGGCGGCGACACTTCCACGACATCGCCACCGACAAGGTTTAGACCGCCCAGACCACGCAGCAATGCCTGGGCTTCGATGGTTGTAATACCACCAATCTCCGGTGTGCCGGTGCCGGGAGCGTAGACCGGGTCCAGCCCATCGACATCAAAAGAAATGTAGGTCGGACCATCACCCACCACGCGACGTGCTTCCTCAATCACGGCCGATACGCCCATCTCCGTGAATTCTTCCATGAAAATGACCCGCATACCTGATTGCTTCGAAAACTCCCAGCCATCGGTAAACGGTTGTGCCCCACGGATTCCAATCTGAACGGTCCGCACGGGATCCAGTACACCGTCTTCCACTGCCAGCCGAAACGGCGCCCCGTGATGAAATTTACAACCCTGAAATGGTCCCCAGGTGTCGGCATGGGCGTCAATGTGGACCATTCCAACGGGTTCGTTCCGCCCCAGTGCACGCAGGATCGGATAGCTGATCGAGTGGTCACCGCCGGCCGACAGGGGTGTGGCGCCCGCATTCAAAACTGCCGTGTAAAAAGTCTCAATGTCCCTGGCAACGGTTTCGGGGTCGTACATGGCACTAAACCGCACGTCACCGAGGTCGGCCACATGACAGGCATCAAAGGGGTTGAATCGGCTGACGTGATGAATGGTTCTGGTCAGGCTGGATGAGTTACGTATTTCACGTGGGCCATGTCTGGCACCCGGTCGGTTGGTAACACCACCGTCGTAGGGGACGCCAATCAGGGCGATGTCCACATCATCGGGACTACTCGCCAGCGGGCAACGCATAAATGTCGGTATTTCGGTAAATCGGGGGGCAGTTTGAGGGTCAAAACCCGGTTTGTCCGGAGGATTCATTTTCTCTCGTTAAGCTTGGTGCCAATAGTCATTCAGAGCGTACATTCTAATTGCCACCAATGCCAGACCTGCCATGCAGAAGTCTGATTTGCACACCCGGTCAGGGAGAGATATTCGCCCATCGAAGTGCAGTTTTTGGGATTCTCTACTGGGCTTATGATGGCCAGTGCCCATTGCAAGGCACGCACCATTATCCAAGGTAAACCGGCCTGGTAATTGATCGGCACACAGTGTACTGCATCGTAATTAATGGTACTTTCAGAGGCTACCTGTGGCTGCAAGGCGGGGCTAGCAGGGAATGGCTGGTCCTTTCCAAGAGGCCTACACTAGCGGCAAGGATATGAACTCATGTCACGTAAAGAAATAGAAGCCCGTAAAAAGCAGATGCACCCCTGGTACTGGTGGGGTGTGCCCACGTTTTTCAGGTGCCCCTGGAACGAGAAACCGGAGGAGTGTGATATAGGGCTGGTCGGCGTGCCCCACAGCACGGGCAATGGCTCCACCGAGCGGGACCAGCACCTTGGACCACGTTCTATCCGGCATGTGTCAGCGCGTTTGCGACGTGCACACCAGGCATTCCGGCTGACACCCTGGGAAGCGGTTGTCATTAACGATCTGGGTGATGTGCCGCTACCTGAGGCCAACAACAATGAAATATCGGTCGCGCACATCCAGGAATACTATGAGATTCTGAATGAGGCCGGTACCCGGCCGGTTTCCTATGGTGGGGATCACGCGATCACTGGTCCGATCCTGAAGGCACTGGGCGGGACCGAGTCTAAGCTGGCGGGGGGGCGCAAGCTGTCGTTGGTACATTTCGATGCACACCGGGACGATTACGAGCACCGGTCGCACTGGCTGGGGGCCAAGCGGTCGGCGGCGCATTGGGCGGCTTACACGGTACGTGAGGGCCACGTGGATGTCGAAAGCAGTATCCAGATCGGTATACGGGGCAATCCCAATGTACTCAAGGATGACCCTGCGGAAAGTGAGACAGGCTACCGTGTGGTGACAGCAGAGGAATTGTTTGAAATTGGGATCGAGCAAACCATCACGATCATGCGGAAAAGAATTGCCGATAACCCGGTGTATATCACTTTTGACCTTGATGTTCTGGACCCGGCAGATGCTCCGGGAGTGGCCAATCTCGAGGCAGGCTACCGGGGACTTCGTACCTATGAGGCGATACGTATCCTGCACGGCTTGCGTGGCTGCAATATCGTGGGTGCGGACATTGTCTGTCCCATGCCGACAGTGGATAGCCCAAATCAGATCACGGCCCTGACCGGGTCGGTGCTTATGTTTGAATTGCTGAGCCTGATTGCAGATTACTTGAGGGGTTGATCCAGAATCGGCGCGTACGAGTACACTGGCTGTCCGCACACGCACATCCCCTGGGTGAACAGCAGTTTTCAGAGATTGTGATGATCGCAGTGTTTGACGGGACACTCGGTATGCGGGTGAAACACTTCGATGCGCGTTTCAAGCAATGGGAAAGCGACCAAGAAACTGGGCCTACTTTTCAGTTTGTTGAAATGGGTGAAAATTCTGTCCAGTTCGAGGGTCTCCGCTATGAACTGATCGATGGTGTCTGCCATGTGACCCTGGACATGAAAAGAGGCGACCAGGTTCACCGGATGAACTTTGTGTATAACAGGAACTAAGCGATCGAGCCAAGAGGAAGACCCAGCGGGAGATTGTTCAAAATATAATCCTGAGCGGTGATCTTTGTTCCACAAAAAATCAGTACACTGTACGGTATGAAGAGCGCCAATATTGCCATTTGTGGAGCCGGCATAGCCGGCATTGCGACCGCCTGGTCCCTGGCGGTTAAATACGGCCAGTCCAAGGTCGTTTTACTCGACAAAAATCAGCCGATGTCGTTGACAACCAGCAAGTCGGGCGAGAATTTTCGTGACTATTGGCCCCAGCCCTGTATGACCGCATTGACGCGTCGCAGTATCGACCTGATGCAGACACTGGCTGATGACAGCAAGGACGTGTTCGAAATGCGCTATTCGGGCTATGACTTTGTGAGTGAGTCCAAAGGCCGGGAGATCTTCCCATCGGACCAGTTACAAGACCCCGGCAACGCGGGAAACATTCTCCGTATCATCGGTAATGACCAAATAAGTGCAACACAGGGCTATCTCGGCAGCTCGATTCGACAGCTTGTGCGCTTTGAACAGGCCGGAGCGTTTGATGTTCATGCACTGGGTTCGTTAATGTTGAAGCATGCACGCAATGCCGGGATTGAGCTTTGGCGAGCCGGTGTTGAGAACATTGAGAAAACATCCAAAGGCTTCAGATTGAGTCTGTCTGGTGATCTGGAGTTCAATTCGCTGGATACGGAAAAACTGGTACTCGCTCCCGGCCCATTCATCAACGAACTGGTGGGGATGTTGGGGATAACGCTGGGCGTGGAATCCATCATGCAACGCAAGTTCATAATCCCCGATCCAAAAGACGTTATTCCACGCGATATGCCGTTTACCATATTCGCAGACCCGCAATATCTGGACTGGAGCGATGAAGAACAAGAATTGATCACAGCGGATCCGGACTACGGCTGGTTGTTGGAAGAGTTTCCCGCAGGTTTGCACATAAAGCCCGAGGGCGCCCACAACATCAAGCTCGGATGGGCGTATAACCGGGAGCCCAGCGTGCCACAATGGGAGACCAGTGATGATTTTGATTTTCCCAATATCACATTGCGTGGAGCAAGCCGATTCATTCCCGCGCTGACCCAATATGTTCATGAACCCCCCACACCGATCGTTCAGTTCGCGGGTTACTACACACGTACACGCGAAAATTTACCGTTGATCGGCCCTCTGGAATTGGCGGGGCTGTTTACCGCCTCAGCGTTGTCAGGTTACGGTACGATGGCAGCCTGCGGGGCCGGTGAGTTGTGTGCGGACTGGATGATGGGAGGAGATCTGCCTCAATATGCCCCGTATTTTCACCCTGATCGTTACGCAGATGCGACTTTGATGGCTGAGATCAATCAGGTTGAGAGTGATGGACAACTCTAATACGGCATATTCGCCGGGCTTTCCTCAGACTAAGTAGCTGATATACGGAATAATTGAATATGGACCTTGCTAACATCCCTCGTGATTTGCACACCCGTGATTTGCACCTGCGTCCACAAGAAATGAAAGATGCAGACGCGATGTTCGAAATGCTGTCGGATGCCCAAAGTATGAAATACTGGAGTCATCCGGTTGCCGACTTCGAAACCGCGACTAAAAAGTTGCGTGAAGACCTTGAATCCGATGCACGGGGCGACAGTCTATGTTGGGCGGTTACCAAGGACGACAGCGACAAGATGATAGGGAAGTGCATCCTGTTCCACTTCAGTCAAGAAAATCACAGGGCCGAGGTTGGCTTCATTCTGAACCGGAAATACTGGCGACAGGGATTAATGCACCAGGCGGTAGAAGCGGTCATTGCTTTCGCGTTCAATACCCTTAATCTACACCGCATAGAAGCCGATACCGACACAGAAAATGCCGGCAGCCTAGCTCTGCTTGAGAAGCTTGGTTTCGAGCGTGAGGGGCTGTTTCGTGACCGGTGGTTCATGGAGGGGAAATGGCTGGACAGCGTGATGCTGGGTCTCGTTAATGACGAGCCAATAGGGAGTTGAGCTGTTGTTCAGACCCGTTATTCTATGCTGATATTTGAGAGTTGAATCCCTAAATCGCAGTTCCCGGTTTGTACCATCACCAGTCCATCCGGGCGAACCTCAAAAGCAACTCCCTTGTATATTTCCCCATTGTCCAAAGTCGCGACAACGGAAATCGGTTTCTTCAGTATATGTGGGTCACCCTTCACTTTCGCGGCCGCTAATTCGGCTTTTAGTTTTTCAACATCTGTTTTGGGCATATCCTCGCACCTCTTCATACTCCACCCCTTAGCCTACAGTACTTGCGGCTGTTCTGCTCTGTAAAAATAAAAGAGAATGAGTTAAGGAAATCATTATTGGCCGAAACCGGACCGGCTCCCCTCACACGCTAGCGCAGTAGCGCCAAAAAATCCGCCGGTGCGGGAGTTTCAAATACCAGCGGCTTATTGGTTCCCGGTTTGGTGATACTCAGCCGCAAGGCATGCAGCCCCATCCGCGCACCGGCTGTGCCGTATCGTTGGTCGCCTACCACCGGGTGTCCCAGCCATGCCAGGTGGGCTCGTATTTGATGCTGGCGGCCGGTTTCCAGTGTTACCCGTAATAGCGCTCGCTGACCCACCTTACGTTCGGTAGTGAAATGGGTCACCGCACGTTTGGCACCTGGGTGCGGCCCGACATGCATCTGGTAGATTACCGGGTCGATGCGCAGCGGTTGATTGATGGTGCCACCCGCAGGCTTTGGGCAACCTTCCACGATCGCAAGGTAGGCCTTTTCCGCGGTCTTCCACCCCTTCATCACCAGCTCCCGCATCTCCCGTGAGGTGGCAATGAGCAGTACCCCGGAAGTATCGCGATCAATGCGGTGCACCGGCCACAGTCTTATCTCCTTGTTACGGCGCGACAGCTGGTCACGAAGTATGCCCAGTGCATGGGGTTCCTTGTCTTTGCGGGAACCAACCGACAACAATCCGGCGGGTTTATTGATGGCGATCAGGTCCCGATCCCTGTAGAGAATGCCGAGCTGCGGGCGCAGGCTGGAAACACCTCGACCTGAGGCTTCGACTACCACCTGGTCGCCCGTCAGGAGGCGGTGGTCATGTCGCGTAACCTGCTTGCCGTTAACGCTGACGCAACCACCTTTAAGGCGCTGTTTGATAGTGCGTCGCGACCAGCCCTGGAGCTGGGCAGTAAGGAATGGGATTAGGGTGGTGCTCGCCTTGACCGTTAGTTTATCTGTCATTGACGTTTGGGATCGTTGAAAAATGACAAATGCTGGCTTCTCTGTGTCCGCTAGTGCGTTGAAGCATAGCCGCTTAAAATAATAAGGTCCAAATGAATCACTAAATATCTTGGGTTGGCAGTTACCTGAAGGGCTGTACCCAGCCAGAAGCAGTCGGTCGCACGCTAGACTATTGGCAGGTCGCAAGTGACCTATTCTGTTGAAAATGAAGTATCGACTAACGCGCTTAGGTTACCTATCCCCAAAGCCGTGGATCAAACCTCTTCACAACACCCTTGTTGTAGTTGAGTCCCAATGGCTGGTCGAATTTCAGCAACAGCGGGCCGTCGATATCCACGAAGTCACACATCTGGGCCACCACGAATGAGGGTGCCATGCTCAGTGAGGTACCTACCATGTTACCTATCATCAGTTTGCATCCCTTTTCTTTTGCAGCCCGGGCCAGGTTTAGCGCTTCTGTCAGGCCACCGGTTTTGTCCAGCTTGATGTTGATCATAGTGTAGCGACTGGCCGCCATTTCCAGTTCGCCGGTATGCAGACAGGATTCATCTGCAGCCAGGGTGATGGGGGATACAAAGCCTTCCAGCATGGCATCGTTACCGCGTGCCAGTGGTTGTTCAATCATACCGAGGTTCAAATCGACGCACTTGGGTATCACCTCTTGCAACAACTCGAAGCTCCAGCCCTGGTTGGCGTCCACGACCAGCTCTGCGTCCGGGCGGGCCGCACGGATCGCTGCCAGTTTCTCATAGGGTAGGTGGCCGTCGAGTTTGATTTTCAATATCGGAGCATCTGCCGCTGCGGCAGCCTTGGCGGCCATGGCCTCTGGCGTGTCTTCCAGACCAATGGTGAAAACGGTGGTGACCGGTTGTGGATCGATACCGGTCAGTTGCCAGATTGTCTTGCCGGCCTGTTTGCATTCAAGATCCCAAAGGGCGCAGTCAATGGCATTTCGTGCGCCACCCGCCGGCAGCAGTTCCTGCAGATCCGAGCGCGATATGCCGGCACGGATTTGAGCGGCCACCGCATCGGCCTGCGCAAAAATACTTTCCGCACTCTCATCCAGGTAATAAACACCCTGGGCCTCGCCGCGGCCAACAAAGCCGTCTTCGCTAAGCTGGACAACCAGGCAGGGTGAGGAGGTCCACTCATTTCCCGAGATTCGGAAGGGTTCGGTTAGTTCCCAGTTTGTGATGTGTATGCTGAAATCCATGATTCTACCTCTTCGGGTAAAGTTGTTTGATGTGCTCAACAATTGCCCCGCAACCGTCGATCAATGGATCAACACAGGGCAAACCGGTTTCTTCACTCAATCCTGCGAGGTAGTCCGACCGTTCATCTGCTGGTAGTTGCGATGTATTCACACTGATACCAACACAGCGGATATCCGGATTGGTACGGCTTCCGGCCAGCACGTGCTGATCGATACACTCCTGGACGGAGGGCAGCGGGTAGTGCTCCCAGCCCGAAATTGCGGTACGGGTTGCGTCATGACACAGCACGAAAGCATCAGGCTGCGAACCGTGTAGCAGACCCAGGCTGACACCGGAGTAACCCGGATGGAATAACGAACCCTGACCCTCGATAACATCCCAGTGATCGTCGTCATTGTCCGGTGAAATCAGCTCGGCAGCACCCGATATGAAATCGGCCACTACTGCATCGATTGGAATACCTTCACCCGCCAGCATGATGCCGGTCTGGCCCGTGGCACGAAAGGTTGAGCTCATGCCCGTATTCCGCATGGCTTCGTTCAGGGCCAGGGCAGAATACTTCTTGCCGATAGCGCAGTCCGTGCCCACCATCAGTACCCGTTTTCCAGAGCGTTTTATCCCCGTACCTACGGGTAAATTCACGGGTGGGTTACGCACATCGATCAACCGGGCGCCGGATGACTTGGCGGCTGCCACGACTGCCGGGAATTCCGCCAGCTTAAAGTGCAGCCCGCAGACAATATCCAGCCCGGCCCGGGCGGCATCTTCAATGATCGTCCACCAACTATCAGGTACGACTCCACCGATGGGTGCCACACCGATAATGAGGCTTTTGACGCCGGCTTCAACGGCCTCTTGCACCGTCATGTCGGGTACACCCATATCGATTTCGGAGCCGGGAAAGCGCAGTTGCCCGGCAACCAGGTCGGGCCGCCACTGGACAATGCCGAACCCGGTCTTGGCGTAGGTCGCATCACCCATGTCACCGATGAGAATCAGGTAGGGTACCTTGAGCTGAACGTGGGTCAATTTGGGCATGCAAACTTGCTCCGAACACAATAATGATGATTCTAATGGGTTTGTCTTTGACTTGTGTCAATTTCTGTGCATTTTTTTGGGTAAATTGAGGCCCTGCCCACTAACATTGGGGTTTTTCATGAGGCATAGTGTGCGCGGGATTTTTGCATCAACAGTTCTCCAGTTCAAAGAGTTATCAAAATTATGAGCAGCGAAATTAGAAGCCTGGAACCCCATGCCTTGTGGAATAACTTTGCAGACCTGAACGAAGTGCCACGACCTTCAAAAAAGGAGGACAAGGTACGCAGGTTTATGGTTGATTTTGGTGAAAGACTGAATCTGGAAACCATCGTTGATCCAGTGGGTAACGTTATCATCAGGAAACCTGCAAGCAGGGGGATGGAGAACCGCAAGACCGTGGTGATGCAATCACATTTGGATATGGTCTGCCAAAAAAACAATGATACCGAATTTGATTTTGACACCCAGGGTATCGCCATGCATGTGGATGGGGACTGGGTCAAAGCCAATGGCACCACACTAGGGGCCGATAATGGCCTGGGTGTTGCTTCGATCATGAGCGTGCTGGAGTCCTCCGACATCGCCCATCCGGCCCTTGAAGCATTGTTAACCATTGATGAAGAATCCGGTATGACGGGGGCCCTCGGCCTGCAGGCGGGTTACCTGGAAGGTGAAATCTTGCTGAACCTGGACAGCGAGGATGATGAAGAAATCGGTGTGGGTTGTGCCGGAGGTATCGATATAACGGCGTCCAAAACCTGTTCGATGGTGGCAAGGCCAGACAGCACCGTGGCCTTCCTGATCACGGTAAAGGGCCTGCGGGGCGGGCACAGCGGGATGGATATCCACCGGGGTTTTGGTAACGCTAACAAACTGATGAACCGTATTCTTGTTGCCCTGGGCAATACCGTTGCCATCGCTGAAATTGACGGTGGGGGTTTGCGCAACGCTATTCCCCGCGAGAGCAGGGCATGGGTTGTGTGTGACGATGAAGTCAATATGAAAAAGCTGTTCTACAGGGTTTCCAGTGAGATCAGGAGTGAATTTGAAAGCCTTGAGAAAGGTCTTGAGATCCTCGTTGAATCTGCGGATATACCGAAATGGGTTATGTCAAAAGCAGAACAGGAGATGTTGACCCAGACCATTCATTCTCTGCATAACGGCGTTTTCAAAATGAGTCAGGACATAGAGGGCCTGGTTGAAACTTCAAATAGTTTTGCCCGTCTTGTGCTCAAGGATGGGGCCATTAAGATTGGCTGCTTGACCCGGAGTTCTGTGGAGGCCGGTAAAATGGAACTGGCCCACCAGCTCAAAAGCGGTCTGGAGCTAGGGGGGTTCGAAGTGGAGCTCAGCGGCTCGTATCCTGGTTGGGAGCCGAACCCGGACTCCGGGATACTAGGGGTGCTGGAAAAAATCTACACAGACATATTTGCCAAAAAGCCATTGGTTCTGGCCTGCCATGCGGGTCTTGAATGCGGAATCCTGGGTACCAATTACCCGGCAATGGACATGATTTCTTTTGGGCCGACAATCAGGGGTGCGCATTCGCCGGATGAACGGGCCAGTGTTTCTTCGTCGCAGAAGTTCTGGAAATACCTGGTAGAAATATTAGAAAATATCCCTGTTACCGGGAGCTGAATAACACCCCCTGCGCTTGGAGCGAAGCGGGGAAAAGCTCACGGCGGAAGAGGATCTACTCTGCAAGATTCATAGGTGCCAAAGGTCGTAGGCGTGTAAAACTTACACCATTTTCGTGGTGTAAGTTTTTGGTGTGGGTGTGGTTTAGGGTATGATTGGCACGCATGGTTGTACGGTCTCTCACTCGTCTTTAATTCAGGGCTTTCGTATAAAAGATGAGGCCTGACCTGCTAACCATTTCATCAAACCCTGTCAACGGACCAGACGCTTCCAGTTACCTGGGCATAATGGAATCATTTGCAATGAATAGCAGAATTTACCTGTACACTCCACGGCTCACAATGGCGGGTAAGTGACCATAAATGGATAACGGGGAAAACAGGCAAAGTTCCTTCAGCCGGGCCGAGTTGGAGCGCTGTGGTCAAGAGGGGTTATTCGGTACAGAACATGGCAAGCTACCGACCGGTAGAATGTTGATGTTTGACCGCATAACCGGGATAAGCACTGATGGCGGTGTGCATGGCAAAGGTTGCATCACAGCGGAGTTGGATATCGATCCGAAACTGTGGTTCTTTGATTGTCACTTTGTAGATGACCCTGTCATGCCCGGTTGCCTGGGTCTCGACGCCCTGTGGCAGTTGTGTGGCTTTTTTCTCTCCTGGTATGGTTGTGAGGGTAAGGGCAGGGCCCTTGGTGCGGGTAAAGTCAAATTTACCGGGCAGGTGCTGCCCTCGGCAAAAGTTGTGACCTATACACTAAACTTGAGAAGAGTGATCGCCCGTAAATTGAGCATGGTGATTGCAGACGGAACCGTTGCCGTGGACGGACAAACCATTTATACAGCGGACGATTTGCGCGTCGGGCTGTTTCTTTCGACCGACAGCTTCTGATGCGCCGGGTTGTCGTAACGGGTATGGGATTGGTTTCCTGTCTGGGAAACACGAAAGAATCCGTGCTCGCGTCCTTGCGTAATACAAAACCAGGTATCTCCTTCAACGAGAAATTTGCGGAAATGGGATTGCGTTCACAGGTCTGTGGGTCCGTGGATATTGAACTTTCCGAACACATCGAGCGTAAGGCCCGTCGTTTTATGGGCGATGCGGCTGCTTACGCCTACGTGGCCATGCAAAAAGCCATAGATGATGCAGGCCTTACTGCCGGACAGGTTACACATCCACGGACCGGACTGATCGCCGGCTCGGGTGGGGCATCAAGTGCCAATCTCGTCTGGGGCGCTGACAAGCTGAGGGAAAAAGGTGTACGTCGGGTGGGGCCCTATCTGGTACCCCGTACCATGAGCAGTACCGTGTCGGCCTGTCTGGCGACGCATTTCGGTATTCACGGCCTCAACTATTCAATAACCTCTGCCTGCGCCACGAGCACCCATTGTATCGGCGCCGCGATGGAACAGATCCAGTGGGACAAGCAAGACCTGATCTTTGCCGGTGGTGGCGAAGAAGAAGACTGGGTATTGGCAATGATGTTTGATGCCATGGGTGCCCTGTCATCAAAATACAACGAGACTCCAGCGTTGGCCTCACGAGCCTACGACGCCGGGCGTGATGGCTTTGTGATCGCTGCTGGTGGTGGCATGCTGGTGATTGAAGAACTCGAACACGCGAGGGCGCGTGGGGCAAAAATCTATGCCGAACTGGTTGGTTTCGGAGCGACCTCCGACGGCGCCAATATGGTGGCCCCGTCCGGTGAGGGCGCCGTGCGCTGCATGCAACAGGCCATTGCCACGGTGGACGAACCGATCGGCTATATCAACACCCATGGCACGAGCACCCCCGTTGGTGATATCGCTGAGCTTGAGGCAATCAGGCAAGTTTTTGACAATGAGGCATTTGATGGCGTGATCCCGCCGTTTAGTTCCAGCAAATCCTTGTGCGGGCATTCTTTGGGCGCAGCGGGTGTACAGGAGGCAATACATTGCCTATTGATGCTGGAAAATGGATTTATGGCCGGGTCAGCGAATATTTCCGAGTTGGATCAACGTGTTACCGGTATGCCCGTACTGCTGGAAAGTAAGGATACCCCGGACCTGAACACGGTAATGAGCAACAATTTTGGCTTTGGTGGTACCAACGCTTCGATCGTGTTCAAACGGTTCTGATTGGCTGTGCTTGAGGTCTGAACGGGCGCATGGGTACGCTTTCACAATACCTTTCACCGGGTAAATTTATCGAGTGCAATGACCCGGCGATTATTGAATTCACCCGTGACACGATTGTTGATATCAGTGATGACCTAGCCAGGGCACTGTCACTTTTTTACAGGATTCGCGACGATATCTTGTATGACCCGTACCTGCCCATGGACGCTCCGGAAAGCTATTCGGGGGCAGTGGCTCTCAAAACCGGACGTGGTTGGTGCGTGCCGAAATCAGCACTGCTGACAGCTTGTGCCCGGCTGATCGGGATTCCATCCCGGCCCGGTTACGCCGATGTGAAGAATCACCTGACAACGCCAAAATTGCGGGCGGCCATGGGCTCGGATATTTTTGCTTGGCATTCTTATACAGAATTATTTCTGATGGGAAAATGGGTGAAGGCAACACCTGTGTTCAATAAGAGCATGTGCGATAAATTTGGATTGAAGCCTCTGGATTTTGATGGCAAGACAGACTCACTTTTTCATGAGTTTGATAAGGCCGGCAGGCAACATATGGAATACGTCAAAGACCGCGGCACCTATCAGGATGTCCCGTTTGAAAAAATACTCGCCACCTTTTCCGCCGACTACACCAATGTGCATTGGGATATTGAGGGTGATTTTCAGGAGGAGGCGGGGCAACAATGACCCAAAAGGTTTGTCTGACCGCTCTGTCGAATGACAAGCCCGGTCAGTTCAACACCCTGCCCAGCGCATCGACAAAATAGTCCATGTTGCTCCGGTTGAACGAAGCCACGTTGATGCGTGACGAACTGACCGTATGGATGGAAAACTCATCACGTAGCCGGTGAACCTGCTCCGCCGACAACCCCAGGAATGAAAACATACCCGATTGGTGTTGCAGGAATGAAAAATCTTCCTGGATACCGCTGGCGGCAATCTTCTCGGCAAGTGTTTTGCGTAATTCATTGATACGATTCCTCATGCCATCGAGTTCATTCATCCACTGTGCGGTCAACTTTTCTGAGCTGAGGATAATGTCAATGACAGCAGGTCCGTGGGCTGGCGGCATGGAATAGCTTTTACGTGTGAGATTGTGCACCACGCTTTCGGCAGCAGCGCTTTTGTGTGCGTCGCCCGTAACGATGGAAATGGCGCCGACACGCTCGCGGTACATGGCAAAAATCTTGGAACATGAGCTAGCCACAATCAACTCAGGGCATTTCTCTGCAAAAAGTCGTACAGCCAGGGTGTCTTCCTCCGCGCCACGTTCGAAACCCATGTATGCGAGGTCTACGACGGGTAAGAAACCACGCTCGGCGGCCAGGTCAGCGATGATCCGCCACTGCCCGGGATCGGGGCTGACGCCACTTGGGTTGTGGCAACAGCCATGAAACAGGACGGCATCGCCAGGTTCGCGTTGCCGTAAAGACTCGAGCATTTCATCGAATCTCAAACTGCTGGTACCCACTCCAAAATAGGGGTAGCTGTGCATTTCCATGCCGGCCGCAGGGAACAGGGCCAGGTGATTAGACCAGGTTGGATCACTGGCCCACAACTCTGCACTCGGCATACCTGCTTTGATGAGTTCGGCAGCGACTCTCAGTGCTGCTGTGCCACCGGGTGTCTGAATCGTACGTAACCGGCCCTGTTGGATAACATCGCAGTCTGCTCCAAATATCAACTTGCCCATGGAGGAATTAAAACCAGCCACTCCTGCCGGACCCAGGTAGGACTTGCTTGATTGGGTGGCAAGCAGAATTTTTTCGGCTTCAATCACGCAATCCAGTATCGGAGTGCCACCGCTCTCATCGCGGTAAACACCAACGCCGAGGTCTATCTTCCTGGGGTTTGTGTCTGCATTGTAATCAGCGATGATACTCAGGATCGGATCAGGTGGTATGGCTTTTAATTGTTCAAACATTTACTTCAGTTCCTTGAGGTCTGTTAACAGGCCCCAGTCAAAATTTCAGTTTTCGCAGGACCTCGTCAGCCAACTCTTCAGGTGAATGCTCACCCGCATATAGATGGATGTCAGCATGTTCCGGTGGCTCATAGGCGGAGCTTATACCGGTGAAATTGGGGATCTCACCCTTGCGTGCCTTGGCATACATACCTTTGGGGTCACGGGCTTCGCAGATTTCCAGCGGTGTATCAACGAATACCTCGACAAAATCAACATTCCCGGCAATTTCTCTCGCCATTCTGCGCTCCCGTCGAAAAGGAGAAATGAAGGAAGCCATCACGATTAAGCCGGAGTCCGCCATTAGCCGGGCAACCTCGGCGACACGACGTATGTTTTCCACCCGGTCAGCGTCGGTGAAGCCCAAGTCCTTGTTCAGTCCGTGGCGAAAGTTGTCACCATCAAGCAAGTAGGTGTGGCGGTTTTTGGCCGCCAGCTTTTGCTCGACAATATCGGCGATAGTAGATTTGCCCGATGCAGACAAGCCGGTAAACCAGACAATAACCGGCTTTTGGCTCTTCATTCCCGCACGCAGGTCGCGATTAATTTCAAAAGACTGCCAGGATAGGTTCTGTCCTCGATGCAGACCGAAATCAATCATGCCGCCGGCCACAGTATCGTTGCTGATACGGTCGATCAGCATGAATGATCCCGTTTCAGCATTTTCTGCATAGCTATCAAATGCAATGGCGTTTGCCGTTGCAAAGTTGCACACGGCAATCTCATCCCGCTCTATCTTGGTTGCAGGCAGGTGCTTGTCGGTGTCGATATCGATAGCGTATTTCAGGTCGGTAATTTGTACGGGTGTGGTCTGCGTTCCGATTATGAGCAGGTAACTGCGCTCAGGGAGCATCGGATCATCATGCATCCAGATCAGATGTGCCTGGAACTGGTCGCTGCGAACCGGCGGTTCCCCGGGCCGGTGCAATACATCGCCTGTGCTGATGTCAATTTCACTTTCCAGTATCAATACGACAGCATCACCCCGGTCTGCGCGGGGTAGGTCACCTTCCGGGCCAACGATGCGTTTGATGCGATTGCGCTTAAGTGATGCTGCAACCATGATCTCGTCACCAACCACACACTTACCACCGGCCAGCACGCCTTTATAACCTCCGGTGTCCGGCTCGATTTGCGTGAGTTCTTGAACCGGGAAACGGAAGTGCTCCGATGCTTCGCCATTCGGTTCGAGATATTGAATGTAGGGCAACAAGGCTTCGCTTTTGTACCAGGGCATTGATTCGCTCCTCAGGGGGTGTTCTCAATTAGCCAGACTGTGCTGCCGGAGCCTATTTTTTTGGTCAGCGAGGCAGAATGAGTACTGTGTGGTTGCTCTACATAAGCGAATGATAACGCCGCTGGGCGGAAAAATAAGCCCGGCCCTTCGGGTTTTACCTGAGAAAACGCCATACCGCGTTGTTCGTCGTTCATTTGGAATAACCAAACCTCTCTTCTCACGCCTTGCCTGGCGATTTTTCAGGTGCAACAGTGCAGCCTGGCTAATTGCGAACACGCCCAGGCGTGTTGTTGCCTTTTGTGTGCTGATATTGTCACTTCTGATGGCACGGGTGACAATAGATAATTAGCCAGAAATCAATAAAAACTGCCCTTCGACAGGTTGATTGGTGAAAAAACAGGGTTGAATGATTGAACCGCGCCATTGCTTGCGTCACAATTCCGCTCCCGTATGCTTGAGACTATCAATGCTACGGTCCAGTGGTGGCCCCCGTCGGCCTCCCCGCGACGACACGTTGTGAACCCCGTCAGGCCCGGAAGGGAGCAGCGGCAGCAGCAAACTCGGGTGCCGGGGAATGGTGGGCGGGGGTTGCCTTGCCCTGGTTATTGCTGAATGTACGAAGACTTGCAGGACAGGAAAGCAGGTACTTGCGAGACAGGGCACCGGTGTTATAGTTGATGTACATTTTCACGAATTAATCAGAGACCAATTAAAATGAGTTATCAGGTACTGGCGCGCAAGTGGCGTCCTCAGACGTTCAGTGACCTGGTGGGTCAGGAGCACGTTGTACAGGCACTGGTCAACGGGCTTGACAACGATCGCTTACATCATGCTTTCTTGCTCAGTGGAACACGTGGAGTTGGTAAGACCACCATCGCGCGAATTCTTGCCAGATGTCTCAATTGCGAAACAGGCGTGTCATCAACGCCCTGCGGCGAATGCGGCAGTTGCATAGATGTCAGTGAAGGCCGTTTTGTGGATATGCTGGAAATCGATGCAGCGTCGAAAACCAAGGTGGAAGATACGCGTGAATTGTTAGAAACCGTGCAGTTCATGCCCACGCGGGGACGTTACAAGGTTTATATCATTGATGAAGTGCATATGTTATCTGGTCATAGCTTTAACGCCTTGCTCAAGACTCTGGAAGAACCACCACCGCATATCAAATTCGTGCTGGCGACCACCGATCCGCAGAAACTTCCCGTTACCATCCTGTCACGTTGTTTGCGCTTTAATCTGACCAGGCTTTTACCCGCTCAGATCAAGAGCCACCTGGAGACTATTCTGAAGGCAGACTCCATTGCCGCAGAGGAGTCAGCCATCATGCGGATCGCCCGTGCGGCTGATGGTAGTATGCGCGATGGTCTCAGTTTGCTGGATCAGGCAATCGCGTTTGGGGGTGGCAGTCTAAGGGATTCCGATGTTGCAAAAATGCTTGGCAGTATCGATCACATGCACGTCGCAGCGATGATTGATGCATTGCTGGATGCGGATGCTCAGGCACTGCTGGGAATCATCGATGACCTGGTCAAGCAATCGCGCAATATTGCAGTGGTACTGAATGAGTTGGCGGAGGCCATGCACCGGATTGCCCTGATCCACGCTGCGCCCGGTTTCCGTGACCCGGAGAGAACCGATTGGGAGTCACTGCAAGCACGTGCAAAACGGGTCTCGCCGGAAGATGCGCAGCTTTATTACCAAATCGCCATTAGCGGCTGCAGGGATCTGGAGCTGGCACCAGACCCACGTACCGGGCTGGAAATGACACTCTTGCGGATGTTGGCATTCAGACCCGCAACCGATAATGAGGGTTCTCAAACCAAGTCATCTGGCGGCGGTGGTGAAGCCGCAAAGATGGCCAGAGCAGCTTTCGATGTAATGGATTCTGGCAAGCCTTCTGAATCCGGGGCCACCACGGAATCGGCAGATGTGCCTGTGGAAGCCAAGGCCAAAACTGTTCAGGACTGGTCCAGCTTGCAAGCGAGTCTGAATCTAAGCGGTGCAGCAAAGGAACTTGCCAGAAATATGCAATTGGAGTCCGCAGACCGGACCCAATGGAAATTTCTGGTGCCTGAAACAGTGCAACACCTTGGTTCAAAAGGGGTTATTCAGAGTTTGCAATCAGCCTTGTCTACCTGTTTGGGTCACCCTGTGTCGCTGGACTTACACACGGTGTCCCAACCGGTACAATCACTGGCCGCGGCCGACGAAAAGGTTCAAAAAGGTCGTCGGTCCGAGGCCGAGCAAGCCATTGAGCAGGACGCAACCGTTAAGGAAATCAAACAGAAATTTGGGGCTAAAATAGTCCCGGACTCTGTTCAGCCGCTCCAGTAAGCCGGACGAGTTCAATTAAGAGGAAATAACGATGAAAGCTAATATCGCTGGTCTGTTGCAACAAGCACAGAAAATGCAACGGGAAATGCAAAAGGCACAAGAGAAACTGGCTGATATGGAGATCACCGGTCAGGCAGGAGGAGGAATGGTCAGTGTTGTCATGAACGGGCAACATGCGGTAAAACGCGTGGAAATTGACCCCACCCTGGTAGACGATCTTGAAATGCTCGAAGATCTGGTCACTGCGGCCATCAATGATGCGGTTAACCGCATCAAAGAATCTTCAGAGCAGCAAATGTCAGGACTGACTCAGGGCATGCAGTTGCCACCCGGGTTTACCCTGCCTTTGTAATAAACCCTGCAGTTGACCAGACCAGAGACCCCTTAACATGTCCGCAGAACCCCTGCTGAGTCAGCTGATCGAATCCTTACGGTGCTTGCCCGGTGTAGGGCCAAAGACTGCACAGCGTATGGCTTTGCATTTACTGGAGCGCAATCGTGAGGGCGGATTGCAGTTGGCGAGTGTGCTTACCGATGCCATGCAAAACATTGGACGTTGTGAGGCGTGTCGTGATCTTACCGAGTTGGGTCTGTGTACCATTTGCTCCAATCCCAGACGTGACCAGTCCCTGTTATGCGTAGTGGAGTCGCCGGTGGATGTCTTGGCCATCGAACAGGCGACGGCCTTTACGGGTCGTTATTTCGTGCTGTTGGGACGGTTATCGCCCCTGGATGGCATTGGCCCTGCGGAGTTGGGTCTGGACCAATTGGCTGAGCGATTTGAAAACAACGCTCCCGATGAGTTAATCATCGCCACCAATCCTACAGTAGAAGGTGAAGCCACCTCGTACTATCTGCAAAAGATGGCAAAAAGGAACAGTATCCGCGTGACCTGCATCGCGCACGGAGTACCCCTGGGTGGTGAGCTTGAATATACGGACCAGTCCACGCTGGCGCATGCCTTTGGTAGCCGTCTGTTGATCGACTGACCCGGGCGAGGGGTACGCTGCACCAACGCCCGAATCAGTTTGATCAGTGCTGGGATTACTTACCCGCTGCGAGTTTGCTGTCGTCCAGCAAGATATACTCACGGTTTATGTCAACGGTACGAATGCCAATGCCTTTGACATTAACCAGTTCATCAATGTGTTTGAACTGACCATTCTTATCCCGGTAGCTGACAATGGCCTCGGCTTTACTCATACCAACACCTTTGAGTGCCGTGGCGATTTCGTCGGCATTGGCTGAGTTGACGTTTACCGGTTGGGCGGCCCACGCCCAGACAGAAAGCAGCCCGGTAGTCAGTATCGATACTAAAGATTTCATAGGTTTCCCCTTGATTTGAGATTGATAGTCCTGACCCGCCGCAGCGGGACAGCCCAATACTAGAGCCGGGTCCCGGTCGTGTGAAAGTCGTGATTGACCTGCTGACGTGTAAGAAATAGTCGTTTTGGTGGGTCTGCGTACTACCTCTCATGATTTGAGAATCGCTTCTGCTCTAATACATTCAGGCCAGAATCCAGGAGAGAACCAAGAAATGAACACAGATTTTTGTTTGGTCGGCAAGACCATTACCGGTGTTGTGGCAACCCCAGGTACAAATGACCAACCCCATAGACTCTGGATGTTACAGTTTTCAGATGGCAGCCATGTCGAGTTTGTTTCACCGAGTGCCCGTCGACGCTTGATCAGGGAGACCGGTGGTCACAAACGTGCCATGACAGCGGATCTAAATTCACCCGCATCAAGGGTAAATGCTGCCTGAAAATGTTATCCACAAAATTTGTGGATAACCTTGTGGGTAAGCTTACAGACTCAAAGGCTGTGTGTGCCGCACTCTGGATTGGTTAAATTTTGACCAGTTTGTTAAAAAATGTGTTAATACAATGACTTATATTTGTCTGGTCTGTCTTGTATGGGTATATTCCCTTCTGGACATTATCTCGCACCGACAATCAGCAACTTGTGCATAA
Organism: Gammaproteobacteria bacterium; assembly: GCA_021772915.1. GTDB lineage: Bacteria > Pseudomonadota > Gammaproteobacteria > Xanthomonadales > SZUA-36 > SZUA-36. The sequence goes on along the minus strand of JAJFLB010000059.1, from coordinate 34,602 downwards.
TTAATTCGATTTGAATCGAGAAAAGCGCAATAAGTCCTTGATCTCAGGTCCAGGCCTACAGCCTAATTCGTACGACAAATCTCAGCACCCCAGACTTCCAGCTGATCCAGGATAAACTGGCTGCGTGCTGCTTCTTCGTCAGACCCGTCACAGGCTTGTCTGGCAGCTGAAATTTCCACCGCGAACGTTTCAGGTGTTAATTGACGGGCATCTGCAGGGTGCGCCAATCTATCCAGCCGCTCCGTCTCCCATTTTTGTCTCTCCACGTTGGTCAGCTTATCCGGGAAATTTCGCGCCCGGTAGCGAAACAGCATCTCAGCGAGTCTTGAATCTGAAAACGGCCATTGTTCCTGTCCCAGATCACCGGGCTTTGTATTTCGAATTCTGGTCATCAGCTTGCGGTCTTGTGCAGCGAAAAACCCGCCTGAATAGATCATGTGATCGGGGTCACCGTCGGTGGTAAATGGCTGTGGGCTGAAGACCTCCATTACCTTGGCACGCACATTCTGAAGATCTGCTTTGATCATCTCTGCATGCGTAAAACAAAGCTCCGGATTCAGACCGATGCGTTGGCAGTTTGTATTACCGAGGGTTGCCACCGGCGCAATCATGGGCACGTGGTTGGTATGGACGGCTTTGAGTTGTATTCGCTTAACACCTGTCGGCAAGTCGCCCGCAGGAGTAAACAGCCGGTCCTTTATTTCTTCGGCACTTGAGCCAAGGAGTGGCTCCGGGTCGGTCATGAGGTCAAAAACAATAACCGACTTTGGCCGGTCCGGGTAAATTGATACGGGCAGCACCAGGGTCGTGCAACCGCGTCTGGCTGGAATGCGTGCTGAAGTGTGCACCACCGGCTGTGGATCGACGATGTTCAGGATTTGCAACACCTGACCCTGGTTGCGCATTTTCAGTGCCCAGTCAAACAAACGTGGCTGCCGGGTCTTGAGTAACCGTGCGAGGTCGATGGTTGCGGTAACGTCGGACAAGGCCTCATGAGCGCCCTTGTGCTGTATGTTGTTGGCGGCGCTGAGGTGCTCCAGTTTAAAGCTTGGTCTACCGGCCTCATGTTCGGGCCACTCAATCCCGTCTGGTCTCAGGGCATAACACATTCTGGCCAGGTCAATCAGGTCCCAGCGGGAGTTTTCATTACGGTATTCCCGTTCATAAGGGTCAATGAAATTGCGGTAAAACAGGTTGCGGCTGAACTCATCATCAAAGCGAATGCTGTTGTAGCCCGCACCGCAGGTGTTTGGCTCCATCATTTCAGCATGAATTTTGCCTGCGAACTCAGCTTCAATGAGACCATTCTGTTGAGCAGTCTGTGGCGTAATGCCGGTAATCAGGCTGGCTACCGGGTGCGGTAAGATGTCCAGTGCAGGTTTGCAAAACCAATTGACAGGGTCATCCACCGGTTCGAGTGCCGCGTTGGTGCGCAAGGCAGCAAACTGTGCAGGGCGGTCAAGACTTGGGTAGGCACCAAAGGTTTCATAGTCGTGCCACAGGAATGTTGGATTCACTTCAGCCCGCATGTTGCACCAGTATCCCGGAGAAGGTGAGACGGGGAACCGGTCGAGAGGCTGGCCTGGGCCATGATGGCGCTGGACAGATACGGTTGGACGCCGGGCTGGACTGAAGGTCATAGCTGTAGCTATGGCCTGAGGGAAGCTCAAGTCCAGCCGTATATGGAGAAGGTGAGACGGGGAACCGGTCGAGAGACTGGCCTGGGCCACAAGCCAGGGCCGGGATGGAGATGGGGCCGGGCACAAGGTGCAACTTAGGGTTCTTAAGTAGATACGCCATTTAATTCAACTTATTCACGTACTTGAAGCGAGGCCCCATTCCGACTGGTGCAATATGCGGGCTAGGATCTGTTTCGGTTCTCCGTCTATTGTGGCACAGTGCGCCATGGACCGTGGGCTGAACCGATGCATTAGGCACCCAAGGGTTCGCCAAAGCGATCAGCTACCAATCAGGCAGAGGAATACGGGAAATGGCTATACCCAACAACAGCATCAGAGAACTGTTGCAACTGATGGATCTGGAGGTCCTGGAGGACAACCTGTTCAGAGGTGAGAGCCGTGACATCGGCACACCCAGGGTGTTTGGTGGGCAGGTTTTGGCACAGTCCATTATTGCCGCCAGTCACACGCTGGACGAGGGTACATTACACTCACTGCATGCATATTTTTTGCGCGCCGGCGACCCCGAATCTCCCATCGTTTATGATGTCGACCGCAATCGTGACGGCCGCAGCTTTAAAGCGCGGCGTGTAGTGGCAATCCAGCACGGCCGGCCGATATTCACCATGGCTGCATCATTTCAAATCGATCAAGAGGGCCTGGACCATCAGTTCGACATGCCGGATGTGCCATTGCCCGATGAACTTCAATCCGAGCTCGATCTCTCACAGGACCATCTTGAACAAATACCTACCTTCTTGCGTCGTTGGTACATGCGTACCGGACCATTTGATTTTCGTCCGGTACAAGGGGTGGATGTGTTCAACCTGAACAAGCGACCACCGTTCTCGGATATCTGGTTCCGTCTAAGTACCCCAATTGAAGCACCGGATCTGATGCACCGCGCGTTGCTGGCCTACGCATCTGATTTTCACCTGGTCGGAACGGCCACGCTGCCACATGGAATATCGTTCCTGCAAGGCAATGTGACGATGGCCAGCCTCGATCATGCCATGTGGTTTCACCGCACGGTGCGGGTTGATGACTGGCTGCTATACTCCTGTGACAGCCCCAGCACCAGCGGGGGCAGGGGGCTTGCCCGGGGGTTGATTTACGACGCTGCTGGCCGGCTGGTTGCCAGCGTGGCACAGGAGGGGATGATCCGGGTTACGGACCAGTCAGCAGATGGGAGCAAGTCATGAACAAATGCGTTGATCTGGCCACTTTTGGTGCGGGTTGTTTCTGGGGGGTTGAAGCCCGGTTTCGTGCATTGACGGGTGTGCTGGAGGCCACTTCAGGATACATGGGTGGCCACCAGTCCCAACCGGACTATGCGGCAGTGTGTAGTGGTACGAGCGGTCACGCAGAAGTTGTGCAAGTCCGCTTTGACGCCAATCAAGTCAGTTACGACCGCTTGTTGGCCCTGTTTTTTGATATACACAATCCCACAACTTTGAACCGACAGGGTCCGGATATCGGTAGTCAGTACCGTTCGGTGATCTTTTTCCATTCGACCGAGCAGGAACAGTCCGCCCTTCAGGCCGTCGTGGATGCTGGTTGCTCCGGTCGCTGGCAGAACCCCGTGGTTACCCGGGTTCAGGCTGCCGGCACATTGTGGCCTGCCGAGGAATACCACCAACGGTATCTGGAGAAAAATGGTTTGGACGCTTGTCCCATATGACGGGTACAGAGCCGTTCACGGCATAATGCCCGTGTTCAACGGCTGCATGTTATAAATCAGACCTGGTGGTTAGAAGGAGATGAAGTACACCTTGTCCGTGATTTGTAAATCTTGCGGCGCGTTGATCCTCTCGGCCTTGTTTTTCCTCCAGCCCGTGGGTGCAGATGTGTACCGATTTACTGATGAACACGGTGTCATTCACTACACCAATGTCAGGCCATCCGACCGCAAAAATGTCAAAACCTTTACCTTCCCCTGTTACGCCTCGGACCTGAGTTGCAAGCAGCTGGATTGGGAGCGCGTTCCATTAAATCGACAGGCTTTTGGCGTGGAAATCGAGGCTGCGGCACGGGAATATGCTGTGGAAGAGTCGCTGATCCGTGCCGTAATTCACGCGGAATCAGCGTATCAACCCGATGCTCTGTCACCCCGGGGTGCACAGGGGTTGATGCAACTGTTACCCATCACTCAGAAAGAGTTGGAAATCGCGGATGTCTTCGACCCGGCCAGCAATATCAAGGGAGGTACCCTTTACCTTTCCCGTCTTTTGAGCGAACTTGACCAGAATATCGAGCTGGCAGCGGCTGCCTACAATGCTGGCTTGGGGGCGGTACGCCAGCACGACGGTGTGCCGCCTTACCGGGAAACCCTTGAATACGTACGGCGAATCAAGATTTTGCATCGACGTTATCGCACACCGGAGAGTTAGTTGGTCTATTACAACGGGGCGAGCTGTCAGTAATGCAACAGAGCCTGCTTTACACCCTCAAGCTCATTCAATGCGGCTATCAGTTCCTCGCAGGGCTTGACGGTCCATTTGTGACCCAACTCCAGACTGGCGCGAGCGCGTTGATTTCGGTAGTGGATGAAAACGGGTGACGTACCATCCTGGTAAGGGCTAAAAACCGCAGCGAGGTGCGTGCACAAATCCTGGTTCGGTCCGGAGACTGAAATACTCACACTTCTGGCAAAGCGTGCTTTGGCATCCGCCAGTGACATTACGTGGCTCGCTGTTATTCGATAACCACCGGTGAAGCTGTCCGCGACCACGTTGCCTTCAATGACTATGATTGTATCCTTGATCATTAAATCGGCGTAGGTGGCAAAGGTCTCATTGGACAGAAATGCATCTACTCTTCCGGTGTGGTCCTCCAGAGCGATAAAGTGGCCACGTTGTGTGCGACGTCTCAGAGAAGTAACCAGCGCTGCCAGGGTCATACGGACACCCCGCCTGTTTGGATTCTCCTTGGACACCATTTTGTAAACATCGCCAAGTACACAGGTCGTAAAACTCCTGGTGTCTGACAGGTGGACTTTGACCGGGTGACCGGTCAGGTACAAGCCAAGTGAATCCACTTCAGCCTGTAGTTTTTGTAGCTCGGGCCAGGGTTTAACTTCAGATAGCTGTCTTTCGTTCACGACCTCGACAGCGGGTAGTGCCCCAAACATGTCTGTTTGGCCGGCTTCCTGGTCACGTTGAATCTGCTCGGCGGCGCGAGTGCAGTGGGGCAAGTCGTACAACAACCGTGCCCGGTTTTGGTCGGTGTCAAGTGAATCCAGGGCGCCTGAGCGAACCAGGGTCTCCATTGCGCGTTTGTTGGCCTTCTTGAGGTCCATGCGTTTGCAAAAATCATCCAGACTGGTATAGGGCCCTTTCGATTCCCGTTCGGCCTCAATGGTGTCAATGGCGGCCTTGCCAATACCCTTGATTGCGCCAAGTCCGTAATGAATTGTTTGCGCATCCGTCATTTTGAAAGCGTATGAGGAGTGGTTGATATCCGGCGCGAGAATATCTAGCTGCATCTTTCGACACTCGTTGATAAAAGCGCCAATTTTATCGGTGTTATCCATGTCCGCGGATAATACAGCCGCCATAAAAGCAGCTGGGTGGTGTGCTTTCAGCCAGGCCGTCTGGTAGGCAATCAGCGCATAGGCCGCGGAGTGGGACTTGTTAAAACCGTAGCCCGCAAAAGTCTCCATCTGATCAAAGATGTAATTTGCCAAGTCGTCGCTCACATCGCGTTCGGTAGCACCGTCAACAAAAACCAGGCGTTGTTTAGCCATTTCGGAGGCTTTCTTTTTACCCATGGCGCGACGCAGGATATCGGCATCCCCCAGTGTGTAACCGGCCAGCACCTGGGCGATTTGCATGACCTGTTCCTGGTACAAAATGACCCCGTAGGTCGGGCGTAAGATAGGTTCAAGATCTTTGTGTGGATAGCTCACCATGGAGCGGCCATGTTTGCGGTCGACATAATCACCGACCATGCCGGACTCCAGTGGTCCTGGCCGGAACAGGGCCACCAGTGCAATGACCTCGTTAAAGCTGTCCGGTTGCAGCCTGCGGATCAGGTCCCTCATCCCGCCTGACTCAAGTTGAAAAACACCCGTGGTGCGGCAGTCCTGCAATAATTCGAAGGTTTTCTTGTCGTCCAGCGGCAAGTCTTCCAGTACGATCGGGTCCTCGCCGGCATCGAGCTTCTGTTGATTGACTGCCTTGAGTGTCCAGTCAATTATCGTCAGCGTACGTAAGCCCAGAAAGTCAAATTTGACCAGACCTATGGTTTCAATGTCATCCTTGTCAAATTGCGTCACGACGCTGCCGCCGTCGGGTTCGCTGAATAACGGCGCAAAATCGGTTAGGGGTGAAGGCGCAATGACCACACCACCGGCGTGTTTGCCGGCGTTGCGTGTCAAACCCTCAAGTGACATGGCAAGATCAAGGACTGCCCGTGTGTCTTCCTCCTCTTCATAGCGTCTTTTTAGCTCGGGTTCCTTATCCAGTGCAGTTTTCAGGGTAATACCCAGCTCCAGGGGCAACAGTTTGGCAATACTGTCCACAAAGCCGTAGCCCTGGCCCAGTACGCGGCCACAGTCACGTACCACTGCCCTGGCTGCCATGGTGCCGTAGGTGATGATCTGGCTGACCTGGTCACGGCCATACTTCTTGGCCACATAATCGATCACCAGGTCCCGTTTTTCCATGCAGAAATCAATATCAAAATCGGGCATGGAAATTCGCTCTGGATTCAAAAATCGCTCGAACAGCAAATCATATTGCAAAGGATCCAGGTCGGTGATTTCCAATACATAGGCAACCAGCGAGCCGGCACCTGAGCCACGTCCCGGCCCGACCGGTATGTCGTTAAGCTTTGCCCAACGTATAAAGTCCGCAACGATCATGAAGTAACCCGGAAAACCCATATCGTTGATAACTTTCAATTCCAGATCCAGGCGCTCGCGGTAGTCCTCATCACTGAAATCGTGTGCCAGGCCGCGGGTGTCAAGACGCTTGGCAAGGGCCTTTAGTGAAACTGTCCTGAGAAACGCTTCAACGCTCTCGCCATCGGGTGTCGGAAAGTCAGGCAGGTAGTAGGTACCGAATTGCAGCTCCAGGTTGCATCGTTTGGCCAGCTCGGAGGCATTTTCCAGTGCCTCGGGCAAATCTGCAAACAGGCTGGCCATTTCATCGTGGCTTTTTAAATACTGCTGATCTGAATAACGCACCTCCCTGCGCTTGTCCGCCAACAAGCGACCGTCGTGAATACAAACTCGGGCTTCGTGTGCTGCATAATCATCATGGTCAAGAAACCTGACATCGTTACTGGCGACAACCGGGAGCTTCAGCTCAGCCGCGAGTTGCAGGGCGAGATGCTCATAACGTTGTTCCTGCTCCCGTTGTGTGCGTTGGATTTCCAGGTAAAAGCGATCCGGAAAGTCCCGCATCCAGTTCTGGGCGATTTGCCGGGCCCTGTTGGGATGCTGTCTGACCAAGGCCTGGCCAATATCACCTTCACGACCAGCTGATAGTGCAATCAGCCCTTTAGAATGCTCCGCTATCCAGTCACGGCGAAGATAGGGAACCCCGTGGTACTGGCCTTCCTGGTAACCTTTGCTGAGCAAGGCGCACAGATTTACGTAGCCTGCCTGGTTTTGGCACAGCAACACAAGGCGGCTGATTTCGTCTGGCTCATCTGGATGGCTGATCAGCACATCGGCACCGGAAATGGGCTTGACCCCAGCAGCTATTGCCGCGCGGTAAAACTTCACCAGTGCAAACAGATTGAACTGATCGGTAACGGCCACTGCCGGCATGCCCAGGTCACGTGTACGTTCTACGAGTTGCTTTATTCGTAGGGTGCTGTCCAGCAAGGAAAACTCGCTGTGAAGATGCAGGTGGACAAAAGGCTGGGGCATGTAGTTTGACTTTTGAATGAGTGTTGATCTTTGCGAACTAACATTATGACCTCGTGAAAGCTCAATCGAAAGGTGTTTTTGGGATTTAGGGATAACACTGATCGTTGCGTAGATATAACCGCAAGTGACCCGAGATATTGTGCAAGCCCGTCCGGGTTCCGGTTGAGAAAAGTGGTGCGCATGTGGTATCTTGCGCGCCCTTGATAAACGCTTATCAGAAATAGATTCCAAGGGCGCGTAGCTCAGCGGTAGAGCACTGCCTTGACATGGCAGGAGTCACTGGTTCGATCCCAGTCGTGCCCACCATCTAAAGACAGTATGGCATTTACATGACCCTTGATTTCCTGTTTTGAAATATCAGAATATTGAGGAATCAAACTGATCCCCACTTTCCGGATTTTTAATGTTGAGTGATAATCGCCTTATGGTTAAACGACAATGTGGTTCATGTACTGCGTGTTGCCAAGGTTGGCTCACGGCTGAGGTCAACGGCGTCGAGTTGTCGCCGTATAATCCTTGCGAACATTGTGCAGGCCAGAAGTGCGCTATTTATGAAACACGTCCGGAGAGTCCCTGCAGGGTCTTTAATTGTGGTTGGTTGGTGGCGGAAAGCCCATTGCCCGATGAGATGCGACCGCTTGATTGTGGCGCAATAGTGGTGCTCACCCAGAAGTGGCAGGGTGAGGAGATTATCATGGCTGTGCCCGTTGGCGACAAAATCCCGGAAGCAACCCTTGAGTGGCTAATGGCATACGCAAGGGAAAAACCAGTGCCCCTGGTTTTCTATGAGTATTTATCGGAGGACGGCGAATACAAGGGTTGGAACCGTACGGGCTATGGTCCACCATGGTTCGCCAAGGCTGTCAGAGAATCGATTCAACCCGCAGACATATTCATGAAATGAAACGTCGGCTTCTGGCAGTCGACAACTTCCGGGTTCCGTCTTCCGAATTTTCGCGAATACCGGTTTAAAATTGTGGGATACAAGGGTTTTCACGAGTACAATGACGCGACGGCTTTGCGGGAACGCGGGGTACACACGAAGGGGCGCTGTGCGTCCTTTGTTTGTTTTGGGTCGAACTTTCCTGCTCTGACAGGATCCTTTGTGAAAATTGAGAAACTGAAATGCCAATAGTTACACTCCCGGATGGTAGCCAGAGACAATATGAGGAAACCGTCACAGTGATGGACGTGGCGACTGATATTGGTCCTGGTCTTGCCAAGGCAACGCTGGCGGGTGTGGTGGATGGACAGTTGGTCGACGCTTCATTTGAGCTGAGCGGGGATGCTGGTTTGCGGATCATTACCGCAAAAGACGATGAGGGTGTCGAAATCATCCGGCATTCATCCGCACATTTGCTGGCGCAGGCCGTGCAACGATTGTTTTCAGATGCACAGGTCACCATCGGTCCGGTCATAGAAAACGGTTTTTATTACGATTTTGCTTACGAGCCCGGGTTTGCACCAGAGGACCTGGAGCGGATTGATCAGGAAATGCGCCTTCTCATTGAGGCGGCCCTGCCGGTCAACCGAATTGTGATGGATCGGGATGCAGCGATACGGTTTTTTCGCGACAAGGGTGAGGAGTACAAAGCACAGATCATAGAGTCCATTCCCGAGGGTGAGGCCTTATCGCTTTATGAGCAGGGTGAATTTACCGACCTGTGTCGTGGCCCCCACGTGCCCAACACCTCGCATCTGGGTTTTTTTAAGCTGACCAAACTGGCAGGCGCCTACTGGCGGGGGGACAGCCAAAATGAAATGTTACAACGAATTTATGGCACGGCCTGGTCCAGCAAAAAAGAACTCAAAGCCCATTTGCACCGCCTCGAAGAGGCAGTAAAACGCGACCACCGACGGATCGGCCGGAAACTGGATCTGTTCCACTTCCAGGAAGAGGCGCCGGGTATGGTGTTCTGGCATGACCACGGTTGGACAATTTACACCGAGGTTCAGAATTATATCCGCAAGCGATTGCGATCCGCCGGTTACCAGGAGGTCAACACCCCCGAAATTGTTGACATTAGTCTGTGGCAGAAATCCGGACACGCCGAAAAGTTCATTGAGAATATGTTTATCACGGGCTCCGAGGAACGCACATTTGCGATCAAGCCGATGAACTGCCCGTGCCATGTGCAGATTTTTAACCAGGGATTACACAGCTATCGAGATTTACCCATGAGGATGGCCGAGTTTGGCTCTTGCCACCGTAATGAGGCTTCGGGTGCCTTACATGGGCTCATGCGGGTCAGGGCGTTTACCCAGGATGATGCACACATTTTCTGCACACCTGGACAGATACAGGCTGAGGCAGCGGCTTTTCTTGAGCTGTTGTACAGCGTCTACCGCGACTTTGGTTTTGAAGAGGTCATGGTGGAGTTGTCAACACGCCCGGAAAAGCGTATTGGTGACGATTCACTGTGGGATCGGGCGGAGGACGCACTGACAACTGCACTTGAGGGCACTGGCATTGAATATAAGGAAAATCCCGGAGATGGTGCCTTTTACGGACCGAAAATTGATTTCTCACTAAAAGACACGATTGGCCGAATCTGGCAATGTGGTACCTTGCAATTGGACTTCATCATGCCTCAGCGCCTGGGTGCCGAGTATGTAACCGAAGATGGTTCACGCGAGACACCGGTAATGTTGCACCGGGCGATTCTCGGGTCACTGGAGCGATTCATTGGGATTTTGATCGAAAACCACGCTGGTAAGATGCCTGTTTGGTTGTCCCCGGTGCAAGCTGTGGTGCTCAATATCACCGATCGTCAGGACGAAAGATGTAAAAAAATAGCTGAATCCCTTGAAAATAAAGGATTCAGGGTCGATTTAGACTTGAGAAACGAGAAGATCGGCTATAAAATCCGCCAGCACACTTTAAGTAGAGTTCCTTACTTGCTCGTCATTGGCGATCGTGAGGTTACGGAGGGAACCCTGGCAGTGCGCACACGTGAGGGTGAAGATATGGGCAGCATGGATTTAGAAACATTTGTCCAACATTTGCAAAGTGCAATAGACCGGCGGGGTAACACAGACAATTAGCAGGAGAATTTAACATCGCATCAAAAAAAGAAACGCGGCGAAACGGGGATATTTTAGCGCCGCAGGTCAGGTTGATTGATCAGGATGGAGAGCAGGCCGGCGTTATGCCGGTGGAACAGGCGCTTGAAGCAGCCGTGGCGCAAACCATGGACCTGGTGGAAATTGCACCTAATGCCGAACCGCCTGTTTGTAGAATCATGGATTATGGCAAGTACCGGTTTGAACAGGCCAAAAAAGGCCAGGCAGCCAAGAAAAAACAAAAAGTTACCCATGTAAAAGAGGTCAAGTTTCGTCCCGGGACAGAAGAAGCGGACTATCAGGTCAAGATGCGAAATGTTCGCCGTTTCCTGGATGGCGGTGACAAGGTCAAGATTACACTGCGGTTTCGAGGACGTGAAATGGCGCACCAGGAGTTTGGCGCCGCAATGTTGACTCGGGTCCGGGACGATTTGGCAGAGGAAGCCGTCGTCGAACAAATGCCCAAAATGGAAGGGCGCCAGATTACGATGATGATCAACGGCAAAAAAGCCTGATCAAAAAAATTAATACGGGAGCTGTTATGTTGACAGTTACCTTTTTGAAGAAGCGTTGCTGAGCAAAAGATAAAGTGTCGGAAAAAACTTCCCCGACCGCTTGAGTAACGCAATATTAACAGGCCCAAGAGGCCATCAGGAGTAGACCATGCCCAAGATGAAAACCAACCGGGGTGCGGCCAAACGCTTTAAGAAAACTGCTTCAGGCAATTTCAAGCGTGGATTCGCATTCAAGAGTCACATTCTGACCAAAATGAGCCAGAAGCGGAAACGTAACTTACGCGGCACGGATGAAATATCGTCTGCCGATAAGAAAACCGTTAAACGCTTGTTGCCGTACGCATAAAGGAGGGTCAGATAATGGCTAGAGTAAAACGTGGTGTTGTCGCTCGCTCGCGACATAAAAAGGTACTGAAGCAGGCCAAAGGTTATTACGGTGCAAGGCGTAAGGTCTATCGGGTAGCCAAGCAAGCGGTTACCAAGGCGGGTCAGTACGCCTATCGTGACCGTCGGCAAAGAAAGCGTCAGTTCCGTCGGTTGTGGATCGTTCGAATCAATGCGGCAGCGCGGCAGTTTGGGTTGTCCTATAGTCGATTCATGGATGGTCTGAATAAAGCAGATATTGAGGTTGACCGTAAAGTACTTGCGGATCTCGCGGTACATGATCTGGCGGCCTTTGCTGTCCTTGCTGAGAAAGCCAAAGCCAAACTGGAAACCTGACCAGCCCCGGGATTTTGTGGCGCCGGCGTGGTGTACGTGACAGAGTGTTCTTACCATGTGGTGTTGGAAAAGTATCAGTGGAATCGGTAGATCAAATTCTTAAGCAGGCACTGGTTGCCATAGCAGCTTGCGAAGAACTGTCCGCACTGGACGAGCTGCGGGTTCAATACCTGGGTAAGAAAGGCCAGGTCACAAGCCTGTTAAAGACCCTTGGGTCCATGGAAGCTGAACTGCGCAAAGAGTTTGGTCAGGCAGTAAATCGTGCCAAGGGTGAATTGGCGGAGGCACTTTCTGCCCGCAAGCGGGAGTTGGAAGATGCTGTCCTGAACTCTCGTCTGGCCACGGAGTCAATCGATGTAACCTTGCCGGGCCGTGGCCAGGAGCGTGGTGGTTTACATCCGGTAACCCACACTTCACAGCGTATCAATGATATTTTTTCCAGACTGGGCTATGACATTGCCACGGGACCGGAAGTTGAAGACGATTACTATAACTTCGAGGCACTGAATTTTTCGCCCGACCACCCGGCGCGCGCAATGCATGATACTTTTTACTTCGGTGATGGCCGACTGTTACGCACGCATACATCACCTGTTCAGGTACGTGTGATGCAACAACAGGGAGCCCCGGTTCGCATCATCGCCCCGGGCAGGGTGTTCCGCAGTGACTCGGACCAGACCCATACTCCGATGTTTCACCAGGTGGAGGGTTTGCTGGTGGGTGAAACCGTGACCATGGCTGATCTCAAAGGTGTGTTACAGGCTTTTGTAAACGCATTTTTTGAAACCTCGCTGGCAATGAGATTCCGGCCTTCCTATTTTCCGTTCACCGAACCTTCTGCCGAGGTGGATATCGCCTGGCACCGGGGAGATGACAAGGAGTCTGGCTGGCTGGAAATTCTCGGTTGCGGCATGGTGCACCCCAATGTCCTGAAGTCCTGCGGCATAGACAGCGAAAAATACATTGGTTACGCCTTTGGAATGGGTGTGGAGCGACTGGCCATGTTACGTTATGGGGTGGCGGATATACGGCAGTTCTTTGAAAATGATGTGCGCTTTTTACGCCAGTTTCACTAATGGTCCGACAAGGTTTTATTGACAGGTTTAGTGCTGTACAGATGCTGCAGTACAGCAGATCAGGGAAAAGCAGATGCGATTCAGCGTTAATTGGCTGAAAAAATGGGTAGACCTGGAGCTGGGTGTCGATGAGTTGGCCAGCAGACTCACTGCATCTGGTCTGGAGGTGGAATCGGTCCATGCGGTAGCTGCGCCTTGCTCAGCGGTTGTGGTGGCCGAAATCACTCATTGTGAAGAACATCCGAATGCGGACAAACTCAAGGTCTGTTTGCTGGATGCCGGCGAAGAAAAGCCCTTGCAAGTCGTCTGTGGTGCGCCCAACGCGCGTCCCGGGATCAGGGTACCGTTGGCCAGGGTGGGCGCAGTAATTGGTGATGACTTCAAGGTCAGCAAAGCCAAACTACGTGGTACAGAGTCCTTTGGCATGGCCTGTTCAGAGCGGGAACTGGGTCTGTCGGATGATCATTCCGGTCTAATGGAGTTGCCACAAGACGCCCCCCTGGGAACCGACATACGTGATTATCTTGAGCTGGACGACCATAGCATTGAGGTTGACCTGACGCCCAATCGTGCCGATTGCCTGAGTATCCGTGGTCTGGCACAGGATGTCTCTGCCAGTTGCAATGCAAATTTGGTGGTGCCCGAAGTCCAGCCCGCAAAAACCGGGATCAGTGACACCATCGGCGTTACGCTGGAACATCCGGAAGACTGCCCAAGGTATGTCGGGCGTTTCATTCGCGGTATTGACCCTGTTGCTGCAACACCGCTGTGGATGGTCGAAGCTCTCAGACGTAGCGGAATTCGCAGTATTAGCGCGACCGTCGATGCCACCAACTACGTGTTGATGGAACTTGGCCAGCCCATGCACGCATTTGATCTGGATCACCTGAAAGGTGATATCTGCGTACGCCGGGGCCGCACAGGAGAATCGCTGGAGTTACTTGACGGCAAACAGCTTGAATTCAACGAGGAACTGCTCGCTATTTGTGACGCAAGCGGTCCGGTTGCATTGGCGGGGATCATGGGCGGGCTCGCGACCGGGGTGACGGACAGCACCCGTAATATTCTTCTGGAAAGTGCTTATTTCAATCCATCCACCATATCAGGAAAAGCCCGTGCCCTGGGTCTGCAAACGGACGCTTCACACCGTTATGAGCGTGGTGTGGATCCGCAGGGGCAGGTGAGGGCTATCGAGCGCATAACGGAGTTGTTGCTGGAGATCGTGGGTGGTGAAGCGGGACCATTGGTCCACGCTGTGTCAGAACTGCATGTCCCCGCGCAAAATAGTGTCAATTTGCGTCATGCACGATTGCAACGTGTCTTGGGCATGGAAATAGATATTGAAGAAGTCACCCGTATTCTTGAGCGTCTGCGCTTGCAGCCGGATTTCGGCGATGGGGCCTGGAAGGTTACGGTACCTTCAGACCGCTTCGATATAGCAATTGAAGAAGATCTGATCGAAGAAATTGCACGAATACACGGCTATGACAATATCCCCGTTGCTCTGCCAAAAGGTGAATTGGATCCAGGCGTTGTACCTGAGTCACGCGTGCCACTACAAAACATTCAGCAGGCTTTGTGCACCCTGGGCTATCAGGAAGCAATCAATTACAGCTTTACCTCTGAGGAGCTGCTTGGCAGGTTTTCTCTCGATAATCATGTCTTACCACTGGCCAACGCACTCAATACCGATCTTGGCGTAATGCGTACGTCCCTGTTGCCGGGTTTGATGGAAACACTCGCCCGTAATTTACGTCGTCAACAGGACAGGCTGCGGTTTTTTGAAACCGGGACTGTCTTTGAGCAACAGGAGGGTTTGACAGAGTCCTGGCATGTCGCCGCCGTGGCCTGTGGGAGCCCGTTGCCCGAACAGTGGGGTGTGGATAGCCGCACACTGGACATTTTCGATCTCAAGGGTGATCTCGAAGCCATGGCATCTTTGCGGGGCCATACCGGCGAAATCGAGTTCCGCAAGGCGACATCCCCGTGGCTGCACCCGGGTCAGGCGGCAATGGTTTGCATTAATGGCGCTGATATCGGCTGGGCGGGCAGCATCCATCCGGCAGTTTTGAAGCAAATGACCATCAAAGGACCGGTGCTGGCCTTCGAATTAGACGTAGACTTACTTTCTAAACGCGAAATTTCATACACGAAAAATATTTCTCATTTCCCGTCAGTAAGACGGGACTTGGCCTTACGTGTACCTGAATTAGTTACTTTTGCAGAAGTTAAACGCAATGTGATTGATTTATCAGGCGATTTGCTTATAAATTTGGTATTATTCGATCTGTATACAGGCCAAAATGTTGAAAAAGGTTATAAAAGTTTGGCTATTGGCTTGATTTTACAGAATGTTTCTTGCACTCTTACGGACGAAGTTGTAGATTCACTGGTTCAGAAGGTTATTCAGGGCCTTGAAGAGCGACTGGATGCACAGCTTAGAGGATTATGATGTCATTAACTAAGGCAGATATCGCTGAAAGTTTGTTTAACGAAGTGGGATTGAACAAACGCGAAGCCAAAGAATTCGTGGATGCGTATTTTGAAACTATCCGGGCAGCCCTGGAAGATGGAGAAAACGTTAAGCTTTCAGGATTCGGCAATTTTCAGCTGCGTGAGAAAAACCAGCGTCCGGGGAGAAACCCCAAGACAGGTGAAGAAATTCCGATTTCCGCCCGTCGTGTGGTGACCTTCAGGCCTGGTCAAAAACTAAGGGCAAGGGTGGAAGCATATGTTAAATCCGGGGATTGAGAGAGATTTACCCGCTATACCTGCAAAAAGGTATTTCACCATAGGGGAAGTAAGCGAGTTGTGTGCGGTCAAGCCGCATGTGCTGCGTTACTGGGAGCAGGAGTTTGAGCAACTCAAACCGGTAAAACGGCGTGGAAACCGTCGTTATTATCAGCGTGGTGACGTTATCATGATTCGCCAGATCCGAAGCTTGTTGTATGAGCAAGGTTTCACCATCGGTGGTGCCCGGCAACAGCTTATGGGTGAAAGCACTCATGATGATGTAAGCCGTAGTCAACAGATCATCCGTCAGGTACGGACAGAGTTGGAGCAGGTACTGCAGGTTCTCAAGCGTTGAGTTAAATTCTAGTTTGTCTATTTTTCCTGTACGATGATTTCTGATCGATTTGTCGGGGCGTAGCGCAGCCTGGTAGCGCACCACAATGGGGTTGTGGGGGTCGGAGGTTCAAATCCTCTCGCCCCGACCAATATTTTCAGCGGATTGAATTAAAAAATTCGATTCAATCCGTGAGTAAAATGAATTAGTTGTTGAAAGGTTTAGGTTAAATCACATAAACTTATGTACATATCTACAAGGAATTATTAAGGATCTTATTATGCGTGGTGGCAACTACTTATTTACCAGTGAATCGGTCTCAGAAGGTCACCCGGATAAGGTCTGTGACCGAATTTCTGATGCTGTTGTTGATTTGTACCTGGGACAAGATCCCTTTGCACGAGTTGCTTGTGAAACCATGGCAACCACCAATCGAATAGTCCTGGCCGGTGAAGTTCGAGGTCCTGAGAGTATCAGTCACGATGATGTGGAATCGGTTGTCCGCGAAGCAGTACGTGATATTGGCTATGCCCAGGAAGGTTTTCATTGGGAAAAAGCCAGTGTTGAGAACCATTTACATGAGCAATCTCAGGATATTGCTCAAGGTGTAGATGCCGCAGGAAACAAAGACGAAGGAGCAGGCGATCAGGGCCTGATGTTTGGATACGCGTGTCGCGAAACCCCTGCCTTGATGCCAGCACCCATCTATTATTCCCATGAAATACTTCGGCGCATGGCCGAAGGACGTCACAGTGGCAAAGAAGCCGGGCTGGGGCCTGATTCTAAAAGCCAAGTCACTTTACGCTATGAAGATGGCAAGCCTGTTGGTGCGACTTCGGTGGTGGTATCGACTCAGCATGATGAGGATTTGGATCAGGATCAAGTCCACGCCATGGTTCGGCCTTATATCGAAGCTGTGTTACCAGATGGCTGGATGTGTCCGGAAGAAGAAATCTATATCAACCCAACGGGCCGTTTTGTTATTGGCGGGCCTGATGGCGACTGTGGTTTGACGGGTCGTAAGATCATTGTCGACACCTATGGTGGGGCAGCACCCCACGGTGGTGGCGCTTTTTCGGGTAAAGACCCAACCAAGGTCGATCGATCCGCAGCCTATGCGGCACGTTATTTAGCCAAGAATGTGGTGGCTGCTGGGCTTGCGGAAAAATGTGTGATCCAGGTGGCTTACGCTATTGGTGTTTCCAAGCCTTTATCTTTGTATGTGGATACACAGAATACCGGCCAGGTGGATGAGAATGCGCTGGCAGATGTGTTGCAAAAGGTTATGGATTTATCACCACGTGGGATCCGTGAACACCTGCAATTATCCCGGCCCATTTATGGACCGAGTGCCGCTTATGGTCATTTTGGACGTGAGGCTACCGATGCTGGGAATTTTTCCTGGGAGCGCCTGGACCTGGTGGATGACCTGCGTAAAGCCTTTTAAATAGAGTGTCTGTACCACGTTTATTTGATTTTTTCGCAGTTGCATCTAGGCGCAGAGAATTAAAGATCTGACTCTAAGGTGCCAATAATAACAACCAGCATATCTCAGCAAGCCCAGCGCATGTGAGAGTTTTATTTTTTTGCATTTTATCGTAATCAATACAGTGGATATCTAACATGAGCGAACAACAGGATTTTCAAGTCAAGGATATGAGCCTTGCAGAGTGGGGTCGTAAAGAGATCACCATCGCGGAAATAGAAATGCCGGGATTGATGTCGTTACGAAAAGAATTCGGTGAAGCTAAGCCTCTTGCTGGTGCGCGAATTACGGGTTGTCTGCACATGACGATTCAAACTGCGGTGTTGATTGAGACACTCCAGGCCCTGGGGGCCGAAGTTCGCTGGTCATCTTGTAATATTTTTTCCACCCAGGATCAGGCAGCTGCTGCGATGGCACAAGCCGGTGTTCCGGTGTTTGCCTGGAAAGGCGAAACAGAAGAAGAATACTGGCAATGTGTTGAACGCAGCATCGAAGGCCCTAATGGCTGGCGTCCGAATATGCTCTTGGACGACGGTGGTGATTTGACGGCGTTGATGCACACTAAATACCCAGAGCTTTTAAAAGATGTGCGTGGGGTGTCTGAAGAAACCACCACAGGTGTACACGCATTGAGAACAATGCAGGCTAAAGGTGAACTAAAAGTCCCTGCATTTAATGTCAATGATTCCGTGACCAAGTCAAAGTTCGACAACCTTTATGGGTGTCGGGAAAGCTTAGTAGACGGTATTAAACGCGCTACCGATGTGATGATGGCTGGCAAGGTGGCATTGGTATGTGGCTTTGGAGACGTGGGCAAGGGCTCAGCAGCTTCATTGCGTAGCCAGGGTGCACAAGTCACGGTCACTGAAATCGATCCCATTTGCGCCTTACAGGCGTCCATGGAAGGGTATCCGGTACGCACTATGGACGAGATGGCCCCGGTCGCGGATATTTTTGTCTCTGCCACAGGTAATGAAGACATTATTACTATTGAACACATGCGCGCGATGAAAGATCGGGCCATTGTTTGCAACATTGGACATTTTGATTCTGAAATTCAAGTCAACGCCCTGCGCAATTACCCCTGGCACCCAGTCAAAGAGCAGGTGGATGAAATTGAGTTTCCTGACGGTAAGCGGATTATCTTGTTAGCTGAAGGCAGGTTAGTGAATTTGGGCTGCGGCACCGGGCATCCCAGCTTTGTCATGAGTGCATCATTTACCAACCAGGTGTTGGCACAAATGGAGCTTTGGCAACGTGCCGATCAGTACCAAAACGAGGTCTATGTATTGCCGAAATCTTTAGATGAGAAAGTCGCCGCATTGCATCTCGAGAAACTCGGTGTGCACCTGACTCGCCTCTCTCAGGCGCAGGCAGATTATATTGGAGTCTCAACCGAGGGTCCTTTTAAGCAAGACACTTACCGTTATTGATTCTGAGTTTCTAGCGCATGGATGCCTATTCAGGGCATCCATGCCTAGACCTCATTTCTAGATCAAATTATAGGCTGGCTCGAAATTAGGGCATTGCGCCTTTCCCATGAGAGCAAAGCATAAGTTTCAGTTTTAGTTGACTGCAAAATTAGTCCGTTGTGGCGAACCTTCAACGTCAAACGTTCGCTCGTCGAGCATGTCACACTCTTCCCATAGATTATTCAGATTTACTATGACTATAGATAAACTAATTTATATAGTTTTCATCAATAGTTTTCATCGCCACAATCGATACCATAATTTACTTGGCGTGAAGGCGTAAAGCTGTCATATTTGGCTGCAACTCTGGCCTATTTCATTGATTGGGTCGGGGCTGGAGACAATGCCTTCAGGCATAAAAATTCTATAAGGGAGGTTCTAACACAATGCAATTCCACAAAATCTTTAAATCAGCAGGAAAGATAGCAGCCGGCGTCATAGCTGCTTCGGTGCTGAGCACTCCAGCGCTCGCAGCGACCCTGACCGTTTACACCGCGGTCGAAGCCGAAGATCTGAAAAAATACGCAGCGCGTTTCAATAAAGATCATCCAGACATCGAAATTAAATGGGTGCGTGACTCCACTGGTATTGTCACAGCCAAATTATTGGCAGAAAAAGCGAATCCTAAAGCGGACATGATTTGGGGATTGGCGGCCACCAGTTTGCTGTTAATGAAAGGTGAGGGCATGTTGCATGCCTACCGACCTAAAGGTATCGAAAACATCAGTCCGAAATTTCGCGATAAAGCAGATCCTCCCTCATGGACCGGGATGGATGCCTGGGTTGCCGCGATCTGCGTAAATACCGTTGAGGCAAAAAAACATAACTTGCCAATGCCATCATCTTGGAAAGATCTGACTAAACCTGTCTATAAAGGCCATGTGATCATGCCAAATCCGAACAGTTCAGGAACGGGTTTCCTGGACGTTTCCAGCTGGTTGCAATTATTTGGTGAAGAGGGTGGTTGGGCGTTCATGGATGGGCTGCATGAGAATATCTCGCGCTATACCCATTCAGGATCAGCTCCGTGTAAGTTAGCTGCTCGAGGAGAGACTGCTATTGGAGTGTCATTTGCATTTCGTGGTGCAAAATCCAAGGCCCAAGGTGCCCCTTTGGAAATCATTATTCCCAGTGAAGGTATTGGCTGGGATATGGAAGCCACGGCTATTATAAAGGGCACCAAAAACATGACTGCAGCCATGATCCTGGCTGATTGGTCGGTTTCTGAAGCTGCCAATAAAATGTATAACGAAGGCTATGCAGTCATCGGGATTCAACGCCTGGCGAAACCAGTCAAGTACTTTCCGGAGAATATTGCGGGTGCCATGATTGATAATGATTTTCAGTGGGCGGCAACTAACCGTAAACGCATTCTGAAGACCTGGCAGGCTAAATATGACTCAAAATCAGATCCGAAGAAGAAATAATTCAGCGTTATAAAGCCATGACATGAAATACAACGGTCACCTTGTTTTGCAGGGTGGCCGTTTTTTTTGTCGAGGATATAGTTTTAAAAGTTAAAAACCGTGTACAGGGTTTTGCCCTGAGCCACAAGAGACATTGGTGGCTGAGCAGGCCTTGTTATACTCTAGGAAGTTCAGAAATTTACAGCCGATTTAGAATCCATCTGGGATATCCGTATGACCACGACAACATCGAACAAGGCATTCCTAAGCATTCATGAATTATCCAAAAAGTTTGGAGACTTCGTTGCCCTGAGTGATATTTCATTAGAAATATATGAAGGCGAATTCGTTTGTTTTCTAGGACCTTCAGGCTGTGGCAAGACAACACTGTTAAGAGCCATTGCCGGTCTCGATATGCAAACCACGGGTCGTATCATCCAGGCAGGCCAGGATATCTCAGTGTTACCCCCGTCCGAGCGTGACTTTGGAATTGTGTTTCAATCCTATGCACTGTTTCCCAATATGCGCGTCGCAAAAAATATTGCTTATGGTCTTGAGAATCAAACCAAACAGTCCAGATCTGAAATCAATTCCAGGGTCGAGGAATTATTGGCTTTGGTTGGGTTACCTGAGCAGGGCACAAAATTTCCATCGCAATTATCTGGCGGACAGCAACAACGAGTCGCTTTAGCCCGCGCAATTGCTACGTCACCAGGTTTGTTATTACTTGACGAGCCGCTTTCAGCTTTAGATGCAAAGGTGCGTGCTCATCTACGCCATGAAGTGAAAGCACTACAACAACGTTTGGGGATTACCACCATCATGGTGACCCATGATCAAGAAGAAGCACTGACCATGGCGGATCGATTTGTAGTGTTGAGTGATGGCCGGGTCGAACAGATTGGATCGCCAGAAGAAATATATCAGCAACCGCAAACGGCTTTTGTCGCAGACTTTGTAGGCACTATGAATTTTCTACCGGCAACGGTACAAGCCGATGGTGTTGAGGTGGGAGGTGTAAAGCTTGATTGCGATTTAGCCGGGATAAATACTGCTCCGGGTATGACCATGGCCATTCGACCTGAAGATTTTAATTTCGCAATCAGTGAAGATACGGATGGTAATCAATGGCCTATTGAGATTCATTACGTGGAGTTTTTGGGATCATTTGTGCGTCTTGGCATTCACTGGGGTGCAGATGATTCGATCAGAGCCTATGCCGATGTATCGGCAAACCTATATCGACGACTCGGACTGCATCAGGGTGAAACAAGAACTGTCAATTTACCCTCGGAACACATTCGACTTTACCCCGCCGGGCGCAAACCGCTATGAGTGAATCTATTGCGACTCCCTCTATAGCGGCAAGGCCACTTAAAATGCGTCTGAGTCGTGATGACATAATCATGCGCGCGTTTATGATCACTATAGGGTTGTACCTGGTAGTAACGCTGGCGTTGCCCCTGTACACCATGCTCTCAAAAAGCTTTGAAAATTCCGATGGCATGTTCATTGGATTAACTAATTATATAGAATATTTCAATACACCCGCACTGGTGTATTCCATTGAAAACAGTTTATTTATCGCGCTAATCACCACCGCGATAACCATCACAATTGCATATACATTTGCCTATGCATTAACGCGCAGTTGTATGCCTTTTAAAGGTTTATTCAAAGCCCTTACTATGATTCCCATTTTAGTACCCTCATTGTTGCCAGGGATCGCTTTGGTCTATTTGTTTGGCAACCAGGGCATGCTCAAAGAGTTGATGTTTGGGCATTCTATTTATGGGCCGATTGGAATCATAATTGCAGAAGTCTTTTTTACCCTACCCCACGCCATCATCATCCTGATCACAGCTTTATCCATTGCCGATGCGCGTATGTATGAGGCCGCATTATCGTTACGCGCATCACGCACTCGAATTTTCTTCACTGTGACGATACCGGGTTGTCGCTATGGATTGATCAGTGCAGCTTTTGTGGTCTTCACCTTAGCCATTACTGACTTTGGTGCTCCAAAAGTGATTGGTGGAGATTTCAATGTGTTGGCCACTGATATTTATAAACAAGTGATTGGCCAGCAGAATTTCGAAATGGGCGCCGTTGTCAGTATGGTGTTAATGATTCCAGCAGTATTCGCCTTCGTCGTCGATCGAATCGTACAAAAACGCCAAGCGGCTAGCCTGACCGCCCATGCTGTGGCCTTAGTACCAAAACCGAACAAGAATTTTGATCGAACCATGTTGGTGTTTTGTATGCTAGTGAGTTTTTTCTTACTGGGAATGTTGGGCGTTTGCCAATACGCAGCTCTTGTAAAGTTTTATCCCTACGACCTCAATATTGGTTTAACCAACTATCAATTTGATCTCATGGATGGCGGGGGCTGGGACTCTTATCTCAATTCGATCGAATTGGCATCGTGGACCGCGATACTCGGAACGGTACTGGTTTTTACCGGCGCCTATATGGTTGAGAAGTGTCGTGGTTTCGATAATGGTCGTTCCGTATTCCAAATGTTGGCCATGCTGCCCATGGCGGTTCCCGGTTTGGTCTTAGGCTTAGCCTTCATCTTTTTCTTTAATGCACCGGATAACCCGTTGAACGTGATTTATCACACCATGATTATTCTGGTGATTAGCACGATCGTGCATTTTTATACCGTCAGTCACCTCACTGCAGTCACTGCATTGAAACAACTCGATGTCGAATTTGAATCCGTTGCAGCGTCATTAAAAGCACCTTTTTATCGAACCTTTTGGCGGGTTACCGTACCCATTTGTCTGCCAGCGATTTTGGATATATCGATCTACTTATTTGTTAATGCGATGACCACGGTCTCGGCGGTTATCTTTCTCTACGGCCCAGATACAAATTTGGCCTCCGTAGCCGTTTTAAATATGGATGATGCGGGGGATATCGCACCGGCGGCTGCAATGGGAATGATGATTTTCTACACCGCAGCTGGTGTTCGCCTCGCGCATTATTTTCTATCGCGAATGCTCGATAAACGTACCCAGTCCTGGAAAATGCGCTAATCAAATCTGGCCATGGAGTGGCGTACCGCGGGTGGAACGGACGGCTTCGCTAACTAGACTACATTGTACGCTTCTAACTGAAACGCGTCTGCGCCGCTTCAGAGAGTAACCAGTCTTTAAATTTGGCGACCCTCGGTAGTTGCAAGCGCTCGGGAAGGGCGACTACATAATAGGCATACTCGGAGGGCAGACCCAGATCAAAAGGTCTGACTAAAGCCCCACTTTGAAGTTCATCATTGACCAGTACCCCTCTTGCCATGGCAATTCCCTGGCCGGACATTGCGGCCTGGATGAGCATTCCGGAATCGGTAAAGACCGTACCTTTGTTGGCATCAACACCCTCGACCTGGGCGGCTCTTAGCCAGGTTCTCCAGTCGTTATGGCCGTCATCATGAAGAATATGGTGGTATGCGAGATCCTCTGGAACACGTAAAGGGTGGTCTCCAGATTCCAGGAGCGACGGGCTGCACACTGGAAACAGATCTTCGGTAAAGAAGCGCTCAGTGACAAGCCCCGGGTAGTGGCCAGTGCCATAACGAATGGCGATATCTGCATGGCTGTGGCGTAAATCTACCAATTGATTCTGCGGATCAATGAGTAATTCGATTTCCGGGTGTTGTTGTCTGAACCGACCCAACCGCGGCACCAGCCAGCGAGCCGAAAACGAAGCCAAGGCAGTAACAGTCACAGGCTTAGTCGTCGAGGCATGCTGGATCCGTGCGGTCGCGGCCTGAATTTGATCAAACGCGGCGTTCAACTCCGGTGCATAGACTTGACCCGCATCGGTGAGTAACAGAGCCCGGTTTAAACGCTTAAAAAGCTGAACTCCCAGTGCCTCCTCAAGATGCTTGACCTGGTGACTGACGGCGGCCTGGGTGACATGCAATTCCGCAGCCGCGCGAGTGAAACTCAGGTGCCTGGCAGCAGCTTCAAAGGCTCTTAAAGAGTTCAGAGAGGGCATTCTTGACATCAGATTAGTAATTCTAACTCGATCATGGCTATAAATGTCGTTTGTACTGATTCTAAATTATCAGTATCTTATTTATATCAAGAGGTTATGTTAACTCTCTTGAACTGACTTATTTTGGGTTTAATTAGTTATATTAAGGAGAAATGCGATGTCTGTCTATGTTTCACAGATCCAGGTATGTCCCTCCAGCAGCGTCTCACGGCACTCGTTTCTTGAGTTGGTACAAATTTGGTACAACCGCCATAAAGAACGTACCCAATTGCGGTATCTCGATGATCGATTGCTCAGCGATGTAGGTCTGAGCCGGGATCAGGTCAAAACTGAAATATCCAAGCCGTTTTGGGCGGCGTAATTACAATCCACCGCGGCGCAGTGTCAGCTCGCCGCGGTTGGATTTCCTGGACTCCTTCCTCAAACACTTAGCGTTATGCGTTAACTAAGGCGCAGCCCAGCAATCGGGTGTCGTCCAGGTTATATCTCCCTAGGTTCCCTGCATTATTCTGCTCGCCAATTTAATGGTCTTAATAATTTGGCGTAATCGTTCAGATTTGCGTCTTTACAAGCACTGACAGCGTTGGCTTGGTCGTGTACCTTAGGCGCCCCGTTACGAACCGGGCTGGGCACCTGAGCTGCCAACGGTATCGCCAATATGCCCACCACTAGGGAGTTTTGATATGTACTCGGCCGAAGACAAGATTGCAGGATTCGATGATGAACTGTGGCAATCCATAAAGAGTGAAACAGCACGTCAGGAAGCACACATCGAGTTAATTGCATCTGAGAATTACACAAGTCCGAGAGTACTAGAGGCTCAAGGTTCCCAGCTCACCAATAAATACGCTGAGGGCTATCCGGGTAAGCGTTATTACGGTGGTTGTGAATTTGTTGATATCGCCGAGCAACTGGCCATCGATCGCGTTAAAACTCTGTTCGGCGCTGCTTACGCCAATGTCCAACCCCATTCAGGCTCTTCTGCTAATGCCGCGGCTTTTGCGGCGTTACTCAATCATGGAGAAACCTTGCTGGGTATGAGTTTGGATAATGGCGGGCATTTGACTCATGGTGCGTCGGTCAACTTTTCCGGTTTTATGTACAAAGCGGTCCAATATGGTTTGCTTCCTGATAGTGGCGAGATTGATTACGAGCAAGTCGAACAATTGGCCATGGAGCACAAGCCCAAATTAATTATTGCGGGGTTTTCCGCCTATTCCAGGTTTATCGATTGGCAGCGATTCCGCGATATTGCCGATCAAGTCGGTGCCTATCTGTTAGTCGACATGGCTCATGTTGCAGGTCTGGTGGCCACAGGCCATTACCCAAATCCTGTGCCCATTGCTGATGTCGTGACCAGTACCACCCACAAAACACTCAGAGGCCCTCGCGGCGGTTTAATCCTGGCCCGGGAAAATCCTGAATTAGAAAAGCGCCTCAATTCTCGAGTTTTCCCTGGCTACCAGGGTGGGCCACTAATGCATGTCATCGCGGCTAAGGCTGTAGCATTTAAAGAGGCGATGCTGCCAGAGTTTAGTCAGTACCAGGCTCAAGTATTGTCCAATGCCCAGGCCATGGCAGAAATTTTTAACCAGCGTGGTTTTCCAATCGTGGGTGGGCGAACCGAAAATCATCTAATGCTGGTGAACCTAGTGGCTAAAGGGTTAACCGGCAAAGTTGCTGACGCGGCTTTAGGTCGAGCCGGAATCACCGTAAATAAAAATACCGTGCCTAATGATCCTCAGTCTCCCTTTGTGACCAGTGGAATTCGCGTCGGTACTCCTGCCGTCACCACACGGGGATTCAAAGAAGACGATGTTCGCGATGTGGCGCGTTGGATGTGTGACATTATGGATGCCCCCGAAGACGATGCGGTGAATCAACGGGTCGCCGGTCAGGTTCATGAGTTGTGTGCACGTCATCCAGTCTACGAACACCTGTAGGCTTAATCGGCGGCATTAGCGAGGTTGCACGGTGGCCCTGAGTGTTTTTGAGTTATTCAAAATTGGTATCGGGCCATCGAGTTCGCATACTGTAGGGCCGATGCGGGCAGCGCGGATGTTCGTCTCGCGCTTGCACAACGAAGGCCAGCTTGAGCAAGTTCATCGCATCAAAACCCAACTGTTCGGCTCCCTCGGGGCCACAGGCAAAGGACATGGTAGTGATAAAGCCGTTATCCTGGGCCTGTTGGGTGAGATTCCAGAGGAAATCGACACCAATACCATTCCTGGAATATTAGAGCGCGTCAAAAGCAGTTGTCGCTTACTGGTCTTTGGCCATCAGGTGATCAGTTTCGACGAACAATCCGATGTGGTGATGCATCGGCGTAAAAGTTTACCCGCGCATCCCAATGGCATGCAGATCCAGGCTATGGACAGTAGTGGCGAGGTGATCTTTGAACGTACTTACTATTCCGTAGGCGGTGGTTTCGTTGTCGATCAGGATGCCATGGGTGCGGTGAAATTTCGATTAGATGAGGTCCAGGTTCGCTATCCTTTTCACAGTGGCAATGAGTTGTTGGAATTGTGTAAAGAACATGGCTTATCCATCAGTACTATCATGTACGAAAATGAGTTGACCTGGAGAACTAAAGAAGAAATTCGCGAAGATTTGTTGCATTTGTGGCAGGTCATGCAGGACTGCGTTGAGGCGGGTATCAATGCCGAAGGCATTTTGCCGGGTGGCATGAAAGTAAAACGTCGAGCAGCTGGTTTGTATCGCAAAATTAAAGGCCAACCTGATGATCAAAGCGGAATGTCAGCTATGGATTGGGTGGATCTTTACGCGCTGGCAGTGAATGAAGAAAATGCTGCGGGTGGGCGTGTAGTTACTGCACCGACTAACGGTGCAGCCGGTATCATTCCGGCAGTCTTGCATTACTACCGTCGCCATTGTCCTGGTGCTGATGATGATGCGGTCGTGCGCTTCCTGCTGGTGGCTGGGGCGATTGGTATTCTTTATAAAGAAAATGCATCCATTTCTGGATCAGAGGTGGGATGCCAGGGCGAAGTGGGTTCAGCCTGTTCTATGGCTGCCGGGGCACTCGCGGAAGTAATGGGCGGGACTCCAGAGCAGGTAGAAAATGCCGCAGAAATTGGTATGGAACATAACCTGGGTTTGACCTGTGACCCGGTGGGTGGACTCGTTCAGGTGCCTTGTATTGAGCGTAACGCGATGGCTTCGGTGAAAGCGATTAATGCTGCGCGGATTGCACTGCATGGCGATGGGAAACATTTTGTCTCACTTGATAATGTCATTAAAACCATGCGCGATACGGGGCGGGATATGAAAACAAAATATAAAGAGACCGCACGTGGTGGTCTCGCTGTTAATGTGATTGAGTGTTAGTTTTGATCTTGTATGGAACTCACGAAGACGTATAGATACAGAGAGTAAATTTTCAGGAACCAATTTTGATCGTAGTATTGTTCTCTACAGAACGCATCGTCTTTACGAGATTAATATTTTAATTTTAAAAATCAAAGCGGATAATTAATGAAGTATTCCTTTGCATCATTGCTTCGAAATGCATTTTCATATCATGAGAACTGGCAAAGTGCCTGGCGTTCGCCTGAACCCAAGCGCGAATATGATGCCATCATTGTCGGCGGCGGCGGCCATGGTTTGGCCACGGCCTACTACATGGCAAAAGAACATGGCATGCGCAATATTGCGGTGATCGAAAAGGGTTGGTTGGGAGGCGGAAATACCGGTCGCAATACCACTATTATTCGATCCAATTATTTACGTGATAACAGTGCACAGATTTATGAGCACGCTTTGAAGCTCTATGAAGGCTTAAGTCAAGAGCTCAATTACAACATCATGTTTTCTCAACGAGGGGTTTTGAATCTTGCCCACAACCAACATGACTTACGTGAACTGTCGCGACGTGTGAATGCCATTCGTTTGAATGGTGTTGATTCCGAATTTTTAAATCCCCAGCAAACTAAAGCGTTTTGTCCGATCCTGAATGTATCGCCTAATTCACGTTATCCGGTACTTGGTGCATCGCTGCAACGTCGTGGCGGAACCGCCCGTCACGATGCGGTGGCCTGGGGTTACGCTCGTGGTGCTAACAACCTGGGAGTGGATATTATTCAGAATTGTGAAGTGACCGGGATTCGTCAAAGCGACGGTCGGGTTGAAGGCGTGGAGACCAGCCGTGGTTTTATCGGTGCAAAAAAAGTGGGCGTTGTGGTGTCAGGCCATGCCAGCGTATTAGCTGATATGGCGGGTTTCAGAATGCCGATCGAAAGCCATCCCTTACAAGCTCTGGTCTCAGAGCCGATTAAACCGATGCACGATACCGTGGTGATGTCCAACGCTGTGCATGTCTATGTAAGCCAGTCAGATAAAGGCGAATTGGTGATTGGAGCGGGTATCGATGGTTATTGTGGTTACTCTCAGCGCGGTAGTTTTCCAATTGTTGAGGAACAGATAAACGCCTTAGTGGAATTGTTTCCGATTGTCTCCAGATTGCGCATGATGCGTCAGTGGGGAGGTACTGTGGATGTGTGTCCTGATGCCAGTCCCATCATTGGCAAGACACCAGTGAAGCACTTGTACTTCAATTGTGGTTGGGGAACAGGCGGCTTCAAGGCCACACCGGGCTCGGGTTGGGCATTTGCTCACACGATTGCCCAGGATGAGCCCCATGAGTTGAATGCGCCTTATACCTTGGAGCGCTTCAACAGCGGTTATCTTATCGATGAACACGGCGCCGCTGCGGTCGCCCATTAAGGAGCATGCGAGATGTTACTGATTGAATGTCCTTACTGCGGTCCACGTGACGAAACCGATTTCAAATGTGGCGGTGAAGCGCATATCACTCGACCGGAAAAACCTGCGGATGCAGATGATCAATCCTGGGGAGATTATTTGTTCATGCGCACAAACTCCATGGGTACCCACTATGAAATGTGGTGTCACAGTCATGGCTGCCGACGTTGGTTTAATGTTTGTAGAGATACGCTGAGTAATAAAATTCACGCCGTATATAAAATGGGAGAGCCACCGCCTAGGGTGGATGATCCTACGCGGAGCCGATCCCAATGAGCCAAGGATACCGTCTGTTCAACGGCGGTCTGATTCAACGTGATCAGCCACGCACGTTTCGTTTCAATGGCCAGGAGTACATCGGTTTTGCCGGCGATACTCTGGCATCGGCATTGCTGGCCAATGGTGTGCACCTGGTGGGGCGGAGTTTTAAATACCACCGCCCCAGGGGTATTTTCAGCGCCGGCAGTGAGGAGCCCAATGCCCTGGTGCAGCTCGAAGTCGGGGCCTATACACAACCGAATATCCGTGCCACTCAAATCGAGTTGTATCAAGGCTTAATAGCGAATTCACAAAACTGTTGGCCCAGTGTCGAATTTGATATCCATCAAATTAACAGCGTGTTTTCTCGACTACTGCCTTCGGGGTTTTACTATAAAACATTCATGTGGCCGAAGCGCATGTGGATGACCTATGAGCGGGTTATCCGTAATGCCGCAGGTATGGGCAAGGCGCCTACTGAAAACGATCCAGACATCTATGACAAAACCCATGCCCACTGTGATGTCTTAGTGGTGGGGACCGGTGCTGCTGGTTTATCGGCGGCATTGGCGGCCGCTCGTACTGGCGCACGGGTGATCGTTGCCGATGAGCAATCCACGGCAGGTGGTTCACTGTTATCGCGGCGTATCCAACTCGATGATGAACCCGCTGGAGCTTGGGTAGATGCGGCGGTTCTCGAACTTGAAGCTCTCGAAAATGTCACGTTACTGACGCGTACTACTGTCACCAGTTATTTCGAACACAACTTTGTTGTCGCTGCACAACGTTTAACCGATCACTTGCCCCTGGGCAGTTGCGGTGATCAGCCACGACAACGTCTGTGGAAGATCCGTGCATCTCAGGTAATACTGGCCACGGGTGCTCATGAACGTCCCCTGGTGTTTAAAAACAATGATCGCCCCGGTGTGATGTTAGCTAACGCAGCACAAACCTATGTGAATCGATACGCGGTGCGACCCGGGCATAAAGCCGTGGTGTTCTGCAATAACGATAGTGGCTGGGAAGCAGGGTTGGACTTGTCCGACGCCGGTGTGCAAGTCACCTTAGTTGATATCCGTGGGCAAGCCGCTCCGGAGTTAGAAGCTCAGGCGCGGGATCGCGATTTAGAGATTCTGACAAATCACGTGGTTGTGACCGCCCATGGGCGGCGTCATGTGCGTCAGGTAGAAGTCGCGCGGCTCAATAGTGATGCCGATGGGTTAAGTGGAAGCAGCCGAATTATTGATTGTGATTTAGTTTGCATGGCGGGTGGTTGGAATCCGGCCTTACATTTATTTTCTCAATCTCGCGGGCGCTTGTCCTACGATCAGAATCTGAGTTGCTTTGTGCCTGGAGAATCAGTCCAGGCCGAGCGCTCTGCAGGTGCGGCGAACGGTACCTTTGATCTGGGTTTCGCCTTTTCTGAGGGTCGTGAGGCGGGTAAGGCCGCAGCGGCTGATGCCGGTTTTAGACAACGCACAAAAAGCGTGTCGCCGAAAGTGGATGCAAAATCGAACAGCACCGATATTCGTCCTTTATGGCTGGTGCCGAGTGCCTCGGATCATCCTCCGGCCAAAAGTTTTGTTGATTTTCAAAACGATGCCACGGCAGCGGATTTACAGCTTGCAGTTCGCGAGGGTTATCGTTCCGTAGAACACGCAAAACGTTACACCACAACCGGCATGGGGACCGATCAAGGTAAAACCAGTAACGTCAATGCCCTGGCTATTATTGCGCAAATCACAGGCGCTAGTATTGAAGCCACTGGAACCACTACCTTTCGCCCACCGTATACACCCATAAGCTTTGGCACCTTGGCCGGCCGTGATGTCGGTGAGTTTATGGATCCGGTTCGCCGCACTCCAATGCATGAATGGCATCGCGCCCACGGCGCATGTTGGGAAGATGTCGGTCAGTGGAAGCGTGCCTGGTACTACCCTCAAGAGGGCGAGTCCATGCACGATGCGACACGCCGTGAATGCATTGCCACCCGAAGCGCTATTGGGATTTTAGATGCGACCACATTAGGCAAAATTGAGATCCGTGGCCCTGATGCAGCGGTATTGTTAAATCGCATTTACACCAACGGCTGGAAATCATTACCAGTAGGTGCATGTCGCTATGGGTTAATGTGCGCTGAAGATGGTTTTATTTTTGACGATGGCGTGACCTTGCGATTAGCCGAAGATCGATTTTTGATGCACACCACCAGCGGCAATGCCGCGCGAGTGTTGGACTGGCTGGAAATCTGGCTGCAAACAGAATGGCCTGACTTGCAGGTTTATTGCAACTCGGTGACTGAGCAGTGGGCAACCGCTGCAATATCAGGACCCTTTGCCCGCCAACTGTTGGCGGAGTTGTGTACGGATGTGGATCTGTCGAATCAAGCATTTCCATTTATGACCTGGTGTACTGGCCATGTGGCAGGGATCCCAGCGCGTATCGCCCGGGTGTCCTTTACCGGTGAAGTGTCTTTTGAGATCAATGTTGCCGCCGATTATGGAATGGCCTTGTGGAGCCAGCTCATGCTCAGCGGTGAAAAATACGGCATTACCCCTTTTGGTACCGAGACCATGCATATTTTGCGCGCCGAAAAAGGTTTCATAATCGCCGGCCAGGATACCGACGGTACGGTGATGCCTGCAGATGTTGGACTTGCACGTATGGTCAGCAGCGCAAAAGATTTTATTGGTAAACGATCAATGCTGAGACCAGACAGTCTGCGTGAAGATCGCCACCAACTAGTGGGGTTACGGACTGACAACCCCAAAGAAGTGCTGCCCGAAGGTGCACAAATTGTTGCTGAAATAAAACCAGAACCACCTATCGAGATGATTGGTTATGTGACTTCGAGTTATTGGAGTGAACATCTCGGGCATTCCATCGCCCTCGCGATGCTTGAAAAGGGAGCATCACGTCATGGCGAACAAGTCTGGTTATCTCTGGCGGACAAACAAGTCAGGGCCAGTGTTTGTGATCCAAGATTTTATGATCCGAATGGGGAGCGTATGAATGGTTAAGCCGTATTTACGCCAGCAGGCGCTTGCACATCACGCAGTGGATTCTGTAGACCCTCAAGTATTACAACGAGTGGGATTACAATTTTGGGTTGAGGCACCGCGTATTCAGTTTGCAATCCGAGGGGATGCTCAGGATCAGGATTTTGTAGCGGGGATTAAAAAAATATCTGGACTGACGCTTCCGGTCAAAGCCAATACCGTCAGTGGCAGCGCTGAAGCTTCGTTACTATGGATGGGTCCCGATGAATGGCTATTCAGCCAAATAGAATCGTCAACTAGCGCCGAATTTGAGACCGAATTCAATACAGCACTCGCGGAACAACATTGTCTGATCTCTGATGTCAGTAGTAGCCGAGTAGTTTTAGGGCTTTCAGGCGTTAATGCTAGAGAGATTTTGATGAAAGCCACGAGCCTGGATGTTCATCCCAACGTGTTCAGCCCCGGTCAGTGTGCCCAAAGCGCTTTTGCACGTAGCCACGTCTTATTGCATCA
Organism: Gammaproteobacteria bacterium; assembly: GCA_021772915.1. Taxonomy (GTDB): domain Bacteria; phylum Pseudomonadota; class Gammaproteobacteria; order Xanthomonadales; family SZUA-36; genus SZUA-36. Next base: position 1,686 of record JAJFLB010000059.1, on the reverse strand, counting down.
AATCAATGATGATCCGGGTTACCATTTATATTTCCATCGCAGCTTTAGTGATTACGCCTATCGTTGGATTTTAGATGCCAGCAATAGTCTGACTCCAGTTGCGTAAGTTCACTTACTGTCTCCATGCTTGAATCTTCTGCAACGACATCAAGGACCTGGCGCACTCCGGTTAATCTGCTGATTTTGATGAGCATTGCCATGCCCGTGGCCTTCAATATCTGGTTGGCGTTACTGAATAACTTTGTCGTGGAACGGGCCGCATTTACGGGAGTCGAGATTGGCATATTACAAAGCCTGCGCGAGGTGCCAGGGTTCCTCGCCTTTACTACGGTTTTTGTACTACTGATTCTCAAAGAACAAACCTTTGCCGTCATCTCACTTTTATTGTTGGGCCTGGGGGTCGCACTGACGGGCTTTTTTCCTTCCGAATATGGTTTGTATTTCACTACAGTACTGATGTCGATTGGATTTCATTACTTCGAGACCATTAAACAATCACTGTCCCTGCAATGGTTATCCAAAGAGGAAGCGCCCCAAGTACTTGGCCGCCTCATCGCAGTGGGCGCGATGACGTCTTTAGTGGTCTATGGCGCGTTGTGGATACTGTTGGAAGTCTTTGATCTTGACTACACCTGGAACTTGTTTATTGCTGGCGGTATATGCTGTGGGTTAGCCATTTTTATGTGGCTAGGATTTCCGCATTTTAAAACCAAAACTCCACAGCACACCCATTTAGTCTTAAGGAAACGGTATTGGCTTTATTATGCTTTGACGTTTTTCTCCGGCGCGCGGCGGCAAATATTTATGGTCTTTGCAGCTTTTTTAATGGTGGAAAAGTTTGGCTACAGTGCGGCACAAGTCACTTTGTTGTTTCTCATTAACTATGCGTTCAACTGGCTTTTCGCCGAGCGAATCGGATCCTTGATTCACCGCATTGGCGAGTGTCGTGCTCTGACCATTGAATATATCGGGTTGATTATTGTCTTCACCGGTTACGCATTCGTTGAGGACCCATATCTTGGTGCATCGTTATATGTGATCGATCATATGTTTTTTGCATTGGCTATTGCGATAGCGACGTATTTTCAAAAAATCGCAGATCCTGCGGACCTTGCCAGCTCTGCCGGGGTTTCTTTTACGATTAGCCATATTGCAGCAGTAGTAATACCGGCGCTGCTCGGTTTAATTTGGATCCACTCCAGTGCCATGGTGTTTTTGATAGGCACTGGATTTGCCGTGTGTTCATTAATTTTAGCCCAGAACATACCGCGATTACCGACGCCAGGAAATGAGGTGGTGTTAGGTAAGGGATTTACAACAGCAACCGCTTCAGTAGGTCAGTGAGGCTGAATACAATCAGCTCTGGTTCTATTTGCAAAATGGTTGCCTCTTAAGAATAAGACCATTAATCAATTATAGATTGACTCGTTAGCTGGATTGAAAGCAGCTAATTTCCAGATAGGGCCAAGTTCTAAAAGGCTTTGCAATGATGGAGTGTTTTGGAACTTGGGAGATCCTCCCGTGCGGGTAATCGATCACGCGGGCCTGGCGAGCCGCTTACCTTTTTTCTACGGCAAAGTGGTACTGGTCTGTGCCATGTGTGCAACGTTTGCGCGCCAGGCAACGTCAGTATCGACACTGTCGGTCTTCATCGTGCCCATGACCCTACACTTTGACTGGTCCCGC
>JAJFLB010000058.1 GCA_021772915.1 Gammaproteobacteria bacterium | reverse complement strand
GGCGGAAAAATAGGCCCGGCCCTTCGGGTTGCACCTGAAAAAACGCCATACGGTGTTGTTCGTCGTTCATTTGGAGTTACCAAACCTCTCTCCTCACGCCTTGCCTGGCGTATTTTCAGGTGCAACAGCGCAACCTGGCGTATGAGAACGCCCCCTAGTCTGTTTTGAGGTCGTTCATTTCCAGCGTGATGATACGGCGGTTGTCCGCGGTGGTTACACAGAAACTGAAGCGTTCTGCCAGTATTACTTGTTCACCCTTTTCCGGAACACGACCAAACTCTGCCAGCAGCAAGCCGCCTACCGTGTCGTAGTCCTCGTCACTGAGGGCACAGCCAAACACCGCATTAAAGTCTTCAATTTCTGCTAAGGCATTGATCTGATAAAAATTTTCACCTATCAACTTGATAGGGGCCTCCTCTTCTTCATCATACTCATCATCAATTTCACCTACAATCTCCTCCAGCACGTCTTCAATTGTGATCAGGCCGGAAACACCACCATACTCATCCACCACGATGGCCATGTGATTGCGGCTGGCCCGGAAATCCCTTAACAACATATTCAGACGTTTGCTTTCAGGAATCACGACAGGTGGGCGTACCAGCTCTTTTAGATTCAGTGGACCGCCATTTTCCGCATAATGACGCAGCAGGTCTTTCGCCAGCAATATGCCTTCCACTTCGTCCCGGTCTTCGCCTATAACCGGAAAACGCGAATGCCCGGATTCAAGCACCAGCGGCAGGAATTCATCAAGCGGCATATCCAGTGGCACGACCACCATGTGCGAACGCGGCACCATGGCGTCACGCACCTGCATTTCGGAGACTGCCAGCGCGCCTTCAATCATGGCCACGGCGTCGGCGTCCAGGATGCCCCTGTTGAAAGAGTCGTTTATCAGTTTTATCAGTTCTTCACGATCCCGGGGCTCGGATGAAAATACGTCGCCCAGACGCTCCATCCAGGTCTTGGGCCCGGAATCGTTACTCGATTGATCTTCGCTCATGATTTTCGGTAGGTATTTCACTCTGTTGATAGTGTTTTACCAGAAGCCTGCACATTTTTCAGCAATTACTCACTGGGATCCGGTCTGGTATGGATCAGGAAACCCCAGTTGCGCAAGTATTTCCGTCTCCAGGGACTCCATATCCCGAGCGTTTTCCGTCTGCTCATGATCATGCCCAAGCAAATGTAACACCCCGTGTATGGTCAGGTGTGCCCAGTGATTGACTTCAGGACAATTGCGCTGGCGGGCTTCACGCGCAACCACGGGAGCACATATCAGCAGGTCTCCAAGCTGGGCTCGCAGCAACTCTTCGGGAAGACCCTGTGGCAGGTCAGCCGGGAATGACAGAACATTGGTGGCATAATCCTTGCCCCGGTAATCACGGTTGAAACGCTGCCCTTCTCGCCCGTCAACGATACGAATCGCCAACGTAATCTCACTGGAGTTCTTGGCCAATGCCGCATCGGCCCACAACTGAAATTGCTCATCCGGCGGAACCGTTGCAGATTTGGTGGCACGCTGGACGGCCAACTTGGCTTTTAGCGACACGGTTCTGCGGCTTTAGCCGTCATCGGGACTGTCTTCCGCACCGGCCTGGTCATAGGCCTGTACGATGCGTTGCACCATCGGGTGCCTGACCACATCCCGGGCACTGAAAGAACTGAAGCTGATACCTTCCACGTCCTTGAGTATTTTGGCGGCCTGTTTAAGTCCTGAAAGTTGATGGCGTGGCAAATCGATCTGGGTAACATCACCGGTAATCACTGCGGTTGATCCGAAGCCGATACGGGTCAGAAACATCTTCATTTGTTCGGTGGTTGTGTTCTGAGCTTCGTCAAGTATGACAAAGGCATCGTTCAGGGTGCGGCCACGCATAAATGCCAGCGGTGCAACTTCTATCACATTGCGATCCATCAACCTGGCGACGTAGTCAAAACCGAGCATTTCGTATAGTGCGTCATATAGCGGACGCAAATAGGGGTCAACTTTCTGTGCCAGGTCACCAGGCAGGAAACCCAGCCGTTCCCCGGCTTCCACCGCTGGCCGCACGAGTACTATCCGCTGTACATGATCATTCTGCAGTGCGGCCACAGCGCTCGCCACGGCCAGAAAGGTCTTGCCAGTCCCCGCCGGTCCGATACCAAAATTTACCGCGTGGGTGCCGATATTGCGCAAGTATCGCTTCTGATTGGGTCCACGGCCGCGAATCATGCCACGCTTGGTCGAAATGGTGATCTCATCCGGTGTCGACACCGCCGGGTCGGCATCAGCAATCTCCTCCACTGCCGAGTCCTGCAGATGCAGGTTGATCAGTTCCGGAGTCAGCAATTGGGTTTCAGAAAGCTCGTATAGCCGCTCGATCAAACGGCTGGCAGCCCGGGCCTGCCGCGACTCGCCCTGCACGGTAAACAGACTCCCGCGGCAGAAAACATCGACCTGCAAACGGCTTTCAATCTGTTTCAGGTGTTGATCAAACTGCCCACACAGATTGGCCAGACGTTCCGTATCAGCAGGTTCCAACTCCAGATCGAGTCTTTGGCTCATCGATTATGCAGTCCGGATCAGGCCACGGCGGCGGGTTGTTCAGTGCCCATGAGCAGACGTGCACGCAGTGAGTTGCTGAGCGCCTCGGTAATGGTCACGTCTACAAATTGTCCAATCAGGCGGGGATGTCCATCAAAATTAACCACCCGATTGTTCTCGGTTCGTCCAGCCAGTTGCTGTTTATCCTTTTTGCTATAGCCCTCTACCAGTATACGCTGTGTACCGCCTATCATGGCATTGCTAATTTTGGCGGCCTGTTGGTTGATCAGGGCCTGCAAGCGTTGCAAACGCTCCTTCTTGACTTCCAGCGGGGTATCATCCGGCAAGAAAGCAGCCGGGGTACCCGGACGCGCGCTGTAAATAAAGCTGAAACTCTGGTCAAAATTTATTTCTGCAATCAGTTTCATGGTGTTTTCAAAATCTGTCTCGGTTTCCCCGGGGAAGCCAACAATGAAATCAGAGGACAGGCTGATATCCGGCCGTTGTTCACGTAAACGGCGGATTTTCTGCTTGTACTCCAGTACCGTATGGCCACGTTTCATCATGGCCAGCACGCGGTCAGAACCGCTTTGCACCGGCAAGTGAACATAATTGGCCAGTTTCGGAACCTCGCCAAACGCCTCGATCAGACTGCTGGAAAATTCGACCGGGTGCGAGGTGGTAAAGCGAATTCTTTCGAGACCTTCAATGGTGGCGACATAGTGAATCAACAATGCCAGGTCTGCCCTCTCACCGGCGTCTAACTCACCGTTGTACGAGTTGACGTTTTGCCCGAGCAGGTTGATTTCCTTAACCCCTTGCTTCGCCAAAGCAGCACATTCGGCAATCACGTCATCCAGGGGACGACTGACTTCCTCACCACGCGTATAGGGTACGACGCAAAAGGTACAGTACTTGCTGCAACCTTCCATGACAGAGACGAATGCACTTGGTCCCTTGGCCTCCGCTGTCGGAAGACTGTCGAACTTCTCAATTTCCGGAAAGGAAATATCTATTTCCGAAGCACCCGTGGTCCTTACTGAATCCAGCATATCGGGCAAACGGTGCAAGGTTTGCGGACCAAACACCAGGTCCACAAAAGGCGCACGTTTAATTATCGCGTCGCCTTCCTGGCTGGCCACACACCCGCCCACACCAATGACAAGCTTACGACCGCTTGATTTGAGTTTCTTCCAACGTCCAAGTTGTGAAAACACTTTTTCCTGTGCTTTTTCGCGAATTGAGCAAGTGTTGACCAGTATCACATCTGCATCAACCTCCGAGTCGGTCAACTCCAGTCCATGCGATGCCTTCAGCACGTCGGCCATTTTGTCCGAGTCGTACTCATTCATCTGACAACCGTGAGTTTTAATAAAGAGTTTGCCTTTCATCCAGCGGTCTACGCACCATTCACCAATAAGGAACCCGGTAGAATACACGCTGAAACGATTCTTAGCCATGCCCCCCAGAGTGGGAATAACAATGGAATGGATGTGGAAATGAGATTCGGCATTGCAATTCCATTTTGCGATAAAGTGTATCTTAATCCGTTCCTTCTAAGTCCTGACTGTTCGCACGGAGAAATTAAGTAATGAAAGTTCGTCAATTTTCCAAATTCCTGGTGCTGACTCTGTTGCTGAGTCCAGCGCTCGTTCTTGCCGACAATGTCGCTGATGCTCGCAGCGCAGAGAAAATCTACCTTGATGCCTGGACAGACCGGGACGAAGCGGGTGTTGAGAAAATACTGTCATCCCGATTCATTTATGTAGGCGCAGATGGCGAACGGCACAACAGACAGTGGAACATGGACATGTTGCGTTCGGGCAGATTGCTTTACGATGGTTATGAGTCTGTAGCAGGCCCCGCTTTTGATCTGGGTGATGTTGTCATATCAATGGGACACTTACATGCACCAGGCACCTGGGAAGGGCAAAAATTTACCGACCACATCAGCTACACAATGGTTTGGGTCCTTGAAGCGGAATCATGGCGATTGCTCACTGAGCAAAACTCTCGCTTGAAAAATCCTGCTGCAAATACCTCTACGCCTTGAAATGACAATGGCCATGACCCTACACCTGCACGGGACAAGCCATGCAATTGACAGAAGAGTTAAAAACCGCACTATCCACTGCTAACCGGGTTTTGATCCTGACCGGTGCTGGAATGTCGGCTGAAAGCGGTGTAGCAACATTCCGTGATGCGCAAACCGGTCTGTGGAGGAAGTTCCGCCCGCAAAAGTTGGCAACACCACAGGCATTTGCTGACAACCCAGCACGGGTGTGGGATTGGTACCAAATGCGTCGCGCGAAAGTGGCAAAGGTAAAACCCCACCCGGGACACACAGCGTTGGTCAAACTGGAGCAACACTACGCCAGTTTTTCACTGGTTACCCAGAATGTCGATGGCCTGCATCAAGCGGCGGGCTCACGGCAGGTCATTGAGTTACACGGCAATATCAGGCACTCGATCTGTAGCAAGACCCATAAGCCGATTGATGAAGCATGGCTCAAGAATTCCACCGACCGCCCCCCGCCCTCCCCTCACCACCCGCAAGGATTTGCCCGGCCCGCTGTTGTCTGGTTTGGGGAAGCCCTGCCGGTGGAAAATTTGAAGCGTGCTACAGCGGCCGCAGTCAACTGTGATTTGTGTCTGAGCATCGGCACATCGACTGTCGTCGAGCCTGCGGCGTCCCTGCCCTGTCTCGCGCTGGAAAATGGTGCAATCGTGATCGAAATTAACCCAGTCCCAACCGCCTTGAGCGCGAAGGCCCAATTTTGCCTGCAGGAAGTGGCATCGGTGGCACTGACCACCATCGCTGCCGTCGTTACCGATAACGATGACAGCAGGTAAGCCTTCCTATGTTACGTGGTCCGGTTCGGAGCGATCCGGACTAACCGGGACACAGGACTAACTGATTAATCCGGCACCGGTGTCGGGAAGGCCTGGCAACACTCCTCTAACCAGGCACGGAATATGGAAACCTTCGGCATATCGAAGTAATGAGGCGGGGCCACAAAGTAATATGCAAAGTCGCTTTTAACCTCCAACGGAAAGCAGCGTACCAGGCGGCCTGAGGCCAATTCTGCGGCCACCAGCGACCAACGGGCCAAAGCAATGCCGAGTCCCTGCTCAGCAGCCACTACTATGGAAACTGAATCGTTAAATCTGGGACCACGTCTGTGACCAGTGGTACCACCTGCCATCTTGAACCAGGTTTCCCAGAGCTCGTCTTCACCATGCAGGAGATGGTGCCTGGTAAGTTCTTCGGCTGATTCAATGGACCCGATTCTCGCCAGCATCTCAGGGCTACATACCGGCAGTGCCCAGTCATCAAGGAGTTTGCTGGCCTCGAGATCCGGCCACTGACCACGACCAAACCGTATGGCGGCGTGAAAGTCCGTTTCGGTAAAACTCACCATTGCACTGTCGGCATTGATGCGGAGGTCGATGTTTTGATGCGTGGAGTAAAAATCAGCAAGTCGAGGTGTCAGCCATTTCTGCAAAAAAGACGGCAAAATGCTGACATTGAGCACACCCCCGACCCGATCTTCCTCCAGGGAGTTTACCGCTTGAATAAGTTCAGCCAGTCCCCGCTTTACACCCGGCAGGAGTGCCTGGCCAGCCTCGGTCAATGACACATTTCGCCCCTGACGGTGAAACAATGGTTGCCCCAAACGGTCCTCCAGCAATCGTATCTGCGAGCTGACGGCAGCCGGACTGACGTTCAGTGCCTCTGCACCCTTGGAAAAACTCAAGTGGCTCGCTACTGCTTCAAACGTACGGAGAGCGTTAAGGGGTGGACGCATTTTTACTCTCTTAAGAAAAACTTAACTGAAAACTAAAAATATCCGTTCGACTATGTTTCAAACGCTGCGTATAAATAACCGTGAAACATAGAGATAGATTAGCACAAGGAGAAACGGATATGTTAAGCAACGCTGAATACAACTGCCAGACAAACGACTTACATGAGGTCTCTGATAACAAACCTCTCGACAGCGCCATTGCTGAACACACGAGCGCGGCGAATGCTCCCCAATTCAACGCGGCAGGACGTACCAGCGGCCGTCTCCGCCGTGATCGCCAATTCAGCGGGAGTACCGGACTGGCGGTTGCCGGGTGGCGTGTCACCTCCTGGTGATCGCAGGCTCGACCCCGGAGAACTGCCCATGTCTCCGGGAGGGAAAAAAGTAGCCCGGATTTTGTCGGGTTACTTTTCCTTCATCTGACCGCGCGCTTACACGAGACTCGCGGGGTTTCCCAATAACGGACACCCCGTCCCACTTTCAAAACAGTAAAAATAGACAGTTGGATTGAGATAACTGCATATATTTAAAGTATTCATACACTTAAAACTTCCATGCTGTCTTGGCACACTCCTTGAATAAAAGAGGGCAATGGATGTTCAAAGAACCAATGTAAAACAACGCAAACGTCGCAGGCTTGCCATTCGGTTGGGCACTGCGGTCATGCTGTTGGCGGCTGCCTTGCTGGCGTTGTCGAATCTACAGCCTGCGGTCCCTGCAGTTTCACGCTCCGCAGTGTGGATACAAGCCGTTGAGCGTGGTCAGATGCTACGTCAGGTACGCGGCACCGGTGTGCTGGTACCCAAGGAGGAGCGTTGGATTGCTTCCCAAAGTGCGGGCCGCGTCGAACGGATTCTGCTCAAGCCGGGTGCCCGTGTTAATGCCGATGCAGTGTTAATGGAGTTGAGCAACCCGGATCTGCTGCAGCAACTCGAAGAAGCAGAATGGGAACTTAGCGCGGCCCAGGCTGATCAGGCTTCGTTAAGCCTCGACCTGGAGAGTCAATATCTGGATCGCCAGGCCGGTCTGGTGAGCGCACAGTCTCAATACGAAAGCGCACGCCTGCAGGCGGATGCCGAAGCGGAACTGGCCATAAAGGGCATCATCCCCGAGATCACCGCACGCCAGTCAGAACTCGATGCCAGCCAGCTCAATGTACGGAAAGACATTGAGGGCCAACGTCTGGAAAAGTTTCAACTTGTAATGAAGGCTCGTCTGCGGGCTCAGGACGCACGCATCAGGCAACTCGAAAACATCGTACAAAGACGCACCGAGCAGGTTGAGAACCTGGTGGTCAGGGCTGGGATCGGCGGCGTGTTGCAGCAAATACCGGTTGAGGAAGGTCAGCAAATCATTGTTGGAGCCAGTGTGGGCAAGGTCGCACGGCCCGAAGAACTGCTGGCAGAGTTGCAAGTGCCGGAAATCAACGCGCGCCACGTGCAGTTAGACCAAAACGTTGCCGTCGATACCCGTAACGGCATCGTACAGGGCAAGGTGATCCGTATCGACCCGGCCGTCCAGTCGGGCACCGTTCAGGTCGACGTAGAATTCGTTGAAGGTCTGCCACCAGGCGCCAGACCCGATTTGACCGTAGACGGTGTGATCGAAATTGAACGCCTTACCAACGTCCTGCATGTAGGCAGGCCGGCATATGCCCAGGCCGACAGTAGCATGCAACTGTTCCGTCTCAACGAGGGAACAGGTGAAGCCGAACGCATCAATGTACAAATTGGCCGCACATCCGTAAACCGCGTGGAGATCACAGATGGTGTAAATGCCGGTGACCTGCTCATCCTTTCCGATATCAGTGCCTGGGACAGAGCCAGCAAACTGAGCATTCAATAAATTTTTACCAATGATAACTGGAGCCAAGTAATGACTGAAATTAGAACCCCCATAATCAAGATTGAAAACCTGCACAAGGTCTTCTACACCGATGAAGTTGAAACCCATGCACTTTCCGATGTCAGCCTGGAACTGCATAAAGGGGAGTACATGTCTATCGGTGGAACCTCAGGTTGTGGCAAGTCAACTTTGCTTTCCATTCTCGGCCTACTTGATTCACCCACTTCAGGCCGTTACTGGCTCAACGGCACCGATGTAAGTGACATCGACGCCCTCGAACGGGCGCGGATACGTAACCAGGAAATCGGGTTTATTTTTCAGGCCTTTAACCTCATTGGAGAGTTAACAGTAGAGGAAAATGTAACCGTACCGCTTTCTTACCGGGACAACATCAGCCGGAGCGAAAGACGAGAACGAGCGGCCGCAGCTCTTGAGCGGGTGGATATGGCCCACCGTCTCAAACACTTTCCGGCACAGCTTTCCGGTGGTCAGCAACAAAGGGTCGCCGTGGCTCGCGCGCTGGTCGGGGAACCTGAAATTCTCATGGCAGATGAGCCGACCGGTAATCTCGATTCTAAAAACGGTGAAGCCGTGATGGCCTTGCTCGATGAGCTCAATGCCGCGGGGGCGACCATTTGCATGGTGACACACGACTCTCGTTATGCGGAGTTTGCACAGCGGAGCGTGCACCTGTTCGATGGCCGGATCGTTGATGAAGAAACCATGAGCCAACTGCGTGAAGAAGAGGAAGAACGCATACGTCAACTCATTCAGCAAAGCCGCTCCAACGTTCGTCAGAGCGTGGCGGCCTGACCGGGAGGCAGTTAAAATGAACTTTAGAGACAGTTATTTCAGCGCCTGGCACTCATTAAGCAAGAATCCCGGATTTGTGACAGTCGCGGTGCTGACCCTTGGTCTTGGTATCGGCGCCAATTCGGCAATTTTCAGCATTGTTAACTCGGTGTTGCTCAAACCCATAGATTTACCCAACCCGGAACAATTGCTATTCCTCAACGGTGAATTGCGCAATCGGAATGTGGATTACTTCCCGATGTCACCTGTGGATTGGAAGGATTTGAATGAGCAGTCTGATCTGCTGGACGGTCTTGCCGGTATCGGCACCTTCAACAATTCGTTGTCGGGTGACGAAGGCGAAGCCGAACAGATCATGAGCGCAGGTGTGACCCAGAATTTCTTTGATGTTCTCGGGGTACAGCCTTTTATTGGGCGTGGATTCACTGCCCAGGATGCCCTGTTCAGCGCGGAGGATGTGCCGGAAGGTACACCGTTCCCTCAAAACACATTTGTACCCTCAAAAACCGCCGTGATTGCCTATGGCCTATGGCAACGTCGTTTTGGTGGAGATGAAGACATCCTGGGTAAACAATTAACCATGAATGGCAACAAGATGACGATTGTTGGGGTGATGCCTGAGGGTTTCCGCTTTGAAATGCCGCCGGACGCGGGTGTGGACGCCGATCCGGATCTGTGGCTGCCCCTACGTGTGGATTACGTCAATGCCCCCCGGGTCAATGTATTCCTGAATGTGTTTGGCCGCCTCCAACCCCAGGTCAGTATGGAACAGGCCCAGGCTGAGCTGAGCGCTTATGAGCAACGCATGAAAGAGCAGTTCGAGATCAATCGCACAGCGGACTGGGTTTTGACCTATCGTGACTTTCACAAGGCCATGACAGCGGGTGTCCGGCAGTCAGTTTTGATCCTGATGGCCGCGGTTTTCTTCGTGCTGCTCATCGCCTGCGCCAATGTAGCCAACCTGTTGTTGGTGCGTGCCAGCTCACGCTCGCACGAAGTTGCCATCCGTGCTGCACTGGGTGGAAACCAGCGCCACCTTCTTCGCCAAATGCTGTTCGAGGCGGGATTGTTAGCCATAGGTGGGGCAATCCTGGGCTTGGCGCTGGCGGAAGGCGGGGTCAGGTTACTCCATGCATTGGGTCCGGACAGCCTGCCACGGTCCAACGACATTGCCCTGGATATAAACGTCGTTCTATTTACGGTGGCCACCGCGGTGGTCGCCACCCTGGGTGCTGGTTTGTTACCCGCCTTGCGGTCTTCAAGGCCAGACCTGGCCAACCAATTGCGTGAACGATCCGACGCTTCACAAACCGGCGGCGGCAAGCGTTTCCGTGACGCCATGGTTGTACTTGAAGTGACCTTGTCATTTGTGTTGTTAGTTGGCACCGGATTAATGGTGCGCAGCTTTATGACTTTACAAAATGCCGACCCCGGATTTAAACCGGAAGGTGTACTGACTTTCACCCTCAACATACCCAACACCAAGTATCCCCTGTTGGAAAATCAGATTGACTTTATGGACCGGTTCCACGAGCGCCTCAAGGGCTTACCGGGGGTGGAGAGCACCGGTGGCGCCACACCCCTTCCTTTAACGGGTCAGGCCAGCAATGGCCGCTATGCCACCGAGGCGGATTCCGGTGACCCACAGGCCTTTAAACAGGCAAATTATCACTTCACCAAGGGTGACTATTTTAAAACCATGAAAACAAGGCTGCTGGCCGGGCGTTTGTTGGATCGAAATGACGAACTGAGTGCACAACCCCTCATCGTCATTGACGACTTGATGGCACAGCGGGTATTTCCTGACCAGGACCCAATCGGACAGAAACTGATGATCCGGTTATTGGCACCGCAACCTGTTCTGGTCGAGATCGTTGGCGTGGTTGCACATCAGGTACAGGAACAACTGCAGGAGGAAGGCCGTGAATCAATCTACATGGTGCCCGAATTTGCTAAATTCGGCGCCTTTCTGAATTGGACCGTGCGTTCGTCTGCGGATCCGATGGCCCTTGCCGGGCCCATCAAGGATCTGGTTAAGGATATGGATCGTGAAGTCCAGGTAAACCAAATTGAACTGATGACTCAGTACGTCAAGGTTGCCCAGGCGCCCACCTGGTTTGCCTTGAGTCTAATCGGCTTGTTTGGCATCATTGCCCTGATTCTTGCCAGCGTTGGTTTGTATTCGGTCATGTCATACATCGTCCGGCTGAGACAATCTGAAATCGGCGTGCGAATTGCATTTGGGGCGACACCAAAACGTATCTTCCAGCTCGTGGTTGGACGTGGCCTGGCGTTGACCGTAATCGGTGCAGGTCTCGGTGTTGCCGTGGCCTTGTCCGTAACAAGATTGATGCAAAGCCTTCTTGTTGGTGTCTCACCCACGGATCCGGCGACTTTCATCGTCATCGCAATTTTGTTCATCGCCGTTGCGTTTATGGCCGCTTATGTGCCTGCACGAAGAGCGACGCAGGTGGATCCTGTGGTGTCATTGCGCCAGGAGTAAAACACACTCAACCTGGAGCAGCAGTTAAACCTAAATCGCTGGCAACAACCGCACGCTGGAGTAAACTGACCCGATGAATCGGACTCCAGGCAAGTCGACTAACAACCGGCAAACAGAAATTGCAACCAACACCCGCTACCGGGTGTTGGTTGCAGATGATCAGCTGGATGTTCTTAAAACACTCAAACTGCTCCTACAGGGCGAGGGTTTTGACGTTGAGACCGCAAATTCCCCCCAGGCCGCGCTTGAAGTGGCCAGACGCCAACACTTCGATCTTGCCCTGATCGATCTGAACTACACGCGTGACACCACTTCAGGTCAGGAAGGTCTGGAGCTATTGGCAGCGCTGCGACAAATCGATCAGGATGCCCCCGTGGTTGTAATGACGGCCTGGAGTACGGTGGCCGTGGCAGTTAACGCCATGCATGAGGGCGCGAGTGATTTCATCGAAAAACCATGGAAAAACCAACGCCTGCTCAGTATTTTGAAGAATCAGGCCCGCCTTGGATCTGCCCTGAAAGAACAAAAGCGACTGCGCGCCAGTCGCCGACAACAATTTGAGGATGAAAGGGAACCACTGATCGCAGAATCCCTGGCAATGCAACAGGTCTTGAATATCGCAGAGCGCGTTTCGATGGCCGACGCCAACCTATTGATCACCGGAGATAACGGCACGGGTAAGAGCCTGATCGCCCGCCAGGTTCATCATCAGTCCGGCAGACGGGATGGCCCATTTGTAACCGTAAACATGGGCGCATTGGCCGCCGGTGTGTTTGAAAGCGAGATGTTCGGCCACGTCAAAGGTGCGTTTACTGACGCCGGAGCCACGCACATGGGCCGTATTGAAATGGCTGAAGGCGGGACCCTGTTTCTCGATGAAATTGGAAACCTGCCAATCGGGCAACAGGCCAAGTTGCTACAGGTATTGGAAACCGACTGCTTCGAACCCGTTGGTGCATCACGAAGTCGTAAAGCCAATGTACGTCTTATCGCAGCAACCAATGCCGATCTGAGAAAGCAGGTGAGCAGCGGCGAGTTCCGTAAAGATCTTTTCTTTCGACTCAATACGGTGGAAATACATATTCCACCGTTACATCAGCGCCCAGAAGATGTCACTCCTTTGGCGCATCTTTTCTTGCAACAATTCAGCCGCAAATACACGCGTTCAGAACTGGACTTTTCCAAATCGGCTCTGTCCGAATTGCTCACCTATTCGTGGCCTGGAAATGTGCGCGAACTGAGTCACGTTGTCGAACGGGCCGTGCTGATGGCAGCAGGTGACGAGATACAATGCCCTGACCTGAACCTGCAGAACACTCAAGACAACCCGTTACATGACAGCTTGCCGCTGATGACGCTGGATTCGGCCGAGGAATCACTGGTGCGCAGCGCCATGGAGCGCTTTGACGGCAACGTGGTCAAGTCAGCAAAGGCGTTAGGGCTGAGTCGTAGTGCCTTGTACCGGCGTCTGGAAAAATACGATTTGGAACGAAATCCTTGAAACAGCGTTTGAACTCCGCACCACCCAATCGCGCTCGATTTGAATGGCGTGCCCTGGTTCTCGCATCGTTAGCTGCCATACCGTTTGCGGTGCTGGCGCTGCTCCCCATTATCGGCATCCAGCCAGATCTGCATGCCGGACTGGCCTGGTTTGTAATGGCGGTATTTTTCTGGTGGCTGAGCTTGCGCTGGCTCCGTCACAGTATTGCCTACCCACTGCGGACCGTCTCCACCCTGCTTGAAGCCCTTCGTGAAGGTGACTACCTGATGCGGGGACGTCTTGATGCTCCGGAAGATGCGCTGGGTGAAGTGGTCCGCGAGGTAAATCTGCTGCGCGACACACTACATCGGCAGAGGGCACAGGTATTGGAAACGTTGGCCTTGTTACGGAAAGTCATCGAAACAGCTGACATGGCCGTATTTACTTTTGGTCCGGAACACCGGCTGAAGCTGGTCAACGCGGCTGGTCGCAAGTTGCTGGGCCTGGAAGACGCTGATGAAGACCAATTGGGAAAACTGGACGCTACGACCCTGGGTTTAACCGAATTTTTGGAGACGCCGGGGCCATTTATTAGCGATCGCGAGTTTGCTGGAGGGTCAGGACGCTGGGAAGTTAAGCAAAGAACCTTTATCGAAAACGGTCAAACCCATTACCTGCTGGTGCTTTCAGATCTGAGTCGCGCGCTGCGCGAGGAAGAGCGAGGGGCCTGGCACCGTCTCATCCGGGTGATGGGTCACGAGATAAACAACTCCCTGGTGCCCATTCAGTCACTCACGGAAGTGATGGAGTCAAGATTGCGACAAGTACAGATGCCATCGGCTGTTGCAACAGACTTGCACGAAGCGATTGACCTCATTGCCGGTCGCGCTGAGTCATTACGGCAATTTATCAGTGGCTATACCCTCCTGGCGCGATTACCACAACTGGAAATACAGCAGTTGAATTTGTCGGAACTGATTCATCGAGTTGCCCTGCTACAAGATGCTGATCGTGTGCGCTGCCGCGGCCAGGATCTGCATATTAACGCCGACCCGGTTCAGCTTGAGCAGCTACTGATCAATCTGGTCAAAAATGCTCTTGAGGCGGCAGATGAAGACTCTGGCGAGGTTGAGCTAAGTTGGAGCAAACAACGTGATGAGGTACTTATAGAGGTGGCTGACAATGGCCCCGGGCTGCCGCAAAGCGATAATATTTTTGTGCCGTTTTTCACTACCAAACCAAAAGGAAGTGGTATCGGACTGGTTCTTTGCCGGCGAATTGCGGAGGCTCACGGCGGTCAGTTGACACTTTCCAATCACCCCAAAGGTGGTTGCCTGGCGATGTTGCGCCTACCGGCCAGTTGATGATCCCGACGCCTGTGATCCGGTACACTTATTTAGGTTTTCTTTCGTATACCATGAATTAATGATTGCACCCTTTTCCGCAGCTGTTCTTGCCCTCTTGTTGTGGAGCGGAACGGCCATTGCCAACAAGATCGCCGTGGGCTACATGGATGGTCTGACCGTGGGCGTGTTACGGTCAATGCTGGCCGGCTTTTTTGCTGTTGCCATCGGATTCTCACTGAAGTTACGATTCCCGGAATCCCACAAGGACCGGACATTACTGATGATTTCGGGTCTGTCGTCATTCGCCTTCTGGCCGATGTTGTTGAGCATTGGGATCGAGCGTACGACTGCCGGCCACGCTGCTTTGATCATGGCCATGATCCCGGTATTCACGGTCTTTCTGGGTACGGTTATCCAGCGTCGATTACCACATTTCGGCTGGTGGCTTGGGGCCGTGCTTGCATTGGCTGCAACGGCGCTGCTGATCATGGGTCGTGGCTTGTCGATAGAGGCCATTCATGACGGATCCAGCGTCAGGGGCGACCTGATTATCCTTGCAGGTTGTGTGTTTTGTGCGGTTGGATATGTTGCGGGTGGCAAGCTCTCTCCAAAAATTGGTACGGTGGCTACAACGTTCTGGGGACTCTCCGTAGCACTTGTCATCCTGATTCCTGTATTCAGTGCCATCACAGGACGCACCCATTGGACCAAGGTACCCACTGACATCTGGCTTGCCGTAGCCTGGATGACTTTTCTCTCATCACTCGCGGGTTATGCCTTGTGGTTCTTTGCCCTCGGCAAGGGTGGTATCGCCCGAATCGGATCCTTACAATTAGTCATGCCGGTGATTACCTTGATGGTCGCTGCTGTACTGCTGGACGAGACCCTGACCCCACTTTTGACATCGACCTGTGTTGCGATTGTTGCGGGTACGTATCTGGCGCAACGAAACGCCAGCTAGACCCATATCCTTTTGACGCAACTCCAGGTGCTTTCTGTGGGGCCCACGGGTTTTGCATATTTCCGTTATCCGACAGTAGCCAACTCATTGCTCTCGTGTTCTGTTTTGAACGAAAACCACGAACAACCGGGTCTAGTGTTTCGGTACTTAACCGACCTTCCGAGTCCCAGGACTAGCACGACCCGGTTAAGAATAAACCTACGTTTCTAGCATTTGTGGGTACAACGTGATCATAGTGAGGTAGTTCAATGCGTCGTCTAATACTCTTGATTTTATCTTTATTGGCTGCCGCTTCAGTGGTTGCCGGTGAAACCGTTCTATCACTGGAAACATCAAATGGCGACTCCTTCAGGGTATTCGGTGCCGGACCAGACAATGCTAAAAGTGGCATATTGCTCGTACATGACTGGTTTGGGGAATCACCGTTCTACCATGAAGCCATAGAGCGCCTGGCAAAGATTGGCTACCGGGTAATGGCGGTTGACCTGTACGATGGCCAGTCGGCCACAACACACAAAGAAGCCTGGGCCTTGATGTCGGCGCTCGATAATGCTGCGGCCACGGAGAAGGTGGAGGTTGCGCTGGCGCATTTGACAGCCAGTGGCGTTGAGGCCGTAGCAGCATTTGGCTTTTCGATGGGTGCACCTTACGCGTTGGCGGCCGCGCTCAAGCATGGCGATAGCATTAAGGCGACATCGATTTTCTATGGAGAGACCGTGAACGATGCTGAGCGGCTTTCAGCTCTGGGAGGGCCTGTGCTGTTAGTCGTGGGTTCAAAAGATGGTCCCGCAGCGGAAACCGCCGCCGCGTTTTCAAGAGCAGCTGATGAGGCCGGGAAATTAGCTGAAATTTACGTTTACCCCGGCGCCCAGCACGCATTTGCCCAACCGTTGTTCAATGCCGGCAAAACATACGATGAAGTTGCTGCACAGGCCGCCTGGAAACTGGCTGAAGATTTTCTACAAAGGCGTCTGCCCTGACAATTCGCTAACGTACCTCCGGTAGGTGACTCCCGACGATATCCTGGCGGTACACATTACCCATCGGCATCTGGACCTCAAACCAGTGGTTTTTGCGCTGGCACAGCAAATGAACAAAGAGATGGTCCTGATCAAGAGCCCGAGGTTTCGCAAGAGTATCAAAAGTGCAACCTGGTGCTTACTCACCAACAACTCAACTTTCCTGGGCCGCCGTGATATAAGCAAATATCTGGTGGATAGCCTGGAAGGAGAAAGCACTATCTGGACCGATAACTACAGCAATTTGATCCAGGTACTGAAGTAGTGGTTAAAGAACAACGGGGAAGGTGCTATGCACCTTCCCCGCTCACCCCTTGGGTCAACTAATTCGCGCGAGCTGCAGCTTCCCCTCCTACCAGTGCAAAGCCCACAGAATTGAAATTAAAACTGGCGACCTCGGTATACAGCTTTTTAGCTTCCTCAACATTGCCGGCACCTTCCTCTGCCATCGCCAGATGATAGCGGGTAAACATATTGTTGGCGTGATCCGCCTGCCGCAAGTGGTCAACCGCGCTTGCAAAGTCACCTGACTGTAAGGCACTCCTCCCAAGCACCCAGTGCGCGCCTTCGAGTTTGCGTGGATTATCGTCTCCCTCAACTAAAGAGGAAATTGCCTCGGCATGTTCAGCCGCGCCCAGGGCTTCACCCTGGGCCGCCGCCAGCAAACCGTCCCAAAACTGGCAATTCGCTTTTTGTAAACGGCGTGCATCATCGGTGCCCACATCTTCAGCGATCACCATCTGCAACTCATTACGACGGGCCACAAGTGGTCCAGCCCGGTCGAACAATTCAGCATGAATGGCAGCAAAAGCAGCGCTGTTCAGGGCGAAGACCTGCAGACCCTTAACCTGATCTGCCGGAGTCCCCATCGACTCTATATTGTCTGCCAGCAATTCAAGTTCATCAATGGCTGCGGGTATGTCACCACCGTGAATGTTGGTGAAACCCTTGTACACGGCATAACTCGCCTTGCTTTCAGGTGGCGCCAGGGCAATGGCTTCATCATAGGCGCTACGCGCATCTTCTATATTGCCGAGGAAGGAATTAACGTGGCCACGCTTATGCGCGGCGAGTTCCAATGTGGGATCGGTCTGAGAGGCTGAATTATAGGCCTGGAGAGCGCCTTCCAGATCGTTTTGGGCACGCTTGATATCGCCCAAAATCTCATAACCCTTGGCTTCTTTTGGATAGACCGCAATGAGTTTGTTAGCCCAGGATTCAGCGGCGCCAAAATCTTTTGGTTCACCAAAAAGGTTGTTATTTGCAAGACCTGTCAGCGCAGCGGCCATGTTCTCTTCAAGCTCAAGTGCTTTCTGGTGAGACTCCCTGGCACCCTGGTTGTCATTCTGGTTCGCTTGCATACCGGCAAGGACAACCCTGGCACGAGCACTATCAGGGAACATCTTCACCAATTTTTGGGCAACTGACAATCCAGCAGCAGCGTCATTAGTCAAAAAAGAGCGGTTAATTTCAATCAGCATCCGCTCACCGTCACTGATGCCTTCAGAGTGTTCCGAGGCCGCATCAAGACTGTGCTGAAACTGGGCAAAAGACAAGGCGGCATTTGACTGGCCATAATATGCCAGCGCAAATGATGGATCCTCTGCAGCTGCAGCCAGGAATTTTTCCCGTGCCTGAACGCCACGACCGACATCCGACAGGTATTCGCCTTCAGCGTACAGCGCCCGGGCTGATTCAGACGCGGTCGTGACCGAAATTTGGGCCGGCGCGACAACTGGAGCAGCTTCCTCTCCCGACTGCGAGCAGCCAATGCTCACTAACATACTGGCTGCAATTACAAGGCTTGCAACCGTCCTTCCGGGCCGCATGGTTTCTTCAACAATCATAATGGTTCTCCACTCGTGAGGACGGGATTGTCCCTGTTGTGTCTAATGAGTATAGATGCTCTCAGGGATTTTGCTTTCCAATCAGCTAACCCAACCTTCATTTGCGATCGCCAATCCTTAATTCACAATATGGTTGCATAAAGTCAGGCCGGAAGCGGAGCCTGTCAAGACCAGCCGATGCCGGTATCATGTACCTGCAAAGAACTGAATTGGAAACATCTCGATGAACAAAACTCTCAAGTGGTTTTTGGCAGGGCTCGGTGTCCTGGTCTTACTCACCGTCATTGGCTCAGTCGTGCTCCCCCTGATTGTCGATCCCAACGACTACAAGGAAGAAATCCGCGCTGCTATTCATAAGCAAACAAACCGGGAATTGGCAATTTCAGGAGAGATTGAATGGACGGTTTTTCCATGGGCTGGACTAACCATAAAAGACGTGGAATTAAGTAACCCTGATGGCTTCGGGTCTCAACCGATGCTCAAAATCGGCGAAGCCGGTTTGTCTGTAAAGCTACTGACACTCGTTGGCGACAAGCTTGAATTGGGTAAGATAGTCCTTGACGATCTGACCCTAAACCTGCACCGCAAGGCTGATGGTCAAAGCAACTGGGCGGATCTTGTGGACGCCAGTCCGGAGCGCCCCGTGGAAGACGACGACGAGACCGGTTCTTTTGTTCTCTTCGGAATTGAGATCAACAACGCCGATATTAACTGGAACGATGCGGGACAACTCACCCAACTGAAGAATGTTGCCTTGGAAGCATCCAATGTTGAGTTGGGCAAACCGTTTGATCTCGAAGGCAGTTTTTCAGTTGGGTTGGATCAACCGCAACTCGCCGGGGCAGTGAGATTCGGCGGAAAGATCAGGTCAGAAGCCGACGGGACGCGCTACGGAATCGATAATTTCGAAGTCGGGTTTACCGGCATTCACGGCAGCGAGGAAGAGCCGTTTTCCCTGGAACTGGCAATGGCGGCAAATGTGGACATCAATTTGGCCAGCGATCGAGCTGAATTGACTGATTTCTCTCTCCGTTTCCACAACGTTTTAACCACCGGTAACATCACGGTAACTTCACTCTCTGGCGAGCCAGGATTTGAGGGTCAACTCGATGTGGCCGAATTCAACCCCAGGTCATTGATGGCAGCAGTTGGGATGCAAGCGCCGTTGATGGCCAGTGAAAGTGCGCTGACGAGTTTGCAAGCCAAATTGAATTTTTCAGGCTCGACCACCGGCTTTAACATGCAAAAATTAATCGTCAAGTTTGATGAATCATCACTTGAGGGCGGTCTCAATATCCAAAACTTTGAGCATCCACAAGTGGCTTTTGATTTTGGACTCGACAGCGTGAATGTCGACAACTACTTATCGACAGCTGAATCCACCGAGTCCGAGAATCTGTCAATCGATGTCTTTCGGGGCTTTACAGGTGGAGGGGACCTCAGAATTGGCAGGTTGGTAGTTGCCAACCTGGTCGCAACGAACGCCTCATTAAAGTTGACCGGCAGTGGCAGTGGAGTCCGGCTGTTTCCCATAGACGCTCAGGTCTATGGTGGGCTCTACCACGGCGACATACTGATCGACGCCAGTGGCAATCGCCCTTTACTGACCACCAGCCAGGATTTGTCAGGCATACAGGCTGAAGCATTGTTGCAAGATTTGACCGGTAACCCCAGGCTGGCAGGTAGTGGCAATTTTAGCAGTAGCTTAAGTGCCGATCTGAGCAACACCGACGCCACGCTCCAGACCCTGTCAGGCACAATAAGTCTCCGTTTCCTCGACGGTGCCATCGTGGGAATTAATGTTGCTGAAAGTATCCGCACCGCAAAGGGTGCACTTGGCCTGGGGGGAAATACCACCGAGGTGTCCGAGCGAGACCCCAAGACGGATTTCTCTGAACTCAGCATGACGGGGTCCATAACGAATGGTTTATTTGACAGTGACGATTTAATGATGCTGTCGCCTTTGCTGCGTGTCACCGGTAAAGGACAGGCCGATCTGGTCCGCGAAACCATTGATTTCCTGGTAAAACCCACCGTTGTCGGGACCCTGGAAGGACAAGGAGGACAGGAGCTTGAGGAGCTTAGTGGTATACCCATTCCGGTCAAGTTCAGCGGCAATCTTTATGCTCCTGACATCGGTATCGACATCATGGCTGCAATTGGCGCTTCTCAAAAAGCAAAAATTGACAAAAAGAAGGACGAGTTCATAAGTGACCTCCTCGAAAATAATTCCGATAAAACTGATGGTGCCAACACCGAAAACATCGACCAACCCTCCGGCAATGAATCGGATCAGAACGAGAAAAGCGACGATCCGGCCCAGATGCTATTGCAAGGTTTGTTCGGTGGCAAAAAGGATAAAAAGAAGGATGGTAGTGAGGACGATGGCGAGTAATTCTGGATAGTGCCTCGCCCTGCTGGCCGATGGGGAATTGCCGGATCAGGCGATGGATAATCGTGAACCCGAAGATACAATGGGATGACAACAGAAAGTATTGGTATTTCCAATTAGTTTTGGGTAGGGTGTAGCATTCTCGGATATTGCCAGTCCAATACTTAACCAATTAGATACACAAAATCAATCTGAATCTCGTGGGGAGAATGTCGTGAAAATAGTTTATCTTACTGTCTGTCTGATCCTAATTGCCGCTGCACAGGCGCCCGACTCGCTGGCGAGCGAAATGAAGACACAAGGGACCAAGGCAGATCAGTACTACCGGCAAGGCAAATTCAAAAATGCCTACAAAGCCTACTTCAAACTGGCAAAGACCGGTGATCATCATTCCCAGCACCAGGTTGCAAAGATGTACACCAATGGTGAGGGAAGAACAATTGACCTGAAGAAAGCTTATGCGTGGTCAGTGCTGGCGGCGGAGAGCGGCGAAGATGAAATAGTTGCTAGCAGTGATGCACTGCTACAACGTATCAGTGACAAAGATAAAGCCCTCTCCAGCGCTACCAAGTTGAAGAGTAAATACGGTAAAGAAGCGCTCAAAATAAAAGCCGACAAGATAGCCAAACGGGCAGAGGGCGGTAGGCCTGGCCGTTGCATAACGGGCTCACGCATGGGATGTAGAGACGATTAACAGCAGTGCCAATTACTGCAAACCTCTGAAAACAAATAACCGGGTTTACAAAGTTCACGGCAAAGGCACCCCACTCAATTAGCCGATGACCGGCAACGCTGCCCGTGCTAGAATTTCTGCCGACCGGGGAGCCCTGGTCTACGGGTCCAGCCCCTCCCCAAAGGGGGGCAATGCCTTCCTGGTACAACCGCCGCCTGGCGGGGCGTCCATGACGGCAGGAGATTAGACATGCCAATCAATATCATCATTCTCGGCGCAGCGGGCCGGGATTTCCACGACTTCAACATTTGTTACAGAAACAATCCGAACTACAGGGTGGTAGCGTTTACCGCTACCCAGATTCCCGATATTGACGGACGGATGTACCCGCCCGAACTGGCGGGCGAAGCCTATCCGAATGGTATCCAGATCCATTCAGAAAATGAGCTCACGGACCTGATCAGGAAGCATGACGTGAAGGAATGCATCATGTCCTATTCCGACCTGCCCCACGAAGTCGTGATGCATAAGGGTGCCATCATCAATGCCGCCGGGGCCGATTTCAAGATGCTGAGCCCGGCCAGCACCATGGTGAAATCCTCCAAACCACTCATTGCGGTTTGCGCGGTACGCACCGGTTGTGGCAAGAGTCAGACTTCCCGCCGTGTCAACGAAATCCTCAAGGAAATGGGCAAGAAAGTTGCTACAATCCGCCACCCGATGCCCTACGGTGATCTGCGCAAACAGGTGTGGCAACGATTTGCGTCCTACGACGACCTGGAGAAACACGAATGCACCATCGAAGAACGTGAAGAATACGAGCCACACATTGCCATGGGTAATCTGCTCTTCGCCGGGGTGGATTATGAGCAGATTCTTGCCGAGGCGGAGAAGGAGGCTGACGTCATTCTCTGGGACGGCGGCAACAATGACGTTGCCTTTTACCAGCCGGATCTGACCATAGTAGTCGCAGATCCCCATCGTCCGGGTCACGAGGTATCGTATTACCCGGGAGAGACCAATGCCCGGCTCGCCGACGTAGTTGTAATCAACAAGGTGGGTAATGCCAAGCCGGAGGATGTCGACAGCGTTGAGAACAACATCCGACGAATAAATCCGGAGGCCGGCATCATCCGCGCCGATTCCCCGGTAACCCTGGACGACCCGGATGCGGTTCGTGGTAAGCGAGTACTGGTAGTCGAGGACGGACCGACGCTAACGCATGGTGAAATGCGTTATGGGGCCGGTCACGTGGCCGCACGCCAATTCGGTGCAGCTGAAATCGTCGATCCCCGACCGCACGCAGTTGGATCGATAAATGCAACCTACGTGAACTACAATCACATGACGGACATTCTCCCCGCCATGGGTTACGGTGACAAACAAATGGCCGAGCTCCAGGAGACCATCAACGCCGTTGACTGCGACGTCGTGATGATCGGCACCCCGATCGATCTCGGCAAACTACTCCGGATCGACAAGCCCTCAGTGCGTGTCCGTTACGAACTGGATGAACAGGGTAAGGAAGGACTCCGACCCTACATCGAGAGCGCAGTCAACTAGGGGGGGATTCGCAGCGACGACGACATTGATCTATATACTGGCGCATTCAGTCAGTTTTGAGTCACAACAAAAATTACGCGTTTGCAGGGTGAAACACTTCAGAGTGAAGGAAACGGCGTTTTTCTTCACAGCATCGCGCACATAGTACGGTGACACACAAAAAAAGTCCTTTGATTTTGGCCGCATCTGTTTCTCTTTACCAACCCCGAAGAAACCCTTCAGTTGTAACCAGTCACGGGAGATCAGTCGCGTAACGTTACTACAACTCCCACCGCCCACGCCGGCACCAAACACTGTTTGCGCTGATGCAGTAGGTGTAATAAGCGCCGTGGTCATTAACAGTATCGTTAAGTAAGCACACAATTTAATTACTCGCATTGCCATATTCCTCCTGGTCTTTAAAAAAGATAATCCACCCGCGTAGAATAAACAAGTCCAATCACCCGAAAATTCAGCAGGTCAGCACCCGCCAGGGTAAAGATGTGAGTAACAACCAACCGGGAAATTCTCAGTCTGCGGTTTTTGGACCGGGATTGGCAAGGAAGGCTTGCAGCAAAACCTGCACAAGGGTAACGCACTCCCATGCCGTCCGGTATAATTCCATCACTTTCCCGGGGGCTTTGCTCACCGTCCAATAACAGGAGCAATCATGCACCAAACCATGCGTGCACTGGTTAAAAGTGAATCCAAGGCGGGCATCTGGATGGAAAACGTCGCCATCCCGACCATCAGCACCAACGAGGTGCTCATTAAAGTCGAAAAGACCGCCATCTGTGGCACTGATGTGCATATTTACAACTGGGATGAATGGGCGCAAAAAACGATCACACCAGGTCTGGTCATTGGACACGAATTTGTCGGCCGCATTGTGGAAGTGGGCCCGGGCGTAACCACCTACAAAGAGGGTGACAGGGTTTCCGCCGAAGGCCACATCATTTGCGGGCATTGCCGTAACTGTCGGGCAGGTAAGCGGCATTTATGCCCCAACACCGTCGGTATCGGTGTCAACCGCAATGGTGCGTTTGCAGAATATGTTGTTGTTCCCGCAACCAACCTGTGGCCGATCCCGGACGAAGTCGCACCGGAACTGGCGGCTTTTTTTGACCCGTTTGGCAATGCTGCCCATTGCGCTTTGCAGTTTGATCTGGTCGGTGAGGATGTGCTTATCACCGGCGCCGGTCCGGTTGGAATCATTGCGGCAGGCATTTGCAAACACGTGGGCGCACGTCACGTGGTGATTACTGACGTCAATGATTACCGTCTGAACCTGGCAACGGAAATGGGCGCAACACGAACAATTAACGTCACCCGCGAGTCGATTGCAGACGTCGTCAGGAAGCTGGGAATCGAGGGCTTTGACATCGGTATGGAAATGTCTGGGCAGCCAGTCGCGTTCAACGACCTGTTACATCATATGTTTCATGGCGGACAAGTAGCCCTGCTCGGACTACTGCCTGCCGGTACCGGGGCTGACTGGGACCAGATCATTTTCAAGGGTCTGGAGTTGCACGGCATCTATGGCCGTCGTATGTACGAAACCTGGTACAAAATGACCCAGATGGTGCTGACCGGGTTCCCGTTGCATAAAGCCATGACGCACCATATTCCCATTGACGAGTATGAGAGGGGATTCCAATTGATGCGGGCCGGCAACTGCGGCAAGGTAGTCTGCGACTGGACCGGAGCGATCTAATGCGCCCCTCACACACCAGCAACAGCGTGCCCGGGAGTAATTGATATGGTCTCTTTGGATCGTCTGAGCACAACACTTGACGAGATCCGCGCAGCCGGTCTCTACAAGACGGAACGGGTCATCACGTCACCACAAAGCGTGGAGATAGGTGTCCAGGATGGCGGGGAAGTGCTCAATTTCTGTGCCAACAACTATCTGGGATTGGCAGATAATCAGGAGGTTATAGCAGCCGCCCACAGCGCACTGGACAAGTACGGTTTCGGGCTCGCCTCGGTACGTTTCATTTGCGGCACACAGGATCTGCACAAGCAACTGGAAGAAGCCATTTCAGAGTTCTTCGGCACGCAAGACACGATTTTGTACACCTCGTGTTTTGATGCCAACGGCGGGCTGTTCGAGACCTTGCTGGGACCCGAAGACGCCGTGATCTCAGATGCGTTGAACCACGCCTCGATCATCGACGGGATTCGCTTGTGTAAAGCCCAACGCTACCGTTACCCGAATAGTGACATGCAGGCCCTGGAGAAAGCCCTGCAGGACAGTCAATCTTGCCGTAGCCGTGTCATCGCAACCGATGGTGTGTTCAGTATGGACGGCTACATTGCAAAACTCGATGAAATCACCAGCCTCGCGGAAACTTATGATGCACTGGTGATGGTGGACGACAGCCACGCCACCGGTTTCATGGGCAAAACCGGCAGGGGATCCGCCGAAGACCGCGGGGTAATGGACCGGATTGATATTTTCACGTCCACACTGGGCAAAGCGCTGGGTGGCGGCTCGGGTGGTTTTACCACCGGTCGCCAGGAAATCATTGACCTGTTACGGCAACGCTCACGACCTTATCTGTTTTCCAACACCCTGCCACCACCATTGGTCGCGGCGGCCAGTAAAGTGTTTGCAATACTGTCCTCTTCAACCGAGCTCCGTGACCGCTTGGAAAACAACACAATTTACTTCCGCAAGCAGATGCGTGCAGCAGGTTTTGACATCAAGCAAGGCAGACACCCGATCGTGCCTGTGATGTTATACGATGCGCCCCTGGCCCAGGAATTTGCGGCTCGCCTGCTGACCGAAGGCATCTACGTCATTGGTTTTTTCTTTCCGGTTGTACCAGAGGGCGAGGCGCGGATTCGGGTACAGGTGTCGGCTGCCCATGAAAAGCATCACCTGGACCGCGCGCTCGGTGCATTCATCAAGGTGGGTAAGGAGTTGGGAGTTTTACAGGATTAATTGTGTGCAGCTTACACGGTACGCAGCTCATGCGGCACACGGGAGCTTAACCTGCCAATTCAGCCCGCACAACATCAGCCAGCTCCGCTGCCAGTTGATTGACCTGGTCTTCGTCGGCACCTTCCAGGGTCACACGTATCAACGGCTCAGTACCTGAAGGCCGCAGGATTACCCTGCCCTCTGCACCCAGCTTGTCCTGTACAGACTCCACCGCCGCATTGATGGTTTCGGAACCGGAGATATCTGTTCCACCGTGGCCATTGCCATGATTTTCGATGCGCACATTGATCATGGTCTGTGGCAATTTCTGCACAGCCGATGCCAGCTCTTCCAGGGATTTTCCCTGACTGACCATGACCTCCAGCACCTGCAAGGCACTAACAATTCCGTCACCCGTGCTGGTTCTGTCCAGACACAACAGATGACCAGAAGCCTCACCCCCCAACGTCCAGTTATTACTGACCAGTGCCTGGTGCACATGACGGTCACCCACCGGGGTGCGGAGAAACGGAATGTTTCGCTCCTTTAAAGCCAACTCCAGACCCAGATTACTCATCACCGTTCCAACAACACCCCCTTGTAACTGATCCTTTTTCTGCCGTGCCACCGCGATGATGTAGAGCAATTCGTCACCATTTACGGTCCCGCCCTTGGCATTGACCATAATCACCCTGTCACCATCACCATCGAGTGCTATGCCAACGTCAGCGCCATGCTCCAAAACCGCCTGTCCCACAAACTCCGGATGCATGGAGCCACAACCGTCATTGATATTTAAACCATCCGGGTCGTTGCCGATTGGGATAAGCTTGGCACCCAATTCTCTCAATACAGACGGACCGACCCGGTAAGTTGCCCCATTGGCACAGTCAATAACGACCTTTAGTCCGCGTAGCTGGGTGCCAAACGGAATCGTACTCTTGCAAAACTCAATGTAACGGCCAGCAGCATCTTCAATCCTGACTGCCTTGCCCATTTCTGCAGAAGGTACGGTCGAAAACGACTGATCTAACTCCGCTTCAATAGCGCGCTCAATATCATCCGGAAGTTTCTCGCCCTCGGCAGAGAAGAACTTGATACCGTTGTCGTGAAAAGGATTGTGTGAAGCGCTAATGACTATGCCTGCACAGGCGAACAGGGTTCGGGTCAGATACGCCACCGCCGGGGTCGGCATGGGTCCAAGCAAGGCAATATTGGCACCCGCCGCGGACAGTCCAGCCTCAAGAGCTGATTCAAACATGTAACCTGAAATGCGTGTGTCTTTGCCAATGACAATCGATCGCCGGTCTCCCTCAGCCAGTACCTTTCCGGCGGCCCGACCCAAGCGCAGCATAAAATCTGCGGTCACGGGGTCTTCGCCGACCAAACCGCGGATTCCGTCCGTACCAAAATATTTGTTCTTCATCGTAGTCATTTTACGCCTTCGGCTTCCAAAGTGCAGTGGCAACCTCGATTGCCTCAAAGGTTTCAGCCACATCGTGTACCCGCACTATGGCTGCACCCCGCAAACACGCCAGCACGGCAGCGGAAAGTGAGCCAGACAATCTGCCTGTAACTGCTCGGCCGGTCAGCTGCCCGAGCATGGATTTTCTGGACACACCCACCAACAACGGGTAATCCAATTCAGCGAAAAGTGGCAGCTTATGAAAGAGCTCCACATTATGCTGCAGGTTTTTTCCAAAACCAAAACCGGGGTCTAACACGATGTTCTGTTTCTTAACGCCTGCTTTCTGACACTGTTGTGCACGTTCCAACAGGAATTGCCGTACCTCCCCCGCAACATCATCGTAATATGGC
Organism: Gammaproteobacteria bacterium; assembly: GCA_021772915.1. Taxonomy (GTDB): domain Bacteria; phylum Pseudomonadota; class Gammaproteobacteria; order Xanthomonadales; family SZUA-36; genus SZUA-36. Next base: position 7,058 of record JAJFLB010000058.1, on the reverse strand, counting down.
TTGTCCTGCATTACACGCGGCTCCCCCTGCATGTGCATCATGCACACAGGTACAGCAAGATCAGCAACGGTTTCCACTGCACCTGCCTGGCGCAGGGCATAGACATCATTAATCATGCCGGCTCCCGCAGCGACAGCCGCCCGCATGACTTCAGGTTTGCTCGTATCGGTGGACACAGGTACACGAAGCTGCGGAACAATGGCTTCGATAACGGGGATGACCCGGTCAATCTCCTGTTGTGTTGACACGGACTGAGACCCAGGACGAGTCGATTCACCGCCGATATCAATAATATCAGCACCCGCTTCCTGCATGGCCAAGACCTGTCGAACAGCCGCAGACTTATCCAGCCATTGACCACCGTCGGAAAATGAATCCGGGGTTACATTGAGTATCCCCATGATGCGCGGGCGGTCGAGTCTTACTTCGTGCCCGGCGCAATCAAGTACGCGTATCAATCGACAACCTTTTTAATGCGACTCGGCTGGGCCACCGATAGAAGCGCCCCCGTCGGCACTCTCTGAAGATTCACTTTTGGGTTTGCTGTCACCCTTAGAATCGGTATCGTCCCAGTCAACCGGTGGGTCCGGCACTTTGCCCTGCATGATTTGATCGATTTGCTCCGAGTCGATGGTTTCGTACTTGATCAGTGCTTCAGTCATGAGTTCAAGTTTGTCCAGGTTGACCTGGACGAGGTCCAGTGCCGTCCTGTGCGCCGTCTCAACCAGGGCGCGTATCTCCTCATCAATCTTGCGTGCAGTTTCATCGGAGACATGCTTGTGCTGTGTTACCGAGCGACCCAGAAAAACCTCTTCCTCGTCTTCTGCATAAGTCAGGGGCCCAAGTGCTTCGGTCAAACCCCAGCGTGTCACCATATTCCTCGCGATTTGAGTGGCCCGTTCGATGTCGTTCGAAGCGCCGGTGGTGACGTTCTCAACCCCAAACTTGATTTCCTCTGCCACACGCCCACCAAACAGGCTGGCCATCTGACTATCCAATTGTCTGCGAGAGATACTGTATTTATCCGCCTCAGGCAAAAACATGGTGACACCCAATGCGCGCCCCCGTGGAATGATGGTCACCTTGTAAACCGGATCATGCTCCGGCACCAGGCGGCCGACAATGGCGTGACCTGCCTCGTGATAGGCGGTCAGCTGCTTTTCTTCCTCGGACATGACCATCGAGCGTCTTTCCGCACCCATCATGATCTTGTCTTTGGCGCGTTCAAAATGATCCATGGAAACGGTTTTGGCGGTCTCCCTGGCTGCAAACAATGCGGCCTCATTGACCAGGTTGGCCAGGTCTGCACCTGAAAATCCTGGTGTTCCACGCGCAATGGTGCGTGGTTTCACATCATCACCCAATGGCACCTTGCGCATATGTACTTTCAATATACCTTCACGACCACGAATGTCTGGTAGTGGTACAACGACCTGGCGGTCAAAACGGCCCGGTCGTAACAGAGCCGGGTCGAGCACATCCGGACGGTTAGTTGCGGCAATCACGATGACGCCTTCACCACCCTCAAAACCGTCCATTTCCACCAGTAACTGATTCAGAGTCTGTTCGCGCTCGTCGTGCCCACCGCCCAGACCGGCACCACGGTGGCGGCCTACCGCATCAATTTCGTCGATAAAAATGATACAGGGTGCATGTTTCTTGGCCTGATCAAACATGTCACGTACACGGGACGCACCCACGCCCACAAACATTTCTACAAAATCCGAACCGGAAATCGAAAAGAACGGCACTTTGGCCTCACCCGCAATGGCTCGCGCCAGCAGGGTTTTGCCGGTTCCGGGCGAACCCAGCATCAGTACACCGCGGGGAATGTGCCCACCCAGCTTCTGAAACTTACCCGGGTTACGCAGGAATTCAACCAACTCTTCGACTTCTTCCTTGGCTTCTTCCACACCGGCAACATCGGCAAAGGTGACCTTGATCTGATCCTCACCTTGCAGTTTTGCCTTGCTCTTACCAAATGACATGGCACCGCGGCCACCGCCGCCGCCTTGCATCTGGCGCATGAAGTACACCCACAGACCAACCAGCAGAAGCACCGGTATGATGTTGATGATCAAGTCCAGAATGACAGAGCGCTGTTCGGGGGGTTCAGCGGTGATTTTAACATTGTGCTCCACCAGATCATCCACCAGTTTGGGATCAGGCATACCGTGCGTATGAAATTCTTTGCCGTTCATGTCGCGGCCTCTGATATCGGGACCGTCTGCACTACTTTTAATCGTGACTTCGGCCACAGTCCCATTACGCACATTTTCGAGAAATTGGGAATAAATAAGCTCCTCAGGGGTATCCCCAACGCTGCTGTAGTGATTAAAAACGGACATCAGCACCAACAGGATGATGCCCCATGTAATCACATTTTTTAACAAATCATTCAAGCGGTTATCCTCGATTCATAATGTAGGCAACGCTGGATGTACGGCGTGTATTGCCTGTCTTTATTGTAGCTTGCGCCGTTGTCCTAGTATATAAACTTCCCGGCTGCGGGGGCGCGAAGCGGCCGGCTTGCATACCTGGGTCTTCTCAAACATGAGCCGGACTTGTCGCAAAAAATCGTCAAACCCCTCTCCATGAAACACTTTGACCACAAAACTGCCACCAGGCTCCAGCCAGTTTTCAGAAAAACCCAACGCCAGTTCAGCAAGGTACATGGCGCGCGGTTGGTCGACCGCCCCCATACCACTCATATTGGGGGCCATGTCCGACAACACAAGGTCGGCATTCTGCCCGTCCAGGGCCTCCTCCAACAGTGCCAATGGTCCATCGTCGGTAAAATCCCCCTGGATAAAGGAAACACCGCTCAATGGCTCCATGGCTAAGATATCCAGTGCAATGACTTGCCCATTGTGACCCACTGACCGCTGTACTACCTGTGACCAACTTCCTGGTGACGAGCCCAGATCAACAACCCGCATGTCAGCACCCAATAACAGGTGCTTGTCGTTCAACTCCATCAGTTTAAACGCAGCCCGTGAGCGCAAACCCTGTTGCTGGGCCGCCTTGACGTACTGGTCATCGAAATGCTCGGCTAACCAACGCCGACTACTTTTGCTTTTCGCCATCCCTTAAGTTCATCCTGCTGTTAGACTGGTACACTAGCAGCTTGCCATAGTAGGAGTATCTTGATGGCATTGTCAGCATCACAGAAAAGACATCTGCGTGGATTGACCCACCACCTCAAGCCGCTGGTTACGGTTGCCGGCAAAGGTCTCAGTGAAACCGTAACTGCCGAAATCGAACGGGCACTAAACGACCATGAGCTGATCAAGGTCAAGCTTCGAGGTGACCGAGAGACACGCAAAGTCTGGGCCGACAGTATAGCCGATCAGTGCAAGGCAGAGCTGTTACATACCATCGGGCAGGTCGCTTGCTATTACCGCAAAAACCCTGACAATCCAGCCATCAACCCAGGCTGAATCGACGCATGGACCTCAGTCTGGAGATTCCACAAGGACACCTTTTTGTTCGTTCCATCAATGCCGACGGAATCCGCGTACAGGATGAATATTATACGGGCCCCTTCGTGCTATCGACGCAACAAATAGTGCCCACGTGGCCCGTGGGAACCATCAGCGATATCGACGAAGATAAGCTGCAGATTATTTTTGAACTTCAGCCAGAGGTCGTATTGATTGGCTGTGGAAAGACCCAGAAGTTTCTTCCTCCCGCCATCCAAATGCTTTTCCTGCGCCGCAACATCGGGGTAGAAGTGATGACTACTGACGCTGCCTGCCGCACATTTAATGTACTGGCATCTGAGGGAAGGAATGTCGTGGCAGCCTTACTGCCGGAGTCAATCGGTGCGAAGTCGGCAAGTAACCCGCCTGCTCAAGTCTGAGCCAATTCCGTACAGAAATCCCGAGCGAACTGTTGACCTTTGCGGATTACCGGAATCAGCTCTGCAACATCTCCATTGTTCTGACGTACCGCCTTGATCGCGGCGCTCAGTTGGGCGCCAAATCCGAGTTTCCGGGTGAATAGCACCGGCATCTGTCCGGCCCACTCCAATTCACGATTCAGCAAGGACAAGCCCAAGCGTCCATTCGCATCCTCAAAGGGGTGTATATCAATGATGGCCATGAATGCAACCAACCCTCTGGGCAACCCGGGAGAAACTTCTTTGTAAGTGTTACTGAAGAAGCTCCGCAGGCTACCGGTCACCAAATGCGGCTGGGCATATTCCATCACGCTTTTATGCACCATATTGCGTGTCATTTTGAAATGGCCAGGGGTCGTATTTGGAACATTGTTCAGCGCCAACGCGTACCAGTGCCGCAAATGCATCTCTGCAGTTATTGGGTCTTGTAATACATCACCAGCGGCACGTGCAGCACGTACGACCGCATCCATATTGACGGATTCCAGCAGGTCACCCGTTGGTCCGGTTTCAGCAGCCAGATTATTCCTGACCTGCCGATACTCAGCCACACCGTCCACCAACGGGATCATAAACAAACCTTCAATAAGTGGCCAATCTTCGGGTAGCGGCATGCTGCTGGTTTCTTCAGACAGTGGCAACCTGCTGGCTGACCTGGCATAACGACGAATGCCATCCAGAATCTCTGGATCCGTTTTCAGCATACTGTCCGGGACCTCGCATAACACCTGGGACAGAGGCTTGAAGTCCCCATATTTCATGAGTGGTTCCAGACCAGGCTGGACATGAAAATACAAATCCAAGGCAAGGTTTGTACCTGCTGCTTCATCGCGTTCCGACCGGGAGAGTCGTCGGCGATCGAGGTCCGAAAGTAATGCTCTCGCTTCCTCGAACTTTTGCAACTCTACCTGTACGGTCGCCAGATTTACTTTCGCCAGACCAAAGCCCGGTTCCATTTGAAGCGCCTCTCGGTACAGCTTTTCTGCATCTGTCGCGCTTCTTGCCACACGTAATGCACCGGCCAGTTGATTCAATGACATGGGTGTTCGTTGCAGGTTGACTGCACGCTGGTAAGCCGCGGTTGCTTCTGGCCAGTTTAGGAGTTGCCGATGCGCATCACCGACTGCCATGTGGGCCAGCATGATACCCGGGTTCAACCCTATTGCTATTTCAAGCGAGATCAACCCGGGCTCTGGGGCCCCGTTTTTCACTTGCACTATACCCAGGTTGAGCCATCCTTCAACCCGTGACGGGAGCGATTTTGTAGCCGCGTCAAAACAACGGACTGCAGCGCTTAGTTTTCCTTGTTTGAATTCTTGTGAGCCTTGCTGCATGGAGCTAAGCCAATTGTGTGCCTGCACTGAATTCACTTACCGGTCTTCCTTACCAGGTAGTATTTAACTTCCAGTTTGATTGCTTCGTTTCTCTGTGGGGACTGGGCGTGGCTGTTGCCGGATTTCCAATTATTGTTGTTTTGTTGTCAGCGTTTTTATACACGGCAGCACCGGCTGCAACAGTGCAATCGTCACCGATCGACATCCCTGGTGCAATGCTTGCGCCAACACCTACCAGTGTTCGCCGCCCGACTTGTACTCTGCTGGCGGTGGCGGCGTTTGGGCCGAATGACGCGAATGACCCAACCTGACAATCATGGCTAACAACGCTTCCCGACTGGAGTATAACGCCCTTACCGAGAGTCGTACCTGTGCGCACTACCGCCAACTCAGCAATAAATGAACCTGGGCCAATTGTCGAGCTGGGACTGATACATGCGTTTGGATGGACAATGGTGGCAATATTCCGGCCACGCTTCACCAACAACGAACTGATCACATCCCTGAGCGAATTGTCGCCTAGGCCAACAAAAACTGCGGCCTCATCAGGTAGGGTTTTCAAGCCTGTTACATTTTCTGGTGGCTCGGGGTCTACATAGCCCAATACTTTCCAGCCAGTTGCTTCTGCCACCTCTGCAACCACACGACTGAAATACCAGGCCCCAAATATCACGAGCTCCTTCACTTTGGCATCCTCCCTGGCAATCGCATCAGACCGAAATGAGTGTTTTCAAGACCCGGTCAATTCTGCACAGAATTCCCGCGCTAACTTTTGTCCCTTGCGGATTACGGGAATCAGACCAGAGATATCTCCATTGTTTCGGCGTACCGCTCTGATTGCCTTGGTCAATTGACCACCAAACCCAAGGTCCCGGTCCAGAAGAACCGGCATTTGTCCCGCCCATTCCAGCTCACGGTTCAACAAGGTCTGCACTACTCGTCCATTTCCGTCTTCAAAGGCATGTATATCCGCGATAGCCATCAATGAGACCAGACCCCTGGCCAACCCGGGAGGAAGATCCTTGTAAATCTCACCAAAGTAGCTCCGTACAGTCCCTGCCACCAAATGCGGTCCGGTACGTTTCACATTACTTCCAAGCACCACATTACTGGTCATTTTGAATTGTCCCGGTATCATGTTTGAGATGCCATTTGTAGCCAGTGCGTGCCAGTGACGTAGGTGCATATCCGCCATTATCGGGTCTTGCAATACGTCGCCAGCCAAGCGTGCGGCATTCACAACTGCCTCCATGTTGGCCGATACCAGCAATTCACCCGTCAGATTACTATTCGAAGCCAGATTACTTTTGGCCCTGCGATATTCGGCGACCGTCTCCACCAGTGGGATCATGAACAGCGCTTCGATAAGCGGCCAATCTTCGGGTAGTGGAACACTAACTGGTTCGGTGGAAAGTGACAGTTCACGGGCCGACTCTGCGTAGCGACGAATGTTATCCAAGGTCTCCCCATCTACATTTAATAGACTTTCAGGAGCATTCGATAGCAACTGGTGCAACGATTCGAGACCTCCTCCGTGTCGCGCCAACTCCAGGCCAGGCTGGACATGAAAATACAACTCCAGAGCAACACTCGTGGAAGTTACCTCCTCCCGTTCGGCGGGGGAAAGTGGCAAGTCTTCCAGGCTTGCAAGTAGTTTTCTGGCTTCCTCAAAATTCTGCAGCTCAACCTGCACGGTTGCCAGGTTCACTTTTGCCAAACTAAAATTTGGCTCCATCCGGAGTGCTTCCCGGTACAGCTTCTCTGACTCTGTTGCATTCCGTACCACACGTAATGCACTGGCAAGCTGATTCAAAGACATCGGT
>JAJFLB010000057.1 GCA_021772915.1 Gammaproteobacteria bacterium | reverse complement strand
CGTTCTCACACACCAGTCTGGTGTGTGAGAACGGCCCCTAATCAGCTCAGCAACACATAGCTGACAAACGAGATCACCAATGCGCCAATCAGATTCAACACCAGGCCGGCTTTTGCCATGTCCCTCACCGACAATAGCCCGCTACCGTATATGACGGCGTTGGGTGCGGTCGCGACCGGCAACATAAACGCACAACTGGCGCTCAGTGCCGCGGGGATCATCAGCACAAATGGATCAATTCCTGAACTCATCGAAACGGCTGCGAGTAATGGCATTAGCAGGCTGGCCGTTGCGGTATTGCTGGTGACCTCTGTCATGAATGTGACCGCCAGGCTTATCAACAGGATCATCAGCCAAACAGGTAGTTCGGCGAGTCCCGCAAGCTGACCGGCGACAATTTCGGCGAGGCCACTTTGCATGAAGGCACTGGCAAGCGTAATCCCACCACCAAACAGTATCAACACCCCCCATGGAATCTTCCTGGCGGATTCCCATTTGAGTAGTTGACCGCCATTACCACCGGGTGTCAGTGCCATGATGATGACCGCGATCAAGGCGACAGATGCATCGTTGGCACCCGGCAAACCCAGCCAGTGACTCCAGCCGCCAAAAGGCGCCTGGCGGGTTATCCACATGATTGCGGTGAGGCCAAATAATGACATTACGCGTTTTTCTGCCGTCATCCATTGGCCAACCGATGGCAGATCAACACTGCGGGACAGCCTCACACCCCGGGTAAGCCACAGACCTGAGATTGGGACCATTAACACAACCACAGGTAGTCCCCAACTCATCCACTCAGGAAAGCTGGGGGTTTGGCCAATCAGGTCGCTGTAGACCTGCATAAAAATCAAGTTGGGTGTTGTGCCGATGGGTGTACCAAGCCCGCCGATACTGGCGGCATAGGCGATACCCAATAGAAGTGGTATCGCCAGTTGACGATCCGCGCGTTCCAGCACAGCGAGGGCAACGGGTAACAGCATTAACGTGGTCGCAGTATTGGATATCCACATACTGAGCAAGGCGGATGCGGCCATGAACCCGAGCACCAGGCCACGTGCGCTACCGCCACCGAAAAGGTTGACCATATATAGCGCAATGCGTCGATGGGCGCCTGAATCGGACATGGCCGTAGAAATCATGAAACCACCCAGCAACAACAATATCAGTGGACTGCCATAGGCCTGTGCCACTTGTGTGGGTGTCAATATACCGAACAGGGGGAATAGGGCCAATGGAATCATGGACGTGAAGGGAATCGGAATCGGTTCAAAAATCCACCACAGCGCACACAGTAACGTTATTGCAGCTGTAGCGGCCGGCGCAAAAACCCAGCCGGAAGCAGACAACAGTGCGTATAAGGCCAGGGACAGTAAAATCCCTGGAAGGACTAACCAACGATGCATGGGACAAGGTTCCGAAAATGTTCAGTCCATTATAGGCATGACGGAAGCTGAGCAGGGGAATCAAAGATTGGAAACTCGGGGCCGATATGCCGCCGTGGGAGTGCAGCATCCCCCTTCGGGACCTGCCGTGTGTAGTGGTCTAATAAATCCGGACACCAACAAGGGTGGTAACATCGCCACTGCAAAAGGGGTGTTCAATGACACAAAATCGACGTAGCCTTGCACCGGAGTTCAAGGGGGAACCGGCTGTTTAGTGCTGGATCAAGGTTACACTCAGATCACAGCCTGTCGTGCGTTAGACGTGGGGCCATGGGTTCATGGCGGGTCACGGAAGTAAATACCCGTTACGGCTCTCCCCGGTTGAGAATGCGAGACACCTTCGGACCACTTGGAAATTTTGTTCTCAAATTTCCAGTTGCAATATCTCGCTGAAAGCCTTAGATTCAATCACTCTGATTGAACAGGTCTTTCAGGGTGATACAGAGAATTTGATGCTGACAAGCAAATCACAAACCGGCCACGGTTACATTCGCAGACTGCGACGTCCAGGTTTTCACCAATTGGGCTGGGCTGCCGTGTGCCTCTGAAAAAGACACAAGAATCAAATAAAAACCCAGCCAACGGCTGGGTTTTTTTGTATGGGCCAGTGGTTATTGCCCAAGCAGTGGCACCGTTTGAAGGTGCCAGGATAATGGAGGTATTGAAGTGAAACATTTTTTGTCCACCGACGATTGGAGTCGCAAAGATCTGGAGCGCTTGTTGCAGTTGGCCGGGGAGTTGAAACAAAGACCGATGAATGCCAGCCTTAAAGGGCGCTCGGTCGCCCTGTTGTTCCTGAATCCTTCCATGCGCACCAGGACTTCATTTGAATTGGGCATGCAGCAACTTGGTGGCATTGCGATCGTGCTACAGCCGGGCAAAGACGCCTGGGGTCTTGAGTTTATGCCTGGTGCAGTCATGGACGGTGAGGCCGAGGAGCACATTGCTGAAGCGGCCGGCGTACTGTCGCGTTACTGTGATCTCATAGCCTTACGGGCATTTCCGGGATTCGTCGACTGGTCAAAGGATCGCGAGGACAGTCTGATCAAAGCGCTGGCCCGGCATTCAGCGGTGCCGGTGATCAACATGGAAACCATCGTGCACCCCTGCCAGGAGTTGGCCATGATGATGACCTTACAGGAAAGGATGGGCGCCGTGGCCAAACGCAAAATGGTGCTGACATGGACCTGGCACCCCCGGCCCTTGAATACGGCTGTTGCCAACTCTGCCTTGATGATGGGTACCAAATTCGGTATGGATGTGACATTGCTTTGCCCTCAACCGGAATACCTGCTGGACCCTCAATTTATGGGAGCCGCCAAGGCCAATGCTGAGGCCAATGGTGGATCTTTGAAAATCAGCCACGATATTGAGGCCGCTTATACCAGTGCAGATTTTGTCTACGCCAAGAGCTGGGGTGCATTGCCGTATTACGGCAAGCCGGAAGAGGAATATGAACAGCGCAAGCAATATCGTCATTTCATTGTTGATGAGGAGAAAATGGGGCTGACCAATAGCGGTTTGTTCAGTCATTGTCTTCCCCTGCGTCGGAACATCAAGGCCACCGATGGCGTGATGGATGCACCGTATTGCCTGGCGTTGGATGAGGCAGAGAACCGCCTCCATGTGCAAAAAGCCCTGATGATGGAATTGCTGGGAGCAGACCAATGAGTTCCGAAACTACTGCCGCAAATCACCTCACGCCCATTGTGCTCGCGTTTTCCGGGGGCCTGGACACCAGCTATTGTGTGCTGGAGTTGTGCCGGCAGGGATATGAGGTACACAGCGTATTTGTTGATACCGGGGGAATTGAACCGGATGAGCTGCGTTGGATCGAGGCGCGTGCGCTATCTCTGGGTGCAACTAAACATCATCAGCTTGATGCGAGCCAGGCAATTTGGGATGAGTTTGTTGTACCGCTGGTTTGGAGTCGGTCCAGGGTGCTGGGCGAGTATCCGATGCTGTGTTCTGATCGCTACCTGATTGTAGGGCTCTGCCTGCAGCTATGTAAGGAGCTTGGCACACGGCATTTTGCCCATGGTTGCACCGGTATGGGTAATGATCAGTTGCGTTTCGACCAGACCGTGCGGAGTCTGGGTGAATATGAAATTCATGCACCGGTAAGAGACCTCCAAAAGCAATCTGGCAATATCCGGGATATCGAGATCGAGTTGCTTGCAGATGCCGGTATAGAGGTCACCGGATTGACGAGCAAGTATTCCATCAACGAAAACCTGCTGGGTGTGACCATATCCGGTAGTGAAATCGACCAGTTCGAAGTGCCCGGGGCGGATACCTGGCAGTTGGTCCGGCCAAGAGATGAATGGCCGGAGCAGCCACTGCGGCTTGTCATCCATTTTGCAAAGGGTAAGGCAGTTGCAATCGATGCCGAAGACATGGCCGGGCCGGAGATGGTACGACAGCTGAACAGGAAATTCGGAAGCTATGGTATAGGACGACACATTTATACGGGTGATGTCAGCATCGGCCTGAAGGGCAGAATTGTGTTTGAATGTCCAGCGATCGATGCATTGTTTGTGGCTCACCAGGCACTCGAAGATTGTGTCAATACACGTCTGCAGAACCAGTTCCGTCACCAGGTCGCCCAGCGTTGGGCGGAATTGGTTTACACCGGTTTCTTTTACGATCCTCACAAGCTCGATCTCGAGGCTTACCTTGCCAGCTCACAGTCACACGTCACCGGTTCGGTGACACTTGAAACGACAGGTGGCTCCCTGCACGCGGTGACAGTTGAATCTGACTTCATCGTGCAGGACCCAGAGGCAGTCTATGCGCAACACTGCAACTGGTCGTCGGTCGAAGCAGAAGGGTTTATCAAATTGCTTGGCCAGAGCTCCACAACTGCCACACGTGTGCGGAGGCAGTCCCGGTGAAAGTACTTCGCTATCTCGAACGCCTGGTGGCTTTTGATACGCAAAACCCACCCCGCAAACTGGTTGCTGACGCGGCCATATTCAAATGGATCAAAGAAGTACTGGGGCCGGCTTTTGTATTCGAAATGACTGATCACGGGATGGGAAGGATCAGTATGCTGGCGGTTCGTGGTAATCCGTCGCTGTTGTTCAATGTTCACCTCGACACTGTGCCGGTGATCGCGGGCGGACGCTTTCCCGCACTCGAGATGACGCAGGACGGCAACAGAGTGTACGGCCGCGGTAGTTGTGATATCAAAGGCGCGGCCGCCTGTCTGCTTGAACTGGCAAGCACGACCGATGATCCCATGGCGATGTTGTTCACCACCGATGAAGAAGGCGCCAGCGGTTGCTGTGTGTCCGAGTTTGTCCAAACTGACCGCGCCCGGACTTTTAGCCAGGTTGTCGTGGCTGAGCCTACCGGGTGTCTGGCGGTATTGAGGCATTCCGGATACCTGTCTGTGAAGGGTGAATTTTTGGGCCGGGCCGGGCACTCTTCTGAACCCCGTGCACTGGTTGACAACGCCTTGCACAAATTGTCGGCCTGGGTGACCGTTGCGGTTGATAAAGCAGGGCAACTTGAGAGCAAAGGCCGTTCAGTATGTTTCAATTTGGGTGAAGTACGCGGTGGTATCAAGTCAAATGTGATCGCCGACCAGGCAAAGCTGACCTGGAGTTCCCGTCTGTCACCCGGTGATAGCAATGAAGAGATCCTGAAAATTATGACCGGTCTCCAAAACGGTGCTGCAGCAAAATGGCAAGTGCCATTTTCCGGCCCGCCATTACCAACCGCTGGTATGGATAACTCAAGGGCGGAAGCCTTTGTTGCAAAGAAAAGACTGAAAGCCGGACCCGCCGTAAACTTCTGGACCGAAGCGTCGCTGTTTGCCAAGGCCTCAATACCGGCCATTGTTCTCGGGCCCGGCAATATCGCGCAAGCACACGTACTGGATGAATGGGTTGACATTGCGCAATTGGAGCTCGCGTTGAAGATTTACAAACGGTTGGTGCAAAGCCATGACTGAAATCCGCCAGGTTGTCCATGAATTGCTCGAACAGCTTGGCTCCAGCAAGGAAGCCAGGCAATACCTGAAAGAATTTTCCAGCGCCAGCCAGGCGCGGTTTGCTGTGGTCAAAGTGGGTGGTGGCATACTCCGTGATCACCTTGACGAGTTGACCTCAGCCCTGGCATTTCTTCATCGCCTCGGCTTGATTCCGGTGGTCCTGCACGGTGCGGGTCCGCAGCTCGATAAGGCGCTGGCAGATGCCGATATCGAAACGCAACGTTGTGACGGCCTGCGTGTGACCACCAAAGCCGTCATGTCGGTGGCACGACCGTTGATCTATCGGGAGAACCTGTCGCTGGTAGAAGGACTGGAAGCCAGGGGTGTCCGGGCCAGGAGTATTCAGCACGGCGTATTCCTGTGCAGCCATCTTGACACACAGCGTCTGGGTCTTGTCGGCCAGGTTGAGCAGGTGGAGTTGCACGCCGTCGAAAGCGCTGTGCGCAGTGGTGCCGTTCCAGTACTGACCTGTCTGGGTGAGTCTTCTTCCGGTCAGGTACTCAACATCAATGCCGACGTGGCCACACGAGAGTTGGTGTGGACCCTGCGGCCACATAAAGTAATTTTTCTATCACCCACCGGCGGCTTGCTGGATCGCCAGGGACGGGTGATTTCAGCCGTGAGTCTGAGTAATGATTACGCAACATTGATGCAGCAACCGTGGGTGCACTCCGGTATGCGACTGAAGTTGCAGCAGATCAACGAGATGCTACAGCGGCTGCCGGACAAAACGTCGGTATCCATTACATCTGCCTCGCAACTAACCCGGGAACTGTTTACCTACCGGGGGGCGGGTACCCTGGTCAGGAAAGGTGAGGCAATCGAGGTGTTTCACAATCCTGATGCCAATACTCTGGGTCGGGTCAGGAAGCTCGTAGAGGAATCGTTTGCAAGATCTTTGCAGGACGACTGGTTCAAACATCTGGACGACCCGCTGGTCTTATTGTCGGAAACAGGCCGGGCAGCCGCGGTGATAGTCAGAGGTGTTGATGGTCTGCCCTACCTGGATAAATTCAGTGTCACTTCCGAAGCCCAGGGCGAAGGTCTTGGTGCGGCCATGTGGCAGGTCATCAAGGCCCGTTTCCCAGCTTTTTATTGGCGTTCACGCAACACGAATCCCATCACGCCCTGGTACTTCCAGCAAGCGGACAGTAGCAACCGGTCTGATCTCTGGGTGGTTTTCACCAGCGGCATTGAGGACGCCCCGCAGCGGGAGCGCTGCTTAGTCAGTGCGCTCTCACGAGACTCGGGTTGGACTCCAGCGTGAGTGCCGGGCGGCGAATAAACCTGGTTGGCGGGCGTGGTCACACCGGCGCTGAATTATTGCGCCTTATTGCCGGACATCCTGATATCGAATTGGGCCTGGCCAGTTCGCGCAGCCACGCCGGGGAACTGATTTCCGCCAGTTGCGGTGGCTGGCCAGATGACGGCAGAATCTTCACGCAGTTGGAGCCAGAGGACGTACATGCTTGTCCTGCAGACGCCTGGGTGCTGGCCATGCCCGATGGATTGGCAGTTAACTGGGTTGAATACATCGGCCAAGCGTACCCTGAATGCCTGATACTGGATTTCAGCGCCGACTATCGTTTTGATCCAAATTGGACATATGGACTGCCTGAACGAAACCGTGAGCGTATCAACAGTGCTCATCTGATTGCGAATCCGGGTTGTTATGCGACCGGTGCACAGCTTGGACTGCTGCCGTTACAAAGCAGGCTCGTTTCATCTCCGGTTGTGTTTGGTGTTTCCGGATTCAGTGGCGCCGGCAAATCGCCGTCTCCACGTAATGACCCAGAGCTACTCAGGGACAACCTGGTCCCCTATGCCCTGAACGGACACATGCATGAAAGAGAAATCTCCCACCACCTGGATACCGAGGTCAGGTTCATGCCGCATGTGGCTGCATTTTTCCGTGGTATTTCACTCACCATAGGGTTTGAGTTGGACCACGCGACTACACCGACTGAACTGGAGGAGATCTATCGGCTGAGGTATGCCGATGAGGCAAGGGTCAGGGTAGACAAGGGAATTCCGCAAGTCAGTGATGTACAAAATACACCTGATATCCACATCGGTGGATTCAGTGTCGATGCTCGTCACCCGGCGCGAGGAGCCCTGGTCGTGGTGCTGGACAATCTGCTCAAGGGAGCGGCATCGCAGGCGGTGCAAAACCTGAATCTGGCACTAGGACTGGATGAACATTTGGGAGTGAGTTCGTGAAAGATCTGATCTGGAAAAAAGAAGGCAAAGGCGAGAGTACATCCGCAGCGATCATGGCGTTCCTCGCCGGTGAGGACATTGAGCTGGATAAGGAACTGCTGCTATTCGATATTCAGGCCAGTGCCGCGCATGTCAACGGCTTACGGCAAATAAACATTCTGAGCGACGAAGAAGCCACCAGCCTGCTTGGGGGGCTGGAGCGTATTGAAAGCGATTTTTGTGCAGGCACAAAGGTGTTAGACAGCCGCTATGAGGACGGTCATTCTGCTATCGAATCGTGGTTGACCGAGATGCTTGGTGATGTTGGCGGCAAGATACATACCGGACGCAGCCGCAATGACCAGGTTGCTGTAGCCCTGCGTCTGTACATGCGTGACCGATTGAGAAAGTTGCAACAATGCTGCACTGATATTGCGACTTTGCTTCTGGAGAGGGTAAAAACAGAGGCTGATTTACCCTTGTCCGGCTACACCCATTTACAGGCGGCCATGCCATCTTCTGCCGGTCTTTGGCTGACGGGTCATGCCGAGGCGTTTATCGACAATGCCGAACTTGCGATGCTGACCACAAAATGGCTTGATGCTTCACCTCTGGGCACAGCGTCGGGCTTTGGAGTAAATCTGGATTTACCCCGCTACGAGGTTGCCAATGAGTTGGGGTTTTCGCGTCTGGTGGTAAACCCACAGTATGCACAAAACGCCCGCGGCAAGATCGAACTACAGGCCCTGTCTGTTTTGTCTGCCTGTACACTCGACTTGCGGCGGTTAGCCTGGGATTTCAGCCTGTTTACCACGCGTGAATTTGGTTTTGTAAAGCTGCCGGAACAGTTCTGTACCGGGTCGAGCATAATGCCTAATAAGAATAACCCGGATACTGTAGAGCTGCTGCGTGCTGTGCATGCGGTTGTACAGGGCGCCCAAACTGAGCTCGCCGCAGTGTTGTCCCTGCCGTCCGGTTACCAACGGGATTTACAAGCAACTAAACCGCCGTTAATACGGGCTTTTGACAAGGGTTTGCAAGCACTTCTGGTTTTAACTGAATTGCTTGGTGGTTTTAGCTGGTGTAAGGAGCGGATGCAGGCATCCATTACCCCCGAAATGCTGGCAACGGACCGTGCTCAGGACTTGGCTCGCACTGGTGTGCCGTTCCGGAAGGCTTACAAAAAAGCGGCTGCACAAGTACAGGAAACCGGTGTCGACGGTATAGCGGCAAGCCTCGAAAACCGGGTTTCTGTGGGTGGATGCGGTCGTCTCGAGACAGGAATGTTGCAAGCCAGGTTGAATGACTTGAAAAACTAATTGCGTTTTTTTTCACGTTAACGGTTGACACCCAACAACCTCGCCCTATAATGCGCGTTCGCCTGACACCACCGGGTGCCTGGAAACGGGAGAAACTGGTGGAAAAATGTTGACTGGATTTTGGGTTAACATTTATAATGGCGGGCCCGCTCCAGCACCGGGGTGGAGATTCTTTTCTAAGAGTCTGCCGGTGCGGCGAAGACCGAAAGGAATCGTCGCAGTGTGTTTGTGCTGCACCGATCTGCGAAATGCGGTTGGTGAGAAAAGGTTCTTTAACAATGAACAGGTAACTTGTGTGGGCGCTCGCGTCATGGGTAAAGCCATGAAAAGAGAGCGACCATGCCCTGATTTAATAAATGTAATCGGGAGCAAGGTTCAGCTTTCAGCTAGAAGCATTAGATGGACGACTTTAGATAGACCTTCGGGTTTTGTCTTTGGTCTGAAATCGAAAACTTTAAACTGAAGAGTTTGATCCTGGCTCAGATTGAACGCTGGCGGCATGCTTAACACATGCAAGTCGAACGGTAACAGGCCGCTGGGATCCCTTCGGGGTGACCTTGGCGCTGACGAGTG
>JAJFLB010000056.1 GCA_021772915.1 Gammaproteobacteria bacterium | reverse complement strand
GTTGTGGTAACCCCAAAACGGACAAATCTTAATGCGTTAACCAGCACGCGAATACGAGGATGTTAGTCCACGGTCAAACCCGCTCTGCGATCAGAATGCAATATTCAGGTTGACATAGGGGGCGTCTATACGAAGACGAATAAAAGCTATTTTTCAGAAACCAAGCGGCATGCAGTAACCTGACAATCCAGTTTTTGTCCCCGTTTCTTTCAGAATAATACCAAGCTCTGGTTCCCATCGCTCCGAAATTCCAGATTTCAGTGCGTTGGCAAGTTAAATCCCGTCGCATTCACTGCAGGTTGCAGTGTCAAAGTTGAATCTTCCCCACCAGTGCAGTGCGTGAGTTTTGCGTGAATCAGTTATGCATTGTTATGCACAGTAAGCTTCGATTCCTACACGGCCCACCATTAATGTCAATAGCGTACAGTGGCCCTTTCGAGTACTGGTTAAAAAGCCAGGTTGAGCCGGTAGCTTGCCGCTATTCGCAACTCGGCTTACTATCGAATGGTTTGCAGGAACAGGTCACTTAACCTCAATTTTGCCTGGTGAACCACAAATAGAAGGCCCGCAGCGATAAGGCCGAATAACGGCAGCAGAAGCTTGATATTACTGGCACTCTCGCCGGCACCAGTAGGTGAGTCGCCAAGCAAGAACCAGGCTCCTGTCAAGCTTGCGGCAGCCCAGTACAACAACATCACAATCAGTACCCCACGCCCGTTACGGGCCTTTGGTACCTGGTGTCGGATAGAAGACATTAGCTTTGAATCGAACTCCAGCGATAATGGTTTGCCAGGCTCAAACGACTGTTTCAGTAACTGATCCAGTCTCTGGTCAACAGCGGGGTTTAAGGTATCTGGGGCGGTGGGCTTTGAATTATTCATTTATATAGTCTTCCAGTTGAATCGCGAGCAGCTTCTTGGCACGTGCAAGATAGACTTTGACGGTACCTTCAGGACAATCCATGACCTCGGCAACTTCACGTACTTTCAATCCCAGCCAATAAACAAGATAAACCATCATCCGCTGAGACTGAGTCAAGGTTTCAATAGACTGCTTGACATGAACTGACATATCCATTGTTTCAACATTCGATTCAGCAGTACCCTCCGCAGCCTGTTCGGCAATTTGATGGATATCCACCGCGTCAAACTTTTTGTTTTTGCGTTGATAATCAATCGAGGTGTTGACCGCCATCCGGTACAGCCAGGTGGAAAACCGGCAATCACCCCGAAATGATTCCAGCCGATGATACAGCTTGATAAATATTTCCTGGGTGACATCTTCTGCCTGGGCCTGCTGTGAGGGACCGAGCACGGAAAGTGCGATGTGATAAATTTTAAGCTTGTAACGGGCCAGCAGCGTACCGAAATGATGCTGACTGCCCCGTTTAACAATGGCGTCAAGCAGGGCTTCGTCAGACCAGATATCTCCACCAGTTGTATCCCCAGACGTGCTCGCAGTTTCGTGGTCATGCGTTACCGCCATTTGATTCAGCAGCATGGTAACAATGCCATTCGCTTGCAACCCGAGTGTTGTTGCGCTCATCGCTACTTCAGGCCCTGGATTGCCGCGTCAGGAAGTAAAACAGGAGTAGCCCGACTCCGGCCATCAGGGGTATCGCTCCAATGGCACTAATATCATGAAAATCACTGTTGAAGTGAAATGCCAGCAGCATGCCGATCCCGGCAAATGAAAGCACCAGACCAACAGACAATGAAACCATCTGAAACCATTCCTTACGCCTTTGGTGGGCTTCGGCACTACCCACTATGTTACCGTCATCATCAAGCATGGTAGCATCCCAATCAGGTAGTGGCAGGCCCTTTTCCATGGCCATAAATCTTTCTTTTTGCAACATTTCCCGCTTGGCCAGCTTGCCTTTTTGCCTCTGCCTATCGGCCAGGATTCCCAGCAGAATAAAAACGAAGATAAACATCGAGCCAAAAACTGCCCACGCCATTCCAGAATCATCCATCTTGTCTTGCTCCTTTAATTTGCATGTCTATGAGGGGTTTGACGGAGAGGTTCAGATTTCGGTTACACGTGTATGGCTGTTCTTCAGCATGGGCCTGAAGTATCAAAGCTAATTTGTTTGTCTGGCGATCGAAAAAATCTGCCTGAATCAAGCCTCGAAAAGGCTTGCTATCAACCGTAACGCAATGGCACTGAGTCGGTAATCTTACCACTCAATACGCCGTCTACGACCTTTCCGAGGTCCGCGAGATAAGGTTCGATGACGGCATCATTGGCGGCAACATCGACCGGCAATACGATCCTGGGTGGTTGGTCTACACCGAGCATCATCCAGGAATACCGTTTGGTCATACCACCCATGACCAAATCAATCGGCGCCACTTCCGAGCTGAACGACAATGGTGTGGGCACATCGCCGGGCCAGACCTCCAGTCCTTCCAGGGCATTTATGCCGTGTGTCAGTTTTTCGACGTTGGCCACCAGTTTACGCGTCATGTTCAGATAGCCGGATTCGCCCAAATACTTCAATACCGCCCAGGCAGCGAAATAGGAACCCGCCGGCCGCGAACCGAGAAACCCTTCGGTCCGGTAACTTCCGCCACTGACATCGGTTACCAGGATATTGTGGTAATCAAGAAAGGCTTCGTCACGCCAGAGAATGGTTGAGCAGGGTTTTGGGCAATAGCCAAGTTTGTGCAGATCTGCGGATATCGACTGCACACCCGGTACGCGAAAATCCCAAAGCGGCACCGGGTGGCCGAGTTTCTCAAGGAAGGGCAGCATGTAACCACCTACACAGGCGTCCACGTGCATCCACGCGCCGTGTTCCACCGCCATTGCAGCGATATCTTCAATTGGATCGATAAACGCCTGGTACCAGTTTGGAGCAGAACCCACCAGGCACACGGTGTCAGCGGTGATCGCCGCACGCATTGCGTCCAGATCGACACGGTAATCAGGCCCCAATGGCACCCGCAACATATGCAAACCGAAGTAATGACAGCCCTTGGAAAAGGACGGGTGGGCGTTGGCCGGTGCAACGACGGTTGGTTCCTTCACTTCCGGGCGATTATCCTTTGCCCACTCCCGCATTGCGTGTAATGCGCTGTAAACGCTTTCTGAACCGCCGGAAGTGACACTGCCGGTACTCGTAGTATCGGGATTCATCAAACCGACACACATGTCCACAAGTTCCTGGCGAATATCGTTCATGTAACCAGCGCTTAACGAGAGGATTCCGTTGTCGGAGATAAAGCGATTGAAGGTCTTGTAGCCCACCTCCTGGACATCGTCCTCCCCCCGGAACGCTCGCCACCAGTGCCCGTGTACTTTGTCCACCGCTATCGTGTCCAGGTGACGGTCGATCTCCTCGATTGGCAAACCTTTTGCAGGCAACTTTGCCCGCTGCGATTCCTGGTTCATACGTGTGCTCTCCTTCAACAAAACTCAGCGTCAGAAAAAAATCAGTACGGCCTCATTATAATCATACGGCATTGGTTCATCTTGTCCCCGTATCCCCGTTAACTCAGATTCCCTTGCGACTCCGGACCTCGATAGTCTCCCAATATCATGTAACTGCGCTCTTGTGGTGACATATCACCACTGGAAAGACGCATTATGTAGCCTGTGACTCCAAGCAACATCCAAATACCAACATAAGCAAATTCCAGCATCGACAGTTGCCCGGGGCTTTGTGGAACCAGCATCAGAGACAACAGGATCAAGGCAATTGTCACGGCCAAAAAAAGTGTGCTGACATGGGTGCGGTAGGGACGCTCTAAACCCGGGGCGCTACTGCGCAATTTGAGTGCCGAAAGCGTTGTCATGAATAAGGTGAACGTGACTGCAAATGAGCCGCTGTTGACCATTGGCCCCAGGGCCGCCATACCCACAAAAGGCCCAAGCAGCGAAATACTGCTCACGATGATAATCGCATTGCCCGGCGTCCCGTGCCTTGGGTGTACTGCCGCCAGCCAATGGGGCAACATGCCCCCCCGGGCCAATGAAAACAGCAGGCGAGAAGCACTGATAATTACGGCATTTAACGTGGTTAGCAAGCCCATCAATGCCGTTATCAAAACAAGTTTGGTCATCCATTCGAAACCAAACGCCACGCGAAAAACTTCCGCCGTGGGCATCACATCCTTGTTCTCCATGATTTCGCCCATTTGCTCTGAGGAAACACTCATCCCTGTTGCGAGAATTATCACGACATAGAACACGGCCCCCAGCGAAATGCTGGACAAAATGGCTATTCCCAGCTGATTGGGCTTCATGTCAAGCCCCGACTCTTCCGCCGCCTGAGGAATGGTGTCCCAACCCGCCATGAAAAAGGGTGCAGTCACGAGTACCGCTATAATGGACGATGACCCTGCCACCCATAGGCTGCCTTCGCCGGCAAACATCGGCAGCAGGTTGGAGACATCACCGTTCATAAATGCCGTGGCGGTAAACCCCAGCACACATGCAAACATCAGATATATAGTCCACAGCTGAAACCGGGCGGAGCTTTTGGCCCCGTGGAAATTCAACCAGAACAAAAAAGCACCGGCAACGAGACCCGGAATGATGGTCGACCAGCCTACCTTGTAACCGTCTACCCAGTAGAGAGGTTCGGTTATTAGTCCCGGAAGTATTGACTCCATCAAAGTGCCAATGGCGATGGTTTCAAATGGCGGCACAGAAACATAGAGCAAAGCGAGCCCCCAGGCGGTCAAAAAGGCGGGTAAGGTACCAAAGGCTTTAAAGACAAAGGCCAGGGCTCCACCGGCCACCGGGATACTGGTGGTCATCTCCGCGTAACAGGCGCCGATTGGCAGCAAAAGCAACCCGCAGAGAATGAAAGCCAGCATTGCCCCAACCGGGCCACCGTCTTGCAACCACTGACCGGTGTACATCACCCAGGCAATGCCCACAATCGACCCCAGGCCGATGGAGATGTAGTTGCCAAACGTCATGGTCTTTTTCAACGTATGGCGCTCTGGCATTTCGACACGCGTATTCATATCAGCTCCCGGCAGCCGCTGTCTGTGGTCTGGGGGTCACGGCGTCTGAACGCTCCTTTCCATGAGGGTCGGGAGCCACGTGGCTGCAGGAATAGCGCTACGGAGTATTGACATCGAAGAGATTGGTGTTTTTAAAAATCCAGTCTTCAGCCAATACGAAATCCCGGGCGGCGTGATAATTTGCCTTCACTGCCTGCAACCGGTCCATGTAGTCCTGCGGGGACAAACCGGAGAGGATTTCCACGAGTTCTTCCATAGTGCTGAAGTAAAGAATGCCATCGGGGTCGAAAAACCGGCTGGTACCCCTTGAACCACGATAGATCGGGATGGTTCCGGTTACCAGACAGTCGATCAGTTTTTCGGTGAAATAGGTGTCGGAAATGTTGTTTTCCATGACGACCTGAAACATGTAGTCACGCAGGCAATCCGTCATGGTGGCCGCATAGTTACCCGGTAACTGACCGTAGCAATCAATTTGTAAATCTCTTATGTATGGATTAAGCCAGTTGTTGTCCCGCTCCTTGTAGAGCTCACAAAACTCATGTCTGGCATAGTGTCCAGGCGCAGTCTTGCGATTGGTAGCCCAGAACGAAACCAGCCTGGACTTTTCCCATACCTTGCGTTCTTCAGGCGGGACCGAACAGCCACCATGTGGGAAAAACTGACACTTGTCCGGATGCCTGGCGATCATTTCGTCGTCATAAGTCAGAACCGTGTCGAAATCATCGAGATGCGCTTCGGCATAATCGTAGGTCCACCAGGCGATGAATTTTGTTTCCAGCAGGAATGCAACCTTCTTCCGGGGTTTGTGTTTTACTGCGTGCTCTAATTCTGAGTTGGTGTAAAACACGACTCTGTTGCCTAACGGCGGTGCGTGCGGATCGCCGTGATCACATTTCCTCACTTCCCACTCCATGTACTGCGACACCTGGTGCCACGAAGAAAATCCCGGCCAGTGGATATGGGTGTAGAGCAGGGGCTTTTTCATCATCTCTGAGGCACCTTGGCCCTTGCGTGCGGGGTAACAGAGTTACACTTGTACACGATCTCTCCCGGATTTGGATAGTGGGACAACAAGTCTTCTAATTCCTTTGAACTTTGGCCTCTTCACGGGTCGGTTACAGGTCCGAATCCCTGTGATAGTATCGCCCGTATTTGTGGATAATTTAAACCCCATGATGCCGCACAAAAAAGCGCTTGATGTTTTCAAGGCACGCAATGAGACCCTGCCGGACTGTGTAGTCTACCACCTTAGTACACGCGGCCTGTTCGCTGAACTCAACGATCTTGCACGTGCCGTGATTTACGCTTGCGACAACGACCTGCAACTCCTGATCGACTCATCACGTTTTGCCTACCGGATTGAGCAGGGATGGGAAGACTGGTTTGAGCCTTTTTGCCGGAATGCCAGCGAAGTCGACCCTGAAAGAATTAAAGTGAGGTTCGAATTTCACCCGCAATCTCCTGACCGAATGGCGGTAAGGCAATTACAGGTTTTCCACACCCGAGAACTGCAGCTGGGAGACATCAAGTTGACCGGTTTTAGCGAGATACTGGATTTTTGTCAGAAGATGATTTTCATACCCAATGCATTTGTTCGTAATGAGTTTGAGCGATGCATTGCGTCCAGCTCACTACCGGTTGACTATTACGCAATTCATGTTCGCCGCGGCGACAAAATCGGGGACGAGGATCTATACTATCCCGCCGAAATGTATCTGCAAGCGCTTCCCGAACTGGAGGACGGTGATACCATTTTCGTCATGAGCGATGAATTTGATTCCATCGCCGAGGTCGAGTATGCCCTGGCGCGACGCGGAAAAAAGTGTTGGGTCAGGAGCCTGGTTCTGGAGCAAGATAAGGGCTTTGATGTCAACTTGTTGCGCGAGGGGCAGCAGTTTATGGCGAGTGAAAGTTCGCAGCGGTCTGTCGTTGGAAAGGAGTACCTGGAGGAGTCGACACTGCGTTTTCTGACTGAAATGTGCATTGCCAGCCAGGCCGTGTCCATCGTTGGCACACAGCGATCTTTTGTCGGCAAGGCACTCAAGGCACTGAGCAGACACCCCAATTCGGTGCAATTACTGGGGTTCGAGCAGGCAAGGGATTTCACCTCTTCAAAGCTTGCCCCCCAACGCCATATCCTCGATGCCTACAAAGGTGTGTACATGATACGCATCGGCCACTACGGGGCTGGTTTTTTTGCCTATGTACAATACGCGCTTAATCAGATTCAATACTGCGAACGGCGCGAGTTTTTGCCCGTAGTCCATTATGACAGTGCCCACGCCAACCACTTTTACGATAGGGTCGCAGGAGAGGACGTTTGGGACTATTACTTCGAGCCGGTTGCGGGTTACACCAAGGCAGACATTGACCGAATGCTGGCTGACCCAAATGACCCACTGACCGACAAGCACATACAGCAACTGTCCGATGCACAGATCATGGACCTTTGCCAGTTTGATCCTGATTCAATCTTTCATTACACCTACGGTTACTGGCGGGATAATCCGCCTGCAGATCCCGATGCCTGGTATGCAGCCATGCGGCGTAAAGGACATCGATACGTAGCCGGATATATCAAGGTCAAGGAGCCAATTCTGGCTGAGGTCGATGCATTAGTTGACCATCACTTCAAGGGGCACCGTGTGCTGGGAGTGCATATCAGGGGAACCGACATGCGCTATGCTCCGCCCGTGCCTCTGGAACGCTTTATTGAAGCAATGGATCGCAAATTGGACCAGGGATTTGACAGGGTTTTCGTTGCTACGGATCAAGGCCAGTACATCGATATCCTGGAGCAGCGCTATCAGGACCGGCTCATACACCTCGACTGCCTGCGATCAACTGATGCGAGCAATCCGATGTGGCTGGCGAACCGTTCACCTGCACAGCAGGGCCGGGAGGTGTTGGTCGATACGCTGCTGCTTTCGCGTTGTGCCTTCATGCTCAAGTGCCCATCAGCCGTGTCGGAGTTTGCGCACTACTTCTGGCCAATGCTTAAATCGCTTGACCTCAATCACCACCGGACCGAGTTCAATGGCCAGGATTACGCCGTAGCTGGCCTCGGATATGGCGACTACCCAAATGCATGGGATGTGGTGGGTGAGAAAAGCGTAAACTCCATCGGATCACCTGGGCGGCAGTCGTGGGTTACACCGGTTGTGGAATACCAGAGTTAAACTACGCGTTGAAGGTGAAGTGAGTCGCTGATTCGAACTGTCTTCAGGGAAGCTCAGTGATACCGAAATTCCGCGCCCAGCGTTCAGCTACCTGTGGATGAAGATCACTCAAGGCTATGTCGTAGTCCTCGTAGCAGCGTGCCCCACTGGTACGGTGTATTGCGGCAATGGGCACCCGCAGACCTTCCTGGTGACTCTTCCTCATACCACCCGGTTCGGTGGCGAACAAATTCAAGCCCTCTCGCTGGAACTTCCAGAGCGGTGGTGCATTATAAGTGATTGGCAGCAGGCTGAATGACTCGGGACGGTCGCGAGCAAACATGTTCAGACCGAGCGCATCCGCGCCCCAGCTGTTTTTTGCGTAACCCTCCTCGATAAGAGCCTCCAGAATGGCCACGAAGCGTATCCACATGTACGGGGCAGCAATGATCATGCCGGCCTGGAGCGGTTCGCCAAACGCGATTTTCACGTCCTCCAGAAGTTGATCAACTTCCGCGTGCCTCGCCGAAGATGTACAGCTGTAATAGTAATCGCAGCTAAACACATCAATGGTTGCACCCAGGCGACCTGAGAGCAGTTCATGGTTGGAAAACAGCGCATTTATGGGTCGGTTAAACCAGATATCGGCGTCAAAGTGCGCCACCAAAGCCGGCATAGAAGGGTCAAAGTGACTGGCGACAGTCAGATAACGGTCGAGCACCTGGATACGGCAATTCAGTGCCTGCAGGCGTACGATCTCCAGTCTATCCAGTATCTCGTGTTGTTGCCCGCTTAGCCCGTAATCGATGATAGCGATACGTCCTGTGAAACCCGCCACATCCCGCAATGATCCGACGAATGTTGCAAGCCATGGCCAGAATTTGGCATCGCAGCTGGTGACAACCCAGCGATCGCAATTATCCACGGGTCAGTCCGGGTTTCGACGTTTCGTCCATGTGGATTGCTCACTTGTTATGGCTATCCCTGGCCGAATCTTATCCGTGAAATCCCCAAACCCGGGTTGAGGGGCATCTGCGGCTTCAGACCTGGATTCAATGGTTTTCCGATAGGTTTTGAAGGTGTGCTCGAGCTGACGCTCAAGGGGGTGCCGATCACGGACAGCGTTAGCTGCGGCCGAGGCCAGGGTTTTTGCAAAACGTGGATTACTGAGAATCTCAAGTTGAGCTTGGGCCAGGAGATTAACATCCGGGCCGTGTGTACTTGCGAGCTCGTCACAGGGCACCAGCAGCGCCGTCTCACGATCGGTCAGAATCTCCCGGATACACGGAATATCTGAAGCGATGATCGGGACACCAGTCTTCATGGCTTCCAGCACAACATAAGGGCAACCCTCGAAAAGTGAAGGCACGACGAGACAATCCGCCGCTCCGTAATAACACTCGATATCCTTGTGCGGAACTTCCCCGAGGAACTGAATATGATCCCGGGTGCCACCATTCTGCAATGCCTGCTCGTAGGCCGGCCGCATCATATAGCTCGCAATGTGGTCCCCGACAATGGCCCAGCGGGCATCAGGTATTGAATTCTTTACGGCAAAGCTCGAAGCCAGCAGAAGGTCCACACCTTTTTGTGGGGCCAGCCTTCCCACGAACAATATAACTGGCCCATCTCCAGTGGCAAGCTTCTGACGCAGGGCGCTGCATTTCGCCGGATTGGGTGTTCCGTGGGGGCCGAGAGCTATTCCATTGGGTATCACATCGATATTGGGAACGGGCCCGGGTGCCGCGGCATGAATTTTCCGCACCATGTCATGACTGACCGTGATAATGGCATCCGGACTGCCGCATAGCTCTTTTTCAAGCCAGATCTGGCCTGTATGAGCAGGCAGGATGCCCGGCGATCCAACTGCCTGGCGCTGCAGTTCAGTCAGGGTGTGAATCGTCGCAAGGTGCGGACAGCCCAGTTGCCGTGACAGCATTGTACCTGCCCGGCCCGCTAGCCAGTCATGGCTGTGAATCAGATCAATTGGCTCGACAATATTCCGTTGGAAATTATCGATTGCGACCTCGATCAGTCTAATTTTCTGCTCGAACCAGTCGCCGCCGGGAGCCGCAAAAGCATGTGTATGTTGGTGTTGACCGTACCGTTGCTCAACCACGGGCCTTTCAATTGACAGCGGGATTGAAGTGACCTTATGTCCATCGCGCAGTAGGCGTTTGTTCAGCTCCTCCACGTGGAGCGTAACGCCATTACTCGAAAAATGAGGTGAAATCGAAAGAATGTGCAAAGGTCAACTTCCTTCAGTCAATAAGAAACCCGCGGGCTGCAGAAGTATAAGACGATTAAATACTGTATTTCCACAAGCAATGGATGTGGATTAGTCCGATAACGCAGTTTTTCCCACTACGCTCCAAACACCATAAGGTGTAATCCGGAGACCGGTGAAAACTTTTTTCAATCGGATGGATTATGGTCCAAATGGTTTCGCCGTCCATTGTCTATTCATCACGACGTTCGCCGCACCATCTACGATGTTGAATTCATGTACGATTACAAATAGCAAGGGGCAATTCCAGATTGTAGTGCGTAAAGGTTTAACCAATGAAGCTACTAAAACCTAAATTTTGGGAAGAATCAAATCTGCAAGAAAACACCTATGACACCGTAGTAGAAACCGGAACTTATAGGGGATTTACTACTGAGTTAATATGTGATGACTACAAGGCTATTCATAGTATTGAGTTGTCAGAAAAATGGTTTCGTTTCTGTCGGATTAAGTTCAAGAATAACTCCAATATTCATCTTCACCACGGCGATTCCATAGATAAGCTGCCAGAAATACTAAATGACATACATAAACCAGTGATTGTTTTCTTAGACGCTCATTATTGCGGAGGGTCTACAGAGAATTCTGCCAGCACTAACAGCGATACGGTTCTCTTGGAGGAGTTGACCTTCCTGAAAGGCAGGAAGTATGACGACATTATTGTCATCGATGATACTGATTTCCTGGGGGTATCAGGAGGCGAAGAGCCCGAAACTCCCTTTCCAGATCATCATGCCTGGGTGCCATTTAGATTTGATTGGATACAAGTGACTGAAGAAAAGGTTTTGGACCTCATGAAGCCGGGTTACTCGGTGATAAACAACAACGAAAACTCTGCCTATACATTCAGCGAAAAAAACGATCAATTTATTTGGTTTCCCAAGACAAGCGGTGTAAGTAGTTAAAACGCTAGAAAGTCAGATTCAGTCTGCATGACATTTGTGACCCAAATAAGCGGGCGTTATTGTGCAGGTCTTTGGGCAATGCAGAATCGTCACTGGGGCAGGAGAGTATAAGTGAGGTGACATCATTGATTTCAGCCGGTCAAAGCTCAAACAACCCGGACAGAGGTTATATTGTCTCTACTGCAATTAGAAACCCGTTTGACTGGTATAAGTCTTTGTATCAGTACCTTGTAAGACGCAATTTTGGGGAATGTGCTTGTGGAATTTTGGCCAGACTGGACTGGGAGAACTTTGTTGATCTGGTACTAAGCCCCACCAAAACAGCGGGGTTCAGCAAAAAACACCGTAAATTTTTCAGACCCAAAGATTTATTCGAAAATATGGTTCTGGATTTTGAACATTGCTCACTGGATGTTGGTTTGTATTCGTTCATTTTACTTTCTCGTGTTTTTGTCAGTGATGTTTTCAAATACAGTGTCGATGAAATAGTTGGAAACTCTGAAGACCTGTCATTGGTTGGTCAGGCGTATGTGTTTAGGACTGAACACCTAAGTGATGATTTTCTGGACCTGATAGGGGATAAGGAGAACCGGCTACAATTACAACAGATCGATGCTTCCCCAAACCGTAGCCCTGATCTGGTCACCGTGTCGAACGAACAACAAAAATCCATTTATCAGTAGGATAGTCTGATTTTCAGAATTTTCGGCTATGAAGAGAATTACCTGAGCACAATACACAAATAAGCGGTTAGTCGACTCTCTTTTGGATGTCCAGTTTCCCACGAATTAGGTCATGACTATCTGCCAAATACCTGCGTTCCAGGCGCTGTAACAGTTTACGGTTTATATTTACCACAAATACCGATCACCATTTTCAAGGCGGCGCAATCTTGATTAGGTTAAACTTGGTGCATCCAATAACGGTGGGGTAAGTTTCTATGATTGGTGGAATAAGTACCTGGCAATTGGTGATTTTGCTAGTGATAATAGTTTTGATCTTTGGAACCAAGCGCCTACGCGGCATTGGTTCAGATTTGGGGGGCGCCTTGAAAGGATTCCGAAAAGGCATCGAAGATGATAACGGTGGCACTGAGCCTGAGAAGCTGTCCACGGAAGAATCAGAGTCTGCTGATCCGCAGCGGAAAAATGAGTCGATATCCAGCTCAGACCAAGACTAGAAACTGATTCCGGGGTTAAAGAGTTACAGTGGTTCGACTTATTCGAGCCGTCCTGAGGTGCTGAATTTCAGCCAGCAAAGCCACCACTCACCTGATTTTCTTGTTTGATCAATGTACCAGGATGTTTAGACGTTGAAGCCGGGAGTTACAGGTCGCCACTACCGTGTACAAGTAATGAAGTCAGCAGCTTGCTTGCTGATGGGTATCCTCCTGTCAAATATTGCACCGGCATCCGTGGTTGAATTCGGTTTTAAGATTGCGGTGCGGGACGACGGTGTGTACCGGGTCAGGTTCGAGGATCTGGGTTATGAGGGAATTCCGCCCAGAGCTTCCGAGCTAATCCTCTCAGCGATGGGGACGTCCGTTGGTTTGGAGTTTGTCGATGGCGGTGACGGTTTTTTCGGTTCAGGTGACAGCTTTACATTCGACGGTAGACATCTGGCTGGCAAGCATTCCTGGTTCAATGAGTATTCGAATGAGAATATCTACCACCTCGGACTGGGAAAAGGCAGTAACCCTGGGAGCAGTGGTAACGAGGCACCCTCTGGCAAGGGGCAGCAACACCCGTCACCGGTTGTCGAGCACTTCGAAAGGGAACTGTTACGCGTCGCCCTGCCTGAGTCCAGTGATGAAACCATTGAAACCTGGTACTGGAAGCGTCTGAGTTACCTGGATGCCCAGCCCTTTACCTTGTCTCTCACTGAAGGTCTGAAGCCGAAAGGGATTCGTGTGTCGCTTGCCGGCCTTTCCGTGGACAAGGCCCCACGGGCTGCAGGCTTACCACAACATGTGGCCGAATTGATGCTGGACGGAACACTTATCGGGCGTGCGGCCTGGGACGGGCAAGAGGAGGTTGTCGTTGAGGTGGGTGATGGCGCTATTGAGGGTGCGCTCGCAAACCGGAAAGGGCAATCCCCGTTATTTGAAATCAGGGTTCCGAAAAGGGGGATCCCCGACAGCTCGTCTGCCGTAATTGATCTTGTGTTGATGAACTGGGTGGAAATCGAATACGCTACCGATGCCGTCGCCGGGAGGTTCACCATTTCGGACGGTGCGGCCAAGCGGCGCCTACTGGTGGAAGGCCGCTATCTATCTCCGCTTTGGATCAAGCCCGCCCGTCGCAGCTTGCTGCGGGTCGACACAAATCAAGCGGATTACCTGATGATTGCTCACAACTCGCTACTGAATGCGGTTGAGTCACTTGCAAAAATGCATCGTCGGCGCGGTCTGACCGTCACGGTGGTGGATGTTGAAGATATCTACGATGAATTCAACCACGGTATTGCATCCCCTTACGCGATACGGGAATTTATCCGTCACAGCTTGCTCAAAAGGACCGCCCCGGCTTTGCGATATGTGCTTCTTGCGGGTGATGCTTCCTGGGATGTGCATACTGAAGCCGGGGCTCGCAGAAACCTGGTGCCCTCCATGCAGGTTCAGGCGCATGATGAACTGGCAGCGAGCGACAACGGTTTTGTAACTCTTGTTGGTGATGACTGGCGGCCGGATCTGGCGATCGGACGAATTCCAGCGGTGAGTGCAGGAGAGCTCAAAGCAGTTGTGCGTAAAATCATTGATTATGTAGAAAACCCAACCGGGGGAGAATGGCAGCGGCGGATTGGGTGGGTTGCCGATACCACGG
Source organism: Gammaproteobacteria bacterium (assembly GCA_021772915.1). Classification (GTDB taxonomy): domain Bacteria; phylum Pseudomonadota; class Gammaproteobacteria; order Xanthomonadales; family SZUA-36; genus SZUA-36. The sequence goes on along the minus strand of JAJFLB010000056.1, from coordinate 133,085 downwards.
CCAGTTTTCAGGACATCAGTAGTCAGCTTGCTGCCAAACTTGATTCTGCCGGGTTCTCCGCCACCCCTATCTTCCCAAGGAAAGGAGAAGTGACTGCGGCCCAGGATCAACAGGACCTGGTTGATGCCTTCAATGAGGGCCAGTTAATGTTACATTTTCTGGGCCACGGCAGTCGTTTTGCCTGGCGTACCGGTCCGCCAGACTACCGTAACCGGAGTGATATGTTTTCGCTGGAAAATATCAAGCAGTTGGAAAATCAGGGCAAGTTACCACTGGTGCTGAGCATGACTTGCTCCTCCGGACCATTTGACCACCCCGAGGTCGGGTCGATCGCCGAGGCGTTTCTCATGTCGCCCGGTAGAGGTGCAGTGGGGGTGTTGGCTGCATCCTGGCGGGTAAAGGCCTCACAATCCTTTAGTGCATTGCTGTTTGAGGAGTTAACCGCGGGCGGCCAGAGTGTAGGCGAAGCGGTCATGAGAGCCAAGGCCAGACAAGGGGAAACCAACCGTTCGTTGGTGGAATCATACAATCTGCTCGGCGACCCTGCACTCAGCCTGCATATCCCTGATTTCGGCCCGACAACCCCCTGACTTGACTCCTGAATCCCCAGTAGAAAAACTGTATCGTGAGGTCACGCAAGTGGATGGGGACGGTTCGATGTGGTGCAACGAAGGAGGATTGCTTTGAGGTATGTGTTTTGGATACTGGTTTTGTTCAGCCTGACATCTTGTCTGCAAGAGCAGGAACAAGGTGAACAGTCAGGCACAACAACACCCAAGGTCATTCGTTGGCGTACTGTCAGTGAACACGCCAACTTCGGATTTAACGTATACCGGGGTTTGTCCGAGAACGGGCCATTTGTCCAGGTCAATACCGATCCGATTCAGGGCGCCGGAACCACCGACATGCCGCATGTTTACGAGTACTCGGATGAGTCTGCTGGTGCGGACACGGTCTATTGGTACTACGTTGAAAGCATATCACTCAATGGTGATCGCAGACGGATCACACCCATTTATCCAAGTAAGTCCAAACCCGCAGTCATTGAGGACTGAAGATGTTACTGCGATCGGGTTTCAGGACCAATACAGCCTGAGAATCCGGTGAGTTTTATTTCATTTTCATTTGTGGGGCTCTACTTCTTCGCATTGTTAGCACGCTGGGGCGGGCCGCTTGTTTTCAGGCGAAGTCATGGTGGTGGGACCGGCCTCCGAGTTCTCTCATTGCTGGTACTCAGCTGGGTTTTCTACGCCTGGCACGTACCCTGGTACATTCTGTTAATCCTGGTCAGCACCGGGGTCGACTACCTCGCCGCGCGTGGTATCCACTCTACACCTGTGGCCCACACGGGTCGCCGGAAGGCAATACTCACCATCTCATTGCTGACCAACCTTGGCCTGCTGGGTTATTTCAAGTACGCCGACTTCCTGGTATCTGCTGTCAATGAAACGGCCGGCACGGGATTGACAGTGCCGGAAATACTGCTGCCCATCGGCATTTCCTTCTATACCTTCCAGTCGATGAGTTACACGATTGATGTTTACCGCGGACGTATCGCAGCTGAGCAAAGTTTCCTGCGTGTCGCCTGTTACATTGCGTTTTTTCCCCAGCTGGTGGCCGGGCCCATCGTGCGCGCCACTGAACTACTCTATCAGTTTGGCCGCAAGCGCCATTTTCACCTGCACGTATTCATGGCTGGGGGTTACCTCGTGCTGCGGGGGTTGTTTCTGAAGATGGTGGTGGCCGACAACCTGGGTATAATTATTGATCAGCATTGGGCGCAGGCGTCCCAGACCGGGCAGGGACCGTTGGCACTGGCTATGCTGGTGTTTTTTGCCTGCCAGTTATTTTGTGACTTTGCCGGTTACGTAGACATAGCACGTGGTATAGCTTACCAGCTTGGCTTTCGCCTCCCGCTCAATTTCAACGCACCTTATATTGCCACCACGTTTTCCGGGTTCTGGGGGCGCTGGCATATAACGCTTTCGCAGTGGATGCGGGACTATCTCTACATTCCGCTGGGTGGTAACCGCAAGGGCCGGGGCCGGGCGTTTCTGAACCTAATGCTGGTAATGTTGATCAGTGGCTTGTGGCACGGCGCCAATTGGAACTTCGTAGCCTGGGGTGGGGTGCTGGGGTTGGCGCTCGGCCTGGAGCGACTCCTGAGCATTGGTAAAGCACCACGTGGGTGGATGGGTACACTCACCTGGTTTCTGGTAGTACAGCTCACCTGGATCTTTAGCATGGGCTTGTTCCGTGCCGCGGGTATCGAAGAAGGCTGGGCTGTTACGCACAACGCGCTGCAGGGGTTGATGACACTTCCCATGAGCAGGCTGGATTACATTGGCACCGATGGCATGATCGTACTGGGTTGGTGGTTCACGTTGCCAGTCTGGTTGCTACATGTACGTTCGTTGCTGTCAGAACGATGGGGATGGGGGGATCCATCAACCTACGAGCGCTCGTTTGTTGCCGGTGCCATGCTGGCGGTCCTGTTGGTACTGTACAACAGCAGTCAGCCATTCATATATTTTCAGTTTTGATAAGGGAACGAGATGAATACATGAGCAAGCTGCAAACAAGATTGTTTTCTTTCGTACTGTTCGCTTTCTCATTTGCCGTGGTCTCAGTGCTGATACCCCGGCTGCCACTACGGGACGGCTCATTGCCACGAGCAGTTGAAATCCCACCCTATAGTGACCAGGGCGATGATGCTCTCTTTGTGAGTAATGGTAGTGAAGAGCTCTCCCACATTGCCCTGTACCACGAGATTGGATCCTCGATCGAGCATGCCCGCCGTGCCGATATCCTGTTGATCGGTAATTCCCGGGTGCAGACAGGTTTGCGTGAAGCGGTAATCAGCGAAGAGGCCCGTAAACTCGGACTTAAAGCATTTACCATTGCCACCGGTCACGCCGACAAGACGCGTTTTGCCTTGGAACTGATCCGCAAACATGATTTGAATCCGCGAGTGGTGATTGCCAGCGGGGGACCATTTGTGTTTACGGAGGGCCTTTCACCCTGGGCGCGGGAAGTGATGCACATGAACCGCTGGGAGGCAAACAAGCGTTTCCACGAGCGGTCGGCAGCCTGGTTGGTCAAGTCAAGATTGCACAGGTATTTGCCGCGTCTGGATTTTTTCAATCTCGGCCCGGGTTTCCCGTGGATTCATTACCGCTCTGAAACGACGGGCTGGTGGCGCAATGCACTTGAGCCACCGGGGCGATTTCCTGTAAGTCTTCAGCCAGAGCGCAAGAGCTATCGACATACACTGCCACTGGCCCGGGAATTGAAACAGGAACTGGATAGCCGGGGTGCATTACTGGTACTTACCATTGTTCCCTATCTCGACACCCGGATTGGTCATCTGCCCTACCTGTCACGGGAACTGGGTGTGCCCTATATTCTGCCCTCCTTCAACGGTATGTTAACGGCGGACGGTTCGCATCTCGAACGAAACAGTGCTTTGCGCCTTTCCGCCGATTTTTGGCAGCAATTCGTGGCATTGGAGTCAGTTCGCGTTAAACTCAGTCTTGAGTAATTTCTCCATTTATGACCAGCCCGGATTTACCCCCCCGGGCCAGGGCAGAGTGTTTTAAGTTTGAATTGAGGGAGTGCATTGAATGGGCACATCAACCAGGTTTATTAAACCACCTGCGGGTTATGTCCGGATACGTAGTCGTTGGCATGATGACCACTACATTAATATTGAGCACGACGCACTGGATGCCTGTGTTATCGAGCCAGGCTGGATGAGCGCCGAGTGGGCGATGCTACAGGTACCAGAGACGCCCTTTGTACTCATCCGCAATCACTGGCATGACAATCAGTTTCTGCATGTACAGAAGATGAGCCTGTCGTGTAGCCCAATCGAACCTGGCTGGCTCAGCGCCCAGTGGTACCTGGAACGGATCAAGGGTACCCGCTTCATTCGCTTTCGCAATCGTTGGCAAGACAAGTTTTACATAAATTGCGAAGAGGGATCACTCGAGGCGGGAGAAGTTGGTGACCAGTGGCGTAGCGCACAGTGGACATTCGATTAGGGGTCAGCAGATCTCAGGTGATGGCCAGACCAGTGGGTAGGCGTACTTTTGCATCAACTGTTGATCTGCCTGGTGAGAGATATACGCCAGATCGCTGTGGCTGATTGATCTGGATAGGTACGCCATGCGATTTTTTTCCTCCCACACCTCACCGTAGGCATTTTGGGGTTTGGTCGGTACTGCGGTCACCTTGTCGATGACATGTTTCAGCTCAATACGGGGCTTCCGCTCCAAAAACAAATCCAGGTTTTTGATCACGCTTTCTGGAGTTCTGACAAGATCCTCAAGGCGGATGTATACGACCTCATTATCTGGTTCCAAAAAGGCTTCGTACTGGTGATAGTACTGATTCCAAACCTGCATGATGTTCTTGAACCGCTGTCGCCCATTTAGCACCACGGGACTTCTAAGGCGAGTACCGAGGTCCTTGGTCCGGGTATGGAAGCTCAGGTCGTAGGGGTGTCTGCAACTTGAACCCACCCAGAAGTAGGGGGACCTGACCATGCACACAAACAACACCCCTGGAAAGCCCTGCGGCTGTGATTGTACGGGTTCGTCAGCGGAAATCCTGGGGTAAGAGTAAAGGGCTGGCGGCAATGAATGCTTCCAGTATGGAAAGCAGTCTGGCTCGATATTCTGAAACAGATTGCCAACATACATTTGCATTAGCGTGGTGCCGGAATTGAATGGCCCAAGTACCTGGCAATGGAGGATTCGGCTCATAAACAGCTGCTTGACTTGTCACCCATAAGCCGTTGACTATAGCACCCCAAATCGAAAGGACTCAATGCATCGATGACTTCCAGACCGACCGGCATGTTGTGTTTGCTTGCTATTGTGTTAACTGGCCTGTTTGGGTGCTCGTCTATCCAGGAATTGAGGTCTCCCCAGGCGCCCGCCTGGACCCATGCCGATCGCGTACGTATGGGTGAGTTGGCTGACGCTGTAAACCAGATGCGGGCTATGCTACTGGATTACTATGCCGGGCCGCTGGTTCTGGAACATAGCTGGATGTTGCCACTAGATCACCCCTTACGTAATCAGGGCATCCACTTTCTCGCCGCAAAATTCGCCAGGTCCATCGTGTGGGAGGAGCCCCTGGTTATCGGCACCATTGGCAGTTCGGTTTTGGCTGGGCATGACAATTGCCGTTATGACTGCTACCAGCAGCAACTCACGCGCTTGCTGGGGCCGGTGCTGGCAACAGCCGGTAGCCGACTTGAGGTGCGTAATACCGGTCAGGGTGGAAATTGCGGAGACTCTTTTGATAATCAGATCTGGTGCCTGCCCATGTTGGCGGGAAAGGACATCGACATTGCACATTATTCATGGACTTATTTCGAGTCAGGCATGCCTGAAAAGGCAACGATGGCGCACGAAATGTTTTACCGCTGGTCGTTGCTGATGGACCATGCACCGGTACCGCAGTTAATTTACGCCGGTGGCTGCAAGGGACTTCCCCGACGCGACCTGGAACTGCTGGACAACTACGCGGCGTTCGGAACAGATATCCTCTGCATGACTCGTGGGCTGGAAGAGTTGGGTTATAAACGCCGTGAGTGGGGCGAGATGGGGCACCCCCTGCACGAAACCAGCCGAGAGGGTGCCGCACCGGGCACCTCCGAGCTGCGCAAGAATTCCCTGTCTGTCATGTACCGCAACTGGCATCCGGGACCACTGTTGTTCCAGACCACAGCAGATGTATTGGCCTGGCGTTATAGCGAGGCTCTGTTAAAGGCACTGGAGTGGATTAGGGATGAGTCGGATCCGAAGGCTCGTTGGCCTCGCAAACCTGTGAAATTGGAACTGGCTGACCTGCCGGAGAACAAGGTGTGTCCAGAGGAGTGGTGCAATGCGACTGGACTTCCTGTGTGTGTTAACTTCGAGCAGCCGGTTTTTGGTCAACCGGGGGTTGAGCTGCTGGATACAACGGACCAGGGTTGGGTATTTGAGGAGGGTGAACCACTCATACAATATGTTATTCCAAAAGAGGAAAAAGACCTGCCACAGTGCCTGCATCCCAATCGTTGTTCCGGCTGGCGCGTTCCACCCAACCAACAGGTCGGAGCCCTGTCATTCAGTCTTCCGGACCTGAGAGTCGGCATGGTGGCCGTGTGTTGCGCGTCCAAAGGATGTGGAAAGAAGATGCTTGAAGCTGGTGTGACGTTTCTGCTTGATAATCAAGTCCCGGAGAGTCCTCCGGAGCAGATGTGGGCCGACAAATGTGTGCAGGTTCAGGCCCGTTTTCCGGTATCTGCACGCGGGCAGGAATCTTCTGTAGAGCGTACACTGCGATTGGATGTGACCCAGCCGGCACTTGGAAAGCCTCCTCCAGCCATTACCCACGTGTTTGGTCTTTAAGGTTTTTTCCGCAATGCCACACCGTCAATTACTCACCCCTGATGAGGAAGCACGATTGCGGTCCGAAGCCAGGCAAAACCCGCGTGCGGCCCAAACACGTGCACGTCTAGCACTGCATTGCTGGCGGAGCGGGGGATTTCAGGAAGCCATTGAATGGATCGATGCCTGTCTTGAGCTAGACCCGTCAAACGTTAACTATTACCGCGTTCGTGCCAATGTGCTAGCCGATATGCAACACAGCGCGCAGGCGGTGGAGACCGCCCTGCGCTCGGTCGAAATTGCGCCCGAGTCGGTGATGGCCAGGTTGCTTACCGTTAATATGCTGTTGGCCGACCTGCAACCATCCAGGGCCCAGAAAATGTTGGATGACGCACTGGAATTAGATCGTGAACACGAGTACCTGCAACTCATCAAGTCCCTTCAGATCCGGGTTCTAAATATGTCGCGCCAGGCTGAACACAATCCGGTAAAATGGCTGGCGAGAAAATTTAAGAAGCGTTTGAGGAACGTTGTGGGTGAGGATCGGGGCCCGGTCTGAAGGATTAATCCGCCCGGGACTCAGTCGGTTCGTTCCGGCCAATCAACATGATGCAAATGCCATTCCACCAACTCTCCTGGCCTGGTTCGAAGCTGTCATTTTTCTCGTCATTGACCTCCGGAAGTAGTATTTCCTTGCGATAAAGAACCGGGATGTTGAATTCGTCCAGCGCTTCCTGAGTACCCTTCTGTACCCGCCACCAATTCCAGTCATCAACAATGACGACTGCCAGTGGCGCCAATGTGTTGAAATAGTGCTTGATGGCATTGTACTGGCTTTCGTAGCTATGGGCGCCGTCGTACAGGTAGACATCGAATGGACCCATTCCGGCCGTGTCCATAGCGAAGCAATCCTCGGTAAGCAGGCTGAGATGATTATCGCCCCTGAACGGTTGAATATTGGCCTCGAATTCCTGTTGACTGCCGTGGAACTGGGAAAAGTTATCGATGCAAGTTAGATCCAGTTGGTTGCCGGCCATGACGGCCACGGTGCTGGCGCCATGCAATGACCCGATTTCCAGGTAGCGACAGCCATTGAAGTTACAGATATTGTTGTAAAAATGCCGGGTCTGAACCCCGCAGTAGCCTTTCACTGCCAGCCCTTCACGGTTGAGTTTCGAGCGGCCACACTCCGCTTCGGCGATAGCACGGCTAATATGGCCGATCCACGCTTCAGGGCTGGAGGGTTTTTCCGGGCGCGCATCGCCTGTACCGTCCAGCGTTAGGCGATCGGCGAACTGCATCATGTAGTCGTCGTACTGGTACTGCTCTGTTTCTTCCTGTTTGAAGCGGTAATCGCGTTGGCAGTAGTGGTGGAAATAGATGTCCGTGTCATCGATTTGCAGTTCACGTCCACCCTCTTCCAATGTATGCAGACGCAGGAAACGAACCTGATGTGGTGAAACCAGGAATTTTTGCCGTTTCCTGCCCAGCCTGGAGCGACGTGAGCGACGGAAGGTAAGCGGGACATCAATGATTTCATTAAATTCCAACGCCCCCTGGTAGTGGAACCAGCGTAATCCGAATGACAAGCCATCCACATTGGCGCCCTGGTAAGACCCCAGGAACCGCGGCAGGGTTGTGCCGGGCAGACGCAGGAATTCATCCACGTCAAGAAAGCCGATCCAGCGTGAATTCGCAAAACGATTCAGGGAATGGGCCTCCTGCTGCGGTTGGGCGATCATCTTCTTTGGGCTACCCATGTTGCGCCAGCGATAACTCCAGGGGATGTAAGTGACCTTGCCGGTCTTGCGGTAGGGATTCAGTATCTCGAGCAATGCGTCACGGTCCTTGGTGAAGTTATCGTAGACCAGCACGTGATCGACTTGCAGGCATTCCAGGTAGTACTCCAGGAAGTGACGCACCCAGCGGTTTTCATTCTTGATTACCAGACTCATCAGTACGTTGTAGGCGGGCTGTGGTTGGGTCGAGAGCTTGAATTTCCTGGAATGTGGTCCGGCTTTGATCTGAATGCTGACGGATTTACGTTTTTTGAGCCACTTCGCCAACAGCGGGTCTTCAAAGTCCAGCAACGCACAAGGTTCCCATGAATCAAGTCGGTGAGGAATATACGTGCCCCTGATTCGTTTACCGCGGTAGAGCAACTCCACTTTGCTAAAGTCTATGCCCTCCGATCGCGGGTCCCAGTCCTCGTTATACCAGGGCATAACCGCAACAATTTTTTCCCGGTCCGGGTGTACAAAAATGTCCAGGAACAGAAAAAAACGACGATCATGTATGGTCGTGATCAGCATGTTTTTCACTGGCAAGGCCTGTCGCGATGCTGCGATCAGGCCCCGTGCGGGACCAACTGTCGATGCTTCACCAGCCGCAGTTTCGGGTAATGCAAGACGAGTTCCATCCACACGTACAAAGACCAGTCCCCGCGGCTTGAAATGGCCAGGTTCAGCGATCTCCCGGGCCTGGCTGGTGAGATCATTGTCTAGCTCAAACCCCAGTCTTTCGAGTTTACTCACCCAATAGCCCTCGGGTTTGCAATTTACGTGATGCCAGCCAGGTTGCCCGGGTACTGCATAGGTCAAAAAAATGTATTTCCGGGCAAGTGAAAACGTGGTGAGATAATGATGTGAGTATTTTTCTTCCACGTGCTCGACGAATTCGCAGCACCACACCATGTCGAAGGTTCTGGCCGGGATGTAGGGCCCATTGATGAAATCATGCCGCACGTGCCGGTCAGGAATCACGCTGTCTCGTTGCGCCTGGACGCTGCCATCGATGGCCAGCACCCGGCACCCCAGATCTTGAAAGTACTTAGCGGAGTGACCCTCACCACAGCCAACATCCATCACCGAGCGAACCTTGAGAGCTTTGCAGGCCCAGTCCCAGAGTTTGGGGTTCCAGCACTTCGGGTCTCCGTTGTGCCACCCTCTCTGCACCGAGACCGGGTGAGCGGCACGTACGTAGCCACCCAGATGTCCCTCATCGGTGTTCATGAATACCGGCCCATTGTGTTTGGACACGGGCTGTGGGTGGGGGGTGGTCAGATTCAGCAGATCTGGAGCATGGGACGAAACGGGCTCTAACTTCAGATGGACCAGGTCACTGGTGGAGAAGGCCAGTGCTGAATGCCCACCATTAAGCGGTAGTTGCACCATACTGGCAGTTTGCGTGGCGTAGCTGGAGAGGTCTCGCAGTCGTGCGAGATGTTGGGAATTGGCCGGGAGATCCAGCTCGAACAAGCGGCCATCACGCAATTGCAGTTCCGCGCAAACCATGGCACCGTTTTCTGCGGGCTTGGTACTCCCTATCCTGTCCAGCAGGTGGCAGCCGGCTTTTCTTGGGTGCAGCAACCAGGCCGCCTGGCCAAAACGTGAGTCCGCCAATGCCACGAAACACCGGGCACGCAGGGCAAGTGTGAGTTCGGCGAGGGACCGGGTTTCCTGCGCGAGCTGATCTTCATTTTTTGCTTGCCGCAGGATGCTGGAACGGGTCTTGTAACCACCTGCAGCCAGACCTCTGCCAACCTCGGAAAATACTTCATCATTGCCGGTGATCACGCACACTGAACGGTCTTCCGGTATTGGTTGCAGACGTTGCAAAGATTGGCTTACCACGCTGATATTGTCAGTTGCTTCGCCGGGCCCAAAGTACAGAGCGTCATAGTTATCGGATAAGGGTAATTCTTGCAGCAATAGGTCTATGCGGCCCTGACTGGCTGATGTGGGCCAGAAGAGCATTTGCATGAAAAAGGCCAGAATCTCCCGGAATCCTTGAAGTGCGGTCGATCCAAAACTCAGACGTTCTGGTTGAAAACCGGAGAGTTTGCCGAACCCATCTTTATCTGTGATCGAAAACCGTTCCTTAATCCTCGTTGTTTTGAAACCCCCACATTCAGGCACCAGGGCCTGGAACAGTTCGTGCCAGTGACTACCGCCGTTCCTGACCAGGCTATCGTCCTCCAGTCGCAGCTGCCGCTGATGGGACCAGGCATAAATCATGGCCCGCGCCAGGCCTGAAAGTTCTTCAAACAGGTCCTGTCCGGACAGTTGGTACACGACTGCGTGCCGAAATCCGCGGTTTGTGTTGGAGTACTGTTTACGACGTCTCTGAAGGCTTCTCTGGTCGCGCAAGCTGGCCCAATGGTGAGTGGTGGTAGCAGATGAGGATTGGGCTTGATCCGAGTCCGTACTGCCGGTACTCTGCAGCAGCTTGCAGTTTTGCCTTTGTGGGTGCAGGAACCACACGGTACGCCCTACGTTGGACAGCCAGGTGGAAACGAATCGTTTTGCACCTGCAGCAATCAGGGTTTCAGCGATCAGCATGCGGGTGTTGTCGCGGACATAGTATTTTTCGAGCTGTTTATCCGACTGTTGCTTTCCTTCTCCAATGAAGGGCTCGCCACGACGGAGTTTCCAGACGTCGAAGCCGGTGCGATCAGGCTGGACCAATGTTACAACGCGGACTGAGGTGCCCAACTCATCGAGATGGTCACGCACTTGCTGCACGGCCTCCCAGGCATCACTCATAACAAACACTGTACGGCCAGCGCTCAGCGGCCCCAGGCCGTCCAGGTATTCCTCGACAGGATAGTAGACGTCTTCATCGCCCACCTTGTCACCCCGGCGCACGTGAATGGCGTCATACTCATCGGGAAGATTAAGTGAGGCTGTCAATTCATCAATCATGACCTGGCAGTCAGGTGTGGGCCGAAAGATCATGGTCGTAAAAAACGCCAGAATTTCCTGGAAACCTCGCAGGTGAGTTTGGCCGAATGACAGTACTTCAGGCATGAAACCCCGCAGACGATTGAAGTCTGTTTTGTCTCCGTCGTGCCGGAACTCGATACTTTCTACGATCCTTTTGGCGTCAACCTCGTCTGGTTCCGGGCAAAAGGGTTCGAAATAGTCGGCCCAGCCTTTCTCATGCGCCCAGGAAGAGGCGTTGGAGGCTAACAATAACTGATAACCATGTACCCAGGCGTAAATCATGGCACGTGCAACCGTGGTGACTTCGGCGTAAAAACCCCGGTCACCTAAAACATAGACCATGCATTGCTCGTGTTCCGTGTTGACGCGTTTGAACAACTCGATCGGTGGTAATTTACCCTGTTCTTCAATTTTTAGGGCCCTGACCCGGCTGGATATTCTGGCAATCGAATCACCGTTTGGGCCCGTCGCTTCGGGACAGAAAGCTTGCATCAGTGCGACATCGTCCTTGTACAGTTCGCGAATCCGGTCAATTTGCTCCTGTGGTAATTGATTGTGGTCGATATTAAAGCGGTCGTAGTCGTAATCACTCTTGCGACCGGCACGTGAGCGGCGCATGGGTAATGGGGGGCAATCAGGAAGCCCCAATGTGTCAAACAACAGCTGCAAATCATTTTCCAGGGACTCAATCCGGCCATAGAAATCCATGTGGAAATGGCCGATTGCGTCGCTTTGAGTACGCACATGCGTGTCCCACTTTTCTGCTTCGACCTGTGTTAAAAAAGCTTCGAATCTTTCAGAGTTGTCTTCGAGTTCCATAAATGGTTTTTTCTGCACACCGGAATCATCCATTTCACCCCGAAGAGAAACTTCCTGGTAGGCGGATACAAACCGGGATACAGGATCACGCAGAAAAGTGAATTTGAAATATTCTTTCACAATCGCTTCATCCTGTTGGGTGAAGCGGATGTCCTCGCACTGATAATGAGGTTTGCCTAGTTCTGTTCGCAGAGTACTACTGGCATTCTTGGCAATTGAAAAATAGATGAATCGGTACTTGTGCGACACCAGGTGGCGCCCTCTGGGTAACCTGCTCTTGTTTCCAGTTTGTGGAACGGAATGGGCAGGTTTTACCGCTTCGCTGCCAGCAGGCCGGATTTCGTTACCGGGTAATGCTTCGGCAAGGTCTTTGTCGGTGGTATTTCGGTTCCTTTGCCGGCAAACGTTACGATCCAAAGCCAGCACCGTGTGTGAATGGTGGAGCATTGCCACCCCGATATCACCCATGTGTGACAGCTGGCGGTTGGTGAGTGCCTCGACTTGTGAACCAATTACTGCTGACTGAAAGTCTTCGTCAAGGTAGAGCAGAGCATGTCGGGCCAGCATGTTGTGGACGCGTAAATAGCCTTCATCGAAATGCTCCCACAAGACCTTGTCGGGTTTGCCCCAGCTCATTTTGCCCGGTTTTTCAAGCCCAAAGATGGAGACACCGAGGTAAACAGCTTCGGCCTCGGCTGGAATTTCGATTACCGGCTGGAAGTGTGTATTGAAAACACAGTCATCTTCCAGCACAAGAAAAGGAGGGACCGCACGCGAAAGACGCAGAGCCTTCAGGTGTGCGAGCGCGACGCCGACCCAGCCCGGCTTGACCTTCAACGTGGGTATGAACTCAAAGTTCAACCCCAACTCAGTCAATTGCTCCTGCATTAACCAGCGTTTTTCAGTGTCGTCTTCACAATTCAGCACAAAGGTGGGTATTTTGCGCAGATCGACACGAAAGTACTGCCGGCCGTTGCGCTCGAACTTCTCAAAACCATGCGGAGACCGGTCCCGTTTATCATCGATTAAAGCGAGGTCTTCATCGATATGGCAGGAGTTATAAACCCTGCCGGTAAAGGGCACAACATCAATGGCCAGACCGGCCAGAAAAGATTCGTTCAAAAACTCTGCACTGATGTTTCCGCAGCGGTTTTTATAGATGGACTGTACCCGATTGGCTGCGATATTGATGACACAGGAAGTCGCCTCGCAGACCATGTCGGGGCGCGGAAACGGATGACCGGACTGCGTAGCCTCCAGTGTATTGGGGTTGACAAAACGTAACCGGGGCAGAAGCTCGGCAAAATCGCTTGTCCGAAATATATGTGCGTCCTGTGACATGGGGTAGTTCCAGTACCCCGTACTGGCGTCTTTCCAACTCCACCGATAACCCTTGCTGAAGTCAGGAGGGGTGGTCTGGATATCACGCACGTAGCAATAGGTAATGTCTTCACCCATGCGTAAGGAGACCGCGAGAATATCGTCGTCATCACTCAGGGATTCCATGAGTTTCCCGGCGGTAAAAGTCCGTGTAAACATCATGTCGTCAACCAGGAACATGAGGTAGCGGCCAGGACCGCGGTCAATGGCGGCCATCAGTTTCTGCATGGTCAGACCAAATACACCCCCATCGCCGACCCAGCGTACACCACGGTGCCATATGCGCAGCAAGTCATACCCCAGCTCAAATTCGGAGCTGGAGGTTGTGTAAAGCACGTGCAGTCGGTGCGGTAGGTCAAAGAACTCACGCATACTGCGGAGTAAAGCGTCGAGTTGGCAAGCCCGGTCTTTGCTGAACACGATGATATCCAGCGGTGCGGTCTCCGCATCCTCACACCATACCGGGGTTTCGGGTCTATCCCTGGGCTGAAGTTGCCGTTCCGGCACTTAGATTTCCAGCTTCAGACCCGCAAGTTCCGCCCACTCATCCAGGCTGCGTACCTCACCCAGGGTATACCGACCCAGAATCGACGGGGATTCTTTGCCGTAGAACAATGCGTGCAGCCGACGAATCATGCCATCGGTATGCTCAGCCTGCCAGCGGTCCGTCTTTGCCTCCCACACCTTGTGGCGCTCGCCATCTGGGTAATTGTCGTAATCCAGGTGCCAGATCTGCAATTCGTCAGGCAGGTAGATGTCATAGCCGTGCGTGTAGGTCCTGACCGATAGTGCGGCCTCGTGGCCGGCGTTGATCATGGCGGGATCTTCCGGAACCTCGCGGATCCAGCTTCCATGTGTGAATACGAAATTACAACACACCAGTGCCGTAAGTTCGTGCTTCCTGGATTTGCGTTGCGGCGACATCTGGATATCAATCCAACCGACCGGTGGAATCACCTCGCAGGTCATCAGGGGGACGCCATCCATGTCTGTACCGGCCCATGGAATGACAACTTCACCTGCACCGTCAAAAGTGAACGGTGGAGAACTGGTGGTTAACAACGGCTTTTTGCCGGGTTTGCTTTCCAGTTGCCCAATGAGGTTGTCGTCCCAGCCCTTGGCAAACCAGGTGTGGGAATCGATCAACAGATGGTACTTTTCGTCGGCGTACAGCTTCTGGATCTCAGTACGTGACCAGCCATAGCCAAGGCTGGCCTGGTAGGGGTAGCGTCGTATGCGAAAACGCGGGTCTTCCAGCCACTCATCGAGATTTTCTGTCTCGTCAGCCTGCCAGCAAATACCAAAGGTCAGACGTTCAGGATGGGCGGCCTGTTCCAGGGCAGACCTGATGGTAAAAGGAAGAAACTCATCCCGGTAGGAGGCAATTGAAACGAAAATGCTGGCCTTGGCTTGATCAGTGGTCATGGGTGGCAGGTTCCAAAACGACGGCGCCGTCAGTGTGTAAATGCTTCATTGTCGAATCGATGTCCCGACACAGTATGCTACGTGCTACATCGAATCGCTTCTCGAGCACATCCGCGATCTCCGAAAGTGTACGCTGGTTGTCGCACAGATCCCAGATGGCGGCAGCCGAGGCATTGAGAGTCACGGGCCGCTCCGCGTCGGGTATTTCCAGCAACATCTTTCCAGGCAAGCGCGCTTCACGTACGCCATGACAGCGCAACGGCCGGTGAAATCGCAGTTGTTCGCCCGCATCGACCAGGGACACGTATTTGTTGAGTCTCTCGAGGAATTGACGTCCGACGCCGGCCTTTGCTTTTTCAGGCTTGCATTTCGACCACGGCGAGTATGTCTCTGAACTCCAGACAATTTCCCCTCTTGGGGACTCCACTGCTTGTTGGTAGCTTAACAATGGCCGGTCGATCTTTCGGTCGCTGGGGATCACGGCCAATTTTTGAACCTTGTGGGGAATCCGGTATTCAGAAGCCGCGATGGTGTAGGCCACCTGGTGTGCCTCGGGGACTTTGCCTGCCGTGTAGTTAACCTCACAGCGGATCAGTGCTGTCAGTTCCAGCCAGCGGGCCGCCATTTTCTTCAGGTCCCGGGAATGGATGAGCAAGGGAAACCTGATTTTGGATGGCTTTAAATCACGATTGACACAAAAAGCCTGCAGATTTTGATAGTCCTCGGATAATCCGAATGGTCCTTCGCCCTTCGGCCATTCGCGCCATGGGTTGCCGATGGCTTCGCCCGGTGCAAGCTCCTCCGTCACGGATTTCAGCATCAGGCAGTCACTGTCCAGTAACAGCAACGTTGCATCGATCCGTTCATGGAACAGCCATTCCAGCAGTGCACCTGGTTGATTGTAACCGGGAAAACGGTCATCAATATACGGGTGTGGACTGTAAGGCCGGGTACGTACCACTCGAGCCAGACTGTGCATCGGCAGCGGCGTAGCGGATGAACTGGCTACCAGCCGAACCAACTCACCGGGTTGTTGCGTCTGCATCCAGGAGTGCTCGAGCAATTCAGCCCGCCACTGATCGCTCTCATCGGCAGTGGTTACAAATACGGTGATGATCACTGTGAACTTCCTGCGAGGTCACCGTATTGTGCAGGCAGGACGCCACAACGCAGGTGACCCCAACCAAAGGTGTCATCCGGTCGTGGTTCAGGGCTGATCTGGATCCAGTTGGTTATGGCGAAGCGACTGTCACCGAATTTCCCCGATGGGCAGCGGATGCGCATGAGTTCATGGTGCGCGGAACTTGGGAATACCACCAGTCGGTTGGAGACTGCCTCGATTTCCCGGTAACTTCCGCTGGCCTCGCGCCGGTCACCCTGATTTATGCTGTCATACAGTCGCAAGGTTCCGCCGTTGAAAGGACGTGGCTCACGAAAGAAGTAGTACACACACGTGATGGCGCGAAAGTCAGCCTCGTCGGCGCCGGTATCGCAGTGTACGCGGTAGTAATGTCCATCGTTGCTGGCTGTCAGCTGCGATTCAACAAAGCGGACAGGAAACAGTTCCATCTGGAGTTCTTCAGTCAACATGGGTAGCCAGGTCAGCAGTCGGTTAGACAATAACTTGGCATGGGCCGTCTCAGCAAAACTCAGGATAACCTGATTCTTTCGATGTGGTGTTTCATGTCCCACCACCGTTCCAGCTTCAAACTGATCCTCGTGGTTCATTGCAAAAGCCAGCATGTCCCGGTGTTCGTCGTGTCCCAGGAAATCATCAATGATCAGGTAACGCGGTGTATTCACCACGACAGTGGGTGGCACAGCTGTTGCGACCGGTGCTGTCTCGGGTGTCTCGGCCTGCTCCAACTGGACCACCACCGGGGGTTCCGTGATGATGGAGACCAGTTGACGGGAATGGAATGAACACGCAGCGGCGCCATTATTCAGCGGTAATTGCAGGAACTGTTCGGCCGGCGTCACGGTGTCGGAATTTCTGCTGGCCAGAATGCGGAACAGGGTCACCAGTTCCGGGGACTGCTCGCCCAGGGTAAGTTTCAGTTCATGACCACTCTCCAGCTGCAACTGGACCGAGATCATGCGCCCGCCTGCTTGGGTATCCTCATGGCTGGCCATTATCCACCTCCCGATGCGATGGCAGTTTTCTCACCAGCGTCGCCGTGTGAGGCCAAAAACTCAAGCACGCCAGGTACCCTGGATGACTCACTGAAAGAGAGTGCGTAGATCGGCAATACAGAGGCAACCTTGCACAGTCGCTCCGTGGCACGTTTTCGGTCAAAGCGAAAATCAAAACATTGCTGCAGCATTTCGGCTGCGCCGACAGCTGGTGTAAGCCGGGTGACCGTGTCCTTGCCATGCAGGCGAGCGCTCCCGTGGACGACTGCGGCTAACTTGGTCTTATTCCACTCTAACCGCGCGGCAGCGCCTTTTGGCCAGGACATGCGTACAAATGGTATGGCCTCAGCGGTCTTTACACGCACCGGGATGACTTCATCCGCCAGCATTTCCCAACCGGAGGTGCACATGGCGTCGGCAATGGATTTGCCAGACGCCCCCAGGTCGCCTATGTAGACGATCGTGTTTTCCTTTTTTCTGAACAGTATGCCAATCAGCCAGCAGTGATAGCGCCGGGCATCCGTCAAAACGCGGACCACGTGCCTGATCAACTCACCGATGATTTTCTTTTGTGTTCCACTGTTAGCCAGTTCACGACCGCCGGCAGACATCACAAACTGATCCTGACTCGATTCGACTGAAATGTCGGCAATGATAGCGCTCTGCTCCCCGCGTTCACCCTGGTTGAACACTTCTGACAGTCTGAATGCCAGTCCCGGAATTGAGCTTTTGACCCGCACCCGAACCCCCTCGAAATGTAAGTGTGCTTTGGTGCGGGCAGTAGTGCCTGAAAGGGGAACAACCCTGGTTTTCACATCCGCAAGCAGGGTTCCCGACTCCAGGGCCGCGTCAGTAAGGAAGCTTTCCGGCCATTCACGCATCCAGGCGGGGTTGATTCGTTGATTGTAGCGATTCCAGGAATACGGTCCTTCCAGTTCCTCGACCATGATACCGTTTTCCAGTGGTACACACTCGCTGACCGGATGACGGCCGCGTTCGTAACGGTCATCCGGTTCTGGCAGCTCGTTCCAGAGGAACTTGAACGGCTCATCTGCGCCGCGATTACCTCTCAGACGCTGGATAATGGATGTATAAGTGCTGGTCATTGTACCGATAAAATCCTGTGACTCTGCAGCGACCAGTTGTGAAAGGTAGGCCAGGGCAATGCTGTCGTGTCGTGGCAAGTCGAAAAATTCCTTGCCATAGTTATCAAGGATATGGTGGTCTATGAAAACGTGATTTTTCCAAGTGGCCTTCAGATCCTTGAAGAATGGATCATCCCGTTCATCCGTGCAGATCAACAGCCGGTCGTCGTGTTTGAAATGTTTGTCCAGTGCATCGATGGCTTCCCATGGATGGCGGTCGAGTACGGTCACACCGTAGGTCACCTTGAAGTCCCCACGTCGCATGTGCACGGCGTTGAATTTGCCAAGATCCCTGGCCACCTGCTGCGCCAGCTCTGCGAAAGGCGCCTTGGCCCGCATACGCTCCAGCACCTTGTAGACGGCGCGCCGGGTTTCGTCATTGAAATAGAAGAAATAGGAATAGAATCCCAGGTTATTCCGATGCCGCTTTTCGTTTTTGGCCTTAGGTTTTTCTGAAACCCTTAGCAATGGTACGTCGAACAATTCTTCGGTTTCGCACAGCCAGTTCTCGCGGCCACGCGCGAACTGACCGGCATCATCGGAGTCGATATCGACGCTGCCGGGCACGTAAAAAACAGAATCCATCAGGTGGTGGTCGGTCAATTCCTGACTATCTATTCTCGCCAACGATTTGCTATCCGGTTCGCTCCATGCCACCGGAATGTCGAGCAGGTCAGTCACTTTGCTCATGACTTTGTTGTCAATACGTCCGTCATAGGCCACCACGTTGGCAGGCGGCGATACGTTGCCATCCAGCAACAGGAAGCGATTGGTCAGGAACGCAAGTACCACGCCAATTTCGATCGACATAATCGCGTTACTCAGACCGGATTGGCCCGATTCGTAGTTGGTGTAGTACAGCTGTCTCATCGTTGTAGCGCCTGGTGGGAGGCAATGTCTTGAGGACGATAATGGACGAACATACCAATGTAGTAATCCCCATCAAGTGCCCAGGGGCGACCGTGAATGAGCCGTGCCCCCTCATAAAACACAAACTCACCCGGTTCCATATCCACCTGGTAAGGGTTGCCATCAATGTCTTCGATGTAAAGTGGCCAGGGCTTTTCGAGACGGTGGTCCACGCAGATGGTGGAGCTGATAATGTGGGTCTGGGTACGGTCTACATGATTGTACAGGTACGAACCACGCTGGTAGATTCGGAAACCATAGCAGGCGGATTCCTCCAGACGCATCCCCGACCAGGTTGTATGCACGGGTTTGAGCGCCTCCATTATGGATTGGTTGAACTCGCGGTCCTCGTGAAACAACACCGGTATGACACCGGGTTCAACAGATTCAATTTCTCTGACATTATGCTCAGGCCGGAACAGCGAAACATTTTCTTCAATGTTTTTCAACATGCGGGCATGCAGATCCGGCTCCAGTCGGCCTTTTTTAAAACCCAAGCCGCAATAGGGTGCGTTTTCCTGCTGTTCAAGGGTTTGTTGCTTGAGCCATTCGGGCATGTCAAACAGGTTCCTGGTCAACTTGCTGTCAGTCATCTGCTTTTCCATATAACCTGTCTCGAGCCTGCTTGGCCAGTGTCATGAATTGTATTTCTGCCTTACCCTTTGCGACATCCAGAAAACTGTCAATGTCAGACTTGAGGAAATCCTGGTTGGAGAACAGCTGCTTGTGCCATTGGGACTCAAAGAACGGCCCAAGGCTGCCTTCATCGTTGATGTCCGTGTAGTAGTGGAAAAACGTCCCTTCGGGCAGGTCATCCGCATGTTGCTCCTGGACTGCGAATTGTTCAATTTCCAGCAGTTCGTAATCGATCCCGTTGGGGTACATGGCCATGGCAAAACAAGCCATCTCGGCGACCCAAACACCGTGGTGCGGCATATCCAGGATTTTACCTGCCAGGAAGTGAATCTGCAGAAACCTGAAGCAGTCGCGGATGACTTTACGGTCATTGCGCTGGAGTGTTTCGCCGGTAAGGAAAACCATAACGCCACCAGGTTTGAATTCCTGCTCACAACCCAGTGCTTCCAGTAGCTTGGGCAACTGGAGACCCTTGGTGTCATTGGCGGCAAACTGGAAGTACTTTTCCTGCGCTATGATCCAGTTGCTGGCCATGGCATTGTGCCGGGGAAACAGCTCCGGCCGGAGTTCGCCGTAGAGAAATATATCGGTATCCATCAGGCACACCAGATCATCCGGTGCCACGTGATGACTGACAATATTCAAAGCCTCGACACGGTTCATGGGTACGTACCGGTCACCACCGCCGGCGAAGTCAATATGATGATTATCCGCGTGGCTCTCGCCGGTAAAATGCTGCACATCGTAGGTGTCAAGGATGTGTTTTAAATCCGCTGATATCGAACGATGGTCATTGCACACGACAACCTTGATTTCCCAACCGGCCGGCATCTTGCCCACCAGTGATTCAAACATGATGGCCAGTTGCCAACGGAAATAATGATTGTCTTCTATACCGTGCACAATATGCACCTTGGGGCGGGGGTCTTCGCCGGGTGCCAGCACAATGGTGCCGGTTCTCGCGATCCGTGGGTCAACGAGTGATTGTGGTTCCAATAAATCCAGGGAGCGGAAGCGGAACAGGGCAGTGGCCATGTCAGCCATCACCTGCACCTTGTCACCATCGAAACGTGCACACAGCTTGTCATGCATATCAAGCAATGAATGACGCCCGTCACACATTTCCCAGACCCGGGCACCGGTAGCATTGAGGGCAAATATGTCCGTACCCTGCTCCGGCACCAGCACAGCCTCGTCGGCGACACTGTACAACTCCGGACCACCCAATTTGAGTGGCCTCAATGGGTAAGTCTCTGCTTGCCTGGGAGCCCTTTTTTGGCGTTTTTTTCTGCCAGTGGCCGGTTGCTTACTTGTCTTTTTCTTGTTTCCGGCACTCTTACCGGCTGCCCTGGACCGGCTCATGTCATCCGTCAACCTCGAAATCTGTCAGTTCAACTGGAA
This sequence comes from Gammaproteobacteria bacterium, assembly GCA_021772915.1. Classification (GTDB taxonomy): domain Bacteria; phylum Pseudomonadota; class Gammaproteobacteria; order Xanthomonadales; family SZUA-36; genus SZUA-36. Next base: position 112,130 of record JAJFLB010000056.1, on the reverse strand, counting down.
TGATAACCGTTGGTGCAGCCGTTGGGCTCGCCGTTGGCGCCACGCTGGTAGGGCTCGCCGTTGTTGGCGTTGCCGTAGTTGGACTTTGCGTGGGGAATGCGGTTGGGCTCTTGGTGGGTGCTGCCGAGGTTGGGCTCTGTGTTGGCGCCGCAGTCACACCCGGGGCAAAGGTTGGGCTCCGGGTTGGGCGCCGGGTTGGGCTCTTGGTCGGTGCCGCGGAGGTTGGACTTAATGTCGGGTTAGCCGTGGTCGGTGTTGCTGCGGTTGGACTATTGGTCGGGTTAGCCGTAACCGGGCTCTGCGTTGGGTTAGCCGTGGTCGGACTACCGGTCGGACTTAATGTTGTAGCGACTGCGGTCGGGCTCAGCGTCGGGCTGGCAGTAACTGGACTCTGCGTCGGGTTAGCCGTGGTCGGTCTCGTCGTCGGGCTGTTGGTCGGGTTAGCCGTGGTCGGACTGCCTGTCGGGCTACTGGTTGGAACTGTCGGGTTGTTGGTCGGGTTAGCCGTGGTCGGACTGCCGGTCGGGCTATTGGTTGGGACATTGGTCGGCTCGGTAGTCGGCTCGTTGGTCGGGTTGTTGGTCGGGTTGTTGGTTGGGTTGTTGGTCGGGTTGTTGGTTGGGTTATTGGTCGGGCTGGCGGTAACTGCCTCAATAAATGCGACCGTTGTAGGTACCACGGCTTTTTGCAGGTCTACTTCGAGCGCGGTTGGAAAGGCCACGAATTCAAGACCCTCACCACCCTGCTGGGCCACAGCGGCGCGTGGTACCACGGGCACAGTCAGGATTACAGGTGCGATCCAGCCGCTTAGAACTTCGCGGCGGGTCAGACCACCAGTTGATTCCTCTTCCCCACCTTTATCACCCTGCGAAGCATCATCGGAGGCATTGTCGACCTTGCTGCGTAATGCCTCCAGTTCCTCAATAAGTTCTTTCTTGGTTTTGCGCTTATCGCTCATACTAGTCCCTGACGACTATTTCGTCGATTGCTGATTAACATCCGGTAGTCCCATTAATAATAGCACGCGATCTGAAAATGATAAATCACTGGTTGACCCGGGTCGGTGGAACTACCTCTGCTGAATTATCCGGAAGCAGGTAAAAGCATACCTGCTGCCAGTCTGGGATTGGCCTACCTCAGCAGGGTTCTGCCGGGTTGAGGAGTTGGCCGCCTTGCCGTTGGTAAAGATCCACATCCTGCGTGTAGATATGCTTGGCCATGGCCACCATTTCAGAATCGTAAAACCAGGAGTAATCTGGTATACCGTTTTCGGCCAGCCACCGGGGGGTACGGTCACCCACAAATTCCGTCAACTGTTTGTTCTTGCGAATGCAATTGTAGCGTTTTGCGGGTAAGACCTTGTAACCGAGCACGGTGTTCAGCATTTGTATTCCCTCCAACAGGTTTTCGACCAAAACCAGATGTTGGAATTCAAACCCCGGCAGGTTTCCGAGCTGTGACTCCAGATGATGTTGGAAAGCCAGATCGTGGCGCGCCAGGTGGTCAAGCACAAAGAGGAACCTGCGAAACGATTTGCCACGGAGCCAGAATCGTCGCTCAGCGTCCGCAAAATCCCAGCGCCCGGGCCGCTTGACCACCCAGTGCGCGTAAAAGCTGGCCAGCCTCCGTAACGGATCGCGCAGGAACAATACGGTACGGTATCCCGTGTAGGCGGCAAACTGGTCTGCTCCGATATTGTAGGCATGATTGGCGTTAAGATCGGCCCGCCGGGCACTTGCTTGTGCGAGTGCATCCATCCACTTTTTGATGCTCGTGCAGGCACACTTGGGACTAAACACCGCGACCAGGTTGAGTTCTTCGTTGACGCGAAAGTAAAAAGCCATGTCAACCCGTACCACACATTTTGTGCTGTAGCATTATGACAGTTTCGAAGTGCTGAGGGCCATTGCGGATCATTGCCTCTGCCTGGCGGCCTCATCCCAGGTGATGCACTTCGCCCAGTCCGCTTCAGAGTGGATGGTCACCGGGTCCGGGTTGGCTCCGGTGAACACGTCTGGGTGTGCTCGCTTGGATTGAAAACTAAAACCAGCGTAGATTTCGTAATCATGTACACTCCGTGCCCGGCCCAGGCTGTAGGGACCCAGGTCATGTCCACCTGCGGAGTAGATCAGGCGATGCAGGCGTTCGTAAGCAACCTTGTTGCGTTGTTGTATGACCTCCTCACCGTGCTCCCAGTGCCGACGCGGTGGTGCATCAGTATGCAGCATATGCCATGCCACCACCTCGCTGGGCAGGAATAAATCGTAACCCCAGGTGAAGGAACGCACCGTGACATTGAATTCCTCGCCCCAGTAATAGTGGTCGGGGTCCTGTGGCACCTCGGCGCACCACTGGCCGCGGCTGAACGCAAAATTGCCGTTCACGAATCGTGTGCGCCCTGGCTGTTGTTGGTTGGGAGGGCCAAAATCGAACCAGGGTGACCAGCCACTGTTTTCCTCCCAACCACTGACCCGGGTCGTGGGCACACCCATCTCTGACTGGCAGTGCAATTTGCCCTGGTCATCGTAGTGAAACAACGGTGCGTTCATGCTGATAATGGGTTTTTCAGCGGGCAGGGATTCCAACATCCCGACCAGCTTAGAGTCCCAGTCGGGTTCGAATTTCATGTGCGAATCAACCTGCAAGGTATAGGGCTCACCACGCCATAGTGACTGCGCAAGATTACGCGCCCAGGGCCCGCCACGGCTCTCCTGCACGGTACGGTCTATGATTCGAAAACGGGTATCCTGACGGAACTCTTCTATGTCTATCGGATCATCGGGATCCTGTTGCCAGCAGAGACCAAAGCTCAGGCGTTCAGGGTGGCGTGCCATCTCCATGCAATCCCTGAGGGTGCGCGGTAACTCCGGATCGGCATAGGATGCGATCGTGACGAAAATATTCGGTTTTGCTTTCACGGGTAAACTCAAGTGCCTTGGTCTCACTGGGTGTTATCGCATCAAGAGCAAGTACGATACCGGCAATATGGCCACGAGTCACGCATTCAGTGGTTGACCTTTATGTCTGTCCGCGAGCAAAATGTGCGCCTTGGAAAGCAGTCTCAACGTGGAGACAATGTATGCGGTCAGCTCTGGTATGTGGCGCAGGCGGGTTTATCGGTGCGCATCTGGTCAAAAGACTAAAAAAAGAGGGGTTCTGGGTACGTGGTGTCGACCTGAAATTCCCACCATTTTCTGAAACACAGGCGGATGATTTCCTGCAGGGTGACCTGCGCGAAATGGGGGTTTGCCAACGGGCAGTCGACCGCCGTTTCGACGAGGTATGGCAACTTGCAGCAGACATGGGTGGTGCAGGGTACATCTTTACAGGTGAGAATGACGCTGAGGTGATGCATAACTCCGCACAGATCAACCTGAATGTGCTGGAAGCCTGTCGGCAGCGATTTATCAAACGGATTTTCTACTCATCCTCAGCCTGTGTTTATCCCGAATACAACCAGTTGGAACCTGACAGCCCTAACCTGGAAGAGAGTACGGTCTATCCCGCTGCCCCGGATAGCGAATATGGTTGGGAAAAACTCTTCAGCGAGCGTATGTACCTGGCCTACCGGCGCAACCATGGTATGGAGGTGAGGGTTGCACGCTACCACAATGTTTTTGGGCCGGAAGGGGCGTGGAATGACGGCAAGGAAAAAGCTCCGGCGGCCATTTGTCGCAAGGTGGCCGAGGCCCCTGACGGGGGTGAAATAGAAATCTGGGGTGATGGTCTGCAGACCCGCTCTTTCCTGTTCATCGACGAATGCCTTGAAGGCAGCACGCGGCTGATGCGTTCGGATTGGACCGGCCCGGTCAATATTGGCTCCGATGAAATGGTTTCCATCAACCAGTTGGCGGAGTTCACCATGCAGATCGCGGGTAAGCGGCTGAGCATTAACAACATTCCTGGTCCGCTGGGGGTGCGGGGCCGCAATTCTGACAACCGGCTCATCGCGGAGAAATTGGCTTGGTCACCCTCGCAACCCGTAAGCAAGGGCCTGGAGAAAACCTATGCGTGGATAGAAGCACAGGTTAATGCGGGGAGACCTGCCTGACGCAATGCTGATTGTCGCCGGCCAGACCGTAGGGAACCGGGTAAATGACGACTTCATCTGACCTGCCATTCGCGTCGTGGGGATTGGTTCCGGGCAAACAGACGTGGCCCCCCACACCGAGAAAGCACGAGGATTTACTGCAGCTGGTCACGCAGAAGGAAAAAAGTACCATCAACTCACTGGATGAGGTACCAGCCGAATTACTCAGTACGCGCGATATCTTGAGTAGCATGCGACGGCCCAGGTCGATTAGTCAGAGTGTAGAGCACTTGAGTTGGTTTCCCCAATTGAACAAGGCTTTTCTGCTACGGCTCCCGGGTGGATTCATAGGGGATAATGTGGTTTTTGACGCCGAGCACTATTATGCGTTTGGTCGCTGGTGGATGGGGTATAACTGGGATCTGTATGCTGAGACCCGGTCTATCCGGCATATCGATGCCGGTATCTGTCTTGGCGCCTGGGGTGGCGAAGCGTTTCAGCACTTCATTATGGATGTCTTGCCTACTCTGGCAGGGGTAATCGATCTGCTGGAATCTCCCGGGTATGAGCACGTCAAGATCGTCAGCCACCTGAAGGGGGCTCGCATGGCACCATGGTTCTGGCAGCAACTCGGTCTGTCGGACCGCGTCGTACAAAAACCCATCAATGCTAAGGAAGGATTCGTAATCCATGCCGATCAGGTGTTGTATTCACAATTCATGCCGACTGTTGGGGAAATCGGTATTTACCCGCGTCATCTGTTAAGACCCGTTCAACGTCGTCTTGGACTACTGAAGCCGGTGCCCCAGGACCGGGTGATCTATCTGCAGCGTCCGGATTATTTCCCCCGTACGGTTGCCAACGAGGAAGCACTACTGGAGCACGTCAGACAGAGCCTGGTGGGCACCGGGCTCGAACTGGAAGTATTTACCGGTCCAATGCAGGATACACAAGACGACCTGGAACGGTTCAGACGTGCCAGGATCATTTTTGGACCCCACGGCGGCGCGATGGCCAATATCGTGTTCGCTCAGCCCGGGACGCACGTAGTCGAGTTTCTACCTATTTACAGGCTGTACGAGGAAGGATCGGATTCCCGTGCCATGTTTTGGGGTCTGGCACAAGCCGCCGGTCTGGAGTACTGGACGATTGAACCTGACAACTTCGCATATGAAGAACCGGATGGAATGCTGATAGACGTCGAGGAGATGGTCGCGATTGTCGAGTACGTTCTGGACGATTGAATTGAAGCAGGAAACATCGAGTGGTGGGTAGTGTGGTGAGCCTGGCTATCTCGGAACTACGGGAATTGTCACTGATTTCCCACCGGGTAACCGATACACTACGGTATCGAGTCCCTCCTGCTTGTGGAACCACACCCGGAGTATTGAATAAAGGCAGATGAACGACCGGTATTCCCAAAAATTTCCGTTTTCCGGTTTCCCCAGGTGCAATGAAGAGCAGGTCCTGTTCACCTGCGGCGAAATGCTCGACCACGAGATGTACATCAATGATCATCCACAACGAGCCTGGGAGATCAATCGGGCCCGGATATGTCTTGGTGCTTTTGAAGCAGGCCGTGAAAAAAGGGAGCGGGAGCTGGCTGGCATATTGCGACACTGCAACCGTCAGAACACCGTATTGGCGATGACTCTGAATAGCGGGTTTTCAGAGTTGTTGCTTAATTGGGTGAAATCCTGTGACCTCCACAATATAGAGGTGCGCTCCTGGACCCTGATAGTGGCACTGGATGAAACCACGGCACAGCAGTTTGAACGGCTGGGGTTTGCCGTCTATTACCCCGGCACAGATTATGGCAGTCATGGTGATGACCCGGTTGACGAGTATGGCGATAAGGCCTTCCAGGATATGATGTTTCCCAAGAACGCAGTCGTACAGGACCTGTTAAGTCTCGGCTACGACGTGCTGTTCCAGGATGTCGATCTGGTCTGGCTCAAAGACCCGGGTGATTTCCTCCTGGATCCAGACCGCCAACTACTGGACGCGCAATTCATGTATGACGGTCCCAACTGGTTGTATGCACCGTTATACGCCAACAGTGGTTTTTTCCACTTGCGCAACACGGCCCAGTGCCGCAGGTTGTGGCAACTTGTCCATGACAGTTTTGACAAGGTGTACCACTATGGAAGCCAGCAGCGAGTGGTCAACAAGGTACTGACGCACCGGTATTTCCGTGGTCTTAAACTGGATCTGCTGGCCGAGGCAGATTTTGCCAATGGCCACCTGTTCACGTGGGATGACATGAGCGGTTTACCCACGGACCCCTACGTCATCCACTGTAGCTGGACCAGCAATCTCGAACAGAAGATGAAAAAATACCGGATGGCGAATATTTGGTACCTGTAAGAAAACCCTGATTACCAGCTGAGCAGGCCAGTGTGTCGACACATCCAGTCCTCCGGTAATAGAAATTCCCTTACCCGCTCAAAATTGTCACGAATGGCGTCCATGCGAGAGTAGTAGTCATCTTCACGCAAATCGATGAGGATATCGGTTAACTCCTCAAGTGAGTCGAAAAATATGATGCCATCGGGATTGAAAAAGCGGTCAATTTTATACGAGCCACGGAATATCGGCACGGTACCGGTGGCGAAGCAGTCGGTTAGCTTTTCGGTGAAGTAGGTGTCGTGGATCATGTTCTCGATCGCAATATGAAACATGTAGTCTTGCAGGGCAGGCAGCTTGTACGGGATATTGTTACCGGTAATGTTGCCAAACAGGCCAATCTTCTCCTTGATGCCGGCGCGTTCCAGCCGTGTCCCCAGGCAACCACCCATCTGGGTCAAAATATAGTACAGGTCCGGTCTGATCCGGTGGCCGACGGCGGACCAGGAATTGAAACTTTTGGAAGAGGACATGAACGAAACGAGACGTGATTTCGGGTAGATTCTGTGATCTTCGATTTTGATCCAGCACCCCCCACGCGGAATAAAGATACAGCGTTGCGGGTCCAGGTCGACAATGCTGTCATCACAGGTAAAGACCGTATCAAAGGCCTCCAGGTTATCCTCGACAAAGCTGTAGGTGCTCCAGGAGATACCACGTGATTCCAGTAGCCAGGCGATGCGTTTTCGCACCTTGTACTGCAGACTTTTCTCCAGTTCCAGGTTGGTGTAAACCACCAGGTCATCCGCAGCGACGTCCTCGTGCCGAACTTTGTTCCATTGCAATTGCTTGCACTTGTACATAGGGCCAGTGTAGCCACCACCAAAGGTGTCATTGACCATTTTGATTGATTTCTTTGGCTCACTCATGCTGATTCCCAAGTGAGCCATCGGTCCGAAACCCCTGTCGGAGGACCACGAGTACAAGACTAAATTCAAGTTTGCATTTATTATTCATCTAATGACACGTTCACACATAGATAGTGATAGCGACCGGGGACTGTACCACCTGTACAACGTCGCCGTTCGCATCCAGGGTACAAACCCCACTTTGCTGTTTTTCAATGAGAGCGCAACTGTACCTGCTGTATTAGCGGCGGACAAGGCGACGGGAACGTGGATACAATTTGAAGCAACCTGCAAGGAACCCGAACCAGCAATGTTCGAGGCTAACACCAGTGCTGCTGTGTTGTTCATCCTGCCCATGGACAACCCTGCCCATGCGTTGAACGATGCCCTGTTTTCCGTTGTCCTGGATAATCTTTGCAAACGAGGAGAGACAGGCTACTGTTTCGATCACTACTTCCTGGCTAACAGCCAGCCCGTTGATGGACATTTCGGGAATAGCAACTGGAACCAGTACGTTCATCATCAACTGGGCATCGTAAGTCCCGAATCTGAGCTTTTCCGCGGGATGGACAAGAGGAACAAGCTGTTCTTCTTCCCACACCTGATGATGCCAAAGTACATGCGTCATCGTTTTGCCGCCGACTGGCCGTCTCTGGCGCCGTTTCGGGATTTTCGCTATATAGATCAGTCAGACCCGCTGTATCCACTTGACGTGTTGCTTGAAATGCGCCGCAGGCTGTTCGGAAATTGTTTCGACAGCGAACCGGACCAGACCCACGATGACAACTCGATACTGATCTACGACCGTGGTGATATGCATCGTCGACGCTGGTCGAACGCCATTGACGCCCTGTCACTGATCCAGAAAGAATTTGCGGATAGGGTCTCGAACATCAGTTTCCTGTCGGAGGACTATGGAACACTGAAGCCGTCTGAACAGGCCCGGTTGTTTAACCAATCCAGTCTCATCATCACGCCACATGGTGGCGCGCTTGCCAATCTCATCTTCTGCCGGCCCGGCACCCGGGTTATCGAGTTTGCAACATCGGCGCTTCCGTGGGGCTGGTTTCATTTTTGCGCCCGCCTTGGTATGGAACATGTTATTCACAAGACCGCATCGCTGGTTGACCACTACCCGGCACATTTTGAGGTGCCGCCTGACGAGATCAGGAAATTAATTGAGTCCCGTTGCTGATGCTGCAGGCCGATGGCTTCTTGGTCAGGTGTCGTTACTGGAATCAAGGCCTGTACTTTGCTCAAACCCGATATGCCGCGCATGGGCGCCTTCCAGGATGGCTTCACGGTGCCCCAGGGTCTTGCCAAAAGTGGAAATCTGGCTCTCATGCCCAAACCGGCTAAAGGGCCGATAGTATTCCACGTAGTCTGAGGTTCTTCGCAAGCCCGGGTGAAAACTAAATGCACCGTACAGCCCCGCCGGCCCCCCGTAGTTCGAATAGCAAAAGGAAACATTCGGTACATCATTCCGAACGATCGTTTGCCGGGTGGTCAGGTCAGCATGGGGGTGATACAGGTCACCCGTGATTCGAATGATCGTCACTTCCGGGTGGGATTGCAGAATAATCCGTGAAGGTGTGATGAAGTCGTAATCATCCAGCCACCAGTCATCTTCACAGTGAAAGATATAGGGGGTTTCAACCTCTGCATACAGCAGGTCAATGGCGCGGAGTTGATTGGTGACTGAAGGTTCCGGAAACCGGGGGCTGGTCAGGTCCAACAATCTGACGTTCTCAAGGGTAAGCAGGCTGACCTGCTCGGCGACCGTCTTCTCGATATCCATCGTGCATTTGCAGTTTTCACCGATCAGGACCGACATCTTGTGGCGTATAACATGAGGTGCAAGTGAAGCCAGGGTTTGACCCAAAAGAGCACCACGGTTGCAGGAAGGAATCACAACTGTAATGTCGCCTGATTTCATGTACCCAGTCTACCGTAGACTTCAATGATTAAAAATGGGGTCGCGGCTCTGCGTAAAGGTGGCCACGATCATATACACTATTGCGAGTGAAGCGTGTACTCGAATCACTGCAACTACACCCTCCAGGCGGAATTGAAATACCTCCCGGTTCCAGGTCCGGTGAAGGGTGTTCTGGATCTCAATCGATGAAAGACGCAGGGGTACTAACAATTGCGTGACAAGGTACTGGGTATCGGTGAGTCTTTCCGACTGAAATTTTCTTCCAACTCCAGCCGCAAGCCGGTCTATTTTGACTGGACTCATGACCCGGCGGAAGCGACTGTCGATACCTTCGTGTGCATCCAGAAGGGAATTCTCCGGGCCGTCGATATACCAGGCAGGAAAATTGGTTGGCTGAACGAATCACCCGCCATTACAAAATGGCAAAACATTCACGGCATCATTCACTCGGATCTTGACCACTACATGGACGCTTACGAAATTATTCTGACCTCTGATCGTTCCGAATGCGAAATCCATCCAGGCTTTGTCTATCACGCCGCTGGCAGCAATCTGCCCTGGATCCCCGAAGCCCAATACGCCATTCCTGCAAAAACCAAAATGTGTTCAATGTTTGCTTCCAACAAGAAGATGACGGATGGCCACCTCTACAGGAGCCAGGTAGCTGAGAAACTAAAGGATCATCTGGATCTGTTTGGTGGCGCCTGTGGAAGCCCACGAATCGGAGGTTCAGGGCCGCACCCCGACAAGCGAGAAGGACTACTGCCATACCGATTTTCCGTGGTCATGGAAAACTGTCAGACCGCATTCTACTATACCGAGAAGCTCACAGATTGCTTCGCCACGGGTACCGTGCCCATTTACTGGGGCTCGGATTGTATCAGCGAAATGTGCAATACCGAAGGGGTGATTGTTTTGGACGAGAGTTTTAACCTCGGGAATCTGAGCGAGGAGCGATACGAGAGTATGCTTCCTGCCATCCGGGAAAATCTCGAGATGGTCAAACAACTGGAGTCGGCAGACGATCTGCTTTTCCGAACTTACATTAAGCCAGTTACCGCTAAGTCAGGAAAAAATAAGGTGACCGGAGCCGTTGAACGACCTGCCTTTCCGACTCAATTCCAAGCCAGTTGCAGTAAGTCAGCAGAAAAAAATGATGGCAATTTATTGAAGTAATGATTACCCTAACAAGTGTCAGTACTTATCTGTTACAAGCTCACGCAGGTTTGGAGCGGTGGACTTCAGCAAGGAATATGGACCAATCTGGGGGCGTCAACTTGAGAAAAATTCGGCAGTTTTTTCTTGTGCTAAGCACAATTTACTGTGTTCAGCTGCAAGCGTTTGTTGAGGTAGATTCTTTTGCAGTGAGTGAGAATGCCGGTACCATAGGTGCAGACGTCACGTTAAAAACCACAAACCCCACTCCGCCTGCAAGCATTGCCGCCGTTCGCGTCGATTACACGACAGTAGACGGTACAGCAGAGGACGAGAACGGCAGCGGGGACTACGAGGCCGCAGCGGGAACGTTTCAATTCACCCAGTTCAATGTGGCACAGACTGTTAATGTGAAGATTACCAACGACCTCATAGTCGAGGTTCCGGAATCGTTTTCTCTCGAAGCAACGATCATATCCGCGCCGGTAACACAACAGCAAGTGGGCGCAAAAAATGGTACTCAGGCAGTAGCAGCGGGTAATGTCGCCATCAACGATGATGATCTGGAATTTACGGTGAACTTATCGTTTTCCGGGGGAGCCCCCGTTGAAGTAGATATCAAACTAACCTGCAATAACGGCAATGTTAACGCTCCACCCCTGGGGAGTCTGATGGCTACTAAAACGACCACCGGCGGCGTTGCCAAGTTCAAGGTGATCAATTTCCTGCCAGGCCTGCAATGCACCGCCACCCAATCGGCGGCAACGCCCCCACCAGGATTTGCGGCGGCAGGTACTACATGTAATCCAGGGCTGGCGGCCGGGGTAAAGGTTTGCACTATCAACTATCAAGCAGTTGCTGCTAACAACGCTGTGCCCATTCCCACACTTGGGCTATTCAGCAAATTGTTATTGGTCCTTTTGATGCTGGGTATGGCCATTGGCTTAAGGCGTTATGTCTGACGGCTAGGCATAGCAGTTCGTTAAACAAGGGGTTGTTGTAAGTATTCAAGTTCCAGGAGGCCACTTGCCGGCAACCGGGATAGACCGCTTGATCAGTCTCTGGATCTTTACTCTGGTCACCCGGTTTAGGAGACTGCTTCTGTGAAGTATTCCCAAATTCAACAAGACCAGTTCGTAATCTCTGTTCTCAATCAACCTAGGACCGGGACTTTTGTCGATATCGGTTGTCACCGTCCTTTTGAAATCAGTAATACCCTACTGTTGGAAGAAAAAGGCTGGACCGGGATCGCCATGGATATCGTTGATTATTCCCATGAGTGGAGCGCCAGAAAAACACCATTTATTCTGGCCAATGCCCTTGATTGTGAATTCTCCGATATTTTCCAATCCTTTGATTTACCGATTATTATTGACTACCTCAGCGTTGACCTGGATGGGAAGGGAAGTCGTTTTAAGGCGATTGAGCGGCTTACGAGTACGGATTATCACTTCAAGGTAATTACCCTTGAGCACGATGTTTACAAGAAGGGCTATCGGGAAGCGGAGCAGCAACCCCAACGCAGGCTGCTGTCAAGGCTTGGCTATGTCCTGGTGGCCGCCGATGTCGATGGTGGCAATGGTTTGCCCATGGAGGATTGGTGGGTCAATACGAAGTTTGTGTCAGCCAGCCAGTATGCCCGGTTTCTGTCCAGTCAAATGTCTTGTGTTGATATCTTGAAACAGGCCGATGAGGAATCAGTGCGCTAGTGTGAACTTAATGGCTTGCATGACCGATACTCGATCGAGGATCGCGGTATGAATGCGGTCCCGGTGTCACTGGGAGGCGCTTGTGACGTGGCCACTGAGTTGTTACAACGACGTGGGTTGGCAACCACCTCTCATTTCTTTGATTACCTGTGGAATCTTGACGGTGGCCTGGGCAATGTTACCGACATCATCGCAAGACAATTTGCCGGTTTTGATTCAATGGACAACTTCATTCGTATTCGTCATCCCGAGTGGAATACGCCCGAAGTTTCCGGCCGCTTGAGGATTGCGTGTGGCGATCTTCAGGCCGAACAGCTCTGTCACAAACACTACCGGAACATTGCACTACTGCATTACCAACCCGGTACAGAGATGGTTGAAAAGTTTCAGCGCAAGGCAAGACGGTTTATGCGTTTGCTGACGGGGGATGTCCCTCTCGTTTTCATATATTACCGGCAGTATCACGGCCCAATTAATGGTCAATACATTAATCAACCGGATTACGACATCGATGGAAAACTTCACTACTGGCGTGAGGAAACCGAGCGCTTTGTTCGGGCAATCTCGGGGCCATACCCGTCACTGGAATTTCGAGTAGTCAGTTGCTTTATGGCACCCCATGTGAAAATTGATCGGGTCAACACTGCCGTTGATCAATTTGTTAACGAACTAGACGACACCGGGCGCATCTCCTGGCGGCAGGTCCTGCGGCGCGGAGGTGTGAAAAGTCTGGAAAGCTGGGATGCAATATATGCAGACCTCATGTAAAACGCACATGACTGACATGCTACAGGTCAATGCTTTTGCTTTAGCCGAAGACCGTTATTTATTTTCGGACCTGTTTATTGACGATGACCACGACCTCGTTTACATCTCCACGGTCTACCCTGATATTGAACTTGAACACGAAGCGGTCGAATGCAGGTTGCCAAATGGTCGGGTTTACAAGTTTACCGTCACTGCCAATTGCTGGTGGCATGAGGCGGCCGTGGCCTGCAAGCTTGAGCACCCGGAAGTCAGAGCATTTGTCAGGTCTGCAGTTGGGCCGGTCGAGATCGACATTACTTACGCGGGCGCGTCACGTACTTACCAACTGGGTAAACCCACCCCTGGTCCGCGCCAAAACCTATCCCTGTTTACGCTTTTCAAGCATGATCATTATCTGTTGCCGGTTTGGTTAGATCACTATCGAACCATAGGTGTGGAGCATTTCTACCTTTACTACAACGGTAACCAGGATGAACTCGACAAGTTCAGCTTTCAGGCACGGGATGTGACGTTCTGCGCCTGGGATTACCCCTATGAAATTGAATACAGTACTTTGAGGAATGAGTCGCTGAGACACAATATCAGGTCTGCCCAAACCATGGCGATGAATTCATGTCTGTACCGGGCTAAGCGCAGAACGACATGGATGGCCTATTTCGATCTTGATGAGTTTCTGGTCATTGATGACCTGCAGAACTACCTGTCAGGTGTTCCCCGGGCCCAGACCAGCCACTTGACTTTTCGTAATCGTTGGGCGGACATGCCAGGGTACGATTACCTGCATGTTGAACCAGAGTCTTTCTACCAAGCCGATATCGTCTGCAGTGAAGAGGCACTGCCTTTGTACCAACAGGCTAAAATGATCGTAAATACTGAAAATGTCGCGCTATGTAAACTGCACCAAATCAAACCTCATTGTCAGCTGAATAATTCAGTTGAGTATGCCTGTGAACATTTCTTCCTTCATTTTTATCGTTATTCGGGACAAAACCGCAGCAGTCCCATAGTGGATCCAGTACATTTGGACCCGTGGACAAGCCGGCATGTGGGACAAAATAACCGGCACTCTTGAGTTTCACCTTTAAAAAGGCAGTCTTTCATTCGTACAAGGAGAACGAGTCATTCCATGACGACCGGCTCACCGGAGATTTGGGGCTCTGTCCGCTATTCCTGTTCGGAGTCCAGGTGATGTTCCTGCATCAGGGTGACCTGGCCGGGTAGGTGATGCAGGTCGCGAATAACCTTGCCGACGTTTGAAAAGTAGCTGCCGATAAACCTCTCGGACTGCGCTGCGATAACGGTTTCGGTAAGCAGGCGTACTACCTCGGTGTCGGTATAAGTACTTCTTTCTGCATCGGAGTCGGGTAAAAAATCGCCACGCAGAAAGAGTTTTCCCTCGCCGAGCCTGTCAGCGTCGAACCCGGTTTGGCTTGCTTCCGTGATGGAAATGAGCGGCCGCTTTGATCCGTCTTTAGCGAGGGCCTCTGCAACCTCTTTGATGGCTGCATAATCGTCGCTCATAGCGAATACAGCAAGTTCTCGCTGTTTCCCGGTAACGCGTTTGAGATAAGCCTGCGCGGGATACAGGATGTCCTGGTCGCCAATCTTATCGCCTCTGCGTAGGTGGAGGGCGACGTAGTGATCGGGCACTCCAAGTTGCTCGATACACTCGTTGATAAGCCGTCGCACTCTCGGGTTGGGAACAAAGAGCATACGTAAAAAGTGGATATTGATCGGATGATCGCCCAGGACAACGTGATCACCGATAGTTACACGCTCAGGGCGCGAGAAGAGAATGTTGCGGTAGTGGACGTGTTGTCCCGTTGCGGACGGATGGACACGGCCGGAGGTGCGAAATTCGACCCGACTATCCATCTCGGGTTCGTACTCGGTGAAGATTGGCGTGAAGTAGTCAGACCATCCCTGTTGGCAACGAAAGCCCCAGCTGCTGGAGTCGATAACAAACTGCAGATTATTGGTCCACGCGTAGACCATCGCATGTGCAACTGTCGAGAACTCCGCGTAAAACCCGCGGATTCCGGGCTCGTGGACCAGAATCCGGTTTCTGCGGAGGTTCTCCTCCTGGTAGGCCAGGGAACTGTTGCGTTCGATTGAGAAGCGTCTATCAATCCTTTCCATTGATTCGTTCATGGAAACCGCACGGGTTCCCGGATTTCACCGCGGGTCCATTCCATCAATTTCCTGTCCATGGCCTTGGTTTTGAACGTGACGTATTGTTCCTGTTGTTTGAAGCCGGTGAATATGTAATGTCCCAGGAACTCCGGCAGAAAGGCGATTGCCTGCTTTCCAAACTCATCTATGAATCTTTCCAGATAGATGAATTCCTGTGCCCGTGGCTCGTTGCCCCAGGCTATTTTGTGTACCACTGGCCGCCTGATGCTTATCCACCCACGGTGGTACATTTTGGGTGCCCCTGCGTACCAGGCGTGTTCATTGGTCTCGGGGTAATCCGGCACGTCCTGTATCGAGAATCGGTGAAATGCGGCTTTGATATGCGTCGCGGTGAACGCTTCGGCTATTTTCTCCAGCCGGGTGGGTGCCTGGACGTCATCCACGTCGAAGTAGGAGATCACTTCACCACGGGCAATCTCGCCACCCCGTTGCCGGTTTGGTCCGGCAAAAGCCGGTACCACAGTGTCCAGTATGATAAGCGGCAGGCTTCCATCCAGTTCTGCTCGCCATTGTTGCTTCAATTGACGCGCACTTTCCGGTTCAATACCCGATATCGCAATGATGACTTCAGCGGGCAGTTTGGTCTGGTAGTTCACCGAGCGCAGCAGGCGGGAAACAAAAACCGTATCTTCTGCAATACACGGCACCACCAGGGAGATTGAGGTTCCCCCATCGTGTGTCGAAAACCCTGTCGTGTGGGTTGAATCCATGACCGCAGCAGGATATCACGGGACGGTGAAATAGGGGGCTTATGTAAAAGGCTCTGCATTGTAACCGCGCCCTCCGTGCAACAATACTGTGATCGACACGGATTGGAGTTGGTACGCATCTACGATCTCGGCAAACCCCTGGTTCCGGACGTGCTGCAATGCGAGCGGCTCAAACTGTTGCCCTTCTTTGATCGATTCGACCGCTTTATTTACATGGATGATACCTGCATCATTGCACCGGATTGCCCAAACCTGCTCGACCTGGTTCCTGCCGGCAAGCTCGGTTGTGTGGTGGAGTCCGTGGATATGTTTCCGGACCGGGGGCAAATGCTGCAGATGCCATTTCAACTGACAAGTTTATTACGAAATACAATGACTACGAACTGCTCACCTGGTACCCCTGGCCTTTCATTACCAATCAGGAGGAAGCGAGATCGACAACGAATCCCGACACTTGGGCCATCACCGACGAATGGCCGGATGATTCGGTGGCGCGTTAGCCCTTTCCAAGAGCAACGTTCAATTAACCAGCCCCCAGACAGTTTCGCAAATCGTTTTTCCAGGCCCTGAAGAAACCGTGGTGACGGGTCAGTATCTCTGGCCCGTCGAGATAGATGAGTGCATCGATGAAGTCGTCCGCGGTGAGAGCGGCGCAACTGGTAATGGCCCGGAGCACGCTCCGCCAGTGAGCATAGCCTTCCTTTTCTGCCGCCATATCACGTGCAATATCACGTGGTCTGCGGGACTGCGTATTTAACGGCTCTCCAACGTGGATATATTTGCCCTGGGTGAAGGCAAAATTTTGCCAGGTGAAAGACGAAAATATGTCGTCGAAGCGACCGCAAAATGGCCACACACAGGCCAGTGGAAACAACGGCTGCCTGAACAGTGTGTTCTGGGTATTGTAAGGACTCCAGACATCCTGTAACACGTAGTTGGACTCGTCGATAAGAGTTAGCTCGGGCGCCAGTTGTTCTCGCGTGCATGCGCCAATATCGGGGTCTCCCAGGGAGATGCCCTGGTACATCAAGATGTCTTCGGCGCGGATCTGGTTATCGCCAAGGGATAAAATCCGCGTCTCATGCCTGCCGCGTTCCTCGCGCGGAAATCCCCGAGGCCAGATCTCCGACTTTGAATCGGCACTGCGTAAGTAGTTGTGCCAACTTCTTGATTCAGTTGATACGGGTACAACTCGCCTGGTCGCCGGTTGCCCGATAATTTCGAACCAGCGTTGAAAGTAATTATCGGGCGGCACATTGTCATCATCGATCATCAGAATAAAATCCGGTTGTTCCGCGATGCATCTCAACAGGGCGGTATTGCGCCGCATCACTTTGTTCCAGCCAATTTCTTCCGAGCACTCAAACTGTTGCTGGTCACTTGGTGACAGGAAGTGAACCGGGCATGCAAAGACCGATGTATCGAAGTCAGGCGTTTTTAAATCCCCGGCAATACAGAAAAACACTTCGTCAAAACCACTTTTGGCGGCAAGCCGGTCAAACGGCAGATAGCCTGCTTCATCATTGATGGTTGTCGATACAATTCCTAAGCGCTTGCCTGCCATGTGGACGGTTGCCCCTGTTCCTTTTCTTGAATAAACTGGCACATGATACCTGACGAGATGCGGGCCCCTGTGGATATTGAATATCGTGTCTTTCAATTGGGAATTTGCGTGTCAATCAGCAAAGACGAAAGCCAGCATCTAATGGCGTATCTTAATGGAGAAACAGGTTGAAAATCGAGGTGTCGAGAGGTGAACTCGTGGACAAGGCCGTGGTCCTCAAGGTTAAGCTGGAGCGTCTTTCCGACAAGTCCAGAATAGAGAATGTCGATCGCGAGTATCGACAAATCAGTGCGGCCATGCTGAGAATTGGCGTTGACCAGCAAAGTGAGAGTTTTCAGCAACTACTCGAACTTCATCGAAAAAACTGGGACCTGGTGGAGCGTTGGAATGAACTTGAGCGGGAAGACTGTTTCGACGCCGAGTACATCATGGTAACCAGGGCCTCGAACGCCTGTAACCGTGAGCGGTTTCGGCTGAAAAGTCAGCTCAACGAGAACTCCAGGATCGTGGAAGAGAAATCCGGAATTTACGACGACCAGGCTTAAAGACCATAAGTAGCACGGTGCCAACAAGCCCGAGGCGTTCGGTCACGGGGAGTTGACTTAGATCACGAGGAGGTTGAAGTATTGCAAGTATAATCCTGCAAAGTTTTGCAGGAGAAAAATATGGGTCACAATGACAGGCAACCGGCAGACACACGTAATATTGACTTGAGCATAAGCCTTCTTGGTGGACACACTCACAATGTGACTTTGCCCGAAAACACACCCGAACTGCGTACGCTTTTCTCCACACTTGCTTCACCAAACAACGCCCAAGAGCTTATTCAGCTACCGGTTGATCATGGTCGGACAGCCTGCACTTTCCGTGCCTCGCAGGTCGTATCTGTGGCCACCTCGCCCCCAGTCCTGGTGGAAACACCTGGTTTGTCCATGTCGATACCCGGAAATCCACACATCGGTTCAATCAGGGAACTTGCACCCTATCTGTGGGGGCTGGATGATATTCTGTCAGCGGACGAATGCACAGCCATTATTGAGGCCTCACGATCGCGTCTGGAGCCCGCCACGGTCAGTGTTGACAACGGTGTGTATGGAGCAGCAGGTTCAGGAGTAGGAGATGACCGCACCAATACGGTTGCAAGCTTTGAGCCGAATGAACAGGTTTCACCGGAATTTGACGGTGTTATCGAGAAATTGAGACAAATCGTTGCCGAGTTGACCCTGCTTCCACCGGAGCATCAGGAACCTTGCCAGGTGCTGCATTACGATGTAGGTGAGGAGTTTCTGCCCCATACGGATTCATTTACCCCGGACAGCGAATATTCCAGGTGGGAACTCACCCGGGGTGGTGAGAGACTTTACACTTTTATTGTCTACCTGAACGAGGTCGATGAGGGTGGTGAGACCGAGTTTCCACGCCAACAGGTGACGATCTCACCCGCACCGGGCCGGGCCGGGTTCTGGTGCAACCACGTGGATGGTGAGGTATACCACAATAGCCTGCATACGGCTCACCCCGTCAAACAGGGGGAGAAATGGGCCCTGGTAATCTGGGTCAGGGAATCAGCGTACCTGGACACACCACCGCAGCAACCACATCAGACAGCCAGGGCGATCAGCTACGTCGACTGGATCAACAACCCACGTTCAATAGCGGCTCCGGGGTGGATTGTCGAACAGACCCGCACACAACAGGCCAAAATCCCGTATCTGGAATCGGGTGGCCCAAACTGCAGAGGCTTCGAAAAACGCAAGATGGACCCAGAAATCTATGCCGAGATTCTGGCCAAGTATCAGGCACTGCAACCACTCATGCAAGCTGAGGACAACGAAGCCATCGGATCGTTCGTCGATACCGTGAGTTATGAATTTCCACCCGCACTTTTCATGGAAGACAAGCAATTCAGTGCCCGGGTTCTTGAACTGCTCAAGCCATTGCATGAAGAGTGGTGTGGTTTCGAGTTGAAATCCGCGGCCTGCTACGGTTTCCGCGCCTACCTGCCCGGCGCCTATCTGCACAATCACGTCGACACGGGTGATACACATGTCATCAGTTCAACGCTTTGTGTCGCCAGTGACACCTACTCACCCTGGTATCTACATGCGATTGATGTTGATGGCACGGCACACGACGTGGATTGCCGCCCCGGTGAACATGTCCTTTATGAAAGTGCGCTGATCTCCCATGGCAGACCCGTCCCACTCAATGGCAGGTACCACGTCGGTATGTTCATCCATTATTCACCGGCACAGGATCATGATCTCTGGATCGCCTCGCCCATGGACTGGTGGGAACGATACCGAAGTTAGGTGTCACGGTTCCAGGGATCGCGGTTTATGCTTAACACGATTCGACCCGAGAGGAAGTTCAGGACTTTCGCATTGCAAGGTCATTGGTGCTATGAGGTATGCTTCACGACGATATGAATCACCTGGATCACATGTGCAGAAAACTGGGAATAGCTAATCCCTGGCAAGACGGCCTGGAAATACTTCCTTTTGACAAGCATGGCTGGTTTGACGAATGCAGCATACAGGGATTACTCGAGGCAAGAGAGGAATTGGTGAACATCAAGTTTATCCTGGAGTTGGGTTCGTGGATTGGAAAGTCCACTCGGTTCCTGGCAGACATATCTGAGCTGGTGGTCGCAGTAGACCACTGGCAAGGTTCAGCCGAACACCAAGACACGTCAAGAGAAGATGTCGTGATCCGGCTGCCTACTCTGTACCAACAGTTCATGTCGAATTGCAGGCCGAAATCCAACAAAATACTTCCGTTGAAGATGAGCACTTCTGCAGCCTTCGAACTGTTTCGTCGAAAAGGTCTGCAGGGAACGTTTGACCTCATCTACGTGGACGCCGCGCATGACAGGGAGTCTGTTTTGCACGATCTCACTCATTCGATGAGGATGATCTCCACCGATGGAGTGATCTGTGGCGATGACTGGAATTGGTGGGGGAAAGAAGCACCTGTTCGGCGCGAAGTCGAATCGTTTGCCCGAATGAACAAACTGGGTATTACCACGAACGGTGACTTCTGGCGCCTTAAAAACCGGCGGTGATTTGCAGTTCCTGTTCCGGTAGCCACGTTGGTATGTTCATCCACTATTCACCGGCATAGGGTCATTATCTTTGGATCGCCTCGCCCATGGACTGGTGGGAACGTTACCAGAGTTAGGTACCAATCATCCCTGGGTTTCGGTCTATACTTAACACGATCCAATTCGTGAGGATGTTCACTGCTGACTTACCGGCCTCGTTACAGGTGTGACCTGCAGGCGTTGCAATCGTAAGCTTCCCCGTCAAGTACACAGTTCTAAACTAGAGTTCTCCAGCTTTAAATTGCGCACATATATCGCCGGAAGTATCCGCCCCAATGCCCTGTGTGGTCGGTAGTCGTTGTAAGTTTTTATCCGTTCTTCGGTATTTTCCTTAATTCTGACAGACGTTTTGTGGATACCGCCGGCCTCGTACTATAACGGCACAAGCGTTCCAGTTTTGCACGATCACTGGCTTTGGTGGCTACACCCGCATGCACAAGGTGGCAGGTGAGCGCATAAAATTTTTGTGAATGAAAAAGCTGTTGCAGCCTTTCCATTCTCTTGGATGAGAATTGTTTTTGTCTGAAAAGAGCAGTCACCTGAATTAGAGGGAGTAGTCTTCATGATTAAGGCAGCCAGATTGTTTTGCCAGTTTTCAGCGTCTATCCTGTTGTTACTGATCACTTCTGTGGCCGTTGCGCAAACCTCGCCAGTGAATTTTTCCGATGAATCGAGTGCACTGGACTTTGTCCATGCGTCAAATGACAACGGCGGAAACGGGTTATCGGGAGCAGCCTGGTTTGACTACGACAGCGATGGCGATCTCGACGCCTTCATTCCCAACGGCTTGGGGCATGACAATGGCCTGTTCCGTAACGATGGCAATGGCTCGTTCAGCAATGTTGCTGAGCTGGCAGGCGTCAGCAATGGTTTGGGGAATGCCGCGGTCGTCGCGGCGGATTTTGACAATGATGGCAGGACAGACCTGTTCTTGACCGGTGATCAGGGTCGTGGCAAAGGTTGGGTCCAGCAAGCAGTAAAACTGTATCGGAATACCGGTACGGGAACTTTCCAAGATGTAACTTCTGCATCGGGGATCGTCGGTCCGGCAGCGCATCGGACGGCATCGGCGGCGGACATTGACAACGATGGTTTGCTCGACCTGGTCATTGCGGGTAATACAAGCACCAGCATCCAACCCAACCGCGTCTACCGGAATCTTGGCGGACTGCGTTTTGAGGATATCACTTCAAGCGCCGGTCTGGGCCGGCTGCAAAGCTCCTGTGCGTCTCTTTTTTCGGATTACGACAATGATGGTGACCAGGATTTTTTCACCGTTGGCTGTACCACGGAAATACCACTTAACCTGTTTCGCAATGACGGGCAGGGACGCTTTAGCGATGTGACGGCTGCTGCAGGTTTTACAACCCAGGCACTTTATATGGGGCTGTGTGGTGCCGATTATGATCATGACGGCGACACTGATATTTTTGCCACCAATTACTCCTCGACCAGGACCGATTTGCGCCATGCGCTGTACCAAAATAACGGCGACGGCACCTTTGACGACGTCGCGCCCGAGGCAGGCGTTGCGGCACATGAATTCGCCTGGGGTTGCAGCTTTACCGATCTGGACAACGACGGCTGGGATGACCTGTTTTTTACCGGGGCCCTGGATACGGTGTGCCAGCCAGGTGTTGCTGGATGCCCCGACCTGGATACCATTGGACCCGGTCGTGGGAACCCGGGAACACTCCTGTTCTCCGACCGGGAGGGCAAATTCCAGGAGTTCAGCGACGCATTGCAGATCGACCTGAGTAATGACTTCAGCTCGGGTGTCGCTCACGGTGACTTTGATGGCAATGGATTTGCTGACCTGCTGATCATTCGTGAAGAGGTACCAGCCCACAATGGCCGTGCCATGACTTCGGGTCGTCCGGTGTTATTAAAAAACCAGGGCAATGAAAACAACTGGGTCGCCTTCGACCTGCAAGGTACCCAGAGTAATTATAATGCAGTGGGCGCACGGGTTACGGTCCATGCGCAAGACCTGAGCCAGTCAAAAGAGGTGTACGCCGGTTCGAGTCACTTAAGCACCGAATCAAGCCGGCTTATTTTTGGTCTCGGTACCCGACCCGCTGTTGACGGGGTGCTTGTGCGATGGCCGGCGGGTGGTAGTGAGGTCTTCAGAGGTCTCGCTACCAATTCCGTGAATAAACTGGTTGAGGGCGAGGGCGATCCCCTGTTGATCCTGATCGAAGGAAGCTGGATCAACGCGGAAACTGTTGGTGAGGGAATCCTCCTCGATTATCTGCCCGGTCCGGGTGTATATTTTGCGGCCTGGTTCACTTACAAGCTGGAGGCCGAAACGCCATCCACGCTTCCTCCTACGGATGTAGGTGCGCTCGGGCAACGCTGGATGATTTCACCGATGACGCTGAATGGGCAAACGCTCTCTGGGCCATTACAGGCCCGGCATGGTGGTGCCTTTGACTCCCCACCCAATGATTTCGAAGCGACCTTCACGGCCGGGCAACTGACGATCAATTTTGATAAGTGTGACCACGGCACGGTCGAATACGAAATTGATGGTGTCATTAGCGGCAGTTTCGAAATTCAACCTACCGATCAGTTTCTTGGACCGAGTGGGTTTACGTGTGTGTCATTTTTCCTCAAATGACAAGCCGCAAGAGTTGAGTAAGGTGATGACCAGGGTGTTGGCCATTGTTTATCGCACCATTGCTACTTAAGGTGGTTTTTGCCACGTCTAGATTGGAGCGGGTAGCAGAGCCCCGGAAATCGGTCAAGCGGACGACTTTGGAGGATGGCTTCAACCGGGTGCCGTTGGCAGATAGGTGTACCACGAGACAACAACCCGGCCGTCGTTGATCAGGTTGATTAAAAAACCTTCACCGTTGCGCGTTACACCACCGTACCAGGTACCGGCTATCCAGAAGTCATTATCCACCAGCTCCAGACCCACCTCGGCACACAGATCACCGAAGTGATCACTTGCAAGACGAAAGATCTCATAACCGCCCGAGCCAAACAGGGGGTCATCGGTGCTCCAGGTCATGAACCCACTGTTGCAGGTCAGAAATTCGATGATGATGCTGCCCCAGGGGATATTGGCGACAGTATCGGGGTCGAAGGCCGCACCAAACTGACCGCCGGTGGTGAAAATCATTTCATCGACCTGAATGGATTTTCCCAGCACTTTTCCCACCCCGATCAGCCAGAAGGGATTGTTCCCCGCCAATTTGGACGGGCGCTTTTCCAGCAGCAGAATAAATGTCGGCCCCTGCAGACTTCCATTGCTGGCGGAAATAAGGGTTTCGAGAACCACCCCGTCACTGATGCGCACGCGATAAATGGCGTTGGTGGAATCGCTGGCAACCAACATGACGCCGTTGGATTCAAGAGCCATACCCGTGGGTCGTCTGACGTTGGTACTGACCACCCGCTTGAAGACGCCGGTAGCCGAGTATTGCAAAACACTGTTCCCTCTCCAACTGGTCACCAGCAAGTCGCCCGATGCCTGTTTGACCACGGTGCGTGGCGCGTTGATCCCACCGGACCCGCTGCTGACCAATACCCGATCAGAGCCTGGTCTGGTGATATCCACTTCAATCAATGTACTGCTGTTAAAGCCCGGCACCACCAGGCGGTTGCCGTCGAGACTCATACCCGTATCCGGGCCGCGGATCTGGGAATTGCCGAAGCTTGCCAGGTGGCCGATGACCGAGCCATCTGCGGGGTCGACCTCGGTGACGGTATCGCCACTGAAAGAGCCAACCAGCATCCGGCCAGCCGGTGTAATCGCCAAACCGGTGGGATTTGCGACGGGTGTAGTCTCTATCCCCTGAGTCTCGGGGCGGTCGCCGGCCACCACGGTATCGTAGGTCAGGGAGTCGCGGTGGTAACGCACCAGTCTGCCGTTGCTCTCACTCACGACCACCAGGTCGCCCCGGGGATCAATGGCGATCGCCTGTGGACCGCGCAGGTAGTTGTTAGTATCCAGATTGCGTATAAAACTGCCGTCACAGGCATTGTGGATCTTGACATTATTGGAATTGAAAGCCGAAATCAGCAGCAGTTTTGGGCACGCGGGGTCGCCCATGTCCTGTGCCTGCAGGCTCCAGGGCAGGGCGAGGGCCGCAAGGCAGATCCAGTTGGCCAATGACTTGTGGGGTGTTCGCATGGTTCAAATCTCCTTTTTATCAGCCGAATGTTGGCCCTGGGGTCGGTACAAGTCCTGATGGAAACCTCCATTTTTTCTCCAGTTTTGCATTTGAACTTGACCGGGCCTGGATAAATTGGCTTGATACCACGCAGTGACAGACAGTTTCCCAAATCCCCTGATGTGAGTGATGGATGAGCGGCACGAGCAGACGATTCAAGCTGAATAAGATCAGTGTCGACGCCGACGGCTGCACGCTCACCACGGAGACGGGTGTACAGCGTCTGCCTATGCGGCTGATGAAGCTGTTATGCCTCTTAAAGGATGCGGGCGGTGCCACGGTTGCGAGGGAGGCACTAATCAACACGCTTTGGCCGCGGGGCTTTGTAAACGAAGAGGCTTTGTCGCGGGCGGTTGCGGAACTACGCCAACACTTGGGAGACGACGCCCGGCGGCCAAGCTTTATTGAGACCATCCCGAAGCAGGGCTACCGCCTGGTGGCTACGGTCAGTCTGGAAAATGCTCAAGTCCAGGATCCCGGACGAGGCTTTTCTCTCACACAGGCTTCAACGTCGACTTTGCGTCGAGGTCTGGCAGTCGTTGTAATACTGACGGTTGCGGTCGTGGTTTACTTTAATGCCGGCGAAACAAGACCACTTATCAACCCCGCGGTACTGGCCAGTGCAACCCGTCTAAGTGCAGATTCGATCATCAAACATCATCCAGAAATTTCCCCCGATGGGCACTGGTTGGCCTATGTTCGCGCTCGCGATGGTAACGGCCAACTGGTCATCGTGTCGACAGCGAGCCCGACCGAGAGATGGGAGATCGAGAGTGAATTCTCAATATTATCACCCGTGTTTGACCCGACCAGCAGCCAACTGGCTGTTGCCGCCGTTAATGACCAGGGTTGCCAGGTAATGCGATATTCCATCAACGGTGGTGAACCCGTTCCGCTGGGTCCGTGTAGTGTACGAAATCTATTACCGATTCTGGACTGGTCCAGCAACGGTTCGATGCTGGCCTATGTTGATACCGACCCCACCAGCAATAGCGCTGCCATCTGGGTCATGACGCTGGCCGATGGTGAACGCACCCGGGTCACAGCGCCTCCCGATGCCTATAGCTTTGACACCCGTCCCCGCTTTAGTCCGGACGCTTCGAAATTGAGTTTCTCACGCGGTACGCGGGCGGCCAGGGAAATCTGGGTGCTGGATTTACCCCCAGTTCTCACAAATGAGCAACAGTTGCCGGAGCCACGCCAGCTGTCATTCGATCACCAGTACACCACCAGCCATGATTGGATGCCCGACGGTCAGGCTTTGCTACTCGATTCCGAACGCAGTGGGCACCGGGCACTGTGGCTGCTGGACCTCGAAGGGAAATGGACCTTGCTGGGTGCACGCGACGCCGATACACCCTCGCTCGCCGGTAACCGCCTGGTGTTTAGGATCTCACAATACGAAGCCAATATCTGGCGTTTGAACAAGAAAACGGGGAAGCTCGATCAACAACCGTTGATCGCCTCAAACAAGTACGACTCGAACCCCGTTTGGTCGCCCGACGGTCAGGAAATTGCCTTTTCATCCAACCGCACCGACACCGGCTCGATCTGGATCGCGTCTGCCGATGGTACGCGTGAACGTCTGGTGTATGCACCACCCGATGGCCGCGTGGTATGGCCGTCATGGTCGCCTGACGGCACGTTTTTGATTGCCACCCAGTATAGCCGCGGAGGTCAAAACCTGGTCAAAATCGCGTTGAATCAAAGAGAGGTCGTGATCATTCCCACTGCCGGTGAGCGGCCTTATGGCGGGACTTATTCAGCCGATGGGCGTTGGTTATATTACGTTGCAGGAGCAGGCGAAGTGGGCACGCGCCTGTGGCGCCAGGCCTCTGATAACGGCGGAGAGGCGATCGTGTTATTCGACCGACCAGTCAATAATTTTCACATCGTGGCGAGTCAATGGGTTTTTTATACAAAACACAACCAGCAGGGGTTATTCCGTGCCCCACTGGCGGGACCATCGGAGGAGAAGGTTTTTCTACTGGACTTGCCGCGTTCGGCCTGGAACGACTGGACCGGCACCGACCAATGGATTTATTTTCCGGTGATTACCGAGCCACCGGGAGTTGCATTAATGAGAAAACCGGTGGAGGGTGGTCGGACGGAAAAAATCAGCGATGAGATCCCGACAGCGCTCGGGCCTAACCTCGATGTTCAGCCCGGTTCGGACAACATTCTGATGGTGCGCACGGACCGGACCCGGTCTGATCTTTTTCTGGTGGATTTAAAGGACTAGAGGGGAAACACTGAAGGAGCGGTGCAGGGTGACCTGGCGGCGCGGCAGCAGATGATACCAGAACAGCAACCCCATCCCTTAGCAGGGCCAGACACAGTTGAGTTATTCGCTGCGCTTTAACCAGGGTTAGAGATCCAGTGGCGAACTGGCACCCTATGCACCACGCTCAACGACATGGGTGTAGGTCATGGTTGCTTTACATCTTTACCCATGGTTTCAGGGTGCTTTTTGTCATGAAAAAGGACAAACCGCGTGACCCATTGAGTATATGAACGCTCAGTATCCAAACTATACTGATGTAAACGAAAGACGTTCCGCATTTGATCCAATAATCGTGGTTGGGGAGGTTTGAATTTCACATTTGACAAGCTTTGCCACAAACGCAAAGAATGGTAGGGGTTATTTCAGTGCAGTTAGGTAAGAATTTGTTGTTTTAGCACGGATTTGTGCGGTTAACGGCCGGTCGTAACCGCTTGAATATAAAAATTAATGAAGAGGTTAAAGAAAAGGAAATGCAAATATTCACCAAAAGACCCACAAGCTACACTTTTTCCACCTAATTGTAGTTATATGCAACGTGAACCTGACCTCATGCAAACCGTCGGGACGTAGCATTATGCGATATTTCTATTTTTGCATCATATTCTTAATGTCTAGCAATGCTTTTTCTTGTTCCTGTCATAGAGAAGAAGATAACATTGCGCCTGAATATCATGTAATTAGAGCATTTCAGACTGCCAAGTTCGTTTTTAAAGGGAAGGCTCAAGTTGTATTGAATGTTAAAAAAATTCCAACTGACATTGGGAAGGGAACTCAATCTGTCAATTTTAAGGTGTTGGATTCATGGAAAGGAGATGTTGGAACAGAGTTTAATACTGAAACCAATGTCGAATGTTGTGTGTGTGGATTTTCGGTTGAACAAGGGAAGGAATACTTGATTTACATATCAAAGAGTGGCAGTAAAATAAACAGGATTTCGAAGTGTGGCCATTCTGGCAAAATCGATCAAAAAAAAATGGAATTAGATGTTCTTGATAATATAAGGACTGGAGTTATAAATCCGAGTCTGGTTACAAAAGAGCAATATATGGATTTTCTAAAACTCCCTGAATATGAATATCCGTAACAAACGACTCAAGCAGATCTTGAGACGCCTTGCAGATCGTTTTGAGAGGTTGTCGCTAAAAGACGTGAAAAATTGCAATGGAGCTGATTCTTTCTGTCAGCATTGTCATCAACGAATTCTCGGGGTAAGAAACTAAAGGTGTGCCCTCAGAGAGTCACAGCGTAGAAACAGTCGAAATCAGGAGTGCCATCGAGGCACAAAAGAGGCGGGAAACGAAAGGGATTCATTTGGCATCTAGAGCATCATGCTTGGTCACGGCCAATATTTATAACAAGCGACTGTGATCCCAAGTCAAGAATTAGGCTACGTGTTTCATTACTCCCCAGCAGGTTTCGTCTCTGACCATGGCGTTGAGCAACACGATCATTTTGCGCATGCAGGCTTCGATGGCGACTTTTTTGTGTTTGCCGTTAGCCAACAGATGTTGATAAAACAGCTTAATGAAAGGGTTGTGTTGAATAGCGCTTGGTGTGGTCATAAACAATACGGTGCGCACCTGAGACCGCCCGCCTCGAATACATCGCTTGCCACGCATCTTCCGGTTGTTACTCAGAAAATACGTGCTCATCTGGATAACCCGGCAATTTCTTCAGAAACGACCCTGATACCGGATAGCAGGGCTTTTCCGAGTCTGCCGATGGGTTTGTTCGATTGAAGAAACCAGTCAACTCCGAGTCAGGATTTATCCTTCCGGTTTTATCGCTGTCAATCTGCTTAACAGACCAAGTATCAGGTTTTTACTTATCAAATCAGTGCCTGGCAGTAATCGCCCGTTAAACCACAACCCCGCAGTGGCTATCTTCAACCGCAGAAACGCACCGCCGGATACGAAGTTTGTGCGCGTCAGGCATGGTCTGGGTATTGAGCATCATCATTCGCCAGATAATGCCTCGCACAAGTCAATATTGTCACTCACGACTCGCTCAATAGGTATCGATCCCTGTCGGCCGATAGATGGGATGTTATAAACAATGGTGCCGGAATTGCAGTTATTGAAAGTGATGATAATAGTGCCGTCGTCGACGCGCTCAACAGCTGTGGCCGTATCGAACAAGCCGCCAGACGTAATAGTGATTGCCATCACCGAGCGGTTACCATCAATGCTACCAAGCGCGGTTAGCCATCGGTGCCCGGCATCCCCAAGTTTGGCACTGGCACCGGCATCGGGCAGAGACGTGTCATAAGTGAACCAGGCCAGCGTTATCACGCCCAATTCGGGGAATACCGTAATGAAAAACCCCTGTCCGTCTGTGAGTGGGTTGAACCACGCGTCATTCAGACCGGCGTTGATCAGAAAGGGTGCTGAAAAAGTCAACAAGCGCGTGTCGGCTACCGCATCAAACCGATCCAGGTTCACTGGCCCGCCACCTGCCGCCACTACCACGTGGCCCACCCGTGCGACACCCATGAAATTCACCGGTGTGGGCATATCGGCAAGACCGTTCCAGGTATCCGTTTGCGGGTCGTATTGAACCGTGCGCGGCGGCGCGGTATCGTTGCCACCAATGACAATGATCCTGTCATTAACCACCACGGCGTCAATTCCCAAGCGGGCTTGTGGGGGATCCGTAATAAAGGACCAACCATCGGTCGCCGGGTCATAAACTTCTGCTGTCGTGCGCCGAAAGACGTTCCCGGCACCAAGTCTATAGCCGCCAAAAGCATAAATCTTTCCATCGAGGGCAGCCGCCGTCAGGCCCGATCTCGTTTCGATCAGACCTGCTGCTGTACGCCACTGATTGGTGACAGGGTCGTATACCTCATGGGTGGCAAGGGCAGCGATGTTGGCCCCGCCAATGACGTGAACCTCTCCACCCAGTGTGACCGCTGACAAGGCCCCACGCAGGGTGTTCATCCTGGCTTTTTCGACCCAGGTATTAGCCTCCGGATCATATTCGAAAACGCGGTTGGTCGGATTGAAGGGGAAAGCACGCTGTACCTGGAATTGAAAGCCACCGAATATGTAGATGCGCCCATTAACCACAGCGGCAGAACTGCGCCAAACGGCCAGTGGCAACGGTGCTGCGCTACGCCAGGAGTTTGTGGCTGGGTTGTACACGTCCACGACGTTCGAGACATTTCCCTGTTGGTCCACACCACCAAGAATGTAAACCTCGTCATTGAGCGCTACCGTGGCATTGGCAATTTCCTTACGTGGTGTCGGCATGTCTGCGCCCGTTGACCATGTCGGCGGGTCCTGGGCCAATGCATCGTTCATGACAAAAAAAGCGATGAACAAAACGAAAATGGCAGCGGTATTTTTGGCTGGTGGTATTTCTGTTGAAGTCATTTCTCTCTACTCTTTCACATTAGGCTCAATGGATTGCGACATTGCTTTGAGAGCTTCATTTTTGCCGGCTCCCATTGTCTGATGAAACCAGGTCAATTTGAGAACTTGCCGTAGAGGCACCCCCACAAGACCGCTCTAAGCTTAGGAGGACCGGTCTAAGCTTAGGTTTCTGGCATGAGTTTGCTGAAGACACCCTGGCGGCAGAGACCCGGGATTCCTTAAGTGGCCGGGGTATTGATCATGTTTGCGGCATCGAAAAAGCTTAAAGTGAACAAATAGCAGGTACAATCAAACGATAACGTGTTGTAAACGGTCTTGACGTTCAGACAGTCAGCAGGGAAAACCATGGTTAATAAAACAAAGGCCTCAAGGAGGGCTATATGAATTTGTCATTTGTTGCTGTAATCAGGATTTACTTTGTCACCACAGCGGTTTTATTCGGTGTTTCGGGATGCGGTGAATCTGACACGGACAGTCCGGACAAAGTCGGCAAACTCGTTGCGCCTGAAGCCCAGGAAAAAGTTGCAGCGAAACCAGGGCCGCCAAATCCGGTCGCTCTCGCAGGGCTGGAAGAAATTCGCGGCGTGCGCTTAAACAAATCAGGTACTTTACCGGGGTATATTCTGTTCACGCCATTGGTCTCAGATACGACCTATTTGATCAATCGTGAGGGCGAAGTTGTGCATTTGTGGAAAGGAACACACAGTCCATCCAGCACTTACCTGCTGGAGAGTGGTTACCTGATGAGAGGCGCAAGATTACCGGAATCAACACGTTTCAGTGGCGGTGGGCAGGGTGGCCGAATTGAGAAATTCAACTGGCAGGGTGAAGTTGTTTGGAGTTACACCCAGGCAGATGAAAACAGCTTATTACACCATGACTTTGAGCCTATGCCCAACGGCAATGTTCTGGTGCTTGCCTGGGAAGGAAAAACCCGTGAAGAAGCGATTGCAGCAGGACGGGTTAAAGAGCGGACACCGGTGGCAGGTGTTTGGCCCGACGTGATCATGGAAATTGAACCGGTTGAACCAGAGGGCGGCAAAGTCGTGTGGGAATGGCACACGTGGGACCACATTGTTCAAAACCAGAGCAAAGTTGGTGCCAACTATGGTGAACCAGACCAACATCCGCGAAAAATTGACATCAACGCAGACCCACCCTATACAGGTCCGGCCACCGAAGCAGAGCTGGCAGCACAGAAAGCCAGGGGACTGGCTCCTCCTGAAGCAAGCGTAGCGGATCGGGGGTCCGACATTCATCACAGCAACGCGATTAACTACAATGCCGATCTCGATCAGATCGCCATGAGTGTTCGTGGCCTCAACGAAATCTGGATCATTGATCATGGGCTGAGCACAGTCGAAGCGGCTGGAGAGGCAGGAGACTTGCTATATCGTTGGGGGCATCCGGAAAATTATGGAATGGAACCCGGAGCATCGGGACTGGGTAAGCAACACGACATTCGCTGGATTGAAAAGGGTTACCCGGGTGCCGGTAATTTAACTGCGTTCAGTAACAATGGCTTCGGCGTGAAGCCACCACGCTCCGAGGTCATTGAGTTTAGCCCGGCCAGGGACGAGGCGGGTAACTACACGAGGCTGAATGATGGCAGGTTTGGCCCAGAAAAGCCCGTATGGACCTACTCACAGGATGGGTTTTTTAGTCCATTTATCTCAGGGGCACGGCGTCTGTCGAATGGAAATACACTGGTAACCTATGGTCCCCAGGGACGCTTTGTGGAAGTGACGTCGGATGGTGATATCGTTTGGGAATACTGGTCTCAGTACTCAGGTGATGTCAAATTGCCTGATGGGTCGCCACCGCAACCAAGCGGGCCATTTAAGTATGCGGCATTTCGTGCAACCTTTATTCCAGCAGACCATCCGGCACTGGCAGGTCGCGAGCTTTCACCACTGAGCCCACAACCTGTTCCAAAAATAATGACGGAAGAAGAACTTGCACACCTCAGACCCAAGTCTGAATAAGGGCAGTAGTGCGGGGTGGAGTAAAAGAAGACCGAACGCCGCTGCTCCAGAAAGCAAGGTGCATTGAAAATTCTGGGTATATCCGTCCCGCGGGAACGAAGGGTAGATTGCAACACCAGTGTTGGCGTTGCTACTGAATATGCGCAGACTTTGCCTGATCCAGGTCTATACCTGATATGGAAGCCTCCGCCATTAAGCGTTGCAGGTAATTCCGCAGAGCCCGTTGTTTTACCTGATGCTGCAGATAGCTACTGATTTCGTCTTTGACCAGCTCAAAAGGCAGTGGCTGGCCAGCGGCATTTCGGTCAACTATCACGATATGAAAACCATAACGGGTCTCAATCGGCGTGTGGCAAAGGCCTGGTTGCAGGGCGAATACCTGGCGTTCAAATTCCTCCACCGTACTGCCCTTGCTCAACTGCCCGAGACTGCCGCCGGTTTTCTTCGAAGGGCAGGCGGAATGTTCTTCTGCCAGGTCAGCAAAACTATCTGTTGAAACCGCCAATTTTCTGATCAGCGCAAGCGCGGTTTTCTTTGCTATAACGCGGGCGTCAATATCATGGGCCGGAGCCGCCAGCAGAATGTGTCTTGCTTCGATAATTGCTGCGCTGCAAAATCGCTGTGGGTTGTTGTCAAAATAGCGTTTGCATTCTTCATCGCTACTTTCTGGAACTTGCACTTCAGCTTCAATCAGTGCCGAAAATGTCGCTTCCTCATCGTACTTGCCCTCTGTTTGAATACTGATTTCTGCTTCGCCGGCCCGTTGCTTCAACAGCTCGCGAATCACCAGCGATTCCGCTGCTGCATAGCGTGCCGCTTCGGGTGTTTCCGCCTGGTGATACTGCATCTCGTTGCTAATATCCTCCTGGGAAATAAGCCAGTCATTGACCGAAATATCGTTGTTTTCACCGAGGTGCATAGCAGGCCCTAGTACGTTCGTTTCTGGCGAACGATTTGATACGCCCGCCCAATATAGGTTAAAGGGGCACTCCACACGTGTATGAGACGGGTGAACGGGAATACCAGGAACATGGTGATTCCGAGAAACAGGTGAATCTTGTAGACCCAGTGAACACCGAGCACTGCGGCTGCTGCGCCCTCACGGAAAGTTACAATTCGCTGTGCCCACTCGCCTAGCAGTACCATCACACTGCCATCAGGATGCCGGGCCGAAATAACAATGGTCATCAAGCCAACCAGTACCTGGATGAATAACAACCAGAGGATAAAAATATCACCCTGACTACTGGTTGCCCTTACCCGTTGCCCCGTCATCCGGCGATGCAACAACATACTAATACCGAGCAGACACAGAACGCCGAATATGCCGCCGGCGGTCATCGCAGATTGTTGCTTTGTCGCGGCGTCCAGTCCCAGCAAATGGTAGACCTCTGGTGGGGTCAGTAGTCCAACCAGATGACCAAAGAAGAGAAACAAAATGCCGATATGGAACAAACGGTTGCCGATAATAAACTGGCGGGAACGGGCGGTCAGTATCTGGCTGGAGCCGGCACGCCAGGTATATTGGGCGACTTCAAACCGCACCAGGCTACCAACAATAAACACGGTGCCGGCAAGGTATGGATACAGGCCAAATAAAAACTCATTGATATACGTCGACATGTTAGTGCTCCCGGGACGAGTTCCCAACTCCTGGCTGATGCTCTGTGTTCGTAGACCCGTCCAGCAAAACTATATTCAGGTCGTCGTTGTGACCCATTGTCGAGGTCGGGGAACACGTGCCCCCCGCCATTTGGTCACCAAACCGTACGGCCTCTTCTTCCCAAACCTTATCGATGGCTTCCATCGTGTCATCACGCTTTTCAGCGGCAACCTGTTTTGTTATGTCACTGCGGTTTTCCACCTCTGAAACCAAACTCAGTAGCACCGTGAACAGCACCGCATATGGACTGTCACGTTGCGTGAGGCGCTCTTCGAGCAATGCCAGGATATGGTTGACTTCATTGAGCCATTCAATCGCCATTGCCGGTTCACAGCAGGATAAGAACTCCAGGAACAAAGGAATGAAATCCGGTAGTTCCCTGGTTGCTAGTTGGTAGCCGTTTTGTTGATAGATATTGATCATTTCTACCATTGCCTGACCACGGTCACGGGATTCTCCATGCACGTGCTCGAACAAAAGTAGCGAGGTATAGCGTCCTTTATCAAAGGTGGCGACATAGTCCTCCTGTGCATCCAGACAATCCCGGGATAACAACTGGGTGATGAAATCAAGCAACTGCTGTCTGGCCATTTCGCTCAATGCCGGGTCTTCGATGACCCCTCGTTGAAGCGCAGCCGGCTCAGCAAACAGCTCTGGTGAGGGATAAGAAAGTAACAATGAGATAATTTTTAGAGATTTCATGCTCCTATTCCTCCAGCTTGAAAGGTATTTCACCTTTACGTTCAACGTGGCGCCGAGTCAGTCTCTTCTTGCCAAAAATATTTACACCGGATTGGCTGTCATCAATACTGCCACCAAAGGTAAAGCCACAGCCACCGCGCATTGCAAGCGCATCGCCGGCATATTCCTTATGGCTGGTGGGTATCACAAAGCGATCTTCATAGTTGGCGATCGCCAGGTAACGGTACATTTCCTCAACCTGGACTTTTGTTAATCCCGCCTCTTCCAGAACCTCGAGATTTTCCTCATTGTCGACATTCTGACTGCGTTTGTATGCACGCATAGCCAATAACTTTTTAAGGGCACTGATCACCGGTTCCTCAAACCCGGCCGTCAACATGTTCGCCAGGTACCTCACCGGAATTCGCAGCGATTCCACATCGGGCATACCATGGTTGGTACTGACTGCACCCGCCTGGGCTGCATTCTGAATGGGGCTCAGCGGTGGCACATACCAGACCATCGGCAAAGTGCGATACTCGGGATGCAAGGGCAAGGCCAGTTTCCAGTCCACTGCCAGTTTATACACCGGCGATTGTTTTGCTGCCTTCAACCATGATGCTGGAATCTCCGCGGCTTCCGCGGCCTTAATGACATCCGGATCTTCAGGATCGAGAAAAATATCAAGTTGTGCCTGATATAGATCCTGTTCGTTCTCGGTGCTCGCAGCCGTTTCAATTTTATCGGCATCATAAAGCAGAACACCCAGGTAGCGGATTCGTCCGACGCAGGTTTCAGAGCATACCGTGGGTTGGCCGACTTCAATCCGCGGGTAACAGAAAATGCACTTTTCCGACTTGCCGGTTTGCCAGTTGTAGTAAATCTTCTTGTAGGGACAGCCGGAGATGCACATTCGCCACCCGCGGCACTTATCCTGATCGATGAGGACAACGCCATCTTCTTCCCGTTTGTATATTGCACCCGACGGACAGGCAGCCACACAGGTCGGATTCAAGCAGTGTTCACACAGCCTGGGTAAATACATCATGAAGGTGTTCTCAAACTCACCGTAGATCTGCTTTTCGATGTCTTTGAAATTTGAATCAACACTGCGTTTGGAGAATTCGCCACCAAGAATTTCTTCCCAGTTTGGTCCCCATTCTATTTTCTCCATGCGTAAACCGGTGATCAACGAGCGCGGTTTTGCCGTGGGCTGGTGTTTACATTCCTTGGCCGTGTGCAGGTGTTCGTAATCGTAATCCCAGGGTTCATAGTAATCGTCAATCCCGGGTAAATCCGGGTTGGCAAAGATATTGGCCAGGATGCGAAACTTGCCACCGATCTTTGGTTCAATCTTGCCTTTGGCCTTGCGCTTCCAGCCACCGTTCCACTGCTCCTGGTTTTCCCATTGCTTGGGGTAACCAATGCCGGGCTTGGTTTCAACGTTATTGAACCAGGCGTACTCGACCCCTTCACGGGAAGTCCAGACATTCTTGCAGGTTACCGAGCAGGTATGACAACCAATGCACTTGTCCAGGTTCAGGACCATGCCAATTTGAGCGCGTACTCTCATGGTTGAACCTCCTTCGTGTTTGCATAGGTATCCGGTTCTTCAAGCCAGTCGACATTTTTCATTTTCCGCAATACAACGAATTCATCGCGATTTGAGCCGACGGTGCCGTAGTAGTTAAAACCGTAACTGTACTGTGCGTAACCGCCAATCATATGGGTTGGTTTCATCACTGTGCGGGTCACGGAGTTGTGTATCCCGCCGCGGGTGCCGGTTATTTCTGACCCTGGCATATTGATGATTTTCTCCTGCGCGTGATACATCATCAGCATGCCTGACTTGACCCGCTGGCTGACGACGGCCCGGGCGACGATTGCACCATTAATATTGAAGATTTCAATCCAGTCGTTATCCACGATCCCAACCTCTTGGGCGTCAATTTCGGAGATCCAGACACAGGGTCCTCCTCTCGACAGGGTTAACATCAGCAGATTATCGGTATAGGTGGAGTGAATACCCCACTTCTGGTGCGGGGTGATCCAGTTCAGGACTATTTCCTTATTGCCGTTTGCTTTCACCCCTTTGATGTTGTCAACGGTGCGCATATCGATGGGTGGACGGTAGGTATTGAGACTCTCACCAAACCCCCGCATCCACTTATGATCCTGATAAAACTGCTGACGACCGGTCAGCGTTCTCCAGGGTATGGTTTCATGGATATTGGTGTAGCCGGCTGTATAACTGACATGCTCGTCTTCGAGACCACTCCAGGTCGGCGAAGAAATAATTTTTCTCGGCTGTGCCTGCACATCACGGAAACGAATTTTTTCGTCCGCCTTGGGTGTAGCCAGATGGGTATGGTCCAGACCGGTAAATTTACCCAGTGCCTGCCAGGCCTTTACCGCCACCTGGCCATTGGTTTCAGGCGCCAGGGCAAGGATCACCTCGGCTGCATCGATATCCTCTTCGATGGCAGGTTGGCCATAAGATACACCGTCTTCCAAAACCGTGTGATTCAAGCCCCTTAACAGTTCAACTTCAGCATCGGTATTCCAGTTAATACCCTTGCCGCCATTACCGAGTTTTTCCAGCAATGGTCCAAGCGAGGTAAACTTTTTGTAGGTGGCGGGATAATCTCTTTCCACCACCATCAAATTGGGCATGGTTTTGCCGGGTACCGGTTCACAGTCACCGCGTTTCCAGTCCGCCACATCAAAGGGCTGGGCCAGTTCGCCGGGGCTGTCGTGTTGCATCGGCAAAGTAACCAGGTCTTTTTCAAGCCCGAGATGACCGTCAGCGAGGTCCGAGAACTTTTTGGCAATGCCTTTATAGATTTCCCAGTCGCTGCGTGACTCCCATGCCGGATCCACTGCCGCGGACAACGGATGAATAAACGGATGCATATCCGAGGTATTCAGATCATTTTTTTCATACCAGGTCGCGGTCGGTAATACGATATCTGAATAAAGACAGGTGGTGGACATTCTGAAATCCAGAGTTACCAACAGATCCAGTTTGCCCTCAGGGGCCTGATCGTGCCAGGCTACCTCTTGCGGTTTCTGGCCGCCTTCGGCGCCGAGGTCCTTGCCCATCACGCCATTGGTCGTGCCCAACAGGTGTTTCATGAAGTACTCATGGCCTTTGCCACTCGAACCCAACAGGTTGGAACGCCAGACAAACATATTGCGCGGATAATTTGCCGGGTGGTCAGGATCCTCAGCGGAAAACTGCAGTTCACCGGATTGCAATTGCTCAACCGCATAGGCTGACGGCTCCATACCCGCTGCTTCGGCCTGCTTACAAATATGTAAAGGATTGGTTTTCAACTGCGGTGCTGAAGGCAACCAGCCCATGCGCTCTGCGCGCACGTTGTAGTCGATACTGGAAAGCTGCCAGTCTTTCTTGTTTTCCAGGGGTGAAAGGATTTCGTCCATGCCCACTTTCTCATATCGCCATTGATCGGTGTGGCTGTAGAAAAAAGACGTACTGTTCATGTGACGTGGCGGACGGTGCCAGTCGAGTGCAAATGCCAATGGTGTCCAGCCGGTTTGCGGACGAAGTTTTTCCTGCCCCACATAGTGCGCCCAACCACCACCGCTTTGGCCAATACAACCACACATCACCAGCATATTGATCAGGCCACGGTAGTTCATATCCATGTGGTACCAATGGTTCATTGCCGCACCGACAATGATCATGGACTTACCCCGCGTCTTATTGGCGGTGTCGGCAAATTCACGTGCCACCTGAATGACCTTGTCCCTGGGGACCCCCGTGATGCTCTCCTGCCAGGCCGGTGTGTAGGCCTTGTTATCGTCGTAGCTGCTGGCTACGTGTTCGCCACCGAGCCCGCGATCCAAGCCGTAGTTGGCACATAGCAGGTCGAACACCGTGACCACATGGACTTCGGAACCATCAGCCTGGACAACACGTTTTGCGGCCAGCTTGTGCAACAGAATGTCCTGCTGCTCATTGTGCTGAAAGTGAACATGCCTGATACCGCCAAAATAGGGGAATGCAACGTCCAGTACCTGGTCATGATCCCCGACCAGGGTCATCTTTTGTTTGATGTTATTACCGGCAGAATCCTGTTCCTGGATATTCCACTTGCCCTGCTCACCCCAACGAAATCCAATAGAGCCCTTTGGCGCCACCAGGTTGCCGGTGTTTTCATCAATGGCAATGGTTTTCCATTCGGGATTGTTGGCTTCGTTCAGGGAATTATCAAGATCAGAAGCACGTAAAAACTGCCCGGGTTTGTAACTGCCGTCGTCACGCTTTTCAAGCTTTACCAGGTATGGCATATCAGTGTATTGACGGCAGTAGGAGTTGAAGTACTCACTCGGCTTGTCGAGATGGAATTCTTTGAGGATAACGTGACCAAATGCCATTCCGAGCGCAGCGTCGGTACCCTGTTTTGGGTTCAACCACAGGTCAGTCAGCTTTGCCACCTCGGAATAATCCGGCGTAATGGCAACCGTCTTGGCGCCCTTGTAGCGGACTTCGGTGAAAAAGTGGGCATCGGGCGTCCGGGTCTGAGGAACGTTGGAGCCCCAGGCAATAATGTAATTGGAGTTGTACCAGTCTGCAGACTCGGGTACGTCGGTTTGCTCGCCCCAGGTTTGGGGTGAGGCCGGCGGCAGGTCACAGTACCAGTCATAAAAACTCATACAGACACCGCCGATCAGTGACAGGTACCTCGAACCGGCAGCATAGGAAACCATCGACATCGCAGGGATTGGTGAAAAGCCAATGATACGGTCGGGCCCATGGGTTTTGGTCGTGTACACATTGGCCGCAGCAATGATCTCATTGACTTCGTCCCAGTGTGAACGAACAAATCCACCGTGACCGCGGATTTCCTTGTACGCCTTACTTTTAAGCGGGTCCTCAACGATGCTCGCCCAGGCTTCAACCGGTTCCATGGAAAGCCTGGCCGCACGCCACATTTTCAATAGCCTTTTGCGCACTTTGGGGAATTTCAGCCGGTTGGCACTGTACAGATACCAGGAATAACTTGCACCACGTGCGCAGCCCCTTGGTTCATGGTTGGGTAGATCAGCCCGGGTGCGTGGGTAGTCGGTTTGCTGCGTCTCCCAGGTCACCAATCCATTTTTGACATAAATCTTCCAACTGCATGAGCCGGTGCAGTTAACTCCGTGGGTAGAACGAACGATCTTGTCATGCTGCCAGCGTTGGCGATAACCCTTTTCCCAGGTCCTGTTTTCATTAGTGATAACACCATGTTTGCCGGAAAAGGATCCAACGTTACGGGTAAAAAAGGATAGTTGGTCGAGCAAGCGGCTCATGGTGATTTTGCCCCTGGATGCTGTTAAAAAAGATGTCTGATTGTGTACCGATTTTAGGGGCTAATTTTACAGTATTAGCACACTAATTTGGTGGTTTTAAGTTCGATTTTTGCACAAATCGTCATTCCTTGAAGAGCTCAAGTCAGAGCTTCTGTCCTCCCGGTGGAAGACACCTGGCCGGTTGTTGAACAGCTGCGGTCTCTCCCATCCGGACCACCGGGTTTGTAGAAAGTGAATTATGGTGATTGTATGGGTCTTTAGCTGTACCATTTTTGTAATATATCTGGCGTTAATCCTTTCTTAAACAGTTGGGGAGACTTATTGAGTTGGCCGTGAGGTAATTTACAACCGATGAAGAATTATTTGCACCATGGGCACTAAAGCGAAATTCATTCTGGGCTTGATTTGCCTAATATTTCTGGTGGCAGACGCGCCGGCACAGGACTTCGAATTATATGTGGTCGACGTTGGCCCCAACCGCGGGCAACCCTGGCAGGTCATCAAGTACGACCAAAACGGCCAAAACCCTGAGACTTTCATCAGCGCCGGGTTGAACCGGCCTCAGGATATTATATTCCTGGAAGACCAGGGCATAGCCCTGGTTTCGAGTCTGGGGAGCGGACGGATCACCAGGCACAATGCCACTTCGGGGAACTTCATCAACGACTTTGCAACCGGCATTAACCAGCCTACCCGGATGAAGATTGGTGCCGACAACCTGCTCTATGTTTTGCAGTGGGGAGGAACCGGCACCGTCCGGCGCTACACACTGGACGGTGACTTTGTGGATGATTTTACTGACGTCCGTGTAAGTAATAGCATTGGTATGGACTGGGACAGCCAGGGCAATTTGTATGTCTCGTCGTGGGACGCTCGTCACGTGCGTAAATTCGACAGTAACGGCAAAGATCTGGGTCTGTTTGTAACAACCAATCTTCAGGGGCCGACTAACATCTGGTTTGATACGGACGGTAGTCTGCTGGTCATGGACTGGACCGGACGGGCTATCAGGAGATACAACTCCAACGGTGCCTTCCAAAATACCTTTGTAAACGGGCTGAACCAGCCAGAAGGCATTGAGTTTCTGAGTAACGGCGACTTCCTCATCGGTAATGGCGGTACTTCGTCCGTAAGGCAATACAACGGCAGCGGGACCTTCGTCAAGGATTTCGTCCAGCCTGGCTTGGGTGGGTTGAGCACGCCCAATGGGCTGCGTATCAGACTGCTTTCTAGTTTTAAAATGAACGCCGGTCTCAATGACGCCTGGTTTAATTCAGCGACCGACGGTCAGGGCTTCTTTATCACGGTATTTCCGGGGCTCGGCCTGGTTTCACTGGCCTGGTTTACCTATGACACGACATTACCGGGTGAAGGTGAAACCGCCAAGCTGGGTGATCCCGGACACCGCTGGCTGACGGCGTTGGGTACAATTAACGGCAACACTTCCATCATGACTGTATCCATTGCTTCAGGTGGGTTGTTTGATACTTCTACCGAGATTAATCGCAGGGATGACGGAACCCTTACACTGACTTTTGTGAATTGCCGATTGGGCAAAGTTGATTACAATATTCCGTCCATCAACCGGCAGGGCTCAGTAGATATAACACGTGTTGCCGAAGATAATGTTGAGCTGTGTGAGACGCTTGACGCCAGGTAAGTGTCGGCGGCCGGGTTATCCCAACTGAATTACTGCAGGATGCGCTCCAGTACCGGATCGCGTCCATCCTGGAACATTGCACGGGTCGGCTCTTCGACGACAATTTCTGGTGTGAAGGTTTCGATTGAATTGTCTGCGATCAGAGTGAAGAATGTGGTTGAGTGCTGAACACGAATTTTGGATTGTGACAGCACCACACTGACAACCTCGCCAAAATGGTTGGGCTTTCCGCCGCTGGGCATACCGATCGTTGTACCGTTCGTTTGATCACCAAATTGAACCCAGTTAATCAGACCGGATGAGAACGTGCGGCGACCACCAATCGCAAATAAACGGTCCGCGGTATTGAATGCTTGCAGTGGTCCGAGCAGCAAAGCTACGCCAAGGGGTTCCGCGAGCCTGGAATTGCCCCCGGTGTTGCGGCGGAAATCAATGACCAGGCGTTGCACATCCTGTTGCCCGACCAGGGTGACCACGTCATCAATAAACTGTTGGAAGCTGTAGCCGGGAATCTCATTGGCCTGTTGGTAGGCCATATATACAGTTTTCGACTCAGGCAGGTATTGAAACCAATACGCATCATCACGCTGTAGATACAAGGGTGGCGTCAGCCCACTCTCTTCAAATAGTCCAACAAGATTGACTGGTTCGTTTGCAAGATGGGTGGTTAACAGGACCTCGCTGACTGTCTGGCCGGTACCGACAACGCTCACCAGGATCGTGTCCAAACTGGAGGTAACACCCAGATATTCCAGAATTTCCGGTATCAATACATAGGATTCGGCCCGGACATCAGCCCAATGCTGGTTTTCGTGCGAGATCACCCGCTTGAGTCGGGCTTCAACATCCTCGATGGGAATACCCTCAATACCGACAACCAATGCGCCCAATAGCCCCAGGTGTTCGCTGTCCGCAGCGCTGACGACAAGACCCTCACGGACGCGGTGCAAGCTTATCGGCAGGCGATGAAAGTCGACAATCTGATCCAGAGTGATGGCGGTATGGGCATCACCGATCGAAGCCAGCAGCTCAGCCAAGGCGATCGGGAAATGATGACCGCGTACTTGTCCGGCCAGAAAATCAGCTGCGCCCTCAGCACGACGTTCCCAGGCCAGAGCAGTGAGCCCGGAAAATAGATTCGGGTGGCCGCCGATGACAGCCTGAATCAGTTCTTCCAAATCCTTCAGGTTTGACTGTGGGCCATTACAATCCAGCCCTTCAACCGAACTGAGACGAATCACCGCCAACGATCCCGGGTTGAAACCAGGCACCTGTGGAATCCAGGATACTGTCGCATTGTCGCAATCGGTAAATTCGAAGCTGATCTCACCCCAGACTATGGTTTCAGTCTGTGCAGCGTCGAAGTTAGGTGGGAACTGACCGCCCTGGACAAATATAGCGCTTATCTTGAAGCCCTTTTCAGAAATCGGCCCAACACCAGCCAACCAGTGAGGATTACCATTATTATCAAATACAAACCACGCCAACACGACCCGATCACCTGTCACCTGTACAAAAAAGCCATGGCCTGATTGTGCGGCGTTGAACCAGGACCCACTGTAGGTTGCATCGATTGCGGCTGAGGCCGGCATTGGAACGACATGAATCGCTATCCACATCATGAGGAGAAACACGTGAGCTTTCGTGATTTGCCTGAAGAACTTGACGGTCATCTTAGTCAAACCTGCTGTGAACTTTACTGTCAGTAAGAATATCCAGACTCATTTATTATATGTGTCTGAGCAACAGAACGGAATTGTGAGTCAAAACTTTCAACGGGCAGTGGTCAGTTCCCAGAATTTTCTTCACACTTGAGTGCCCAATCAAAAACCAATGAAAGTGGGGCTGAGGCCTCATTTGGTACTGTTGTACGGCATCCTTTTGGAATTACTCTGGTTCGATCAAAACGGCAGTCCCAACCGCCAATAGCTCAGCTGTACCTTTGAGAATGACCGAAGTGGTGAATCTGGTTGCGATAATCGCATTAGCGCCCAGGGATTCAGCTTCGGCTGCCATGCGGTCAAGGGTTTGCTCTCGGCTTTCTGCAATCAGCTTGGCATATTCATGAATTTCACCGCCAATGATGGTACGCAGAACCGCCAGGATGTCCTTGCCGACATGACGCGCGCGCACGGTGTTACCGCGTACCAGACCCAGGGTTTTTACGATTTTGTGATCGGCGATATTTTCACTGGTGACTATGATCATGTCAGATCTCCACGTCTTTGTATTTGTCGGATTTGCGTTCAATCAGCCGCTGACGCAGCACTGAGAACAATAAGGTGGCG
The DNA here is from genome assembly GCA_021772915.1 of Gammaproteobacteria bacterium. GTDB lineage: Bacteria > Pseudomonadota > Gammaproteobacteria > Xanthomonadales > SZUA-36 > SZUA-36. Next base: position 68,273 of record JAJFLB010000056.1, on the reverse strand, counting down.
AGCCCGCCGTAGATTGCAAAAATCATGATCTTCTCCCCCAGTGACATACCGGATTCTGAGACAAAGCCAATAAGCCCAATTCCAAAGGCGATTAGCAATCCAGCGATAAAGAGTATCCATCCTATGCTTTGGCTGGTCCGAACGGTTGTGTCTTCCATTGTTTCTCTCCATTTATCTGCACCGATTGTGCTGAGCCGGGTATCTCCAATACGCTTGCGCAGCACCCGTATTTCATCCAGATTCTGTCTGCACTGCTCACAAGTCTCGCAGTGCAAGACCACCCGCTGGCGTTCCTGCTGGGTCAGCTCTCCGTCGATGTAGCCTGACAGCTGCTCACCCACGTGTTGATCTATCGAACTGTTGTCATTTTTCATGACGGGTCAATTCCTCTTTCAGTGCGAGCCGCGAACGATGTAAGCGCGACATGACAGTGCCTTGCGCGACATCTAAGACGTTGGCAATCTCGGCATAACTCAAGTTCATGTAGTCCCGCAGCACAATAATCTGGCGTTGTTCATTGCGTAACTGTCCAAGCGCCAGACGCAAAGACTGGTCACGCTGTGCCATTTCAAGGGATTGTTCTGGTCCCATGCCTGGTTCGATGAGCTCGTCGACCTCTGAACTGATCTGCCGGCGCTGCCGGAGCTGGTCGACACAACGATTGTGGACCACACGCAGAAACCAGGATTTCAAAGACCCTTTGCTGGGGTCAAATGCCTCCGGCCGTTTCAGCACCGTTGCAATCGAGTCATGAACCGCATCAGCGGCATCGTCGGTGCTGCCCAGTATTTGCGTGGCCAGTGCGTGTGCCCCATTTCCCAGATGTACCAATTGCTGTCTCATAGCATCACTTTTCATTGGCTGTATTCTATATACGTCCCACGGACTACTTTATTCCCATTCGTAATTGAATAACATCAAGCTTGCCTCGAAGGCCACAAGTCCTACGGATCCGGATTCGCCGTATCTGGCCCTGGAGAGTCCGGTCTGCATGTGTTACCAATGCTGAAGGAGGACAGGGTTGCTGTTGTATAATCAGTGATCGATGACACCCAATACACCGTTGTTGAATAAGAATGAAAACTTCCTCCTGCAAAATCCTGCTGCTTCTTTTCCTGGCCGCCTTGATTGGCTGCGATCAAAACCAATCCAGCCTGGAGCTGCAACGACTCGCGACGCGTGCGCAAAACGTCACCATCATTCGTGACGACTTTGGTGTACCACATATTTATGCGAAGACCGATGCCGATGCCGTGTTTGGCCTGCTTTACGCGCAAAGTGAAGATGACTTTAATCGTGTTGAGCAAAATTATATCTGGGCAACCGGACGTCTCGCCGAGGTGGATGGGGAGCAGGCCCTGTACAGCGACCTTCGTGCCCGTCTTTACATGACAGTTGAGGAGGCACAGGCGGCCTACGCGACGGCGCCTGATTGGCTAAAAGATCTTTGCGATGCCTTTGCAGATGGGATTAATTATTACCTCGCTACGCACCCGCAGGTGAAGCCCAGGTTGCTGACCCGTTTTGAGCCCTGGATGCCCATGTTTTTTAGTGAAGGCTCTATCGGCGGCGACATCGAGCGGATTAATATTGATGGCATCAGGGCGTTTTACGGCGAAGGCAGAGCCATGAAGGTGTTGCAGGCAGCACAGGCAAAAGCCGGTGGGTTCAAAGAACCGAGTGGGTCAAATGGTTTCGCGATTTCAGGTGAATTGACCGAGTCCGGTGATGCAATGCTGTTGATTAATCCTCACACGTCGTTCTTTTTTCGTGGCGAGGTACATGTGGTCAGCGAAGAAGGGCTCAATGCTTACGGTGCGGTGACCTGGGGGCAATTCTTCGTTTACCAGGGCTTTAATGAAAACACCGGTTGGATGCACACCTCAACCCATGTTGACTTCATGGATGAGTTTGTAGAAGACGTTTATGAAGAGAATGGCCAACTCCTGTATCACTATGGCGATGAGACCAGACCGGTGCAGACCACCGAGGTGACCCTGAAATACAAGGACGGCGATGGCATGGCCGAAAGGTCCTTCCCCATGTATCACACACACCATGGTCCTGTGACCCATATGGTGGGGGATAAATGGGTCGTTACCCGGATAAACTGGGACCCGGTCAGTGCCTTGCGGCAGTCGTATACCCGTACCAAGTTGAGTAATTACAACGAATTTCGTGAAATGATGAATATTCGCACCAACTCATCCAACAATACTGTGTTTGCGGATTCGGAGGGAAACATTGCCTATTTTCACGGCAACTTCGTCCCCAAACGTGATATTCAATTTGATTTTTCGCAACCCGTCGATGGCAGTAACCCGGCGACTGACTGGCTCGGTTTGCACGAAGTAGACGAAATTGTGACCGTACTCAACCCGGCTAATGGCTGGATTCAAAACTGCAATTCGACTCCCTTCACAGCAGCGGCAGAATTCAGCCCAAAACGTGAGGACTACGCCTTCTACATGGCACCGGATCCAGAAAATTTCCGGGGACTGCATGCAGTGCGCGTCCTTACCGGTGTGGAAGGGCTTACGCTCGACAAATTGCTGGATATCGCGTACGACCCCTATCTGCCGGGTTTTGAGAAGTTGATCCCGGGTTTGGTTGCGGCTTACGATCGCTCAGAATCGGGCTGGCCGTCACTCATCGGGCCCATTGAGGTGTTACGCAACTGGAATCTTGAAGTATCGGCAGATTCGGTAGCGATGACACTTGCACACTTTTACGGGGTCGCGTACAGCAACAAGGCCGCAGGACTCCGGGATGTCCATGGCCTGGGGCGAGCTGAGCTGATCAACTTCCTGGGCACTGATACGCCGGACCAGGAACGTTTGCAGGTGTTCGCAGAGACTATTGCCATGCTCGAGGCTGACTTTGGCCAGTGGACTACACCCTGGAGCGAAGTAAATCGATATCAGAGAATTAACGGTGATATCAAGCAGCCATTTAATGATGATGAGCCGAGTCTGCCGGTTGGAATGGCCTCCGGAAACTGGGGTGCGCTCGCCTCCTTTGGCGCCAGGCGCTATCCCGGCACCAAGCGCATTTACGGAACCTCCGGCAACAGTTTTGTCGCGGTAGTCGAGTTTGGTGACAAGGTCACGGCCAGGAGCATGCTGGCCGGTGGCCAAAGTGGTGATCCGAATTCAGCTCATTTTGACGATCAGGCGCAGCGCTACGTCAATCGAGAATTCAAGGACGTTGCGTACTATCGGGCGGATGTTGAACGCCGGGCCCAGCGAACTTATCATCCCGGAGCAGGGAAGCTTTGAATGCGTCTGCAATGCTCACTTCATTGCGCGGCAGGCAGATGGCAATAGCACCCTGTATTTACCAGATTTGAGGCCGTACTCATGAATAGACCACCCGTAACTCGTTTCGTATTTCGACTTTTTCTCCTTGTCCAGATTGCATTGCTCTCGTCGTGCAATGAGCAGCCAATCGGGGAGTCATCTGTAGCCGATTCCATTGCACCGACATCCTGGTTGGTTTCAAACGTCATTGTGATCGACGGTAACGGTACGCCCGGAGTACCGGGTGCGGTACGCATTGACGGGTCAAAAATAATAGCGGTGGGTGACTTGCAAGCCCTTGAGGATGAGTCCGTTGTCGATGGTGGGGGGCAGGTCATTGCCCCGGGTTTTATCGATACTCACAGTCATGCCGACAAGCAAATAATGGACCGACGTGATGCACTGGCGGCCGTGGGTCAGGGCATTACCACGGCGATCGTGGGGCAGGATGGAGGGGCACCGTTTCCCCTGGCCGACTGGTTTGCAGCCCTGGAGGCGGCACCGGTTGCTATTAATCTTGCCTCCTATGCAGGCCACAACACCCTGAGGTGGCATGTTCTCGGTGATAAATTTCAGCGGGAAGCAACCGCCGGAGAAATGGAGTCCATGTCCAGCTTGCTGCGCTCGGAGTTGTCAGCGGGCGCTCTGGGGCTGGCCACGGGGCTCGAGTATGAACCCGGAATACACTCTGCGCACCAGGAAGTCATTGAGTTGGCGAAGATAACTGCGAACGCCGGTGGACGCTACATTAGCCATGTTCGCAGCGAGGACCGATGGTTTTGGGAAGCGATTGAAGAAATCATTGAGATCGGCCGGCAAACCGGAATGCCGGTACAGATATCACATGTCAAGCTGGCCATGAAAAGCAACTGGGGACGTACCGGCGAGCTCATTGAAATACTCGATGCGGCACGAGAAGAAGGGATCGACATAACGGCAGATATCTACCCATACGAGTACTGGCAGTCGCATATGATGGTGCTGATTCCCTCCAGGAATCTTACGGCCCGAGAGGAATATGAATTTGCCCTGAAAGAGTTGGCACCACCCGAGGGCTTCTGGCTGACCCGCTTTGATCCACAGCCCGAATACGTAGGAAAAAAACTGACCGAAATTGCAATGTTACGAAATACCGATCCCGTAACCGCCATGATGCAGCTGACAGCAGAGTCGGTTGCGCACAAGACCGAGGACGGGCGCAACGCCGACATGATGATCGGAACCAGTATGATAGAGGACGACATCAAGGCCATGTTGGCCTGGCCGCAATCTAATGTCTGCACCGACGGATCCCTGAACGATCTGCATCCGCGAGGGACAGGTTCCTACCCACGTGTGCTTGGTCGCTACGTGCGTGAGCAGGGACTAATGAGCCTCGAACAGGCGATCCACAAGATGACGGGGCTCGCTGCCAAACACATGGGATTCAGTGACCGGGGCCTGATTCGCCCGGGTATGGCTGCCGACCTCGTGCTTTTTGATCCGGACACAGTGATCGATAATGCAACCCCGGCCGAGCCACAAGTACCCAATACCGGTATTACCCGAGTATGGGTTAACGGTGAGATGGTTTATGACCGCGGAGCGGCCACCGGTAACTTACCGGGTCAGGTTATTCGACGCCAAGGTAGTTAATCGCGTTAGGGTTCCGGCCCACTGCTGTCCTACATAATCTGAGAGATCTGTCAGCAATGAGGCTGGGACGGGTTGTACTGCATGCCAGATACTTCGATGTCAGTAGGTTCTACGGCTTCACGGACATAAGCTGTGGTGGGTATCTACTGTCAGGACCGTGAGCGACAGGGAAGTCGCGACCGAGCGCACATGGACGTGTTCACAGCGTGTCCTGACAGTAGATACGCACCGCCGCGACCCTTCTTTGAATTAAATGGGACAGCAGTGGTTCCAGCCCATTTTCTACCAGGACCGGGTGGTGCCTGATTCGGGATTGACGAACGCATTTGCCAGTTCAGGAAGTTCTGCAGGTACTTCCAGATTGAGTTTCCTGGCTAATAATTGAAGGTCACTGCAAACGTGGTCCCGGATTTCCACGCCTTGCTCCGCGAGTCTTTTTTTGCCTCTGTTGAGCCCGCACCCGGCAAACGCGCACCGTCTTCCTCAAGGTAAGCACCCAATGCGGCAATACGTTGGCCGAGTACCTCGCGGGCTATGTATTTCTGAGGATGTATAAACAGAAAAAATGCTGCATTACTGAACCATTCGGGCTGATGCTCACCGGCCATAAGACCCCCTGCGATACCACCCAGGATCTCAGCTATGATTGCCAGCGAATAACCTTTGTGGCCGGTCACATGACCACCCAGGGGCTGCAGGGTGGCCAGGCCGTTCACAAAGCCCTGGCCATCGTTCGGTGGGTCACCGTTTCACCCATGCCATTGTCCAGGGTAATGAAGGTGCATTTCGCGCCGCAGTGGTGGGTGCCACGGGCGCGAACATGCAGTTCTTCGGCTGGGTGGAGTTGACCGATGGCAGGATCAGCAGATATATCGTAGGGCCGGAGCCATGCAGGACTATTTTGCCGGCTTCTTGAATTTCAGCACAAACCGGTCGGATTCTCCAATGGCCTCGTATTTCTCCCTGTCCTTCTCACCCAAGGCAAAGCTGGGCGGCAGGGTCCAAACGCCACTGGGGTGATCCCGTGTATCTTTGGGGTTTCTCAGGATGTTGGATTCACCGATCAGCTCGAAGCCAGCGGTCTCTGCCAGTTTGATGGTTCGCTCCTTGGAAACATAACCATTCATTGATAGTGGATCTTCGGTTTCCGGGTCAGGCCAGCGGTGATCAACCACACCAAGTACGCCGCCGGGTTTCAGGGAATCGTACATCGCACTGAACGGAAGAACCGCGAATTTACCACCACCGAAAGGTCTTTCCACCCAGTTGTGCACACTGCGAAAAGTCAGGGCCATGTCTATGCTTGCAGGTGGTGCCACTTCAAGCTGATAGGGCAGGTCCAAAAAGGTAACCGTCACGTCCCGATAAATTTTTGGTGTTGCGGCAAGCATTGACAGGAACTTGCCAAACAGACTGCGTTGGAAGCCAAAAGGACCATTGACATCGTACTGGGCTGCGTAGAGTTTTCCATCAGCGCTCAAGGCATCTGCCAGAATCTGCGTGTACCACCCACCACCGGGCCATATTTCGAGTACGGTCATGTCGGAACGGAAGCCAAAGAACTCAAGCGTTTGCCTGGGAAGACGGTACTTGTCCCGGGCCTTGTCTTCGGCACCACGGTGTTCACCCGCAATCGCTGCATCTACAGCCGCAGCGGTTTTGGCATCAAACTTGGCGAATGTTGTGGTGGTGGAAAGGAGCAGTGTCAGTAGTAGTAGCGTACCTTTAAGGATCAATGCATGCATAACTTATTACCTCTTGTTTGCTGTGATGGTCCCTGGTAACGCAGCGCTGGTCCTGGGTGGTTTGATTGGCCAGCGTGATGCAAGGATTATTATTTTTTTGTGAACAAACGGGCATACCGTGGCAGCTATGTGTTCCCGGATAGCATACCTGTCCGGGCGCAGTTGTCCTGACCGCTCGCCGCCTGTTCAACCTTTTTATGAGTCGCTTTGGCTTTTTTCAGCTCAGATTGCCACTCCCGTGGGAGTGCATGAGTAGATGCATGGGCATGAGCCCCGGGAAAAATCGGGTTTAGGTGTGGCAGGTTTGGACTATCGAAGTCGGGTAGGCCTTCACCCGATCTTCAGTCTGTCGATGGCCTTACGTTCTGTTTCAGCGCTGGGCCAGCCGCGCGGGTTATCCCTGCGTTGTGTGGACTGTTTCTGCCACCAGGTGTGTGTGTCGCGTGCAGTATCTGCCAGTGAACGGTAGTTTATGCCGGCCTTCATCGAGGCTTCATTGCCAAAACGTAAAGATCCCCCGCCTGTTGACATCATCGGTAAATCAATATTGAGCTCACTCAGAAGTTTTCCGCTGGGCCAGTGGAATTGAACCGGATTTTCCGTCATTGCCCTGAGACCCCACATCAGACCGGACCGCGTCACAGTTGATGCCGGTCCAGCTGCATTGTATATCCCGGGTGTGTGATTTTCTCCGAGCGAAACGATCCACGGACAAAGGTCCCGGGCATCTACCCATTGGGCCACCACGTCCGGCTCTGAGGGGGCCAGGACATGGCCACCGCGATACACACGCTCGACCCAGTAAGTAAACCGGTCAGTGTGATCCCCCGGACCGACCACATAGGTTGGGCGCACAACGGTGGCGGCAGAGCCGAGAATATCCCTGACAATGCGATCGCACTCGGCCTTGAGGGGCCCGTAGGTTGCTCCGGTGACTTTCTCAATAGAAGGGTCGTGGAGCTCTGCGAGTTTTGCCGATTCAGGGAAAACTTTTGCGTTGACAAAATCATAAACTGAGACGGTAGACACATAAATATAACGACGACAACGTCCCTTGAGCAGTTTGGCGCTGTCCCGGACGTGTCGTGGCACGTAACCCGAGTTATCAATTACGACGTCCCAGGTACGACGGCCTTCAAGCACTGAAAGACCCGCATCAATCTTGCCGTCGCGGTTACCCTGTAGTTCTTCTACCCTGGACCCGAAATATCCAGCTTTCGACCCCCGGTTGAACATCGTTACGCGGTGTCCTCGCGCAATGGCGTAATGAATCTCGTGTGGTCCCAGGAAGCCGGTACCCCCGAGAACCAGGATATCCAGGGGCTGCCTGGCAGGTATTGAGGCCCGCAAGCCGGTCACCTGGGCCAGCAGGGTGACCGTCGTCATGGCCAGGAATTCACGTCTGGTGCTCATATTGTCGCTCTTTGATGATTACGCTTATGAGTGGGTCAGAGTCCTTCTTACAGGATTGGAGGCCTTTGTAGAAGGGTTTCGATCTAATTATTGCCGTGCGGGTCTCACAAACTGAAACAAACGACGCACTGGCCAGGATACAAATCGGCCGGATGCCCGCAAGCCAGGTTTTATCCATGAGCTTACTTTCCCTGGCCAGGCACGCATTGCGTCCAGACCGGCGTAAATGGTTGGCAGGAACACCAGGCTGACTACCGTTGAAAACAACAATCCACCAACGATAGCACGGGCCATCGGGAAATAGGGAGGGCCATCACCACCTACTTGAGTTGTGCCGAAACACAGAGGCGCTAAACCGAGCACCGTGGTCCCCACGGTCATCAGGATGGGTCGTAATCGGTCGCGACCTGCCTGGACCAATGCATCATCGCGCTCCATCCCTTGCAGACGGAGCTGGTTGACGTGATCGATCAGGACTATGCCGTTATTCACCACCACCCCTATCAGGATCAATATCCCAATCATACTCATGAGCGTGAATGTGGTGCCGGTCAGCAGAAAGAACCAGTAAACACCAACGACGGAAAACAGGATGGTACAGATCATACTGGCCGGGTAGAGCAGGGACTCAAACTGGGCCGATAGCACGATATAGATGATCGCTATGGCCAGGATAATATTGAAGACCATTTTCTTCATGGCCTCCTGGTCATTGTCGAAGCCACTGCCAAAATGCCATTCGTACCCTGAGGGCAGTTGCAGAATATCCATGCGTTGCTTGATCAACTCTTTCGCCCGGTCAGCTGTGATGTCGTCGAGTTGGGCTGTTACCCGCATTCCGGTTTCCCTGTTAATACGTTTGATGCTTGTTGGTCCGGATTGTTGTGAGACATCAACCATCGCCATCAGTGGAACCTGGACGCCGTTTGCATTTCGTAACTTCAGACCACGCAGGTCATCCGTGTTTTGACGGTCAGCTTCACCAAACTGCAGACGCACCGGTATTTCGCCCTCCTCACCCTTGAATTCACGTAAATCCACACCTCGCATCGCAATAGAAACCGCACGTGCGACATCCTGGGTCGAAAAACCCAGCATGTTTGCCCGGTCACGGTTAACCCTTACCTGTAACTCCTCGTCACCAAGGGCTGCGGCCGATACCACGCCGGTCAAGCCTGGCACCGAGGCAAGTACTCGCACTGCGTCCTCCGCCAGACTTTCGAGTGCTTCGCTGGAGGTCCCGGTCAGTGTAATGCCCAGTTTCTCGTTGCCTCCGGCGCGCCCAAAATCGAAGTTCGGGTTGGCGATTGCAAGTTTAGGCATACCCTCCAGAATCTCTTTGGAGATCTCCTGTGAGGAGCGGATTGCATTATCATCATCGGTAAGCAGGACCGAGGCCTGGGCCACGCCGTCCTCGTTGTAATAGGTGTAAACGGCCCGAATTTCGAACCGGTCCTGGTTTGAGTACAGGTAATTTTCTACCTGGTCCACGGCTTGTTTTACGGTCTCGAGCGGATAACTGCTGTCCAGGTGATAGTTCATGAAAAGGTTACGCGTCTGGTCCTGTGGAAACATATCAGTTTCCACCACACTCATGGGTATCGCAGCCGAACCTAACGCCAGCACAACTGCCAGCGCTGCCAGCCAACGATGACGCATGTTCCAGCGTAATAATCTCACGTAGCGTTCCTTGAGTCGCTCGATCACCCCGTTGGGCGTGCGTGCCGGTGCAGGCATACGAGAAGCCAGCAGGGGGATAACGGTTTGTGCGATTACCAGCGAAATTGACAACGACACAACAATGGCCGCAGCCACATGGGTCAGGAAGATTGATATCTGATCCTGCTCACCAAATATGATGGGCAAAAAGACAGCCGCGCTGGTCAAGGTGCCCGCGGCAACGGCCAGGCCAACGCTGCTGACGCCACGCAATGCAGCCCCCTGGGGATCGTCCGGTGTTTTATTGCGTTCAGTTTGAATGCTTTCACTAACCACTACTGAGTTGTCAACCAGCATTCCGACCGCCAGCATCAGACCCATCATGGACAGAATGTTCAAAGACAAGCCGAGAAAATACATCACACCCAGTGTAATCGTGATCGCGACCGGTACCGACAGCGACACCATCAGCGTCGTGGCTATGTTGCGCAGGAAGAAATACAAAACAAACAGGGACAGCAGGGCTCCAATCAGACCGGCTTTCATCAACGCACTTAGCGACTCTGTTACACCTTCCGCCTGATTCTCCAGAAAAAACAGGTTGATCCCGCGCATTTCCGAAGTTTCGGATATGCGGTTCACCGCATCCAGAACCCGTGTGCCGACGTCAACCAGATTTGCTCCATTTTCCTTGAATACACTGACACCAATTGCATATTTTTGATCGAGGTGACGGGCATAGTTACGTCTTTTGCTGGTGTAGTTAATCTCGGCGATATCCCCTAGTCGTAATCCACCATCAGTGATTACCAATTCACGGAATTCCTCAACATTGCGAAACTCACCCCGTGGATTTACGCGGTAGCGCGTTTCATTGTCGCGGATCAAGCCGGCCGAATCTGAAAAATTGACCTGTTGCAAGCGTGTTTGTAGATCGATCAGGTCGATGCCGTGACCGATAACGCGGTCCGCATCCAGGTCGATACGGATTTCCCGTGGTTCGATTCCCTGGAAGTCGACTCGAGCTACACCGGAAATTCGCTCCAGCGGTCGTACCAATCGCCGCATGAGCATGTCGTACGCGGTTGAGAGATCGCGTTCACTGGAAATACGCAGAGTCAGCAGTGGCTGGTCGGTGAAATTGAACTTAAGGACATTGATACGCCGGATGTCCGAGGGCAACTGATTACGGATCGCCTCGACACGCTCGCGTGCTTCCACCGCTTTGACGGCCACATCGGCGCCCCAGTCGAATTGAACTTCGAAGCGTGCACCGGTTGCAGAGGAATTGGTCTCAAGACGCTTTATACCGCTGAGTGTGGCAATAACTTCTTCCACCGGGCGGGTGATCTCCCGTTCCACTTCCTTGGGTGTTGAGCCAGGGTAGGGGATGTCAACCAGAATGAACGGTACATCCACTGCAGGAAAATATTCCAGTGGCAACAGGCGACTGGAGATCACTCCAATCGCGATCATTGACAGGAACAACATCGCAATCGTGACCGGACGTTTAAGTGCAAAGCGGGCAGGTGCCATGACTCAGCCTTGTGTGGGGAGTGTGGGGGTGTGAGCAACACCCGCGGGATTGTCGGCGGGTGACGAGGCTTCTTCTGCAACCACGAATGTCGCATCGTGGCGGCGATCCAGCAATGCGTACATCACGGGAACCACGAGCAGGGTAAGCAGGGTTGAGGTAAGCAGACCACCAATCACGGTAATGGCCATCGGTGTGCGCATCTCGGATCCTTCGCCCAGACCAAGCGCCAACGGCAGCAAGCCCAGCACCGTTGTCAGTGTTGTCATCATAATGGGGCGCAAGCGCAAATGCGCGGCTTCACGTATCGCATCCATTCGTTCCATACCACGCTCACGCAGTTTGTTGATCAGGTCGACGAGTACAATGGCGTTGTTAACCACGATGCCAGCCAGCATGATCAGCCCAATGAAGACAATAATGCTTAAACGTGTGTCCGTAAGCCACAGTGCCAGGGCGACACCCACGGCGGCCAGTGGAATGGAAAAAAGGATTACAAAGGGATGCAACAAGGACTCAAACTGGGAAGCCATCACCAGATAGACCAGGAAGATGGCCAGCCCCAGCGCGAACAAAAGAGAGTTAAATGAGGCCTCCATTTCTTCGCTTTGTCCGGTGATAAGCAATGACTGGCCGTAGGACAGGTCAAGACCCGACAACAGCTGTTCCGCCTCGGCCACGGCTGAGCCCAGATCGCCATAGGCCAGGTTCACCTGGATCAACGCAATACGCTCCTGGCCACTGCGGCGAATCTCGGCCGGACCCTCGGCTACGCGGATTTCGGCTACCGAGGAAAGCGGTACGGGTCTTTCACTCTGCGGGTTAACAATCATCTCTCGCACTGCGTCAATGGATTGTCTTTCTTCCTCTGCCATGCGTACAAGTACGTCAATCTTGCGATCCCGCCAACTATATCGTGTTGCCACCCGGCCGCGAATTTTACCCACCACCTGGTCAGATATTTGCTTAACCGTCAGGCCAAGCGCCGCAGCGCGTTCCTGGTCAAAGTAGATTTGGATTTCCGGATGACCGCGTTCCACGCTTGATTCTACGTCGGCAAACCGGGTTGAGTTGCCTAAAAGCGCGAGCACCGCATTGCTGGTATTACGCAAGGATGCCAGGTCGTAGCCCCGGATTTCGATCTCCAGGGGTTTGTCAAAGCTCAGTAATTCCGGTGCCGCGAAAGTTGCTTCCAGCCCGGCAAACTGACGCACACGGCCACGCAGGGTATCAATCAACGAGGCTTGCTCCACAGCACCCTTACCCGACTGCATTACAACCAGCATACGGGCGATGTTTTCTCCACTTTCAGTGGGGTTAGCATCAATACGGTTACCGGAACCAGCCACACCATATACAAGGTCGACTGCCGGGTCGCCAGAAGTTGCCTGCTGCAATGACACCTGTACCTGATCGGTCGACTCCAACGGCGTCCCGGGTGCAGCTTCCAGTGTCACTTCGAATCTGCCCTGCTCCAACCTGGGTACCAGTTCGGTTCCCAGGCCTTGTAGCAGCACCGTTGCCATAACCAGCATTATGGATCCGACGGCCAGCGTCAGGGCACGTTGCCGGAGGGCTGCAGCCAACAGCGATGCGTAGCGGGCCTGGAACCAGCGACCGACGCGGTTGGATCCAGTTTGGGCCACCTTGTCGTTGTGGCCACGCAGTGAAACCATCATCGGGATCAATGTCATCGCGACACCCAGTGAAACAATCAGCGCAAAGGCGACCGTCAGCGCCTGGTCGCGGAACAGCTGCCCGGCCACACCGTCAACGAACGCGAGTGGCAAAAACACGGCTACGGTGGTCAGCGTGGAGGCAATGACAGCACCACCGACCTCGCTGGCACCCTTTCGAGCCGCACTGAGCAGTCCCTCTCCTGACTGCCGGTATCGGGAAATGTTCTCCAGCACGACGATGGCGTTGTCCACCAGTAAACCGGTAGCCAGTGCAATACCACCCAGCGACATGATGTTGAGTGAAATACCGGCTTGCCCCATCAGGAAGAAGGTTGCGATGATGGAAACCGGGATCGACAGGCCAATGGTGAATGTGAACCACCAGTTTCGCAGGAACAAGAAAATCACCAATACCGCCAACAATCCACCCAGCAGTGCTGCATTGATCACTTCGCTGATGGCTTGATTGATGAATATCGACTGGTCGTCGACCTTCTGTAATGAAATACCTGGGGGTAGTTTTTTGTTCAATGCCTCGACCCGTGTATCAACGCCTTTGGCCACGTGTACGGTATTGGCGTCTCCCTCCTTGTAAACAGCCACCTCTACGGCCTCGCGGCCATTCATGCGGATAATGGCTTGTCGCTCGCTGTAACCCGCTGCAATCTGGGCAATGTCACGCAAATAAACCGGGCGCGTTTCACCGGGTGCCACGATCAGTGCCGCAATCTCATCCACGCTGCCAAACTGGTTGATGGTTCGGACCAGATAACGTTGCTCGCCTTCTTCCAGCCGACCGGCTGAAAAATTAATATTCTCGGCCGCCAGCCTGGCGCTCAGTGTCTCAATGGTCAGATTGAGTTGCGCCATCTTGTGCTGATCAATGTCGATCTGGATTTCGTCTTCCAGGCCACCACTCACCTTGACCGCCGCGACCCCTTCAATGGGCTCCAGTATTTTTTTGATTTCCTCGTCGGCAAAACGACGCAGTACCTTGAGATTCGTTTCTTCCGAGCCAGATTCATCATTCTCAAGCATCAGACCATAACGCATGATCGGATCAGTAGCAGGATTGAAGCGCAACAACAAGGGGCGTGAAACCTCAAGCGGCAACTGCAGCAACTCCAGTTTCTCCCGCACGTTCAAGCCGGCCCGGTCCATGTCGGTACCCCAGGCAAATTCAAGAATCACATCGGATTGTCCCGTTCGTGACACCGATTTGACGGCAATGACATTCTTTACGACACCGACTGCTTCCTCTACGGGACGGGTGAGCAGTGTTTCTACCTCTTCCGGCGCCGAGCCCTGGTATTCGGTTCGAACGGTCAGGGTAGGGTAGGAGAGATCGGGTAACAGGTTGACCTGCAAATCCTGCAGGGAGATCAGCCCGAACAGAACCAGGGTGACTGCCGCCATCGAGATCGCAACATGACGTCGCGTGGCGACCTCCACCAGTTTGAGAGTTTTCGTGCTCATGGTGAGAGTCTCGGACTATTCAGGTATTTGAACTGTCAGTCGGCAAACCGACGACTTCAACACGGGTGCCATCGCTAAGGCTGCCTTTGCCTGCTGTTACGACCCGGTCACCGGCGTTAACACCTTCGATGATCTCCACCAGACCGTTGCGTTCATAACCCAGTCTGACTGCCCTGCGCACCGCGTTGTCGTCTTCTCCAACCACGAATACATGGCTGGCTTCATCTTCGGTGATAACCGCTTTGCGTGGGATGAGTGGAACGTTTTCACGCAAGTCGTATAGGATATCTACACGACCAAACAAACCCGGCTTAAGTATTTGCTGCGGATCTCTGATTTCTGCCGTGACACGGAATGTTCCGGTGGCGGGATCGACGACAGGACTGATACGGGTCACCTCGCCGGTAAAAACCGTTCCTGGCAGCGCCGCCAGTTTAACGGCCACTTCAAGCCCCTTGCTGATCACGCTAAGTTCACGCTCGGGGACGTGTAGTACTGCAAGCAGTGGATCGTAACTGTTGATGCGGTATACCGGTTTATACAACTCGACGAGGTTGCCCACGCGGACCAGACGCTCCGAAACATAGCCCGAAATTGGCGCCTTGATGCTGGTGTATTTCAGATTAAGCTGCGCCAAGCCTACCGAAGCTTTCTGCGCCTGGTAGTCGGCGCTGACACGTTCAAAATCATCCGCACTGACCAGCTGTTTGTCGAACAGCTTTTGCTTGCGCTGATATTCCGTTTCAAGTTGCATGAGTGTGGCATTGGCGCGCTTGAGTTCCAGCTCGTAGCGGTCAGTCTCCACTTTGGCCAGCAAAGTACCGGCCTGGACAAATTCGCCTTCTTCGGCATGGATTTCCAGGACTACACCGGTTATCTGTGAGACGACGGTAGCCTGTTCATCGGACTCAATGGTGGTCGTTCCGGAGTAAAAAGCCGCGACGTCTCCGTTGATAACGGCCGTTACCTCAACGGGTATGGTAATGGCTTCCTCTTCCGCTTCATTTTCCGCGTTACCATTGGCGGGGTCCATACACCCCTGAAGAAGCAAGCACGCCATAGGTAGTAAAAGAGGCAGACCCGACCATTTCATAAAGCTATCTGACCTGGTATTCATCAACAGAGCTCCCTGAGGTGTTATATATTAGTATAACACTAACACGGTCTCAAAATAACTCCATGTGCCTAATGTCATGTGTTAGTGCCCGTCAACGAGTAATGCAATATTCAGGCCGTGGTAATGGACTGTCTCGCACAAGCGCTGTAGGCATGTGCACTCATCGCCATGGGTCATCGGTACTGTTTGTTGGAGATTTTCGGGGTTGCCGGTCCAGGACAAGGAATTCTGGTTCTGTGGTTCAGATCACTACAATTTGGCCTGAAATGCCACCAGTAGGGACGCGATTTGGCGTGCTTATACCGAAAAAAATATTAGCCAACCACCCCAGGCGAACATGGCCAAGCCAGCAATACGACCCAGTAGGTGGCCCTGCGGGACCACCTTTTCCGCCAGTACAAAAGTAGTCAACACTGCAATCCAGACCAGGTTCATCACCCCCAGCACAAACAGCAGTGCCATTATCAGCCAGCAACATCCCAGGCAATAAAGTCCGTGGTGGAAACCCATTTGGACACCCCCCCAACGGCCTTTACGCCAATGAGCCATCAAAAACTCCATCGGCGAGCGGCAATGGGCAAGGCAGGCATTTTTTAGTGGCGTCCACTGATAGATTCCTGCTAATAGCAATGTGACCCCCGCAAGAAAGGGTGTTACCCGGCCCATCATGGAAGTCAACAAACCACCCGTGTGCAACCCCCAGTTGAGCAGTGTGGCCAGGACCGAAAATCCGATCCAGACCAGTAAGTAGCCACCAATGAGGAAAGCGGCAGGTTGTTTGGCTCGACCCTGGGACTGTCGCTTTTGGTTGATCTTTCCATGCAGCAGGATCAGCGGGGTCGCCGAGGGCAGCATCATCGCCACCATCATCACCGACCACATGGCAAACATGGTGATGAAATCCAGCAGAGACCAGCTATGACCGGTAGGCATGGCCATGCTCATGGCTGATGTGTCCGGTGCCATGGGGGGCATTACCACAGCCAGGTGGAGCAAATATGCCCAAGCGAGCACGGATAGCACTGAAACGGACAACAGTACCAATAACTGGTCGCGATTGAATGTTTTGGTCATGGCCTTGTGCGTGGCAGAATGGGGCTGACGTGAAGCCGGTTAGGCGTTCCAGCTAAAGTTACCGACGGCCCCGAATTTACCCTCCCAAGCCAGTGGCAATCCTGGATCATGCCAACGTGTTGTAACTGCAGCTCTCCACGAATTCTCCCCGGATGGTCCATGCCATGTCTGATTGCTCTTGTCACTTATAGCTGATGCACTTTACAAGTATAGGTGGGAGAGTAGCAATTTGCCTGCGAAAGCGGCATTTCGAGGGTTAGTTGGTGTCAATCTGCCCGGTACCACTTGCCGGATCGGGGTTGGCTGATCACACCGTTTGCACTTTCGAATCTGAATGGGAGGGATTGCGTTCGGCCCCAGGTAACCGGGCGGTAAACGGCAAAGTGCAGATGTGGCATGGTCGTATGACCGGTGTTACCCGAATAGCCAATGAGCTGACCACGTCGTACCTCATCTCCGATGGCAACCGCCACACCATTTTTGTTCAGGTGATAGTACTCCCCGGTGGTGCCGTCGGCATGCAGGATTACAATGAAATTGGCGTACTTACCACAGCCCTTCTGCCAACAGCCGCGGCTGTTGGATTCTTCCATGTCTGCAACTACCCCCTTGCGGGCAGCGTGCACCGGTGTTCCAACCGCCATGTTGAAATCGACGGCATACTCTTCTCGTCCCCTGTGGCTGAAATTTGAGCCAAACCCCTGCAGCACCCGATAACGACGGCCAGTCGCATACGGCAGGTGGTAGAGGTGGTTGTTATCGTGAAGGGCGCGGTGGTCACCGACGGCCCAGTCAAACCAGTAGCGAAAGCGGGTTCTGCGGCTTTCGTCGATGGCCGCATAATTGGCGGCAAGAATGCGCTTACCGGCAGGAACTGTTTGCAAAAATGTGCGGCCTACGGGACTTTCCAGGTTACTGGTTCGTGCAGAAAGCGTGACAGCGACCGGTGCATTACTTTTGTTTATGAGGTACAGATCCACACCTGATTGAGTTTCGTTGACTTCGACACAGACCCACTCCTTGTGGCAGGAGCTGCGGAGTGCCGCTTGTGCGCAGGGCACAAGGATCCCAATCAGTGCCAGGATGGTAGCACCGTACAAAAGACGCATGCAGCTAGAATTTTTATTAACCATTAAGAATAAGAACAGTGAGGCTGTGAAAAAATTTCATTTTCCTGGCCTGACCCCCGAACATTTCACCGGCGTGTACGGCATTAGCAGAAACCTGAATCCTTTTAGGCTCCCTATCTTGCGATGAGTTACTGTTTGAAAATCTTGATCCACTCGCCCGGTTTTGGCTCACCGGTCGGGAAGTATCCATTGATAAGACGCAAGTCCTGCGCTTCCGAGACACTGAGCTTCATTGACTTGGCCAGGGCGTTAAAGGTGGTGGCTTTGGTGGCTTTGACATAGTGTATGGTCTTGGGTTTCTGGCCCGCAATTTCACGGCTGGAGATGGGGCGGAATGTGGCAATGGACTCCATGAAGGCCGCATCGTACTCGCTGAATTTTTTCGGGTCGTCTACCTCGCCAGTGAAAATGTAGGCATTGAGTTTGTAATAGACCACCGCGATACGCACGTCCGGCTTGCCATCTTTGCCGGTCAGGATGCCGGTAAACCCCTTCAGCCTGGCGGGTTGAATGGTCTTGCCTTCGCGCAGTTGCGGCGCGTTGAGATAGTTATACAGGTATTCTTCAGGGTCCTGGGCGGTACGGGCCTTGGGTTCCATGGTCAGGCTCGCGGTGCCGTCTTCCGGTTTGCCGGTGACCACCTGGCCCCGGGGGTCTGTGTCATGGGTCCAGTCTTGCGGGAAGTCAAAACGCACACGCAGTTGCAGATTGGACCAGCGTGTGGGTTTCTTTTCCTTTTCCAGGAAGTTTTCCCCCCAGGTCAGACCTTCAGTGAGTTGGCGATAATGGGCGGCACCGTTGTCACGCTTGTCTTCCGGTTTGCCGGTGCCAGCCCGGCCGACTGCGCCACGTAACCTGGCGTCGTTACGCGGGTGCGTGGAAAATATCCCGTGATAGGTCTGTCTCGGTGCACCCTTATCCCGCGCCCGCAGTTTCTGCAGTGATTCCACGTCTTTCATGACCGAGAGCATCTTCAACATCTCTTGCGGGTCGTAGCCCAGACTTGCCATGTATTGGGCGCCCGCCTCGTCGGCCTCGAGCTCATTGGAGCGACCGTGTCCACGGATCAATGAATTGGCATAGGCCATGCCGGCTTCGTAAACTTCGTTACTGCCGGACAATATGGCGGCAATCGTCGCGAGGACCTGCGCACCCCCCTGCTTGGTCTGTGTACCCTTGACGTGATTCTTGGTGACATGGCCGACTTCGTGGGCCAGGACCGATACCAGCTGCGCGTCGTTGCTGATGTAGTTCAGCAGGCCGCGATTAATGTAGACATAATTATCATCCGTCGCAAAAGCATTGAGTGCGGGGGAATCGAGCAGGGTGAAGGTGAATTCCTCTTCAGACATCTCGGATACGGCAACAATTTGCCGACCGAGATCTTCTATGTGGGTGGACAATTCAGGGTCATCGTAAGCACCCATTGTCTCAAGCATCTCCTCGTAGATTTCTTTCCCGCTGGGTATTGCCAACGCGGTTGAAGAAAGCACGCTGAGAAAAAGTGCAATCGAAAGGACTTTCCAGACACCGGCGATCACTTAGTCATCCTCAGTGGCGAAATAAGATCTCAATTGCTTGCCCAGCCCCTTACAAGCGTCGTTTTTCACTGGCGACAAAAGTGGGATGGGTGCGACCACGCCAATCAGGTAGGAAGTTCCGGAAGAATCCACCCGGATTCGACCCTTTTCCGTCAGATCTGTCAAATCCCAGACAATGGCTTCGTAGACAGAAACCTTGTCCCATTGTGCAAAACCAAAACAACCGCCACCTGCCGGTGATATCGCACAGCTCATTGAACCCCCGGAACCCTCGGTTTCAGTACGACCGTCTAGCCATACCAGGTAGTGAAGGTCCTTTGTGTCAACTTTTTCCTTGACGAAAGGGTCTTCCAGGAGTCGTGTCAGCCGGCCCAGACTTTTTGGTGCAGTACGCGGCTCGAACCAAGGGTATATGGCGTCAATGAATTCCTGTTCGGGCAGTATGCCGATACCGAGACCCTTGAGTTTATTGCCGACACAGTCGACAAAATCGCGATCGGTTTCATAGTGTCCGGCATCGCGCCTGCCCAGGATGACAATTCTCTCTCCCGGTGCAATTTCAGTTGGGGTTAGGGTTGGCCGCAACTCATCGATAGTGGTTGTGGCGGAACAGCCGCAGAGTAATGCGGTTGTAGCAATACCTGCCCACCGGTACCAATTCATGGTGTCACCTCGGGTTGCTGACGTTGCTTGAACCAGCCGTTTACCGAAGGGATACGGTAGAAATCCAATAACAACTTGGCTCCTGCGTCACGAATAGCAACGACGGTGGCTTCATTGATGGCTTTGCTTCGCGAAAGCATGAATGAATCCGGTGTTTTGCCGTAGGCAGGCATGAACCAGCTGTCGATCATATCGCCATCAAAGGTCTCAATATCCAGGTTGTACTTGATCCATACTTCGTAAACATTGAGATAGGAGTCCGAGGGCGTCGACATCTGGACTTCACGCACCGAAGGTGTGATTACAAGCTCGGTGCCAGGGCTGACCTGGTCTTTGGATGCGATGGTCTCGACCTGGCTGAACAGACCAAGAAAGGCCTTGCCCAGCAAGTCTGACTGGGCGTTACCCAGTTCAATGCTGGTTTTCGCAGTGGGCTTGGCCACATAAGTCCGAAACTCATCATTGATGACCAACGCAGTCTTGATATCTCGGGGTTCGGCCAGGACAGACGGGAACTGCGCTGCAACCTTGACCTGGGCCGTCGAACCACAACCGGAGAGGAAAATTGTGAGTGCTAGCGCACTACTGGTTTGTGTTATTCCGAATCGCATAAATCTCCTTATTGAAGTTCGGTCAGACCGATGAAGGTCCCGCCGTTGTTATAGCTCAGTTCCCTCATCAATGCTGCAAACCTGACTGCTGAAGCCGGTGGAGTCCTGCCGACGGGAAAGTGTACCGGAAACCCAATGGTATGGACGCGGACCAACCGTTCGCCGCCACGATGGGCCTGGTTCAGCGTATCCACGACTTTTACGACGCGCCGGATTGAGCGTCCTTGGAAATCATCACCCAGTGCGTAGACACTGATTTTACGGTCTTGCTGATAAAAAGTCTTGATGGCCGCAGTAATTCCTTCCACCGGGCTGGAATTGCTGAACGGTGACCAATTGGAAAGCGTTCTTATGATGTTCTTACGCATGTCTTCGCTATCCGGGATCCAACGGCCCTTGTACGAAGGAAACATGTATTGGCCCATGTCGTTGAGAATCTGAATACCCTTCACGGTGGGGTAGATGTTCAGGATATTAAGCATCTCCTTTTGAACTTTTTGCCAGGCTGCGACCTGCATACTGCCGGAAGTGTCGATGACAAAAATAATGTACTCACTATCTACAGGCACGCCGCCAATGAGCTGGTTTTGGGATTGGGCTTGGGGTTGCAGACGTTCCATTTCTTCACTTAATACCTGTAGGGCAAGTTTTAGCTTTTCCTTTTCTAAGACCTGAGAATTGGAAACTTCTTTCGATTGTTTTTCCACGCTGGCCATACGTTTTTGCAATCTTGCTACTCTTTCAAGCAATTCTGAAATCTGTTCCTTGCGGGATTTAAAGTCCTCGTTGAGTACCACGGACTCACCACGTATATCGAACAATCGCTCCTGGAGTTGCTTGACCGCACCCTGCAATTGGCTCTCGGCTTCCTCCAATGCGGAGGGATCACCGACCCGGGCGATAATGAGCAACAACACGATTGCGCCAAAGCCACAACTGATGACATCCAGAAAAGACAGGCTTGCTTCCTTCAACTCACTCCGGCGTAACCGTTTCATGGCCAGTCCCTCGAAGGCGCGATAAACGCGCCCCTTGTAATCATTGCAAATTGCCAGAACAGCGCGGCCGCTTCAGGGTCCCCTTCCATTGGAAACAGGATCGTATTCACGGGAACACCACGCGGAAGTTTTTCGATGGCAGAGACAAAATGTCGTCGGCGTTGTTCGCCGGTAACCATGTATTTCTTGGGTGGATCCTTGCCCTGGGTGGGCAAGCCGTCCGTCAACAGGAACACGTTATCCGGTCTGTCTGCAAAATCGGTAAGTGCTGTGAAGGCGTTTTCGAGACTCGTGCCACCACCTGGCGAGAAATCATGCAGGCCTTCTGCCACCTGCTCCAGTTTCAGCGAGTCAGCAGCGTCCAGCCACTCACCCTCACTGCCAACAAGCGCCGGATATACACCGGTATTGAAAATATAGAGTTGAAAGCGGCTGCTGGGTGGCAATTGGGCCAGTAACCAGTCCACTGTGCGCAAGGTCCATTGCCACTTTGACGAGTTCTTTTTCTGCTCATCCTGCATATTCCTGCGGCGAATGATATTGACCACCGAGTCCGCGAGCATGCTCGCGGAACCATCCACCAGGATCAGCACACGCTCACCACCAAGATTGAGGCCGGTGAGGTATTGCCGGTTACCTTCACCCAGAAATTGGCGCACCTTGTCGCCAAATTCAACTTCCTCCATGCTGGCCGTTTCACGTTCGAGTTCTTCGACCTGCCGGCGCAACATGGCAATTTCACTCTCGGGGTCTGCCTGGATGCTTTTCTCGGCTTCTTCTAACTGTGTCACGATACGTCTCGAAAGTCCTTGTGCGTCCACCAGTTGCAACTTCAGTTCATCCAGGCTGTTGAGCAATTCGGTCTTCTCACTTTCGGCCTGGCTTACATCCTGACGCAAAAGGTCGACCTCGGCTGACAAACGAACGTCCGGCACTTCCACTTTGACCGCATCGTGACGCAGGATCAGGAACAACAGCGTCACGGCACCAAAGCCACAGGCCATAATGTCGAGAAAGGACAGGCTGAACGCTGTGTTGCGTCGTTTTCTAGGCATCCCGGACCTCAATCAGCGTCAGCTGGTGATCGCCCACCTTGATCGACTCGCCTGACCGGCATGATCCAGGCATGATGGTGTCCGTTCCCGGGGCGGTGTGCAGGATCTCCAGGGATTGATTCTTGATGACGATGATGAGCTCAGCATCATTGTCAATTTCGTTGCTGAGCCGAATACCATCGTTTTCAAACTGGATGCTGACCGGTTTGTGCAATGTCAGTGCCTGGTCTCGATACAGCACGTGAGTGGCTAACCCGTGTGTAGAGTCGGTTTGGGTAGGTCCTGTTGCAACGCGTGCCAGCGAGCGCAGCCGGTGCAGGTCGTCTGTCTGCTCCAGCGTCTGTAGGTGGGATAAAAGCATGTTATCGACTACAGCCGCTTGCCCCGCCACACTTGCTGCTGAAAAATCAGCCGCCAGACCTGCCAGCAGACCAGCAGCATGGGAGAGAAGCACCTCAGAATCGGAATGCTTTGCAACAAAAGAACGCAGGTTGGCCAAACGTTCGTAGATAAGATTACGAACATCCTCGCGGCGTAGAATAAAGGTCAGTTCACCCTGATCCGAAGACAAGGTGCCGGAGACTTCATTGTCCCAGCGCAAACGTGTGAGCCATGCCGGCATTTCATTGAAAATGGCCTGCTCGTGCGCGGAAGTATGCAGGGGATCATAGCGGTAAGAGTCGATCAGCATATTACTGATGTGCCGTGCCACTGAATTATGTAACTGCTGTATGCCAAGGTCTGGAATGACTTCCTGGTCGACTATGCTGAGTGCCGATGCTCCCGGGTGGCAAACGGTCAAAACCGTTTGGTGCAGTTGCATGTCGATGAGTAAGGTGTTCCTCGTAATCTGAACACACGCCGCAAGCGCGCTGTCGATCACCGCCTTTGTTTCGCACCCCAGGGCGCTGATCATACCCAGCAGTAAAGAGACCTGGTCATCACTAAAACTGCCGGGCACCATTACGATCAGGGATTCCGGTGATCCAGCCTGTTGCCAAAGGTGCTGGAGCTGGACATAGGCAATGTCCGCGTGGTGACGTGCATGGTCTTGTTTTGCGGGCAGTGACGACTGGTTCAGGTGGCACCAGTACTGGTTGTAGCTATGCTGGGGCTCGCGCCAGGCCACGGCACGTGCATGCTCCCCGGTCTCCACACCCGTGGGTGTCAGGTGGGCATAGCCGGGTTCCGCGTGTAGGTCTTCCCCCTCCGCCTGTATCAGCAAGAGCTGGTCATTCAATTCCAGTGCGGCCAGTGTCATATCTAATCAGATTTGAGAAATCGCAGCAGGCGGTTTTCACAGTAGGAGTTGGAATCCAGAACCAGCCGTTCCTGGATCAGTTGCAGCTGGTGGATGAAAAACATGACGACGATACTGAGCAACAGCGCGATGAAGGTTGAGTTGAAGGCGACACCAAGGTTGGCGGTCACGCCGGCGATATTACCCTCCATGGCCTCGTGTGCCTGTCCCAGCGCCGCGCCAATACCCCGTACGGTACCAATAAACCCAATGGAAGGAATGGCCCAGGTAATGTAGCGAACCATGGACAGCTCTGAATCCAGCCGGCTGTCCTCCCGCTCACAGATGGTGTTCACCGCCTCGGTGGCGGACTGTATCGAAGCCGTGGTCTGGAAACGGGATAACGCGGTTTGTAAGGCACGCGGCAATAGGTAATTCTGCTGTTCCGCGGGCAGGGACTGCAATGGCCTTGTCAGTTGTCCCGCATCATCTGGCAAAATCCGGGTTCCTTCTGCAATCGATACCAGAGGCGTGTCCAGCATGCGTTTTTCCCGCAATGAAGTGCGGGACTTGTATCCCATGATGGCAAGTGCCCAGAATGCCAGGACAAAACAGGCTTCCTGCTCAAAATCCTTGATCACGATGAAAAACGAGCGGGGTACAACATATTGTTCACCGGCAGCAGACTGTTCGGCTGCCCGGCGAATCTGTGCATCTGCATTCGGCCGAACCACGGTGACATAAACCGTGTGGACTATGATTACCGAAACGATCAGGGCGACCAATTGGTAAAACATTTCATTGCTATTGCTTTTCATAATGTTGCTCTAGTGTACTGCATGGTAATTAATGGCCCTTTCAGCCAGCTGCAAAGCGGTTAGCCGCAAGGCATGTTCCCGCCGGGGTAGCCACTCTACCGCAAGGGGACATAACACCGCGGATGACCGCTTTGCGACTGGCCCGCAGGGAGGCTACCTGTGGCTGCACTGCCGCGTTGGGCTTCTTGAAAAGGACCAGCCATTCCCTGCGAACCCCGCCTTGCATTGCAGCCACAGGTAGCCTCTGAAAGTACCATTAATTACCATGCAGTACACCAGTGTCCTGCATGGTAATTAATGGCACATTCGGTCAGATGCAAAATCGGTCAATCCATGTGCGTTAAATGTCGGATGGAAGAGATACCGGAAAATCCTCAGAAATCTCTTCTTTCGGTTTGAAATCAGTGTCTCCGGGCTTGGCTTCCGACGACTCATCAGCACCTTCATCAGCGTTGTCCGGTTCCGTATTGGTGGTCCGCTCCGTCTGTGTCTTTGGTTCTTCCGCACGCTCGGATTGCTGTTGCGCAAAGACTGATAATGAAACCACCAACAGGAAGTAAAACAGTATTCGTTTCATGGCTCGATATCCAGTTTGTCAACATAACGACCGATCCTGAACCCAATGTCCATACGGCCGTCGGCACCTGCGTCACGGTAACTCAGACGCAATTCCGAACGAGAAGCCAGTGCCCAGCTTGCCCCACGGATGACATGGCGATTACCATTGGTGGGACCCGTGGGGTCTGGCGTGGGTTCCCCACGCACTGGGCGAATGTCGTAGTAATCATTGATCCATTCCGCCACGTTGCCACTCATGTCGTACAGCCCTTTGGTGTTGGACTCAAAACTGCCAACGGTCGCGGAAACCGCGTAGCCGTCGTTATAGTTGGACAAGGTAAAGTTGAGAAGTTTCGCCACACTTTGATCGGCGTAGTTCGCGGTGATATTTTCTGGCGGGTATAAGTCGTTACCCCAGGGAAACATCGAGGGCGATTCCCCTGTATTGATTCTTGCTGCCCAGGCCCATTCGGCTTCGGTTGGCAGCCGATAACCGTGGGAGTCGACGTCAAACCCGGTAATCAGTCCGTTTTCCTCTATATAGAACAACGGCAAACCTCCGCGACGACTCAACCAGTTGCAAAACAGCGCCGCTTGCTGCCAGGATATGTTGGCGACTGGCTGCTCATCCATATCCAGTGTCTGTCCGCGGACCGCCCTTGAGCTGTGTTCTTCCTGCCACAGACGGAACTCGGCATTGGTCACTTCGTGCACACTGATATAAAAAGGTCGCTGCAGGCGGACATTGCGTTCTACCTCGTTAGCGCGTCGACCTGGTTGGCGTCGCGGTGCCCCCATGGTGAAGGCGCTGTCGGGGCGGAATAGTTTCAAAACGGAACCCACCGGACTGTTAATGCGTGGCGGACGTGACGCCCAGTAGGCCTGTTCAAGGGTCAGCAGTTTTATGTCAAGTGCCTGTTGATGGTCGGGTCTGGGCGTGACATCCATGGTTTGTGTTTCGTAGCCGTCTTTTCGAAACACGATGTTGTGTTCCTTGGCGGTAAGTGCCAGGGTTTGGCTCCCCTGTCCCTTGACCTTGCCATCCACCACGATTTCTGCGTCCTCTGGATCAAGGGCGAGTTGAATGCGGCCAATAATGGGAGACAGATTCACGACCATTGAGAACTGTTCCTCCGGTTCAATATTAACCGTGCGAACCGCTTTCTGGTAACCCTCCAGAAACAGTTCCAGCCGGTGGGCGTGGAGTGGCGACAAGGGCACTGTCAGTGGCGTTGTGCCTTTGAATTTCTTGTCGATAGTAATATTGGCGCCACCCGGTGAGCTGCTGACCTGCAGCTTGCCGTCAGCAACCGTCAGTTCGATTGATGGCCAGGATTCGGTTGTTCCGGCACGGACCGAAACCGCCTGCTTCCAGGTTTTATAGCCGCGTGCTACCAATTTAAGCTCATTGCCAGTTTCCAGGACCTCCGTCGTTAGTGGCGTTACCCCCATCATCTGGTCGTCAATATAGACATCCACGCCAGTGGGAACAGAGCTGAATTGCATTTGTCCCCAGGCGGGTTCCAGCGAAACGCTCATGGACTGTGTTTTGCCGAGACCTTCAATTTCTATCTCTTGTTCAAGTGTAAAGTAGCGGTGCTTGTTGAAACTGATTTTGTGCGAGCCGCGGCCAATGTCCTCGATAAGACCGGGTGCAGAGCCACTCGGTTCATCATCAATGGATACTTCGATTTCATCCAGTTCGGATGAGAGCTCAAGCTTGCCCGGCAGTGGAGCAAGCGTCAGTTCGATCTCCTGCGACTTGACACTTGTTACCGTGATGGCTTGATCCAGAGGAAAGTAACCTTCTGCCTCCGCGTACACCTGGTAATCACCAGGAAAAAGCAGAAAATTGTTGCCGATATTAAACGAGAGCCCGGAGATGTCGAGTCTGGCGGCTTCCGGGTCTGAGTGAAAAATGACCGAGCGGGCCGTAAACAGTAAAGTAAGTATCACCGCGGCAATTATCGCCAGACTGCCCACTGCAATATAAGTGGCTGATACCCTGGTCTTTCGCCGTTTTTTGGTGGACCCCAACGGTGTAAATTCCGTTGCAGTCAATACCGGCTTCGCTATTGGTGGATTGTCGTTGTGTGCAACCATGTTTGTACATCAGGCCCTAAACTTAAATAGACTCTACGCAGCGAACAACAACCGGGCCCGTAAGCGGGCCATCGCCGACGGTGAACTCAATTCTGACGTCACGGAACCCTTTACGGGTGCCTGCCGCGACATATCTGCCCGGTTTCAATTGCAGCGATGTCTTCTCGAACGAACCCAGTTCTGCAACCCGAAAGAGGGTTACTCTGGTCAGATTATCGGATTGAAATTCCACCTTGACAGGTAACACGGCCGCGACGAGCAACTGCTCAAGCCTGGCGACCTGGCCAGTGAGTTTTTCGCCTGGCTTGGGGATGCTGCGGGCATCGTTCAGTAATACCCGGGCCGTCCTATACTCAGCCGGGTTCGCGAGCTTGAGTGGATCCTCGAAAACGTCACTCATGCGTGTATCCAGTTCGGCACGAACCTTGGTGGGTATCTGCCTGACTCTGGCCTCAGTGAGTGTGCTGTCCTGTTCCAACAGCACTCTGTACATATCCAACGCCTGCTGCCATTCTTCTTGAGCTTCAAGATCGGCAGCCTGTCCCATTTGCCGGCTCACCAGCATTTGGGACTCACGAGTTTCTACCTGGGCTAGAGCCTGTGCCACTGCGGTATTCCCTGGGTATACCAGACCGGCCTTCTTGAAGGCGCTTTCTGCCTGTTCGAATTCGTCATTATCGAGAGCCGTGAAGCCACGACTCATGTGCAGACGGAAATTGCTCTCCGTAATTTCCGTCTTGATGGCAGATAGTGATGCAGCGGCACGCAGGTGTCGGGGATCGAGGTCAACCGCATTCTGGTAGGCAAGTTCAGCCGCAGCCAATTGCCCGCCGGTACGCTGTTGATCACCCGAATTCATTTGCTCCACAAGATCGGGTAACACTCTCAGTCGCGCGTTGAGTGTTTGCACATTCTTTTCACCGGCCGCGATGGCCAACGCCAACTCACCGGATGCTGTTGCAAGGTTGATGTTTAAAGCTTCTACGGCCTCAAAGCCTTCGGCAAGTGCTGTTTTGAGTTTTTCACGGCCAAGCTCTTCGAGCGCTGACAGGTCACTTAACGCCTGTTCATAATTATCCAGAGAGTTACGGTACTCCCCATAGCTGTATTGCTCGTCGCCATCCTTTACTTCCTGTAAAGCCTGACGGAAGTCGATCTCAGCCCACACCTCCACGTGCTGTTCGTGGAGACGGTCCCTGATGGCAATAATCTGCGCCAACACACCCTGTGAATCCTGGCGATACTTGGTTTTTTCTGCAGCAGTCGAAGGGCTGACATAAGAAGGTTCTGCCTTGTTGTTCTCGGTTGTGTCCTCCACCTTGCCTGCAATCCAGGGCTCGGACACGTGGCGCGGTAACACAAATATGATAAACAAGGCGAGCAGCAACAATACCAGGATGGTGATTTTCCTGGACGTGGGCGGGGAATCTATTCCTGGACCGTTACTGTGGGGCATCAAATGTCATTTGTAGCTGCGGCAACGGGCTTACCCGACGCCCTTTCAAAGTGTGCCACGTTCCTGCTTGTTAATCTGCTGTAGTAGTTCCCGCCATTGCACGTATTGCGCCTGTACGGAACCACTCAGCGTGATCGTGCGATCTTCCAATTCAATAACCTGCGGTGCAATTTCAGCTTCCAGCGACGAACCCATTTCTGCAACTGCCTCGGTGTGCTCAGCCGCTTCCTGTTTCTTTTCCAGTCCAGACTTGATCACGTACCCACCTACGGCTGCGGTTGCAGTTCCGGCGTCACTCTGGATGCGGTTACTACCTTCGTAACGACCGTAAATGCCCACAAGGATGGCACCTATACCCGCTATGATACGCCGGTTACCCTGCTTCTTTAGCAGCCTGGCCTTGACCACTGAATCAAAGGACGCCTTGCGAAAATCCTGGTATGCCAAATGCATTCGCTGTGAAAAAACATCGTAATAGTCCTGCATGGTGTCGATATACAGATAATCCCGATCGCGGATTTTGTTAACGCGTTGCAGGATGCTGTCGTTCTCGGCAGGTAAACGGTTAACCTTAAGGATACCGCCGCGGTCTTCACCTATATGCGCATCGAAGGACTCAGGCGAGAAATCCCGGGCGAACCGGAGTTCGGAGATTTGCCGTAACCCCGCAGCCTCCTTGTCAGACATACTCTCACGGATCCTGAGCACATCGTTTGCAATGTTTGTGAACAGGTTCTGAAATGGGTCGCCGAGCTTTTTCATGCGTCGGTCGTAGGCGTACTTACCAGTGACCTGGGTGTATCGTTCTTTCATCCATTGTTTACCGCTGGTGTCGTATACCCGGATTTCCAGGTCCAGGGTTTCACCGTCTGACTGCAGAACGGTACCCGTGACATAAACGTCCATCACCACGTCTTCATTGGGTGTCACGCGGATTGCACCCCAGGCGCCACTCTTTTCCATCGTCTTGGCAAGTTGATTGGAAAAATAAATGGTTTCGGCGTAGCGCACTTCCGGAAAAACGGTGTCGTCCTCATCCGTCAAATGTAGACCGTCATTCAACGGCGGGATGGCGACATCCAGCAGTGCGTTAACGGGAATCGAAGTGGATGGTGTCTTAAGTGGTTGCAAGGTCGAAGAGGTCACCTTGTCAATAGCAGCATGGGCGGGCAGTACAAAAAATGACGCCACCAGGAGTAGTGTCTTCAGCGTAATTATCGATTGTCTGTTGTCAGTCGTCATTAAACTACCTTTGGTCTCTTATGCGTCGATACTCATCCCACAGTTTCTCCCTGAGCTCTGCATTACGTTCTTTCATGGCCGCGTCACGCACTTGCCTGAGGACTATATCATCATTACGTCCGTCGCCAATGTCCTCGGGGATGGGAACAATGGGCTCTGAGCTTGCCTCACTGCTCTCTCCACCCTCAAAGTTGCCGTTCCCCGCTTGCTGTCCTTCAGCTTCAGCCCCTGCACCACCGCCTTCTTCCGCCCGCCTGGCCAATTCATCGTTTTCAACAGGTCCGCCGCCCTCTTCGGGGCTGCCTTCTTCGTACAGAGGCTCATCACTGGCCGCACTGGAGGAGCTACCTCCGCCCGTTGGGCTGAGGATGTCGATGGTGTCCTCAGTGGCACCTCCACCTTCGCCGGTTACGGATTCATCAAAATCCTCCAACGCTGCATCGAGTTGTTCATCCAGTCCCTCAACACTGGCGCCGCCTTCCTCGGACTCTGAACCTGCACCGCTCGGCATGGGAAGCTGTTCGCTGCCCTCACCGGCAGATGAACTGTCTCCGGCACTGGAATCCCCCGAGTCTTCCGACCCGGACTGTTCTGAAGGAGGTGGAGAGCCAGACGGGGTTGGAGCACTCGGAGAACTTGGGGGGCTTGGAAGGCTCGGAGTACTTGGGGAGCTTGGGGAACTCGACGGGATCGAGGGCATGGGTGGCTGCGGCAGACCCCCTCTCGGCTGGGGCATCTGGCAGGCCGCCAGCAGACCGGCGAGGAAGAAAGCGAGTGTCAGTCTGTTAGCCATCACGTCTAACGTCCCGTTTCCGTTGTGTGCACTGTTTCCGGGGTGCTCACCGTTCCAGGCGTGCTCCCCGTTTCCGGCATGGTGTAATGCAAAATGAATCCCTTCGATTTCACCACGCGCCCATCAACCATTTTGGGACGAAACCTTAAACTGACTACTGATTTCTTGATTTCTGTTAACCAGGGTTTACCCACATGGTCGGGTGGATTGAGAATTTTGACGTCCTGGACCTTGCCGCCTTTGGTGATCGTCATGGAGATATTGAGTTCATTCTCACCACTACTTTCCGGTATGTTGGGCGAGAGTGGCGAGTTGTTCAGGAAACGTACCGGTGTTGGCCGTTCAAAAAAAGTCTTTGCCAGTTGATCGTCACTGTCGCTGGCTTCCAGAAACCTGTAGGCCCTCTGGTAGATTTCGCCAGCGGTATGTGTCCTGCCAAACGTAAGGTACCAGTCACCCAGTTGTGCAACACTCTCAGCTTTTGCCCAAGGCGTGAGGTCTTCGTTCTGGTTCACTGAGTCGGCAAGCTTTGTGAAGGCATTGGTGCCTTCTTTAAAGTGCAGTTCAATGGTACTGCGCTGGGGCGGCCGGTTGCTGGATGTCGACCCTTCGGTCGAAAACGTGAAGCCAGAACTCGCCGGGAGCTCAGCACTGGACCACAGG
This sequence comes from Gammaproteobacteria bacterium, assembly GCA_021772915.1. Classification (GTDB taxonomy): domain Bacteria; phylum Pseudomonadota; class Gammaproteobacteria; order Xanthomonadales; family SZUA-36; genus SZUA-36. The sequence goes on along the minus strand of JAJFLB010000056.1, from coordinate 36,771 downwards.
TGTGCCAGGTGGTAATTCAGTTCGCCGACCCGACGGTAAAGGTTGGCTGTGTCCGGGTGACTGAGGCCTTTGTCCAGTTCGACAATCTCGGCCATTTTATTGGTGATTCGCTCTGCTTTTGCGAGCCCGCCGTAGGGTCGGTCCGCTGGATGCGTTGCGATGCTTTTCAGGTACCAGCTCAGCATCTTGTCGAGCACCGGCAGCATGTCCGGATGATCTTCACCAAAGGTACGGGCGTTGATGAGGTAAACATTTTGTAATATTTTGTCCGCCAGTGCCAGGTCTCCTACCTGGTCTTCAATATCCGCGAGGGAGAACAGGTAATTCGTTTGGTCCGGGCTGTTTAAGCCAAAATTTACCCGCACGATTTGCATGCCGTGCTGAAATGCTTTGCGTGATTCGTCGTACTTCTCGAGGTCCATCAATGATTGACCCAAACCCAGGTAAAGATCAGCCAATTCCATGGAATAAGCACTGAATTCCGCTTCCGCGAGATCTATGGCGTCGGTATAACGCCCCACTGAGTCTGCGGGCTGAACCGGGATTGGAGTTCCATCATCAGCCTGGGATGGGCTACTAAAAGCCAGGCAGAGCAATAGTGCACAGATGTTATGGGGCAATGCGAGATTTCGCATCCGAGGTCGGGTAACTGAGTGATCCCAAGAACAAACTTTTCGATACATATTCACAGACTTGTCGGCTAAAAACCTGTTTTCAATTGTTAACTATACATATGACCGGACCAACATAATATCCATTACGGCTTTTCGGTGACTCCGTTGGTCGTAGAACGCATGACAATCGATCACGGAAATCAGTGGATATCCGGACATCATTTAGTGCCGGGAAGAAAAAACCCCGGCCTCACAGACCGGGGCTCAATACCATAACTACGTGTTGCGTTTACTTGGTCTGTCCGTAATCGCTCAACTTTGGTCGGTACTGCAGCAAGTAATTGTCCCCAGCCTTATAGGTCTGACTCCACTCGGCCAAAAAGGTCTGGGCATCTTCCTCACCCAGCGCCTTGTTCATGATATCGATAAAACTTGGCTCCTTGGGTGCCATGTCGGCATAACTCTTGCGAGGGAGGACCAGGAGAATGGGGTTTCCATGACCACCGGATACGGTGCGAACAAATGCATAGTGGCTCGGGAAGCCACCACTTTGAAGAATCCCGTCAATCTTCTTAAGCCCTTCATTGAAAGCATTTCCCTGACCCTGCCTAATGTGCCAGTTGGTAAGTTGAAAGTACTTGTAGCCTTCCATACTCTCTGGCCAGGAGCCGAGGTCCGGGTCGGTTCTTGCGATCGAGGCAACCAATGTGCTGATATGTGGCTGAACATCTGCCGCAAATTTGTCACCGGCGGCTTCCCCCCAGTCATTTTCGGCATCAAAGTCTTCCCAGTTATGACTGCCACTGCGTGCTATATAACTACCGGTATCGGGGCCTGTGGTTATTGAATACCATTGATAACGCCAGGCACCTTCTTTGTCTCCCATGTAGTGGTGGTAGTTGGTGATGGCATCTTCCAGTGCTTTTTCATGGCCGGCTTTCGCGGTTACTCGAACGATTTGGGCCAATCCGTCATTTTCTTCGCTATCCTGGGCAATCACTGTTGACACAGTTACCAGCATAAGCAGTGACGTGACCAGGCTTAAAACTTTCTTGATCTGCATGTCTAGTCTCTCCAATCTACAGGTTAAAAAAATACCCATCCGGCATCATTGGCCTACGATGGGCAGTATTTAAAGTATAGATGGTAATTCTAATTTTTCAGGGAACAGGAGGTGTGCGCCACAGGCGTTCCTGCTCCCTTTGTGCGTGGCGACTTTTGCGTCAGGCGATTTTACGATAGATATCCGTCGTCTCCGCTAACTGCAATGCCGGCCACTGACGGCGATCGATGAAAGCCTGGCGTGACTGAAATCTGGACAGTTTGCCTGACGTGGTACGTGGGAGGGATCCTGTTTTTACCAGGTCGATAATGACATTGATACCGAAATGCTCGTGTACCAAAGCCGTTACCTGCTGGATCAGCCTGTCACGCAGTTGTGAATCTCTCAACCTCGTCTCTACAACCATTACGGCGATTTCCTCGCTATGCGGCCCAGTGACCGAAAATGCTGCAACGCCTCCGGGGCGAACCCCTTCAACGTACTGGGTTACAACCTCCATATCATATGGCCAGATATTGCGTCCCTTGATGATAATGACGTCTTTGCTGCGTGCGGTTATAAAAATGTGGTTGTTGACGTGGTATCCAATGTCACCCGTGTCCAGCCAGCCGTCCTTGTCCAGCACGGCGCGTGTGGACTCCTCATCCTGAAAGTAGCCACTCATGACACTTGGACCCTTGAGGTAGATTTCACCGCACTGGCGGGGTCCAACTTCATCATTTTGGTCATTGCGGATTGAGTACTCGAAGCCAGGCAAAAGCACACCGCAGTCGGCGTAGGCGGCGACGTTATCAGCCGACGGATCAATTGGAACGGCTTGACCTGTTTTTGTCATCATATCCTGGTCTACGTAATCGATACTTAAACCAAGGTCCAATGGCGCAAAACTGATCGCCAGCACACACTCAGCCATGCCGTAACACGCGACGAAGGCCTTTTCATTAAAACCACAGGGCGCCAGGGCGTCCGCAAATGCTTTCAGGGGTGACGGGTTGATCTGTTCGGCGCCCACACAGGCGGCACGCCAGGAACTCAGGTCATAATGGTCGCAGTCAGATGCCCGGAGACGGCGCGCGCACAGCGCATAACCAAATGTCGGGCTCGATGAAATCGTACCACCGTTATTAGAAATGAGTTTCAGCCACAGCCTCGGGCGCATGGCAAAGGTCCGGGGTGACAGATAATCGGCAGACAACTGGGTAATCAACGGTAGCAGGATGAATCCGATCAGGCCCATGTCGTGATAAAAGGGCAGCCACGATACGAAACGATCTGCATTTGTCAGTTTAAGCCCGTGGGCGGAGATCTCGCGGGCATTGTTAAGTACTGCTGCGTGATCGATTTCCACACCCCGTGGAAATCGCGTACTGCCGGAAGTGTACTGGAGGTACGCAATATCTTCTTTATCGGGAGCGTTCAGTTCCACTTGCTTCGCTGGCAATGAAATGAAATCTTCCTCTGTACCGAACATCAGCAGGTCGAGACCCTCGGCAATTTCCTCCAGACAGCTAGAATGCGAGTTGGGAGCGACAGCGATAACCGCACCACAACTTTGTAACATTCGCCGGGTCTGTTCCACGTACGCTTTGTGGGCACCAAGCTGCATTTCCGCGGGCAGAGCGAGTGGAATTAACCCAGCATACTGGCAGGCAAAAAAGAAACGGTGGAACATTGGATCGGTGGAAGCAACAATGCCGACCCGGTCTCCACGCTTGCAGCCCAGACCCAGCAAACGCATCGCCAGAACCCTGGCCTGGTCACGCAGTTCGCTATAGGACAAGACACAATTCAGCTCACCACGATGGTCATAGAAGTTGAACCCGGTGTCACCTTTTGCCGCGTATTCCAGTGCGTCCACCAGGTTGGTAAAACCTTCCGTCTTCAAGACCAGGGATGTGTTGATTGGCGTTGGGTACATGGCGCATTGTCCTCAGCGTCTTTGTTACAGATTTGGGATTGATTTGCAGTTATAAAATTCATGCAAATGCCGGCACAAAACTTATGTACCAGCACAAAAAACTCGCAGATCCAGTACTAGACCGGGTTGCGGGCAGTTTTCACACAAACTACCGTCCCTCTTCATCGGCAGCGGGCGAAACGATGTCAATTCAAAAACTTATAAAGGTGGGCGATTGAACGACATTTTCACAATTAATGCAATAGCCAGTGTTCTCCCGGGCGGCTACTGATGGTTACAAGGTGCCATCACCGGTTCCTTCCATAATGCTTATCAGACCCTTAAGCACAATGTCCGTATAGCTGACCAGACCAATGATTTCGCCGTCTTTCAAAACGGGGGCCCGCGATATTCCAAAGTGGTCAAACAAACGTGTGCAATAGCGTATGTCCATCTCCGGGTGCACGGAGATCACGGGCTTGGACATGATTTCGTAGACATTAACACGGTTGGGCGCATGGTTACGGGCAAGTACCTTCTTGGCCATGTCTCGGAACATGACCACACCGTACTCGTCATCCGGATGCCGCTTGTCAACGATCAGGGTGCGTGTTTCCGGGAATTTCATCGTTTTCAATGCCTCGTCCACCGTCAGCATGCCGTCCATCACGTCTACATCTGTTTTCATGACGTCACTTACACGTATGACATTTCTTTTACTTTTCATAGCTTGTCCTCCACGGCCTCGGCCAGCGCTGCAATCTGGTGACGTACCCCAATGGCATCCTCGACATCGATTTGAATGGCGATACCGCTGCCGGGGGTTTCTTCGAATTGCCCTGCTGTCGCCACCTTTTCCATGATTTCCCTGCTCATATGTTCTTCAGCCAGCAACATGATCACATCGACCTGGCTGTCAATACTGAGACCCAGAAACGTCTTGGCCGGGCTAACACCTTCACCACGAGCCTGATTCAGTACGGTGCAGCCAGTTGTTCCGGCCTTGCGTGCGGCCTCGAGGATGTCCTGTGTGCGCTTGTCTTCGGCCATAATAATAATCAATTTAAAATGCATATCTATACCTCGTTAAGCAGTAATTTTAATCCTGTCTGTTACGGCGTGCCAGCCACCGTGCTTTGAATTCAACCAGTTGTGCGTAGCCCATGACGGACATGATGGGAAACAGGCAGGTAAACGCGATCAAGCCGAAGCCGTCAAGTAGCGGGCTGCGACCCGGAATGGTCTCGGCCAGTCCAAGACCCAGCGCCGCCACCAGCGGCACGGTCACTGTTGAGGTGGTTACACCACCGGAGTCATAGGCCAACGGAATAATTCGTTTTGGTGTCAGTGTAGTCTGGATTATCACCACAACATAGCCACTGATGATGTACCAATGCAGGGGCGTGCCGGTAACAATACGCAACACACCAAGCGTCACACCCATTGAGGCACCAACAGCGACCGCGAGTCGCAGCCCTCGCACGGTGATCGTACCGCCGGATACGTGGTTGGCCTTAATGGCGACCGCCAGTAGCGCGGGTTCTGCAATGGTGGTGGCAAAACCTATGGCTGCGGCGAAGACATAGACCCACAGGTAGTCCAGCCAATGTACCTGCAATGGCGTCCCGGTTTCGCTGCCATAAATGAAATCCGCTGCAGTAAGTTGTGCGGCCATCAAACGTCCCAAGGGAAACAGCGCCATTTGCAGACCTTGCAAAAACATGGCGAGCCCCAGTAGAACCAGGACCATGCCGATTGTGACTTGTGCGGGGCTTTTGATGGGTTGGCGCAGAACCAGGATCTGAAAGCCGATCAGGATGGCTGCAATGGGCACCACATCTCTTAACATGGCAAGCTGGGTGTAACCGAAACTGACCAGGCCATCCATCAGAACAGCATCCCGTAGGCCATGACAAAAATCATGGGTGTCAGTGAGGCAAAGGCGATCAAACCAAACCCGTCTATTAACGGATCACGGCCGTGAATGGTTTTGGCCAAACCGATACCCAGTGCCGCGACCAGCGGTACCGTGACAGTTGATGTTGTCACGCCACCTGAATCATAGGCTATGCCGATAATCTCGGGGGGGGCGAAATAGGTCATGATCACCACGGCAAAATACCCTCCGATAATCAGGTATTGCACCGGCCAGCCTTTAAGAATTCTGAATACACCCAGCACGAGAGCAACTCCAACCGCAAGTGCTACTGTCAGTCGCAGACCAATGGCGTAGTTGTTCAATGCCTCGGCAGAGTCATGGATGAGGCGCCCGGAGGCGGCGATGCGAGCCGCTTCCTGCGATATGGCGATTAATGCAGGCTCAGCCACCGTAGTTCCGAAACCCAGGGCAAATGCAAACACCAACAACCACCATAGATTGCCCTTACGGACAAAGTTGTAAGCCATCTCCTCACCCAGGGGAAACAATGCCATTTGCAGGCCTTGCACAAACAGCGCTAGGCCGGTGAGCACCAACAAACTGCCCCATAACATCTGACCCATATTGGGAATGGGTTGGCGTAGCACGATCAACTGAAAGAATGCGATCACCAGTATGATAGGCAACAGAGCGAAGGCGCTTTCGATTAATGGCTTAGCCGCTTTGCGCAAGATGGCCCATAGGACTCCCAACGGTCTCTTTTTGTTTTGGTTAGGAAGGAGCGGGTTATCAGCCGGGTGCATTTTGTAATTTTCAGCGAAACAGGTCGTTATTATCACAGATATAAGAGGCTGCAGCACTGCTGACCATACAATCATCCAGCGCAACGGTGGCGGACAATTACTGTGGGGATTAAAGCACTGCAATGCCATGGAGCCGTGGGCCTGAAGCCTGAAGGCACTATCCCCACAACTTGGGCTTCCGGATGTAATAAAAGATATAATGGGTCGCGTTATCCAGCCACCAGTTATCACAGGAGGACCGTTCAATGCTGATCAGAAATCCAATCGTCACAGCCTTATTCGTTTTGTTATTGACGGCCGGTGAGGTCCAGGCGGGTGGTGACCCGGTCAGGGGTAAAACGCTGACCAATGATTGTATCAGTTGCCACGGTTCTGACGGCAAGGGAAGTTTTGAGTCACCGAGGATTGCAGGTCTCGGTGAAGCTCATATCTACAACCAGCTCAAGGCCTTTGAAAGTGGGGAACGCCCCTCCGTGGATGGCATAATGCATCTGTATACAGAAAACCTGGGTGAGCAGGACCTGGCCGATTTGGCAGCCTACTGGGCCAGCCTGAGCGCTGACTGACAGGTAAACTCAGCCAGGCCGCCTGCGCAAGGTGGCATATCCCATTTTCGCGACGTTCAGGCGGGTTTGATGGTTTCCTGAAAGAAACTGTTTGATATTTCGATCTTAGGAACAGATGCGTACCGATGAACACGAGCCCGCATATTTGCACCAGCCGGTATAGGGCCTCACTTCATTTATGTGAATCTGTTGAATTGAATGGCGTATTTATTGACTAGTTCCGAGTTACACAAGGTACCCGGCCCAATACCTATCCCGGTCCTGGCTTGGCCATATACGACTGGACTTGAGCTTCCCTCAGGCCATAGCTACGGCTATGGCCTTCAGTCCATCCCGGCGTCCAACCGTATCTGTCCGATGCCATCAACACGGATACTGGTGCAATATGCGGGCTAGCCCCGAAATTGGATTGCGTGCGCTCGCAGAGCGCGGTGCACCAGCCTGGCTGACTTTATCAGCACCGGTTCTTGATCGGTTGCTTGGCTTGAAGGCAGTTAATCGGGTCTATCGTCAGCTCCATGGATTACCATCCTACGAATTTGTCAGACGTGGTCTGGAAGTACTGAATATCAGCGTGAAATCTACACCTGAGGGGATCCGGAATCTTATTCCCGCAGAGGGGCCACTGCTGGTAACAAGCAACCACCCTTTTGGGGGGGTCGAGATGTTGGCACTGGCGCAAGTGCTCAAGAGTGTGCGTACAGACATCAAGTTTCTTGCCAACACGGGCTTACAGGTTTTTCATGAATTGCAGCCGCTCTTTGTTGCGACCAATCCACTCAAGGTTACCCAGCAAAATCTTTCCTCTATTCGTCACTGCGAAGCGCATCTTAAAGCAGGGGGTGTGCTGGTGATTTTTCCCGCAGGGCGGGTTTCATTCTCTCCGCACGGCAGCGATCGAATCAGAGACGGGGACTGGAACCGTATCGTTGGGCACCTGGCGAAGAAAACCGGTGCAACCCTGTTGCCGGTGTTTTTCAGGGGTACCAACAGTCCCTTGTTTCAAACCCTCGGTAAGTTGTGGGATCGTTCCAAGATGTTGCTGTTGCCCCGGGAGTTGCTGCGTCAACAAGGAAGGACCATCAGATTCAATATTGGTCATCCGATTGCTACCGAGGTCTGGCGTCATATGGATGCCAGGGAGCTTACCCGTTACGCCCGCTTGATGACCTATCTGCAGGAACCACAAATTCCACCTGTATCCGCTCTGGAAACCGAGCTCGCGCCGCTGGCGGCGCTCAGTGACCCGGCATTGATCGAAACTGAATTGAGTCTGCTCCCCGACAAACAGCGATTGCTGGACTTCAAACAATATTCTGTGTTCTACGCCCAAGCCAGTCAAATACCGCACCTGGTAGACGATATCGCCCGTGAGCGCGAAAGGGTGTTTCGTCTGTACGACGAGGGCAGTGGCCAGCCGCGGGACGGTGACGACTTTGATGCCACCTACGTGCAGCTTTTTGTGTGGGACAACCAGACGCACTCGCTGGTTGGTGCCTATCGAATGGGTAAAACTGATCAATTGCGCCGCCAGGGAGCGGAATCTGTTTACCTGACTCAAATGTTTCAGTTTGACGACGCGTTTTATGACAATATGCCACCCGCTCTCGAGCTGGGTCGTTCATTTGTTGTGCCCGAACAGCAAAAAAGCTTCCATGCGCTGTACCTTTTGTGGAGAGGCATTGGTCGTTTCCTGGTTGCCCATCCTCGTTATCGTCGTCTTTACGGTACGGTTTCCCTGTCCCGCCAGTACGACGATCGTGCCGTTGCGTTGATGTGTGACAGCTTGATCGAGCCATTGCCACAGGTACGACCGCGTCACGCATTGCCGCAGCTGGCTAATGCTGAATGGCAAAGCTACAGGCAAGAGAAAAAAGAACTGAATCTCAAGACGCTATCCAGCCTGGTTCGCGGTCTGGATAATGAAGGCAAGGACGTGCCCGTTTTGCTTAAACACTATTACAAGATCGGCGCCAAATTCCACTGTGTTGCCGTTGACCCCAACTTCAACGATACACCGGGGCTATTGTTGATGGTCGATATGGAAGAGGTCTCGAGTAAGACCTTGTCTACTTTTCTTGGCCAGGATGCGGAGGCTTATCTTGCCTACACGCCCGACGCAGAAACTCAGATCAGAAACCAGACATGCAAATAAACACAAGGGTAAAGGTCGATGCCTTGTAACCAGGCAAGAACCTGTTGCCTAACCTGTGTACTTGCGGGGTTTGCTATATGAGCGCCCAGGAACGCCCCTTTAATCAACCGGTCAGCCTGGCCGGCAAAGCTGTTTTTGCGTTGATCAACTGGATGGAACGACGGGTGGCGGCAAACTCACGTGTGGGTGCCACGCCGTTTTTTGACGAGGCGTATTTCCCCTGGCTGAAGGAGTTGAAGTCCGATTGGCAGGCAGTGTGCGCGGAGGCCGACGACGTACGGGCTATGCGGGAACGGCTGCCGGCCTTTCAGGACATCTCAGAGGAAGTCGGGTATATCAGCAAGGATAACCAGTGGAAGACCTTTATGCTGTTGGGATACGGCTTTCGCTGTGAGCGGAATCTGCAGCAATGTCCGGCCACGGCCAAGGCACTGAGTTACATCCCGGGTGTGCGTACCGCGTTTTTTTCAATCCTGCAGGCGGGTAAGAAGTTGCCACCGCACCGGGGTCCGTACAACGGTGTATTACGGTTGCATCTGGGGCTGGTTATTCCTGAGCCTGCAGAACGCTGTTGGATACGGGTGGCATCGCAGCGGCGTTACTGGCTACCGGGAGAAGTGTTAATTTTTGATGATGCCCTTGACCATGAAGTACACAACGACACTGATGGTGAGCGGGTGGTGCTATTCGTGGATTTTCTGCGTCCCTGCCGATGGCCGATCGAATGGCTGAACCGTTTTGTGGTGTTCGTGGCCCGCTTTAGCCCATTGATAAAAGACGCACAGCGGAACCATGCGCGCTGGGAGCGGGATTTCTACGGCAGTGACCCATAAAAACGCCGCCTCGAAAGGCGGCGTTTTTCCGGGGTTCCTGACGCTGGCTTAATAGCCGTCAGTCTTGATAACCTCGTCGATATCTGACCTTAACTAACCCTAACTTGCCCTTACGAACAGGCGTTTACTGGGGTCGTTGTACGAATCAGGTCATAAGTTACGGCGGTGTATCCGGCAGCTACTTGTGTGGCATTCGGAGTCACTGTCATACCGATTACCGTTCCCCGGTCGTTCACAACGAACCTTCCCGCGCCCCAATCAGCAGTGGCCACGCCAGTGGGATCATCCCACGTGCCACCAGCAGCGATGCTCACTACCACGTCGGCAGCGTTACCATCTACCAAACCCGTTGCCATCAGGTACACGTTGCCACCTGCAGGGTCAGAGGTATAAAAGAAGATATTAAAAATTTTCTTGCCTTCGCCATTGAGAGAAACCTCAACATTGAAGCCCTCACCACTTTTGGCCACGCCGCCCCACCAGGTACCATCAAGACAAGCGTCCATGGGGAAACCGGTTTTACCCAGAATCTGCAGATATCTCATTACGTCGGTAATATTCTGCGTGGTTGGCGAACCCATGGCAGCACGGGTCATGATTGAATCGGGAGAACCCCACATCGCCTTGTGGGCGAATTCGCTGAATTTTCCATCTTTAGCCAGGTAAGCCAGTATGCCTCCACCAGGGGCACCACCGTTGGCACCGTTGTGATCCGTTGCCGGGTCGCCGTGGCAGCCCATACAAAAGGTGTTGTAATAAGTCTCACCGGCGTCCGCGTCTGCATTGGCCTTCATGACGTAAAGGACGGGATTGTAAGCCGGGAAAATAAAGTCAAAAAACGGTGTCGGACCCGCTAATCCAGAGTTGAGGTAGGCAACCACGTTGGCCACCTGTGCTGCTGTCATTGCGGCATTGGGCATGTTTCCACCACCTGCTGCCTGGGTTGCCGCAGCCGCTGAATAATCAGGATGCAGGTTACCCTCGGTATAACCACTGTGGTGTGCCGCAGTATTTGCAGAGGAAGCTTCTGCGTCCAGAGCTACCCAACTGGCACTACCCCGTGTAATCGGTCTGCCGGTACCAGTACGTGTAATCATGGCTGCGGTCACGGTACCCCAGGGGATTACCCTGCTGGTGGCATTACCGTCACCGGCGCCCGCATTGGGACGGGAGTCTTTGCGCGAGCGTCTGACATAGCCGCCTTCCGTACCTTTGCCTTCCCAGCCATGGCAGGCTTTGCAGCGGTAATAGTCGCCACTGGTTTCGCCAGTAGGCGCGCCCGAACCACCTGCTGAGGTTTTGGTCCAGTTATTCCACATTTGACCACCGATGACTATTTCATCAGTGGGTGGAACCTCGGCCAGTGCCATCCCCGAAAAAAGCAGGAACAAGAACATACTCGTTGTTGAAACTACCAATTTGAAAACTCTGTTACACATGACAACCTCCTCGTTGCTTATTGTGTTGATTTAGTACTTCTACTTAAATCGCGACTCATACTAATCAAACGAAGCAGTCTTCAAGTTGACACAAGTCAGAATTCAAATTGGTTTGCGTTGGTTTAGTTGACATAGATCAAGAAAAGTGCGATTTGGTTCTGCTAACCGTCTACAGACCTTGGCTTAGCCAGCCAGTATTTATTTTGTTGATGTAGGTCAACTGCCGGGAGCATCGCATCAACTAGACTTCGCAGCGAAATGTTTCTAAAAAGATGCAAATAATCATGCCAAAACACATTAGAAATCTGCTGTTGTTGTTGGGTGGCTTCCTGCTTGTGGCCTATCTTGCCAAGATCTACCTGACGGACCCGTCTTACTATAAGTATGGCTATTACCGGGCTGATGCTGTGCCTGAGATTGCCAGTGGGGAACCCCTCTACAAAGGGGCAGGCTATTGGCTGGAGTGCCATCCCGAGAGACAGGCGGATTGGCCAACCGGCAACCACAAAACGGTTGCGTGCCAAGTGTGTCACGGTGCAACTGTGCAATGTGCTGAAGACGGAGCAATGCCAAAACCAGCCGATACCATCAGGCTGTGCACGACCTGTCACCTGGAAATGCCGGCACGACCAGCGCGCCAGCCCCAGATCGTACTCGGAGACCATCCATTCCCCGGCGAGGAAACACCCCGGTGCACCACTTGCCACGATCCGCACTCACCGGAAAATTGGGTGGCGGGCGCGATAGATACAAGTGCAGATCCACAGGAAACAGTCACCGAAGAAACACCTGTTAAGGCACCCGCTGCGGTATCAAAGTGTGCGAAGTGTCACGGCAAGCAAGGGCAGGGACGTGGGAAGAATCCACCGATCGCAGGTCTCGAACCCTCTGTTTTCGTCGAACGGATGGATATGTATATATACGGAGACCGTGACAGCAAGATAATGGAAAGACTTGCCAGGGCCCTGAATGAACAGGAAATCGAAGAACTGGCCGAGTACTACGCGAGCTTGCGGGCAGCAAGTGATGAGTAGCGCAAATCGATTAGAGCGTCGTGTAAGAGGAGACATGCGATGAAAAATGACAAGAAGAAAATGGAGCGACGACAGTTCCTGTCCTCAACCGGAAAGGCGCTCACTGGGTTGGGTATTGCGGCGGGCGGTGGCAGCCTGCTTGCACAAGACACGCAGGAGGCGGGCAGCGAGGGGTCAAAATCTTTCCCCACCGATGACTACGACTGGACCAAGCATCGCTGGGCATATGGAATTGACGCCACCAAGTGTATCGGTTGTCTGCGTTGCGTTGAGGCCTGCAAAGCCGAAAACGATGTGGTAGGTGATGCCCAGCATTTCCGCACCTGGGTTGAGCGCTATGTTTATCTCGAAGGTGACGAAAAGGTTCATGTCGACAGCCATGCGGATGAGCAAAACATTGCGGCCTCGGGTTCTGAATCCGAGTATCGCTTCGACAACCGTTACAAAGACAAAAAGGTCACCAAGGCGTTCTTTGTACCGAAGATGTGCAACCACTGTGCGCATCCTGCCTGTGTCCAGGTCTGTCCGGTCGGGGCAACCTTCAGGGCGGAAGATGGAACAGTGCTGATTGACCACGACTACTGTATCGGTTGTCGTTACTGTGTTCAGGCCTGCCCTTATGGTGCGCGGTTTTTCATGGAGGAAAAAGGTGTTTCCGATAAGTGTACCTGGTGTTATCACCGTATCACCAAGGGCTTGATGCCCGCTTGTGTGGAAGTCTGTCCGACCGGTACGCGTGTGTTCGGAGATTTGAACGACACGTCCAGCCCGGTCAGTGAGTTTATTCGAAACAACCCGGTGCAGGTGCTCAAGCCGGAGAGCGGCAATGCGCCCATGTGTTTCTACATCGGTATTGATAAGGACGTGTCATGACTGAAGTTGCCCCCTTTATTGGCTATGTTTACCCGAATGAGACGATCATTCAGTGGGGAGTGTTGATCGTTATTTATCCCTACCTGACCGGTCTGGTGGCGGGTGCATTTACGGTCTCCAGTTTTTACCATGTGTTTGGCATGCAACAGTTTAAACCGGTTGCACGCCTGGCCCTGTTGACCTCCCTGAGTGTCATGATCTTTGTACCCGCACCCCTGTTGTTGCATCTGGGGCATGCGGAGCGGTCCTATTACTCCATGATTACGCCACACCTGACATCAGCATTTGCGATGTTTGGGTTTTTTGCTGCGTTCTACACCATCCTGTTGATTCTGGAGGTCTGGTTTGTATTTCGTGCAGATAATGTAAAGCGTGCCCAGAACTCGACCGGTCTGGCGCGAATTTTTTACCGGGCGGTGACCCTGTGGTCCGATGATGTATCGCCCAGAGCCCGCAGGATCGACGCCAAGTGGTTGTTGACGCTTGCCATTGTGGGTATTCCCTCCGCACATGGACTGCACGGCTATATCGGTTTTGTTTACGGCTCACTCAAGGCCCGTCAGTGGTGGGAGTCTGACTTGATGCCGATTATTTTCCTGTTCTCGGCCATTGTCTCGGGTATTGCCCTGCTGATGGTGCTTTATGTGTTGGTGTCAAAATTGCGCCGGGTTGTTATCGACCAGGCCTGTCTGAAGGGATTGACCTACGCACTGTGGGGTTTCCTGATGTTTACCGTCATCCTGGAGGGGCTGGAATTCGCCAACCTGGTATACAAGGGAAAGGAGGGCGTAGAGATGATCATGGAGTATGTGCAGGGACCCTTGTTCTGGCGCTATTTCGTGTTGCAATTTGGTTTCGGCGCACTGCTGCCGGTGGCGATAATGGGTCTCATGATTGCGTTCAATACGCGTGGTAGAATTTTTGTCATTGGCGCCACGACCAGTGCATTGCTGGTACTGATGAACGTGCTCCTGATGCGTTGGAACGTGGTTATCGGTGGCCAGGAAATTGCCAAGACGGGTAAAGGTTTACTGACTTATCCCATGCCTTTTTGGGGGCACGAGAGCATTGCTTCTGCCTCCATTTTGTTAATTATCCCATTTTTATTGCTCTGGTTGCTGACGCGCTTGTTCCCGCCTTGGGTCGAGCGATCTGGAAAAACGTGACGTCGGTCTGGAAAAGAGGAGAAATTGTTATGCGACCACCTGACACAATCACCACAGCAGCTCTTCTATTGCTCCTGCCAGGTGTGAGTTTTGCGGCGGAGGTAGACCTGCCGGCCCCGGTGCTCGAATGGTCTTTCTACATATTACTTATCTTTGCTGTCTGTGTGGGTTTTGGTATTTTCTTTTTCAGCAAAGGGAAGACCGGAAAACACGAATCCGTAGGTAATTTGATCTCGGACAAAGACGCGTCGGTTCACTCGGTCAGTCCGGATGTTTTGGTGGCCGATTGTGTGAGCCAGATGAACGAGCACAGAATTGGTGCAATGCTGGTGATCGACAAGGAAGAGTTGCTGGGAATATTTACGGAAAGAGATGCCATCACCAAGGTGCTGGGCGGGGGGATGGAGCAGTCCAACACAAAGATATCTGCGGTGATGACAAGAGACCCAATCTGCATCACAACCGCAACCACCCTTGACGAGGCGCTGGGTATCGTGACCACGCAACGTATCCGTCACCTGCCGGTGGTAGAGGATGGCAAGGTGCTGGGTATGGTATCCAGCGGTGATCTTACCCACCGCTTGGTGGAACCCCACACCCTGGAGGTCCAGGATCTGGTAGATATCGCGGGCCGCAGAAGGGCATCTCGCTAAGCCACATAGCCATGTGAGATAATTTGAATATGAGAATACACATTTCTCTTTTACCGGGTATCACCGCAGTACTGCTTGGGTCGGTCTCAAGCCTGCTGCTGGCCGCCTCGGTTTTGACCCAACCGGTTCAGCAAGCCGAACAAGCGGCCCTGTTTCCTTCAACAGACATGATCGAGTTGGGCCGAACCGTCGCTGGAACAGCCTGTGCAAACTGCCACGGTATGGATGGCATGAAGAGCGGGGAGGGGCAACCTTACCTGGCTGGTCAGCGTGCTGTGTACCTGTACCGCGTATTGCTGGCCTATCACGAAGGTGATCGAGAAGACGATTCCATGCAAAAAGTCAGCCGCTTTCTCAATGACGAGGCGATGCTTTCCGTGGCGGCTTATTACGCCAGCCTGACACCTGCACGAAAAGCGGATACGACCGCACAGGGCCAAGAACCCGGCGTATTGGGAGATGACCCATTCTCGGGTATCCGTCAAGCGATAGGGAAGTGTGTTAAGTGCCACGGCGAAACGGGTAACAGCACGGCATCGGGTATGTCAAACCTGACCGGGCAGGATCCTGAGTACTTCGTCACTTCCATGCATGCCTATATCGACGGCAGCCGCAAACACAGGTTAATGAAGAAATTTGCGGGGGCACTGGATGAACCAACAATCAGGCAGATGGGTGTTTTCTACGCCGTGCAGGAACCCGCCGGCACTCAGACCCAGGGTGATGGCGACGTTGAAACGGGACGTCAGCTGGCAGCGGAGTGTGGGGTTTGCCATGGCGCCGACGGCAATGCCGGTGGCAGCATCACACCGACCCTGGCGGGTCAGGATGCACGCTATTTCGTCAAGGCAATGAAGGCCTACAAGGGCAGTAAGCGTGAGCACGATGCCATGCTTAAAGCTGTCGAGGGGCTCAGTGAGCAGGACTTTGTCAACCTGGCAACGTTTTATGCCGTCCAGAAACCTGTACAGAGAAACGTACGCACACCACTGAAGACCTCCCAGTGGATCGCACGCTGTGAGCGCTGCCACGGCGCCAATGGCAACAGTACCGATCCCCGGTTTCCCATGCTGGCGGGACAAAATGAAGACTACCTGAGAACAGTCATGCAAGCCTACTTGAATGAAACCCGGACCAGAACGGTGATGCATGCAATGACCGAACCCCTGAGCACAGCCGATGTTGAGCGCATTGTTACCTACTATGCGGCACAGGATCCCAAGTCTGTTGTTTATATTGAATTACCTTGTCAGGAGACCGTTGAAGAATAGCTTGCCGGGCATACAGGGCAAGACGCCGAACCCGGTGGAACCAACGAATAAACACCCAATCTAAGTAGAAGGAGTAAGACATGTTGACCAAGAGACTGATAATCGCTGCCATGTTTGTATTGTTGCTGATGGCCGGAAATCTCCAGGCTGGCGGAGACGCCGCCAGGGGTGCAGAACTGGCAGTAGATTGTGCCGACTGCCATGGTGATGATGGTTTGGGCGATGACGATATCCCCAGGATTGCCGGGCTTGAAAAGAGCTATCACTTCGACCAACTCAAGGCGTTCAAGTCAGGTGAGCGGCCCGACGAAGACGAAATGATGGTGGATTATGTCGTCGATCTCAGTGACAAGGATATGGCCGATATTGCGGCCTATTTCGCCACGCTTCCGGCCGAGTAACAGCCGTATATAATAATAACCTCCACCCTTGATGCCCGGATAATCGATCCGAGGATGGCTTGCCGGCATCAGGGTGGCGAGGCACAGGTGTGCCCGATCACCATCAGGAGCAATACAATATGAGCGAGTCTCCCGTTCGTATTCATCGTCTTTACCGGCATTTCCAGGAATTGCCGGTCAGCATGCGCACGCTGTTTACCGGAACCCTGCTGGCGATTGGTATGGGTTATATGTTTGCCCTGATCTATGTTTATGCCTCCGATGCGGGCAAGGACGGAAATCCTGCTCTAACTGTGGAGGATATCGTGATTTCCTACCGTGGTTCATCCGAGGGCACACAACTGGAGGCCGCCCTGCGGGGCCCCATGTCGGCCATGCTTCCTGCGGACAACAGCCAGGCAATTATGGGCTGGATTAAAGATGGTGCCGGCAAGGCAGTGTACGAATCACTGATTGAACCCATCGTTGCGAAAAACTGCCTGGACTGCCATGACGGCAGCAATCCACATTTAAGCAACCTGGATGGTTTCGACAATATCAAAACCGTGATCGAGCAGGACACGGGCACCGATTTATACACGCTGGTGCGGGTTTCGCACATACACCTGTTTGGCGTGACCTTTATTTTCTTTATCATGGGCTTTATTTTCAGTCATGCCTATGTGCGGCCAATCTGGTTCAAGAGCCTGGTGGTGTTTACCCCGTTTATTTGTATTGCTGCGGATGTAAGCTCCTGGTATTTCACCAAACTTTTTGCGCCGTTTGCGTGGGTTGTGCTGATAGCGGGTGGTTTGATGGGATTGTGCTTTGCCTTAATGTGGGTGGTTTCCATGTACCAGATGTGGTTTTACAAGCCACCCGAGTTTGTCAAAGGTACAGATACCCTATAAGTGGATAGGCGTGTTCAGCGACGTCTAAGCCCCAACGTCACCGGTAAGGTGGTGTGCTGCTTGCGCAGGGGTGTCCGTTGTCACAAACTCCAACAGTGACCAGGCATACTCATCTGGAATATAGACATCTGTGGCTGGTCATCGGCTATATGCTCATCACATGGGTTGTCTATCAAACACTAGCCGCTAGTCCCGTTAGTACCGGCTTTGATATATCAGACAAGCTTATACACACCGTGGGCTATTTCGTACTCATGGGATGGTTCGTACAGATTTATCACGGCAAACGCCAGAAGTTCTACTGGGCACTGTTTTTCATCGGGATGGGTATCGGTCTGGAGTTTCTGCAGGATTTGACCGGTGTGCGTTTTTTTGAGGTAAGTGACATGCTGGCCAATGGTCTGGGGGTGTTGTTGGCGTGGGCCTTGTCGGTTACAAGATTCTCGGACAGTCTTCGTATTCTTGAAAAGTACATTTCCAGGTACCGAGGATGATCACGTATAGATATTGATACTCGTCTCGCGTCATCTACCAAGCACACGACCCACACGGCTTTACGATGACCAAAAGATAAACCTGCTATTGACCAATTTCTGAGTCCAACTGATTGGTCCGGTAAGCATCATGGGCTGATAACTATGCTCTTGCTGGGCCAGATACAAAAAGCGCCGCCCGGAACGGGCGGCGCTTTTTTTGCGTTGCTAAAGTGCAAATCTAGTTTGGATTATTGACGAATGTCGGGCATTGAATACCGGACACTGTCAGGTCACGCACAAGGGTTTGCAGGTAATCGGTGAAGCCCTTGTTTTTCATCGCCTGGTTTGGTCGCATAGAAGCATTGCCAAGTGTACATTTCGGGAAGTCAAACGTTCCCGTACCCCATAATGTCCTTACCACAGCGGCTGGATCAAAATCATCACCCCACATCGGTCCCTCGGTGATATACACGGTTACCTCAGTGCTCGTGCCCGTGGTGACCGGTCCGGTTGCCATCAAAAACACCTGGTTACCAAAATTGTCATAGGTGTAGAAGAAAACGATCAGGGTCAACACGCCGTTCGAGTAAGCGACTTCCACATTGAAGCCCTCACCATCGCGTGACTTGCCAGCCCCCCAAATGCCTGTAAGTCCCGGGTTAAGACCGATTTCATCCAGGTTTTGGTTGTGGAAATTCTTCGCAAACTTGGCCAATTCTGCCAGCTCTGCAGTTTTGTGGCAGCGCTTGCAGGCGAAATCAAGTGTTACGGCGCCTTTCCCTTTGGAATCAAGGGCTACAAAACCACCGTCTGGTGTAAACATGTTGGCGGTCGGGTCCGTGTTAATTGAAAACAGGTGGGTTTTAAGATCTCCCTGGTGGTCACCGAGTGCTTGCGCGGATTTGGTGGCGTAGGGCATATGACAATCTATGCATTCAACGCCGTAGTCTGACATGGCGTTTTTTGCATAAGATAGGGCAACGGTTTCGTGGCAACCTGCGCAATCAACCTTGATGGAGAATTCAGCCCGTTTGTGTGGGTCGTGGCAGATGACACAACTGCCGAATTCATGCGGGCTCGCCAAAATTTCGTTGTATTGCTCGTGGTGACGTATGAAGCCGCCCTTGGCTGGAATGGTATTCTTATCACCGCGAATGTGACAGCTTCCGCAGAGTTCGGAGGACCGGTCAATTTCCATTTCAAAGCCGGGACCGTGGCATGCCTCGCACTCAACACCACCTGCCTCAAATGTACCATGCATCCCCGGCAGACCGTCCTGGTTGTCGCTAAGGTCGTTGTCGGTTGCATGGTCTTCGTCTGCTATCCAGCCTGTGGTGTGACATTTTCCACAGTTGTAGGGCTTGTCTACCTCACCGGCGTGGTAATCGGACCACGTTCCGGTCAGGTAATTATACTGATTGTGACCGGGTACCTCGTTACCATCTTTATCAAAGGTTGTCGTAATAACGTATCCGTCATTGTCCACGTAGCGCGATTTCCACTGGTAACCGCCAATCACGTAAGAAATATCATCCCATTTGAATCCCTGTGGCAGGGGTATGGGCCGGTTCCGGGCTTCCGTACCCTTCATGAGCTTAAATGGGTGGCCGGAAGCTCTCCATTCGCTGTACTGAGACTCATGGCAGTCCTGGCAGAACTCGGCACCCTCGTACGTCTGGGCGAACACAATGTCGGGTGAGAGGACCGCTAACACGCACGCTACAATAGCAACGAAGCTTACTGAGAAACGCCTATCATACAGATAAATTACATTTCTTTTCATTGCACTATCCTCATCGATTTTTCAATTGTCTGGGCGCTGTGATTTTCACATTCCCATTTAGCATACTGTGCCTATTTTTGTATTAGCAAAATGACCTATATCAATTATAGCTCCAAATAATTTGGGCGGGTTTTTCGGCAAATTGACCTAGGTCAAATACTTGAACGATAAGTCTTGAACTCCTGTCTAAAAAGCGGAAGCTACACAATATGAGTTTTAGTGTGTAGGTCTTAAAAGGAGACACAAAATGTCAAGTATAAAACTGCTAGTTGCGATCCTGTTCATAATGTTACTGTCGGTCGGAGTTGCGCAGGCGGGTGGAGATGTGGCCAGGGGCCAGGAATTGGCTGCTGATTGTGTGGATTGTCATGGTGAGGATGGCAAAGGGGATGAAGAGAATCCATCGATTGCCGGTCTGGATGCGAAGGAGCACTTGGCAATGCTCGAAGCGTACAAATCCGGTGAGCGTACCGATGAGGATGAAATCATGCTGATGTTCACGGAAGAACTGAGCACCCAGGATATGACTGATCTGGCAGCGTATTATGCAACGCTTCCGTGTGACGGTTAGTTCATATCGAAGCTAGATACGGCGCCAGCATTCGTTTTGCTGGCGCTGTTAAAATCCAGACCAGACCAAGCGCGTTAATGCGGGCCTTGCCGATTGACTGATTCCTTTTTGAAGTCCCGGTCAGTTCCGTGGCCCAGGCTTCAATTCAATGAATTCAATTAGGTTGTGCCGCGTAGTAGCCGGCAATGGCCGTTATCATTTCATCACTGTAGTTGGAACTCATCTTGTGCATCATGGAACTGCCGCGAGCACCATCGCGGTACTCCTTCATGGCGTTGATCAGGTAATCGCGGTTCTGGCCGTGCAGTGAGGGGAACATCAGGGTTTTGTTACCCACCGAGGTCCCGTGGCAGCGATCACAGGTGGCCGCCAGTTCCTGCACCGTGCTTTGCTGATCGATTGCTGCCTCGGCTTGTTGTACCGCATAAAATACGGCAATGTCATTGATTTCCTGGTCGCTCTTGTCCGTGACCATATCCTCGTGTGCACGTTGTTGGTCGCGATAGGCCTTGATGGCGGTTACCAGGTAGCCGGGTTCCTGGCTCGCCAGGCTGGGCACCATGGGGTCGTGGCTGACACCCCGTGCGCCGTGGCAGCCACCACAACTGGCGGAGAGGGGCTCTCCGGCCGCTGGATCACCGAATGGCGGTGCTTCACGGACGGGCGGGGTCTGGGCGGCGAAGTACATGGCCATTTTCTCGATATCAACGCGTTCGAGACCACTTAGCATGGCTGCTTTTTCCGCATGACCACGGTTGCCGTTCTTATATTCCTGCGTCGAGACAATCAGGTAGATGGGTTGTTGGCCGGCCAAGTTTGGAATTCCCGCCGTGGTACTGACACCGTTCTCACCGTGGCACGTGGTGCAAACTTCAGCTACGACAGCACCTTCCTGGTAGACGGCTTCATCCTGGCCGGTTGGTGTGTCGACGAGGGATTCCAGCGGAGGCATGCCGGCATAGTAACCGGCAATATTGGCGATATCGGCTTCGCTCATATTCAAGGTCAGATTCTGCAAGGCAGCGTGTATCCGTTTGCCGTCACGGTAGGCGTGCAAGGCTTCAACCAGGTATTCATCGGGCTGAGCTGCCAAGTTGGGGATTTCAGCTGTTTCACCACGTCCATCCATGCCGTGACAACCGGAACAACTGGTCTCGGCAATTTGTTTGCCGGCGGCAATATCAACCGCCCGCTTTGCTGGGTCAGGTTCTTTGGCGCAGGCCGCAAGGAGCGTGAGTGTCAGTAGCACATACAGGTAAATTTTCATAGGAAACCTCGATAACGGATAATTCCGTTGTCCGCGTCCGGGAGCATTGAATCTACACCTCAAAACCCGTTAAAACATTATACAAACTATAAGCTGCTCTATCCCCAATGTTTATGTGTAGCACCGTATTAAATACCCAAAAAGCCGAGCAGGACCAGCGTCAGCAAACTCAGGCCGATAATGACCAATACTGTGCCCAGGATCTTTGACCCAAGGGCCATTGGCTGCGATGGCGCATCCACTAAATACTTATCCAGTTCACCGCTGGCAACCAGGCGGTCATATTCACGCCGGTGCTCATGTCTGTAGTGTTCCAGCGGGACACTGCCGGTGAACATGGTGGTATCCAGCGGGAACTTGTCCGGCCGGAAGTGATTGTTGAAAAAGTGCACCGTGAACAGGAACACCACAGCCAGGATTGCTTCCTCACCATGCACAATGGCGGCAACGTTGAATACCCATCCGGGTAGCAGCGAGGCCGTCACGGCGGGGTACCACATCATCATACCGCTGACACCAATTATCGTCATGCCCCAGAACGGAGCCCAGTAATCAAATTTCTCCCAGTAGCTGAAGTGATCAAGAATCGGACGTCGTGCCAGTCCAAAGAACCACCGGAACATCGCGATGGCGTCTTTGAGATCATCCCAGTTGGGGATCAGGGAGTTGGGTCCGAACCATTCGAATGTCCTCCAGGTTCGGCCAATATGGAAGGCGAAATAAATAAGGTGTATGAAAAACACGCTCATAAATCCGACGGCACCGATTCGGTGAAGAATACCCGCCACGACAGGACCACCCAGCAGTTTCATCACGAGTGGTGCCCAGGCACTGCCAGAGAACAATACCGTCAGTCCTGTCAGCGCCAGCAACATGATGGAAAGTGCCCCCACCAGGTGTGCCAGTCGCCACCAGCGTGTGAAGCGGCTGAAGTGGGTTTTACCCGCTGGCAGATCTTCCAGCATGATGTGGGGCCGGTCCTTGCCGTGCTTGCGGTCCTGATATTCGCGGTAAAACCACAGCGCGGAGTGGAGCCAGAAAAATGCAAATGTGCCCAACAACAAACCAATCATTCCCTTGGAGGCTAACCACATTTCGGGGTAATTCTTGAAATCGTCTGTCGTACCATGTGGCTGGAATGTGACATAACCCTCGGTTGCGTCTTCGTGACAGGTCTGGCAGGTTTCCAGTCGGTTGCCGTTATGAACCATCGAAGTGGCGTCGTGGGTTCGTTTTATGCCGTGGGAGCCATGGCAATCGTAACATTTGGCTGTTTCTCCATAACCAAGACGGGTCACTTTGCCATGATAGGTTTCGGTATAGGATTCCAGGTTGTCATGATGACAGTTTCCACAATTTTCTGTAATGACCAACTTGCCGGAAACTTCATGCGGTTTTTCAATATCATGGGTCGTATGGCAGTCACTACAAACGGCCGCGCCGGCATTTCCATTGCTGACCTGCATGCCATGTACTGAGGTCATGTAGGTCGCGAGAATTTCGGCATGACATTGACCGCAGACTTCGGGGATCTTCAGGCGGCCATTTGCGCCGATGTGACTGTCAATTGGCGCAACATAATGTGCGTCATGGCAGTTATAGCAGGTCGCGTTAGTGCGTGACTGGTCCTCAATACTGGGTCTGGCGTGAATGGAACCCATGTAGCTCTCGATCTGTTCAACCACCACACCCAGGCGTGCGTTTTCACCATTCTGGCCGCTTTGTTGTGCCTCTGCCCAAAGATTCTGGTGACATTGAACACAGCCGACCTTGCGATCGATGCCCTTCCTGTGGGGCGCCTTGGTAATGTCTTTGTGGCAGTTCACACAATCGCGGCCACCGTGAACACTTTGCTTGAATTCTTCAGCCGCAACGTGCAACTGTCTGGCTTCTCCATTGGCCGCCTTCCTGGAAAAATTTTCTCTACCATGGCAACGCAGACATCTTTCATTTTTGAGCTTGGGGTCCGATGGCTCGGCAAACGCGGTGTTACTGACGGCAAACTGCATGACCGCCAGCAGTGCCATGATGACCAAAGCCTTTGATTGAAACGTCAGACCGGTACTTATTGTGTGGGGTGGAGTGACTTTTTTTAACCTACTCACCAGCATCATTCTTGGTCCTTCTTTCCTGTCGGGCTTCGAGCATCAGGGTTCCCGGCAGCCATACGTGGTGCGTGTGTGAAACCAGTCTCACGCAACACTGATTCCAAGCACAATATAGGGCCGCTTGGTCACCCTGGAATTGACCTAGATCACATTTTGTTAAAAAAATGGAAGTCCTTTTTCAGATTGGTGACCGACGGCGAATTTCGTCAATCGTAGCACTCTGTACATTTAAAATATACATACCCACTCTTGATATAAGTCACTGAAAAATTTATCTAATATCCCTATTTCCTATGGGGTTGTACACAAACAATGTACTTGAGCCGTCAATTTTAAGCGCTGAAACATCGCCCGTCATCCATAGTTGAAACCGTAAGTTACTAAATTCATTCAGGAAACACCTTGGTAAGAATTGGAGTGATCTTCTGGCACGCAAGTTGCATCTCCTGTAGTGAAACAAAATGAAAGGTGATCCCATGAATGACAAGGCCAATATCCTCATCGTAGATGATGAAGAAGTGGTACGTCACAGCCACCTCAGGAGTCTTGAAAGCACTGATTGCAATGCCAGGGCAGCCGAAGATGGCAAGGAAGCGTTACAGGTAATGGAACAGCATCCCTTTGACGTCATTCTGCTTGATCTTCGCATGCCGGGTCTGGATGGCATGGATGTTCTTAAAACCATTAAACAGCGCTGGCCCGACAGTGAAGTGGTCGTTATCACCGGCTATCCGAGTATCGAGTCAGCCAAACAAGCGGTCAGGTTGGGGGCTTTCAATTATTTGACCAAACCGGTAGGGCCGGATGAGATTATCAAGGCAGCCAATGATGCCATGACACAGAAGCGTTGGGCGATGCGTAGTGTCCGGAAGCGTTGCCAATCAGTGGAAACGGTTACTTATAAACCCTTTTACAAGCCAGTTACCCATTAAACGGACCAGGAGGTACATTATGAATACCAAACCACAAGTATTAGTCATTGATGACGATGCGGTCGTAGGCCGCAGTTTCGACCGGGTTCTGACCGAGAAAGGCTATGAGGTCAGCACTGTACGGAGCGGTGAAGAAGCGCTGGAAACAATCAATAACGCGGAGTTTGATGTCGTTTTTACCGATATCAGGATGCCGGGTATGGATGGTCTTGAAGTGGCTGAACGCATCAAGGCACGCTGCCCCTGGACTCCCGTGGTGGTAATAACGGGCTACGGAACTCCAGATAATGAAGCCAGGGCTTCCGTACTCGGTGTCAATGGTTTTGTACACAAACCGCTCACGCCTGAAATCATTGAGAGCGTCACACTGAAAGCACTGGATGACTCGGAAAAGGTCCAAGAGCGGTCCATCAACACCGCGACTGCAATTGAAGCCGAAGTCTCGGTAGTGGAGGAAATGAGAACATTGCGGAAAGTGAGTAAATTTGCAAAAAACATTGGCCTGTTTTTCGCATCACCGTTCATTGCCCTGGGCTATGTCATTGCCTTACCGCTGGTCGGATTTTATATGTTCGCAAAACTGGGTTTCGAGGCTTATCAGAAAAAACGTAACTCCACATGACGGCTATCACTACCGTGAACATTGACAGGTCCGGGCAGTTTTTTAAAGGGTAAAGTGGCACCAGATTTTGCTGTTCTTTACATGACCTAGGTCAATGCGTCCCCCTTGAATATTTGCTATTACTTTCCATAGGTTTATGCGCCTGGAGCACACCGTTATCCATGAAGCCTAACCATCAGTTTTTGGTCCGAATTTACGGACAAAATATCTACTCAATACTGTTAACCAGGTGTGCAAATCCGCACGTACAAATCTGTTTGAAGCAGATTTCAAATCATTTTTCTGCGATGAGAATATGAGTGCCCTGCAGAAAATATGCAGTAGTTGTGACCCGGTCTGCGCCGTGGATTCAAATGAGACGATCGTTTTCTGGATCAAAGCAGCAAAGCGTGTTGTTTGGACATGCCATGACAAGCACAGCTGTTTGTGTCATATCGGAGGATTAGTAAAATGATTGTAGCTTTAATTGTAGTGGTGACAATCGTTGCTTTTGTCCTGGTAGACCTCGCACTCCGCGTGCTCCTGAAAAGGGCACGGGAAGAACGACTGCGAAACGAAAGAGAAGCTGCTCTGAACATTGGTTTGAGGCTGGACGTGAGCGAGGAAGCGTTAACCTTGAAACGTGTGGAAGTCGCTGATCCGAAGGCTCGAATACTGGCTGTGGATGACGAAAAACCAATTCTGGATAGTTTTCGTAAAATGCTTGTACTTGAAGGGTATAGCATCGACACCGTGGAAAAGGGTTCCGAAGCTCTGGGACTAATCCACAAGTATGACTATGATTTTGTGTTTACCGATCTAAAAATGCCGGAGATGGATGGGGTCGAGGTAACCAAAGCTGTCAAACACTTGCGTCCCGACATCGATGTGGTTGTAATTACCGGATATGCATCAATCGAAACCGCGGTGGAAACCGTTAAATTCGGTGCGATGGATTATGTGGAAAAACCATTTACCGAAGATGAATTGCTTGCATTTGTAAAAACCGCATTGATAAAGCGGCAGGCCAATTTAGAAAAGCACATGCGTCACAAAATCCGCTTGATCAAACCGGGTACCAGTGAATCAGAGTCCAAGTTCGAACTTAATGTGCCGGCCGGTGTTTTCGTTTCTCCACAGCACGCGTGGGCAAGGATCCTCTCCAGCGGTACGGTGCGGATTGGACCAGATGATCTGATTAGAAAGATATTTCAGAAAGTTGATCATGTTGAGTTACCGAAAATAGAGCAAAAAATTGTAAAAGGAGAAATACTGTTTTCTTTAAAATATGAAGATTACAGTTTGAAAATACCCGCCCCGCTCAGCGGTAGAGTCATTGCCGTGAATTCTGAACATGCCGAACATCCTGAATGGTTGACGATAAAGCCATTTGGGCTTAGCTGGATGTGTGGAATTGAGCCCTCAAACCTTGCAGGCGAGTTGCCTGAACTTAGATTTGGGCATGATTCGGTTCAGTGGTATCAACAGGAGGTAGACAGATACCAAGAGCTTGCAAATAAATACCTGGAGGAAACTTCCCAACACGAGTCGAATGAAACAGAGGAGAGCGAGCAAAACAGGAATGCAGAATACAAAAACCTGCTGGCCGAATTTTCGAAGCCATTTCTGCAGGGTTGAAATACTGGTTAATACCTGCTGATAGCCCTTTTGATTATTAGTGAGGCGCTTATGTTTAAGTCTTTTGTTTCTCTGCTCGTTATTGGTGGACTGGTGTTCAGTGCGGCGCATGAAGCGATCGCTGCGCATGAAATCACTGGTGCCCCCAAATGCAAGGCGTGTCATAAGGCCAAGACCGGGGATCAATGGAGAATCTGGACTGAGTCAGCACACGCCAGGGCCTTCGAAACCCTGGCAACTGAAGAAGCCAGGAAGATTGTTGCCGATTTGGGGTTAGGCGACCCCCAGCAGGAAGACGCCTGCCTCAAGTGCCACACTACCCGGGCCAGCCTGGGTGGCGGGGTGGCTGTAAGCGAGAAGGGCAAGTACACCGATGGCGAGGGTGTAGGCTGCGAATCCTGTCATGGCCCCGGCTCTGACTACAAATCGCAGAAGATTATGAAGGATTCTGAAGCCGCCCGTACGGCCGGCTTGATTATGAACGCGACAGCAGACGGCTGTACCGTCTGCCACAACGAGGAAAGTCCTACATTCGAGGGTTTTGATTTCCAAAAACGCTGGGCTGAAGTTGCCCATCCCGTTCCGACCAGGAATGAGGCACAACCCAACGCGCCGCCAAGCAAACCCGGTGTGCCGGATGAGATCATTTTTGAGTCATCTGTGGGGAAGGTGCTTTTCCCACACCGCGCCCATGTTGAAGAAGTAAAAATGGAGTGCGCTGAATGTCACCACCAGATCCATGCAATGGAGTTGGCTACCCCTCATCCGGACTATCTGACGTCTTCCTGGATTAGTTGCCAAATCTGCCATAACCCGGATACAGCGACCGGTACAAAGTACTACAAGTGCCGGGACTGTCATCAATCAGACCCGAATAATATTGCAGACGAGACACTCAGTTCTAAAGTCGTCACCCACAAAAATTGCTGGGCATGTCATGAATCAGGCATTGGTGCTGAAGCAAGTAGAGGGTGCGTTGACTGTCATGTGAAGGAACAAAAACAGAGTAATCCTTGAAACACTGAATCTCAGACGGGGCTGTCGACCCAGCCAGAGCTAAGGAGACATAATGGATAGACGAGGTTTTCTAAAAACATCACTTGTCGTCGCTGGTACCGCCTTAACAAGCAAAAAAGCATGTGCCCAGGAGCAGCGAAACTCAGAAGAGTTCGTTGGCGTTTTGGTAGACACAACCCGTTGTATTGGCTGCAGGGCATGCGAAGTTGCGTGTTCTGATGAACACGATATGTTTGTTCCGGATGTCGTTAACGATGGGGCGCTTGATGAGCACCGGAAAACAAGTGATAAGCAATGGACGGTGGTTAATAAATTTGAGACGGGAAAGGGCGATGTGTTTGTCAAAAGACAATGTATGCATTGCTACCAGGCGGCCTGTGCGACCGCTTGTCCCACCGAGGCGATGAAGCAAATGGAAGGGGGCCCGGTCATTTGGAGGGGAAATAAGTGTATCGGTTGCCGTATCTGCATGATTTCCTGCCCCTTTAACTTGGTGAAATTTGAGTTCAATGAATGGAATCCGAAAATCCAGAAATGCAGCCTGTGTTTTGAACGCCTCGAAGAGGGCAAGAAACCAGCGTGTGTCAAAGCCTGTCCTTCGGATGCGCTCATGTTCGGCACCCGGTTAAACAATTTGAAAATTGCCAGGCATCGCATCTATAGTCATCCAGATAAATACGTACACCATATTTATGGTGAAAACGAAGTTGGCGGAACCGGATATATTTATCTGTCGGCGGTGCCTTTTGATCAACTAGGGTTCCCAAATGACGTCGGCAATACCCCTTATCCGGAGTATACAAAAGAGTTCCTTTACAGTGTCCCCATGGTTTTGTTTGGTGCACCAGCCTTTTTGTTGGGGCTCAATGCACTTGCAGGCAACAACAAGCCATCCATAGAGGGAGAGTTTGATACGAATAATGAAGGGGCGAATGATGAATAAAGAAGCTGTTGTTTACGCCTCATTTGGCAATTTCTTTAGATTCCTGATCCAGGAGATGAAGCCACGCGGGCCATGGTTCACCCCGTTTAATGTTATCTCTATTCCGATCATTTTGATCGGCGTGATCATCCTGTATTTCCGCTTTGTCTACGGCCTCGGATCCGTGGTCAATCTCTCACAGGAGGTACCCTGGGGTCTTTGGAAGGGTCTTAATGTTGTTACCGGTGTCGCCCTTGCCGGCGGAGCCTACGTCATCACATTTGTGGTTTATGTGATGAAAGTGGACAAATACCACTCCATTGTACGCATCACGGTCTTAAACGGATTCATGGCCTACACTTTTTACGCTGGCGCCCTGTTACTTGACCTGGGACGACCATGGTTTGGTTATAATCCCTACATTGGCAACTCGTTTGGATTCAGTTCCATTTTATTCTTGATTTGCTGGCATTTTTTGCTTTACATGCTTGCAGCATTCATCGAATTTTCTCCAGCTGTCGCGGAATGGATGCACTGGGAGAAGGCCCGCAAGTTTCTCGCCAGCCTTACGCTCGCCACGGTTATTTTGGGGATCACATTGTCGTTGCTTCATCAATCAGGCCTTGGGGCCTTATACCTGATGGCAAAAACTAAAATTCATCCGCTGTGGTGGTCGGAGTTTATTCCGATCCAGTTTTTTGTCTCCAGTGTTTATGCAGGCTTGGCCATGATTATCGTCGAGGGAACGATTAGTCACCGGGTGTTCAAAAATTTTATGGAGCCCAACAGTCATCGCTCGTTTGAAGACATTGTCCTGGGCCTGGCAAAAGGCGCTGCCATCACCATGTTTGTCTACTATTTTTTCAAAGCACTACTTTTCATTCATGAGAAACAATGGGAGTTGCTTAATGACGGGTTTGGCTTGTGGTTCCTCTTGGAAGTGATTGGTTTTGTGTTGATTCCGGCCTTGATGTTTGCCTTTGGCTTCAAGCACAAAAGTGTGAAAGTCATTAAAATTGCCGCTGTAATGGCCTTGATAGGCATCTTGCTCAACCGGCTCAACATTTCCATTATCTGTTTCAACTGGTACGCGGATGTACGTTATTTCCCATCCTGGCAGGAATTTATCGTGTCGATGACGGTGGTCTTCGTTCAAATCTGGGTATTCAGGTGGGTTGTCACCCGCATGCCAGTATTAAGTTCAAATCATCAGCACACGTAGAATAGGAAGCTAAAATGGACTCATTTTATTATGTAAATATTTTTGAAACCAAAGGTCTCGAGTACCTGCTTTTGTTGTGCTTTTGGGGCTTGTTCATCTATTTGGTGCTGTATCTTAAGTCTCCGGCAAACAAAGGCAAGGATTAAGCTTGATAAGCACCTTTTTGGGTAATCCATGCTCAATAGCAAAATAAGCCTGAAGCTAAACCTCGGAGTGGTATCGACGGTCCTGGTGGTGATTGGCGTATTCGCCTTTTTCAATATTCAATCTGAAAAAAAGAGTCTGCTCACCGAGGTGGAACGGCACGCGAACCAACTCAGCGAAGCCGTCAAGTCGGATACCGAGTACGACATGTTGCACAACGACCGAAAGGGGATTCATGAGAGTATCCGTCGCATCGGTAAGCAGGTGAGTATTGACCGTATCCGCGTATTTAACAAGTCTGGAGAGATCATTTACTCATCGGTCGCCACCGAGATCGGAAGGATGGTCGACAAGAAAGCAGAGAGCTGCTACCGGTGCCACTCTGCGGGTGAACCTCTGGAGCAGTTGGAACAGAAAGAGCGCACACGAATTTTCCGACCCTATCCGGATTCATCGCGACTGCTGGGTATCATCAACCCCATATACAATGAGCAGTCATGCTGGAGTGCGGCCTGTCATGCGCACCCTGAAACACAGGTCGTACTGGGGGTACTGGATGTCACCATGCCGCTCACCGAAGTTGACCGGAACATCCGCCACAGCCAGTTAGCAATTGTCATTTTCGCCGTCAGTGCCATCATTATTCTGAGCCTGATCATCGGCTTGCTGGTTCGATGGTGGATTGACCGACCGGTCCAGGCGCTTCTCACCGCAACACGGCATGTCGCCGGTGGGAATCTTGGGTATCGGGTCGAGGTGAAGGGAGACGACGAGCTCGGGATGTTGGCTAGGTCCTTCAATAATATGACCGACAACCTGGCCGAGGCTCGACTCCAACTCTTCCAGTCGGACAAGCTCGCCTCGCTGGGGAGATTGGCTGCCGGGGTGGCACACGAGATTAATAATCCGCTGACGGCGGTGCTCACAAACAGTAGTTACCTGTTGAAGCGGGCGCAGGGACAACCCGAAACTGCTGACGACCTCCAGGTCATAGTATCCGAAACCATCCGCTGCCGCGAGATCGTCAAGAGTCTGTTGGATTTTGCCCGGCAGACCGTCCCTAAAAAACGCAAGGCTGACATTAATGAGATCATCGGTCGTGCGGCAACCGTAATCGAGAATCAACTCTCCATGAGGCAGGTGGAACTGGTTATGGACCTGGACACGACGCTGCCGAACGTGACGTTGGACGCCAACCAGATACAGCAGGTCTTCATCAACCTGATGGTCAACGCGTCGGACGCCATCGGGGAAAACAGGGGAACCATTAACGTGACAAGTAAGGCAATAAGTCTTGGTCCCACGGGAGTCCTCCAGATCAAGCGCGCCCTCTGTCCGAAACGGCATGACCTGGTAGATAGAAAGATTCAGGTTGACGCAAAACCTGCCATCAGTATGCGTTACCGAAAGAAGAAGCAGACTGGGCTCATTCACCTCAATCCCATGTACGGTTCAACCGAGCATCATTTGAACGGTATGCCCGCCTTTGATGAGGGTGTCGAGTTCCTATGCCCGGATTGCTCTACCTCACTCATGGCCGAGGGTGAGTTCTGTCCGCATTGCGAGGCCCCCATCTATGCGTTCGAAGTTCCCCTCAAAGGACTTGTACAAGGCTGCTTAAGGGATGGATGCGGCTGGCATCAATGGGAACAGATAGATTCCGCCTGGAACGACAAATACGTGGAGATTCGGGTGACAGACGACGGTTGTGGCATTCCCAAGACACAGATTTCAAAACTTTTCGAACCGTTTGCAACGACAAAGGGCCAAAAAGGGACGGGTCTGGGTTTGGCCGTGACCTGGGGGATCGTGGACAACCACAACGGAACAATCTCGGTGGAAAGTGAGGTTGGGGCAGGGACGACCTTTATCATCCGTATTCCGGTGGGATTGTGAGCCAGGTACGGGACATTCTGGTCATCGACGATGAACCGACGATCAACCAGGCGGTAGAAAAGGTGTGTGGCGCAGAAGGGATGACCGTCACCGCGGCAGATAATGCCGTGGAGGCGCTTCGGTGTATGGCCCAAGATGAATTTCGTCTGGTGCTCTGCGACATCATGATGCACGACCTCGACGGTTTTCAGTTCCTCGAAGAGCTCGCCCGCAAGGGTATCCGGACACCCGTGGTCATGATGACCGGGTACTCCACTGTGGAAAACGCAATCAGAAGCCTGGCGTCGACCGGTGCTGTCGACTATATCCCAAAACCCTTCACGGCCGATGAATTGCTCACGGTGATTCGGCGCAGTCGCCGTTGTAGCATGCTTCTGGACGAGGCCGAGTCGGCCAGTCTACCGCGCAATGGCTCCATGAGCTTTGTCCCTTGTCCTACAGACTACCACCGGCTCGGGTATGTCAGCTGGGTTCTGATGGAAGACCAGGGGATCGCAAAAATCGGGGTGAGTGATTTATTCCTAAAGGCGGCGGATGGTATAAAGGAATTCAAGCTTTCGCCGCTTGGCGAAGACCTTTTGCAGGGCGTTCCCTGCGCGGAAGCGACATCCCCGGACGGCTCGACACACGGCATTATGTGCCCATTGAGTGGCCGGATTCTTGAGGTCAATGCCCACGCACAATCGAATCCCTCGCTGGTCGAGAAGGACCCCTATTTCAGAGGATGGTTGTATCGGATTTTGCCGTCAAATCCCGCGAGCGACCTGCAATGGCTGAGTTTTTGATGCTACTCTTCGTACTCCTCTTCAAAACCGGTGAACATTTCTTTGAAGTGGGTTGATGGCTTCTGTCCGAGTGCACCCATGTAAGCATGGATCATGGTAAAGGACAGGAAGAATATGAATACCAGCACGTGCACCGTATCTATTACCTGTATTCCACCGAACATCGCTATCCAGCTTTCAAAACGTTTGATATCCCACATCATAATGCCGGTAATGAACTGGACAGGAACAACCAACAGCATCACGATCTGGTAGGTGATGCTCTGCATCGGATTGAACTTGTCATACGGTTGTACCTTATGTGGGCTGCGCTCGCCCTTGAAGATGCCATAGCTGTAGTACCTTGCTTGTTCGAAGGCCTTGTCAAAAAATTTCCGTGGGTTGAGTTCAGGATGATAGACCGTGATTCTGTCTGAGAAAAGATAAAACCCCAGCCAGATAAAGTAGTTGGCGATAACTGCGAAAGCGACCCAGTTGTGTGTCTTGACTGCGGTTTCAAAGGTCAGCACATTGAACAGGTTTGTGTACCTGATTTGAATGCCTGTCAGGATCAACACCACAAAACCCATCGCATGTAACCAGTGCCAGATACGCACGGGCAGAGGATTAATGTATAACTCGCCGTCACTCGTTTTTTTCCAACTTTTGAGCTGAACTTGTTC
The DNA here is from genome assembly GCA_021772915.1 of Gammaproteobacteria bacterium. Lineage (GTDB taxonomy): Bacteria > Pseudomonadota > Gammaproteobacteria > Xanthomonadales > SZUA-36 > SZUA-36. The sequence goes on along the minus strand of JAJFLB010000056.1, from coordinate 3,210 downwards.
TGGATTCTTCGTCGCCATCATTGCTCTCCTCGGTCCAGTTTTTCCTTGATCATTTGGCCAAGCGTGAAGTGGCCAACTGGAATCGCAACCCCAATGATCAATGAAAGTAACACCAGAATATCCAGCAATCTGTTCTTGTTACCGCCAATTGCAAAGAACTCACTGATGGACTTCATTGCACCAACAGAGTCCAGTTCTTCCCGGTCGGTTTCAAATCGCTGTATTCGTCCATCTTGCTGGGGGACAGAAACCGTTACATCCAGAGCCTGCCTGTTACCAGCCTGGTGGCAACTATCACAAGTTCTGACCGCGAAACTCTTGGATGCAATCTGGTGTGCCCAAACACCGGATCTTACTTCCATGCGGCCACGCAGGGAGATATTTGCAGGCAAACTGGTCTCATTACTTTCCTCAATCAGTTTCCAGACTGCCAGCGGATCCACATTGCCCCCCACCTCAATATCTTGCAGTTGTTGCTGGAATAATTTGTAACTCTCTTGCTGATTGACAGGAACCTGAGCGATGTTGTCATAGAGATGAAGGTCAAATCTGTGCTTGGCAAACGGGGCATGGCAAACAGCACAGGAAACAATATCCAGATGTGTACCTGCATTGGGTAACCATTGGCTGTGCAACAGAGGAACATTCTCGTGGCAACCAAAGCACTGGGATCGTAAGGTATCACCTATTTCCACCGCAGTTACCTCATGAGACCTGTGACAATCTGAACAGATCGGTGCCTGGATGTGTTTGTCCCGAATGACATTCCCACTAATCCTGGCCGTTCCGTGTACGCTTTCGGCATATGCGATGAATATATTCTCGTGGCATTTCTTACAGGGAAATCCGGTTTCCGGCTGGTACACCGTCATGGTCTCGACCGCGTGGGCGCTATGACAATCTGTACACACAGGTGCTTTTTCAGAACCTTGCCCGACCATTGAAAAATGTATGCTGCCTTCGTACTGAGTGGACTTTTTATCATGACATGAACGGCAACTCTGATTCATTTCAACGGAGTAATCACGCCGGCTACTGATAGTGATATTGGTCTTTTTTGAAGGGTGTCTTCTGCTACCGATTGCCTCGTGACAACTCACACAAGCGATTTCACCATGCGCTGAACTCGTGAAATCGTCGCGGTGTACTTGCAGAGAGAGTTCCTCGCCGCTTTCGAGTGTTTTGATTTTTTCCCGAGAGTGGCATTTCAGGCACTTGTTGTTCTGTTTAAGATTGGCTTCAAGCTGTGTCCCTAAATCCGCCGGAGTGTTTTTGGTAATGGCTAGCTCCGCAGCTGGGTCTGCTACGGGTTGTGCATACAATCTGTCATTGAAAATTGCGCAGAAAATGAGAAAAATTATCAGCGAAGGCAAAACGGGACGTGTGTTTCCCATTGCACCACTCACCCTAGTCGAGGCCGTCATTTTAAATCTCCTCTTGTGAGCAAATCTTGACTGAAAACCGGGGCTCATTATAAGCCCCGGTTGATTCGGTTACCCGCAAAACTCACCTGGACAACACCTTTTTATCATGGGCTTCGCGGCCCAGTTTTGCGAACATGTAGAATCCGACAAATGGCAGTGCTATAACATAGCCCAGGGCAATGAAGGGTGACGCGAAAAACAGACCCACGTTTTTTGCACGAACACCCGCTTTTTTAGCCTTGGCCGCTGCACCTGGATGTGCTTTTTTGAAAGCCTCCTGGGCCAGCTTTGCGAACTGATAGAGGCCAACCAACGGCAGTGCGAAAACGTAGCCCAAGGCGATGAACGGTGTCGCCAGGAACATCCCGGTGGTTTTGCCAAATGCAAGTATTCTTGTCGCAAAACTGACTTTCTCTGTTGCCTCGGTATGGACTTCAACATCCAGTTCAATGTCTACGTGCGAATCGGTATGGTCTTTTGCTTCGTTTACCGCTTTTAGCGTGATGCTCTCAATGATTTCCGGTGATAGCGGTTTGTTAACAAAACCGCTGACGCCGAGCACCGAGGCTCTGGCTTCATTTTCAGCAGTGCCATAGCCCGTAATAACAACCACGGGTGTCCAGGGGCAGCGTGCCTTGATACGCTCCGTAACTTCTAGTCCATCCATACCCGGCATCTTGATATCGGTAAAAACGACATCGAAATCTCTGTTATCGATAGTCTCCAGGCCTTCCTCACCACTCAGGGCGGTGGCGACCTCATAGCCTTTATTGGTCAGAACCCGATCAAAACTGCGACCGACTACTGCATCATCGTCAATAACTAGTACTTGCAGCTTGGTGTTCATGACTTACCTCCTAGCTCATAATTTGTGTGATTGGTGTATTAAGGGGCTGATTGGTGGCAGACACGGTTGTTTTCCGGTCCTCCAACTGATCACGCAATGCCCAGCGTTTTTGTGTCATGGCATCGTTGGCCGCCTTGATGACTTCATCGGGGCCTACCGGCTTGGCCAGGTAGTTGTATGCGCCCAGTCTGACGGCTTCCTTGGCAGATTCGATACTCGGGTAGCCCGTAATAACGACAACCTCGCTCGCCGGCCAACGTTGTTTGATGATCTTGAGAACATCCATTCCATTCAGGTCTGGCATACTGAGATCGAGCAGAATGACGTCAAACGGATGTTGCTCCATGAACCTTAAAGCCTCTTTACCGTCCTGGGCCGACTCGGCGTGGCAGTCCGTGTCCGCAAGGCTCCTTAAATGACTGAGGCGTACCACTTCTTCATCGTCAACGATGAGGATTTTGATTTTTTCGTTCATGTGATCACCTCGCATTTGTTTCACTATAGATGATGCAATTAACATGCCACATAAACTTTAACGAGAGTTTAGATATTTTTAGCCCCTAAATACATACACTTAACCTGGTATGTCGGTTATTCAGGTTTGTTCTGATGTCTTCGAACTTGACCCTGAAGTACAATTAATTTGTACACAAAAATTTGTGAAAAAAATTTATACCCTACTTTTCAATAAGATAGAGGCAAGGTGTAGGTATATATTTTTTTTATACAGTTTGCTTGGAAACACTGCTGATGCGGGTTTACGGGTAACAGGACAACCCAACGGCGCGGCTCAGACATCTAGGGAGCCTCTGAACAAGTATACGATGCCTCTGCGTGACCTGAAGCGCGCATGTGCAAGGCGCAGACCGAAGGCCAAGGCTGGTTGCCTTGGCGAGGGCTGCAACGCTGCAAATGTGTGCTTCAGGTCACGCCCTACGG